>JBCCKH010000004.1:0-226879 GCA_039027495.1 Bacteroidota bacterium
GTCTCAAACATATGCTACATACTTCTTCCCAATGTGCGTCATATAACTTGCGAAAATCCTCTTCGGTTCTTAGTGAAAAACTCTCGATATGTAAAACTTGAGTAGTTTCCATGAAAAAACAAATCCACACGAATGTAGGTTTAAGAACGCTTAAATAAAAATTGTTTAGAATCACTCTAAATAATTAAGTCAATCCTACATTTGGTAAGCATTTGATAATTAGATGTTAACAAACATATAATTAGTCTAATTAAACTTTTGTTAAATTTTTTTAAGAAATAATTAAACAAAGTTGAAGACCAACTATTACATTCTTTACGAACTTGAAAAGGTGATAATGTTTGTTTAAAGAATCCAATGAATCCATGGTATTATAAATAGGCAGTTTAATGGGAGGGATTTAGAAGAGAGTGCGGATTCCTGAAAAATGTTCGTTTTAAGAGAAGAACAAAAAATATCAGTAAAGCCCTGAGTGTAAATCTTCCTATAACCAATAATTAAAAACTAACTATAGCAGGGGAGAGATTGGGAGGCAACTTTAAGGGCATTATTTATCTCTATTTCTATTCAGTACATTAATGTAAAAAAGAGGTAAATAAACTACTAGAAAACCGGTATTTATCTATCTAACTTTTTGTAGGGTCTTTACATTTTATTGTTTTGAGGTAAACATTAAAAATGCCAAAATGAGAAAATTGATTGTAATACTCTGGACCCTAATAATTTCAATTTCAACGAGCTGTTCCTCGGAAGAAGTGGCGCAAATTGAAAACCCCATTGTTGGGCAATGGTTTCTATCTGCAATTAACGACACCGATGTATCGAATCTCGATTGCTATCAAGAATCATATATTCGAAGTGATGGCCAAACAATAGACTTTTACCTTGTTGATCTTTTGGAAGATGGAAGTTGTGAAATGGTCCTGAACCGAACAGATGAGTTGACCATTGAGCAAGATTTTTATTTTATCGGTGAGGAAGCAATAGAAATCTATATTGAAGGGAGCACTCTTACCTGGCGGATTGATTTTGATACCACTCTGGTCTTTCAAAAGATATGAAATGTCATGCCATAGTTACTCACTTTGATTAAATTCGGGACTATAGGTGGAAAAAATGAGTTTTTCAAACCCCGGTCAAGTAGTTTTTCTTGCTTTACTTGTTTTGACATTTGGTTCTTCTAAAGCCCAATCGGATGTTCAGGAAAAGGTGGACAGTTTAAAATCCTTTCTTAAGGAAAACCCAAGTAGTATCTTCATATACTATGATATTGCAGAGGTCTATCGTTTTGAAGATTCTTTGGAAACTATCTCCTATGCAGAGTTAGGTCTTAAGAAAGCCATAGAAAATGATAACCAGTTTGCTATTGGCAAGGGAAATTTTCTTTTGGGTGATGTGTATGCTGATTATGGCCATCCTTTAAAGTCAGAGAACTATTTTCGAAAAGCGGATACAGTACTTACCGAACTTATAAAAACCGATTCAGCAGAGGCCCATCTTAAGCTTTGGGTGCGGGCGAATTTCAATATTGGAGTGGTACGTTCATACAGGGGAATCAATGATGATATTTATTTCTTGAATAAAATCTCCCGAATTGCTGAAAGAATAGGTTATGACGAAATCTTGGCAAAGGCGAATACAAATCTGGCGATTTCGTTTTACAACAATGAGCAATACCAAAAGGCTTTTGAATACTTTCAAATCGGAGGTCCCAAACACTTGAAAGTAAGTGATATGAGCAGTTATACCACTAACCGATTATTGTTCTCTTCATGTTTACTGGAAATGGATTCATTGAGCAGAGCGAAGATAGAATTGGATGGTGTACAACAAATTTTGGATTCCATTCCTTCCGTTGAAAAACAACAACTCTATCATACCATCCTCGGGGAATATCACTTTAAAGAAAAGGATTATAGAAAGGCAGTTTTTAATTATAAGAAGGCAGAGAAATATCTTAAAAAGGGTATTATCGTCAACAACGATTTGCAACTCTACTTAGACTTTATGAGGGCTTATGGAGGAATGAAAGATTATGTAGAAGCCTCACAATACGCCCGCGAATGTCTTAAATTGGCAGACGGACTTGGGAATTATGTAATACAGGCCGAGATTCATAAGGACCTATCCACTTACCTCCTAAAAATGAATAAACCGAATGAAGCGTACAGCCATTTAATGGATTATGTAGCTATTTCGGATAGCTTAAATATTTCCGAACTTGAAAAAGAAATCAATAGGTTGGAAACGAGTTACCAATCAGAACGAAAAGAACGTGAAATATTGCAATTGAAAAGCCAAAATGATATAGTCGAACTGCAATTGGCTAAAAAACAAACCCAGAACTATTTGCTGTTTTCTTCCTCAATGGGACTTTTAGTTCTCGCAGGGATGGCATTTCTAGGATATCGAAATTTTAGAAAGCGGGATCAGTTGAAGACGGCAGAAATCAATGAACTTAGATATCAACAAGAATCCAAAGTTTATAACGCAATGTTAGAAGGACAAGAGAGTGAAAGGAAACGTTTAGCTATCGATTTGCATGATGGACTTGCAGGAAGACTTTCTGCGACGAGATTAAAACTTGAAAAATTAGCCAAAAAAGATGGAAAAGTTCAGGACAAAGCTTTAAATCAAGCGGTTGTCAATATTGATACTTCACTTTCCGAATTACGCAGCATTGCAATGAACCTGATGCCTGAAACTCTTTTTAAATATGGACTAAAAAATGCTGTAGAGGATTACTGTTCCAGTATTGGAAAGGACATTAAAAATCTAAAGTTCATTGTACAATTTTATGAGCAGGAAATGGATTTATCCTCTAATACCAGTTTGACAATCTATCGTATCATTCAAGAATTGATAACTAATGCGGTCAAACATTCAAAAGCAACGGAAGTTTTTGTGCAATATTTGGAAGAAGGTGAACGAATAAATATAACCGTAGAAGACAATGGAGTGGGTTTTGACAAAGAATCCATTGCAAAAAAAACAGGTATGGGTCTAAACAATTTGAAGACTAGGGTCACTTATCTCAACGGGGATATTGATATTATTTCTTCTCGAGAAGAAGGTACCACCGTACATATTGTAATTGATTTGTAATTATGGCTTTAAGCACATTGAAAATTAGGGTCGCCATTGTCGATGATCATCCTCTGGTAGTTGAAGGGCTAAAATCATTGCTAAGAGGAAAAGCTGATATCAAAGTAGTATATAGTTGTGAAAGGGGAGAGGATTTGCTTCAGTACTTAAAAAGTAGTGACGTAGATATTGTTTTATTGGATATCAATTTACCAGATATCAACGGAATCGATATATGCAAACATGTTAATAGGGAATATCAAAATACGTTCGTGATTGGCCTCAGTACTTATGGTGAACGGAGTATAATCAACCAAATGATTTCGAACGGAGCCAAAGGTTATCTGTTGAAAAACGCCACCGAATCCGAATTAATAGAGGCCATCAATAAGGTGTACCGGGGCAAGTACTATTACGGTACGGAAATACAAAAAGCAATGGCCAGCACTATATTCCACACATTAGGTAACACACCCAGATTGACTAAAAGAGAGAAGCAGATACTAAAGCTGATTGTTTCTGGTAAGACAACCAATAAAATCGCGGATGAACTATTTATCAGCCCTCTCACTGTTGAGACACACAGGAGAAATCTTATGAAAAAAGTTGATGCATCTAACACAGCTTCTTTAGTAAAGATTGCCATTGAAAAATCCCTTATTTGATTTTAAGTTTCCAACTAAAAAATCTACTGGTTTACCAGTATTTTATTACCATTTTTTTCTGTAGGTATAGCTAGGTAGTTATTTAGCGTTCAACAAAATAACAATACCATGAAGCGACTACTTTTTACTTTAACAATTACATTTTTTGCATTTTACATTGGGAGTTCCCAAATTGTCAGAATAGGTCCAAAACTGGGCTTAAATATTGCTAACTACACTGGAAATGTGAATAATGAGGCTAGAAGTTTGGCCGGTTTATTAGCGGGAGGTGTAGTTGAAATTGAAATCATGGACTGGTTCAGTGTGCAACCGGAACTACTGTTTTCAGTTCAGGGAATAAGGCTAGGGGATACGAGCATTGTGAACAATTATGTGAATTTACCCATAATGGCCAAATTTTACCCTATTGACGGTTTGTATGGGGAAATCGGACCACAATTGGGTTTTTTAATTTCGGCTTCACAAAAAAATCAAGCAGATAGAATCACGACCACGCAAGATTATAAAACCGTGGATATAGGTTTAAGTTTTGGCGGGGGATATGTACTGAAAGATGTAGGGCTTGGATTTGGTATTCGATACTATGCCGGGTTAAGTAACATTTTCGTAGACAACAGTCGAATTAAAAATGGGGTATTTCAGTTGTCCGCAACCTGGACTTTTGAACTCTAGGAAAATCAAACCAAAAATCATTTTAGTTAGTTTAAATAATACATTGAAAGAGAGGAGGCCTAGAGCCTTCTCTTTTAAACCGTCCAATGATTTAGGCCGTTGTTTATAATGTTCTCATTCTGACAATAAGTATTCCCCCATTTTTCCCATAGTTGGGCAGTTTTACAGGACTGGTTTTTTAATTAATGAACCAGTTTTCCTTGAGTCCCATTAGTGGTCTCTTTTAGTAGTTTCGTTAATTCACTTTATAAGAACACCATCACTCAATTCTATAATCCTGTCGCTATTTTTTGCGAAATCATCGTCATGGGTTACGATAATAATAGTCTGTTTCTTTTCTTGGGCCAATTCCTTTAAGATACCAAAAACGATACCGGTATTTTTACTATCCAAGTTTCCGGTTGGCTCATCGCCCATAATCACGGTGGGTTCGTTGATTAGTGCCCTTGCGATAGCCACACGTTGCTGTTGTCCACCGGAAAGCTTATTGGCTTTTTTAAGGGCTTGATCCTCAATCCCCAAAAGTTGAAGGCTCTGATACGCGCGTTCCTCGATTTCTGGTTTGCTCCTTTCCCCAAGTTTAAGTGCAGGGAGCATCACATTATAAAGTGTACTAAAATCTGGAAGCAAGTAGTGAAACTGAAAAACAAAACCGATATGCCTGTTGCGAAACTGCGCTAGGTATTTCTGTTTTTTACCCGTTAGGTTTTCTCCATTGATTGCAAGGTTTCCTGAAAAGTCTGTGTCCATGGTGGACAGTACATACAATAGGGTAGATTTACCTGAACCTGATTTTCCCATTAGGGAAAGAAACTCGCTTTTTTTCACTTGAAAGGAAATATCCTTGAGTACCTGAAAGGTTTCCGGCTCATAGAAATATTTTGAAATTGAATTGACTTCCAATACGATATCTGACATACTTAAGATCTTATGATTGCTACTGGGTCTATGCCCGATGCTTTTTTTGCGGGCAAATACCCAGCAATGAAGGTGGTCAATAGTCCAAATAGAAAGGACTGTGCATAATAAATGATATTAAAATCAATGGGAAGGGTGGTTATCCCCGGCATTTCGAAAGGGATTGCATGTACAATAAGCGAAATCAAAAAGCCAAAAAGCAGTCCTGCCAATCCGCCGAGAAGGCCAACGATTATGGACTGCATCAGAAATATTTCACTAACGTCCTTGTCTTCAAAACCCATTGCCTTAAGAATGGCGATTTCCTTGATTTTCTCATTAACGGTCATGATCATGATATTGTAAATCCCAAAACCGGCCACCAAAAGGATGGTTAAGGAAACGGCCAATGCTATGATATCCCGCAGCACCTTACCCGATTCCAATTGTCCATTGGATTCTTGCCAGGATTCAACGCTATACTCGGTTAGACCCTTCAATCGGTCGGAAACCTGGCGCGCTTGCTCAAAGTCATTGATGTTCATCAAGACATCGGTGGCATAGCCGCTGTTTTTGGAGAGTAGGCTCCTGACAGAGTTGATTTGCACAAAGGCTTTTCCGTTATCCACGGATGCGATGGACGTTTTGATGAGCCCAACCACACGATAACTTTTCATGATGTTGTCGGCAGTGCTCAGGTTTACATATTCGCCCATCCCAACGGAAAGTCGCTCTGCTAAACCTACGCCCAATATGATTCCGTTGCTCCGTTTGTCAAGGTCTTCCCATTTTCCCTCCTCCATATGGTCCGAAATCTTAAAAAGGATATCCTCGTTCTCCACTTCTACTCCTGAAAGTAAACCATTGATTTTTACGGCGCCGTTTCTGTAAAAAACATTGGTATTTACTTGAGTGGTTATACCCACCCGTTCCGGTGTGTTGGCACTTAACAGTTTAACGATTCTGTTTGAGTTCTTTATTCCTTCCGTATACTGGATTCTCCTCGGGTTTCTGACATTGACCCAATGGTTATCATTATGGGCAAGGGATTCAAAATCGGTATTGTATTCTGGTATATCATTGTACACCCTTATGTTTGCCAAAGTGGTAAACGCCAGTTCGTCTTGGGTCGTGTTGACTCCGGACATAAAACTGTTCATGAAAATGTACATGGAAATCCCAAAAGTGACACTCAATCCGGCAACTATCGTTTGTTTTATCCTTGTGGTCAAATGGGTAATCGCAATAATGTGGTTCGTTGAATTCATCCGCTTATTTTTTAACATTTTCTACGGAGATGAGATCATCTTCAGAAAGGCCACTCAGTACCTCCAGCCATTCATAGTGTTGAACACCCAACTCAATAGCCACTAGTCCTTTTCCCTTGATCTTTACCTGGTTCCCGGATATCAAACTTTTGGCTGGGATGACCAACGCATTTTCCTTCTGCGCAACCATGATGTTGGCCTGTACTTGGGTTCCTGAAAATAGGCGTTCAGGTGTTTCCATAAACCGAGCTTCAACGATAAAGGACTGTTCCTCTTCATCAAAAGCAGGTTGAATTTGGGTAATCTCGCCTTCAAATAATCTACCTTCATAAGTGTTTACGGAGAGTGCTACTTTTTGCCCCAATTCAATGCTATTGATATCTCCTTCCTCGACCAAGAGCTTTACGATAGGAGTTCCCTTTCCCATTTCAACAAAAGTTTCGCCCCGCCTGATGTATTCACCCTCTTTGTGATATGTTTTTAGGACTTGACTCCGCCCAGTAGCCTTTAGACTGTATTTGCTAATATCATCCTTTCTTACCTGAACAAGGTTGTTTGCATTTTGAACGCTTAGGTTTAAGGAACGCATCAGATTTTCTTTGGAATCTTTTAGAATGGTCAGGTCTTTCCTCGAATTTTCGGTTTTCAATAACTGATTCTCGTAATCCAACTTTGAAACCGCTTTGGTTTGTGCTAATTTTTCATAACTATTCAGCAGTTCTTCATTTTGTGCCAGTTCTTTCTGAGCCACCGCTATCTGGACTACCATTTCCTGTATTTTGGGTGAGTCCGGGTCCATATCCGCTTTTGCATCCTGATAACTGGCCCAAGCATCGTTCAATTGTGCCCGTGGGGCTTCTTTGGCGATTTCTCCAAGTAAGGTTCCATCTGAAACGACCATACCTACCTCTACAAATACATTTTCTATGTAACCATCCGCAGCAGCGATGATCAAATACTGATCTTCCGTTTCGATATGGCCGCTTGCGAATACAACCTCTTTGATATTTTGTTTTTGGGGTTTTACGTATTTTTCATTCGAACAGCTCAAAAAAAACGATGCGAACAATACCATGACCCATCCTGTTTTTAGCGATTTATATTCCATGTTTCTAAATTTTAAGATCTTGAATAAACTTTTGCATTGTATTGGTAATACGTGGTCAATGCATTCAAATAGACACTCTTCGCATTCAGATAATCCTCAAAGGCATTCAGATAGATTTCTAGCCCTACCAGTCCCTCCGTATATTTCGAAAATTCTAAAGCCACAATTTCTTTGTGCAATTGATAGTTTTCCAAACTGGTCAATGCCATGGATGCGGTCAAGTTTTGATTTTTGAGCAATAGGGCATCCTCTGCCTCCAATCGGTCTTTTTCCTGTTTGAAGTTCAATTCGGAAACTTCAGCATCCAGTTTTGCGATTTTCACCTTCCTTCTGGTGGAAAAGCCATTGAAAATAGGAACGTTAACACTGAGGCTTGCATACTGTACTGGCGACCAATTCTCATGGCTCAATGAAAAGTCAAATTCATCTTGAAAAAGCTGGGAACCAAAATAAGAGGTCAATGAAATTTTTGGATAATATTCCGAACGAGCCTGTTTTAAACCAAGTGCTGCCTTTTCGGTTTGCTGTTCACTTTTGAGTATTTCCAGATTTGCACCCAGACTTTCCGTAGTTGGAACTTCAAATCCGTTCAATGTCAATTTCTCCGATAGTGAAAGCGTCTTATGATGGGCAATTCCCAAGGCCTCTTTAAGTGTTTTTTGAGAATCTTCGTAAACCAAGATGGCTTCATCCAAATCTTGCTTCACGCGATTGAAATTCACTTTGGAACGGTTCAATGCACCTAAATCCAGAAGCCCCTCGTCAAATTTGGATTGTGTAATCTGAAACACGCTATCCGCCACTTGTATATCTTCTTGAGCCAAGAGCATGGCCTCTTCTGCCAAAAGAAGTGAATGATAGGAATAGCTAATGTGACCAATAAGATACTCCCTGTAAATGGCATTATCCGAAGCTACGATATCAATATCCTTGGTTCTTTCTTTTATGGACAATCTATTTGAGAGATCAATCAAGGATTTGTTTACGGTTACTCCCGCGGTGTATTGATATTCTTGTCCAAATTGCGCTGCAACCGTTTCTCCAGGTTGCCCAAAAAGTTCTCCAGGAACAAAGGTCGTTGGCAATTCTAAATTCTTCTGTCCCGTAAATGAGCCACTTATTTGTGGTTTTATTGCACTTTTAGCCAATTTTAACTCCATTCTTGCCCTTTCCAATTGCAACTCGTTCATGGTCAAGGTCAGATTACGATCGGTAGCCAAGGAAATGGCTTCTTCCAAAGAACGTATTGTAATACGGTTCCCTTCCTGAGACCAACTAATAGAACAAATACATAGGGAAACTATGAGCGATCTAATTTTCATTGGTAACCATCGATTTTTCATATCTCGTCCAATTCTTGGTTGCTGATAGCAATCCTCTTTTGACTTTGATATTTAAGAGTTGTTGATCATCCTCTAAGGATAGGGTACATTTGGCACGGGTAGAACCGTCTTTGGGATTTAATATCCTTCCATTGACCCATTCTCCATTTTTAAAGGATAAATCCGTTAGGATCAAGCGCCCTTTCATTTTTTTCTTTCCTTTCTCCAACTGGGCAGCAGAAAAATCTTTGGCATCCTCTTCCGGAAACTTTAGGATTTCATGAATCCGACCATAGTACATGCCATCTTCTTCAGAGATGTTTATTACGGTACTGGCATCATCATTTAACCAAAGTCCTTCAATATCATTTTTTGAAACTTGTGCCTGGACAAATAGCGTCCCCAAGAATAGTAAGGTGTAAAAAAAAGGTGTTTTCATCTCTTTATGTTTATTGTTTTAATTTTCTATGTACTGCGCCAATAATCATTTCGGTGGGTATCCCCGTGTTTTTTTGGGCGTACTTTATTTGAGGACAAAAGTGCATGGAACGCTGAGGGTTTCTTAAAGAATTTTGGGTGAAACGGAAAAAACAAAAGGTGAATTCTCGTAATACAGTGGCGAATTCCAAAAAGAAGGAATGGAAGTGTATTTATTTTAATTAGTTGAAAATCAGTATATTAAATAGATAAAGGTCTTTCAAGAAAGACCTCACCCCCAAGTTTTGACGTTTCGCCCCCCCGATATTCCCATTTCGCCCCGAAAAGCAAAAACCAAAACTTTTATTTTCCTTTTTTGCGAGTGATAGCCTGCTATATCTTGTATTTTTGGATTATTCCTTTGAAAAGGGATTTTCTTTCAAGGGTGTAGTACATTTTTTGGGAACCAGCACCTAGAAATAATGAAAAAAACATTTCTAAAAGAAATGCTCACCATGGAACATAAAACCCTGTTTTATGTTTCTTTCTTCATAGCATTTTCTATGAATGCCAATCGGTTGACTCCCTTGGTACATCCAGAAATCGAAGTTGTTTTTGACATTCCATTGGCATTTGACCTTGCCGAGTTTATGTATCAAATCGTAATTGGGTGGCTTTTCTGTTTTCTTTTGGGCATATTGCTGCTCAACAAATTAGGGGTTGGTAGTGACGACCCTACTAAAGTAAAACTCCTAAAGTATGTTTTGACCGCCCTCTTCTTAGCGGTTTCCCTGTTGTTCTCCATTTATTCCCAAAAGTTTCTTTTTGATAACCTAATGAATTCTCGAATCTTCCTAACCAATTCCGTTGTTCGGTTTTTGGTAAGCTCGGGATTGATTTTTGTTGTGGTCAGGGTGCTGAAATTGGCACAAAAGCACCGCGCCAAGGAATTGGAGAACGAAATACTCAAGTCAGCTTACTTTAAAGCACAATTGCAAAATCTTAAGGCTCAGGTCAATCCCCATTTTCTGTTCAATTCCCTTTCCAGTCTAACGGGACTCATTGCTGAGAACTCCGATGCCGCGCAAAAATATGTAAAGAACTTGGCCAAGATTTTTAGGTATTCGTTGGCGGAGCATTCGTCTTCTTTGGTTGGACTGGAGCAAGAAATGGAAATGTTCCATGCCCATGTGACGCTCCTTAAAATTAGGTTCGAGGATAACCTTAAGGTGACCGTATCAACCAAAGGTATGGAGCATTACAAACTTCCTTCCATGTCCTTACAGCCGCTATTGGAAAATGTAACAAAGCACAATCATATTTCGGATAAACATCCCATAAACGTCAATCTTTTTATCGCTGATGACAAAATTCATTTTATCAACGGTTTGACCCAACCAAAATATGACACCCCTTCAAATGGGATTGGGCTTTTGAATCTGAACGAACGTTACAAGCTTTTGCTGGATGAGAACATTGTAATCCAAAAGACTGACAATGAATTTAGGGTGCAATTGCCCCTTTTAGCTAAATAGAAGAAAATGAACCTTAAGGTTGTTATTATTGAAGACGAACCGTCGATTGCAAGACATTTAAACCGAATTTTGACGAATACGAAGGAGGTGGAAGTGTTGAATACGTTGGATACGGTAGAGGATTCCATCGCTTGGCTCGATACCCATATGGACCAATGTGATGTTATTTTTTCCGATATCCAATTGTTGGATGGACTTTCTTTTGAAATTTTTGAGCAGGTCATTCCCACAAAGCCCATAATTTTCATAACGGCCTTCGAACAATATACCTTGAACGCTTTCCAAACCAATGGAATCCATTACGTTATCAAGCCTTTCGACGCAGAAGACATTTCAAAGGCCCTTGATAAGTATCGGGTATTAACTGCCCGTACTACAGGTAGTGTCAATCAAGAAAAGTTACATGCGGTGATGCAAAGCTTGAACCTGGGAAACCCTTTAAACTACAAACAAGCATACTTGGTGCATTTCCAAAACAAGCTGATTCCCATTCAAGTGGAAGATATCGCCTGGTTTTATACCGAAAATGAAATAGTTTATGCCCGCACGTTCAAAAATAAAAGCTATACCATTGAGTCTACGCTGGAACGGATTTCTTCCGAAATATCCCCAGTGTCCTTTTTTAGGGCAAACCGGCAGTACGTGTTGCATAGAAACGCCATTCACGATATCGATTTTTACTTTCATGGACGGTTGATTGTCAATGTTACTCCATCTACAGACGAAAAGATTGTGGTGAGCAAGGCCAAAGCCGCCGAGTTTAAAAACTGGATTGGAAATACATAGGAAAGCCGTCCGCTAGTCGTGAGTTTTTGAAATGGTTTGAAGGTTTCCTCAAGAAAGTACGCTTTCTACGGAAACCTTTTCTTTTTTATTCCAAAGAAGGCTAGTTATCTAAAATGAATTCTGAAGTGTCCTGCCACTTGCTAGCATGATTTCAGAAGTAAATTGAGCTACATTTAAAACAGGGGTCAATTATTTTAAACTATATCCTTTGCCGCCCCGGTAACTTACGATAATGCCGTGGGTATTTCGTAAAGGAGAATCTCCATTGCCCTGAGAATAGCTATAAACAACCCTGCAATTTTTGAGAGCATTGCATCCAAGAAAAAAGCATTGGAGAACATAAAGTCCATATTGGTTACAGCTGAAACGTCCCGATTGGAAAGGTTTCCGTAAAGAGATAAAACCGAAACATTTGTTTCGGTTTTCCATATGAATCTTTTTAGTTGGGATTAATACTCAAGTCCTAAATAATCCATTACCTCAAAGTATGTCATTTTTGAAAAGTCAGGGTGACCATTTTTACTTGTCGTGTTGCTGTTGGATTCAATGACAACCACCTTTAAAAGATCAAGGGCACCAGCAGTGATGGTAAAATTACCGCCGTCTGCGAGATTGACGAAGTTCAGGAAATAAAACCCAGGGGTCATATCAGTGGCTATACTGAAAGGAAGAAAATGACCTATTGCAGGTAGCTGAAACCAATTATTATTTCGTTTTACATAGCCAAGAACGACGTCATTATCTAATACGGATTGCGTTAATTCTGGAATGTTTTGCCCATATAACGATCCCTCTACACCTGATATGTCAAATGTGTACGCATTCACGTTGGCATTTCCATCGGTTCCATCCTGGCCATCTTCCCCGTCAACGCCATCTTGCCCATCTTGTCCGTCGGTACCATCTTGTCCATCTGCGCCATCTTGCCCAGCTAGTCCCTGTTCTCCTTGAATTCCTGGCGCACCATCCATACCATTTATTCCATCTTCGCCATCTTCGGCACTACAGGAGATGGTTAAGATTACAATACTTGCGATTAAAAAATACTTCAGTTTTAAAAGTGTTGTTTTCATGATTCAAATTCTTTAATGATTTGTTTGTGTTTTACATCACTAAAGTATTGTCAACCAGTTAGTTATTTGTACATGAAAATCCCCGAAATTTTTCCTAGGTGTTTTCCCTGATATGCCGAAAAACAAGAATACTATAGACAGCGGTTATGGATAATTTTAGTAATTTCTGAGAAATTTAAATCATAGGAAAATGAAAAAATCGATTCTAAAAATCAAAGAGGATTTAAGCGTTAAAACGCTGACTAAAAAGCAAACTGAAATGGTTTATGGTGGAAATAGCTCGCATCAAAATGCCAAGAATTCTATTCAAAATATTCGTGCCTAACCAAGGGGTTATTTTCTTTCACAATCAAAACAAGAAAAGCTAGATATTTAAAATCTGGCTTTTTTGTTTCTCATGCGAATTCATTTTATTGAAGTAGACGGGCTATCCAACAAGTCCCTTTTCAAGAGCAACACGAACCAATCCTGCCGTATTCCGTACCCCCAATTTCTGGGTAAGATTGTTGCGGTGGCTCTCTACGGTTTTGGGACTTATGAACAAAAGTTCGGAGATTTCTTGTGTGGTATGCTCTTTCACAATTAGCGTAATGACTTCTTTTTCTCGTCTTGTCAATTTTGGAATGAAAGATGCATTACTGTTTCCAATACTGTCATTGAGCAGTATATCTTTAATACTCAGTGGCAAATATTGTTTTCCTGCATGGACGGTTTCGATGGCCGTTATCAATTCTTCTTTCGCCGTGTTTTTTAGTAGATATCCTTTCGCACCGTTTCGCAGCATATTTTTAATAAAGCCTGTCTCACTGTAGTTGGACAATGCCAGTATGGCAAGCTTTGGATGCTTTTTGACCAGTGTCTTGCACAAATCGATACCATTACTATCCGGTAAATTAATGTCTAACAACAAAACGTCTGGCATTTCAGAATCAATGTCACCAAGTAGCTGTTTCCCTAACCCAAAGGTTGCAATCACACACATATTTTCTACATCTTCCAGCATGCTTTCAATACCCTTGAGTACCATGCTGTGGTCATCTACTACTGCTACTCGTATCATATTTCAACCATTTTGTCTAGTTCCATCTCTATTTGAACCGTGGTTCCCTTGTTGCTTGAATCGATATCCAAATCAGCTTTTAAGAAATCGACCCTTGATTTGATGTTTTGCAATCCAATTCCTTTTGCTGTATCATAAGCATCAAATCCTTTTCCATTATCTTCTACCGTTAAGGTCAGTTTATCTCCGTGATTATTGATTTGCACCATGGCTTCAGATGCTTCTGAATGTTTAAGGATGTTATTGATAATTTCCTGTATAATTCTATATATCGCAGTTTCATTCTCTTTCTTTAAACTTATCCTATTCCCGAAATGTTGAAAACTTATCTTAACCTTTTCCAAGGTATTTTGTTTCATGCAAAACTGCTCAATGGCTTCTATTAGGTCAAACCGATACAGCGATGGAGGTGCCAAATTATGGGATATTCTTCGTACTTGTTCCACAGCATTATCTAGCATGCTTATGGCTTCTCTGTAATCCGTTTTTTCTTTAGCGGTTAACTTTTTCTGGCCAATACTGCTGATTTTATATTTAATTACTGCCAAATCACCATTGATGCCATCGTGTAGATCTTGGGCAAGACGATTACGCTCTTTCTCTTCCCCGTCTATGAGCGATTCAAGTTTGACAACCTCCTGTTTTGCCTCAAGTGCTAGAATCTCGTTAGTCTTAGTTTTTTGCCGTTGTTTGAAAAAGAACCAAAGGCCTATAATGGATAGCAATAGGCACAGACCTATAAAAATTGCTAAGGTTACTTGGTTTTCCTTTCTAAGGATTGTGTTTTCTTGATGTTGTAGCTGTAAGTCTTGCGTAGCGATTTCTTTATCTTTTTTCTCTGCTTCATATTTGGCATCAGCTTCTGCCAGTGCTTCCTTATTCTGTTTTGAGTATAATGAATCTTTAAACTGCATGGCTAACTTCAATAACTCGTTTGATTTTTTGAGGTTACCCCTTTTGGCTTCTAATTCGGACCAACTTTCATAGGCGTTTACTCCTACGTAAAATATGGGTTCCTCTTGCTTGAATTTATATTCAAATTCCTGAAAGTAACGACTCGCTTCAGCGTAATCGCCGTGGTTTGTCTCATGACGCGCCAACATAATGTAGGTGGTGAATACCTCAAAGTTCTTATTACGCGCCAATGCATATTTATTTGCTTCAAGCAGGGCAACTTTGGCTTTATCATGTTGCCCAATTTCATCATAAAATTCCCCTAATTCTACATTAATACGATAACAAATTTCTGGGGATTTTGTTCGTTCACATAGGTCCAAGCCCCTTTCCATGTATATTTTAGCACTATCTATTTTATTCTCTTGTCGATACATATAAGCCAAGGCTCTTGACGCCATGCCTTCTGCACGAAGATTATTTCCTAAGACACTTTTTTCATAACCAAGTATAAAATATTTTTTGGCAGGGCCATTAGCATTATTATGGAAATAGAATACCCCTCGACTAAAGTATAATCTGCCCATAATACTGTCGTTTTGTTCTACGAACGATATTGCCTTGGTATTATAGTCCAGCGCTTTTTCAAGATTATTTTCATAGCTAATGGCATAGTTTGAATACACAACAGATATTTCGATACTATCTTTTCTTGGGTCTAGTTTTTCCAAGGCCTTTTCAAAATAGTAATGTGCTGAATCCTGATTGGCGGCATAATATTGGAAAAGCCCTTTATTCCCATAAATCTTATCGATTTTATAGTAACCACTGAGTTTGGATAAAAATTCAGCCTTTTTTGTATACGATTCGCTACTATCAATACTTATAGGAAAGAACGTACTACTTAACTTAAGATATAGGTCGATTTTAGTGGTGTCTGCTAAGTTAGCCTTGGCCAAAGCATTTTTTAAACTGTCTATTTCACTGTTTTGTGCACGACTGCTATGAACACAAAATAGAATTGAAAGTATTACGTAAAATTTTTTCATGGTTGGATAGCTATAGAACAGTGTCAATAACAACTTTTTAGATCAATTGCATTTGGGACCGTATTTTCCAGCATCTTCGTACGTCCTAAAATAACGATTACCATTCAAAAAGGTCTTATCATCCTTATCAATGGTTACGACATAATCATACCGTTCACCATCATAAAAGTTCAATCTCAGAAGTACTTCGTCCTCATTTTTCAGTATTTCCCAGGTGCCAGCACCTTTGTTGGTATTCCCGTATCCACCGTCGTAGTTCCCTCCAGAAACACTCATGCTATTGTATGATGAATGCTTGAAATAACCGTCGCCGCATAAGTCGATTTTAACCTTTTTCCCATAGCTGCCCGTTCCGTTTGAAGTATAGGATTCCATATAGGTCAAGCGACAGTCGCTAAACTTCTTTTCCCACTCATTTGCCGGTTTCCTATTTTGGACGTTTGGCGTATCCTGAGCAGGTTTGGTGAATGTCAATGACTGGACCAATTTGAGCGCTGCTTCAATATTTTGGTTTGAAAAAACGGACTCGTTAGAAGCACTGATGATGGTTATGCCAAGACCATTGGGATTCAAACAGCCTAGAATAACTGCTTTTGCTGGCTCGCCAGAAATGGTTCCTGAAAAAGTATTGCCTACTACATGGTCAGATACTGTTTCTATGGTCCCTATTGGGATAAGCGTGCTATTCGGACCTATCGTAAAGGTATCGGATAGCTCCTTTTTTATGGCTGGCAAATTGGTTAAGTCGTGCGATGTGATTAACATAAAACCTGGAAATGCATTGCTTCCCATGAGATACCCATTTTCTACCGCTTGTCCCATCCAACCTTTAGGCACTTCAAAAGAAACTCCGAGTTCGGGGTAATTCACAGGTTGAATACTTTGTGCATGTAAAACTGTTGTTATCGCAAGCATTAGAGCCGAAATAATGAACCGATAAATAGCGAAATTTTGCATCCTTGTTCCGATTTAAAAACAAACCGAAAGTTATTCCAAGACCGTCGACATTTTCTACAAGAAAACACCTGTAGTTTTTTCTAAAGGTTTTCCCTGATAGGCAAAATAAAGACCGTATGATAAATCTGGAGATGGAGGGCGTGATTAATCCTTTTCTTTAAAAGGGATAAGCATGGTTTTTTAAAGAACCTTTTTCTGGGACAAAAAGCTCATGTCAACCAAAATATACATCTGTTTCATCATTGATTTTTTACAAGAATAACGAGTGGCCAACTGTCCGTATCACAAAATTAACCGTTGGTCATTTTAACCCCGGCAACCGATTATGACCCCTTTAGTTTTGACCGAAACATCAGTCATGAAACAGATTTCGGTATTGGTATTTATGCTTTGGGTATCCTTTTTTTATGCACAAAACAGGATTTCAGGTACGATAGTTGACCAGGTAGGTATGCCGTTGGCGTTTGCCAATGTGCTACTTTTAAATTCCCAAGATTCAAAACTCATTGTGGGTGCCATTAGCGATGAAGAAGGGAGGTTCCTTTTGGAAACCGATAGCAATGGTACTTTCTTGCTCAATGTGAGTTCCATTGGTTTTACGGATTATACCTCGCCATCCTATGAATTCGCAGGTTCAACCGATATCATTTTGACCGAAACCATCATTTTGACCGAAGATGTAGCACAATTGGATGAAGTTGAACTGGTGGCCAAAAAGAATCTCTTTGAACGGCAACCCGACCGAACCGTGGTTAACGTTCAAAGCAGTTCTATTAACGCGGGGGGTTCCGCTTTATCCGTTATCGAAACTTCCCCTGGGATGACGGTAAATAGGGTCAATGGGGTAATTGGCATGCTCGGCAAAGAAGGAACCACGGTGTACATTAATGGGAAACGCACCAGAATGTCCGGTGGCGCTTTGGTACAAATGCTGGATGGTTTGTCCGCTTCCAACATTGATAGGTTAGAGTTGATTCACAACCCGCCAGCTAGTTTTGATGCCGAAGGGACGGCAGGGGTTATCAATATTATCCTTAAAAACGATACTATCAACCAAGGTTGGAGTGGCACTATGGTGGTTAACAGCGGCTATGGGGATGATGTTAAGTATGGCGGTACCATGGATTTGTTCTTCAATACCGACAGGTTCAATTTTTTCGTTTCCTTAAACAACAACAATGACTTTAACCAACAACCCACTTTCATAGATAAACGATATACCCTTAGTGGAGTCTTGTTCGAAGAAGACCTTAACAGTGCCAGGTATGCTTTCACAGGTTTGACGCGATTGCGGTTAGGCGCGGAGTATGCATTGACGCCCGCTACCAAATTCGGAAGTGAGTTCAAAGTG
The DNA here is from genome assembly GCA_039027495.1 of Bacteroidota bacterium. GTDB lineage: Bacteria > Bacteroidota > Bacteroidia > Flavobacteriales > Flavobacteriaceae > Flagellimonas. The sequence goes on from JBCCKH010000004.1 coordinate 18,139, forward strand.
AGACGAAACACCTGGGACCTTGATGCCTTTAGCGAAACTATAGGCACTGCAGATGGTAGTATGCTTTTTATAGAAGGATTGAATAGCAGCGAGATAAATAACTGGACGCATTATTTGGCAAGTTTTTACCTAGAACAAAAGCTGGATGAAAAATCTGAGGTGGTCTTTTTATACGACTATCTCAGTTACGACAACGAAAATGACGCGACCTATGATGAAACTAGAATAGAGAATGGGGCAAACACGGCTCGGTCTTTTATATCAGAAGCCCAAACAGACGTGGAATTTCATGTGGCACGCGTGGACCTTAATACGGAAGTGGGTGAAAAGGTAAAGCTGGCCTTTGGAGCCAAAGCGACAATTTCCAGATTTACAAACGATGTTGCCGTTTTTGATATGTCCTTGGGAACGCCCATTCAGAACGATACGTTAAGCGCCATTCGAAATTTGAATGAAGATATTTGGGCGGGGTACGGTAATTTGGATTTTCAACTCAATGAAAAAACAGATGTAAATGTGGGCCTACGATACGAATACACCGATTCCAATCTGGCTACTCAAGGTGAAACCGATGAAATTGTGCTGAATCGCGGCCAGTTTTTCCCGAGTTTTAGAATCTCCCACGGATTCAACGAAAAGTGGAACACTTCCTTTTCTTATGGGGAACGGATTACACGACCCAATTTCAATACATTATCACCCTCCTTTTTCTTTTTCAATTCAACCACTATTGCTACTGGGAATCCTGCGATTCGACCGGTAACGGCAAGGTCTTTTTCGTATACTTTAGGGCATAAACGCAAGCAATTGACCCTTCAATTCACGGATGAACAAAGTCCCAACGCATGGGGGACCCCAAGTTTTTCTGACGATTTTAGCAATACAATGCTCGTTCCCCAACCTATTGACGATAGAAAGCTGTTTAGCGCGACACTTTCATTTCCCATCAGATTTTCATCCGATTTTTCATCAAACCATTCCATAAGTGGTTTATGGCAGGAGGAAGTCCCTATATACGAGGGTATTGTTCTAACACGTAACAATTGGTACATCAATCTGAATAGTAGTTTTCAATACCAATTTTCCAATCGTTTCAGCACCGATTTGGCCGTGAGTTACATTTCTCCCAGAATTTTGGGCTTATCCGAAAGTGAATCCGCTACAGGTCTGAATTTTGGAGCGTCATATCAGTTTTCTACCGCTTGGCAACTTTCGTTTTCCTTTAGGGATATTTTGGATAGAAACTCGTTTTTGCAGTTTAATTCTGCTATCCCAGAGAATATGGCAAACCTAAATTGGATTTACCAATCCGAAGGAAACATTGCATCTTTATCCCTTCGTTATAATTTCGGTGTTGGGTCAAAACAAAAACGGCCTAGCTATGGTTCTGAGGAAGAACAAAAAAGGGTGAATTAAGGGCGTGTCGTAACTTGCGTTTCGTAAGGAATGGGACAACCAGTATCTGTTTTCGAGATTCAGTAGGAGGAAAGTTTTCACCATCTAGTGCCAGCATGGGAAACGCGCACAAATCCGAAAAGAGCAAAAAGGTCTCATTGATTTGTTTGAATGAACTGTAAAAGCTGCGCGTTGAAGACTTTAGGTTTTTCCCAAAACATAGCGTGACTAGAAATGGAAACCACTTCGATTTTAGATGCGTTTTTAGACAGCCAGTTTTTTGACTTGGTGAACCATGAATCTCTAATCATGTACAAAGTTGGAATTGAAATATTCTGTACTTCCTCGGTATAATCGCAAGCCAATCCATCAATGTAGAGACTTAGTGCTACATGTGGCGGTGTCATCAAGATTTCCTCGCGCATCCAGGCTCTTGTGGTTGGAGAGATACTATCCTGCAACATCCAATCAATAATACCATTAGGCTTGCTAGGGCCAGCCAGCATTCCTTTTAAGGAGCTCCGGTAATCATCAAATGTTCCATACACCCATTCTTTAGTGGCATTACCTATCCATTTGGGCGGTTCATCGATGAATACAAGTTGCTTGATTCGGTCGTTTTGGTAGGCCTTCAAATATTCAAAAAGGGTTAGACAACCACTTGACCAACCAATCAAAACAACATCTTTCAATTTTTTCTGAAGGATAAGTTCCCTCAAATCCTGTGCGTGATGGAAGTAGGTGTTCTTGTAAACCGTTTGGTCCGACCTACCTTGTCCCCTAGGGTCATAGGTGATGATGCGATGGGTTTTGGAGAGCCCTTGTTGTTGTTTTTCGAAAAAGCGACCCGTCATGGTCCAACCCGGGACGAACAGGAGGGTTTGGCCCTCTCCTACATCCTCTACATAGAGTTTTGTACTGTCCTTTAGGACGATGAAATCCTGTTGCCCTTGAACGCCATATACCAAGCACAAAACCAGCAAAAGACTAAAATGTTTCATAGGTCTTTTTCGGAATGGATTCCTTGTAATTGATTTGCAGATAGTTGTTTCCATCGATGAGCTTTGCAAACCCTTCGGGTGTGATTTCGGGTTGGTCTGGTCCAATCAAAGTGGCCACATCTCCAACTTGGATGTCAGTTTCGGAACCCAAAGAAACATTGGTATGACTCGCATTGATATTTACTACGGGATAGAGTTTATCTCCCAACAAAACCTTTGCCCCATTCTCTGCGCCACTATCGTATCCGTCAGCCCATCCAACCGGCAATGTGGCAATCCATTCGTCTTTTTCAACTTTGTAAAAGCGTGAAAAACCTATAGTATCTCCAGGCTTTAGTCTTTCCAAACGGATAACCATGGCTTTTAGGCGAAAGGGTACCTTCAAAGGGTGTTTTTTGGCTTGTTCCATCTTCATTAAAGGAAAGGAACCATGCACCAAAATCCCTGGGCGAACCACATCCTGATGCGAATCTGGAATATCCAAGAGAGAGTAGGATGGGGCAAGATGTTTTGCGCCATAGGATATGTTTTGTTCTTCCAGTTTTTGAATGATTTGATTGAAGCGTTGTATCTGTTCGTTGGCGAAATCCTTCGGAGTAGTCAAAGTGGAGAAGGTTTGAACGATTTCAAGTTTATCATTTTTCGAAATCGATTTGGCGATGCTCATCGTTTCCGCATACGGAATTCCCATTCTCCCCAGCCCTGTATCAATATAAAGGGCCAATTGAATACGTTTTTGAACCAAAGCGCTCAGCGCTTGTATTTTTTCAAAAGAGGCTTGGGAAAAGACACTTAGAACAATACCATAATCCACAAGCTGCCGTGCGTTGGCTTCGTCAAAATCACCCATGAGTAGGATGGGTTTGGTGACGCCTCCTTCCCGAATGGCAATGGCTCTTCCGTCCTTGACTACTGCGACACCCATAATGTGCCGAGAACCATTCAACATTTTGGCCACTTGGACATCTCCCAATCCGTAAGCATTGTTTTTGAGTACTGCCATCACGGGCTTATCCCCGGCCATCTTGCTAATTTGGGCGGCATTGTAGAGGTAAGCTTCTTTAGAAAGTTCAAGCCAAGGTTGGCTATGGTATCGTTGCAAGATACTTTTGCTGACTTGCCCAAAAAGCTTAGGAGTCAATGTCAAGGCGGTGATTCCTGAAAAACACTGTACTATAAAATGTCTGCGTGGTTTGGTTGAGGTTTGATTTTCATCCATTGTCATTCGCTTTTAAGCATTTTGTAGGTACTGGTTTGCGTTTTGAAGGTAAAACCAAAAGCCAAAATGGCAAGCGCCAAAACCAATAAGACAATAATTTCTTTGGGTGTCCCTTTTTGTATGGGTTGGAAAATGAACTTTGGGAGACCTGCTACATCATCGGTGGTAAACTTTTCATTGTTGAATAAAAGCGGGATGAGGTGATTTCGCCAATCAGCTGCAAAAGTCACGACTTGAGCCCTAAAATTCTCATAGTCTTGGGTTGAGGTACCAGCCATCCGATTTAGGGATTCTTGGGCAATTATGGCTGGGGATACCCATTTAAAGGAGTTTATCCAGTTTTGCTGCTTTTTCAATTGATCCTCATAGGCGTTAACCAAGGGGGCCAGTTCTTCACGAATTAACTTCTGTGACGCCATATACCGGTGATAAAAACCTCTAGACTGAGTGGTGTCGTTAAGGGCGTATTCGGGATGATCCCGCAAAAAGTTGTTCAATATTTCATCTTGTTTTTCCGCCATTTCCGTTTTTAGTTCACGCATCTCATTGATCATAAGGGTACGTGAAGGCATAGGGTAGAGCGCGTTGCCCAATTGGTTTAAAACAGAAGGGGCCAATAGGACGAATACTATCCAAAGGCCCAAAAGGGCTACAGCATTTTTGGCTGAGCCGCCTATCCAAAGATTGACCAAAAAAGCTAGGGCGAACCAAAACAAGGCGTATACGGTTGTAAGGCCAAACAATCCAAAAAAGTTGACACCTTGGTTTAATGGATTTATTCCGGCTAACGCGAAAATCACAATCATGGATACCAACACCAGAAGAATCAACCAAAAGAAACGGAGCCCCAGCTTTTGCAATACCCAAGTTTGCAGTCGCAAGGGTTGTGCGGCCAGAAGTCGAAGCGAACCGCTTTCTTTTTCGGCAGAAAGTACATTGTAAGAAAAGGCAATAATAAGTAAGGGCAATAAATACACGATAACAAATGCCAAGTCAAAGCTGCCGAAGAGCAGTTGTACGGGGCTGGTCATTTCCGCAAAATTCAAAGCAAAATCATCGCCCGAAACTTTCGGTCTAACAAAATGGGTAAACAAATCTGCTTGCCCAGTGGCAATAAAAGCTGTAGGTTCTGCGTCCATTGCGGCAACACGCGGATGATAATTTCCCACCGCCATCGGGCTTGATGGGATGGTCCATCGCGGTACGCTTACGGCTAATCCTTGTTCTACGGAATCCAGAAGCTTAAGCATCATCGTGTCACTTGTTTTCATTTCAACGCGAGCCGCGGTAATATCTTTTTTTCGTTTTTGAACGGTTTGCAAGCCATTATATGTAGCAAATCCAAAGAGAAGAAATAAAACAACACTCAACAATTGAATCCATTTGCTGCGCAATAGGAGTTTGAACTCATATTTAAAATTATAGGATAGCATGGTCAGATGGTTTTAGTGGATAAAAGAAGTACGCCAAAGGACCCAAACAACCAAATACCCAAAATGAAAAGGTTGGATGTATTTTTCGCCAAAACTTCTTGGAGCTCGGGAGGGTCATACTCAAAAACCGGAAGACTTTTCCAAAAACCAGCTTCTGCACGATAGCCCCAGTTTCCATATTCTGAATTTTCCGCGAAGTTGTTGTTCAGAAATTTTTGGGTTTCAATACGATATACTTCAGCGGCATCTGCGAAATCCCAATGGGTGGCGTAGTCTGTATGGGCAATGGACATGCTCAAAAATCGCGTAGGTAAAAAGGGAGAAATAGCTGCGAGATTTTTATAAACCTTGGATTGCTTGGAGAACTGCTTCTTCAAATAATTATAATGTTTGAAGTACACTTCTGCCTGATGCTCTTCTCCTTTTTGCATGCGGTAGGCATCAAAATTAAAGGGCAATTGGTGCAAGCTGTCCACACCATGTTCTTTGAGCACTCTTTCTTCCAAAAGTTTGGCTTCTTTGCTCCATGGATTGTGTCCATCTACCCCTTCTTTTTTGTCCTTTAAGACATTGGCCGCAAATTCTTGCCGGGTTGGGTAAGGGTGTTGCGTCTCTGCGATATTGCTTGCCGCTTTGGGTGCGCCAAGACATGCTATGATCCATATACAAAGTGATATCACTAGGGCAACTCCCGATCTTTTGACCCTAGCTGAAATCAGCAAAACCAGATTGATAAAAACAATGTAGTATGCCAAGAATACCAGATACATGGCAAAAAGAGACCCCCAACTGAAAACACCAAAATCCTTGAGACTACCAAGAAGAATCCCGGCTGCCAAAAACAATACGGAGGTCAATACAAAAATCGGAAAGAACAAAGCCAACCACTTTCCGATAACCCAGTGCCAATTGATGCCCCCTTGGCTTTTCAAAAGGGTTAGCGTACCCATTTCGCGTTCCTTGGTAAAGCAGTTGTATCCCAAAAGCACTATTAATAGCGGAAGTATGAATAACAGAATGAAGTCCGGTGTTAAATCCCCAAAACGAGCCAAACCGGTCTGGTCGGTTGCGGCGCTGAATTGGGCTTCGTTCCGATTGTGGGCCTCAAGAAATATGGAGGTTCCCGCGTATTTGTCCACGCCTTGGTCTACCAATGAAAGCGGATACTTTGGTTTAAACGCATACGTACCATAATGCGCGGCAGAATGGGGATTTTTTTCACCTTGGTTGTCCCAGAGAACCCTTTCGGTACCCTTGGCCGTTTCGTATTGTGCATTGACGTTCGCGTACTGCCTGGCACTGATACCCACCGCCAAGGATAGTAGAAGGACAACGATGATAAATGCAATTCGAACTCTACCCTCACGGAATAGTTCTTTGGTTTCCTTCAAGAAGGTTTTCGAAATCATGATGCCAATATTTTATATTCCATGGTTTCTAGATAAGCCTTCTCCAATTCTTGAAGGGAAATCTCCGAGGCGACCAGTTGCTGTTTCAATTGCCCGTCCTTCATGATGCCAATATGGGTAGCCACCTCTTTGGCCCGGAAAAGGTCATGGGTGGCCATGAGGGTAGCCACTCCATTTTCTCTAAGTTTTTGAAGGAGTTGTCCAAACTCATTGCTGGCTTTTGGGTCCAACCCTGAAGTGGGTTCATCCAAAAGGAGCACTTTTGCATCTTTTGCCAGAGCAATGGCGATACCTACTTTTTGTCGCATTCCTTTTGAAAAGCTCGAAATTCGTTTGTCAATAGCTTCGGGTTGAAGCCCGGCTTCCTCTAAAAACCCAGACGTTTCCGTTTTCGAAAGTTTTTTCCCCGCAATTCCTGAAAAATAATCGAGGTTTTCACGTGCTGACAGAGTAGGATACAACATTAGGTTTTCCGGGATATAAGCCAAAAACCGCTTGGTAGTGGTGCTATTTTCATGTACGTTGAGCTGATTGACAAAAGCACTTCCCGAAGTAGGTGCAATAAAACCCAGTAAAAGATTAATGGTAGTGGTTTTGCCTGCACCATTGGCACCCAAAAGACAATAAATTTCTCCTGCTTTTACTTGAAGGTTCAGTTGGTCTAGGGCCACGTGTTCACCATAGTGTTTTGAAAGATTGTTCGTAATGATCATTTGTTTTTTGGTTTTAATTGATTGTACGCCGAATCGTTAGGATTGTTGTAAAGGTTTTGTCATCAAGTATAACATTGACCTTTATAAATAGTACCTCGAGAAGTACATTTCCTATTTAGAAATATTTCGGATAGGATTATACCCTTTATAAAAAGGAAGGAGGAGGGGGTCGGGAGCACAACTCCGTTTTCACGGAATTCATACTGGTTTGGGAAGATAATAACGGTAAGTTGTCATCAAAAGGTGGGGTAATGGGCATTTGGGGAACCATCACCTGAAATGTCAATTGGATATCCGTTTTTTGAAAATCCAGAGCTAAAGCGCAATGTTCGCAGGAGTGTTCGTGCTCTTCATCATCATGGTCGTGCTCATAAACATGGAAAGCTGAAACCTTAAAAAGCAATAGGCTTACAAAAACAAAGGCCCCAGTTTGTTTTAACATGTTTTTCACAACTACTCAAACTAAAAGATTTCGGGTTTTATTCTGTGTTAAGGTTATGGTAATTTTCGAGATACTGAATGGCCTGAACTCGCTTTTGGTTGGAAAACTAATCTAAATCGGTAATTTCCCAACACGGATACCCGTATTCGCAACTTCTCCCTTTTGTTTGAAAACCATCGCCTTTAGGTTTGCTTCAAATTCTAAAACGAAAATCATGAAAATTCAAAAAATTCTAACGCCACTATTATTACTACTGTTGACGGTAGGTGCCATGCAAGCACAGGAGTCAAAGTCAAAAATCAAACAAGTGGCCGCACAGTTCGTTAAAGGTGCGGATGTACAAGATGGTAAAATGTTGGAACGAATCCTCGAGCCATCATCGTTACAATATGTGATGATGGGAGGGAAGTTAAACACCTTTTCTGCCAAGGATTATGTTCAAATGGTCAATGACAAAAAGTTAGGGGGTAAACCCAGAAAAATCACCTACCGCCACGCAGAATTTTTGGGCAATAACCTTGCTGTTGTGGTATTGAACGCAGTTAGTGTGGAGTACGATTTTCTCTATCAGCTTTCCATGACCAAGGGCACCGATGGGAAATGGACTATCGTTGGCATCACAGCCGAAATCAATGGTGTTTAGTATGTTGTCCATGCAAAAGCTTGTGTGCTTTCTAGCAAGTCTCTGCGTCTATGGTGGCCTTAAAGCCCAACAAAGCGTGGAGGCTTCGGGCATTACATTTCAATATGAAGTAAAAAACGACTCGCTTCATGGCGTATTGAAGGCGCCTACTGAGGGCTGGGTTGGGGTGGGATTCAACTCCAAAAACAATATTGTTGGAAGTGATTTGCTCTTGTTCAACATTAGGGGAAAACAGGTCGCCGGAACCGATTTGTTCGTCAAGGGTGCAGGAAATCCAGTGAAGGATAGCGAAAATAGCGGAAAAAATACAGTTGTTATTCATGGCGGTACACAAGAAGGAGGATCTACCAAAATTCATTTTTCCATTCCTTTGGATTCAGGAGACCCCAATGATTTTGTTCACGTTTTGGGTCAAAAATCCTGGTTGATTTTGGCCTATTCCGTTTCAGATGATTTTAAACACCACTCCCGGGTTCGCAAGCACGTGCCCTTTGTCCTCCGAAAATGAAGATTCAAATTACTTAAGTAACTTACTGGTATGATTCTCCGATCGAAAAGAACACAAATTGTCATTTACCTGTTTTGGGTAGTGGCCGCTCTTTTTACCAGTACGCAGTTGTACCTCAAAACATTGGAGGCCGGTGGTTCGGACACTTGGGGAAAGTTGTTTCTTATCCAATTCTTGGTATGGAATATTTGGGCGAGTCTGAGTCCTCTTATCTTCTGGCTTGGAAAACGTTTTCGAATTGACCGACAGACCTATTACGGTGGTCTTTTGCTCCATATTGTCTTTGCGATTGCAATCGTCTTAATGTATTTGGCCATCTATTCCTTGATTTGGAACTTTTTGGGGATTGGAGCTCTTAGTTGGGAGGCGTTCAAATTGTATTTCAAAGTGTTTTTCCTGAATCTTTTTCATTGGTTCTTCTTTATTTACATGACCATTATTGGCTTGGCTCACGCCATACAATATCAAGCAGCGCTAAAGCAAAAGGAAGATGAATCCGCAGCTTTGGAGAGACAACTTTTGGTTAGTGAGCTCAATACACTCAAAGCCCAGCTTTCTCCCCATTTTTTGTTCAATACCATCAACAACGTGGTAAGCACCATTGAACAGGGGAAAAATGAGGTGGCTTCCGGAATGTTGATTCGTTTGGGCGAATTTTTGCGTATTTGCTTGGAAGAATCGCAACATAAAATGATTCCGTTACACAAGGAATTGGATTTTATAAAAAAGTATCTGGAAATTGAGCAGTTTCGAAACCCAGACTTGAATGTGGTGATTCAATCGGAAAGTCCACAGCAAAATGCGTTGGTGCCCAGTTTTATTCTACAACCTTTGGTCGAAAACGCCATCAAACATGGAATTTCAAAAAAAAAGTCTGCCAAACGTATCGAAATTGGCAGTGAAAAAACATCGGAAAACCTCAAGCTTTATGTCTACAACGAAGGGCCCAGTCTAAAAGCCCAAAAACGTATGGGTATAGGGTTGAATAATACAATTTCACGTCTAAAGAAAATATATGGCAGTGCGGGTCGTGTAGAGCTGGTTTCTGTGAATGATGGTGTCATGGTCGAATTGCAAATTCCGTGGGAATGACCAAGCGAAGATTCAAAACCCTTGTCGTCGATGATGAGCTAGAAGCTCAAAAACGGTTGCAGTTGTATTTAGGCAAATTTGAGGCATTGGAACTTTTGCCAAGCTGTCAGAATGGAAAGGAAGCTTTGGACATCATCCGGGAAGCCACTCCAGATATTGTTTTTTTGGATGTGGAAATGCCCGAAATGAACGGTTTGGAGGTTTTGAAGCATTGCGCCCCTCCTTTTCCCTACATCATTTTTGTTACGGCTTACAATCAATATGCTGTGGAAGCTTTCGCACAGAACGCGGTGGACTACATTTTGAAACCGTATACTTTTGAGCGCATCACTATTTCGGTAGAAAGGGCTATTGACGCCATCGAAAAAGACAGGCTTTCCCTACTTAATGAGCAGCTAAAGGATTTGCTTTTTTCCCTCTCTGATAAATCCCAAATGAGACCTACCAAAAATTATGTTCAGCGTATCGCAGTAAAGTCCATAGGGCAAACAACCTTTGTTCCCGTAGCAGAAATCATCCATATCGAAGCAGCCGACCAATATGTTGAGGTGCACACATCTAAAAAGAAACATATGGTGCGGGAATCTATGGATAAACTGGAAAGTATTTTAAATCCCTTTACTTTTTTTAGAACCCATCGTTCGCACATTGTCAATCTAAAGCATGTAGTTGCTTTGGAGACTGTGGACAAACATTTGAGCTTGACGGTCTTGGATACGGGCATTAAAGTGAAAATCACCAATACCCGAAAAGCTGATTTTAAAGCAAGAATGGGCTTTTAGGCCTTGTCTTTGGTCAATCGCGGATTGGGATAGTTGTCGGATTGGTCTTCAATGGTGTTGTCCAGGCAGGTAAAATCTTTTTCCACCAAAAGTGATAGTTCTTTTGTGTCGTTCCAGTCTACGGTGTTGGCATACCCTACTCGGTTGCTTTTGGCCCATGTGCTTTGTTCCGATTTTGGAAAGTAAATGGTGATGGTGTCCTCCTTAAAATCTGCTTCCAACTCGGTAATATTGGCTTTTGCGACTAGAGCATACGTCAGGGTTTTGGATGCAAATTCCGTAGTCTCCGAATACATACCCGTTTCTGAGAACGATTCTACTTCGCTTTTGGTCAATCGAAACCGTACAGAATTTCCTTTGATTCTAATCTTCATGGGGTTCTTTTTTGGCCACCAAACCTTTGGTGAATTCATTTAGCGCTTCAACTTTTTCCTCAAAATCACCTTGGATGGTCTTGCGGTATTCATTCAGGTTTTTGACAAGGTCATCAATGTTCTCGGGAATGACGTCCTCAAAAAATTGACGTAATCTTTTGGCGGTAGTGGGCGATTTTCCGTTGGTGGAAATTGCCACCTTCACGTTTCCCTTGGTGACGATTCCCCCCATGTAGAAGTCACAAAAGGGCGGATTATCGGCGACATTGACTAGAGTAGCACGCTTTCGACAGTCGTGATACACTTTTTCGTTGACCGCAGGTACATCAGTGGTAGCCACTACAATGTGTTTTCCCTTTAAGTACTTCTTCCGGTATTTGCCCTTGAGCATGCTTACCTTATGCTTTTTCGCCAGAGCAATGGTGGCTTCGCGATACATGGGTGATATCATTTGGACCTCCGCGTTGGGGCTGGATTTTAGTAGAAACCGCAACTTTTCTTCCGCCACATTACCCCCTCCAACAATCAATACTTGCAGTTGATTGACTTTCAAAAAAACGGGATATAGTTCATTTCGTTCCATGGAGACCAGATTACTTGAATCACGTAAAACATTTAAAGTTAATCCAATTTGGGAATAGTGAAGATGGTAGATTGAACAAATATGAATTTCGAAGTATGGAAATAAAAATGGCAAAACTATTCAAATCCTAAAACAACTTTTGATTTTGTAATTTACGGCTCCAAAAAAATTACGATGAGAACCACCTTTTATTATTTTCTTTTTTTCACGCTTTGCATCAACCTCACGATTGCCCAAGATAGGGTTACCGGAGAAACCTTTGCCACCCGTTCTGAAGTTTTAGGCCAAAATGGTATGGTAGCCACCAGCCACCCGTTGGCCTCACAAATTGGACTCGATGTGCTTAAAGATGGGGGGAATGCTATTGACGCTGCCATTGCGGCGAACGCCGCCCTTGGCCTTATGGAACCTACGGGTTGTGGTATTGGTGGGGATTTGTTCGCTATTGTATGGGACGGCAAAACAAAGAAATTATATGGTTTGAATGCGAGTGGCCGTTCGCCCCAAAAACTAACCTTGGAATATTTTGAAAAGGAAGGCATGACCAAAATCCCATCGTTGGGCCCTCTACCCGTTAGTGTTCCCGGTGCGGTGGACGGATGGTTTGAATTGCATCAAAAGTTTGGTTCAAAACCCATGACTGAAATCTTGGCCCCGGCGATAGACTACGCTGAAAAGGGCTTTCCACTTACGGAACTCATTGCGTGGTATATGCAGCGAAGCATTCCCTATTACAAATCAAAAGGCTTCCCGAATATTGAGGATACTTACATTGCACAGAACGGTGGAAAACTACCCAATGAAGGGGAAATCTATAAGAACCCTTATTTGGCCAATACCTATCGAAAAATTGCCGAAGGTGGGCGCGATGCTTTTTATAAAGGTGACATTGCCAAAACCATAGGAAAGTTTATCAAAGAACAGGGAGGTTTTCTTTCAGCGAAGGACCTAGCGGCACATAAATCCGAGTGGGTAGAGCCTGTTTCGGTAAATTATCGTGGTTATGATGTTTGGGAACTCCCCCCCAACGGTCAGGGAATTGCCGCTTTGCAAATGTTGCAAATATTAGAGGGCTTTGACTTTTCGAATATCGAATTCGGTAGTGCAGAGCATTTGCATCTGTTTACCGAAGCAAAGAAATTGGCCTTTGAGGATAGAGCAAAATATTATGCCGATATGGATTTTTTTGATGTCCCGGTTGAAGCACTTCTAGCCGACGACTATGCCAACAAAAGAAGGGAAATGATAGGTGATCGGGCAGGAACGTATAGCGCTGGAGAGATTTCCGCAGGGGAGACCATTTATATGACGGTAGCCGATAACCAAGGTACGATGATATCCCTGATACAAAGCAATTATCGGGGGATGGGCTCTGGGATGGCACCTCCAAAACTCGGTTTTATGCTGCAAGACCGTGGGGAGCTGTTTAGTTTGAAGAAAGGACAAGCCAACACCTATGAACCAAATAAAAGACCTTTCCATACCATTATTCCTGCTTTTATGACCAAAGATGGCAAGCCGTACGTCAGTTTTGGCGTGATGGGTGGCGATTTTCAACCCATGGGCCATACCCAAATCGTTATGAATTTGGTTGACTTCGGAATGAACCTTCAGGAAGCAGGAGATGCACCGCGTTGGGACCATGCCGGTGGTGCAAGTCCAATGGGTAGAACTACAGAAAACACGGGGACTGTTAGAGTGGAATCGGGAATACCGTACACCACAGTTAGAGGATTGATGGACAAAGGACATCGAATCGGAATTGCCAGAGGTATTTATGGAGGGTATCAGGCTATTTTATGGGATGATGAAAACAAAGTGTATCACGGTGCCTCTGAAAGCCGAAAAGATGGACAGGCCGCGGGATATTAGCACGTAAATCACAAAAGCTATTTAAGATTTGAACACAAATGCAACTCAGTTGCATTTGTCAATGCTTTTGTATCTTTAGCTATACTTTGAGCATTTCAAATTTTAATCTTGTAAATCATAATATCCCAATGAACAATAAATTACCGGTAACGGTGCTCAGCGGATTTTTAGGAGCTGGGAAAACCACTTTGCTCAATCACGTGTTACACAACAAAGAAGGGTTGAAAGTAGCTGTCATCGTGAACGATATGAGCGAGGTCAATGTTGATGCCGAATTGGTGAAAAGTGAGAACGCACTTTCACGAACGGAAGAAAAGCTAGTGGAAATGAGCAATGGATGCATCTGTTGTACCCTAAGGGAAGACTTGATGATTGAAGTGGAACGACTGGCGAAAGAAAACCGGTTTGATTATCTCCTTATTGAAAGTACGGGCATCAGTGAGCCCATACCTGTGGCCCAAACCTTCTCATTTATCGACGAGGAAAGCAATATTGACCTGTCCCGCTTTAGCTATGTAGATACCATGGTCACGGTAGTTGATGCCTTTAACTTCTTTAAAGACTTTGCCACTCCTGAAACCCTAATGGAACGGGACTTAACGGATATTGAGGGGGATTATCGAACTATAGTGAATTTGCTAACAGACCAAATCGAATTTGCGAATGTTATCATTCTCAATAAAATGGATTTGGTATCCAAGGAGCATTTGGGAATTTTACGAGCAACTATCGCGAAACTCAATCCCTCCGCACGTATTATTGAATCACACTTTTCCGACGTAAATCCAAAGGAGATACTGCATACGGGTCTTTTTGATTTTGAAGAAGCGGAGCAAAGTGCGGGTTGGATAGAAGAACTCAATAAGGAAGCACATACCCCTGAAACGGAGGAGTACGGAATAGGTTCTTTTGTCTATAGAAGTAAAAAACCCTTCGACCCAAAACGATTTTGGGAATATTCCCAATATCATTTTCCAGGCAATGTTATCCGAAGCAAGGGGCTGTTTTGGCTTGCCTCCCGTCCGGAACAAGCCTTGGTTTGGGGTCAAGCTGGAGCCTCTTTGAGAACAGACGGTGCCGGGGTTTGGTGGAGCAGTATGCCAATTGAAAAACGGGAACGTTATATCGTTTTTTTGGAAAACCAAGAGCAAATTGAAGCCGATTGGGATTTCACCTTTGGTGACCGTAAAAATGAAATTGTATTTATAGGTCAAGCTATGGATGAGACGCGCATGCGAACAGATCTTGACGCTTGTTTGGCAACAGATGAGGAGATTGAGCTACAGCATTGGTTGCGCGGGTATAAAGACGAATGGCCCGTCGACAGAGCCTATACCCTTTGATAACTCCCAATACTTTTCAATACAAATGAAACGCACCCGATTTCTTAAAAACGTAATAGGTTTTGGTCTCCTTTCCGCTGTGGGTTGTCGAACAGAGAGTACAGTAGAGAAACCATCCGGTTCCCCGGCATCTACAAAAGCGTTGCGCGAGGAGCTGTTAGCGGCATGGGTACAGTCAGAAAAAATGACCCTGACCAACGTGGAACAAATGCCTCCCGAGCTCTTCACATATAAATACACGAAAGAAGCGATGACATTTGCCGAACAATGGCGACATTGTATCATTTTTACTTGCGGACAGCTGGCTGGTAGGGCTGGAGTGGCCAATCCCTATGAAGGGATTAAGCTTCCGGTACAAATGCCTAAGGCAGATGTTATCAAAGAACTCAAAAACCTATATGCCTTTGTCCGTAAATCGATTCAAACCCTGTCGGATGAAAAGTTAATGTCAGATTGTGATTTTGTGGGAGAAACCATTCCGGTTTGGCGCTTGTTTTATGCCATGGAAAACCATATCATCCACCATCGTGGACAATGTATCGTATACTTGCGGTTGATGGGAATTGTTCCCAAAGGATATTACGGATGGTAATCCGTAAAAAACGTAAAACATTAAATAAACACAAAAACTAGTTTAAGATGCTACAGAGAAAATTTGATGAAGTGGTTAAGACCTACTTCCCGAACGCTAAAGATGCAAAAGATACCTCAATTCACTACCTTGGAAAAATGCAAATCGAGCATAAAATTGATATTTCCAAAGTATTGATGGCCACCTCGGTTTGTTCCGATGACATCAATGTCCCCTCAACGACTTTTTTCAATGTCCTTTTTGGCCCTTTTATCATGGGCGGTTTGGGCGGCTTGCCGTTCGCTGGACAAACCGGGATGACCGCTTTTGCCCACCACATTCCAGATGAGGGAAGTGCCTTTATCTTTTACGGACCCCATATTGGGCTTACGCTGGATGGCGATTTGGGAAAAATGTATCGCCCCAGACAGGAAGATATGGGTAACTCATGTGGCGCTTTAATGTTGGCGTTGAGTCGTTTCCAGGATACTTCGTATGCTCCAGTGCTAAATGATGATGACTATCAGCAAATGAAACTTGAAGAAAGCTTGCTTCCGTATCGGGAAGAAATCTTGGATAGCAATCACAAGGAACAGGCCATTACGGAAGCAACATATAAAGTAATTGATAAAAAAATCCATGAACATATTAAGTCTTGCAAAGACGAATTCCACGTAGATAAGGTCACCCTCTTGGGAGGTATTATCATTAACACGGATTATGGTTTGGACGATTACTTTGATGCCAAGAATTTTGAAGTAATAGACGTCAAGAGTCTCTAGCTACCAAAGTTGTCCCTAGAATCGTACATTTATGGTCCTCCCCAACAGGAAGACAGGGGAGCCCTTTTTTCGAAACGAACAAATCAATTATAGAAAATGAAACCAATCCTAAGGCAAAGCCTGATGCTACTTCTGCTTTTGGCAGTATGTGGCTCCCTACAAGCACAATCAATTAATGACACCATCTTCAAAGGTTTAAAACTCAGGAACATTGGACCTGCTTTTACTTCTGGTCGAATTGCAGATATCGCGATGCATCCCAATAACGAAAATGTATGGTATATCGCTGTGGGTTCTGGAGGGGTATGGAAAACCATGAATTCCGGAACTACTTGGAAACCACTTTTTGATGACCAAGCCTCTTTTTCCATTGGTGCAATCAGCATTGACCCGAACAATCCCCATACCATTTGGGTGGGAACGGGTGAAAATGTAGGAGGTAGGCACGTTTCGGTAGGGGATGGGGTTTACGTTAGTCATGACGACGGCGAAACTTGGAAAAATATGGGCTTGAAAAAGTCCGAACACATCTCCAAAATTGTGGTACATCCTGAAAATTCAGATGTCATTTGGGTGGTTTCACAAGGCCCTTTATGGACGTCTGGTGGTGAGCGTGGGGTATACAAATCCATTGATGGAGGTAAATCTTGGAAGCAAACCATAGGAGATAATCAATGGGTTGGCGCAACAGATTTGGTCATTGACCCTAGGGACCCGGATGTACTTTACGTAGCCACCTGGCAACGCCACCGAACGGTAGCGGGGTATTTGGGAGGCGGACCTGGTTCCGGCATACATAAAAGCACCGATGGAGGAGAAACGTGGACGAAGTTGTCCAAAGGTATTCCAAAATCCAACTTGGGAAAAATTGGTTTGGCACTTTCACCTTTTAATCCAGACGTGATTTACGCCGCGATTGAATTGGACCGAAAGAAAGGAGGAGTTTTCATGTCAAAAAACCGAGGAGCTTCTTGGACCAAACAATCCGATGCTGTTTCTGGCGGTACAGGACCTCATTATTATCAGGAATTGTACGCATCCCCGCATCACGAGGGAAAGCTCTTTCTGATGAACAATTACGTTAAGGTTTCGGATGATCATGGTAAGACCTTTTATACCATGAACGAAAAGAACAAACATGTCGACAGTCATGCAATGGCATTCAAAGCATCAGACCCGAATTATGTTTTATTTGGCACGGATGGTGGTTTGTACGAGAGCTTTGATTTGACCAAAAGTTGGAAGTACGTCCGTAACCTTCCTGTTACACAATACTTTAAAGTAGCCGTCGATGATTCTGAGCCCTTCTATAAAATTTATGGCGGAACGCAAGACAACGGTTCGCATGGTGGTCCATCGCAAACCACAAGTTCAGATGGCATTGCCAATTCCGATTGGTGGAAAACCTTGGGGGCTGACGGCCACCAATCCGCAACGGAGCCTGGAAATCCAAAAATCACCTATGGTGAATTTCAACAAGGTGTGCTTTGGCGCGTTGACCAAACCACCAAGGAGACCGTGCTTATCCAGCCTCAAGCCCTGGAAGGTGACCCGTATGAACGCTTTAATTGGGATGCTCCCATTCTGGTGAGCCCGCATGACCCAAAACGACTGTACTTTGCCTCCCAGCGGGTTTGGCGCTCAGACAACCGCGGTGACGATTGGACCGCGATTTCAGAGGACCTAACACTGAACCAAGACCGTATTACCTTACCTTATTACGGTAAACAGCAAAGTTGGGACAACGCTTGGGATGTCGGGGCCATGTCGAATTACAATACGATTACTTCCTTGGCGGAGTCACCGAAACAAGAGGGATTGATTTATGCTGGAACCGATGATGGCATTATTCAAACTACGGAAGACGGTGGCCAAACGTGGCGAAAATTCACCTTGAGCAATATCAAAGGCCTAGGAAATGTTCCTTTTGTCAACGACGTACGCGCTGACCTTTTTGATGCAAATGTGGTGTATGCTGCTGTGGATAATCACAAATATGGCGATTACAAACCCTATGTGTTGAAAAGCTCGGACAAGGGAAAAAGTTGGCGAATCATTAGTGGAGATATGCCTAGTCGCCTTTTGATTTGGCGATTGGTACAAGACCATGTGAAGAAAGATTTGATGTTCGCCGCTACGGAATACGGTATTTATTTCACCTATAATGGGGGTACGAATTGGGTGAAACTAAAAGGAGGTGTACCCACTATTTCATTCAGGGATATAACCATTCAAAGACGCGAAAACGATTTGGTAGCCGCATCTTTCGGTAGAGGTTTCTTTATTTTGGATGATATTACACCCATACGGAACTTCACAACTGACATGCTATCTCAGGAAGCCACCTTATTTCCCATAAAAGACGCGCACTGGTACAAACCTTCTAGTCGTGTGGGTAGCCAAGGCGATGCGGAATACATTGCACCAAATCCACCGTTTGGGGCACGCTTCACCTATTTCATGGCTGATAAGGTGAAATCCCTTAAGGATACCCGTAAAGAGAAAGAAAAAAAGAATACCGATTTTCCAGGTTGGGATGCTTTGGAAAAAGAAAAGAACCAAGAAGCACCAGAAGTTTTACTGCTCATAAAAGACGCTTCGGGTAAGCTTGTCAATACCGTAAAAGGAACCAATAAAAAAGGATTCAACCGCGCGAACTGGAAGCTGAACTATCCCGACAAAAGAGGTGAAAAGCTTGAAGAAGCCAAAAGCAATGGTTTTGGCAGCGGTACCATAATGGCCACACCAGGCACCTATTCGGTAACCTTGGTGAAACGTTTGGATGGCAAGACCACAGTATTACAAGGACCAGAAAATTTCGAAGTGGTTCCAATGTATGATGGAGCCTTACCAAGAAAGTCCTACGAAGAGATGAACCAATTTAGGGAAGTGGTGTTTGCATTTCAACAAGACTTGAGAGCGACCAATCTCACTCTGGATAACCAGTTGCAAAAAATTGCCGCCATGAAACGGGCTGCCAATAAAACGAATCAAGAAAATGATGGTTTGGTAGAAAGCATCAATGCGGCCAGGCTAACCTTGTTGGGCCTCAAAAAAGAACTTAGGGGTGATTCTGTAAAAGGTGAAATCGGAGAACGTTCAAATCCCACACCAAATGATGGCAATCGTGCCGTTTGGGGTTCCTTCTTCAATACATATGGCCCAACAGGGACGCACAAAGCAGCCTTAAGCAGAGCCAAAAAACAATTACAACAAGTGAAATCCAGTTTGAATACGGTTGTTGAAACCACACTGCCCAACATAGAAAATCGGCTTAAGCAGGCTGGTGCTCCCTGGATAGAAGGACAAGGTTTGATAAAGAATTAAGTAGATGGTTATAGGCCAGAAAACTTCAGGATAATCTTGATTTTCTGGCCTTGACCAAAAGTTGCCTAGCTTTTGTTGTTTCATTTCGAAAAAAGGCGCATCTTTCGTAAATGAGTTCACCCCAACCGAGGGCAAAATCTATTTTCTCACGTGTTCCGCATGCGATTACCATGTTGTTTGGTATTATCGTTTTGGTTTCAGTGCTAACCTATATCATTCCTGCGGGTACTTACGAACGGCTTTTAGTGAATGGCCGAAATGCTGTAGTTCCCAATTCCTATCATACTATTGAAGCCTCTCCCATTGGCTTTTTGGACATGTTCAAGGCCATCCCTTTAGGGTTTAAAGCGGCTGCCGAAATTATTTTTATCGTTTTGGCCGGGGGCATCATGTTCGGATTTATGGAAAAATCCAAAGCTATTGAGCATGCTGTAGGGGCCTTGGTTCGGAAACTTGGTCTGAAAAACAAACATCTGGTCATCGTCATCATGACTTTTGTCTATGGTTTGCTCGGCGTAGCGGTGGGGTACGAAAACAACATAGCCATGGTGCCGATAGCAGCGGTTTTGAGCCTCGCTTTGGGCGGAGATTTGATTTTGGCCGCGGGAATTTCGGTGGGTGCCATGACCATCGGTTTCGGATTATCGCCCATTAATCCCTATACGGTGGGAACAGGTCACAAAATTGCCGAGCTACCCATGTTTTCGGGAGCACTATTGCGAAGTGTATTGTGTTTTACCGCCCTGTCACTCATGGCGTACTATAACGTTCGATATTTTAAGCGTATCACCTCAAATCCAGATAAGAGTCTTGGAAAAGGACTTAACATCAATAATTTGGAGTTATCAAAACCAATTGATGCGTATCGATTGAATCGGATGCATTGGATGGTGATTTCCATTTTTGTTTTGGGTCTTTTGGCCGTGATTTATGGGGTTTTCAATCTGGAATGGTATATCAATGAGCTCTCAGCGGTATTCCTGATTGTCGCTTTGTGTTGTGGTTTGGTTTCAAGGATGAGCGCCACTACGATTAGCGAAACAGTTCTTAAAGGTGTTGCTTTAGCTGCTCCAGGAGCTTTTATGGTGGGTTTTGCAACCTCCATCAAGGTGTTGATGGAAATGGGGAATATTGGTGACACGATTTCATATCAACTTTCCAATCTGTTGCAAGGGTTACCCCTTTATGCTTCTGCCATCAGTATGTCGGTCGCGCAAACGGTAATCAACTTCTTTATCCCATCAGGTAGTGGTCAGGCGCTGGCAACTTTACCGGTTATGCTGCCGTTGGGAGAATCATTGGGGCTGACCCGACAGGTTACCATTTTAGCATTTCAAATAGGGGATGGGGTTTCAAACCTTGTGAATCCAACCTTGGGCGGACTCATCGCCATGTTGAGTATGTGCCGCGTGCCGATTGACCGGTGGATTCGCTTTATTTTTCCAGTTTTGCTTATCCTATTGGGGATTGGTTTTTTGGCCTTACTTTTAGCCATCGCGATAAATTACAAGTAACATGACGGTTGAGCAGATTCTCGCAAAACTTGTTTCTTTTCCGGTATTGGGAGGAGAAAGCAATTTGAGTATCATCCGATGGATTGAAGACTACGTTACTTCTTATGATATTGAAGTACATCTGGTCCCCAATGAAGAAGGGAACAAGGCTTCATTGCATTGTAGAATTGGTCCAGCTGTGGATGGAGGAGTTATCCTATCCGGGCATACCGATGTAGTTCCCGTGGAAGGGCAGGCATGGACTACAGACCCTTTTCTTCTTACAGATAAAGGCGATGGAAAACTGTACGGTCGGGGTTCTTGCGATATGAAAGGTTTTATCGCTTGTTGTTTGGCAGCTTTGCCCGAAATGGTAAAGGCCGAACTCAAAACCCCTATTTATTTTGCGTTTTCCTATGATGAGGAAGTAGGTTGTTTGGCTGCGCCTGAGCTGGCTAGAGCTATCAATACCCATTACGATGAAACCCCGAAGTATGCTATCATCGGTGAGCCCTCTTTGATGGAACCGATTGTGGGACAAAAAGGCATTTACATCTTGAAAACCCATGTCAACGGTTCGGCAGGACATAGTAGCCGAATCAAACAGGAGGTGAGTGCCATTCACGAAACAATGCGATTGATTCTCTGGCTTGAAAATAAGATGGATGCCTTAATAGCGGAAGAGCGATTGGACCATCGTTTCCATCCACCGCATTCTACCATACATATTGGTTTGGTCAAAGGCGGTATCGCGCCAAACGTAATTGCTGACAAAGCCAGTTTTTTCTGGGATTTACGCACCATTCCCATGGACGATATTTCAGGTATTGTTTCGGAATTCAAAACATTCTGCAGGCAACGCGAAAAACAATTAAGGGAGGTGTTTCCTGATTTTTCGATAAACACGGCTGAATCCCATCCACCCGTACCACATTTGGATACCAAGGTAGATGATGACGTGGTGGACTTAATCAAAACGCTAACAGGTAACTCCGAGCTCAATACGGTTTCGTACGCAGCGGAAGCAGGGCAATTTGCCAATGAAGGTTTTCATTCCGCTATCTGTGGGCCTGGGTCAATTGAACAGGCGCATCGGGCCGATGAATTCATTTCCAAAGAACAATTGGAAAAAGGGATGCAAATGATGGACAAGTTGATTCAGGAGTTATCCTGATAAAGTTTGGTTTTCTTACTTCGGATACTTCAAGTCCTGTGCTTTGATGTCCTTACTCCAGAGTTCTGCTCCATCCTTATCAAATATGGTAATCTTCAAGACACGGCTAGTCCTAGGACCACTTACATTAAGTACTCCAAAATTATGCTGCCCCACAAGCGTTTCTTCCAACTTGCTGGTATTTAGCAACTCTTTGTTGTTGTTTGCGCCGGCCGTCAAGGAGGAACATGTTAAATCATAAATGGGGTACACGTCTTCACTTTCTTGCATGCGACTCAGCACGGTATGGTGACGGTCACCATCCAAGAAAATCACACCCTCTACTTTTGATTCTCGAATTTTATCGAGTAGATATTTACGTTCTTCGGGAAAGGTGGCGTAGTTTTCATAATCTGCTTCCGTACTGAGCACTTGCCCGCCAATTGCGACAAATTTAAATGGAGCACTGCTGGATGACAAAGCATTGATGAGCCAATCGATTTGCGCTTTTCCCAAAAGTTGTCGCTCGGTGGTGAAATTGTCATTGGAAGTTCGATAATAGCGATTGTCCAAAAGGAAAAAATCCAAGTCGGCCCATTGGAAAAACCCTGTGATTCCCCCTTTGTCAATCACATCAAAATTTGGATTGGCCCAAAAAAGCTTGAATATCTCCGAAGCAGTTTCTTTTAGCCAAAAACTACTATCCGCATTGTTGGGGCCATAATCATGGTCATCCCAGATGGCATAATGATGTGTACTGGCGAGCAAGGGTTGAAGCTCGGGAAGGGAACGGGTGTGGGTATAGCGATGCAAAAAACCTGTTCTGGAGTTCCAATCTACTTCCCTCAAATAAGTATTGTCTCCCAACCAAAGCATAAAATCAGGCTCCTTCCCATGGATGGATTCAAAAATTTCATGCTCGCTACCATAAGGCTTTCCAGGTCGGTCAAAACGGGTTTCATTTACGTAATTACAGCTTCCAATGGCGAAATTCACCTCTGGAGGGTCGGTTCGCCACTGCCAGAGTGTTTGGGATTGAAATTGCATAGGATAGTCTCTTTGAATCATTTCTCCGTTTACATAAACAACATATCCATAGGTTTTTCCCGGTAGGATTTCATTGGCGACCAATCGGGCGACAAACCCGTCTTGAACTTCGGTTACCGTACTATCGGTTTTAAAGCGTTCATCTGGATTTTCTTGGTCAAAATATTCAAAGTAAACCTCGGCAGATTCCGTAGTTTGTACCCAAAGCAACACTTCGCGCATCGTGGAATACCCTACCATGGGCCCCGACTGAACCATATCTTGCGCCAAGAGAAGCAAGGTGTTGGCAAACAATGCAATCGTTAAAAGAAATTTATGCTTCATATGAGGTGGGTTTAGAAGATTTGTAACCGACCGTAAAAATAGAGCACAGTTTGCCATTCTTGTTCGTAAAAGCTAAAGAAAGTATTACGAATTGATTAAAAATTAGAGAATGCGGCAGGAGAAAACGTTTCAAGCGGAGATTCCCAACAAGATGTGTTGCACCCTTTGAAATAGGGACATGAACTTTTCTTTTGGGCCACCGCAGCAAAGCACATCCCTGCTCTGAAATAAACAGGTCGGGTGACTTTCAATAAACGCTATTACAGTCTCCAATTGCATTACTAGGGCCTTGGAGTTTACCTTTTCGCCTGCCGAGAGAATTCTTTCAACCGATAAGTCAAGGGCATCTAAGCCGCAGCAGTCTATAACGCAGTGCTCTTCCAATAACTTCCAGAACCTTCTTGTTCCTCCCAAATGGGAATCCAATTGTATTCTGTGTTGTGTTGTTCTTGTTTCCATAGTAAATTGTTTGAAAACCACCCCAAAACGGGGTGGTTTTACGCTTTTTTCCGCTTCTTTTTGGGAAGCTTTTTTTTGATACGGTTGATTTCATTTTCTGCAAAGCGAATGAAATCGTTATTGTATCCAAACTTTTTTGATGTTTCAAAAGCCTTAATGGCCTTTTTGTACATTCGCATTCCTTCGAACAATTGTCCACGAAGGATATGCAAGGTCCCCTTGTCCGTCGCCTTGACGGTTAGGGCAAAATCAATCAGTTTTTTAGCTTCCTTATAATCTTCGTTCCAAAGCAAGGTTCTGATATAGTCTGGGTAAATGGTCGGCATATCCATGTTGCTTGCCATGGCTTCGGCATAGCACTCCTTGGCGGCTTCGTATTCCCCCAACTGTTCCGTGTATATTTTGCCCATCAAACAAAGGGCTTGTACATTTTTGGCGTCGTATGAAAGCGCATAGGACAATGCTTCTATGGCTTCTTCAAGGTTATAGGGATACGCCTCCAATGCTTTGAACAAATACCTATTGAAATTTGTGTTTTCCATGACATTTTTACTTTATGCTGTTTTCGGAACCAAAAAATGGAGTTGAAAACGGCAGATTTTGCTAAAGTCTCGGACTATATCTCTGTTTTAGGGATATAAAAAAATCCGAAACATTCGGTGGAACGCTTCGGATTCTCTAGTCGCATTTTTGGCGTCTATGGAAAGAACCGAAGCCTTCGTTTTGATTGGATTCCAATCAACTGGCTTTTAAAACAATTCTGATGTAAAAGCATAGCTCCGTAGTACTAGTTATTATTTTGTTTTGTTGTCTGTTTTAGACGGGACAAAGGTGAGATGAATATTTGATTTTTACAAGAGAAAACGAAATTTAATTTATTGATAATCAATTAGTTGAAATAGATTTAGAGAATAGGGTTCCTGTCCGCGATATCGCAGATTCCAAACATTTTACAATCCCCTGTGGTTCAATTGCTTCTTGTTTCAATCTATTCTGTTATGTCTTTTCGTTTTCCATAAACGTTTCAAAAAAATTGCATAAAAAAAGCGCCCAATTTAATTGGACGCTTGTATTTGGATTTCAAATTTGCTTTTTCAAGGCATATTCCTGCATACCGAATACATGACGTCCCACCGCGAGGAAGATTTCATTTCTCCGCGAAAGTCCTGCTTGTTAAACAGTCCTTTTGGTTTGTAATCCACTTTTATCGTTTTCATATTCAGTACAAAGATGCATTTATTGCTCATAAGTTTCAAAAAATGCTATATAATTCAAAACTTATGGTTGAGTTGCTGCCAAAGCGTGCCTTTTCGGGGTGGTTTGCGCCCTTGCTTGCTGGGACTTTATTGCCGTCGTCCCCGCATTGGAATAAAACCCAAAAAAGAGCGGTTGTTTATATTTTGGTATGGTTCTCATTAGGAATACATTTTTTGCTGTTTGGGAAGATCACGCTTGGTTTTTTTCCATTTTGGAATGGGAAGCAGCATTGGAATGCGCGCTTGATAGCTTCGGTATTTTTGACCAAAAGCGCGAACTAAGTCCCGTTCTTCAAAATAGGTTCCAATTATGACATAGACGCTAATCGCTATGGCAAAAGCCAAATGGGTCAAAGTCATGTTGGGCGTAGCCCACATCCCCAAAAGCATTCCAAAGTACAATGGGTGGCGTACAAATTTGTAAAACGCGGTGATGCGAAATTCAAGTTCGGTATAGGGCTTGTTTTGAAGTTCCAAAAAGGTCTGGCGTAGTCCAAACAAATCAAAGTGGTTGATAAGGAAGGAGCTAATAAACAATATGGCCCAGCCTAAAAAGAAAAGAACATAAAGCACATAATACCAAGGACTGGTCGCAGAAATCTCCCAAATCACCCCACCCAGAGGCTGCCATTGCAGCACCAAATTGAATAACAACAAACCCGAAGCCAGAACAAAGGTGCTTCGTTCAATGGGTTTTGGAAAATAGTGGGCGAAAAAGTCCTTGAACCATTTTCGGGCCATAATACTGTGCTGTACGCCAAAAAGGGTAATGAGTAAAAGATTGTTTAGAATGGCCATTAGCGGCGGAAGAGTAGGTTCGCGGTCGATGGAGATTTCGGGAATCAATCCGCTTACCGAAGCTATCCAAAAAAGAATAGCGGCGAAAGCAGTTAGATACGCGAAAATCGAGTAGAGAAACATTGAGATTTTTTTCATGACGTTTTTGATTTTAGAATTTGAGGCAAACCTAGTCATGAGTGATAGCCCATACCTAAAAAGGAAAGGTTACAAATGGGTTACCACGTGGAAAAGGGAGGGTTACAAATGGGTTACGAAAATCAATAATTAGAAGTTAAAGTATTGATTTTCAGATAATTGAATTAATAATTAGAAGGTTCGCAAAAAGACGCTCAAATCATCATCTGGCGAAAGGTTTAGCTTTTTCCGTAAACGATTACGGCTCATTTTTACAGATGCTGGATTGATATTTTGAAGGGTAGCGATTTGTTTGGTATTCAAATCCAGTTTGATAAGTGAGCAGAGGCGGATGTCATTTTTAGTCAAACTCTCAAACTGAGAGGTTAGCTTGTCGTAGAAGGCTGTGCTGATGGAATCAATTTTATTATAGAACTCATCACTGCCTTTGTGAACCCAGATTTTATTTTTGATTTCGGTTTCCAAATCTTTTAAGGCAGATGTTTTGCTTTTTCCTTCTGCCTTTTTGTAGTCGTCTAATTTTTCCGCTAAGGACTCAGCCCATTCTTGGTTATTGGAAATGTTGACCGCCAAATTGGTCAAGTCCTTTTCTTTGTAATCCAATTCGGTTGTAAGCAGGTCATTTTCCAAATCTTTCACCTTTAAATTTTGGCGATATCTCCAATAGAGGAACCCCATAAACCCTAAAATCCCTAGTGCTATCAATAGGGTCAAATAGAATTTCTTTTGTTCTCGGTTAAGGTCCTTTTCGTATGCTACTTGCTGCTCGGATTGTACCTTATGGAAGGCAATGCTATCTGCCAACTGCTTTTTTGCAAAGGTGTAATTCAGTTCTTTGCGCGTCTGTTCTTGGGTTTTCTCTTTGTTGAATAGGGAATCCTTTATGGTTTCGTAGCGCTTAAAGTAGTTTACGGCGCCCTTATAGTCTGCCAAGCCTTCCAAAGCTCGACCGATGCACTGGCAAGCTTCCTTTTGAACATTTAAAGCTGAAATGGCCTCGGTAATCTTTAGACTACTCATGCAATCATTTCTGGCATTTTCAAAGCGGTTCATAGCCAAGTAGGTATGACCCCGGTTCAAATAGGCTTGGGCTAAGCCTCCTTCGTCATTGATGTCTTTTTTGATTTGGACACTGGTATCTTGATAGGATAGCGCTTTGGCATAATCCTGTTTTTGGGCATAAATCGAACCCAGATTAATCAAGGCGCGGGTCATTGACTGTAAATCGCCTAGTTTCTTGGCAATTTGTGCACTTTCTTCCAAATAGTAGATGGCCGAGTCATATTGTTTTTGATTCATGTGTACCAAGCCAATATTATTGTATGCTGCGGCAATTCTATATTCATCGCCCAAACGTTTTTTGATTTTGAGACTTTTGAGGTAGTATTCCAGGGCTTTTTCATTGTTGCGCCAGTCATTGTGCACATTGCCCAAGTTGTTGGTAGCTAAAGCAGCACTGTTGCCATCTTCTATTTTTTCAGCGATGCGCAGGGATTCCAAAAGGTAATCTTGTGCTTGGGGGTACAGACCCATTTCGTAGTAGACCGTACCAATATTGTTCGCAGTTAGAGCCAAGCCCGATGGGTCATCCAAGGTCTTCAGGAATCCATAACTTTTGACAAAGTATTCTTTTGCCTCAGGAAGTAGACCTTGCATGGCATAGGTATTTCCCAAATACCGATTCGCTACGGATTTCCATTCGTTGTTATCGGCTTCATGGGCCATGGAAAGCAAGTCTTCCCCTGTTGCGCGAGCACCCAACAAATCAGAACGAACTTGTAGTTTCAGATAGTCGGTACCCGCCCAAAAGCGAGCGGAATCAGAAGCAGTTGGGTCCTTAAAGCGTTCTTCTAACGCCTTGAGTTCAGAAGTTTGCGCACCAAGCTGCATTTGCATCGCCAATGCGAAAAAGGCGAAACGAAGGATTGGTTTCATGGTTGATTGTTGCTGTAGCTTCTTAAAAGTAAGAATTCTTTCTAAAATGCCTGCCAGACAATTAACTGCAAGCCTTCAAACCAAATGGGTGTACCTGAAACCATCGGTTTTAGGGTTGTTTTAGCGCTTCAATAGCGCTTAAAATAGTTTCTTTATCCGCTTCCAAATTCTGAGCCACTTGGCGGAAAAAATCCTGTCGTTCCTTTGGATACTGTAAATCATAATCCACGGGAATACCAATATTCTCATAAACATTTCCCTCTAGGTCTAGATTGATTTCATTGGAGATGGCAAAAGACCATCCGTTGGGTAATGTTTTTTCAAGTGCCGTGGACATGGCGCCAGAGGTAGCCGCGCCAATTCTTTTAAAATGCTGGAGTGACAAAGTGGCCATGGAAAAGGCTTCTGCAGCACTTCCGGTTTGTTGGGAGGTCAAAACGTAAACCGGCTTTAAGAAAGGTTTGGTTCCTCCTTCCAAGAACAATTTCAGGGGAGAGGAAAATTGTTTTCCGTAGCGAAGCTTTTGATTGGCAACATGCGCTTTTTCGCCAACAAAATGTTTTAGGATGGCATAGCTTACTGCGTCTTGCCCTCCACCATTAAAGCGTACGTCCAATACAATTGCATCCACATTGCGCAAATCGTTCATCACTTTTTCCATGATGTTTGTGACGGCTTTGGCTTCTCGTTTGATATAGTCACCTTCATACATATTGTGGAAAGTTTCCACATAAGCATCCACATAGCCGTTTTGGTCGATTAGGGTTTGGGGAATATCTAAATCCGCATGCAACCACATGGTCATGATTTGTACATAACCCAGATTTTCCTTCATTTTTCCCCATCGTATCAGTTTGCTACCCTCTGTGAGTTCCTCTTCCAAATGATTTTTGGCTACCATGCCGGCTATCTGTAAATCCCCATATTTGGGCAACCTCTCTTCGGAGCTTTCTTCTAAAACTTCTTCGGTTTCTTGGGCTTCCATTGCTTCATACAGGTCATCTGTGGCTTCGAGGTACGCGTGATTGTCATTCAAAAGGGCAAGCGTCTCATCAATAACCTGATAAAGGTTGACTTCAGATGAATCCTTAACTACTTTGTTCTTATGAGCCGTGTACAAAGAGTCCCATTGGATTTGGTTCAATTCGAAAAAGGCGTAATGTTCACTTACGGTTTCTGCAAATATCTCGAAATTGAACAGGGTATTTTTCCTTTGCTCGGTGCTATACTCGGTCGAACAGTTTTCCAGAGCTTTTTCATCCCGAACAAAGCGGTAGGTCATCACCCCTTTGATTAAGGAAAGCGTGTCATTTTGGAGTTGTAAATCTGGTATCATTTCAGAAAGTTCGGCCGTCCGATTTTCCAAACAAGAGATTTTGGTCACGTCAAATAAAGTGTATTCCGTGCTATCTTGAATTTGTAGTACCCATCCCGAGCCTAGGGATTTCCATACACCATTAATCGTTTCCGGTGTTTCCTTTGGCTTTTCACAAGAGGATAGACCGATATAAAGGGATAGTACGGATATAAAGGCTTTAATGATATTCTTCATAGCTATTATTGTTTTTTGGTATGGGCATCTAACCAACTTTGGGCTTCTCGTGTATACCAGTTCGTTGAGAAATTTTCAGCTTCCGTAATACGTATATAGTATTCAGCGGCTTTTTCGCTTTGACCAGACATGTCTTGGAAATTTCCCAAATAATAGAGCGCATAAGGGTTATAGGGGTCTTTTTCAAGTAGTACACTCCCAATCTCAAGAATCTGGTCATCAAAATCAGTAAAGGGACCCAAATCCCGGTAAGATGCTACGGTTTTTAGAAAAAGGAGGTTGTGTAGTAAAGAAAGGTCTCCATATTGGTTGTAGTCTGGAAATTCGGCAAAAAGGCTTTCCAAACGTTGCTTGCTTTTATCAAACTCTTCTATGCGATATCTTGCCATGAATGATGCTGCTAATGCCTCGGACCGAAGTTGTTCGCGCCGCAATGTTTTTTTTGTTGATAGGGCCAAGTCAGTTTCTTCATCAAAAACAAAATGTTGAAGAAATGCCAAGGCAAATAAAGACGAGGGTACATGTCCATAGATGAGCCGAGCGGGGTCGCTCAACAAATTGTTGTTACCCATGAGCAGGAATGTTAGCTGCTCTTCTGGTACCTTGAGCCAAAGACTCGAGTAACAATCGTATTGCCCATACCCCCAAATGAGTTTTTTTCCGGCAAATGTTTCGCTGAAGATTCCTAATCCATATGGGAGACCGGGTTGAAAAGGTTCTGTCAATTGTTTTTTAGAATCCTTCGAAATCAAAAGGTTCTGGTCAAGAGCTGAATCCAGTTTGGAAAGGTCCCGGACTGTGGAAACCATTCCAGCAGCAGTGGAAAAGCCATAATCGATGAATCCAGGTTGAGTTCCATCTTCCAAGAAGTAAGGTTTCGCCATGATTTCTTTTCGATTTGATAAATAAAGCGAGTCTTTTAAAGGGTAGGTATGACGCAAGTTGAGAGGACTTAGAATGAGGCTATCCATCAGTTGTTCCAGAGAAGCATTACTTGATTCTTCAAGCACTTTTTTCAAGGCACCAAACCGAGAACTATAGTAAAATGCTACACCCGGAGGAATACCTTGCGAAGTGTGGGACAATACCTGTGCAACGTTCACGGAATTTTCGAAGGGTCTGTTTTCATAGAAGTCATTCATGGAGGTCCGAAGGTCCAACCTATTTGTTTCCACCAAGTGCATTGTGGTGATTCCCGTAAAGATTTTCGTCAACGAGGCGATTGGAAAAGTGGTGTTGGGTCCTACCGGAATTTGGGCTTCGCAATCACTGAACCCTAGATATTCTTCATAAATGACAGTATCATTTCGTTTCACCAAAACCGCAAGCCCGGGAATACTGAAATAGTCTTGTAACGATTGAATGGTTTTGGAAAAATCTGTATCATTTTCCAACGTGGAGGATGCATCCTGCGCTAGTAAAGAGCCATTGAATATCACGAAAAGACCTAGGAGAGGTACGAAGAGGTTTACTTTTTTCACTTTCATGGGTTTGGATAGCTTTTAAGGCAGTGTTTTGAGATAATCAGAAGGCAAAAATCCATTTACTTTTTTAAAGGCTCTTGAGAAATGGCTCATATTATTATACCCCACCATATGTCCAATTTCAGATATGGAATGCCTGCGTTCGCCGAGCACTTCCAAGGCCTTGAGCATTCGCCTTTCGGTAATTTCTTGAAAAATGCTCTTTCCCAGAACAGCGCGGGAGAGTTTTTGCAATTTACTTTCGCTAAAGCCCACTTTTTTGGTTAACAGGTTCAGGTTTAAAACTTCACCGAGATGCTCGTCAACGAAAGTCATTAAATCGAATAAGCGGGAAACATCATTATAATTGGACACGCCAAATTCCAAATTCTCACCCCGATTCTTAAGTTGGGCAAAAAAGAGCGAAAGGAGTTCCAAGGTTTTGCCATGCAAGAAAGACTTTCGAAACTCTTGATTGGCATTGGACTTGAAAATTTGTAGAAGCAAAGCAGATAATTTGCTTCTGAGGCGTTCGAACATGAAGAATGGAGTGGCAAGCTCCAGTTTTTCAAATACGTTTTGAACCTCGCTTTGAAAAAAATCTTTTAACCAACTTTTATCCATAACGATATGGAACTCCTCATTGTAAAATCCCGGTGGGAAAATAGCATGTGATTCCACCCCAGCTGAAGCGAAATAGGCGCCATGCACCAGCCCGTTGTAATTGTTTGATACGATACGTTGATCTGTCACATTAAGCTTGGCGACCCCGGTTAGATGAAAATCAAGGATGAACAAGTCTTCTAAATCACTGCCCAGCCGTTTGATTTGAAACGGTTTATCTGGCTCAAATTTGCTGATTTGAATGGAAAGTCCTTGGGCAAGACGATGAAATTCTACCGAGCCTTGCATAACCTCATTGGCAATGTTAAACCGATTACCCTTCACCTGGATTTCCATAAATGCAGCGATATGGGTCGCAATGGAATCCATATGGTCGATTTTATATGAAATTTCTAACATATCGTATTTCAGGTTGGATATGGTAAAAGAGATGAAAAATACCAGTTTGTTACTTAAAAACCGTTTTGGAGCATCAGCAACTGGATTAGCATAGTGTTTTTCAAAATAGCTTGCCTTTTGAAGGCAGGATAATAAATATATTTGAATGAAACCATCCCATATCAGAAATAACGTTTAGCATGTCGCGACCCGACTGGAAAACATTGACGACCGGAACTCAATTCAACCAATGGTACTGGTCAAAGGAAGAACTGGAAGATATTTGTAGGCAACTGGGGTTACCGTTTACGGGTCGAAAGTTTGATTTGCGGGATAGAATCATGTACGCTTTGGACAACAATGGCAAACGAAAACCTAGTACCAAGAAAAAAACTTCGACGTCTACGTTTAATTGGGCAAGGTCTTCGCTCAATTTGGATACCAAAATCACGGATAATGTTTCTTTCGGACCAAATTTCCGGAACTTTATGAAATCTCAAATTGGAAACGCTTTCTCATGTCATAGCGATTTTATGGATTGGGTTAAAGGGTCGACAGGCAAAACCTTGGGCGATGCGGTAGCGCAGTGGTATTCATTGGAAGACCGAAAGAAGGACCCCGATTTCAAACGCGATATTGCCGACAACAATATGTACGCCCAGTATACACGGGATTTTTTGGCAGATAATCCTGGACTAACCCTGAAAGAAGCCAGTAAATATTGGTTGTTAAAACGCAATCTTCCCATGAAGGATGGTTTTGTACGGTATGATAAAAAGGATTTGAACCTATTATAAAAGATTAGGGCTCCATTATTTCTTCAATTGTTTTTCGTTTAAAAGTTGTTTTCTAAGGTATTCGTTGATCCAAAATCGGTATTGGTGAATACAAAACGCCCATTGGTTAATTCTGTGAATAAAGTTATGCCCTCTAGGCCTAAATTCGTTTTCGAATGGGAACAATAAATGAAGTTCATTAAACACTTAGTTCAAAAGCCTGGTAATCATTTGTGCTCTTTGTAGTGTTCTTTACCGTATTAACAGGTGAACTAAGTTTTCCGTTGCTCCAAGGAGTTTTGAGGTTGAGCTCCTTGGTTGTAACGGTGCTTCTAAAACGAACTGATTTTGAATTCGTGACTTAATCTACTTGAAAAGAACCACAGGCCCCTGTGGTTCTTTTTTTTATTTCCACAATCTAGAAAACACCGTTGATAACTACATGCCTACGAACTGTAAGTTTTTGGGCAAATACGCTACTTTTGTAATAGAAAATTCAATGTAGTTAAATACGATGTCAGATACAGTTGAAAGAATTAAAACGCTTATAATTGGCTCAGGTCCAGCTGGATATACAGCAGCAATTTATGCTGCACGTGCCGATTTGAAACCCGTAATGTACACGGGGATGGAACCTGGAGGCCAATTGACCACGACCACTGAGGTGGATAATTTCCCCGGTTACCCTGAGGGAATCGATGGCCCCACCATGATGGTTCAATTACAACAACAAGCAGAACGTTTTGGAACTGAGGTTCGCATAGGTATGGTTACCGCTGTGGATTTGAGTACCGAACCTGGTGGAATCCATCAGATTACCGTGGATGAATCCACAAAAATAGAGGCCGAAACCGTGATTATTTCTACGGGTGCCTCAGCAAAATATTTGAACATCCCAAGCGAGCAAAGACTTCGTGGAGGTGGTGTTTCTGCATGTGCTGTATGCGATGGATTCTTTTATAAAGGTCAAGAAGTTGCTATCGTAGGAGGTGGGGATACTGCCGCTGAAGAAGCATCTTATCTTGCCAACATTTGCGAAAAGGTTACCATGTTGGTGCGTAAAGATCATATGAGAGCTTCCAAAGCAATGCAACATCGCGTGAATAGCTTGGAGAATATTGAAATACGGTACAACACCGAGGTAGATGAGGTTTTGGGTGAACAAGTGGTTGAAGGTTTGCGTATGGTCAACAACAAAACAGGAGAGAAAGAAGATATAGCAATCACGGGATTGTTTGTTGCCATAGGGCATAAACCCAATACGGATATCTTCAAAGGGCAATTGGAGATGGATGACACGGGCTATATTATCACCGAAGGAAAATCTACAAAAACCAATATACCAGGTGTTTTCGCTAGCGGAGATGTTCAAGACAAAGAATACCGTCAAGCGGTTACAGCTGCCGGAACGGGTTGTATGGCCGCTCTGGACGCGGAAAGATATCTGGCCACGGTGGAGCAAAGGGAAATGCAACCGAGTTAAGAACTTCTTTTTCCAAAAAACAAAAAGCGCGGAAACTCCGCGCTTTTTTTATGGATTTCAGTTGAATCTAGTCAATACGAACGTAATTTTCGGATGAAGTTCGATTTCCTTCTTCATCGAGCGTTATTTGACTGAATCGGTCTTTTTCAAGTTGTAGTTCAAACGTAAAGTTGCGCATGGTATCCAAAGCTTTCATCATGGCATCGTCACCGTACTCAATCGTTTCAACTAATTCATCCTTGGAAATTCGATACGAACCATAGCCAAACCGACCGTGGGGGTCATCGGGCACGTATCGGGTCCACATGATTTTTCCTTTGGAATACATTTTCACTTGTCGATACCCTTCATCTTTTTGAATCGTGTCGGTTATCGCTTCATCGTCATAACTATAGAAACTTTCCAGTTCCCATGTACCCTCCATGGTCTTTGCTGCTGTGATGGGTGGGCTGGTAGTAGTTGTAAATGCCGAAATCAACATAACAATTAATACCAGACCTACTATTTTTTTCATTGGTCAATGTGTTTTTATGAAGTGATTTTCTTCTTAGAAGATACGAATTTTTTGCCAAATTCGGGGCCTTAATGGCTTGGCAAAACAGCAGAGGGTTTTCGTTTTGGGTATGGAAAATGGTGTTTTAAGAAAAGAAAAGCCCAGCTTGACAACAAACTGGGCTTTTTGATTGGTTATTTTCTGTCCGTCTAATATTTATGGACACTTCCAGAAGAAGATTTTCTTTTTTGTACTGATGCTTCACCCGTGTATGAGATATCTGCGCCACTACTGGCATTGGCCACAAGGGTTTTGGAAACATTTACATTGATGTCTGCACCGCTGCTCGCATCTGCATTACAGTCTTCTACTTTTAAAGCTTTTGCTCGAATATCCGCCCCGCTACTAGCATCGGCTATAAGGGTCTTTGCTTCTCCGGAAACCCGAATATCTGCTCCGCTACTGGCATCGGCAGTAACCTGTGAGGCTACCAGCTCAACCTGTAGGTCTGAACCACTGCTGGCATCGAGCTCAATTCTTTCTGATGATACCACATTCTGCACAATCAAATCCGCACCGCTTGAGCTTTTTAAGGCTTCAATTTGAGGAAGTGTAACGTAAACGTTCTTAGTTGCCCGGCCAATGTTCTCCAGCGTATGGATTCTGAGCTTTCCGTCTTTGATATCGGTAGCAATTAGGTCAATGATATTTTCATCTGCTTCCACTGAAATGCTGAAGTCTTTGTCTTGGGTTACAAAAACATCCAAACCTTCAGATGCGGAGACGACTTCAAATTCTTCGGAAACTGAACGCTTTTCTTCAACGACATCTCCATTTCCTTTTTTACCGCTTCCAAAGTTCACATCGAAATTACAGGATGATGCGAAAAGGGCGACGAGTAGTGCGATTGCTATTCTTGCTAGTGTAGTCATGATTGTTGTTTTTAATGATTGAATAAAATTCTGTTTTGTTTGTGTTTTTTTATAGTTTGTTTTGCTGAGTTGTAAAAAACGATGGCTCAATTGTCATTTTTGTTACCTGCCTGAATTTGAACTCCGTCTTCATCGATTTTCATTTGAAATCCCTCATCATTGTCTTGTATATCAATATCCACGCCATCTTCATTTATGATGATTTTGCCACCATCTTCTTCATCGGTATCGTTTTCATCCTGCTCTGGACAATCCAAGCACTTGAGTTCCCCATCTTCACCCATCATCCAAGTATGTCCTACCATGCTACTTCGATACAAATCCTTGTCATTGGATATGCCTCGCCCAATATGGCCTGTGGTGGACCGGTCCAACTTCAAAATCTGTCCGGTGGGCACGTAAATCGTCGTAACTACCTCTTGGTCCCTTGCTTTATTGACAACTGCTGTGGTCAGATGGTCATCCAAAATGATTTGAGTTGAATCCAAAACAAACCCATATGCTATGTTTTTGGCTCTGTCGCGTGCCGCTTTGGTGGATGCACCATGCGCATCCTTGCGAATGTTCAATTTGATGGTTTCGTCATCCGCCTGGCGAATTCGGAAGTATACTTCATCCGAAATCAATACCCGGTCATCACTTTCATTTACCCCCAAGGTCATTCCCCCAAAACTCATCTCGCCCCAGTCATATAACAACTCTGAATCTCTCATTTTCACGACCAAAGTGTCTGATGAGCTTTTAGGAATGATAGTTTCTTTAATATTTACGCTACCGACATTTGCAAATTCTGCTGCTTGGCGAATACCCATGGCGAACAAACCTCCTATGGATAGCAACCAAAGCCCCAACAGGCTAAACTTAGCGATGTTGCCGATGGATTTTAGATTGTTCACTACAATTTTCAAGCCCAGATACAGGACGAAAAAGAAGGGTATTCCCACCATTAAAAAGACCAGTAGGGAAACCAACCACACAGGTGCACCAGTATTGTTTATGATTTCATAGAAATCTACACCGGGTAGGTTTACCAAATCTAAAATTCCTACGGTAAAGAATCCTACGAACAAACCAATGAGCGTAGAAGCTCCAATGATTATCAACAAGATGCCTATGAATTTCCCAATGACCTTAAAGAAGAACATGATGATGTCCCCTAAGGTGTCGAAAAAGGTCTTGGAGCCGCTTTTGACCTTTGTGCCAACTTTTTCGTAGTCGACGTTTTTTACTTTTTCGGCAACATCATCAAACCCCTCTTTAACTTTGCGTTCTATATTGCTGATGTTGATGGGCTCCCCCGTCATGTCGAGTTTTTGCGAGGTAGTGTTGGCTTCGGGCACTAAAATCCATAATAGGATGTAGGCGATAAGTCCGAAACCGGTGAAAACCGCCAAAAGGATAAAAATCAAACGAATCCAAAGGGCATCAATGCCCAGGTAGTATTCCAGTCCGGAACATACCCCGCCGATGTACTTTTGGTCCATGTCGCGGAACAATTTCTTTACTTTTTTATTGCCCGCCGTTTTGGGTGCAGGCTGGTCTTCGAAAATATCTTCATCGACCATGTAGTCTTCAGGTTGTCCCATAACTTGGATGACCTCATCCACTTCTTTGTGGGTGATGACCTGACGTTCGTTTTCCATTTTCTCCAAAAAGAGTTCGGCGATTCGAGCCTCTATGTCAGCAATGATTTCGTCACTGCCAGCCGTACCCGAAAAGGATCGCTTTACAGACTCCAAATAGCGTTTGAGCTTGTTGTAAGCATCATCGTCTATATGGAAAAGCGAGTTTGCAAGATTTATATTAACAGTTTTGTTCATTTTTAAATTATTTTGTGTTGGTTACCAGATTAACAGCATTTCTCAATTCTTCCCAAGTGCCGTTCAGCTCGGACAAAAACATATGACCGGTTTCTGTAAGTGCATAGTATTTACGGGGTGGGCCAGAGGTGGATTCCTCCCAGCGGTAGTTCAGAAGCCCAGCATTTTTCAACCGGGTGAGTAGTGGGTAGATGGTACCCTCCACTACTAGCATTTTGGCATCTTTTAGTGCGGCCAAAATCTCCGAAGCATACTTGTCATCTTCTCTAAGAATGGAAAGAATACAATACTCTAGAACCCCCTTGCGCATTTGCGCTTTTGTGTTTTCAATATTCATAACTAGCATGGTTCCATTTAATTAACTGTTCGTTTTTTGATTGTTGGCCCAAGGTTGGACCTTTTTTGATTGATTGACTGATTGATGAATAAACTCTTATTTTCTCATTTGATGAATTTTATGGTTAAGGGGTATTTAAACACTTGCCCTTCATTTGTGCGAATAGTGGCCAGAATGGTGTATACCACATTTACAACAACAAGGCTGGCCTGCAACAAACCGGCTATGCCAGCTGGCCATATTAGATTTCTTAGTTTGAAGTCGTCACTACTGATGTGAATGTCAAAGTTGTTAAGATTGTGCAGGCGATTAAATCCGAACACGTCCCAGTCAAAGACATCCGGCCAAAAACTTAGAAAGAACGGAATAGAAAGAATACTTATCCCGATGGAATACAAAAGCATGCTGATTTGAAAGTTCAAAGCTTGCTTTCCATTGTAGTCAACGAATTCATATTCTTTTTTATTGGCGGTCCACAGAATCAACGGTAAGATAAAATTCCCAAAAGGAATGAAATACTTGGAGAACGTTGAGGCATGGATGATGGCCGATAAGTTTCGTTCGTGCTTGGTTAATGTAGTTGCCATTTTTTGATTGATGATTTGATGATGTTTGTAATCCAAATATGTTTTACTACCGGTGCTGACCAACTTGGTTTTGATTAAAATTTAATTGACAATATGCCATCACCTATTAGCTTACGATACAAATATATATCCAAAAGATGGTACTATGCAAAACAAAGTACTA
Organism: Bacteroidota bacterium; assembly: GCA_039027495.1. Taxonomy (GTDB): domain Bacteria; phylum Bacteroidota; class Bacteroidia; order Flavobacteriales; family Flavobacteriaceae; genus Flagellimonas. Next base: position 56,839 of record JBCCKH010000004.1, read on the forward strand.
AATATTAACATTTTATTAACAAATTATACTTCAAATATTTTCAATACTTTTAGGGACAGATTTATGACAATATGCCTACAAAACCCAGCAAATTCAACAGTTTTACTTTTTTTAAATTACCCTCGGCATGGTGGTGCGGGGTGCGACTCAAACAGCTGGATGCTACTACTGCGGTAACAACGGTTAAACATCGATGGGTCAATCAGAACCCCTTTAGGTCGATGTTTTGGGCGGTACAAGGCATGGCTGCAGAGTTGAGTACGGGGGCAATGGTCATAGACCAAATTCGAGATAGTGGTGAAAAAATATCCATGCTGGTAGCGAATAACAATGCTACCTTTACAAAGAAAGCTACCGGGCGAATCACCTTTACTTGTACTGATGGCCATCTTATCAAAGAAGCGATAGATAAAACGATTGCGACCGGCGAAGGTCAAACCTTTTGGATGAAGTCCGAAGGGGTAAATGAACAAGGCATAGTGGTTTCAACATTCAATTTTGAATGGACCGTACGCAAAAAAGTCAAAGCATAAATCACAATTAATTATACAACTACAAACAATGGGAAAATTCGAAATCAAGAGCACTGGCTCAGGAAAAACCATGTTCAACCTTAAAGCAGGGAACGGGCAAGTTATTTTGACGAGTCAATCGTACGCCAGTATGGATGGCTGTAAAAACGGAATTGAATCCGTAAAAAAGAACTCACAAGACGACGCTCGTTTTGAACGCAAAACCGCAAAAGATGGAAGTCCGTTTTTCACATTGAACGCTACCAATGGGCAGGTCATTGGTAAAAGTGAAATGTATTCTTCGAAGGATGCCATGGAAAATGGAATCGCTTCAGTGAAGAAAAATGCTCCTGATGCTGATACAGTCGAGGTCTAATTCAGAATCGACCTCTAAAAAAAAGCGGCCAATGCGCCGCTTTTTTTTTACCTAAATAGAAAATCTTCTTGCGCCTTTGTAACAAATTATTCCCCTTGAAAACTAATAGATATCAACAGTAAACGAAAAATATGAATGCTCACGAAATTGACTACCAAATTTATGGTGAAGAAATGCAATATGTAGAAATCGAACTTGACCCCCAAGAAGCGGTGGTGGCAGAAGCCGGAAGTTTTATGATGATGGATACGGACATCAAGATGGATACCATTTTTGGCGATGGCTCCAATCAGGAATCTGGGGTTTTGGGAAAGTTGTTTTCAGCAGGAAAGCGCTTGTTGACCGGGGAAAGTCTATTCATGACGGCATTTTTGAACGTTGGTCAAGGTAAAAAACAAGTTAGTTTCGCGTCACCTTATCCCGGTAAAATCATTCCCATTGACCTTTCCGAACAAAACGGAAAGTTCATTTGCCAAAAAGATGCTTTTTTATGCGCTGCAAAGGGCGTTTCAGTAGGTATTGAATTCTCAAAGCGCTTGGGCAGGGGTTTATTCGGTGGTGAAGGCTTTATTATGCAAAAGTTGGAAGGTGATGGTTTGGCTTTCGTCCATGCTGGCGGAACCATGGCCAAAAAAGAATTGGCCCCAGGAGAGGTCCTTCGTGTGGATACGGGCTGTATTATTGGGTTTTCGCAAACGGTGGATTACGATATCGAATTCGTCGGTGGTATCAAAAACACCATTTTTGGTGGTGAAGGTCTGTTTTTTGCAACCTTGCGCGGCCCCGGTACCGTATATGTGCAATCCTTGCCGTTTAGCAGACTTGCGGGACGTGTTTTGGCGGCCATTCCGAGAGGAGGCAAAGACAAAGGGGAAGGTAGCCTTTTGGGTGGATTGGGAGATATTCTCTCGGGTGACAATAATTTTTAGTGCTTGACGCGCGAGGCAAGGTGTTGCATAGGGGTTAAAAAAAGTCTTTAACACTATTTTCCTAAATATTATGTTTGTATTTCTTACAGTATTAGATGATTCAGGAAACTAAGTTCAAATTCGAGAGACTTCATATTTGGCAAGATGCTATGAGCTTGGGAGAGAAGGTGAATCGTATTGCCAATTGTTTTCCCCAAAAAGAGTTTTACAATTTATCTTCCCAAATTCGGAGGGCAGCAGATTCGGTGGCACTAAATATATCGGAAGGTTCAATAGTGCAATCTAAACCTGAGTTCCGGAAATTTTTAGGCTACGCGGCACGTTCTTTGGCCGAAGTAGTAACTTGTTTGCATAAGGCAAATCAACGAAATTACATTTCGAATCAATATTTTGATGAACTTTACTCAGCTAGTTTTAAGTTGATGAATATGATAATTGCGTTTCGAAACAAGCTATAAACGATAAGCTGGCAAAACATAGCATCGCGCATCAAACATCTCACACCAATTGATTAATTTTAAAGAGCTCATACGTTTTCTCAAGGAACTTCAAAAAAACAACAATAAGGAATGGATGGACCAAAATCGAAAATGGTATCATTCCATAAGAAATGATTTCATTCAATGGCTGGATTCACTCAATGATACGATGGCGGATTTGGATGACCAGTACTATGATACCCCAGGAAAAAAGGGCATCAATCGCATCAATAACAATTTGATGTTCCATCCAAACAAGCCCGTGTACAAAGACCATTTTGGAGCCGGTTTGGATAAAGCGCCCAATTCGGCAGATTTTTATATTGAAATCGGAATCAAGCAGTCATTTTTAGCGGGCGGTTTCTGGCGTCCGGACCCCAAAAAGCTAAGAAACATAAGGGATGGGATTGACTATAATGGGGAAATGCTTGAGGAGATTATTAATCAAAAGTCCTTTAAGGCTACTTTTGGAGCCTTGTATGAAGATGAAAAGCTGAGTCGTCCTCCCAAAGGTTTTTCAAAGGACCATACGCATATTGAACTCTTAAAAAACAAAACTTTTGCTGTGGTGCATAATGTTTCGAATACCGAGGTTTTGGCATCAGGTTTTGAGGATAAGATTGTAAAAGTGTATATGGAGATGCTTCCTTTTCGTAGGTATTTGAACGAAGCAGCGATGATTTAATCCTAGATTCCAGCAAAATCCAAATTTGTGGCGGCAACCTTATCCTATAATCAACCTGAAATTCCCAAAGGAAATTTGTTGCCGAAAAATATTCAAAGATATGTTGCTTTGACCCCCCTTGAGTACGAAACGGTGTTTTCCTTTTTTACAGAAAAACATGTGGTCAAAAAGAAAAAGGTAATCTTACAGGGAAAGTCATGCAGCAAATTTTACTTTGTTGAAAGGGGAAGTCTAAGGGCTTACCACACCAACACTGAGGGCAAAGAGTCCACTATTATGTTCGCAATTGAAGATTGGTGGATTACTGACATGGGCGCTTTTCTAAACCAAACCTCAGCGAACTTATCTTTGGAAACTTTGGAAGATAGTCTCCTTTATGAGTTGGATGAAAGGGCATTTCAAGCTTTGCTGAAAGAGCTCCCCAAACTGGAACGGTATTTTAGAATTCTTTTCCAAAGGGCTTATGTACGCGAACAACAAAGGGTTCTGGATGCAATTTCCATGCCTCTGGAGGACCGTTATCTTCGTTTTTTGAACAAATATCCCAAGATTGCGGCAAAGGTGACGCAAAGACAAATTGCCTCCTACCTCGGGGTAACACCAGAGTTTCTTAGTATGGTGAAAAATAAAAGTTCCTCTTAAAATATCTTATCGTTTTCCCAAAAGCGAATTCGTTTCTTTGAAAAAACAAAACCATGATGCTCATTCTCATTGCGGGACCCTATCGCAGCGGTACGGGGAACGACCCAGATTTGATTCAACAAAATATGGATATGCTTGAGGCGATGGCCCTTCCGATTTTTAGAAAAGGGCATGTTCCCATGATTGGCGAGTGGGTCGCAAATCCGCTTATAAAATTAGCTGGGTCCCAAGCGATTGGAGATGCTATTTTTCAGGAGATTCAATATCCCGCATCGCATCGTTTGCTGGGTAAATGCGATGCTGTGTTGCGCATTCCTGGCGATTCCAATGGTGCAGACCAGGATGTGGCACTTGCGGAAAAATTGGGATTGAAAGTATATTTTAGTCTTGATGAAATACCAGATTTAAATGGGTAAAGTCCGAAACATTAAAAAAGAGCTACTTTCTGATAACTGGTATTCCTTGGAGAAAGTCACTTTTGAATATCAAAAAGCAGATGGCGAATGGGAAACACAGGTGCGAGAAGCTTACGACCGGGGTAATGGCGCGGTTATCCTTCTTTATAATAAAGCTAAGCAATCGGTTGTGTTGACCCGGCAGTTTAGAATGCCTACTTATTTGAACGGTAACGAAACCGGGATGATGATTGAGGCTTGTGCTGGTATTTTGGAAAAGGGAAACGCCGAAGAGACCATTCGCATGGAAGTAGAAGAAGAGACAGGTTATCGCATCACCGAAGTCCAAAAGGTATTTGAATCCTATATGTCGCCTGGTTCGGTCACGGAGATTCTGTATTTCTTTTTGGGAGAATACGAGGACGACATGAAAGTTAGCGAAGGTGGGGGGGCAGAAGATGAAACAGAGAACATCGAAGTATTGGAACTTCCTTTTACAGCAGCATTTGAAATGGTCAAAAAGGGTGAAATCAAAGATGCCAAAACCATTATGTTGCTACAATACGCAAAGTTGACGGGGATTTTTTCTTAAAAGGTCAAGGGTCGAAAGTAAAAAGTCTACTAGAGCAGTATTCCGAAGAAGTTTTCCTTCGGAGGGAATCTGTATCCATATTACCTTTTGTCGTTGGGGTTTTATTTCAATACCGCTCATGTAATTCTTCCAGCGTTTGATACATTTTTTGGCGCACCACGGCGGAAGGAATTCTAAAATGATTGTTCATAAAGCTGAAAATCAAAATTTTACCCGACTTGGTTTTGAGATATCCACTTAGGTTGTAGACATTTCCCATAGAACCCGATTTGGCATATATAAAATGAACCGCAGGGTTGGGACGCCCAACGGTTCCATTAATGGTCCAATTGGGAAACAGGGTCAACAGCCGCTGTTCCGGAATTTCTTTTTGTAGTTTTTGCAATATTTGGACAAACGACATTGGGGTGAATAGGTTGTACCGCGATAAACCCGACCCATCCACCCAACGAGGTGCATCCTTCAAGTCTTTTAAAGGACCATTTAGGATATGTTTTATGGCCAATCGTGTACCCAAGGTATCGGATAGGGTAGAAGAGGCCATGACCAAGAGTTGTTCTGCCAAAAAATTATCGCTTTTCCAGAGCATTTCTTTTAAAATTGAATCGGTGGCAATACCAGGAAGTACTTTTTTCTGGGAAAAATCCATTGCCTTGCCAAGAAGGACTTTTTTCTGGGTCAAATCCTCTAATAATTGTTGGGTGAGTCTTTTGGAAACCTTTAATGGAATGGTTAAGGTATCCGAAAAGCGTTCAGGTACATAAAACTGATTCCGGTATTCCGCTCTTCTAAATCTATTGGTTGTTTTGTAAATACTGTCTTGAAAAAGATTCGGTTTGGCAGTTTTGAAATCCCCATTCAAAAGCGTCAATGTATTACCATAGAGGGGCAATACAGATTTTTCAGCCGAAAAATAGCGGTCAAAATCCTCCCAAGCCCATCCCGGACCAAAACGGTTGTCCTCCATTGGCCGGTCTACCCAAACCACATTTCTGCTCGATTTCAAAAACGGTAGGATAACGGAATCGCCCACTTTTGGATGCGCCAAAGCGGGATAACCATTACCTCTGAAATAAAGTGTATCATTTTTGGTAAGGTACTCCAATGCCGGACTTTTGGCTTTTAGAAGTATATGACACGTGTAAAGGGTCGCGATTTTGGTATTACTCGCTGGAATGAAGTACTGATGCCCGAACGTATTGTGTATTACTTTTTCCTTTGCGGGGTCAAAAACCACCCAGCCGTGCAATGATTTAACAAAATTATCGTTGTCCAAAGTAGTGCGCACTAGACTTAAACGCGGTCCTGCACAACTAGAAAGCACTAGAATTATACCTAAAGCACTGATTTTGAGAATATTGAATGAAAATGACTTGTCTTTCCAGGTTTTCAAAATCTGTTGGTTTAACAGCAAATTATTTAATTTTTAACGAAAGAAAGCTAAACAAAAGTGGGTTTTTCCCTAACTTTATAGCAGCACCTTTAACTTAATAAGCGAATTTTTATGCCCAGAGCTATGTTAGATTACAGCAAAACTGTCCTACAAAAGGTAAGTTTTGATGCGCGACTCTTTGCTAAAGAATTAAAAAAAGCAGTTTCGCGGCTTCTGCCCAACGAAATTGAAGAACTCAAAATCTGGTTACAGCAATTTATTATTGATAAGCCAGAATTACAACCTAGCTTATTGCTTATCAAACAGAATTAACAAAAAAATCAGGGGCCGCTTTAGCGGCCTTTTTCTTTTCCCATAATGCTTTAATTTTTGCTAACAGGACTGATGATTTTGACGTCTTGAAAAGCGATGGCACCGCGCACGATTCCTGAAATAACCTCTTTCAAAGCTTCTGTAATCTGTATTTTTAGCTCGCTTTTATGATAAATTAAACTGATTTCTCTTGCAGGGGTAGGTTTTACAAACGGTTTGAGTAAATCCCTTTTGTGTGTATCAATCTCCAAAGTATTCAAGTACGGTAATAAAGTCATGCCCATCCCTTCATCTGCCAAGCTTATTAGAGTTTCGAAACTTCCACTTTCTATTTGAAACTTCTCTTCTCTTAAATTCGCCGGGGCTTGGCATAAATTGATAACGCCATCCCGAAAGCAGTGCCCATCTTGTAAGAGCAGAATATCACTTACATCCAAATCCTCGGTATCCAATTCCTCTTTGGACGCCAAGCGATGGCTATTGGGAACATAACCCATAAAGGGTTCGTAATACAAGGGACGTTCTTTTATAAATTCGATTTCCAACGGAGTAGCCGCAATGCCGGCATCCAAGTGGCCATCCAAAATATTTTTGATGAGGGATTGTGTGGATTGTTCTTTGATAATCAAATTAACTTTGGGGTATTTTTTGATGAAAGTGTTCAAAAACATGGGAAGCAAGGTGGGCATCACGGTAGGAATGATTCCAAGCACGTAATCTCCGCCGATAAAACCTTTGTCTTGATCCACAATATCCTTTATGCGTTCGGCCTCGGCAACAATATTCTTGGCCTGCGCTACGATTTTCTGACCGACATCTGTAATGGAAATAGGTTTTTTGCTACGGTCAAATATCAAGATATCGAGTTCATCTTCCAGCTTTTGTACCTGCATGCTCAGCGTGGGCTGTGTAACAAAACTCTTTTCGGCTGCCAAGGTGAAATTTTTGTGTTCTGCAACCGCTAAAACATATTGTAATTGCGTGATGGTCATAGTATCTTTTTACCAACACAATAATAGTTAAAATCTATTAGAAATTGTTTTAAAATCAATATAAATTATAAAAACCATCATTCAGTACTCCGAATGATGGTTCTTTGATGGTTGGTTTGGTTGTTAAAAACGAATACTGAATTCCAAGTCTTTATCCGTAACTTCAAATTGCGCATCGGTGAACGTAGGAGGCCCAAAACTCATATCATTGCCCGACATGCCGTAGCTTTCTTTTGGCATTCCATTGCTTTGGTAATCCATTTGATTGTTCTCGTTTTCGTCATGCATGGCCATAATGGCATAACTCCCCGGAAGTACATTTTCAAAGGTCAATATTACTTTTCCTTCGGTAATTTTTCCCTCGACTACCTTAATCCCTTCCGCTTTCATAAAAGTATCTGCCGTATGCAAACCGGCCATGACCTTTCCGTTGTCGTTCAATACGTTGTCAACTGTAACGGTAATGGTGATACCTTCTGCTTCTTGGGCAAAAGAAATAAAACTGATTGCAAATAGGCTAAGAGTCAGTGCTAGTGTTTTCATGTTTTGTTTTTTTGATTTCTATGCCACAAAATTGAGGTGAAGGTCATCATGTTTCAATTCGAACCGACTGAAATGTTGATTTTTCAGCCCGAATTGTAATCGGCATATCCCGTTTTCAATTCATCCTTCATTTTCTGCAATTGGGTATCTAAAAATGGATTGCAACATGCCCAATCATGACTTTTGAACCATCAAATAACGAACCGTCATGAAAAACTGTAGTATAATCTTTTTGGTCTTCTTACTGACTTTATCAACCATTAAGGGCCAAACGCTTATCTCCGGAAAAGTGATCGATAGCAAGGATAATCCGGTGGTTGGTGCCAATGTTTACTTGGAAGGTACTTACGATGGGGCATCGACCAGCGAATCAGGTACCTTTAGTTTCGAGACCACCGAGGAAGGAACACAAACCTTGGTGATTTCCATGCTATCTTTTGAACCACATTACGAGGTGGGCGATATATCCTATTTTAAGGATGTCACCCTTGTACTACGTGAATCTGTGAATGCCTTGACCGGGGTAACCCTTACCGCAGGAACCTTTGAGGCTGGAGACAATTCCAAGGTATCCGTTTTGAAACCTTTGGATATTGTCACTACAGCCGGGGCTGCTGGAGATTTTGTGGCAGCACTACAGACACTTCCCGGAACGACAACGGTAAATGAAGATGGACGCCTCTTTGTACGCGGGGGAGATGCCACTGAAACCCAAGTTTTTATTGATGGACTTCGCGTGTTTCAACCCTTTAATGCTACAGCGAATAACATTCCAACCCGAGGTCGGTTTTCTCCTTTCCTATTTAAAGGAATCACGTTTAGTACGGGAGGATACTCCGCAGAATATGGCCAAGCCCTTTCAGGAGTTTTGTTGCTCAATACTACTGACCTTCCTGACCAAGAGAAAACCGAAATTTCCATTATGTCCGTAGGGGGAGGCGTTGGGCACACCAAAATTTGGGGTGACCAGTCTTTAAGTGTGAATACAAGCTATATCAATTTGTCACCCTATGAGGCCTTGATTCCTTCAACCCAAGGCATTCGCTGGAACAGTCCTTATGAATCCATTTCGGGAGAAGCCGTCTTTCGTAGCAAAGGTGAAAACAATATGTTCAAATTTTACACCGGCTTTAATCAAGCTAACCTAGATATCGAGCAAGAAGACATCAATTTTGAAGAATTTGTGCAATTCCGATTAACGAACAATAACCTTTATTTCAATAGTTCATACAAACACTTTTTTGAAAACGATTGGACGTTGTACACCGGTGCCTCTATTTCTTGGGACAATAATGATATTGGCTTGGAAAGCAATGCTATCGATGCGCGGGAGACCGCTTCACATACTAAAGCAAAGGTCAAAAAGGCTTTCAGCAACCGATTCAACATGAGTTTGGGGGTGGAGTGGTTTCGCATTAATTATGATGAAGATTTTAGGGATTCCGAAGGATTCGAAAGCATCAATGGGTTTACAGACGACCTTTATGGCGCATTCACGGAAAGCGATATCTTTTTTAGCAATGATTTTGCATTGAAATTGGGCCTACGCGGCGAATACAGTACCGTATTGGAGGATTTCAACCTTATGCCGAGAGTCTCGCTAGCCTATAAATCCAGTGAAAATGGTCAATTTAGTTTGGCTTACGGAGATTTTTACCAAAACCCGTTGAATGAAGTTTTACGTTTTAATCCTGGAGTGGCCAGCGAAAAGACTTCTCACTACATTCTAAACTATCAATATCTTAACAACGGTAAGACCTTCAGGGCCGAAGCCTATTACAAGGATTACGATGGTTTAATCAAATTTGATACGGAGCTACCGCTTTTTACTTCTACATTCAATAATTTGGGAAAAGGATATGCTGCGGGGTTGGATATTTTCTGGCGGGATAACAAGTCCATTGAGTATTTGGATTACTGGATATCCTATTCCTACCTGGATACGGAACGCGATTATCGCAACTTTCCAGTGTCAGCTACCCCAAATTTTGCACCCAATCACAACTTCTCTGTGGTTACCAAATATTGGGTAGACAGCCTAAAATCGCAAATAGGACTTTCCTATATGTATGGTTCTGGGCGTCCGTATACCAATCCTAACATAGACGGATTCTTGAACGAAAAGACCCGCTCCATGAACAATCTAAGCTTTAATTGGTCTTATCTTTTGGACCAACAGAAGATTCTATACTTCTCGATAAGTAATATTTTAGGATTTAAAAACATCAATGACTACCAGTATGCAAATACCCCAAACGTTGATGGAATTTTTGATAGAAGGGCTTTGACCCCCGCAGCAGACAGTTTTTTCTTCGTGGGCTTTTTCTGGACGATTAGCGCGGACGGCAAAAGCAATCAATTGGACAATCTATAAGGGTTTATGCCGTATTGGAACTATCGTTAAATCGTCTTTATAGTTAGTTGAATGGAAGTATACTTTCGTTAAAAGGAATGCGTTTCATCGATTAAATTGGGTTTTTAACGACATAATATCTAATATTGATTGTGAAATAATAGTACAACTCTTATTGTAGGCCCCCAAATCTTGCACTAAGTAATTTAACATTACCTGTTCCCCTGCAGGTCCCTAAACCCTACTTAAAATGAAAGGCTATGGACTCAATTCTATTCCCCCTTACGCGGCGCATTGCGCAATTTTTCAAATGTAGTATAGTAGTAAGTTTTATGACTTTTGGATTGGTTCAATCGACCCAAGCCCAAGAAAGTAATCCTTATGTGAGCTACGATGTTCCCTTTCAAAACTTATTGAAATTCAATAGGTTTTTGATTAACCCTACCTTTTCGGCAGTACGAGAAAACAAGTCGTATGTCAATCTTTTTCACCGGAGCCAAGGCGCTGATTTTGCGGACAATAACCAGAACTATTTTCTGAGTTATAGTGGCCGAATCAATGATCGCATTGGTATGGGACTAAGTTTGTACAACCAGCAAGAAGGTATTATCACCAATCTTGGGGTTATGGCCAACTATGCCCACGGTGTGAAGTTGGGTCAAAACACCAACTTAAGTTTCGGGGTAAACATACCCTATTATGTGAGCAATGTGGATGCCGACCGAGCAATTGCCCTCGAGGATGATCCTGTTTTGAACGATGCCGCGCAGACATCCGTTATTTCCATCCAGCCGGGTATGAACCTTTCTCTTGGAAAGTTTGATGTCGGGGTATTTGCCCAGAATCTGTTCGATTACAACCTAAAATCTGGTGAATCTTTGTCTGAAACGAATGATAAGATTTTTTCGGGTCATTTACAGTACTCCCACAGCTTTGAAAATGGAGCTGGAATTTTTGAAGACGGCCGTTTGATGCCTTTGGCCAGAGCAAGGGTAGAAGGCGGACAAAACGCGATTTTTGGTGGTGGTCTTATTCTGGATTTGCCTAAACTAGGATGGCTACAAGGTGGGTATGACCAATTCTATGGTCTTTCTGCAGGAACGGGTTTCAACCTGAATCGTAGACTTTCTTTCGGATACAACTTTGAGAAAAATACCGGTAGCAACCTCAATAATCTTGGGGTAACTCATGAAGTTTCGATTGCGTTTTCCTTTGTACCGAACTTGACGAAAAATGCCATTGCTTCCGATGAGGAAGAGGAAAATGAAGACGGAGGTATAAGCCAAACCCTTTTGGCAGATAACAGTGATGCGGAAAACAAATCCACCAGTAAGCTGAAAGCCAAAACGCGATTGCGTCCTACCAACAAGGAAGATTTGTATTTCTGGGAAGAGCAAATGCAAAAACTCCAAGAACAACAGGCAGATAATTATGCGGTTATCAACGAGCTGATTTATCGCATGGATTCCATCGAAGAACATCGCGAGCGTGATTTCGAACGTCGTTTTGAGTTGGTGATGCGAATGGTGAAGCGTCAAACCGGGAATAAGTTCCCAAGAGTAGAGCAAGCGGCCCAGGAGCTTTATCTAGCGCAAACCATCGATTTGGATTCTTTGGAAAAAGCCTATACCCAAACTGACTTGGCTTCAAATACCCCAAAACGAAAGCCGGTAAGAAAAGCCAGTAAAAAGGCAGACAGAAAAGGGAAGAACACCTACAAACCTGTTGAAAAATACATGGATTTAGAGGGCATTGGGCAAGGACATTATATCGTGGCTAACGTTTTTTCCAACGAAGCGTATTTAAAGCGATTCATGCAAAAATTGAAAGACCAAGGTTTGAATGCTGAGTACTTTAAGAACCCTGAGAATGGATTAAACTATGTGTATTTGGCCAAGTTCCAGCAGAATGAAGACGCCTATGCCGCCTTCGAATCCCAAATGAAAGGGAAATACAAGGAAGAACTTTGGATCATGCATATAGACAACCCGAGGTATTCCGGATGGGCTGAAACGTCGTATTCCGACGCAAACTAAACCTTTGAATCAAATCCGTTCAGCAATATCTTGACTATGTGAATCCTTACGTTTGCGGAGACCTGCTTTGATGTTTTCATGGTCCTCCGGTCGCGTCTGGGATAGTTTGTATGCTGCTTGAATTTTGGTAATAGCAATTTTAAAGCCTACCACGCCTTTCACCTGACGTAGGGTTTTGGGCGACATGTCATGTAAAGAAATCGGATTTTCCGATTGTTCCTCATACTTGTCAACCAATCGGTGAAGGCTTTCTATGGTTTCGGCTTCGGACATCAGTTGCGGTTCGCCATACACGTGAACCGCAATGTAGTCCCAAGTGGGGACCTCTTCGGAATTATACCAAGAAGCAGAGATATAGGTATGCGGACCATTGAAAATACAAAGGATTTCTTGGCTTTCGGCAAGGGTTTTGGCCTGTGGGTTGGCTTTTGCCAAATGCCCCACGAGATAGTCCTTTCCGTCTGAACCTGGTTCCAATTCCAGCGGAATGTGGGTCGCCCAAGGTTTACCATCGGTTTGGTTTACCAAAATTCCAAAACCATTCTCTTTCACAAAAGATTTGATTTCGTCAATATTCGTGTTCTCGTAATGATGTGGGATATACATGAAGTTCTTTTGAAAAACGTCTTTTAAGACGATTGCAGGTTTTGTAGCAGGTCGATAATGGTTTGATTCGCTTGGTGTGCCCTGTTTAAAGCCTCCCATTGATTGCGTACCAACCACTGCATGCTTTCGAAAGTGGCATAGGTGTCCTTTTCGCGCAATACTGCATAAAAAGCATCATCTGACAAAGCAAAACGCTCGGGATACTTTCCCATTTGGGTCATGAACAAGCGAGTACTGCCCAATTTCTCACGAAACTTCCAGACACTTCCCATGTAGACCATATCTCCCGAAATTCTTTGATGTAGCGCAAACCATTCATAATTATCAGTGAACTGGATATAGGAGTCCAGAAGCTCATCATTTTTCAACAACCCAATATCACCGGTTGACAATGCCGTTTCGTAGGCGGACATGGCAGGTGTAAAGTTGGCCACCTGAAAAACGGCACTAGTATGGGCTTTTAAGGTATCAATGGAAGTTTCCAAAGTCTCCTTTTGAATCATATCCATAAAGTTGAGCAAATCACTATTAATGTGATTTGCCATGTCCAATCCTTGTTCCAAACGTTCCTGAGTGGTTTGGGCGTCCGATAGAAGGGCGCCAATCAACTTTTCACGCTCACTGGAGAGTTGTCGGCGCTCGTTCCAATTGTTGATTTGCAATGCAATCAAAATTCCAATGACCACCAATATGATTTCACCTAAGGCGTAAAGTAGATACTTGGAAAACTGTTTTTCAGCCAATACGTTCTGGCGGATTTTGCGAAAAAAGCGGAGCATACTCGATAAATACCACCGGAAGTTACGCTATTCTCAGCAATAGCAGAATTTCGAATGGGGTATTTTGGAGTGCGTCCGCTTTTCCAAGCAATCCAACCAAAAACAGTTTTTAAGCCTACCCTTTAGTTGAAGGTATAGGCAGCCGTGGTACTTTCCGTCACGCGGAAGTAGCCATAAGCGATATTATCAGGATTATCCAAATTGATACAATTTCCAACTAAGGGAACAGGGGTGGCACTAAAGGGTTCCCCGGCGCTATCAAACTGGTCGATAAGCAGTTGCAAGTAGTTGTAATAGTCTTCTGAAATGCCGTAGAACGCTATATCTACGATGTCGCCAGGCTGGAATTCTTGAATGTTTTCATCTTCATCCTCGATTTTTTCATAAAAAATGCTGAATTCATTTCCGTCGATAAACTCATCTTCGATATAATACAATTCGGGTAGACGATCTCCTCGACCTTGAAACCGTAGATAATACCAATTTGCAATGCTTTCTGGGTCTTGAAAGCTCACATTTACCTCCAAAACATCATCTTCCCCTTCTTCCGTGGATTGACTGATTTCGGTGAAGGGCGAAACCGGGAATAGGGTTTCTGTTGCTCGATACCGTTCGCCCTCATATAAAATATCCAACTGATAGCGGTTCCCCAAAATGGGAATAAAGGTATCTATGCTATAATTTCCTGGAGTTCCTTCTGTAAAAATGAAGGTTTCGCCAGTGTCTAGATTAACAACTTCAACGGAAGCATCGGTCACCGGAGGATTATCCTGATTCTCAAAATAGGGGGTGGAGGTACGCAACTGAATGGATTGTTCGTTTCCAGGGGTACCTTGTTCCCAATCCAATGAGGCTTCCACAACCAACCGTAAGGGGGCTTCGGGGACGTCGACTTCAATAACATCGGTGCAAGCACCTAGAAGTCCAAAAAGGGCTAAAGCGATATATAGATGAACTGTTTTCATGATTTAGAATTTAAAGTTGTAGGTAAGGGATGGAACCATGCCAAAAATGGCGGTTCGTGTAGCTTCGTTCGCACCGGTTTCGAAGTTTTGCCCAAACGAAATGGCCGCAGCATTTTTTCGATTGTATAAATTATAGATACTAAGCACCCATTCGCCTTTCCAGCGTTTATCTGGCCGTCTATTGGGGCGATAGGTTGCGGAAACATCCAAACGATGATAGGCCGGAAGACGGTCTGCGTTCCGTAGCCCAAAGCTTGCTATGGAGATACCTTCATATTCATACTGCCCATTGGGATACGTTACAGGTCTTCCGGTTTGAAAGATGGCATTGGCACCCAGACTCCACTTGTCCGAAAGGCGATAGGCCGCGGTCATCGAAAAGTCATGGGTGCGGTCAAACGGGGTATTGTACCACGCGCCCTCGTTGATACCAGGACCACCAGCGATTCCGCCAGGTGTGCGTTGTTCTGATTTTGATAGGGTATAGGCAAGCCAACCGGTCAAAGGGCCCTCGTTCTTTCGAAACAAGAATTCAAGACCATAGGCTCGCGATTCACCATTTAAAATTTCCGTTTCGATGGTGTTGTTTCCAATCAAATCTGAACCGTCAATGTAGTCAATACGGTTGTCCACATCTTTATAATAAACCTCCACCTCCATGGAGAACATCTTGTCTTTGAAATTTCTGAAATACCCCAGAGCATATTGATTTGACAATTGGGGTTCAATAAATTTTCCGCTAGGTGCCCAGACATCAAGCGGAGTTACAGAAGCAGTATTTGATAATAAATGGATGTACTGGGCAGCTCGAGAATACCCGAGTTTGACCGAACTGTTTTCATTGAGTTGATAGGCAAGGGCAGCTCTCGGTTCAAAATTCTGAAAGGTGGCGATTCGGTCACTCTTCGCAAATTCTGTTTCACCAATAGGTTCGGTTCGTAAATAAATACGGCGAGTCTCGTCATACACCAAAGGTTGGTTATTCTCGTAAACGGATAAGCTTTGTCCGCCCAAGCGCATAAAATGACTGAGTCGGATGCCGTACTGAGCGGTAAGTCTGTCGCTCAGTTTATGTTCTGCATTTATGTAAACTCCGCTTTCCAAAGCCCTTTTCTCATCCAACTTCAGGGGATTTACCGAAGAGGTTTCACTGGTTGGCCGAATTTCACCAGGATTGAAGAGATAGGAAATGGTGCTTACCCCAAAATCCAGCTTGAACCTATCACTTAAATAGTACTTCAAATCATATTTGAGGTTGAAGTTGCGAATGGAAGATTCCCAATCCAATTCAAAATCATCGATGTCCAAATTGTAATCATAGTTGCTATAGATTAAGGATAAGTTCGAGAACAAGCGGTCGTTGAAGATATGGTTCCAACGCAAGTTTCCGGAGGCATTTCCGTAGCTGCTGTTAAAAGAATCTTCTAGGTTGAAATTGTCTCGGCCAAAGTATCCGGAGAGAAACAATCGGTTTTTTTCGCCCAGTTCATAGTTGGCCTTTAGGTTAAGGTCGTAAAAGCCTGCCGTGTTTTCTTCTCCAGCCAGCTTGAGAAGAACATCCAAATATGAACTTCTGCCAGCGACCAAAAAGGAACCTTTGTCTCCGAAAAGTGGTCCTTCTGCAGCCAAGCGACTCGAAATGACCCCAATGCCACCGGTTAGGGCGAAGTTTTTCCGGTTGCCGTCCTTTTGACGTACGTCCAATACCGAAGAAACACGGCCCCCAAATCTTGCCGGGATACCGCCTTTGTATAGTTTCAAATCCTTTACAGCATCGGCGTTAAAGACCGAGAAGAAACCAAGTAAGTGTGAGGTGTTGTAGATAATGGCCTCATCCAAAAGCACTAGGTTTTGGTCTGCGGCGCCTCCACGAACGTGAAATCCAGCAGAACCTTCACCATTGGCGGTAACCCCTGGCAATACCTGCAAGGATTTGATAACATCTACTTCACCCAAAACCACGGGCATCTGTTTCACGGTACTGATGTTGAGTTTGGAAACACTCATTTCCGGTTTTCGCAGTAGGGCGCGTTCAGGCTCTTCAGCCGTGACTTCCACTTCGGTGAGTTGATACGAAGCGGATTGAAGCTCAATATCCAATTTTTGGTTTTGCGCTAGGTCGATGTCGCGAACAACATCTTGATACCCCAAATAAGAGAAGACCAGGGTGTATTTCCCTGCAGGTGCAGTTAAGGAATAAAATCCATATTCGTTGGTCACTACCCCTATGGTAGTGCCTTTCAAGAAAACGGTACTACCAAATAGGGTCTCCCCGTTTTGTTGGTCCGTTAGGGTTCCGCTTACTGTGAAATTTTGCTGTGCGCTCAAGAGCTGAACTCCCAAAAACACAAAAAAGAATAAGATATGCCATCGTTTGATGGGCTTAGACAGTGTTATCATGAATTATTGGTTTAGGATTGTTGCTTTCATTTCTGTTTGTTTTTTGGAATGCATTCGACCTAAGGACACCTGTCATTTTACAAGGGTTGCATCCTTCGGGAAAAGATTTTCCAACTCAGGGTTTAAAGTGTTGAATGTGGATAGTATGCGGGTAAAACCAATAGATTACAATTCAGTCGCTAAAATTGACAATTGGGTCAATGCGAAAAGGTTCCGTCACAGAAACAGAACATCTTTGCCCCGTAACAATCAAAAAACGAGCAGTCATGAAAATCACCCACCTCCTTTTTGCTGGTCTTTTTCTCGGAATGCAGGCAATGATGGGGCAGGAAACGGGAGCACTTACTGTGACCATAACAAACATTTCAAACAGTAAAGGCGTCATTCGAATAGGCCTTTATGATTCCGAATCGAATTGGTTGGAAAAGGTTTATGAAGGTCGAGATGGCACCATCAAGGATGGAGAAAGCACGGTGACCTTTTCTAACATCCCCTTTGGCACCTACGGTATTTCCCTTTTTCACGATAAGAACGAAAATGGGAAATTGGATTTGATTCTTGGGTTCATGCCCAAAGAAGACTATGGGTGCAGCAATGGAGCCAAAGGACGATTTGGTCCGCCAACCTGGGGTGACGCAAAATTTACTTTAAATCAAAAAACGATAAAACAAACCATTAAACTTTAAGTCATGAAAAAATTAATCATCGCATTGGTACTGTTAAGTTCAGGTGTTTACGCGCAAAGCGCTTATGAAAAAGGCATGGAGAAGGCCTTAGGGCTTTGGAGCGAAGGTAAAACCACGGATGCTTCCAATCTTTTTGAACGTATCGCCATGGCCGAACAAGACAATTGGTTACCCTACTATTATGTCGCGCAAATCAATACGGTAACTACTTTTGGCGAAAAAGATGAAAAAATCGTGGGGGAACGTCTCGGGAGGGCGAAAGAATTTTTGGATGTGGCAAAGGCCATTTCTCCAGATAATCCGGAGCTTTTGGTGCAGGAGGCGATGATTAACACCGCTTGGATTGCTTTTGACGGAGCCACTTACGGAATGACGCTCTCTGGAAAGAACGTAAAGCTTTACAATGAGGCCCTTGCGCTTGCTCCTGAAAATCCTAGAGTGGTGTTTTCAAAGGCAGAGTGGGATATGGGGGCCGCACGCTATTTTGGAAAGGACACCACGCCTTACTGTAAGGATGTGGAAAAGGCCGTTGAACTTTTCGCTACCTTTAATCCAGAAACACCCTTTTATCCCAAATGGGGCAAAGAACGTGCGGAAGCGGTTCTTTCGCAGTGCAAAAGTGAATAAAGAATGCCGAGGTTTTTTAAAGAACTTTTTAAATCTGTTTTAGTCGGGACGGCGATATATATCGTCTTCCTGATTATTTTTTATGCCAATGGGGTAACTTTTACTACCCAAGAGCTGCTGCAGGAGTTTGGCGAAAGCATGATTTTCTCGGTCATCATCTATATGTGCAACGCCTATGTTTTCATTCTTTTTATGCGAAAGTTTGGAAACAAGTTTTTCCAATTGAAGATTTTAGGGCTTGGGATTCTCTGTAATATCCTAGCCTCTGCCATAGGCATTTTTCTATCACGATTCATTCTGTTCGTATTGGTACATGACACCCCTGTCATGGATTTCCTAAGTGGTGAAAAGATTAGCTTTTATAAAGTGTCTTTCATCATTTCAATGGTAGTCACACTTCTTTTCTATGCGGTTTTTTACTATCGCTATTACAAGGAAAAGCAGGTTAAGGAACAAAAAATGATTGCGGGTACGGCCTCTGCACGGTTTGATGCCCTTAAAAACCAGTTAGACCCCCACTTTTTGTTCAACAGCCTTAACGTATTGACCAGTCTGATTGAAGAAGACCCCCACCAGGCCCAAAAGTTCACTACTTCACTTTCCAAAGTCTACCGATACGTTTTGGAGCAAAAAAACAAAGATTTGGTCACAGTGGACGAAGAACTTCGCTTCGCACGTACCTATGTGCGACTCCTTAAAATGCGTTTCGAGGATAGTATCGTTTTTGACATTCCGGAACATTCCAGTATCCCCGATGCGCGCATAGTGCCACTTTCGCTACAATTACTTCTGGAGAATGCAGTGAAGCATAACGTGGTTACCTCTTCCAAACCCTTGCGCTTATCGGTCAAGGAAGAAGGTGGTATGTTGATTGTCCATAATAATTTACAGGAGAAGCAAGTGGTGAAAAAAAGCAGTGGAGTTGGGCTACAAAACATCAAACAACGTTATGCGATTTTGTCAAATAGGGAAGTTATTATTGAAAAGACTACCTCTGATTTCAGTGTATCCCTACCCATGCTGACCAAGCAAGTTTCCGCTATTGAAATCCAACAGAACTCCATTGAAGAGAAACGCTATTTGAAGGCCAAAGAAAAGGTTGAGGTCATTAAGGGTTTTTATAGCAACCTTATCAGTTACGTAATCGTTATCCCCTTTCTATGGTGGCTTAATTTTAGAACTACGGATTTTCTTTGGGCCTTTTTTCCAACGATTTCTTGGGGGTTTGGAGTTATTGTGCATGGCCTAGAGGCCTATAACAGAAATCCCTTATGGGGAAAGCGTTGGGAGGAACGGAAAATCCAAGAGCTCATGGAAAGCGAGGATTTTGAGTAATCTTAATACCTCCAGTCTCACTCCATCTAGTTTTACAACTCATCCCGATAAAACAACAATTCGCGAACTCCTTTTTCAAACCCTCTTTTTTGTGCTGTAAGTTTGAACCATACAATCAAACAAAAACAAATCAAAATGAAAGCGAACAGTGAACTACGATATGAGGCCGCAAGAAAAAAGGTAGAAGAAATCAAATCCTTTTATGTGCATGCGATAGTGTATGGTATTGTGATATCCCTATTATTCTATTTAAATTACAAGACCACTTCGTACCTCTGGGTATTGTTTCCTTTGGTAGGATGGGGTGCTGGCCTGATAGGGCATGGACTAGGGGCCTTTGGTTATGTTCCTTTTTTGAGCAAATCATGGGAGGAACGAAAAATAAAAGAGTTTTTAAACCGCGACGACATTTAAACACATTTGAATCATGGAGCAAAAAGATGTAGAGAACAAGTATGTCAGAGCCAAGCAACGGGTGGCTGAGCTCAAGGGATTTTACGGTCATATAACTGCATATATCGTGGTTATGGTGGTTCTAGCGCTAATAAACTACTTAACGAATGAATTTCGTTATGCATGGTTCCTTTGGGCGGCATTTGGATGGGGTATTGGTGTGTTTTTTCATGCCGTAGCCACGTTTGACCTCAATCCCTTTTTCGGTAAGAAATGGGAGCAACGTAAAATCAACGAGATATTGGAAGAAGAAAATCAAACCGGTAAATGGAAGTAACGATGGGAAATATAGAAAACGATAAACTATTAAGGGCTAAAAAACGGGTTGACGAAATCAAGGGGTTTTATATTCATGCCATAGTCTACATATTGGTCAATGCTTTTATCTTGGTCAATATTTATTTGAACAGCAATGATTTCTGGCAATGGTCGCACTTTATCACCTTGTTCGGTTGGGGAATTGGTCTGGCGTTTCATGCAGCCAAGGCATTTCGGTTCAATCCCTTTTTTGGAAAAAGCTGGGAGGAGCGTCAAATACAGAAATACATAGACGAGGATAAAAAACAAATGGATAAATTTCTGTAAGATGGAAAATCAACTGGCGTACGAAAACGCAAAGCGACGGGTCAAAAAGCTAAAAGGTTTCTACAACCATGTATTGGTTTACATTATCATCAATCTTCTTATTCTTGGCATTAAGTTGTACTTCTATGAAGATATTAGCCAAGCGACTTGGAATGACGAATGGCTGTTCTGGAATTTCTTTTCTACTCCCATTATATGGGGCGTATTTTTAGTGGTACATGGTTTACGAGTTTTTTCGCATTCAAGGGTTTCAAAATGGGAAGAGAAAAAGATTCAAAAAATTCTAGCCGAAGAAAACGAAAAGAACAAGCGATAACCTTTCTAAACCTATCCAAAAATGAATGTGATTATTATTGAGGACGAAAAACCTGCAGCCAGAAGATTGAATCGGTTGCTTGCCGAACTTGATGTTGAAGTGTCAACCATGCTGCATTCGGTGGAAGAATCACTGGACTGGTTTCAAAATAATCCACAACCCGATTTGATTTTTTTGGACATCCAACTTTCCGATGGATTGTCTTTTGAAATTTTCGATATGGTCGAGGTACAGAGTGCCATCATTTTCACCACCGCTTATGATGAATATGCCCTGCAAGCTTTCAAGCTAAATAGCATCGATTATTTGCTGAAACCCATTGATGATGAAGAGCTGGAAACTGCCGTAAAAAAGTATCGAAATTTTAAGCCCGAACACCAGAAGATTTCTGTTGATTTCAACGACATTAAAAAGCTCTTGGTGAACCCTCTTGAACGGGAATATAAAAAGCGTTTTACCGCGAAGGTTGGACAACATTTAAAAATCATCAACGCCGATGAGGTAGAGTGTTTTTTCAGCGAGAACAAAGGTACCTACGCCGCCACGGTGGACGGAAGAAATTATCTGATGGATACCACCTTGGAAAATTTGGAAGATGAGCTTTCACCCGATGTTTTTTTTCGTGTGAGCCGTAAATTCTATGTGAACGTAAATCACATCAAAGACATCATTTCATACACCAATTCCCGTCTTCAAATCAAGATGAACCGCTTTTCTGAACAAGAAATCGTAGTAAGCAGAGAGCGCGTAAAAGACTTTAAGTTATGGTTGGAATAAAGATTTGTAAAAATCTGATTTTCAAATATCAGAATTTATAAAAAAACTACTATAAGTTTTCTTTATACTGATGGTTTTGCCTAAAAAGCGTTAGAATTCTTCCACTCGGTTATCGTCGAAGGCGGACGGAAGCAATTTCGGAATTAATTTAATAAAAATAGGCAGCAAAACGGCACCGCCGGGTAACATAAAAATCGCCAAGGAAGGAATGGTCTTAAAAATATCGAGCAATTGATTTTGAACTTTTTTCTTCTCTTCCCCACTCAAATCCCTGACTGTGGATTTCGATAAAAGCGTGACCAATTCCTTGCTTTCGGCCAACTCTTTTTTGAGTCTTTTGCTGTTTCTCAAGATGAGTTTTCCAACATTTTTGGACATTCCTTGATAGAATTGAAATGCTACATTTTTATCATTTAAATAACCGATGCGATGCTTGTTTTTGGAGAAGAATTCTTGGACTAAATTAAGGGCGTTTTTCACTTCGTTTTTCGTCTTGTTCAGATCACTTCCCAAACTGAAAATATAGTCCGTTTCGGCGTAGTCAATTTGCTTGTCTTCCCATATGGTCAAACAGGCCATATCCAGAAAATAACTCTTCTCTTCATTGCTAAATCCGAGAGTCAAAAGGTCACGATAGGTGCCATCGAATTTTGTTTCCTTTAGGTCCACATAGGTTAAGGAAGCTGCCAAAAGTTGAATAAGCTTGGCATCGTTTTTACTTGTCTCTTTGGAATTCAACGCGTGATATGCAATATTCATGGTGACATATTCCAACACTTTGGCATGTTCAATAAGTGGAAGTTCTTGCTGTAAATAGGTGCGAAAAATCAAAACATCCACAAACAACAAAGAATTGGTTAAACTGTTTCCAAGCGCCCGGCTGAATGCATTTCCACCTAAATAAATGCGGGTATCAATAAGTTTTTCGAGTTGTGCCTCGGTTCGTTTTCCGGTTAATATCTTATTGAGAAAGGAAATTTTACCTACCTCTAAATCTTGATAGTACGCAAAAACCGTTTCCACAAACTTTTGGAAATCGTCGTCGTTCGTTTCCAATATATAAGTCTGATGTAGGGCGGTAAGCAAGTTGAGTTTTGCTACTTCGTCCTCTAAGAGCTTCAACTCGGTTTGTATGGTAGGAAACACTTCTATATGAATACCATATACAAAACCAATCGCGCGAAGGTGTTGATAGAGTTCTGCCGCACTGGTGCAACCTAAGGATTGTTGTTGCACCAAATGTCCAAATTTGTTTATCCAACCGTTGGCTGAAGGATTCATGGTTTAATGATTGATACCTGCAAATTAGAGGTTTTTCTGATTGTAGACCATCTTCTATCCTCAAATAAGTTCAATAAGCTTTCTCCATACTATATTTCAAACTAAACAAACGTTTACCTTGAGGTCAATCCTTTTCAACCCTTGGATGCGTTGTGGTTGTTTTATTCATTATTTCAATACCCTTTTGTATAACCAAATTGGTGGGAATGGTAATGCGGCGGTCATCATCCGTGCGCATGTAAAGGTAAAATCCACTGATATCCTCCACAATACCGGTCCAATCGAAATCTTTGTCTTGCACTCTGATACGGTCCCCCAATCGCAAGGGATGGTTGAAAAAAAGGATAACACTGGCAGTAAGGTTGGACAAAATAGACCATTGTGCGACAAAACCCACGCCTAATACGGCCAAAGCAGAAGACAAAAAAACCGAAAAGTCATGGGCATTTACTCCCCAGATGAGGCTTACAAGCGCTATACCCAAACCGTAAAAAAGAAGATTGCTGAGATAGAAAATGATTTTCCTGCTATTCATATCAATAGCACTGACCTTCCCGAAACGCCGAATCGCTATTTTGGTCAAGGCGTTCAACGAAAAGATAATCAGAACAACCAGTAGGGTAGTTAAAATTTGAGTTTTGTATTCCGCCAAATGAAACATGATTTTAAGAGTTCTTTGAAGGGCTATCTTTTCGATTTCGGCATAATCCTAAAAACAAAAACCCGAACAATGTCTTGCCCGGGTGCTATCTTGATTTTTTGAATTAAGACATCCTCGAAGCTACCTTATCCCAATTAATGATTTTGATAATGTTTTGTAGATAATCCCCACGCTTGTTTTGATACTTTAAATAATAGGCATGTTCCCAAACATCAATACCTAAAATGGGGGTTCCCATTTGCTCAGCAACTTTCATCAATGGATTATCTTGATTTGGGGTAGAGCAGATGTGCAATTTTTTATCCCCATCTTGGCAAACCCAGGCCCAACCAGACCCGAAACGCTTGGCACCTGCTGTGGCCAATTCCTTTTTGAAGGCTTCTACCGAACCGAAATCTTCGATAATCTTGGCAGCTAGGTTCTCACTCATTCCGTCGTTACCAGGGGTAAGTATGTCCCAGTACAAGGAGTGATTGTAAAATCCGCCGCCATTGTTACGAATACCAGTCGGCAATTCATCCGTGGTCAGAATCTCTTCAATGGTTTTTCCAGAAATGTTAGCTTCTTTTAAGGCTGCGTTCAATTTGTTGGTATAGCCTTGATGGTGTTTGGAATGATGTATTTCCATGGTCATGGCATCAATAGTATCCGGAAAGGCGTCATAGCCGTAGGGTAGGGGTGGGAGTACGAACGAAGTAGCGGTTACAGCTGCTGCCTCAGGTTCTGTTGTTTCTTCTTTTTTGGGTTCGGTCTTGCAAGAAGATAAAACCAAACTCGGGACCACGGTCATACCGGTGGTGGCCATCACCGTGTTTTTTAGGAATTTACGCTTGTTCATGAAAGTGCTATTTTGTGTTTTAAAGGTAACCATTATTTGTCCTGCTGTCAACTTGACCCATGGGAGATTTTGGAGTCTCATAACGGTTTTAGCATCTGGCGTGGGTCGCGGATGCCTCGTTTCAAGTTTTCACAGAGTATTAGGGTTTTGTCAATGCGGGTTTGACTGTTTTTGTAACGGCCAATAGCGTAAATCAAACCTCTTTGTTTGCCAATGCTCAGGGTTTCGAACTGTTGAAAGGCATCATAATCGCTCATCATAACCGCTTCAAACTCTTCTGACAGTTCAACGCCATATTTTGAGGTGTCCTCAAAAAGCTGCATCTCAAAATAATCATTGGGGAAGATGCCCAAGGTTTTTTGATGGTTTTTGCTGAACATCATCAAGATATTTCCTTTTCGCTTGATAAGTGCAGCATGAAAAGCAATGGATTTTTCTTCGAAACGTGCTTCTACCTTGACACGGGTATGGCCAGCGTCTAAAAAAGGTTTGGCGATTTCCATAGGAATCATGAGACTATGGATGCTATTGAACGTACCGACAACCGATACCTCAAAAACCGGACTTTGCAATGTTGCCATACGTCTAGAAACTGCAGAGAAGTCCTAAGATAACTATTCCATTTGGGTACTGAGCACTTGGGTCTCGTTGTGGAGGGTTTTGTGCACGGGACATTTGTCTGCGATTTGCATGAGTTTTTGCTTTTGAGCCGAATCGAGGTCGCCGACCATCTTGATTTCCCTCTTAAACGTATCAATCTTGGAATTCGCCTCTTCACAATGCTCGCAGTCAATCGCGTGTTCCTTTCCGTAGGATACATGAACCTCCACGTTGTTTAAAGGCCATTGCTTCCGTCGCGCATACATTTGCATAGTCATCGCGGTGCACGCCGCCAATCCCGCAGAAACCAATTCATAGGGAGAAGGACCAAAGTTTTGCCCACCGAAGTCAGTCGGTTCATCAGCCATAACAAAATGATTCCCAAGTTTGAGTTGGGTGGTAAACATTTCCGCTTGGTCCAAGCTGGCAACGACTTGATGTTTGCTTCGAAGCCTTTTACTAAATCGGTCATCTATATTCAAATACCGCTTGGCCCACCCTGAAATCACCTCCCCAACATAAATGGAATCTTCCTTTCGGCTTAATAAATGGTCCGCGCCATCCAAAGACACGAAACTTTTGGGATGGTGTGCCGCAACATAGATTTGTTCAGCATTTTGAATGCCCACGGTATCATCTTGCGGGGAATGCATAATCAACAACGGTTTGCGCAAGGCTTTGGCGATTTCAGGTAGGGATTTGGTCTCCAAATCATCCAAAAATTGTTTTTTGATGGTGAAATCCCTCCCCGCCAATTGGACCACGGCTTTGCCGCTTGCTTCAATTTCTTCGAGACCACTTTGCAACAAATGCTTCACATGAACTGGATTGGAAGGAGCCCCAACCGTAACCACCGCTTGAATCGAGGGTATATCATGCGCGGCAAAGATGGAAGCAGCGCCGCCTAAAGAATGCCCGATAAGTAGAGAAGGTGCAGCATATTCTTTTTCCAAAAAGTTAGCTGCGGCAACTAAATCTTCCACATTTCCAGAGAAATTGGTATCCGCAAAATCACCATCACTTTCGCCCAACCCAGTGAAATCGAACCGCAGTACCCCAAAACCTTGATTTACCAGTGCCCTACTAATGTTCTTAACGGCCAAAAGGTTTTTGTTGCAGGTAAAGCAATGCGCGAATAAGGCATAATTATGGGGATGTCTGTCCGCAGGAAGTTCCAGTTTCCCAGATAGACGGTTCCCCGTTGCGTTTTCAAAGGTTAGGTTTTGTACCGCCATGGTAGGAATTTTTAAGGTTTTCGATTAGATTTTATCTTTCTTCTTGAAGATATTCCTTAAGTCGGGATTGTAAAAGAAACCTATCTGCAACCTATCGAAGACCTGCGAAGTAAATTGGTTTCGAAGGTACCCCAATTGAACGCTACTATTCGGCGTAAGGTGAATGCCCAAGGCACCGTACAATCGGTTTTGGCCAAACAAATCATCTTGAAGATTGATAAAAAGTTCATCGTAAAAATTCAGAAAAAAAGTGTCGGTCAAAGGCAATGTCATTTGAATGCGATACCGTGCACGATGTTCGGTTCGGGTTTCATCCCCAAAATCCAAAAAACGTTGTTCCAAACGATAGCGGTGCTCAAAAATGAACTCCCACACCTTGTTTTTAAGAATGAATTGCTGAAAAATACGGTGTTCCCTGCTATCGCGATCGCCTTCTGCTTCCAAAAAAGTGGGGTCTGTTTTAATAAATGCGTAGCCTCCGGTAGCTATAGCGTTTGGATTGATGTGATAATTCAATCCTGTTCGCAGCAACAGCTGGTTAAAGTTGGAAGCCGTTTCGTAATATCGGAACTGTGCCTCTGAGTGGATGCTAAAGCGTTCGGAAATCTTGTTCATCCCGAAGTACATATACCATCCTCCAAATTCTTCCTCTGGATTGCTTTGTGCACCTACCAAAAAAGGAATCAGTAGGATGGTAAAATATAATTTCTTCATAAAGATGGGCTAGGGTTAGTCTAGCGTAATGGTTTTGGTTTCGGTAAAAGGCGAAAGCTCCAACGCCTCAATATCTTGTTGGTACGCCTTCCATTTTTGGTTTAAAAAGGCATTGGTTTTGCCCAAGGCTGCTTTCACCTCTTCTTCAGCGAACTGAATCAAGTTCTCTTCTGTTTTGGTAACGCCGGACTTTCGCGTTCGTACGTAATAGCTTGCGGTGTTCACACGCTGCATTACGCTGATTTCAGGATTTCTGGTGATACCTTGTCGTTTGTCTTCTTTCCCGATGAAGAGGGCTACAATGCCATCAATTTCTTTTACGATACTATCGGAGGCCTTCATGGCGTCTTTGTATTTCTCCTTGTCCATCTCCTTCATTTCTTTTTTCAGGCGGTTGGCCAGGTTCTTTCTTTCCACCAATGCTTTCACTGCATCGGCACTGGCCTGTGTGAACTTTTCCAATTTTCTGGCTTCGTTATAAACACGTTGAATGTCCGCATTGGAAACGGAAAGTCTTGGGTCGGTTTTTACGGTAATGCTGGTGGAATCCATTGCGCTACCATAATGTACTTTTACTTTGTAATTACCTGGTTTTACCGAGATACCACCTCTTTCGTTTTTCTTTTTTGAGATTTTTCGGGCAGGACGGTCGGGTCCTTTTTCATCCAGTTCCCAATACATCCGATGGAAGCCTGCCTTTTTTGGTGCTTTCATTTTTAGCGTTCGAATCAACCGAGAACCATCATAAATTTTAAAGATAACAGAGTCCTTCTTTTTCGTTTCGGTTTTTGGTTCTTCTTCCGAGGCCTCCTTCTCCTTATCGTCTTTCGATTTGTCTTCCTTTTTTGGGACCTCTTTCAGGTAGTAGGTAATCATTGCTCCCTCTTTTCGGTTTTCCGCGTTGTACAGAGCATCTCCACCAAAACGACTCCCCGTGGGCTGCTGGTAAGCGGCCAAATACGCATCGGGACTATCGAAAAGTTTTACATCATTTTGAACTACGGCTGCGTTTTGCGCAATAGCACGTAACGGACGAATATCATCCAACACCCAAGCCGCCCTTCCGAACGTACCAATTATCAAATCATGCTCTCTAGGTTGAATGACCAAATCTTTGGTAGATACCGTCGGGAAACCTTCGGTCCATTTCATCCAGCTGCTACCAGCATTGAAGGAAATATACAGACCATCATCTGTCCCCAAGAACATCAAATTCGGGTCTTCAGGATCTTCAACGATAGATAGTGTGTAACTTTCCACGTCATTTCCATCTACAATACGGGTCCATGTTTTGCCATAATCTTTGGTGCGATAGGCGTAGGGCGTATAATTGAAACGGCGA
Organism: Bacteroidota bacterium; assembly: GCA_039027495.1. GTDB lineage: Bacteria > Bacteroidota > Bacteroidia > Flavobacteriales > Flavobacteriaceae > Flagellimonas. Next base: position 85,278 of record JBCCKH010000004.1, read on the forward strand.
TAATCATTCGCAATCAATAAGGCTTCACCTTTGTTCTTTTTTGAAGCTTTGATTTGCGGAATCCAGCTACCTGCTGGTAATCCTTTAATATTTTGAGTGACTTCTGTCCAAGTTCCTCCACCATTTTGGGTAATGTGCACACGACCATCATCGCTACTGACCCAAAGCATGTTTTGCTCTACTACCGAAGGTTCGATGACCAAAATGGTGCAATGGTTTTCCGCACCAGTAGCATCCATGGTAAGTCCACCGCTTTCACTTTGCTTTTGTTTTTCTTTGTCATTGGTGGTCAAATCGGGAGAAATGGTCGTCCAAGTGAGTCCTTTGTTGGTGCTTTTATGCACAAACTGGCTTCCAAAATAAACGGTACTGTTGTTGAACGGGTCCTGACCAATTCCCGCGTTCCAATTGAAACGCAAACGGGTGTCTTTGTCTGGAGGGGTAGGACGTACGATGTAATTGTTCCCTGTTTTCCAGTCATAGCGAGATACATAGCCTTGTTGACTCATGGCATAGCCAAATTGGTTGTCATCCAAATCGGGAACTACATCAAAACCATCTCCAAAGGCGATTTCTTGCCAGTAACTATTGCGGATACCTTGGTCACGCCAAACATAGGCCGGACCTCTCCAAGAGCCGTTGTCCTGCATTCCGCCATACACGTTATAGGGAAATTCGTTGTCGATATTGATGTGATAGAATTGGGCCACAGGCAAGTTTCCAATAAAGCGCCATGTTTTACCGCCATCTTTGGTAATGTTCATACCCCCATCGTTGCCATCAATCATGAATTGACCGTTCTCAGGATGAATCCACCAGGCATGGTGGTCGGGGTGCACGCCATTATTAGCTTGATAGGCAGGCATCAGCTGCTTGAAATTTTTACCACCATCTTCAGATACGTTGACATAGGTAAATATGGAATACACCCGATTCTCGTTTTGAGGGTCAACATAAATGTCCGAATAGTAAAACGGACGATTGCCAATATCGTTTTTATCATTGACTTTTTTCCATTTAAAGCCTCCGTCATCGGAACGGTACAAAGCGTTTTTCTTTGCTTCTACCAAGGCATACACCACATTGGGTTTGTTTTTGGCTATGGCAATCCCAATACGACCCAATTCTCCTTTTGGCAAACCATCTTCATCGCTTAGTTTTTTCCAATTTTCACCACCATCCATCGTGATATAGAGCCCACTTCCTTCACCTCCTGATTTGAAGAACCAAGGGTCTCTCTTGTGTTGCCACATGGCCGCAATCAGTTTATTCGGATTATTGGGGTCCATAACCAAGTCGGCGATTCCACTTTTGTTGTTGGTGAACAAGATTTTTTTCCAAGTCTTTCCGCCATCTTCGGTTTTGTAGACACCCCTTTCTGAATGTACGCCCCAGGGCGAACCGATAGCTCCCACATAAACCACATCAGGATTCGTAGGGTCAATTACGATTCGGTGGATGTGTCTCGTTTTTTCGAGGCCCATGGCGGTCCATGTTTTTCCACCATCTATGGATTTGTATACCCCGAAGCCGCCATTGAGACTGTTTCTGGGATTTCCCTCACCTGTTCCAACCCAAATGACCGAAGGGTTCGACTGCTGGATTTTTACCGCACCGATGGAGGCGGTAACCTCCTTTTCAAAAAGCGGCTCCCATTTGATACCGCCGGAAGTAGATTTCCAAAGGCCACCTGAAGCAGTGCCCACATACAGGATATCGGGATTGGACAAGACCACATCAATAGAAGTAACGCGGCCGCTCATACCAGCGGGACCAATGTTACGGGGTTTCATGTCTTGCACCAAGTCCATGGTGAATTCTTGGCTGGTTAATACTAGACTTGAAAAAAGAAATAGGAATAGGTAGCAGTGTTTCATTGTTAGTCAATTTTGGTGTCTAAAGATATCAAAAACGGAAACTGGATTTCTTAAAGCAGTGTTAATGGAAATGGAATAGGCCTTGCACAAATCGATTTGTAACAAAATGGGAAAAACATCTACCAACATAGGCAAACAACCACATCCAATCAAAAATGAATTCCAATTTAACCTTGAGGTCCCGGATTGCCATAACTCTTGTCATAACCGTGTTCATTTGGGCCCATATATTGTGGGATTATTTTCATGGCGGGATACCCACGCACTATTTGTTCCACGACAAAAATATGCCGGGCATACCCAATTGGATAGGGGCGATTATCCTTCCTTTTTTCACTTGGGGACTTTTGCACCGAATGCAGAGGCGTTTGGACAAACCGAATACTACCGAAACCAAAAGAAAACTTTTTCTCCGGTTTTTAGCCGCAGCAGGGGTCGCTATGGGCATTGCAATTTGTTTTTCCTTGGGGATTGAAATTCCAGGTTTTGTTTTATTGGCCATCTTGGGATTAGGTTTTATTTTCCCTTTGTATTATGCTGAGTTCCTGTTGGGCTGGGTACTCGGTTCGGCCTTTACTTTTGGGGCGGTGATACCGATAGGGTTCGGTAGTATCTTTGCTTTGATTTGTTTTATGCTATATCAAATAGGCCGATTATTGCGCAAGCGACTGTTTCATAAGTCCTAATTTTATGTATTTTTCGGGTAATGAATCAGCGAGCTCCCTGGTATTATTTGTTTCTTTTGATTCTTGCCGGAGAAGCTGTTTTTATTCTTCCCTTTGTTTTACCACGTATTTTTAGACCAACCGTTTTGGATGTCTTTGAGTTGGACAATGTTCAACTTGGCCTTTGCTTCTCTGTCTATGGTATCGTGGCTATGGTTTCCTATATTCTCGGCGGTCCGCTGGCGGATAAGTATCCGCCAAGAAAACTAATCGCCATAGCCTTATGGTTGACCGCATTAGGAGGATTTGTGTATGCCAGCTATCCTTCGATAACCATTTTACAATTGCTGTATGGGTGGTGGGGTTTTACCACCATCTTTTTATTTTGGGCTCCCATGATTAAGGCAACCCGGGTCTGGGGTGGAAGTAATTCACAAGGAAAGGCCTTTGGTTTTTTGGATGGAGGTCGTGGCTTGACAGGAGCACTTTTTGGTGTTTTGGGCATCTTTATCTTTAGTTCTTTTTTGAGGGAATCACCCGATATGGCATCATTAGCAGATAGAAAAAATGCTTTCACCTATGTCATTTATGTTGCTTCGTGTATCATTATTCTTGTGGGTTTTCTGGTCTGGTTTTTTATGAAAACCACCCAAACCGAGCATCAAATCAATCGGGAACAAATTAGCTGGAGTGATATCCAGCAGGTTTTGAAGTTACCGTCGGTTTGGTTGTTGATGGTCATTATTTTGTGTGGGTATGTAGGGTATAAAATAACGGATATCATTTCACAATATGCTGAGGAAGTTATGGGATACAATCAAGTGGATTCCGCCGCGGTGGGCACAGTGCTTCAGTTCATGCGCCCAACGGTTGGGATAACTTTTGGGTTAATAGCGGATAAACTCAAAATTACCTGGTTACTTTTTTTAAGTTTTGGACTCACTTTGATTGGCGGGCTATTGTTTGCGAGCGGTATTATTGAACCTGATACCACGATTCTATTTTTCATGTCGGTTTTGGTAATAGCCTGTGGGGTATATGCTTGTCGCGCACTCTATTTTGGAGTAATGCACGTAGGGAAAATTCCATTAAGCCTAACCGGAACTGCTGTTGGCTTGATTTCTTTAATTGGCTTTACCCCAGATATTTTTACTGGGCCGGCGTACGGCGCCCTATTAGACGCGAATCCAGGAGAGGAAATTGGACATCAGTATGTGTTTCTCATGTTAAGCGGTTTTGCATTGGTAGGTGCTATTGCAGCCCTAATCTACCATAACAAATACGGTAGAAAACCTTTATCGGGTATTTCTTGATTTTACGCCTTGCTCGCTCAGCGCAATAATTTCTTGAATTCGCTTTTCACGGGTTTCCCGGCGTTTGGCTTGAAAAAGCCAGTAGAGGTAATTTTTTCGTTGTCCTTTGGTAAAACCTTGAAAATTATTGAGTGCCAATGCGTTTTGGTTAAATGCTTTTTGCAAATCTTCGGGAATCACCCCATTTTCAACATCATCCAATAGTGTCCAAGTGCCATCTGCTTTTGCTTTTTTGATTACTGACAAGCCACTTTTGTGCATCAAACCCTCCTTTCGTAATTCCTTTATATGTTGTTTGTTGACTTTGCTCCAAACACTTTTGGGTTTACGCGGACAAAAGTATTGGCGTCGTTTGCCATTCCCCAGGCTTTTTATCGTACTATCAATCCATCCATAACAGAGCGCAACACGGACTGCTTCTTCCCAGCGCATGCTTTCCTTTTCGTGTCGCAGGGTATAGAATATTAGGTAAATACCCTGGTGAACGGAATGATTGTCATGGAGCCATAGCCGCCATTCTTTATCGTTTTTAAAGTAATATTCAGGATAATCACCCAACTTTTACAATTGAGAGGTTTTTACATAAAAATTTGGGTCAATTTCAAGATTTGACCCAGGCAATTCTATAGAATTCCATTCAGAGGAGGGAAATATCCATACAGGTTTTCCATCCGTAAAAAAACGCAATGGCATATCAAAATCTTCAACCACATCCACATAACGGAAAACAAATTTTCCATTTTCGATTTTATGCTCCAAGGTTGGAATTTGAGTAGTTCTCAAATATTGATTGAAGAACGCTTCAAGGTTTTTCTTGGTCTTTTTCGACACGTAGTCCTCAATCTGTTTTGTGGTTACGGTTTGATGGTAGAACTCTTTGTTTAGTCCGCGTAGTACCTCTCGCCAGAGTTCATCGTCTTCGACCAGCTGACGCAAAGTGTGCAACATATTTGACCCTTTGTAATACATATCGCCAGACCCTTTATGGTTTACGTCGTAAGAACCTATGATGGGCCGGTCGTTTTGAATAAGCTTTCGAGTACCGATTACATATTCTGAAGCCGCTTTTGTACCAAAATGATAGTCCAAATAAAGACTTTCAGAATAGGCAGTAAACCCTTCATGGACCCACATGTCTGCAATGTCTTTGTACGTGATGTTATTTGCAAACCACTCATGGCCGGCCTCATGAATGATGATGAAATCGAATTTAAGACCCCAGCCAGATCCTGATAAATCCCTACCCAGATACCCATAACGATATTGGTTGCCATAGGTGACGGAACTTTGGTGTTCCATGCCCAAATAGGGTACTTCCACCAACTTGAAGCTATCTTCATAAAAAGGATAGGGGCCAAACCAGTGTTCGAAGGCGTCCAACATTTTTGGCACCTGTTCAAACTGTTTTTTAGCTTTTTCAAGGTTTTCGGGAAGCACGTAGTAGCTCAAATCCAGGGTTCCTTTTTCACCTTGATATACTTCTCCAAATTGGACGTAGTTCCCTAGGTTAGCGTTGACGCAGTAGTTGTTTATAGGGTTGGAAACCGTCCAAGTGTACGTCGCTTTTTCTTGGGTAACTTTTTTGTCAACCAATCTTCCGTTGGCCACCCCAACCAAATCTTTTGGGACAGTAAGTGCAATACGCATGCTATCTACTTCGTCATACATATGATCTTTGTTGGGCCACCACACACTAGCGCCAAGCCCTTGACAAGATGTTGCCGCGAACGGATTGTTGTTTTGGTCAATCCGCCATGAAAATCCTCCGTCCCAAGGGGCGTTGACAGCCTTTTTGGGTTTTCCTGAATACCGGATGGTAATCGCTTGTTGGCTTCCAGCCTTCTGCTTTCTAGGGATGTTTACGAAATGTGCATTGCCTTCGGAGGAGTACTTCAGTTGTTTTCCGTTCTGGGAAACTTCTTCAATCACCAAAGGGGTTTGAAGGTCAAATTGGAGTTTGTTGTGCGGGTTCAGAACCGTGTAGTGGATGGTATTCTCTCCTGAAATAGTTTGGGTTGCTGGGTCAATCGCTACCTTGAGGTCGTAATAGGTCAAATCCCACCATGCTCTTTCTGGGGTAATACTACCACGCAGGGTATCTTGTCTGGTAAAGTTTTGTCCAAAACCTTTAAGACTCATGGTGAATACAACTAACAAGAGGGTAACCTTGATATAAGGGTTCATACTGAAAGAGTGCTTAGACTTGTTTCTTTTTGTGTTATGCATTGAAATACTTCTTCTTAAAGTGAACCCCATGAATATAGCATAAGGGTCCCAAAAGCGTATAAACGATTCCAGGTGAGGCAAAACGAAGTCCGATTTGGGTCTTGGCCAACACAATTGAAAGCAGGGATACGAGAACATAAATCCCAAAATGCCTTGAAAAAAACAAAAGGTCGAAGTTTTTGGGTTCGCCACTTTTTTGAAAAGCCCGAAAATACATGAATGCCAAACACAAGAAGATAAAAAAGAAGCCTAAACTATAGAGTTGGAAAAGGGAGGAAAAATTCTCCAAGGTGATGGCAATGGAACCGGTCCAGGTATTAATAAGAGACTTTAGTGGGAAAATATAATACAGCACCACAAAGAGCAATACCGCGTTTAGCGCAATAATCCAATTATCCATATAGTTGGTGCGACGGAAGAAATTATAGTGGGTATACCATAATGCCACGAGCACAAAGAAACTTACTGCGAAACTCAAAAAGGCCAACCAATTGATTTGTAAGGCAGAATCACCGGTTTCGTTCCCTACGGAAACCACCAAAAGGGTAGCTGCAAAGGCGAACACGCCATCACTAAAAGCTTCAACTCGACTGATGTTGTGCGGCAATTTCACTTCGAACTATCGTAAAAAAGTAACGCGGCTGATTTTCCCGTTTTCTACTTCGTAAATCGCAACGGCGCGAAAACCTCCTCCATTTACGGTAACTTGTTCTTCGTCGATAACCTTATTCCCGATGACCATCCGCGTTTTGATGTCGCAATGAAGGTCGGGGGTGTTACTAAAGAATGATTCATACCCGCTTCGCATGGCATCCTGTCCCGTACTTAAGCTCCGCAAGGGATAATTGAACAGGGCAATATCGTCGGTATAGGTTGCCATAAAGGCATCAATATCTCTGTTATTGTAGGCTTCAAGCTGAGTTCTTACAATACCCTCGGGTGAGGTCGCAACTTCCGTATCAAAAATAAAGGTCATGTCTACAATCTCTCCACCTTGAAGCGTATATATTGCCACTTGATAGGTGATTTCTCCATCTACCAGTGCCTTTTCCTTGTCGATGACATAAGGGCCTATAGCAATGCGCTGTAAAACTTCTACGCTGGTTTTTTGGGTACGCTCGAAAAACTGTTTGTAGTTGGTTTTCATGGTTTCTCGACCTGTGTACAAGGTATCTTTGGGAAATCTCTTCACCACGACATCCTGTCCGTAACAAGAAGCAAAACCATCCAAATCCCTAGCATTGTACGTCTCTACTTGTCGGTCGACGACAAAAGTGTAGTCGGGTTCGGCAACCAATACAAAAGTGTTCTGCTCAGCATTTACGCCCATGCGGGAGATATTTTTGATACCCTTTTCTTTTAAATCCACCAAGACATTCCAGTCTTTGTCTGTTGTAGGATTCATTCCCAATACCTGTGTCCCTTTTCCAGTGAGTAGCATCCCGTTGTTGAGCCAACAAAAATCTTCTGAGCCGCTAATGGAAATTATTGAATCCGTTGCTCCAGATAGGGGGTCCATCGATTTTAGCAGTGATTGGCCATTCTCTTTGGAAACGTAGCTAAACCTATCGGAACCTGGAATTTTCAAAAGGGACCGTCCAACGTCTTTTTGGTATTTTCGAGTTGACCCCTCTCCAAGATGAGCTACAATTAAATCCATACGATTTTCTTCCAAAACTGTAGTAGCCAAAGTGTTTTTATCTATCCAAAGTTGATACCCAACCGTGGCATCTTCCAAAATCTCTTTCGATTTCTGTGTTTTGGTATTGTATCGATACAATCTTTGTAAACCTGTAGTATCCAATCCAATTGCAGCTACGTCTTTGCTTTCTGGGATGGCCATGGGTGAATACTCCCCACGCATAGGAGTATTGGTCAGCCATTTCTTTGTTTCATCAGCAGGATTATATACTGCGATATCGGTTTGTCCTCCTCGGTTAGAAGAAAAAAGTAGCATCCCCTCAGGAGTGAAAAAGGGTTGGCTGTCATACCCCGTGTTTTGTGAAATATTTTTCATGTTGGCCAACGAAAACCCATTATTGGAGATGTCCATGTCGAACAGATAAATCTCCGTTTCCATTTGGGAAAACCCAAGGTTGAACAGTAAAAAAAAGGTTACTAGAGGAAAGGTTTTTTTCATTTTCCAGTGAAGGTTTTAAGAATTTCTCGAACGCGTTTGGTGCCTTCGACGTAGTATTTGGCCTGGGTTTTTTTCAAGCCAACTTTGATACTTACCGCACTCGGAGGCAACTCTTGAAACATAAATTCATCCGTCCAGTCGTCCCCAATGGCAAAAATGAAATCATAGTCGGCTTCGCCAACCATGCGAACCGAAGCTCTACCTTTGTTGACGTTACTGCTTTTTACCTCCATCACCTTGTTGCCGTTCAAAACGCTGACATCATCATTGCCAATAAGACTGGTCAATACGGTGTTCAATTCATTGGCGCGTTTTTCACCAAAATCGGGGTCGGTATTTCGATAATGCCAAGCGAGTGAATAGTTTTTCTCTTCAATAAAGCTTCCAGGGGTTCGGTCCACAAAGGATTCCAAGACGGGTTTTACTTTTTCCATCCATTCGCCCTTTACTTTTTCCAGTAGTTTAAAGGGTTCTCCGTCTTGGGATATCCATACGCCGTGTTCTACTATCATGTTATATTTCTTGTCCAAGAACCATTTCGCGAAAGTTTGTTTGTCCCGTCCGCTAATAAGAAATAAGGTAGTATCCGGTTGATGGTGCAATGCATCCAAAAGTTCATACAATTCTTCGTTCGGGATGGCCTTTTGTGGGTCTTTGTGAAAACCGGTAAGTGTACCGTCATAATCCAAGAATAGGATTCTTTTTTTTGCTTTCTGGTAATCTTCGTATACGGTATCCAACAACTCCGCGGATAATTTTTTGGTGATATTGGAAGGCGTGATTTCACTTTTTTGTTTAAGAGCCGTCATGAATTCATTGGCCCAAACTTCCACGTTATAACGTTCCAATCGGTTTTGCAAGAACATGTTTCGAGCCATTTGTTCTTCCTTGGGCATGGTAATCGCCTGCTTTAGTGTATCGGCTTGTTGTTCAAAATTGTTGGGGTTAATCAAAAGTGCCTCGTTCATTTCATAGGCTGAACCGGCCATTTCACTCAAAATGAGCACTCCCGTTTTATTGGTTCGGGTGGCCACATACTCTTTGGCTACGAGGTTCATGCCGTCCCGCAAAGGAGTCAACCAGGCAATATCGCTCGAGGTATAAAGGTCAATTAGATTTTCAAATGGAAGTGACCGATAGAAGTACCAGATTGGCGTCCAATTTACCGTAGAGAGCTCTCCATTGATTCGCCCCACCAATTCGTCAATTTCTTTCTTCAACAATTGGTATTGCGGCACATTGGAGCGGGAGGGTACTGCCAAAATGATTAACCGCACTTTTTCTTTGTACTCAGGGTATTTGTTCAAAAAGTACTCAAAGGCATTGATTCGTTTGGCAATCCCTTTACTGTAATCCAATCGGTCAATAGATAAAATGAGCTTGGTATCTGGGGCCGAAGCTTTGTGGCTATCCAATCGTTTTTGAAATTCAGTGCGTTCTTCTTTGGTATCCTTGGCGTGTGATAGGGCTGCATCTTTGAATTTTTTGTAATCGATGCCCATCGGAAAGGAATCAACCTTTACCACGCGATTTTCAACGTAGACGTCATTAAAGCTTACTTCCAAGCCCAGCAATCTGCGAACAGAGCTTAAAAAATGCCTTTCGTAATCGTAGGTATGGAAACCAATGAGGTCTGCACCCAGCAAACCTTCAAGAACTTCTTCCCGCCATGGTAAGGTTCTAAAGATCTCATACGAGGGGAAAGGAATATGCAGAAAAAAACCCACCGAAGTGTTGGGTCGTTTTTCTTTTATCATTTGCGGTACCAACATCAATTGATAATCATGCACCCAAATGATATCATCTTCATCGGATTGTTCTATAATAACGTCGGCGAATTTTTGGTTTACGGCTTTGTAGGTATTCCAAAAATCGAGTTCAAATTCAGAATATTCCAAAAAATAATGAAATAAAGGCCAAATGGTTCGGTTGCTGAATCCGAAATAAAATCCATCAATATCTTCGTTGGTAAGGCTAACTTTTGAGCAGCCATGCTCTGCCAAGGCAGCATCGATTTTTGATTCCAAACTATCGGGAATTTCCTCTGCCGTGAGCCCAGACCACCCTATCCATAGGCTTTCACTGCCCTTGTGGACCGATTTCATACCGGTGGCCAGACCTCCAACACTGGGAATGGCGTTTAGGCCGCCGTCACTAATTTGCAGTTGGACTGGCAGCCTATTGGAAATAATTATAGTTTTACTCATGAAAGGTCGTTGTTAGGAAGAAAATGTAATAAAATTCCTATTTTTTCGATTTATGATTAGGTAAATTTCTTGAAATCAATCGATAATATATCCGATACTTATGGATAACCTAAATTACGGAATAATTGGAAACTGCCGAAGTGCGGCACTTATTTCCGAAACCGGCTCACTAGAGTGGTGCTGTTTGCCACAATTTGATTCTACTTCTGTATTTGCCAAGCTTTTGGACGACAAAAAAGGCGGAAGTTTTGAAGTCAAAGTCAAGTACAATTATGAAATACACCAAGAGTATCATCGCAATACAGCGATTCTGGTCACCCGCTACTCCGACGGTGAAAACACCTTTGAGGTACATGACTTTATGCCGCGGTATTATAAGTTGACGGGCAAATACAACGCGCCACCAGAAATTGTGCGCTACATCAAGCATGTTTCGGGTTCACCAGTGTTCAGCGTGCTCTATGACCCGCGACTGGAGTACGCCATGGGGCAAACCACTACCTATGCCAAAAAGGATTTTGTGGTGAGCCTAACAAACAAGAAAAAGTTTGACACGCTTTTCATGTACACTTCCTTCCCGAAGCAAAAGATATTGGATGGAGAAGAAATCGTATTGAAAGAAGACGGATACTTCTCGATTTGCTACAATGAAAAGATTTTGAAGCCGACTACGGAAAAGATGTCCTTGGAGTTGGAACGCACCAAGATTTATTGGCTGGATTGGGTGGATAGAACCCCTACCTATAAGCAATTCAATGACGAAATCATGCGGAGTGCTATCACATTGAAGATGTTGACCTATGACAAAACCGGTGCGGTTTTGGCAGCGGCCACTACGTCTCTGCCCGAAACTATAGGGGAGGTGCGCAACTGGGATTATCGGTTTTGCTGGATTCGGGATGCCTCCATGGTCATCAAAGTGGTTTCAGAACTAGGCCATAAAAACTCCGCCAAGCGTTACTTGCAGTTTATTATTGATTTGATGCCGGATAAGGATGAAAAACTCCAAATCATGTACGGTATCAACAAACAAAAAAGGCTTACGGAACAAACCCTTGAACATTTGGATGGTTACAAAGGTTCCAAACCGGTTCGTATTGGAAACGCTGCCTACAAGCAGAAGCAAAATGACATCTATGGCATTCTGATGGATGTGATTTACGAGCAGTTGGTGAAGTTCAGCAACGATATTGAGAATGGTGAGGAACTTTGGAGCATTACAAAAGGGATTGTTTGGATTGTTGAAAAACACTGGCACGAGCCGGATAAAGGTATTTGGGAATTTCGAGGGGAAGACCAGCATTTCACCTTTTCCAAAGTCTTATGCTGGGTGGCTATTGATCGCGCTATAAAGGTGGCGCAGATTTTTGGAAAGTCTCGAAAAATCGAAAAGTGGACCACGCTAGAGCAAGAAATTAAAAATGACATCCTTACACATGCTTGGAACCCAGATGTGAATGCTTTTGTACAATCCTATGGTTCAAGTCACTTGGATGCTTCCGTGTTGCTCATGGAGTCGTACGGATTCATTCATGCCAAGGACCCTAAATTCGTCAGCACGGTTTATGCGATTGAAAATGAATTGAGTAACGATGGTCTATTGTACCGCTACAAAAATGAAGATGACTTTGGATTGCCGTCCTCATCATTTACGATTTGTACCTTTTGGTTCATAAATAGTTTGTTCAAGATAGGGGAAGAGGATAAAGCCTTAGCGCATTTTGAACAGTTATTAAGCTACAGCAACCATCTTGGACTGTTTAGTGAAGACATTGATTTCAAGACCAAACGCTTGCTTGGGAATTTCCCTCAAGCGTATTCGCATTTGGCCTTGATTGAATGTGCTATCAATTTCTCCCGCAAGCGCAGTGAGGAAAAGATTTTGGAGTCTATCAGTTAGTGTTTGGCCCTGATGGCTTTGCCAGAAACATTATTTTTTCTAAAAGGTGTTTTAGATGTTCGATTTTTGTAAAAGGGTTCATTAGGGTAGTGCGCAGGTACTGAATGCCGTGCAATTTGGTCTGCACCAAATAAAACTCGCCTTCCTCCAAAAGTTGTTGTCGAATATGCGCATTGATGGTATCTAGTTGCTCATTTTGAATGCCTTCGGCTATCCAACGGAAACAAAGAATGTTGGACATGGGTTCGGTACCCAATTCAAACTGAGCATGATTTTTCAGTAGTTGGGCAAAGTCCTTCGCCAAATCGTATTGTCTTGTGACATACTCATCAAAAAGCGCTTCACCATAAAACTTTAAAAGGGCGAACCAATGCAGGCACATCATCGTCTTGGTACATTCAAAAGTGCGACGGCCACTGTTGTACCATTCGTCTTCAGTGGTTTGGTCCAACAAATAGTCAGCATTTAGGCTGAAGGTATTTTCCGCGTGCACCTTGTTTTTGAATACCAAAGCAGTGGTAATGGTGGGCATCATCATCATTTTATGTCCATCCAGCACAACGGAATCTGATAATTCCGTGCCTTCCAGAAGGCCTTTATACTTCGTAGAAAAGATGGCTGCGCCGCCATGAGCGCCATCGACATGAAACCAGATATCGTTCTTCTGGGCAAAAGCACCAATGGCCTTCAAGTCATCATAGGCTCCTGTGGCAGTTGAGGGAGCGCTTCCTACAATGGCAAAAATTTGGATGCCTTTTTCGGTGGTTTCGTGATACAAGGCTTCCATTTGTTCGATATCCATAGTGAAATCTGCTCTAGCGGGCACTTTGATAATACCTTTTTCGCCTAATCCCATGATTTTAGCAGCACGGTCAACGCAGTAATGGGCTTCTTCACAAACCATTATGGCCAAAGGTTTCGTATGTCCTTCTTTCCAGACATCATGCCCGACCTTAGCTTTTCGAGCAGAAAGTAAAGCGGTCAAATTGGCCAAGGTGCCACCTGAGGTCAAAAAACCACCAACTGTGTCACCGTATCCGAATTTAGTGCCCAGTCTTTCGATGACAATACGTTCAATGGCATTCGGGGACATGCCCATTTCATAAACAGCCATGCCATTATTCAATAGATTGCTGAGCATTCCGGTAAGAACGGTAAGTGGTGCAGTAACCCCCACTTGGTGCCCCACATACTTTGGATGGTGGGTATGCGTAGTTCTTTTTAAAATTTCAGGGAAGAAATCATTCGTGTCACCCGAGTTCAAAAATCTTTTCCAAAATTCCAACTCTTTTTCGGGTTCGTTCCAAACCAGGGTGTGGCTCTTTTTGCCAGAAGTAGTTTGTTCCAAGTGATTGGAAATAAGCCCAAGTAATTTTTCACCGGTTTCCTGCAGGTTTTGCGAATCGTAAACCACCTGTAAAAGGGAATTGCTCATGGGGTAAAGTTACCGGATTATCTCAAAAAGAGACCATAAAAAAACCGCCGTAAAGGGCGGTTTTTGGCAAAGCTTTGTTTCAATGTTCAATTAGTCGAACGTATATCCGTTATCTGCAGCAACCTTATCTGCGATTTGTGTACGCAGGGCAACAACATTTGGATAATTGGTGTATTTGGTAAAACGCTTTAGGCCCATCAACATCATGCGTTGTTCATCGCCTTCCGCAAAAGAAACGATAGCTTCCCTTCCTTTTTTGTCAATGATTTCAACAGCACGGTACAGGTATAATTTAGACATCGCAATTTGTGCTTCTTGTGAACCTTCACCAAAACGTTTTACGTTTTTCTCGGTTCTGAGAATTGCAGATTCTGCCAAATACACTTGAATAAGGATATCAGATGCGGCCATCAAAAGCATTTGGTGTTTGTCCAAGTCTTGACCAAATTTTTGAACCGCACTACCTGCGACCATCAAGAATACCTTTTTAAGTCGTTTCACTAAATCTTTTTCTTCAGCAAATAATTCGGAAAAATCAGGCGCGTCGAAAGAAGGAATACCCATCAGTTCTTCTCCAACAGCCGTGGCTGGCCCCAGTAAATCGACATGACCTTTTAAAGCTTTTTTCACCAACATACCTACCGCGAGCATACGATTGATTTCGTTGGTTCCTTCGTAAATTCTTGAGATTCTTGCATCTCTCCAAGCCGATTCCATAGGGGTATCGGCACTAAAGCCCATTCCACCAAAAATCTGAATGCCTTCATCACTGGTTTCTTGCACATGTTCGGAAACGGCCACCTTAAGAATGGAACATTCGATGGCATATTCTTCTACGCCTTTTAGTTCTGCTTCCTGATGGGTATTACCTTCCTCTTCACGAATGGCGATACGGTCTTCGATATTTTTTGCCGCACGATAACATGCTGCTTCATCAACATAGGCATTAGTGGCCATATCAGCAATCTTGGCCTTGATAGCCCCAAAGTTCATGATGGGGGTCTTGAACTGGATGCGCTCGTTGGCATATTTAGTAGCTTCATTGATAACACGACGTTGTGCTTCCAAACAAGCGGCTGCTAATTTGATACGTCCAACATTTAACGCATTCATGGCAATTTTAAAACCGTTACCTCTTTCAGAAAGCATGTTTTCCACAGGCACTTTGGTTTCGTTGAAAAACACTTGACGCGTAGAGGAAGAGTGGATACCCAATTTTTTCTCCTCGTCACCCAAAGTGATACCATTGGATGGGTCGTTTTCAACAATGAATCCGGTAATGTTTTTGTCATCTTCGATTCTGGCGAAAACGATAAAAAGATTACAGAAACCTGCGTTGGAAATCCACATTTTTTGTCCCGTGATGCTACAGTGTTTGCCATCTTCAGAAAGTACCGCTTTGGTTTTACCAGAATTCGCATCGGAACCTGCTCCTGGTTCTGTTAAGCAATAAGCTCCAAACCATTCCCCTGAAGCCAACTTTGGAACATATTTTAATTTTTGTTCTTCGGTGCCGTACAGTGTGATGGGCATAGTTCCAATACCCGTATGCGCACCAAAAGCCGTACTAAAAGAACCTGTAGCTCCTGAAATGTAGTCGCATACCAACATCGTGGATACAAAGCCCATGCCCATTCCGCCGTAAGATTCTGGTACCGCTACACTCAACAAACCAAGTTCTCCAGCTTTGCGCATGGTTTCCTCCGTGTAGGCATAGTCCTTTTTTTCAAAGCGTTCCCAATGGGCCCAAAGTTCTCTATCCACGAACTCCTTGGTGCTTTCACGCATCATTTTTTGTTCCTCGCTCAGGTCTTCCAAAGTGAAGACATCTTCACAATCGGTCTCCTTGACCAAAAACTGCCCTCCACGGAGGATCTCTTTTGTTATTGTTTCAGTACTCATGTGTTAAGATTTAAGATTCAAGAACCAAGAGTCAGGACTTGAGTCCGTTTTGGAAACCTGAAATCATTTTTTGTAATTGTTGAATTCTATTTGATAAATCCGAAAACCGTTGGTCTTCGATGTAATTTCTACGATATGCTATGATAAGCTGGGTTTCCCATTCGAAACTTGACCCAAGACTGTCTTCTAAATATTTATTAAGATGCCTATTGGTTGATTTGCTTGTTCCTTCCGCGATATTGGAAGGAATGGAAACAGAACATCTAAGGAGTTGGGAGGTCAGATTGAACTTCTCAATGGATGGAAACGTTTCAACCAAATCATATGTCTTATCCACAATACTCATCCCTTCTTCCCAAATCTTCAGTTTCTTAAAATTATGCCTCCCCACGGTCTAACGTCTTGTCTCTGAATTTCTTGATTCTAATTCAGGAATTCAAATACTCCGGCAGCGCCTTGTCCGGTTCCAACACACATGGTGACCATACCGTGTTTGCCTTGCATATCTCTCTTTCTCATCTCATCGAACAGTTGTACGGACAATTTTGCACCGGTACATCCTAAAGGATGACCAAGGGCGATAGCCCCACCATTGACATTAATGATGTCGGGATTCAATCCTAATTCACGAATGACTGCAAGGGATTGTGAGGCAAAGGCTTCATTTAATTCAATAAGTTCGACATCTTCTTGTTTCAATCCTCCTTGCTTAAGGGCTTTTGGAACAGCTTTTACTGGTCCAATACCCATAATTCGCGGTTCTACTCCCGCTGCGGCATAGCTAACCAATCTGGCTACAGGTTCAAGGTTGAGTTCTTTCACCAACTCTTCGCTCATGACCATCACGAACGCAGCACCATCACTTGTTTGTGAGGAATTCCCTGCTGTCACACTTCCATTTGCCGCAAAAACCGGGCGCAGTTTGGCGAGTGCTTCAATGGAAGTTCCCTTCCGCGGCCCTTCATCTTTGTGCACTTTAAATGTTCTCGTTGCTTTTTTGCCTTTGGCATCCACGTAGGTTTCTTCCACGTCAATTGGAACAATTTGGTCTTGGAAACGATCTTCCGACAATGCTTTTAGGGCCTTCGTATGTGATTGGTAGGCGAATTCATCTTGGTCTTCACGTGACACTTTGAACTGTTCTGCCACAGCTTCCGCTGTATTTCCCATACCCCAATAGTAATCTTCATGACCTGAGTTGACCAAGTCATAGTTCAATTCGGTTTTAAAACCCGTCATGGGCACCGAGCTCATGCTTTCGACCCCGCCGGCAATGATACAATCGGCCATTCCAGCTTGGATTTTTGCCGTGGCAATACCAATGGTTTCCAATCCGGAAGAGCAAAAACGATTTACGGTAACACCGGGCACATCAACGATATCCAATCCCATTAAAGAAATCAAACGGGCCATATTCAAGCCCTGTGAACCTTCCGGCATGGCATTTCCAACAATAACGTCATCAATACGTTTCTTATCAAAATCGGGAAGTTGTCCCACCAAATGTTCGATGGTTTCCGCAGCCAATTCGTCGGCGCGTTTAAATCGAAAACCTCCTCTTTTGGATTTTCCTACTGCGGTTCTATATCCTTTTACTATATATGCTGTTCTCATGTTCTAGATGTTAGATTTTAGACGTGAGATTTTAGATGTGAATGTGCTCACTTGTTAAACTTTTTGATAAATGAATAATTGATTTTTTGGACCCCTTTAAGTTGATGAATAATAGGAGTCACCCGACTCTCTTCAACAAGTCCTAAACGCGATGACAACATTAATTGTGTCATTAATTCGTTGGAAGAACCACTAGCTATTCCTAGAAAATTTTTAAACTCTCCATTTGTATTTCTTCCTGCGCCTTCCGCAATATTAGAAGGAATCGAAACTGCACTTCTTCTAATTTGACTTTTAAGGCCATACTGCTCCTCTTTAGGAAACTTTTTGGAAAGCTTGTAAACAGCTTCCGCAACATTCATTGCCTTTTGCCAAATAATAAGTTCTTGAAAATTATGCATCTTCTAATATCTAAAATCTGATATCTAATATCCTTTGATTCATTAATTGCGAAGCGGTTTTCCCGTTTTCAACATATGCTGGATACGCTCCAATGTTTTCCGTTCCGTACAAAGCGACAAAAAGGCTTCTCGTTCGATATCCAATAAATACTGTTCGGATACATAGCTGGGCTCGGACAAATCACCACCGGCCATCACGTAGGCCAGTTTATTGGCAATTTTCTTGTCGTGTTCGCTGATGTAGCGACTGGCCTCCATGGAATCGGTTCCTACGAGGAACATACCGAGTGCCTGCTTTCCAAGTACTTTCACATCCTTGCGGGCAGGGGGACGCGTGTAGCCGGCTTCAGCCATTAGTTTTGCATGTGCCTTGGACGTAGCAATTTGTCGGTCTTTGTTGACGACAATTACATCTTTGCCTTTTTGAAGAATACCTAAATCAAACGCTTCGTAAGCGGAAGTAGATACTTTCGCCATACCAATAGTTAGGAAGTATTCTTGCAAAATATTGAGCTCTACGTCACCTTTTCGGAACGAGTCTGATGCTCTTAAAGCAAACTCTTTAGAGCCACCTCCACCGGGAATCACCCCGACACCAAATTCTACCAAACCAATATAGGTTTCAGCTGCGGCCACCACTTTGTCGGCGTGCAAGGATAACTCACATCCCCCGCCCAAACACATTCCATGTGGCGCGGCCACGGTGGGAATGGAAGAGTAACGCATCCGCATCACGGTATCTTGAAAGGCTTTGATGGCCATATTCAGCTCGTCATATTCTTGCTCGACGGCCATCATGAATATCATGCCAATATTGGCACCCACGGAGAAGTTAGCGGCTTGGTTTCCGACAACTAATCCTTGAAAGTCTTTTTCCGCTAGGTCAATTCCTTTGTTCAACCCTGCGATGACATCTCCACCAATGGTATTCATTTTCGATTGGAATTCCACATTCAGGATTCCATCACCTAAATCTTCAATGACTACGCCACTGTTTTTGAAAACCTCTTTGGTTTTGCGGATGTTATCCAAGATGATAAAGGCATCTTGTCCAGGAATCTTGGCGGCCTCTTTCTTCGGAATGTCATAACAATAGGTAGCACCTTCTTTTACTGAATAAAAAGAAGTAGCACCGGAGGCTTTCATCTCATGTACCCAATCGGCTGCTTTTTGACCCTCAGCTTCAATAAATTCTAATCCTTTTTCCAATCCGACGGCATCCCAAATTTGGAAAGGTCCATGCTCCCAGCCAAATCCAGCCTTCATGGCATCGTCGATTTTATAAAGCTCATCGGTGATTTCGGGAATGCGGTGTGAGACGTAGGCAAACAGCTGCCCGAGGCTTTTTCGGTAGAATGCTCCCGCTTTGTCTTTGCCATTGCATAGAATCGCAAAGCGGTCCACTACTTTATCAACCGTTTTGGTCAACTCCAGTGTGGCGAATTTTGCACTCTTTTTGGACCGGTAGTCCATCGTATCCAAATCCAAGGTCAAGATTTCACTTTTCCCCTGGTCATTTTTTACTTTTTTATAAAAACCTTGTTTGGTTTTACTCCCCAACCATTTGTTCTCCATCATGGTATTGATGAAATCTGGGAGTTGGAACAATTCATGTCGTTCATCGTCAGGACAGTTTTGGTGGATTCCATTGGCAACATGCACCAAGGTGTCAAGTCCTACGACGTCTACTGTTCTAAAAGTTGCAGACTTTGGACGGCCAATTACAGGTCCAGTCAATTTATCCACTTCTTCGACGGTCATGTCCAATTCTTTCACGGCATGGAACAAACTTTGGATACTGAAAATACCAATACGGTTCCCGATAAAGGCAGGAGTATCCTTGGCTACAACAGAAGTTTTTCCTAGGAATTGTTCTCCGTATCCGTTCAAAAAGTCCAGCACATCTTGAGACGTTTTGGGACCAGGAATAATCTCAAATAGTTTCAAATAGCGCGCAGGGTTGAAAAAGTGTGTACCACAAAAGTGTTTTTGAAAGTCTTCACTTCTCCCTTCGGACATGAACTGAATTGGAATCCCTGAGGTGTTAGAAGTAATCAAGGTCCCCGGAGTTCTATGTTTTTCAAGATTTTCGAACACTTGCTTTTTGATGTCCAGACGTTCAACGACGACTTCGATAATCCAATCCACCCCGCTTACTTTAGCGATATCATCCTCAAGATTCCCAGTAGTGATGCGCTTGGCAAAATTTTGATGGTAAATTGGTGAAGGCTTTGATTTGAGCGCTCCGGCTAGGGCTTCATTCACCAATCGATTTCGAACAATTTTGTCCGATAAAGAAAGCCCTTTTGCTTTTTCTTTTTCGTTGGGTTCTCGGGGTACAATGTCCAATAAGAGGACTTCAACCCCAATATTGGCAAAATGGCATGCGATACCGCTTCCCATAATTCCGGAACCGATAACGGCAACTTTGTTGATATGCCTTTTCATGAAAGATTTGAAATTAATTAGTTGTTGTTTTGATGTATATCTTTTTGTCTGAGATGAGTTTGTTGACCAACGTAATCGTTCGGAAAAAGCCCATCAAATCCTTGTCGTCCAAATCGGCTTTGACCGCGTCATTAAAGCGAAGCACTACATCCTTGGAATCCCTACGTTTCTCAAGACCGAGCGCAGTTAAGTGAATTAACACCCCACGACCATCGTTGGGGTTCGGCTTGCGTTGTATATATCCTTTTTCCTCAATACTCTTTAGAATTCGAGAGAGGCTGGTGGCCTCCATGCCCATTTTGGGTCCAAGTGCTGTACTTGGGGTACCTTTTTTGGGGTCAATGCTCAAAAGGGTAAACCCAATGGCCATAGTCAATCCGTAGTTTTTGGCTTCTTCATTGTACATTTTGCTTACGGCTTGCCAGGTGGCGCGTAAAGCATGGTCAATGGTCATTTCCTTCATAGCACTGATTTGCTCAAAGATAGAAAAATTTATTATGCATGCATAATAAATAATTGAAGTTCTCAATTTCCTGCCACGATGATTGCCAATCTACCTGATTTGCTTGTGTTTGAATCTCACATTTCTTGGAAGCACATCAAATTCGTAGCCAACGGGTATTGATTTTAGATATGGAATGCCGGAAACCGGAAAAAGAGATAAGAATTACCGGAGTGTTGGAAGCGGGCAATACTCGATTCATTCCATATACGAACAGCCGCCAAAATTTACTAGCGAACGAATTCAAAAACAATCAAAAACTAGAGAGGTTTATCGGCCGTAGATATTGTCGTATAAATCAAGATACATTTCTTTGACGATTTTACGCCGTAGTTTCATGGTTGGAGTTAAATGTCCATCATCAACGCTCCAAACATCAGGAGTAAGTCTGAATTGCTTCACTTTTTCCCACTTTGCGAAATCCTGGTTTGCCATGTCTACCTCTTGCTGAAAGCAGGTGATGACCTCAGAGTTCATAATGATATCGGAATTTTCCCCCCAAGTGATGTTGTGTTCTTTCGCCCAATCATACAAATACTCGAAATTGGGTTGAATCAGAGCGGCCGGCATTTTTTCACCTTCACCAACCACCATAATTTGTTCGATAAACTGGGATTGTTTGAAACGATTTTCCAAGAGCTGAGGTGCTACATATTTACCGCCGGAGGTTTTGAACATCTCTTTTTTACGGTCCGTGATTTTAAGAAAACCATCTTCATCAATGATACCAATATCTCCGGTATGGAAGTAACCATCCTGCAGTACTTCAGCCGTTTTCTCAGGGTCTTTGTAGTACCCTTGCATAACTTGTGGGCCTTTGATGCAAATTTCTCCGTCATCTGCAATCTTCACTTCAGTGCGTCCTATGGGCCTTCCAACACATCCAATCCTAAAGCCGCCATCACGCATGTCGTTCACGGAAACCACTGGGGAAGTCTCGGTAAGACCATAGCCTTCCATAACTCCCAATTCCGCAGCATTGTACACCCTTGCCAAACGCGGTTGTAAAGCCGCACTACCCGAAGCAATCAGCGATAGATTGCCACCAAGACTTTCTTTCCATTTACTGAAAATGAGCTTTCGAGCAAGGGCCAACTTTTGCTCATACCACCATCCATTTTTGCCATAGGGCTCATATTGTAATCCTATATCAACCGCCCAAAAGAATAGTTTCTTTTTGATTCCTGTCAAAGAATCTCCTCTCGCGATAATTTTGTCATACACTTTCTCTAGAAGTCTGGGCACGGCGGTCATCACATGTGGCTGCACTTCCTTCAAGTTATCACTTATGGTTTCAAGAGACTCGGCATAATGGATGCTTACGCCTCTGAACTGATAGAGGTAAATAATCATGCGCTCATACACATGGCAGAGTGGCAAAAAGCTCAATGCCTTGGTTTCTCCATCAACGATGGGAAAGCGTTTTGAACTTTCAATGGAATTGCTTACCAAATTGTCATGCGATAACATTACCCCTTTGGGTTTCCCCGTTGTTCCTGAGGTATATATCAATGTGGCCAAATCGCCTGGTTTCACCCCGGCTTTGAGTTTTTCAACTTCTTCTTGATTGGATGCATCCGCACCAAGGTCAACAACCTCTTTCCAATTTTTGCAATTGTCCAATTCATCGAAAGAATAAACTTCTTTTAGATTTTTGATTTTGGAAGCAACCATCAACACTTTTTCCAGTACGGCACTACACGAAACAAAACAATATTTCGCTTCTGAATGATTGAGCACGTACTCATAGTCCGCTGCGGAAATGGTAGGATATATGGGAACATTCTGCGCTCCAATTTGCAAGATGCCTACATCCATGATATTCCATTCTGTGCGATTGCTCATGGAAATAACCGCAACTTTGTCGTTTGGTTTTACTCCAAGTCGCAACAAGGCGCGGCTCACCGCATTGGCTTGGTCGATATAGGATTGTGTGGAGGTGCGAACCCATTGGCCGTTGTATTTTGTTGCCAGGGATGCCTCTTGCGGGAATTTTTCTAATTGGTAGTAGGGAAAATCAAATAATCTGGTTACCTCTTGCATAGTAAGTTACTCTTATGAAATTGCAAAATAAAGAAAGCAATCGGTATTTTAAAACGGATGTTTCAATAAAACCCTCAAAAATCCGTCAAATCAGCATTTTAAAGTAAAAACCACGGGGGTTCCCTATGGTTTTGGATTAAGTCTTTGGTACTCTTTTTCAAAATCCAAGATGCGCTCCTCCCAAATTGTAGGATTTACCATTTGCTTCAGGCTTAAATCCGTCAAGCACAGATGGCGTAGCCAAAATCGTCCATCAGGATGTATTGTTACAAAGGCTGATTTAGGGCTGCCAACAGTAATGAATAAATGTTTGAAAATGTTCGATGGGTCTTTTCGCCAACCCAAGGCATAAATTTTTTCATCCTTTTTTTGAAGGTGTCCATAAAGATGGAGCACTTGGACCTTTTTATTGTTTAACCGATTTCGGCTTTTGGTATTGATTGCAAAGTTTCTCCACTGGTTTCCATAATTTTTTGGCCCTGTGGGAGTCTGTCTGGTAAATTCACTTTTCTTCATTTTCTCCCTCGATTCAATACTGTCTACATATCGAATAAAAAGGATTTTGGTGGTGTCTGTTTGAATTCTTGCATAAAGCAATTGGTTCATCTGTGCCTGGAGGGTTGAATCCATGATGCCCATATAAGACATAAAGCGCAGGCGCTCAACCGGTCCTTTTTTGCTAGATAGCCTTTCACTAAAGTATATTGAAGAGTTCTTTTTATTTTCGAAAGCGGCCTTGGATATTACCACATCATTCTCATCCAAGAAAAATTGAACCTCAGCCTGAGCATGAATTGACCTGACCAAAAAGAAGAGAGAGAAAAGTAGAAAAAAGAAACTTTTTTTAATTCGCATTTTTACCTTCAATCCATTTTCGAGCATTCACAAAAGCAATAATCCAAGGGGAAATACTGTCCAATCTGTCTTTAGGATAGTGGGCCCAGTTCCAGGGAAAAATGGACCGCTCAATATGCGGCATAGTCACCAAATGACGGCCTGTTTTATCACACAGCATAGCCGTGTTGTAGTCACTTCCGTTGGGATTGGCAGGATAGGAATCGTATCCGTATTTGGCCACGATATGATAATCTGCTTCGCTCATGGGTAAACTGAATTTGCCTTCCCCATGGGAAATCCATACGCCCAAAGTGTTGCCAGCGAGGGAAGAAAGCATTATGGAATTGTTTTCTTGAACCTTGACCGAGGTGAAATTGCTTTCGTGCTTTCCTGAATCATTATAGGTCATTTTACCATGGTTTTCGTGCTCTGGATGAATCAAATCCAGCTCCATGAACAACTGGCAACCGTTACAAATGCCTACTGAAAGGGTATCTGTGCGTTCAAAAAAGCGCTGAATGACCTTATTGGCACGCTCGTTATATTTTATGGCACCGGCCCAACCTTTGGCGCTGCCAAGAACATCTGAATTCGAGAATCCACCAACAGCCCCTAAAAATTGAACATCTTCAAGGGTCTCGCGCCCAGAAATTAGGTCGGTCATATGCACATCTTTTACCTTGAACCCTGCTAGGTGCATCGCATGCGCCATTTCACGTTCGGAATTACTGCCTTTTTCCCGTAGAATTGCGGCAATAGGTCGTTCCTCCGGTTGGTTCATTGGGTAAAATTCTTGGCTGTCAAAACCTAACGGGAATCGATACTGCAGAGGTTGTGCTTTGAAATTTTCAAAACGTATTTTGGCCAAACCATCTGCCGTTTGTTTGTCATCCAGCAAATAGGAGGTTTTATACCAAACATCGCGAAGGGATGTGATGTTCAACCCTATTTCAACCCCATGATTTTTTATAGACAATACGCCTTCCGCGTTTGGGGTACCAATTTTAACGCCTCCCAAGCGTTGGGCAGCTTCCTCATTGGTTTGAAATACAATGCCAATGTTTTCTGAGAATAAAAGTTTAATGGTGTCTGCTTCTTCGATGGCACTTAAATCGAGTGTTGCTCCGAGGTCATTGTCTGCAAAACAAAGTTCCAGCAAAGTGGTTATCAATCCGCCGGAACCGATATCATGTCCTGAGCTGATATTGCCCGCTTTGACTTCAGCTTGAAAGGCATCAAACTGCTTTTTGAAATAAGAGGCATCTTTAATTCGAGGCGCTTCGCTACCAATAGCATTTAGGGCTTGATAAAAACTGGAACCTCCCAATTTGTGTTGGTCTTGGCTCAGATTCAAATAGTACAAATCTCCGCCTTGCCTTTGGAGTACAGGTTCAACTACTTTTTTAAGGTCGCTACAATGACCACTAGCAGAAATAATGACCGTACCGGGCGCGATAACTTCCTGGTCTTTGTACTTCTGCTTCATGCTCAACGAATCCTTTCCAGTTGGAATGTTGATGCCTAAATCGATTGCTAAACTTGAGCAGGCCTCAACCGCTTCGTACAATCTGGCATCTTCGCCAGGATTTTTGCAGGGCCACATCCAATTTGCAGAAAGTGAAACACTTTGCAAACCTTCGTCCAAAGGCGCCCAAATTATGTTAGTCAGGGCTTCCGCAATACTATTTTGGCTTCCGGCGACGGGGTCAATCAATCCTGAAATAGGGGAGTGCCCAATACTGGTGGCGATTCCTTCTTTTCCCTTGAAATCCAGTGCCATTACGCCGCAATTGTTGAGGGGTAATTGAAGTGGACCAGCACATTGCTGTTTGGCTACACGTCCACCTACGCAACGATCAACTTTATTGGTCAACCAATCTTTGCAGGCCACGGCTTCCAGTTGCAGCACTTGCTCCAAATATTCATGAAAATGTTCAAGGCTGTAGGGCGCATCAGGATAATTCTTGCCAATCACCTTGTCTTCCATAATGGTTTTTGGAGAACTACCGAACATGTCGGCGAGGGCCAAATCCATGGGTTTTTCATCTGATTTGGAAGAAACAAAGGTGAAATTATGGTCCCCAGTGGCTTCGCCTACATCATATAAAGGTGAACGTTCTCTTTGGGCAATATCTTCCAATAATTGTTTGTTGGTTTCAGAGATAACCAATCCCATTCGCTCTTGGGATTCGTTCCCGATAATTTCTTTGGCGGATAGGGTAGGGTCGCCTACAGGTAACTTCTCCAAATCAATGCGCCCTCCCGTTTCTTCTACCAGTTCTGAAAGACAGTTCAAGTGTCCCCCGGCACCATGATCATGAATGGAAACAATAGGGTTGCTCTGCGATTCCACCAGTCCACGAACAGCATTGGCTGCTCTTTTTTGCATTTCAGGATTGGAACGCTGTACGGCATTCAACTCAATGGCGGCACTAAACTCTCCAGTGTCTGCACTGGAAACTGCTGCTCCGCCCATTCCGATGCGATAGTTGTCTCCGCCCAAAATAATAATTCGGTCTCCTTTTTTTGGAGTGGCTTTCAAGGCTTGTTCGTCCTTTCCGTAACCAATACCACCCGCCA
Organism: Bacteroidota bacterium; assembly: GCA_039027495.1. Lineage (GTDB taxonomy): Bacteria > Bacteroidota > Bacteroidia > Flavobacteriales > Flavobacteriaceae > Flagellimonas. The sequence goes on from JBCCKH010000004.1 coordinate 111,368, forward strand.
GCATGATGACTTTATCGTAGCCTAAAACCCGGTTGCTGTCATTTTCATCACTTCGACTACGCTCAATGACCCTTTCGTCATGTTCGAAGGTGAGCACGGACCCCGCGATCAATGGCTGGCCAAATTTGTTTCCAAAATCTGAAGCACCATTGGACGCTTTGATTAAGATATCCATTGGGGTTTGATACAACCAGTCCCGGGCAGGCACGGCTTTTTCCCAAGGGCGTTCTTGTTCCAAACGGGAATAGGCGGTCATATAAACGGCAGTACCCGCCAATGGCAGCGATCCTTTTCCACCGGCCAAGCGGTCCCGGATTTCACCTCCAGAACCCGTGGCGGCACCATTAAACGGTTCTACGGTTGTGGGGAAATTATGTGTTTCTGCTTTTAGTGAGATGACGGAATCAAAGGCTTCTTCTTGATAAAAATCAGGAACATCCGCTCTTTTTGGTGCAAACTGTGTGACTTTAGGGCCCTTTACAAAAGCAACATTGTCTTTGTATGCCGAAACAATTCCGTTCGGATGCTTTTGAGATGTTTTTTTGATAAGCTTGAACAGAGATTCTGGTTTTTCCTCTCCATCAATGACGAAGGTGCCATTAAAAATCTTATGCCGGCAGTGTTCGGAATTGACTTGACTAAACCCGAATACTTCTGAATCCGTCAACTTTCTGCCCAGTCTTTCTGAAAGGTTTTCCAGATACTCGATTTCCTCTTCACTCAACGCCAGCCCTTGTTCTGCATTGTATTCTGCAATGTTGTCGACGGGTTTTATCGGCTCCGGTTGAATATTTATGGTGAACAATTCTTGGTCCAATGCCTTGAACTTTTGAAAGAGCATTGGGTCAAAATCTTGAAACTCCTCAGCAACCGAAACAAACTCCTCTATGCGAAGGATATCGGAAATACCCATGTTTTGAGTAATTTCCGTGGCATTCGTGCTCCACGGGGTAATCATGCTTGCGCGCGGACCAACAAAAAAGGCGTCAATTGACGCCATGTGTATTTTGGGTTGGTTGCCGAACAGCCAAGAAAGTTTCGCAATGTCTTCCGGGTTGATTTCTTTAGTGGTCTGGACCGCGAAAACTTTGTCCGCTGGGTCCCCGAAGAAATGAATCATGCAGTTTGCTATTGAACGGTTCAAGAAAGTGCAAAGGTACAGCTTTCCAATTTTTTACGGATGCTTTTCGTGAACTGTAAAGCATAATTTTACTTGCCGGATGAGCCGGTCATTTTTGGTACACTAAATGAACATTCCACCGGAGGCTTCCAAGCGCTGTCCGTTGACCCAAGCCGCATCTTGTGTACATAAAAAGGCAACGATACCGCCAATGTCTTCACTTTCTCCAACGCGACCCAAAGCAGTTTGTGACGCGATGGCGTCAACAATTTGGGGAGCTGACTCAAACCGTTCTTTGTTGAAATCGGTATTTATGGCGCCCGGCGCCACCGTATTGGCTTTGATTTTTCGACCGCCCAATTCTTTAGCCAAGTAACGTGTGTATACTTCTATGGCTCCCTTCATCGCCGCATACGCAGAGTACCCTGGTAATGAAAAACGGGCCAATCCGCTTGAAAGGTTGATAATGCCACCTTCATCGTTCATCATGGGCAGCAACGTTTGTGTCAAAAAGTAAACCCCTTTAAAGTGTACGTTCATCAAATCATCAAAAGCTTCCTCTGAGGTGTCGGTAACCATTCCGTTATGGCCGAACCCCGCGTTGTTGACCAAATAATCAAAGTTTGAGGTGTTCCAATGGGTTTCTAGTTGTTCTTTCAGTTCGGTTTTGAAGGCTTCAAAACTTTTTACGTCTCGAACATCCAAAGAAAGTGCTACTGCTTTACCGCCTTTTACTACCAAATCAGCCAGGGTACTATCTGCTGCTTGCTTATTGGAATTATAGGTAAAAACTACTCCTATGCCTTTATCCACCAACTTTAGGGCCATATCCCTTCCCAATCCTCGACTTCCGCCGGTAACCAATGCTATTTTTTGTGTATTCATCCTTTTTTGTTTTAAAATTTTTGAATACTACAAAGTTCATCAACCCATGCGTCGATGAGGTTACGGGAAGGAATCCATTTGTTGTAAAAATCAAACAGTTTCTGTTTTTCGAAAGGCTACTGGGGAAAACTGCGTTTGTTTTTTGAAAAAGTTAGAAAAATGTGCGGTTTCCTCAAAGCCTAAACTATGGGCGATTTCAGATACATTCCAATGGGTGTGGCGTAAAAGTATTTTGGCTTCTTGCGCAATGCGATGATTGATAAGTACCGAGGTGGTCTTTTGGGTAGTTTCCTTTAAGGCCCTGTTCAAATGGTTTACATGCATGCCCAATTGTTGGGCGAAATCTGAAGCAGAGCGCAAACGTACCCGTTGCATGGGACTTTCCATAGGAAACTGGCGTTCCAATAGCTCCATGAACAATCCAGAGATTCGTTCCGAGGCATTGGAGTATTGATTTTCCAAGATGGTTGCGGGTTGCATTTTCAATCCGGCATGAATGAGTTCAAACACGAAATTGCGCAACATATCATATTTGTATTGATAGTCGGATTCCAGTTCCAAAAACATTTTCTGGAAGATGGTGCTTAACGTATCGGTTTGCTCATCAGTAAGCTGGAAGACCGGGTTTCCAGAAGGTTGAAAGACCGGATATTTGGTCAAATCACCAAATTGATGAAAGAATGCTTCGGTGAATACGCAGAAATAGCCCGTAAGTTGTTCGTCTATCTTTTCCCAGTTGTAGGGAATTTGCGGATTGGAAAAAACCACTACTTGTTTTTCTACTTCTACAATCTTGTCCGCATAGTGGACCCGACTTTTCCCTTTTACCAAACTGATTTTAAAATAATCCCTTCTATTGAAAGGCATGGGTTTGGGCTTGGCGCTGGCAAATTCATCCAGTTTAAACACATTGAAATGCCCTATTCCCGTGCGAACACTTTCTGGGATATATTGCTGGGTGGATTTATAGAAATCCTCAATGGAGACTCTTTTTTGCATATTGTAAAGTTACAGATATCAAATAACTTGATGTTGGATGTTGGATGTTGGATGTCGGATGTCGGATGTTGGATGTCGGATGTCGGATGTCAGATGTCAGATGTCGGATGTCGGATGTCAGATGCTTGATGTTTGATGCTTGGTGTTGGCTATGATTTGACCTTAAAACAATTTTAGCTTGAACTTGGTTTTTTTAAGGGTAAAAGACTGGGTGTCAGTTCGAGTGGTTTTCGAAGAAAATTGTATCGAGAACTGGATGGTCAGAGGTCGAAAGTCAAAGGTTGAAAGTCCAATGTCCAAAGTCAAAAGGTGAAGGGTAAAAGGTCTAAAGTTAAAAGTCGAGGGTTTGTACTTGAACTTTAGCCTTTTTGTAAAAGTGCCATGTAGAAGCCATCAAAACCTTCAACAGAAGCGAAGACTTTACGTTCTTTGGTCAACTCGAAAGATTCACCTGCTTCAGAGTTCAGAAATTCGGTCACTTGTTCCGTGTTTTCTTCGGGTAGGATGGAGCAGGTGGCATAGACCAACTTTCCGCCAGGTTTCACCATTTTAGAATAGCGTTGCAAAATGTCTTGTTGAACTCCTTTGATGCGCTCCAAGAATTCGGATTGTAATTTCCATTTGGAGTCTGGGTTTCTTCGGATAACACCTAAACCTGAACATGGGGCATCCAACAAGACGCGGTCTGCCTTTTCATGAAGTTTCTTAATCACCTTGCTGTTTTCGATGACTCGGGTTTCCATATTATGGACCCCGTTACGACGTGCCCGAACTTTCAACTTTTTGAGCTTACTTTCATAAATATCCATAGCAATCAGCTGTCCTTTGTTTTCCATAAGAGATGCTAAATGCAGTGTTTTTCCACCGGCCCCTGCACAGGCATCTATGACCCGTTGTCCTGGGGCTACTTCCAAAAACGGTGCTACCAATTGGGAAGAGGCGTCTTGCACTTCAAAAAGTCCATCTTTAAAGGCTTGAGTGGTAAATACATTTTTGCGTTCCACCAGTTTCAAAGCATCTGATTGCTCAGCCAAGGTTTGGGTTTCAATGGCTTCATCTGCCAGCGCCTTTTGCAAGGTGCTCTTGCTCGTTTTAAGGGTGTTGGTGCGTAAAATAACTTCAGCTTGGCGGTTCAAAGCTGCACTTTCTTGGGTCCAAAGGGTATTGCCCAAGGCTTTTTCGCCTAGTTCGTCCAACCAATCGGGAAAGGACTCCCGGTACTTTCTAATTTTTGAAAGCTCATCGAATCTTCCTTTGATTCTTCGTTCGGGAGTACCCTCCAAGTGTTTCCAGTCGGGAAGACGAATACCTCTAAGCACGCACCAAACGGCAAACAAACGGAAAAGATGGGGTCTGGAATAGGGTTCATGCACTTCGGCAATTTCAGTGTAGAGTCGTTTCCAACGGACAATATCATAGGTGGTCTCCGCAATAAAGGCCCTGTCCCGTGAACCCCAGCGCTTATCGTATCGCAAAACTTTTTCGATAACCTTGTCGGCATATTCACCTTCATTGAATATGAAGTTCAGGGCGTCGATTACGGCAAAGACCAAGTTTCGGTGCAGGCGCATAGGTGCAAAATTAGGATTGCAAAGGTAGGCTTTCCCTTATATTCCCGCTACTTTTGATAAAACCACTTTTCCATGCGCTATTTTGCCTTCTTTTTGGTTTTCTTCCTTATTGGATGTTCCGAAAAACAAAAACCGAAACGTTTTTCTGGCGTAACCCTGCAAAATGTATTCGAAGACTCGGTAAGCATACGTGCTATTGCGTTTTTGGATAGCAGAACCTTGGCTTTTGCTGGCAGTAGAGGGGTGTACGGAACATTGGACGTTCCTTCTGGTAAAGTACGAACTTCGATAATGGAGTTTGAGGGAACGGTACCGGAGTTTCGGGCCGTAGCGCATACATCTTCCGATTTTTTTATGCTTTCCATAGCCAGTCCGGCATTGCTCTTTAAAACGGGAAATGGTGGAAAAATGGAATTGGTCTATAAAGAAGAGGGTGAACATGTCTTTTATGATGCCATGACTTTTTGGAATGATGAAGAAGGCATTGCTATCGGCGATGGAACCGATGGATGCATGGCCATTCTCATCACTCGAAATGGAGGCCAATCTTGGAATAAGGTTCCCTGCAATGCCTTGGCAAAATTAGAAGGTGCCATTGGCGCGTATGCGGCTAGCAATACCAATATTGAGACGCAAGGGGATAAAACATGGATAGCTACTTCCAAAGAGCAGATGTTGTTTTCTCCCGATAAGGGTAAAACGTGGGAACTCATCACTACGCCTATCAAACGAATTGACGAATATCACGGTATTTACTCCATGGATTTTTATGATGAAGACTTCGGTTTTGCGATAGGAGGGGATTTTAGTAAACCTGAGATAAATGCATACAATAAAATGAGAACCCAAGATGGAGGACAACGTTGGGAATTGGTAGCGAACGATGCTCCGCCAGGATACAAAAGTTGCGTTCAATTTGTACCAAATTCAGGCGGTAAAGGGTTGGTTGCCGTAGGTTTTACCGGAATCGATTATTCCAATGATGGCGGAAACACTTGGGTTAACTTGAGCGAAGAGGGCTTTTATACTATACGCTTTCTAAATGATTCGGTTGCCTATGCCGCAGGGAGAAATCGAATCGCGCGGTTGGAATTTCATTAGATAAAGAGCATCATTTCAAGTGCAAAGCTCATAGGGAACTGGTTTTCTGATATTGGATTTTTGAATGTCTGATGTCCAGTACTCGATGTTTGGGTATTGTGGAAAAGACCAAAATAGGTGAGTAAAGATTTTTAGGACTTTTTTCTTTGAGGAGTTGGACACGAATTGCACGAATTACACAAATATGTTTTGAGGTCTGATATTTGGATTTTTTGTTTTCTCTGGTTTTTGACCTTTATTGCTTGATGCTTGATGCTTGATGCTTGATGCTTGATGCTTGATGCTTGATGCTTGGAATTTGGATTTTCGGATTTCCGTAGATTTCGTACTTGAGGTCAAAGGTCAAAGGTCAAAGGTCAAAGGTCAAAGGTCAAAGGTCAAAGGTCAAAGGTCAAGGGTCAAAGAGCATCACTTTAAACGAGCAAATGGACTTGGAAAACTCAGTTGAGCTGGCATTTCTCCTACTTCCTTTGGTTGGTTCGGAATGACAGCGAGAGATGATGCCGAGTAATTAGGACCACCTCTTGATTCAATTTTGACTCGGCTGATATTACTCGAATTGGCGGATTACGATAGACTAACAAAAAAAGAGCGGCATTTGCCGCTCTTCCTTGCTAACCAACTCACTAAACTGTGACCACTATATAATTTCTGCCTGATTTTTTGTACCAAACGCCTTTGTATTTATACAATTTTCGGCCGTTCACTTTTACAAGGGCATAGCCTCTTGGCAGGGTTCGCACTCGAATGCCTCTCGGGGCTGCGCATACCACAAACCGTTTGCCTCTTGCTCTATACCATACCCCATCGGCCAAGTGATACCGCACGTTGTTGTGTACGATAAGTTTTGGACTTCTTAAAGTGGTTACTACGGTTCCGTGTTTTGGATACACGCGTACCACTCTGGTTTGTGCACTTGCTGTGGCCAAGGTGCCCAACATCAAAATAAGGGTGAATACGATTTTAACGTTTTTCATAAGATTTGATTTTTGTAGGTTTCTGGTCCTATGACTAGAGGATTGGGAAAAGGTTTAATTGGGGTTGTCAATTTTCAATAAACAATAAACAATAAACAATAATCAGTTGTCAGTTGGTTGCGTTCTGTGGTCTGATGTTTGTTTGGAATTATGGACACAAACTTCACGGATTTTACAAAAAAGGTTTCTGGTTGAAAGTTGGCAGTTCTTGGATGTCAATTAGGAGTAGTTAGTAGTTAGAATTCAGGTGTCAGTTCGAGTGGTTTTCGAAGAAAATTGTATCGAGAATTGATATGATACAAGGTCAAGGGTTGGTCTTTCGCAGAGGCTTCAGGCCTTAGGGTTGAAGGTCATGGGTTAGTTTATTCCAAAGGAAGCATGAGTGTAGGAATCTTATTCAATTCACAATGAATACTAAGCAATTAGGTAGTTCTAGTAATCAGTAATCAGTGAACTGATGACCTATGATTGAGGTTTGTTTGACACGAATTGCGCGAATAACACGGATTATTCTTTTTGTTGTGGAAAATTTCGAACCATAAGGTCGTAGGTTGAAGACAAAAAGTCGCTGGTTAGCTTATTGCGAAGAAATCATGACTGAGTAAATCTTTCTCAATTGACAATAAACAATTAACAATAAGCAGTCTACCAGTTTTAGGGCTCAGTAGTCAGTGGTCAGTGAACGGACGACAGATGTTTGTTTGACACGAATTGCGCGAATAACACGGATTATTCTTTTTGTTGTGGAAAATTTCGAACCACAAGGTCGTAGGTTGAAGACAAAAAGTCGCTGGTTAGCTTATTGCGAAGGAATTATGACTGAGTAAATCTTTCTCAATTGATAATAGCAATTAACAATAAGCAGTCTCCCAGTTTTAGGGCTCAGTAGTCAGTGTTCAGTGAACGGATGACAGATGTTTGTTTGACACGAATTGTACGAATGACACGAATTTTCCTGTTGTCTGACGTTTTTCGAAGGAAATTCGTCGGTCAGAACCTTTGGGAGCGAACGAACAACGAGACTAAAGGAATCTTCTTCGATTAGCAATAAAGAATGAGGCAGTGGTTATTAGTAATCTGTGGTCGGAAATTGGAATTCAGGCGTCAGTTCGAGTGATTTTCGAAGAAAATGGTATCGAGAACTGATACGTTATTTGGTCAAAGGTCAAAGGTCAAGGGTTAAAGGTTGAAAGTCAAAAGAGAAAAATGATAGGTTGGCTGTTGGATTTAATTTTACCGGTATTGGACACGAATTTCACAGATTGCTCGAATTCCTTGTTTTAAAGGTTAGTCCTACACTAAAGTTTCGGACTACGAGGTTAAGGGTTGCTCCTTCTCGCCAGTCCACTTCCCAGAAGTAGCTTAGCTTCGTAGGCCGAAAGGCTTCGGACCATAAAGTTGAAAGGTAGTCCTTCACTGGCCTACTTCGCCAAAGTAGCTTGGCTACGAAGGCTGAAAAGTTCTGGACTATACGGTCAAAGGTGGAATGAATAAAGTCGAAAGGTTTTAAGTGGGTTTGAACTGATTTTGACATAAAAAAACCGGAAAGCTTCAAAACTCTCCGGTTAGTCGGGTTTAATGACTCCCTCTATATTCTAAACCCGATTTTAAAATGTGTTTGGGTGAAAAAGGCCCATGTGGTGGTCGATGATTCCCGTACTTCCAAACCGGGTGAGGGCAATTGCTCGCCCCGGGCATAAATAAAAGTCATAGGACGTACTTCAAAACCGCAATACAAACCTTGCAATAGGTAAAAGTCAATACCTCCTGTGAATTGATACCCCACTCCATAGAGTTTGGCGGTACGTTCTTCAATATCGGTGGTTGTAAAATCTGGCTCTGATTCGGTACCAAAGAAAATTACCGTAGGGTCGTACTCCAAGGTACGAGCACTGTAATAATTCAAATTCGCCCCGACATAGGGGGAAATCCGGTTGCTGATTCTCGACTTGAAATGGTATTCCCCACCTATGGTCAGGTAAAATTGCGAAACTTGGTTTTCATTTACAGCTGAGTAGTTGGGAATCCAAGATTCCACTACCGCGCTGGGGTCGTTACCGTCTACGATGTTGTCGTTGTCATCAAAAAAGAACCGTTGGATATTGTCCAAGGCTGGAGTGCTACGATGGATAAAACCCAAACCTGCTTTCAGTGCAATATTGTTTTTTATAAAGTAACGTGCCTCACCACCGGCAATGTTGCCAATGTTGTTTGTGTTGGCATCTAGAGTATTGGCAAAGGGTGCTGCACCATCTACCGTCCACAATGGATTGCTAGCAGGAGAATCAGGAACATTGATATTGTCCAAAAAATTACCACGCCCAAAGAGTATGGCTCCGGTAAAGTCGCCTTTTTTGGGAGTGTAATCCACGGCTTCGCTGTCTGTTTGTTGTGCTTGGGCAAAGCTAAGGCAAAACAAAACCGTGCAGCAAAGTGCTAAATATGTTTTCATATGCTATTTCTTAAGGAAATTGGTTGATGTGTTTTCATGTAAAAGGCAGCGCGCACAAGGCGCGCTGCCCCTACATTCCAAACGTTATGAATCATTATCCCAATGCTGCGATTGCAGCGTTATAGGCATCTAAGTAGGCTTGCGCCAAAGCCAAATGCGCGTTGTACTCTTCATTGAACTTGGCCAATTCAGCTTGCTCGCGCGCAATTTCGCGTTGCCATTCGGTTTCACTAATGGTATTGTCGGCCAACATTTTTTGCTTGGCTTCTACCGAAGCTTTGGTGTCTTCGATATCATCTTTCAACTCTTCTATATCCTCATTGATGCCATCAATTTGCTCATCTAATGCATTGATTACCGTTTCCAAATTAGAAATCATAGTGCTGTTAGCTGTCTTTTGAGCATTCAAATCATCCAAAACAACTTGCGCAGCCTCATCAGCATCTTCCAGTGCTACTAAGTTAGCTACTGCATCATCATAGTCAGCTTGTAGGTTAGTCACTTCAGCTTCTCTATCGCCAAGGGTCTCCTCCAACTGAAGCAATTCTGCTTGAAGATCTACTAAATCATCGTTAGCATCAGCGATATCGTCATTGATTCCATCAATTAATTCCAGAGCAGAATCTCTGACAAACAGAGCTGCTTCGTAGGTGTCTTCCGGGCCATCAGCTGCATTTTCTGCATCATTCAGTGCTGCCTGCGCATCGTCAGTAGCTGCTATAGCTGCGTTAAGATCAGCCTGGGCAGCATCTAGTTCGTCTTGTGTGGCATTACCATTATTGAATTCATTGAGTACAATGTTGTAGTCGATTTGAGCTGCATACTCAGCATTTTGAGCTGCTGCTACGTTAGACTCTGCTACACCTATTGCTGCTAGGTAGGGGGCTAGAGCCGTTGTGGCATTATCAAGTGCAGCTTGACCTGTTGCTAAAGCTGTATTTGCATTTACCAAATTAACCCCCAGTGCTGTTATTTCATCTTGCTTTGCTGTTATTTCAGCTAACTTAGAAATAATCTCTGCTTCGGCATCTGATACTCCATCCAAAGCGTCTTCGTAATCATCTATAGTGTTCCCTGCGTTTATAAATGCCTGACCTGTAGCTGTTTTGTTTTGAGTAGCTTTCGCAATCTCCACGTCTAGTGCCAAGTTTTGATTGGTCAAATCTTGGATGGTGCCTTCAGCTTCATCAACTTCTTCTTGGGCACTGCTGGGGTCAGCAGAAACAGCTTCGAGAATGGCTAAGGCAGCTTCCTCAGCAGCTAAGTCGGCGTTCAACTCATCCAAATCACGTTGGATGATTTCGGCGGCCAATGCAAAAGAGATTGAGTCACCTGGCAAACCATCAGGATTTTCGACACCAATAGCTAATTGCATTATGGCAATCTTGGCTTCTTTGTCGATAACGTCATCGAATACGTTGTTGGCATCGTCTTGTGCGTCCCCGTAATCGGCCAAATGCTGGGCAGCTTCGTCAAGGCCTTGGGTCAATAGGTAATCTGCCAAGGAATCTATGGCCCTCTGCAGATTAAGATTTTCTCTTTCTAAGTTGGCTTGTGCTGCGGCGATTGCTGCTGCACCCTCAGCCGTTTGAACGTCTAGGATAATCTGTTCTTTGGCATTTTCGATTTCTTGGAGGGCGTTTTCCAAACGTTGGGCTTCTACGCGTTGTGCCAAAAGGTCAGCTTGGGTTTGTCGCAGTTGGGTTACCTCGTCCGATACTTCGGGCTCACTACATGCCGTGAACAAGGTTGGTACGGCTATCATGGTAGCCCATACGGTTTTTCTGAAATTCATCATTTCTTTTTCTTTAAATAATTAATAGATGTTTGATGGATTGCGAGACTGTTTTCTTCTGGTTTCGCATTGTTTCTTTTAATGAACAAGCGTAAAGCTATGTTGCTGGCTAGTGGTTTTGTGGTGCCGTTTTATGGATGCAGGGTTTGAATTGATGGATGGCAGGAAAGAGTTGAGGGTGCTCCTACGCCAAGGCTTCGGAGTATGAGGTAAAGGGTCAAGGGTTGAAGGTCAAGGGTCAAAGGTTAAAGGTCTAAGGTCGAATGTTACAGGTGGGTTTATTCCTTAGGACCGCCGTTGGCCAGAGCCTTTGGCGTCGGACGAAAGGGTGACAGAAGGAATCTTTTTCAATGAGCAATAAACAATAAGCAATGAGCAATGAACAATTAGCAATAAACAATAAGCAATGAACAATTAGCAATTAGCAATGGTCAGTTATCAGAAATCAGAAGGCGGATGTCAGTTCGAGTGGTTTTCGAAGAAAATTGTATCGAGAACTGGTTAGTCCTTCGCCAAGGCTTCGGACTATAAGATATAGGTTCCAAAGGTTAAAGTTTAGTCCTTCGCCAAGGCTTCGGACTATAAGATATAGGTTCCAAAGGTTAAAGTTTAGTCCTTCGCCAAGGCTTCGGACTATAAGATATAGGTTCCAAAGGTTAAAGTTTAGTCCTTCAACAATGCTTCGGACCATGAGATATAAGGTCGAAAGTCGAAGGTCTGATGTCTTGTGTCTTGGTTCTGCGGGCCTTTTTTTGACACGAACCTGCCCGTCCGTTCAGGTGGGTTTCACGAAGGGTATGGATGTAAATTAACGTCAACCTGAACTTGCCTGCCCGTCCGTTCAGGTGGGATTCAGGTTCTATTTTCATGGTTGCCCTATTGTAAAAAGATGCTGAATCCAGTTCAGCATGACATAGCTTGGTATGTGAAGTCTAAAGTCGAAAGTCCAAAGTCTAAGGTCTGAAATCTGATTTCTGAATACTGCTTACCGTAGGTTACCCGCCTGTTTTGCGTTTGCGGTATTGTTGCAAAAGCCGTTTTTTGAAGTCTTCTTCGGCTTGGAGCAACAACAGTATTTTTTTGGGGGGTAGTACCTTTTCAAGTTCTTGCATGTAGGCCAGCTCGGCTTCGTGCTTTGCTTTTTGGATGCTCACGTATTGGTCCAACAGCTTTGAGGATTGCTGGGTCGAAAGGTCTTGTATTACGGGAATTTTGCTCTTGAGCTCGGTACGTTCTTTTTTGCGTATGGTTTCCATCGCTTCGGCATGTGCATTGTATACCGGCCAAAAGGTCTGGGCTTCTTGGGAGGTTAAGGCCAAGCGCTCGGTAATGAAGGCTACCTTCAAGGTTTTGATACGGTCACGCACGGGACGTTGTGCCCAAAGGGCAGCACCTTGACAAATGAGTAGGAGCAGAATGAGTACTTTATTCTTCATACGTTTCAAAATTCAGGTCAATTTCATCAATATCCTCGATATTCTCGTCTAAATATTCTAAAATGTTCTCTGACTCTAGGTCGGTTTCTACCAAATCGGCCAATTCCACTTCTTCGACGGGAATGATTTCGGCCAACTCGGCGGTGGTCACATCCCATTGGGTGTCTTCAAAATAAGAGGCTATTTCGGTAGTGGCCAAATCGGAAAATTCGATTGGGGTTTCGGAAGGTGTTCGCAATACGAATACCAAAATAAAGATGGCAGCCACAGCAGCAACACTGTACGCCACTTTTCGGTATGTCCGTAGTTGGATGACCTTGGTTTCCTTGGGCAAAAGCTTTTGCTTTAGTTGCTCGGTCAGTTGGTCAAAATAGCCATCGGGCGTTTTGAACCCATCCGATTTGGGCAAAAAGGATAGGGTTTCTTCTCTAGCTTCTGCTTCCATACGCTGTTGCAAGCGCGCGTTGAAGTTGGCGAAGTAATCCTCCGGCAGTTTAAAATCTTGTCCTTTATTTTTCCCCATGACGTTGGTTTGACTCTTTTTTTCTACAATGGTTTAATGTTCTTTAAAATAGGCTTCCAATTTTTTTACGGCCAAATGATAGGAGGCTTTTAAAGCACCCACCGAAGTTTCGAGTACTTCGGAGATTTCGTCGTATTTCATTTCTTGATAGTACTTCATGTTGAACACCAGTTTTTGCTTGTCGGGCAAGGTCGCCAGCGCTTGTTGCAGCTTCAGCTGGATTTCATCGCCTTCGAAGTACACATCGGCTTCCAGATTTTCTATCATTCGCGTTTTCAGTTCTTGGTCGGTGATACCGCTTTTTTTGGACCGTTGCTTTAAAAAGGTCAACGATTCGTTGGTCGCAATGCGGTACATCCAAGAATAGAGTTTGCTGTCTCCCTTGAACCCCTCGATATTCCGATAGATTTTGATGAAGGTATTCTGCAATACATCATCGGTATCGTCGTGGTCGAGCACAATCCTACGAATATGCCAATAGAGGCGCTCTTTGTACGTATTGACCAATACGCCAAAGGCTTTTTCCCGCGATTCGGGGCGCTTGAGTTGCGCTACCAAGGTTTCGTCGGCTATCAAGGGTTGCATGCGTTTGCCCTTTTGACTACTAAGGTACGGAAAGGTTTAGTCCTTCGCCAGTCTTCTTCACCGAAGCGGCTCGGTTACGCAGACTTTATGGCTTTGAACTATGGGGTGAAATGCGAACGTTTAATGACGCTGTTTTCCGAGGAAGCGGAAGCGAACGAAGGAATCTGTTTGTTTCAGAGGTCGGAAGTCAGATGTCAGATGTCAGAGGTCAGAGGTCAAAGTCTAATGTCTGATATCTAAATACTGAGTCTTGTCTCTTGATTCTTGAGTTTGGACACTAATTTCACGAATAACACTAATTCCTTGAAACATTGAGCTTGATGTTTGATACTTGAAAGTTGGGTTTTGACACGAACCTGCCCGTCCGTTCAGGCGGGTTACACTAATGACCCGAATTTGTTTTGAGTTTGATACTTGGGATTTGAAATTTGCCCTTCGACTCGGTCTGCGCCAAAGGCTTCGGCCGACGGCGTGCGCTCAGGGCCCATGGTGATGCTAAGTTGAAGTTTAGAGTTTGTGATTTGATAATTGTTTTTGATATTTTGGGTTTTGACACGAACCTGCCCGTCCGTTCAGGCGGGTTACACCAATGACACAAATGGGTTTTGAGTTTGATTCTTGAAATTTGAGTTTGACACGAACCTGCCCGTCCGTTCAGGCGGGTTACACTAATGTCACAAATGGGTTTTGAGGTACAAGTTTGGTGCTTGTGTTCTTGAACTTGAAACTTGTTCTTGCACTTAAAGCCTCAGGGTGCGAGGGATTGCATCTCAACTAATTTCTTGTAGTTTTTATTGGATTGCATCAGGGTTTCGTGGGTGCCTTGTTCGATGATTTCGCCTTGATGGAGTACCACGATGCTATCGGCATTTTGAATGGTAGAGAGCCTGTGTGCTATGACCAATGAGGTGCGGTTGCGCATCATGTTTTCCAAAGCATCTTGCACCAATCGCTCACTTTCAGTATCCAAAGCGGAAGTGGCTTCGTCCAGCACCATGATAGGTGGATTTTTCAATACGGCCCGTGCGATGGAAAGCCGTTGTTTTTGTCCGCCGCTCAGTTTATTACCGCTATCGCCGATATTGGTATCGTAACCGTTGGGAAGTTCCATGATAAAGTCATGAGCGTTGGCAATTTTGGCTGCGGCTTGGATTTCTTCTTCGGTGGCGTCTTCCTTTCCTAAGGAAATGTTGTTGCGTACCGTGTCATTGAAAAGGATAGAGTCTTGCGTTACAAATCCCATCAGTTTACGTAGTGACGACTTGGATACGTTTTTGATGTTCTTTCCATCCAAAAGCACTTCCCCTTCGTTCACATCATAAAAGCGAGAGACCAAGTTGGCCACGGTGCTTTTTCCACTACCGGATTGACCTACCAAGGCGACTGTTTTTCCTTTAGGGATTTTCAAGCTAAAATTTTTGAGTACGTAATCGTCTTTATACTTAAAGCTGACATTTCTGAATTCGATTTCACTTTGGAAATCTTCTTTTTCAACAGCATCGGGTGCGTTTTGAATTGGATTCTCCGATTCCAAGATTTCGAGCACTCTCTCTGCAGCCGCGTTTCCTTTGCGAACGCCGTAGGAGGCTTTGCTAATTGCTTTTGCCGGGGTTAGAATGTTATACGCCAACCCCATGTACGCGATAAAAGAGGAGGCGTCCAAGGTTTTATCGACCAATACCATTTTTCCACCAAACCATAGCAGGACACCAATCACGAGAATACCTAAAAATTCCCCGGTTGGTGATGCCAGATTCTGTCGGTTGAGCAAGGCATTTGAAAAACTAAAAAAACGATGGGTTGAGGCTTTAAAAATCTGATAAAACCGAGATTCTGCCGTAAAGGCTTTAATGACGCGAAGTCCGCCCAAGGTTTCTTCCACAATCGACAAAAACTCACCTTGCTCCCGTTGCACTTTGTCGGATTGTTTCTTTAGCGATTTTCCAATTCTTGAAATAATCATTCCTGCCACGGGAATGAAAACAAAAACGAAAACCGTCAGCTTGGTGCTTATCCCGAACATAATGAGAATCGTAAACAGTATGGTTAACGGTTCGCGCACAATCAATTCCAGAATGGAAAGGAATGAATGTTGTATTTCGAGTACATCCGAAGTAATTCTCGCTATTACGTCGCCTTTACGTTTTTCAGAAAAGAAGGCAATGGGCAAGTCTACTATTTTTTGATACATCTTGTTTCGGATGTCCTTCAACACCCCATTACGCAAGAAGGTGATGAAGTACATGGCCAGGTAATTGAAGGCATTTTTCATTAAGAAAAGCACCAATACCAAGCCGATGACCAGAACCAAACCTTTCATGTCATCATCGCCAGAATACGCCGTGACTTCAAAATTGATGCGATCTTGCAAATAGTCTTTTAATGAACCAAAACCTTCGTAGACGGGTTTTACATAGACTTTTTGTTCGGGTTTGAAGAGTACATCCAGCATGGGAATCAGCGCAGCAAAAGACAACGCACTGAACAGGGCATATAAGATGTTGAAAAAAATATTCAGGAATCCGTATTTGCGGTAAGGGCCCGCAAACCGGAGGATTTTCCTAAAGTAATCCATGGAGTTATAAGTTCAATTCGCCAAGAATACCTTTGATTTTGGCGTCCAATTGCGAATTTACGGATTTAAAATCTTCGGCTTTTTCAAGTTCGGCATTTGTGCTGATGTAGAATTTCACCTTGGGCTCGGTACCACTGGGGCGTGCCGCAATACGAGTACCATCTTCGGTTTCATATATCAGCACATTGGATTTGGGTAAATCCATTGCGCGTTCTTCACCGGTTTTTACGTTTTTGGCGGTTGCGGTGTTGTAATCCTCAATCCAAATGACGGGGGAGCCTTGAACGGTTTCTACAGGGTTTTCTTTGAAATCTTTGAGCATTTGCTTGATTTCTTTTGCGCCGCTGATGCCTTTTTTGGTCAAGGATACCAAGGATTCTTTATAAAACCCGAAATCTACGTAGCACTGGATGAGTTCTTCATAAAATGAACTGCCTTTGGCTTTGGCTTCCGCCGCAATTTCACAGGCGAGTAGGGTAGAGGTGACTGCGTCTTTATCGCGGACAAAATCCCCCACCATATAACCAAAACTCTCTTCTCCGCCACCCAAAAATTTGGAGTTAGGGAAATCTTTAATCATTTTTCCAATCCATTTGAAGCCCGTTAGCGCGGTTTTGAATTCCACGCCGTAGGATTTGGCCATTTGTTCCATCATTGGGGTGGAAACAATGGTGGTCGCAATGAATTCGTTCCCTGCAAACCCTTTGGATTTGTGGCGCTCCAGTAGGAAACGGGTCATCAAAACCATGGTTTGGTTGCCGTTGAGCAATTCCATATCACCTTCCAAATTACGTACCGCAATGCCCAAGCGGTCGCTATCGGGGTCGGTACCCACGACCATATCCGCGCCAATTTCTTCTGCTTTTTTAATCGCAAGGGTCAACGCTTCGGGTTCTTCGGGGTTTGGCGATTTTACCGTAGGAAAGTCTCCATTGGGTTCTGCCTGTTCTTCGATAACCGTTACATTGGCATAGCCCGCTTGTTTCAATACTTCAGGAATCGCCGTGATTGATGTCCCGTGCAAGGCTGTAAAAACAATTTTGAAGTCGTCTTTTCCGGGAACGTCAAAATTTCCGTTGGCTACGGATGCTTCAAAAAAAGCGTTATCCACTTCCGTGTCAATGGATTCGATATGTTCGGGTTTGGCTTCAAATTTTATATCCTCAAAAGAGATGGCGTTGATTTCCGCAATGATTTCACCATCCTGTGGGGGTACAATCTGCCCTCCATCGCCCCAATAGACTTTGTAACCGTTGTATTCTGGCGGATTGTGTGATGCCGTGAGTACAATCCCCGCATGGCAGCCTAAATAACGCACAGCAAAGGACAACTCCGGAGTGGTGCGCAAAGCGGAAAAACGGTACACTTTAATATCGTTGGCCGAGAAAATCTCAGCAACGGTTTGTGAAAGCGTATCTGAATTGTGACGGCAATCGTAGGCGATAACAACCTTAAGGTCTTCGCCGGGGTAGGTTTTTTTGAGGTAATTGCTAAGTCCTTGGGTGTTTTTCCCTAAGGTATATTTGTTGATGCGGTTTGTGCCTACGCCCATCACGCCACGCATACCACCTGTCCCAAATTCCAAATCTTTATAGAATCGCTCTTTCAGTTCATCTGGGTCATTATCGATAAGGTTTTGGATTTCGGCTTTGGTGTCTGCGTCGAAAAAATCGGTTAGCCATGATTCGGCCGTAGCGCGTATTGCATCCATGTAGTACGGTTGTTTTGACGGTAAAATTACAAAGATTCTTGCGAAGAAATTTCCTTCATGTTGATTTTATCGGAGATGGTGTACCGCGTATCGTTTTTGCGTGAACGGACCATGATTTCACCTAAAAATCCTGCTAAAAATAGTTGAGTTCCCAAAATCATCGCAGTCAAGGCGAGATAGAATTGCGGTCGCTGGGTAATTAGACGTCCGGTTGGATTCAAGAACAGTTTGTCCACGCCCAAATAGATGGAAAAACTGAATCCGACTACGAACATCAATACCCCTAAAGCACCAAAAAGGTGCATGGGGCGGCGTCCAAATTTAGAAACGAACCAAATGGTAATCAAATCCAAAAACCCATTGATAAAGCGCTCAGCACCGAATTTGGTAGTACCGTATTTGCGCGCTTGATGCTGAACTACTTTTTCGGTGATGTTTCGAAAACCTGCATTTTTGGCCAAAACGGGAATATAGCGGTGCATTTCCCCAGATACTTCAATGTTTTTCACTACGTCTTTATCAAACGCTTTAAGTCCGCAGTTGAAATCATGCAGTTTTAGTCCTGAAGTTCGTCTTGCCGCCCAATTGAAAAGTTTGGAAGGGATGTTTTTGGTGATAACGGAGTCGTACCGTTTTTTCTTCCAGCCCGACACCACATCGTACCCCTCTTGGGTTATCATTTGGAAAAGTTCCGGGATTTCTTCCGGATTATCCTGCAGGTCGGCATCCATAGTGATAATAACATCCCCTTTGGCAGCCTTGAAACCGGCATGAAGGGCCTGTGATTTCCCGAAATTGCGCAGAAATCGTATCCCTTTCACATTTTCGTTGGCCTTGGAGAGTTTTTCAATCAGTTCCCAAGAACCGTCGGTACTGCCATCGTCAATAAAAAGGATTTCATATAAAAAATGATTGGATTGCATAATATGTACAATCCAATCATGAAGTTCTTGCAAGGATTCCTTCTCATTCAGCAAGGGGATAACAACGGAAATCTGCATTGTGATGTATCAACAATTCCCCCAAAAGTAGCACTTTTTGCTTAGTAGGCGGGTTTGGCCTTTTTCAGAATCAATCCGGAAATAAGACCAAGAATAAGTCCTATTACAATGTTGATGATGAGGATAAACGGATAGCCCATCCACCAATATTGAATGCCTTGTTCTTTTTGCTGAGTGAATTGTTCTTGAGTGATTTCGCCACTTTCCAAGGAAGGTCCAAGACGCGCATCCATGATTTTGGCAGGAGTGTCAGGGTCCAGCACGTTGATAAGGACCAAATTGTAAATAATGCCGATAATGCCTCCAATCAATGCGATTCCGGCTCCGATTTTAAGCGCTTGGCTCAAAGTTAAATAGGTTTCATTTGCCTTTTTAAAGGCCATGATGCCCAAAAAAGTGACGGCAGCCATAAGGATGATGCTGAAAATCATGAGCCCTGGACTTTGGGAGGTATGCAGGTCTTGCGTAAAGAGCAAAACTCCGAATACCACACTAATGCCCCCTAAAATGAGGCCGTAGTTCAGAGAAAACTTCCCTGTTTTCGGTTGAATTTGTTCCATTTGGAATATTTTTAGAGTTGTTATCTGGTTAGTAAGGGGTTGTTACAAATTGTTACACATATTAACACGAATATTTTTTAGATAAATACTATTGTGTTGCAATTATAAATGATTACATTTGCAGCCTGAAAAAATTGAGATTATCATGCGAAAAGATATTCATCCGGAGAATTATAGGCTAGTGGCCTTCAAGGACATGTCCAATGAGGATGTGTTCATCACCAAGTCCACAGCAGAAGCGAAAGAGACGATTACGGTTGATGGTGTTGAATATCCGTTAATCAAATTGGAGATTTCAAGAACTTCACACCCGTTCTACACTGGTAAAACCAAGCTTATTGATACCGCAGGTCGTATTGATAAGTTCAAAAACAAATACAAGAAATTCAGCAAGGAAGAGAAAAAAGCTGAATAATCTTTCATAAGTATTCAGAAAACGCCGCTGACAGTCTCAGCGGCGTTTTTTATTTTTAGGGTATCTGAAACTAACATTATGAACTACATTCTGTCGGATGGTACGTTCAGGGATGCTTTATTGCCCTTGACGTACACGCGACCTATTTCCGATATCCGTATTGGTATTTTGACCATTAAGGAGAAATGGGAAAAACACTTAGGCGCTACGGTGAGCGACAAAACGGAATCGTACCTATCTGAAAAATTTCCGCTGGTCACCACTTCGGACAATGTAGTGGTTCACTCGATTTTTTTACCGAATCCTGAATTGGTTAGCGCTATTAAGGCGCTGTCCGAAAGCGAAATGCTGCGTCATGGGGAAACCATTGTTGCCTATCGGACGGCAACACCAGACCAAGCTCCTGAATTAGTCGCTTTTGAAACGGTTTCTTTTGAAGGTGCAGTTTTGACCATTACAAATCCCTGGGATATTTTTTCGAAGAATGGCGAAGCGCTGCAGGCTGATTTTGAGCTGTTGACGGATGGAAGACAAAGTCAACCGATTTCGGATACTAACCAAGTAGTGAACCCTGAAAACATTTTTTTGGAAGAGGGCGCTTCTGTAGAGTTTAGTATTTTAAATGCTGCTACCGGCCCTATTTATATTGGAAAAAATGCGACAATACTGGAAGGATGTATTGTAAGAGGGGCACTTGCACTATGCGATAGTGCCATATTAAAGATGGGTGCCAAAATTTATGGTCCTACAACTGCTGGACCAGGATGTAAACTTGGCGGTGAGGTCAACAACTCGGTGCTTTTTGCGAATTCCAACAAAGGGCACGAAGGTTTTCTGGGGAATTCGGTACTTGGTGAATGGTGTAACTTGGGAGCTGATACCAACACTTCAAATCTTAAAAACAATTATGCCGAAGTGCGTCTTTGGAGCTATCAAACCGAGGGGTTTGCTCGAACGGGATTGCAATTTTGCGGTTTAATTATGGGAGACCACAGTAAATGCGGTATCAATACCATGTTCAATACTGGGACAGTAGTTGGGGTGAGTGCCAATATTTTTGGGAGTGGTTATCCAAGAAACTTTATTCCCAGTTTTACATGGGGTGGCGCCTCTGGTTTTACCACCTATCTCCCCAAAAAAGCCTATGAAGCCGCGACGGCGATGATGCAACGTCGGGAAATAGACTTTGATGAAACCGAAGAGACGATTCTCACTGAAGTTTTTGAGCAAACCAAAAAGTGGCGGAAAGATAAGTAGAAGCCTATGCCATTACCGAGACCATTTCCAAGACGTGTCTTGCGAATTTGGCATCTCCTTCCATTGTTATTTTGTCCATGATTTCATTTGGACGGACGCTTTTTGAAAATAGTACCCAAGAAATTTCAACGGGTATGGTTACGGACGCGGAGGGTTTTTCGGTGCTGTCTTTTTCGAGTTTCCATTCTTTTAATGCACGTTTCAAAAACCAAACACCTCCTGCTTCGGAGGTAATTTCTACTTTAATAAGCGTATTTAGTGGAGCTTCAACATTTTTGAAGGTATAAGGGAGCGCTTGAAAAAAAGTATCGATTACGGGATAGAAATAAGTTTTGGACATAATGCCTTGTTTTCCCACAGCATCCCTGATTTGCTGCTGGTGATGCCAATACTCAGTGTATTCTCGGGCAACATGCATCCAATTGTAACTTTTGGATTCCCCGGCCCAAGCCACGGAAAAGATGGCTTTGTCCCAAGGTTTCAAGGATTCATAATACTCGGTGACCAAACCTCCAATGGATTCCAGCAACAAAACCAAGGTCGCGGGACTGAGCCTTTTTGTAGCCTTGACCCAATCGTGGTTGAGTTCGTTTAGCCATTTTATCATATCCTCATAGCTTTCTATTTGGGGTGGTCGTTCTCCGAAATAACTATCCCTTTGCATCGAGAGTACACGAAGTTGGGTATCCAACATATGGCTTGCCACATCTTTTACTTTCCATTGCTTTGCTACAGTTTGTTTATGCCAATCGTCTTCGCTTAGTGTTTGCAACAATAGAATTAGCTCATTTTGTAGGGGTTTGAAAAGATGACGGGTATCGATTGGAATATTTTGCATGATGTAGGATTCTTTTGAAATTCAGTACAAACCTAGGGAGACTTTGGCAGCTTGCATTTGGTTTTATTTACATTTTACAAGGTCGTTATGCGTTCCATTGTTATTTTTAGGGAAGTGTTTCACTTTAAGTATCTTTGCTGCCCGATTTTCAGTTGGTTATGGCCAAAAAAGTTGCTTTTTATACGCTAGGATGCAAGCTCAATTTTTCTGAGACGTCTACCATTGCCCGAAATTTTGAAAATGAGGGCTTTGAACGGGTAGATTTTTCGAAAGAAGCAGACATTTATGTTATCAACACTTGTTCGGTGACGGATAATGCGGATAAGCGCTTTAAAACCATTGTAAAACAATCCCAAAAAGGCAACCCGGAAGCATTTGTCATTGCTGTAGGGTGTTATGCGCAGCTCAAACCACAAGAGTTGGCGGATGTGGATGGTGTTGACATGGTTTTGGGGGCTACCGAAAAGTTCAAAATCACGGATTATTTGAACGATTTGATACAATCTGAGCCCTTCGACTCTGCTAAGGGCACGCACCACAAAAGAAAAGCCCAAATCCATTCTTGCGAAATTGAGGAAGCGGATTTTTATGTCGGCAGTTATGCCATCGGGGACCGCACCCGGGCTTTTTTAAAAGTGCAAGATGGTTGTGACTACAAATGTACATACTGCACCATTCCGCTAGCGCGTGGGATTTCTCGAAGCGATAGTTTGGAGAATGTCTTAAAAAATGCAACCGAGATTTCTGCCAAGGGAATCAAAGAAATTGTTTTAACGGGAGTAAACATTGGGGATTATGGCAAAGGTGAATTCGGCAACAAACGACATGAACACACTTTTCTGGATTTAGTTAAGGCCTTGGATAGGGTTGACGGCATTCATAGACTCCGAATATCTTCCATTGAACCCAACTTGCTAAAGAATGAAACCATTGATTTCGTAGCGAACAGTAATTCTTTTGTCCCACACTTTCATATTCCGTTGCAAAGCGGGAGTGATGCTATACTTAAATTGATGCGCCGCCGTTATTTGACCAATTTATATATGGAACGTATTTCACGTATCAAAGCGGTCATGCCCCACGCTTGTATAGGAGTTGACGTGATTGTAGGCTTTCCCGGAGAAACGGATGAGCATTTTTTGGAGACCTATCATTTTTTGAATACGTTGGACATTTCCTATCTCCATGTATTCACCTATTCGGAGCGGGACAATACCTTGGCCGCGACTATGGAAGGGGTAGTCCCCAAAAATGTACGAGCAAAACGAAGCAAAATGCTTCGGGGGTTGTCTGTGAAAAAGAGGCGAGCCTTTTATGAAAGCCAAATCGGTTCCACACGAACCGTTCTTTTTGAAGGCGAAAATAAATCAGGATATATTCATGGGTTCACTGAGAACTACGTTAAAGTTAAAGCGCCCTGGAACCCAGAGTTGGTCAACACCCTACATCAAATAGCGTTGACTAAAATTGACGAGGATGGGTTGGTGCGCTTTAAATTTGTTCTTGAAAATGTAATGGCATAAAAAAACCTCTCCGAGGAGAGGCTTGGTTTGGTTTTGCGCGCAAAGCACTTAGATTCGGATGCCTACTGGCAACATTTCCTTGTATTGGCGATTCTTTCTCAAAAATCCCGCAATGTGCGGACTAGTAGGAACCACCCTAAGGTTTTTTTCTTGAATCTGTTGTAGTACTGCGGTGATGAAAGATTCTTTAAATCCTTCTTGTGTAATTTCTTCTGGAATAACCAGTTTAGTCAAAAAAACTTTTCTTTCTTGCGAGGAGTATTCAATTTTGGCGAGATGCCCATTGACCTTCGTCTCAAACTGGCGTAGGAAACTATTGTCCTTCACTTCCATTTCTGTCATATAGTTCTGTTTTAAAAGTTGGCTTCGCTTGTTCTTTGTACCTTTTGATGGTATTCATAAGATTTTGCAAGTCTGTAAACAGCGGGGCTATTGCAAAAGGAGTACAAAATTAGTCAAAAATATGTTAATTTCCTAGCGTTCTCGACAATAGGTCTAAAATGGCAGATGACCGAATCCATATCTATTGCATGCCTGGAATGGGCGCCAATTCTTTGATTTTTGAAGGGTTGTCCCTGCCTCATGAACAGTTTCAACTGCATCTGTTGGATTGGTTTTTGCCTGAAAGAAATATGACGCTTCAAGGTTATGCCAAACAAATGTGTGAGCAAATCAAACATCCGAATCCTGTGCTGTTGGGTGTCTCTTTTGGGGCGATGCTTGTGCAAGAAATGGCCCAAATCATACCGGTAAGCAAGGTACTCGTGGTTTCAAGCGTGAAATCTTCCAAAGAACTTCCCCTTAAAATGAGGTTTGCACGTTTGACGGGCGCTCACAAATTGCTTCCCACGGGACTGGTTGACAACGTGGAGCTTTTGGCGAAATATGCTTTTGGGGAACGTTTGACCAAACGCATGAACCTCTATCAAAGGTACTTGTCCATAAAAGACAAACATTACATCGATTGGTCCATACATCATATGGTAAACTGGTCTCAAACGGAACCCTTGCCCAATGTGGTGCACATTCATGGGGACCGAGACAATGTGTTTCCCATCAAAAAAATCAGGGATTGCACCGTGGTGCGCAATGGCCATCATGCCATGATAGTGCATCGTGCCAAATGGTTCAATGAGCATCTACCGGCAATTATTTTATCATAAGGTAGTTCTATACTATATCTTTGTTTCAAATTCCATATATGAAGTATCTTAAAAACGTGTTGGCCGTTATTGGTGCATTGGTTGTAGTAGGCACCTTGATTTTTGCTGTCCAATCTTCTCCAGAACAAAAAGAAGCTTTGACCCAGGTAGTTAATCCTGAAAAAAATGTAGCGGACGGATACCAAATAAGCGCTATTGAAATTCCAAAGGATTTGAACTTTGCAGGTGAGGCGGTGCCCATGGAAGATGCTGATATTATGGAACGCATAGACCGCGAGTTTTTGGTGAATACCTATTGGCAATCCAACGCCTTGTTGCTCATGAAACGGGCGCATAGATACTTCCCTATTATCGAACCGATTTTGGCAAAGAATGGAGTGCCAGATGATTTTAAATATTTGGCGGTGGCTGAAAGCGCTTTGATTGACATTGCCTCGCCGGCTGGTGCAGCTGGTATGTGGCATTTTATGAAAGGTACCGGAAAGGAGTATGGTTTGGAAGTCAATGCAAATGTGGATGAGCGGTATCACATTGAAAAGTCGACCCAAGCAGCTTGTGAGTACTTGAAGCGATGGAAAAAACGTTTTGGCACTTGGACTTTAACAGCAGCGGCTTACAACGCGGGTCCAGGAGGCATCCAAAAGTACATGCGCATTCAAAAAGTGGATGACTACTACGATTTGTTGTTGGGTGAAGAGACCAAACGCTATGTTTTTCGAATTTTGGCCATTAAAGAAATCCTGTCTAACCCTGCCAAATATGGTTTTGAGATTGAAAATGAAGACTTATATGATGGTGTGCCCACTTTTACCGTAGAAGTAGACACGGCAGTAACCAGTTGGGCTGATTTTGCGAAGCTTTATGAAATCAACTACAAGATTTTAAAACGTCACAACCCTTGGTTGCGAGAGCCTCATTTAAATAATGCTTCACGCAAAAAATATGCCATTGAAATCCCAAATAAGGGGTATTACAAGGAAACTACTGAGGGGCGTTAATGTGTTTTCTCTATTATTCTGCTACAGGATAGCGTTTAAGAAGCTTTCTTACGCGAGGGTCAAAGTTGTTTTTGTTAACACCGATGAGGTCTTCCGTGGCAGTTAGAAAAGTTTCAAGTCTATTTTTACTTCCTGCATTAATTAGTGCATTGATTCCTTTCTGACCTTTTTTATTCTCTATCTCATACGCCAGAACCCCTGCAATGGTAGAACGTACGGAAATTTCAGGGGCAATATGAGAGAAGATTTTTGTGTTTCTTTCGAATAGCTCGAAAAGCTTTGCGTGGGGATGGGAATCCAGATAAGCATTTAACTCTGATACCAGCCTAGTGAGTGAAATCATTTCACCATTTGGGTCCGTGTAGTATGCATTTCCCCATAAATAGGCCACCCCTTCTTCGGTAATCCAGTTTCTGTCTTGTTGTTGATTTACTTTTCCCGAGTAATAATGAAACACATCATGGGAGAAATCTTCGTGGTTTTCGATGGCACATATGGTTTTTGTATATACTCCAAAACCATTTCGAGTTAAACCGCTTCTATCAGAAAGAAACCGAATGCCAAGGACATTTAGAACTTCTTGTTCATTGTAGCACATGTAAAAGTCGAAACTATCAGGAGATAACCCCAGCTTTTGAGATATCATAGTGTTTTTTCGGTCAAACCCTTCCGCGTTCGAAAGGCTTATAGAATCTCGAAAACGATACGTAATATTCCCAACCGTATGATTTTTCCAAAATCGAGTATGATATTTGATTGGCGAAGAAAATGCTATTCCTTTTTTAGTAGGTGTCGCTGACAAGTCAATGATATGATGGACTTCAGAGGATTCATTCTTCGTAACGGTAACGGTTAGGAAGTAATTGCTTTTATGCGTTTCGTAAAGATTGATGAGATTAAAGGAATAGTCCTTAAAAAAAGTCCTTTTTCTTCGAATTGGCGCGATGAAGTATCGTTTGAGGACGGCAGCGGTCAATTCGCTTTCTTCTTCCTTTAAATGTTGCGTACTTAATTTAAAATCCGACATATCATGAAACAGTGAATCCAAACTGACCACTATTCGCTGTTCCATCACGCTATCCAGCTCCGTTTTGAAATAGCTGGGTTTGGAAATCAGGTTTTGCCCGTGGATAGAAAGGATACCACAAAACCAAAGCCCAATTGAGAATATACTTTTCATCGGTTTACAGTCATTGATAAACATTAGTTGACTTATTTGTCAACTGTTCCAATAAAAAGTAAAAATCGCTTTTAAAGACCAAACACTTGGAGGGCAATTCACCAAGGTGGCATTTGAATTGATAGACGTAGGGATGTAAGCAGGCTATGGTATTACACGGGGGTCGGTTTTTTTACCCCTTAACCAAGTAATGAAATTCGAAATGTCAAATGCCGATAGCCAAATCACAAAAGCTAGTATAGTTGGTTTGGTACTTGTCCTCTAAAATGTACAACCGCTAGATTTTCTTCATCTGCTGCTGCATCATCCTGATTTGCTCGGTCAGCATGTTGTTTTTGTCTAGTTTTTTGGCCTCCTGCAGTAGTTTGGTAGCTTCGCGCTTTCTGCGCTTTTGCATGGATATGCCTGCTAGACTCAATTTGGCCATAGCGACGTCATAATCCATGGTCAAGCCCAGGTTGAGGGCTTTTTTGAAATACTTTTCCGCTTGGGTTAAATTCTTTTGGGAATAAATGATACCATGAAGGTAATTGTAGTAACCTTGCTGTTTTTTTATCAAGGAAGATTCTGGGTTTTTGATTTTCTCCAACCACTTTTGGGTGCCGTCCATGTCTTGTTTGCGCATGCGCAAAAAGGCCAGGAGAATCATCTCGTTCCTGAAATACAAAAAGATGAAAATAAGGGATAGAAAAATCAAGGCAATCCCATTGCCAATATATCCTTCAATAAATTGGTATACCGCATAACCTATAATCAAGGCCGCTAAAACCAATTTGATATTCTTGTTGAACATGTATTATTGTATTAATTCGTAGGTTACCGTTGATTTAATGGAGGTTGGGATTTCCACATCGCCTAGTTGCGCCATTTTGGAATGCCCTGAAGCAAAACTGGTCGTTTCTATCGTATTGATAAATCCATTTTCCGTATTCGTTACGATAGTATAATCGTGATTTCCAGCCAAAGCCATTGTGGTACCACTCTCGTTAGTATCCACGGTTATGGTACCTTTCCCGGTAATGGTCATCGCATCAGAAGTTATCTCATCCAACTGCCATGTATTTTCGGCCTTGAGTTTTCCGGAAAAAGTATTTTCCCAAGTAGAACCCGTATCTACAGCTACATCAGGATAAAAGAACGTCATCTGTTCAAAACTCTTCGCCAATCCGCCTGAACTGAATTCTTTCTCCAAAGATTTGCGCATCAGGTTTTTGGTGAAATCATCTTCCACACCGGCTGATTGAATCATATTGTCAATCATGGCACCACCCCCTTCAACACTTTCAATTTTACCGTTTTCCAATAAGGTCAAGTTCAACTCATAATCAATCAACCCTTTGAACATCTGTGACATCATGTCTCCTTCAACTGGTTCAGACGCCTTCACGTTTACAAGCGTGCCTTGAAGGTTGGAAGTACTTTTCATTCCAAAATCCTTGAACACCAAGTTAATGGCGTAGCCATTGGCTGTTTTTCCCACTACGGTAAATGTGAAAACAGCTTCTAGGTCATTCGTGATTTCATGTTTGCTTCCTTCCAACTCTTGGGTGATGAGTTGTTCCGCTTTTTGTAGAATCTTGAAGCTGTCGTTTACCTGTAAATTGTAACCGATTTTTTGTTGTCCTACAACGAGGAAAGGCAACGCCAAAATCAGCAATAAAAAGAAGGTTTTTTTGAAATTCGAAGGTGAATGCATTCCGCTATGCTTTGCTTGGGCAAATCTAACATAAACATTTTTTACAAACCATTTGCCGAAGTAAAAACTCTTCGTATATTTGCGCCCAGAAAATTTGGAGCCAATTCCAAAATCTTAATATTCCTTTACGATGAAAAGAACATATCAACCGTCGAAGCGAAAGAGAAGAAACAAGCACGGATTTAGAGACCGTATGGCTTCGGCTAATGGTAGAAAGGTGCTTGCGCGCAGAAGAGCGAAAGGAAGAAAGAAATTAACCGTTTCATCTGAACCACGACACAAAAAATAATGTGCTGTCAATAACTTTTAAATTAAAAGGTGCTGCTTTTCAAGTTTAGCACCTTTTTTTTGACCTAATTTTAACGCTGGAATAAAACGAACGTAAAAGAATGCCAAAAAGAAAAGACCTCAAGTCCATTTTGATTATCGGTTCTGGTCCAATTATCATTGGTCAGGCCTGCGAATTTGATTATTCAGGAAGTCAAGCATTACGGTCCTTGCGCGAAGATGGAATCGAAACCATCTTGATAAATAGCAACCCTGCTACCATCATGACCGACCCGTCCATGGCCGACCATGTGTACCTAAAACCCCTGAATACAAGGTCTATTATAGAAATTCTTAAAAATCACCCGAACATTGATGCAGTACTGCCCACGATGGGAGGACAAACGGCATTGAATCTTTGTATCGAGGCTGATGAAAAAGGAATTTGGGAAGATTTTAATGTGGAAATCATTGGAGTGGATATTGACGCCATCAACATCACCGAAGACCGGGAGAAGTTTAGGGAGCTGATGTTAAAGATTGGTATCGGGATGCCGCCTCAAGCTTCAGCGACTTCCTTTTTAAAGGGAAAAGAAATCGCCCAAGAATTTGGTTTCCCGCTTGTAATTCGTGCTTCGTTTACCTTGGGTGGAGCAGGGGCCTCGATTGTATACGACCCCAATGATTTTGACGGACTGTTGAGTCGCGCCTTGGAAATCTCGCCCATCCATGAGGTGATGATTGACAAAGCGTTGATGGGATGGAAGGAATATGAATTGGAACTCCTACGCGATAAGAATGACAATGTGGTCATCATTTGTACTATCGAAAATATGGACCCCATGGGAATCCACACTGGAGACTCTATCACGGTGGCGCCCGCTATGACCTTATCCGATAGAACGTTCCAACGCATGCGTGATATGGCCATCCATATGATGCGCAGCATAGGGGATTTTGCAGGAGGATGTAATGTGCAATTTGCAGTAAGCCCAGACGAAGCTGAAGATATCATTGCCATTGAAATCAACCCTAGGGTTTCACGTTCCTCGGCATTGGCTTCCAAAGCCACAGGGTATCCCATCGCTAAGATTGCGGCCAAGTTGGCCATTGGATATTCTTTGGACGAATTGGGCAACCAAATCACCAAGTCTACTTCGGCCCTTTTTGAACCTACCTTGGATTACGTTATCGTAAAAATCCCACGCTGGAACTTCGATAAGTTCGAAGGCTCAGATCGCTCTTTGGGACTTCAAATGAAATCCGTGGGGGAGGTCATGGGTATTGGACGTTCGTTCCAAGAAGCCTTGCACAAAGCAACGCAATCCCTTGAAATCAAACGTAATGGACTGGGTGCTGATGGAAAGGGTTACAAAGATTACGATACGATTATCCAAAAACTGAAAGTAGCTAGTTGGGACCGGGTTTTTGTCCTTTATGATGCGATTCAATTGGGGATTCCTCTAAAAACCGTTCATGAGATTACCAAAATCGACATGTGGTTCCTTAAGCAATATGAGGAACTGCATTATTTGGAAAAGGAAATTTCAAAATATACCATTGAAAGTCTTCCAAAAGCATTGTTGTTGGAGGCCAAGCAAAAAGGCTTTGCTGACCGACAGATTGCACATATGTTGGACTGCTACGAAAGTGAGGTACATAAAAAACGTACCAATCTGGGCATCAATCGGGTATACAAACTGGTAGATACCTGTGCCGCGGAATTCAAAGCGGTTACGCCTTATTACTATTCTACTTTTGAAGAAGAAATCCAGCGCCCTGATGGAACGCGCTACGTGGCCAACGATAGCGAGGTTACCGATAGAAAAAAGATAGTGGTTCTTGGTTCTGGACCCAACCGAATTGGTCAGGGGATTGAATTTGACTACTGCTGCGTTCATGGAGTTTTGGCCGCTGCCGAGTGCGGTTATGAAACCATCATGATCAACTGTAATCCGGAAACTGTTTCCACAGATTTCGATACGGCGGACAAACTGTATTTTGAGCCTGTTTTCTGGGAGCATATTTATGATATCATCCTACATGAAAAACCCGAAGGGGTCATTGTGCAGTTGGGAGGGCAAACGGCCTTGAAACTTGCTGAAAAACTCGACAAATACGGCATTAATATTATCGGTACCAGCTTCAAATCACTGGATTTGGCCGAGGACCGCGGTAGCTTTTCGACCTTATTGAAGGAAAACGACATCCCGTATCCTAGATTTGGTGTTGCCGAGACAGCGGATGATGCACTACAATTGGCTGAAGAATTGAACTTCCCACTTTTGGTTCGACCTTCGTATGTACTAGGAGGCCAAGGGATGAAAATCGTCATCAACAAAGAGGATTTGGAAGCCCACGTGGTAGCCTTGCTTCGCAGTATTCCGAACAATAAACTATTATTGGACCACTATTTGGATGGTGCCATTGAAGCTGAAGCGGATGCGATTTGCGATGGTGAAGAAGTACGTATCATAGGAATTATGGAGCACATTGAACCTTGTGGTATCCACTCCGGGGATTCGAATGCGACCTTACCACCCTTTAATTTGGGGGAATTCGTGATGCAGCAAATCAAAGACCACACCAAGAAAATCGCGTTGGCCCTAAATACCGTGGGACTCATCAATATCCAGTTTGCGGTAAAAGATGACACCGTTTATATTATTGAAGCCAACCCAAGAGCATCTCGAACAGTACCATTTATCGCAAAGGCCTATGGTGAACCCTATGTGAACTTTGCTACTAAGGTTATGCTTGGCGAGAAGAAAATCAAGGATTTTGAGTTCAATCCGCATTTGGATGGGTATGCCATCAAGCAACCGGTGTTCTCCTTTAGTAAGTTCCCGAACGTGAACAAGAATTTGGGCCCAGAAATGAAAAGTACTGGCGAAAGCATTTTGTTTATCGATAGCCTTAAGGATGATGATTTTTACAATCTATATTCGAGACGTAAAATGTACCTAAGCAAATAGGTTTCACCTTCTATAATCGCGGAAGCCACATCATCAAAGTCGCTGCAAATGTTCCTAGCGCAGTGAAAATAGTAAGACCAGCCAATACCCCGCTCATCGTGTAGTAGGTATTGGCTTTTTTTCGTTTGTTGGCCCAGAAGAACATTTCTGCGAAAAGCAAAGGCAAAGTGTATTGGCCAAAACCTAGAAAAACCAAAAATGGTCCACGAAAGGTTACTGGGTCAAAACCCACCGGTCCGCCATTCACGAGTAACCAAAACATGAGGCCAATCCTAAAAAACCAAACGCCAGACATGACCAAGAACAATCGCATGGCCCATCGCTGATGTGATGCGAATTGTTTTTGCCTCGCTTGTCGTACGGCGAAAAAGGCACACAGTACAACCAAAAATGCGTTAATAGAGATGCTTACATCTCCTAACCAACCTGATACCGTTCCCTTGGTAACCACCATATATATCCCGCTGAGGCTAATCAGAATTCCAGAAAAAATGTAAACCCTCCCACTGATACGGTGAAATTTTGGGAATTTCGCCCGCAGTTTGGCGCTGAACTGCAATGGGCCACCCAATAACACAATGACCGAAAATAGCAGATGCAACGCCACTGCGAGGTTACTCATACTTTCCCCTTCGGTATATCCATGGGGCAATACCCGATTCCATTTCATAAAGTCACCACTCATGGCTGAACCACCATAAAAAGCTGCGACATAAAACGCGAAAAGCCATTGTCCTACAACGGTGGTCAAAAACCACGCTTTTGCGGAAAGGTTCATGAACTTTTTGGGAAGTCCGGTCTTTTGATTTGGCGATGAAAGGCTTTGTGCAATGTTTTGCATGACAAATGATTTTGATTGATGATGAATGTTGAATTTTGAAAAGAACTATTCTCTTTTCAGAAGCTTGGGGCGGTATGTTTTGAAAACATGGTGCCAAGGAATGACCAAAACGTCCAAAACAATTGCCGTTAAACAAATATTGTAAAAGGAAGCAGCTTGTGGGGTAACCATATTTGCAGCCTCCATAGGCAAATACACCCAGATGGCCCAAATGCCTTTATAGGCGAGCTGCAAAAAAATAAGCGGGAGCATCCGCAAAGGGAAAAGAATTCCCAACCCCATCAATGTAGCGTAGGCAGCCCAGAAACTGAAGGCCACACCTTCCAGGTAGAGCAGTGGTTCCTCAGGATATAATAAGGTTTTCCAAGCTTGAAAAGCCAACCCAACAAAGGTAAGGGCGTACAATCCCCGCATGAGCCATATTCGAAATTTGGAAATGCCTTGTTCATTCCTAGTAAAGAAAGCAATTTGTTGTGATTTCATGAATATTCGTTTTTTGATTGATGATGAAAATATTCAGATTAGGTGGCCGGAACTGCCTCGGGACGGATGTGGAATCCTTTCGCGATTAGCCATCCAATCAAGACCAAGAGGTGTATCCCGTTTTGGAGAAAAAAGATGAAATCCACCTTGATGTTGAAAAGTGCCAGTTGACAAGCTACAAAAACAATGGACATCGCCACCATGCCCCATACCGAAAGGAATCTCGGAATCAGTTTTGTTCTGTAAAAAACAAAGTACAATGGGAGCATTGCCAAGCTGAAAAGCAGTATGGCCAAGTAATGGCTCCAGAAATATTCCTCGAGTTTCAACGTCCCCATTCCTACGAGTAATTCTTCATTAATGTCAGTTTGGTTCGAAAAGACTTCGGCTAACGATAACAGAGAGAGTTCAGAGAGGAGTCCAAAAAGGACAACTGCGAAATGCAGTATCCAAATTCCTAAAAACCAATGGGCAAAACCCTTTCGAAATTGTTTAATAATCGGAAATAAAAAAATGGCCAAAGCGAGCCAAAGTCCGCAAACCAGAAGGTCAAGGAAAATGGAAACCTGAATCTCAAAAGTGTTGTGGGAGATATGCTCCAATAGCCCAGATGACCAGGCCATTGAGCCAAAAAGATTTCTCAAATTCATGGCGGGGATGCCCAAAGCCACAATGGAAAATAAAAGGATTCCGGCGGTACGCCCAAGTTTGGTGTTCGATTGCATGATTGTTCGTTTTTTGATTGATGATGATGATGATTGATGAATGATGATTGATTGATGAATAAACAGGGCCGATTACTTTTTTATGGCATTATTTATATTGATTTGATTAAGTATTCCTTTGATGTCAACGGTTCCTGAAGAAGTGTTTATGTATTCTACATTCTCATAATCCAATA
The DNA here is from genome assembly GCA_039027495.1 of Bacteroidota bacterium. GTDB lineage: Bacteria > Bacteroidota > Bacteroidia > Flavobacteriales > Flavobacteriaceae > Flagellimonas. Next base: position 145,196 of record JBCCKH010000004.1, read on the forward strand.
TGATATTGGCGGAACTTTTTTCTTTCAATTCAAGCGTCAAATGGTCCCCTGTGAGGGTGTCTTTTCCCATTAAATGACTCTCGCCTCCCAAAGCGATGCCGGTGAGCGTTGGATTCGTAATGATGACAGCGATGCTATCTTTCCGCTTTAGTGCTTTCAAAACATCAATTTTCAATGCTCCCCGTTCTACTTTAGTAGTGATGGAGTCTAAAAAAGACACGTTGGTTTTGATTTCCAGATGAGATACCGCCCCCTTTTCATACACCAAAGTGATATCTGAATCCGTGGAGACCTTGGTAAAAGCATCAAGATTTCGGGTCACTGTATTCCATTTATCTGTTTTGGGACGGTTTTCAATAGCATTTGCATAACGATTCACTGTAAGCTGAAAAGCCGTGCTGAACAGCAAAATGGCTCCAAGTGCTCCTAGCAATATGAGATTACTTCTTTTCATTGTTCATACGTTTATATGCTTCTTCTAGGGCTTCCAAAGAAATGTTCAAAAGGTTCATTTGCTTAAAAACATCGGGTAGGGTTTGTTCCAAAAACGCCTTGCGCTTTATGCGCAATACCGCTTCTAGTCCATCATCTGCCACGAAATAGCCAATGCCTCGCTTGTTGTAAATCACTTCCAACTCCTGTAAATGGGTGAAAGCGCGTATCGCGGTATTGGGATTAACTTCTACCATCATAGCTACTTCCCGCACCGAGGGAATACGTTCATTTGGTTTCCATTCTTCTTCCAGAATTTTTTCATAGAAAAAATCCACAATTTGCAGGTAGATGGGCTTGCTGTTGTCAAAATCCATTTCACACCTGCTTTTCTTTGATTTTTAAATAAGCGACCCACAGCATCACTGGTCCGAAAATCAATCCATAAAACCATTTTCCGATGATGGAGAAATCGCCACTGGCTTCATCAAATGCTTCTGAAGTGATTTCATTCCCATAAAAAATACCGAAGTCGTGATTCAGCAATCCAAACCCGATAAAGTTGAAAAATAGAAAACTCACAAACAGCAGTCCCAGAATTAAAACGGTCTTTCCCAGTCTATTTTTTGAAAAGGACAAAGCGCCCACCATGAATACAGGTTGCACGAAGCTGAACATGAAAATGGTTTTCCAATACCCTATCTGAAACAAAATGGTAACATCAAAAGGAGCTTGAAATAGGAATGCTCCACAAAGCATAGCAAAAAAACCGACTAGGGTACCCACTATTGAAAACGCTATCACAAACAAGGGAACGCACAACAACCATTTGGCCACCAAACGTTCTCCAGAAGCAAGGGGCAGGGTCAAGAAAGATGCGTTCAACTTAGGGTCGTGGAATTCGCGGAACACGGTAAAGGTGAACAATATCCCCAAGGGGAAAAGACACAAGGTGAAACTGCCCAAGAACTCATCAGGGGATAGTTTTTGGTCCCAAACCATGTTGAACAAGCACAATAAAAACAGAATGATACTCCCCACCAGAATGCCAGTGATAAAGGTGTTCTTTAAGAGCACCATATCCCTTCGTAAAGCAAAAGCTATACGCTGCAAATCAAACTCCATAAGCAGCGGTTTTAGATGGGAATAGCGCGGTGATTTGCGAAGGATGGGTCAGTAATCCGTTAAACAGTAGTTCCAGGTCGACCTCAGACTCTGGTAGGGCAATGCGGGGATAAATCCCTTTACCTTTGAATCCTGATTCTATATACAAAGGAGAGGCACCTTCGGCTTGGGCAGTAGGTCCAAACCATAGTGCTTCGGTAACCTCTAATAGAGAGGCGTCAAAAATGAGTTGGCCTTGCTCCAAAACCAGTATGTGGTCAATTAAGCTATGCAAGTCACGTACTTGATGGGTAGCGATAAGGGCACAGGTATCTTCGGAAAGATAAGAGGCCAATATTTTTCGGAATATGGTTTTGGAAGGAATATCCAAACCATTGGTGGGCTCGTCCATAAGTAATAGTGAAGTGCTTGACGCTATGCCAAATGCCAATAAAACTTTCTTTTTTTGGCCATAGGACAATTTTGAAAGCAGACCATGTTGTGGTACTTTAAATTCCTTTAGAATGGCATGAAAGTTCTCATGGTTAAAGTTGGGATAGAAAGGGGATTGTACCTTCTCGAACTGTTGTAGTTCCAAGGCAGGCAAATCAAAACTTTCAGGTACAAAAAACAGCTTTTTCAAGGCTGACGCCTTTCTGTCTTGCATATTTGCTCCTTCTAAGGCACTACGTCCACGCAGGGGATACAGTGCACCACACATCAGCTTTAACAGTGTACTCTTTCCTTCGCCATTTTTCCCAAAAAGCCCATAGATGCGACCTTTTTTGAGTTCCAAGTCAATGGAATTCAATACCGTTGCGGCTTTGGGATAGGCAAATGATAGGTTATGAAGAGTTAACATATATAGTGTATTAGATAACTAGTACACCACAAATATATAAAGAAAACCCAAACCTCCAAATTTTAGAAGGATGAAACGCTCAAGAAGGAGTTTCTACAAATGTCTTTAGATTGTTGAAGACGGAGCCCCAACCATTGTAAAAGCCCATCTTTTCTTGTTGAGCGCAGTATTCTTCCGTTTCATGCACGCAGTGAAAGGTGAATAGGGTTTTTTCGTCTTGTGCTTCGAAAAGGATGTGGAGTTCAACATTTTCCGTCATGGGTTTGAAGTCTGCGGAAGTGACAATACGTTTATGGGTATCTATGGCGAGATAGGTGCCTTCAGTAGTGAAGGTCCTTCCATCTGGCATCTGCATACTATAACGCCACTGGCCGCCAACTCTAAAATCATGTGCCTCCACCGTTATCTCCATGCCTTTGGGACCCCACCATTTGGCGATATGTTCAGGTTGGCTCCAAGCTTCCCAAACCAACGCAAGGGGCGCATTCAATTCTTTTTTGATGGTCAAGGTTCTGGATTTGGCGTTTTCAAGATTCTGCATTTCGTTCGTTTTTTAATTGGTTTACATAGTTTTCAAAGTTGTCAAGTTTTTCTTCCCAAAGGTTTTTGTATTGGTCAATCCATAAAAAAGCGGGAATAAGTTGCTTGGGTTGTATCGCACAATACCGTTCTCTACCTTGATTGGTTATGGAAATGATACCACACTCCTCCAATATTTTCAAATGTTTGGAAACGGCAGGGCGACTGACATCAAACTTTTCAGCTACTTGATTGATGGTAAGGGACTCTTTTGCGAGCAGGGCAATCATATCCCTACGCAAAGGGTCTGCAATCGCTTGAAAAACATCTCTCCTCATTAAGTAACCGTTTGGTTACAAATATAAACGTAACCTTTCGGTTACGCAAATGATTTTGCTTTTTTTTGATTCCCTAAATTCCTCTAAATAAAGGTTGTAATTAATCCTCCCACTCCGTATGGAAGATACCTTCTCGGTCCAATCGCTCATAGGTATGGGAACCGAAGAAGTCTCTTTGCGCTTGAATCACGTTTAGCGGAAGCCTGCTGCTGGTATAGGCATCAAAATAAGTCAGCGCATTGGAAAGACCGGGCAGGGGAATACCGTTAGTCGCCCCAAAGGCAACCAATTTTCTTGCGGCACCTACAGTTTCTTTCACTTTTTCTATGAAAGAGGGCGCTAACAAAAGATTGGGAAGCGCTTCATTTTCATTAAATGCCTGGGTAATATCCGCCAAAAGGGCGGCACGAATGATACAACCTGCTCTCCAGATTTTAGCGATTTCGCCTAAATCCAAATCATAGCTGTACTCCTCGCTGGCATCAGCCAATTGGTGCATTCCTTGCGCATAGGTAACAATAAAGGCAAAATACAAGGCTTGTTCAGCTTCCTTAATCAAAGTTTCTTTGTCCGGTGTTTCGGGCTGGGGTCTGTCATACGCTTCATCCGCTTGTACACGTTCATCCTTAAGGGCAGAAATCTCGCGCATGCTTACGGCAATATCAATAGTTGGCACAGGAATACCTAAGTCCATGGCGTTTTGTGAAGTCCATTTTCCGGTACCTTTTTGTTTGGCCTTATCTAGAATCATGTCCACCAAATATCCCTCCGTAAGGTCATCTTTGCGGTTCATGATTTTAGAGGTGATTTCCACTAGAAATGATTGCAACCTTCCTTCATTCCAACCATGGAAGGTTTTATGCAGTTCCTCTTGGGACAACCCTCCTGATTTTTTTAAGATATCATAGATTTCAGAGGTCAACTGCATCAATCCATATTCGATGCCATTATGCACCATTTTTACGTAATTCCCTGCGGATTTAGGACCCAAATAGGTCACACAAGGCTCGCCTTGGTACTTCGCTGCCACAGCTTCAAAGATGGGTTTTACATGTTGATAGGCCTCTCTAGAACCTCCAGGCATAATACTGGGTCCTTTTCTAGCGCCCTTGGCTCCTCCAGATACCCCTGAACCGAAAAAATTGATTCCTTTTTCCTTCAAATAGGCCTCACGACGGTCCGTATCTGTAAAAAATGAATTCCCGCCATCAATAATGATATCTCCTTCATCCAAGTGTGGTAACAAACTATCGATAACAATATCTACCACCTTGCCAGCAGGTACAAGCAGCATGATTTTTCGGGGAAGACCAAGCGATTGTACAAAAATACTTGCGTCCGTGGTGGCGTTCACTTTTTCGGTATCTCCGCCCTCAGCAATCAGGGCTTCGACTTTCTCTTGGTCCAAATCATTGCCATATGCCGTAAAACCATTGTCTACTACATTTAGAATAAAGTTTCGTCCCATGACGCCAAGGCCCACAAGGCCAAAATCGTAAGTATCTGCCATTTTTTGCGGTTTGCGGTTGCCAAGCCAACGATAGCAATTTGTTGACATGGATTCCAATTTGGAACCTAAAATAAACCTTATATTCGTTTTGCTCAAGACTTGTTTGTGAAATCTGCCACTGATTTTCACCAATTTACTGAGCGACCACTAGCACTTGCGATATGAAAAAAACCGAAAACCATTTGTTGGTCATTTTTGGCGCCTCAGGAGATTTGACCGCCCGAAAATTGATTCCTGCCTTGTTTAATCTTTACGTCGCAAAACAACTCCCAAAAAACTTTACCGTTTTGGGTGCGAGTCGTAGCAATTTGACGAATGAAGAATTTCGAGACCGGGTGGTCCACAATAGTCCTTATCTTAAGGAGAAGCTTTCGGATTTGAAGGAGGTGTATATTCGTGGTTTTTCGAATATGTTGTTCTATGAAGATTTAGGAAGCGATTATACTGCTGAATATTCCAAGTTGAATAACCGTATCCAGCAATTGAATACCGAAAGGGGAACGGATAACAATATGATGTTTTATTTGTCCACTCCACCGAATTTGTACGAAGCCATTGCCGAAAATTTGGCGCAGGTGGGTTTGAACAACCAAGACTCTGGTTGGAAGCGTTTGATTGTAGAAAAACCTTTTGGATATAGTCTGGAGACGGCAAAGCATCTCAATCGCGGTTTACAGCGATTCTTCAAGGAGCCTCAAATCTATCGTATTGACCATTATTTGGGTAAGGAAACGGTTCAAAATTTACTGGTTACGCGTTTTTCGAACAGTATTTTCGAACCCTTATGGAATCGGAACTACATCCATCACGTTGAAATTACGAATGCGGAAAGTGTTGGGGTAGAGAAGCGTGGAGGGTATTATGACAAATCTGGCGCGTTACGGGATATGTTCCAAAATCACTTGCTTCAAATTGTTTCTTTGGTAGTGATGGAACCCCCTATCGGCGATCAACCCGAGGAAATTCGAAATGAAAAAGTAAAAGCACTAAAATCACTTCGGGTAATGAAAGACGACGCTACCTTGTTCAAAAACACTATTCGTGCCCAATATGTCGCCTCCGAAATTGATGGAAAAAAGGTAAAAGGCTATCGGGAAGAAGATGGGGTCAATCCGAATTCCACTACCGAGACCTATGCCGCAGTAAAGTTCTATGTAGACAATTGGCGTTGGCACGGCGTTCCTTTTTATGTTCGTACAGCAAAGCGAATGCCTACCAAGGTGACCGAGGTCATCATTCACTTTAAAACGCCCCATCATCAGATTTTTCAAGACTCTGGGGTCAGTTCAAAAGACAATAAGCTCATTATTCGCATACAACCTGATGAAGGTATTCTAATCAAGTTTGGTGTAAAAGTACCCGGTCAAGGCTTTAAGGTAGAACGTGCGAATATGGACTTTTACTATTCCAGTTTGGCGGAAACCTATGTGATGGAAGCCTATGAGCGACTTTTATTGGATGCCATGCAGGGCGATGCCACCTTATATGCCCGTGCGGATGAGGTCGAGGCGGCATGGGAATTTGTAGACCCTATTTTGGAATACTGGAAAAACGGAAAAGATGTCCGAATGTATGGCTACGCGGCCGGTGTTTGGGGTCCTGAAAATGCAGATGACCTCATTGAAGACCTAGGCTATTGGCGAAATCCGGAGCAGAATCTGGCAGATGACCCGGGGTACTGTGTGATTTGTTAGAATCAGTTGTCAGTTGTCAGTTGTCAGTTGTCAATTGTCGGGAGGGGTGGTAAGGAGAATTCTTAAAGAGAAGAGATGGATTTAAAAATATACGAGGATAAAACTGCTGTTGCGAAAGCATTTTGCGAGCATTTGCTAGAAATCACAGCGAACAAAGCGGTTTTTCATGTAGCCCTTTCTGGAGGGAGTACGCCCAAATTATTATTTGATATTATGGTGGATACCTATGCAAGTCAATTTCCGTGGGAAAAAATGCATTTTTACTGGGGCGATGAACGCTGTGTTCCTCCGGATGATAAGGATAGCAATTTCCTGATGACGGTGAACCACTTGTTTTCAAAAGTTCCTGTCCCCGAAACAAACATACATCGCATTCTTGGGGAAAACGACCCTACTTCGGAAGCCATGCGCTACGCAAACCTTTTGGAAATCAATCTGGATAGGGTAGAAGAGGTACCACAGTTTGACTTGGTAATCTTGGGGATGGGTGATGATGGGCATACCGCTTCGATTTTTCCTCATGAAATTGAACTTTGGAATAGCGACGATTATTGCGTAGTAGCCAATCATCCTGAAAGTGGTCAAAAAAGGGTTTCCATCAATGGAAAAGTAATTAATACAGCCATGGAGGTAGCTTTCTTAGTTACTGGAAAGGGTAAAGCCGAAAAAGTTCAGGAAATTTTGGAAAAGAAACCGAACTATGAACAATACCCTGCCGCTTTGGTTTCACCCATTTCAGGCAAACTTTTCTGGTGGATGGATACCGATGCTGCCGCGCTATTGTCTTAATCCAAATCCAATTCTACATTTTCCCCATCCAAGAAATCAAGGTATTCGTTGACCTTGAATTTTTCAGACTTGTATTTGGAATCACGGTCAAAGGCTGAAAGCTTTCGTTCCTTGCTGCGTGCGAAACGACGCAAACCCGTCTTATTCGTTACTACCAATCCAGGTATTTCGACATTGTTGCCATCATGGTCTTTGGCAACCATGGTAAAATAGGAAGAATTGCAATGTAGAATCTCCCCGGTTTGAATATTTTCCGATTCTACTCTAACACCAACTACCATTGAGGTTTTGCCGGTATAGTTGATGCTAGCTTTTAGGGTGACCAACTCACCCACATCTATGGGGTTTAAGAAATCCACTCGATTCACCGAGGCGGTTACGCAATAGCATTGCGAATGGCGACTGGCGCACGCGAAGGCGATTTGGTCCATCAGACTCAAAATATACCCTCCATGTACTTTGCCGCCAAAATTGGAATGGGAGGGCAGCATCAACTCTGTAATGGAGACCGTGGATTCTTCAGCTGTTTTGAATTTTTTCATTTTCTGAAGTGAGGGGAGGTTTCTTTGACGACTTCGGTGATAAAATGATTGGTATCTCCCCACCAAAAGAAGGTCGTGTAACGTTCTTGATATGTCACTTTTACATACTGCCCTTGATATTCTTTGAGCTTTTCAATGACTTCTTTTTTATTGTCTTGAACCGAAAATTGAAATATTTGTGCGCCAGAGATACCTTGGCTGATTTCACCTTCCCAGGTTTTGACCAAAACCCCTTTTCGACTGAATTTGATAAGTTCCCCAGAACGATACCCTTCACTAAATGGGACATAATACACAAATGCGAAATACGCCGAAACACCCAGTAAAACAATCGAAATAAATAGGAAAACAAACTTTTTCATAACTATAGTTCTAAAGTTGGATTGGAATCTTCCTCCACATTTTGGGCACGTTTTAAAATGGGTTCTGGCAAGGATTTTTTCGCTTTAGCCCCCATTTTTTTCAACTTTTCAATACTGGTCACGATGTTGCCGCGACCTTCGACCAGTTTGTTCATAGCTCCACGATATTCGTTTTTGGCCTCATCCATTTTCTTGCCCACTCTTGTCAAATCAGAAACAAATCCTTCAAACTTATCATAAAGGGCACCCGCTTGACGTGCAATTTCCATGGCATTCCGCTGTTGTTTTTCGTTGCTCCACATGGAATCAATGGTACGAAGTGTGGCTAGAAGGGTGGAAGGGGTTACAATAACAATATTTTGCTCAAAAGCCTTGTTGTATAGGGTATTGTCCTCGTTGATTGCAATAGCAAAGGCAGGCTCTATGGGCACGAACATCAATACAAAGTCTGGACTCTCCATGGCATAAAGGTCCTCATATTTTTTAGCGGACAATTGCAAAACGTGTTTACGAAGGGAAGCAATGTGGTCTTTTAAATGTGCGGGTTTGTCAGCGTCCTCCGCATTGGTGTAGCGTTCGTAATCCGTTAGGGAAACCTTTGAATCTACAATCATCTTTTTACCATCAGGCAAATGAATAATCACATCGGGCATAACACGGCTCCCATCCTCTAAAGTGAAACTCTGTTGGACGCTATACTCTCGGTCTTTTTCCAAGCCTGATTTTTCGAGTACCCTTTCCAAAACCAGTTCCCCCCAGTTCCCTTGCATTTTGCTATCTCCCTTGAGGGCTTTGGTCAGGTTTTCGGCCTCTTGGGTTATCTTCAAATTTTGGTTTTGAAGATGCAACAATTGCTCCTTGAGTGCCGAATGAATACTGATATTTTCCTTTTGGGACTTTTCCACTTTATCCTCAAACTCCTTGATTTTTTTGTTCAAGGGAGTCAAGATGTTTTCAATGTTCTCTTTGTTCTTTTCGGTGAATCGTTTGGACTTATCTTCCAGTATTTTGTTGGCCAAAATTTCAAAGTCCTTGGTGAACTTTTCTTGTAATTGTTCAACCTCTTTTTTCTGCTCCGCATTCTTTTCGGTGAGGTTCTGAACCTCCGCCTGGTGCCGAATGATTTGTTGTCCTAATTGCTCTTTTTCAATTTGTAGCTGTTGAATCTTTGCTGTTCGGGTCTTACCATCTTCTTGCTGGGTAGCTAGGGTATTTTGAAGTTGCTTTTCGCGCTCCTCCCAAACACCAAGGGTTCCCCGCATCTTGAGCTTGTGAAAATAGTTTCCCAGCAATACGCCAATGGCAATGCAAAGGACACCAACAAGAAGATAAATCAATTCAGAAGTCATACCGTAAAAATCAGGTTAAAGATAACGGATTCCCAAAGAAGCGTACCGTATCATTTAATAACAAAAGCTCCTGTTTTTTCATCGAAATCAACCATTCCTTTGGGGAACAAACGTTGAAAATGTCCTCCAGCAATCAATTCGGTAGGAGTGCCGAAAGCAGACGAAGTTGGGTCCAAAAGCAAAATGTTATCGCATAGCTGAAGAGCCATATTGATTTCATGGGTGGTAAAGAGGATGGTTTTTTCCTCATTATGGCTAATGTTTTGGAGCATTTTCAAGATTTGGATTTTATGGTACAAATCCAAGTGGGTGGTTGGTTCATCCAAAAGGATAACTGGTGTTTGTTGGGCTAGTGCACGCGCTAGCCAGACCCGTTGGCGTTGCCCATCACTTAACTCATGAAACTTACGGTCTTTTAACGGGATAAGTTCCAAACGTTCCAAGCTTTTTGAAATCTGATGATGGTCCACTTCGGTTAGCCTTCCCCACCAATTGGTGTAGGGGTAACGCCCCAAAGCGATGAGTTCTTGTACGGTCAGATTTTGTGCTATGCCCTGTTCGGTAAGGACCACGCTCCGCAGTTTAGCAAGAGGGTTTAGCGAAATGGTTTGTAAAGCTTGGCCATCCATTTTAATTTCTCCGGCTAAAGCGGATTGAAATCCTCCCAAAGTTCGCATCAAAGTCGATTTGCCTACACCATTTACCCCAACGACCCCTACAAAACGACCTCTTGATATCGAAAAATTAAGATTTTCCAGTATGGTTTTAGAGCCATACCCGATGGATAAAGAAGCGACAGAAAGAATAGGTTTTGCCATGCCTCAGAATACTATTTTTCGTTTTCGAACCAGTAACCAAATCACCACCGGAGCACCCACTAAGGAGGTTATCGCGTTTATGGGTAAAACATTTTCCGAAGTAGGGAGCTGTGCCAAAATATCGCAAAGGAGCATTAGTATTGCACCATATCCAAAAACGGCCGGCAGCAAAATTCTATGGTCCATGGTTTTGAAGACTTGTCGCGTTAAATGAGGAACTGCCAGCCCAACAAATCCGATAGGTCCTACGAAGGCGGTGATTCCCCCGGCAAAAAGCCCGGTGGCACAGATGATGGTCAATCTTGCGGTTTTAATGGAAATGCCCATACTTCGCGCATAATGTTCCCCCAACAACAGGGCATTAAGGGCCTTTAGCGCCGCAATGGAAAGCAACAAGCCCAAAACGCTAATGGTTGCGAGCAATCCAATTTGGGTATAGGATAAATCCCCAAGACTTCCAAAGGACCAAAACACAAAACGCTGCAAATCTTCGGCACTGGAGAAATAAGCCAAAATACTAACGATGGCGGCCGTGATACTTCCAAACATGAGGCCTATAATCAAAAGGGCCATGGTGTCCCTAACTCGGTTTGCGACCAAGACGACTACAAAAAGTACAGCAAAGCTTCCAATACTTGCGGCAGCTGCCAATGAAATGTCGTTGAAAAATCCGGAAAATGCCATCATGTTCACACTTGCCGCCCCCATCAGAAAAAGAGCTGCTCCTAGACTAGCTCCAGAACTGATTCCCAAAACAAAGGGCCCTGCCAAGGGATTGCGAAACAAGGTTTGCATCAGTAAACCGCTGATGGAAAGTCCACCACCCACCAAAATAGCGGTTAGCGCTTTAGGGATACGATAATTCCGGATAATGTAATCCCATGAGGAACTATCTACGGGTTGACCGATGAGGGATTTAAGCGTTTGTATTGGGGGAATTGCTACCGAGCCCAGCGAAACATTCAAAAAAAACGTCACTATCAAAACCAAGGCCAAGCCTAGAAAAGTATTGCGATATGCTGCTGTGTTCCCCATTTAATCAATCGGCCCAAAGAACTGCAAGGTATGGTTCTCCATGACTTCGGGATGCAAGATGGAAATCAAATCTTTCAATACCAAATCAGGACGCAGAGGGCCTTGCTCAAAGAAAAGTGTGCCTCCCGTTTCTCCAGTTTTCATGCTGTTGGAAAAAATTCTCCGGTCTTGAAAGGCCTTGAAACGCTCATAATGAGGGCTGGCGGTCTTCATTTCCTCATAAGACTTGTGCATGGAGGGATTGAACCAAAAATCCGCAGACTGACCTTTTTCCAGGACGCTTTCAACGCTTAATCCGATACCACCAGTCTCTTGGGTATCACTCCACAAATAGTGGACTTGGGCATCACTCAGAAATTGCGCCATCCAGCTATTGCCACCTGAAACATACCACACATCTTTGAACAATCCACCAATCAATACCGTGGGGATATCTTTGGTATCCTTTGCCAAAGCCTTTGCCTCATTGTAATTGGTTTCAATTGCTTTAAAATGGTTATCCGCTAAGGAATCTTTTCCAAAAAAGGGGGCGAAAAACTTAATCCATTCTGCTTTGCCCAAAGGAGTCCGTTCTGTCCAATCCCCATTCAAGACTACTGGAATACCTGCGTTCTCTAAAGTCTGGTATGATTTGTTGGAAGCATTGATGGCAAAACCCATCACCAAATCTGGCTGAAGTTGAAGTACAAGTTCCGTATTCAACATTTCATTCGCGCCCAAATCTTTGATATCCCCTGTTTCAATCTTTTTTCTTGCTTTGGGAGAAGAAATGTAATCTGTATTGGGAAAGCCAACCAGCTTATCCAGAACCCCAAGCTGTTCAAGAGCCGCAACGTGGGTGGTGGCCGTTGCAACAATTCGGTCTACTGGAGTAGCAACGATGGCATCGTATTTTTCCTGCGGAAGGGCTATTGCTGATAGTTTATCTTTGGGAACCAGGGCATAGGTATATTCTTTTTCAGCCCCTGGCCAGGGGGAATTCACGGTAATTACGGTAAAATCTGAAAACCTTTCAATGGTAAAGCCCGAGGCATAGGCGAGTGGGTTTCCATGACTAGTTTGTTCAACAAGCTTTGTGTCGTTTTTGGGCTTACAGCTGAGCACCATAAGCGTAGTGAGTACAAGGAATACTTTTAAAACGGCTACTGTCTTTACCATGAAACCAAAAGTAAGCTTATTTGATTTTTGGGAGAAAAGATTAAACAGAATCCTTACTTTCGTAGCGAATTTTGGTTTGCTTGATGCTACATCAAGGGATTAAAAGGGAATTTGGTGAAAAACCAAAGCTGTTCCCGCAACTGTAAGTTCATCGTATGTTTCTGACATACCTTCTTTCTTCATGGAAGGGTTGGATTTCTTCATGCCACTGTTCGAAAGAATGGGAAGGTAAATTCAACCGAACAAGCCAGGAGACCTGCCAAATTCAACAAAACTTAAAACCTTCGGGATAAGGGTTTACGGTTATGAGCATAAGATACCTTCTAATAACATTGGGATGTATAATCCCTTGCAGTGCAGTTATTGCACAAGAAGTTACCATCCAAAATTTGGATGAGGTGGTAGTTTCGGATACCCGCATTAAACGCTATGCTGATGGATATAAAGTCACGGAATTAAAGGACAGCACCATACAACGCAATGGCGTTTTTATCACTTCCCTTCTCCGGTTCAACAGCAACATCTATTTTAAGGAAAATGGATTGGGGATGGTCTCTTCCCCTGCCTTTCGGGGAACAAATGCCTCCCACACAGCAGTGGTTTGGAACGGAATCAACATCAATTCCCAGCTCAATGGTCAAGTCGATTTCAATACGGTCAATCCGTTAAATTATAGTTCGGTGGCCATTCGAAGTGGTGGGGGGAGCGTACAGTTCGGTACTGGGGCTATCGGTGGGACAGTTCATTTGAACAACGATTTGAAGTTTGAGAAGCATTTCGAGCATCAGGTGGTTTCGGGCTATGGCAGTTTTGATACCCGTAGTGTGAATTACAGCAACAGTTTTGGCACTGGAAAATGGTCTTCAAGTTTTGGCTTGAATTATAATAGTTCCGATAACGATTACGTATTTCTTGAAACAGATGAAAGAAATGACAACGGGGAGTTTGAGCATGTGAATTTCAACTTTAATGCAGGTTACTTTTTGAAGGATGACCAAGTACTCCGATTATACCATCAAAGTTTTATTGGAGACCGAAACCTTTCGGGCACTCTTGTTGCTCCCGGGCGCAGTAGATATGAAGACGACCAACACAGAACACAATTGGAATGGTCAAAACTGGGAAATAAGGCGACGCATAGTGTAAAAGCTGCCCATTTGTATGACGCCTTTAAATATTTTGAAAATAAAGATTCCGATTTTTTTTCTGAAGGAAGGGTTACGACCCTGTTGGCAAGATACTCGCTTGATGTTGAACTTTCCCAAGCCTTTAGGCTAAACTCATTTTTGGAATACAACAACTTTACTAGTAGCGGGAGTAATTTTGGCGCTCCAAACCGGAATGACATTGCGGTTACTGCTTTACTGAAGCACAAGGTGACGGACAAGCTCAGGTACAATGTTAGCGCACGACAGGATTTCTCATCTGATTTTTCTAGTCCAGTTGTCTTTTCTGTAGATGGCAGTTATGATTTCGGGAAAGCCTATACACTATTATTGAACGCTTCCAGAAATTTTCGATTACCCACATTTAATGACCTATACTGGCAACCAGGAGGGAATTTGGATTTGCGTCCAGAACAGTCCTATCAGGTAGACTTGGGGCACCAGTTCACTTGGAACACCTTCACAGCACGATTGAACAGCTACTACATCACCACAGAAGACATGATTCGTTGGTTGCCCAATTTAACCGGAATTTGGTCTCCCATCAACGTGGATGATGTCCAAATTTACGGCGCCGAAGTAGAACTTAGATTTAAACGATCCTTTGGAAAAAAACAGGAAATTGATTTTAGGGCAAACTACGCCTATACGGTTTCAGAGGATAAGGCTACGGGGGAACAATTGATATACGTGCCCTTCCATAGGGGAAATGCCTCTTTGGCCTATAGTATTGGTGACTTTGGCACCTTTTATCAGCATTTGTACAATGGCGCAGTACGAATCATTGGCAGTGAACTAGAAGGTTTTCAAGTAGCCAATGCGGGCGTTACCTATGCGTTCAAGACTTCAGGAAAATTCCAATATCGCCTAGGCCTAACCGTGAACAACGTTTTTAATACCTACTATGAAAACATTGCATTACGCCCCATGCCCAATAGAAATATTCAAACCCAATTAGTACTAAACTTTTAACATGAAGAACACTCGATTTTTTTTAACAACGATTTTTACTGGATTACTTTTTGTAGCCTGTAGTGACGACGATGATGGCCAACCCGTAATACCCGGGGTTAGTATCTCTACAACCGAGACTACCTTTGGTGAAGGGGATGGCACGGTTACAGTCTCTTTTAGCACCACCGAAACTTTTTCCAATGATGTGGTATTGACCTATGAGGTTACGGGTTCCGCAACTGCTGGAGAGGATTATACGGCGCTTCTGGGAACTTTGACCTTATCAGCAGGACAAAGCACTGTGACTCAAGGCTTGGTATTGCTAGACGATGATGCTGTAGAACAAAGTGAGGAAATCATCATTACCTTGACTGCTGTAGATGGCGAGACAGATTTTATCGCTTCTAACAATACGGTAACCCTTACCATTACAGATAACGATTCGTTCGCTTTCGAAAATGGAATCCTTGTGCTCCACGAAGGCAATTTCTTTGGCGGGAATGCATCTGTCTCTTTTGTTTCCGACGACCTCTCGACCGTGACTAACGGTATTTTTACTGATGTTACTGGTGAATTTTTGGGTGATGTCGCCCAGAGTATGGCTTTTGACGGAGATTTGGCCTATATCGTGGTCAACAACTCCCAAAAGGTAGAAGTGGTCAACCGATTTAGTTTTGAATCCGTTGGAACGGTGGATATGGGCCTTACAAATCCGAGATATATGACTTTTGCCAATGACAAAGGGTATGTCACCAATTGGGGGGATGGCTCCAACCCCGATGACGATTATGTGGCAGTAATAGATTTGGCGAATTTAACAGTTGAATCTACCATTCCCGTGCCGGAAGGGCCCGAATGGATAATAAACAATGGAAACACGCTGTACGTAGCTCACCAAGGAGGATTCAATCAAAACAATATTGTTTCGGTTATAGATGCTTCCACGAATACCGCTGGCGACCCCATTACGGTAGCGGACAGACCAAATTCAATGCAATTGGTGAATGACGAGCTGTGGGTGCTTTCCGGAGGTAATCCGGCCTTTACCGGCAACGAAACCGCTGGGCAATTGGATAAAATTGATGTGACCACGAATACCGTTGAAGAAACGTTTGAGTTTACGCAGACGGACCATCCGAACTATCTTTCAGTGGATGGTAATTCCCTTTATTATCTTTTGAATGGTAGTGTTTTCAAGCTGGATGTTTCTGATACTACATTACCTACTACGGCTGAAATCACTGGAGTTTCATTTTATGACATGACGGTTAACGATGGAAATTTATATGGTGTGGATGCGAAAGACTTTGCCAGTAATGGCTCGTTGGAAATCTACAATCTCTCCGACAATTCGCTAACCGAATCATTGGACGTGTCCATAATTCCAGGGGGCGTTTACTTCAACGGAGCTTTCTCCTTTTAAAAAAGGTATTGTAAAAAGAAAAGCGGCCCTGAGGCCGCTTTTTTTATTTCTCTAGGGATAAGTCCTTATCCAAGAACATTCGGTCACCCATGCCGGTCATGGCGCCAGAACTAACATAGGTTTTCGCTGGCATTTGCACATTGAAACTGCGGCGTGTGGTTGTTCCTGTAATTTCTTGAATGGCACGTGCCAATAACGGTTCGTTCACATCGCCCAAAATACCCAAATTGGTCAAATCCTCTTCCAACTCAATATCCGGATTCAATCCAGCCGTATAATCGAAAAAACCATCTGCATTTTCATTACGACCTACCAACGGCTGTAATCCCCAAGCTACTTCAGGGTCTATTTGATTCTCCCTACTCTGGTTGTAAATAAAGGAGTTACCGGAATCGGCTACCAGGGTGATGGAAAACTCGTTTTTACCACTAGTCGTCTCCCCGATATGAATCACGTCAACATAAGGGTCTAGACCATTCATGACGAGCTCGCTAGCTGAAGCAGAGCTGTTGGTGGCCAAAACATAGAGTTTTGTAAGATTAAGGGAGTTCAAAGGTGCTCCATTGACAGTGCTAGCGAAATAGTCTTCCAACTGTGCCGGACTTAACTGCACCTGGATTTTCGAATTCCAGCGTTGGCGTAAATACAATTTGTTTTCATCCGTACTGTGAACCATGCTGGATAAAAGTCGAGAAGTATTTACCGAACCTCCTGGGTTATACCGCATGTCCAACACCAATTCAGTAGCACCGTCCGCTACAAACTTTGCAAAAGCCTCGTTTAATTGGTCATCAAACTCATTCAAAAAGCGATTGTACATTAAATAGGCAATTTTGGTACCGTTGACTTCCAAGGTTTCGGCCAAAAGAATAGGATTTTCTTGAAAACCTTCCACTTTGGTCAAGGATACTTCTTTGCTACTATCTACAACAACGCCATTCACAATATTGGCCATCCCTAGGGTAAACGTATCATTTCCTGATATCAAAAGCCCACCAAAATTGTCTACGGTAAGTTGCGTGCCATTAACACGTGTAAAGATTTCACCTCGTTGAATGTCTTTGGTAGACGCATCCGAATCAGGGAGAATGTACTGCACATATCCAAAAATGTTATCCGAATTTCCAGAAAAACGTACCAGACCGAATTCCATTCCATTGCTTTTGCTTACCCCTGCTAGACTGTTCACCAAATTCTCATAGTTTTCATTAATAAAGGTGAAACGGTCTTCCGTAAAAGTCAATTCATCAAAGAAAAAGGTTCTTGGGTCCGGATTTTGACTCAAATAAGTGGCATAATCTGCATTGGTTGCAAATCGGTCATCCGCCAAATTGTTTACATCTGCTTGCCAAAAATACCAAAGGTTCATGGCCTGCCACATAAAGTCTTGATTTGGAAACTCCGCTATCGTAGGTGGATTGGGATTGGTATTTTGAATAGGAGTTTGTGTTCCATCATCATCACTACTGCAGGATGCGAACAACAATCCCAGGCAAACTGCAGATAACATAAATTTTTTCATAGCTGTCTTTTTTAATAACACCCCAAAATGCGTTCCAAACTGCTTTGGGATATGGAATAGAACAATATTGCCATTCCTTTGAAGCAAACAAATTAGAGACATCTTTTCAAAATTCAAATTTTTTGTAACAAATTTCGATATGTGTCGTCTTGAGGGTAAGAGGTCCAAAAAACCAAACAACTGAAACATTGACCATGCAACAAAGCGAATTTTTGAACATAGTAATGCCTTTTAAGGACAAACTATACCGTATGGCCAAACGTTTGTTGGTTTCAAGGGAAGAGGCCGAGGACGCCACGCAAGAAGTTCTATTGCGTCTATGGTCCAAAAATGAAAGCATGGATGAATATAAGAACGTTGAAGCGTTCGCGATGACCATGACCAAAAACCTTTGTTTGGACCGTTTGAAATCGAAACAAGCCAACAATTTAAAATTGGTGCACAGCAACTATCAAGACGAGAGTCGTTCGTTGCAAAAACAGATAGAGGCAGAGGACAGTGTACGTTGGATGGAGAAAATTATGGAAGGATTGCCTGAACAACAAAAGATAATCTTACAACTGCGGGATATAGAGCAGTATGAATTTGAAGAAATATGCGAATTATTGAACATGAAACCCACGGCAGTGCGGGTGAACTTGTCCAGGGCACGAAAAACGGTTCGCGAAGCATTATTAAAAAAACACAGCTATGGCGTTGGATAACATAGAAAAATTATTGGAAAAGTACTTTGAAGCAACTACTTCCGTTGAAGAAGAAAAAGTACTCAGAGCATACTTTGCCCAAGACAGTGTGGCAGCACACTTAGAACAATACAGACCAATGTTCGTTTTTTTTGCTGAGGCAAAAAAGGAGCGGTTTACCCGACAGGTTCCATTAAAATCCAAGACACGTTTGTACCAGTGGATTTCCGTTGCAGCAGTAGCCCTCCTCTCGCTTAGTTTGTATTTCGGTAACGAATACCGAGAACAAAAAGAAGCGGAATATGCCTATCAAGAAACTAAAAAAGCGTTTGAACTTCTCGCCGAGAACTTTGGTCGTGGCACGGAAAAGGTGGCCTATTTAAGGGAGTTCGAAAATGCAAAACAAAAAATATACAACAACAATTAAAACAAGAAAGATGAAACTTAAAATAGTCATGGTACTGGTTGCGGCCTTACCCTTTTTCGGATTTTCGCAATCACTTTTTGACAAGTACGAAGATCTTGATGAGGTCACTTCGGTAATCGTAAACAAAAGCATGTTCAATCTTTTGGCTAAAATAGACGTAGAGGTCGATGACCCCGAAGCCAAAGAATTCATGGACATTGCCAGTAGCTTGAAAAGCTTAAAAGTATTCACTACGGATGATGCAGCTATTGGAAAAGATATGCGTGCTTCGGTGAACACCTATCTTAAAAGCTCTACTATGGAAGAACTCATGCGCATCAAGGATAAAGATGCCAATGTGAAGTTCTATATCAAAGAAGGGAAAGATGCCGACCATGTGAGTGAATTGCTCATGTTCGTTACAGGACTTAAAGATGTTGAAGCGAACGGCAGAAATTTTGAGACCGTCATTTTATCCCTTACTGGAGATATCGACCTGAACAAAATCAATTCGTTGACGAACAAAATGAACCTTCCAGAAGAATTGAACAAGGCGGGGAAGAAAAACTAAAAGTTCAGAAGTTTTGAAAGACCTGGTGTAACAAAACCAGGTCTTTTGACTCTTATGAAAAACCGCAATACGTTAAACATCATTCAAAATCAACAATCATGAAACGAAATGTTATAGGGCTTTTACTTTTAATGGCTATAGTTTTGGCGGGTTGCTCCTCGCAACAAAGCCTACAGGAATATTATGTAGATAATTCCGAGAATCCAGACTTTATCGCAATAGATGTTCCAGCAAGCATCTTAAAAATTGATGCTATGGAATTGAATAGTAAGCAAAAAGCAGCGGTGAATTCTTTACGAAAATTCAATTTGTTGGCCTTCAAAAAGACCTCAGAAAATGTTTCAACCTATAAGGCGGAAAAAGCCAAGGTGAAAGAAATCTTGAAAGGCGATGACTTTGTTGAGCTTATGAAAATCAATACTGAATACGGCAAAGGTGTGGTTAAATATTTGGGAGAGGAAGATGCCATAGATGAGGTCATCATTTATGGCGATAATCGCGACAAAGGCTTTGCATTGGTTCGCGTGCTCGGAAAAAACATGAATCCTGCTCACATCATACAATTAATGCAAGCCCTTCAGAGCTCCGATTACAATGGAGACGAATTGGGGGAAATCGGAAGGTTTTTGAAAGGATAATAGATCTAACTATCTTTTAGCTAAACAAAACCGCATCATTTTATGGTGCGGTTTTCGCGTTTTTATAACCAAGTATATGGGCAATATATGTGACCTTCTTCCTAACTTAGGGTCAAACAGATAAACACTAACAAATCATCGCATTATGGAACAAGCACAAGAGTGGATAAACTACGGGTTGGAGTTGGCCAAGGAATTTGGTCCAAAATTGGTTACGGCCATTCTCATTTATATCGTCGGTTCATGGGTCATCAAAAAATTGCTCAAAGGAGTCCGCAAGGTCATGTCCAAGAGCAAATATGATGAATCCCTGCAACGTTTTTTGTTGAACTTGTTGTCTTGGTCCCTAAAGGTATTCTTGATTATCGTAGTGATTTCCAGATTGGGAGTAGATGTCACCACCTTCGCAGCGGTTATCGCGGCAGCTGGTTTGGCCATTGGGCTGGCCCTGCAGGGCTCACTCTCCAATTTTGCAGGCGGGGTACTCATCATGATTTTCAAACCCTATCGCATTGGGGATTTGATTGAAGCCCAAGGTGTGCTTGGTGTAGTTAAGGAAATCGAGATTTTCACCACAAAGATGACTACTCCTGAAAACAAATTGGCCATCGTTCCCAACGGTGCCATGGCGAACGGTAATATTATCAATTACACAGCAGAAGGAAAAATTCGTGTGGATACGGTTATTGGAGTAGCATACGAAGAAGATATCAAAACAGTCAAGGAAGTACTGCTGAAGGTATTGACCGACAATCCAAAGGTATTGCAAGACCCAGCCCCATCCGTAAATGTTTTGGAACTGGCAGATAGCTCGGTGAATTTTGCAGTGCGACCCTTTAGTACGCCCGAAGATTACTGGGATGTATACTTTGCTACCTATGAAGGGTGCAAACTAGCGCTTGACGAAGCTGGAATTGAAATTCCTTACCCACACGAAGTGGAAGTTCAAAAAGTTTTGAAGTAAGCCCCCGTTTGATGTAACAAATAAAATTCATCGGACTCTTTATTTTAAAGAGTCCGATGAACAGCGTTACATTTTTATTTCTTTTGTTGCTTTCAACCCTATGTTTAGGACAGGAAATGTCTAATATGGAGCTTGTAAAAAAATCCATAGCCTATCACGACCCCAACAATGAATGGCATGTTTTTCAAGGTGACTTTATGATTGAAACCAATAAGGGCAAAATCCTTTTGAAATTGAACAACGCCAAGGGAATCGCCATCTGGACCGAAAAATTAAAATCTGGAGATAGTTTAACCGGAGGCTACCTTGAAAAGAACTCTTGTCTTGTACAATTAAACGGAGAAGAAATTACTGCAAAGGGAGAATTAGAAGGGTTTTTGTTGGACTGCAAGAACATTATTGATAGAACGCAGTATTGGATTTACATGTACGGGATTCCCATGAAATTAATGGACAACACTGTAAATTTTGTTGGTTCACCCAAGTTGGTGAAATTTTTGGGAGAAACCATGTGGATGATAAAAGTGAACTACAACCTTGAGCAAACCCAAGAATATTGGCAGTTTTACTTCAGTCCAGAAAATTATGCCCTTAAAGCAACAAGGTTTTTTCATCCTGCTTTGGGCAAGGATAGCGAGTATATTTTGTACAAAGCGGAACGTTCAATTGGAGGATTGAAATTACCTACCCAACATTCGTGGTATATGTTTGATAAAAAAGAGTTTATTGGTTCTGAAAACCTAGTTGAAACCAAAAATTAAACACCAGTATAATTCGCCGGGGTTATTTTTTTGAGCTCCGCCTTTAAATCATCTGAGACCTCAAGGGTGTCAATAAAGGCAGCAATGGTATGTTGCGTGATTTTTTCGTTGGTTCGGGTCAACCCTTTTAGCGCTTCGTAGGGATTAGGATAACCTTCCCGTCTCAAAATGGTTTGAATAGCTTCCGCCACCACGGGCCAGTTTTCGGATAAATCCCTATCTATTTTGTCTTGATTTAGCACTAATTTGGATAGCCCTTTTAGGGTGGCGTGTATGGCGATAACGGTATGCGAAAACGGCATACCAACGTTTCGTAAGACCGTGCTGTCAGTTAAATCACGTTGGAGCCTTGAAATAGGCAATTTAGAAGCTAAATGATGAAAAATCGCATTGGCCATCCCTAGATTTCCTTCAGAGTTTTCAAAATCAATCGGATTTACTTTATGGGGCATGGCCGAAGAGCCTATCTCTCCCTCCTTGATTTTTTGCTTGAAGTAATCCATGGAGATATAGGTCCAAATATCCCTATCCAAATCAATTAAAATGGTATTGATGCGAGCCAAATTATCGAACAGTGCCGCCATATGGTCATAATGTTCGATTTGGGTGGTGGGAAAGGAATGATGAAGACCCAAACGTTCCTGTACGAACTCCTTTCCAAATGCTCTCCAATCAATATCGGGATAAGCCACCGTATGTGCATTGAAATTTCCGGTGGCACCGCCAAATTTGGCTGCACTGGGAATGTCATTCAATAAATTGAACTGCTCTTTTAAACGCGCTACAAAAACATCAATTTCCTTGCCCAGTCGGGTAGGGGATGCAGGTTGGCCATGTGTTCTTGCCAACATGGGAACAGTGGCCCACTCTGCAGCTCTTTCCTGAAGAACCCCAACCGTTTTCAAATACAACGGGACATAAATTTCATTCATCGCTTCCTTAAGCGAAAGTGGAATCGCAGTATTGTTGATGTCTTGAGAGGTCAGTCCAAAGTGGATGAACTCTTTGTATTCCTGTAACCCTAAAACATCGAAACGTTTTTTGATGAAATATTCCACTGCCTTGACATCATGGTTGGTGGTTTTCTCAATTTCCTTGATTTCAGCAGCATCTTCAGCTGTAAAATCTTTATAGATGGATTGCAGTGCCTCGTTTTGATTGGCTGGGAAACCTTCCAGCTGTGGCAAAGGAATTTCGCATAACGCCAAAAAGTACTCGATTTCTACTTTTACCCGATACCGGATTAAGGCTTCTTCCGAAAAAAATTGAGATAAATCTTCGATTTTATTTCGGTACCTCCCGTCAATGGGCGATATAGCATTCAAAGGCGTCAGCATGAGTGTAGTTTAAAAGCGCAAAGATACTTAAACTTGGAATGTCACCGCGACTCTTCTGCGAGGCGTTTCAGTATTTTGCTACCACGATTTTGATAGGCGGTACTGCCCTTGGATAAGGTATCTTGCAAAACCGAAGTCAATTCCGGGTGTACCCAATCAAAGTCTTTTCCTAAATAATACACGTTGGTCATGGCAAAAACCTTTGTTGCGGCGCGATAAGGTCCTATAAGCCAATCAAAGTTGGTGGATAGCAAGACATCCTTGTGCCCTTTGTTGATGGCTTTTTGATACACAGGGTCTTTTTTTTCGTAAATCTTTATGAGGAGCATTTCACAGCAGTGTGCCATAGGGCGAATAGAAGAATCAGATTGCATTTCTGGAAGGCCCGCTATGAAAAAGTCAATATGGGGAAGTAGTAGCGAAAGGTTTTTCCGAAGAAGATTGTCAAGTGCCCAACTGGCCATGAACAAACCTTCCTTTTCTTCTCGAAAAACATGTTGTATGAGTGGTAAAACAAGCTCTGGGCAATTGAGCAACTTATTCGTCAAACCATCCACTTCTGGTTTTGACAAGCGCTTTTGGCTCAATTTCACGTGAAGTTCTTCCGCTCGCATGTTTTGCACTTAGCCTTCTTTTCCCAGAAGTTCCTGCACTAAGGATGGCACCCCTTCAGCAGCGGTCTGCTGTAAAATGGTCAAGTTGCCAAAATCATGGATATTGACCGCCGGAGCTGGGTCAACAAAATAAATAGAGGATTGGGACGGCGCATAGTGAATCAAGCTCGCTGCGGGATACACTTGCATTGAGGTGCCGATAATGATGACCAAATCAGCCTGTTGGGTTTGGCGAGCAGCTTCTTCCAAAAGCGGAACCATTTCTCCAAACCAAACGATGTGGGGTCGCAATTGATGACCGTTTTCATCCAAATCGCCAAGGACCAAATCTTTTTCCCAGTGCAATACGTGATTCTCATCACGAACACTTCGTACTTTCAAAAGTTCACCGTGCAAATGCAACACTTGGCTGCTACCGGCTTTCTCATGTAAGTTGTCTACATTCTGAGTAATGATTTGAACTTCGAATTTTTCCTCCAATCGCACCAAGGCCTCATGTCCCGCATTGGGATGGACCTGTAAAAGCTGACGTCTCCGTTGATTGTAGAACTCAAGCACGAGCTCTGGATTTTTTCGAAAGCCTTCAGGGGAAGCTACCTCCATCACATCATGCCCTTCCCAAAGTCCGTTGGCATCTCGAAACGTTTTTAAACCACTTTCCGCGCTCATCCCTGCGCCGGTCATCACCACTATTTTCTTTTGCTTTTTCATGGGTTAGCCGTCTAATCCTATCAAAAGTATCATTTTTTCTATCTTTTGTTCGATGATTGATAAGGATTTACTGCACTATTTGGAGGGTTTTCTGACGGAGGAACGGAAAGTAAGATTCCAAGATGTTTTGTCACTAAGAACAAAGTTCTTGACTGTCGTCATGGAAGATGTATTCCAGTTGCACAACACCAGTGCCGTACTCCGAAGTTGTGATGCTTTTGGCATTCAAGAAGCCCATGTGGTAGAAGATCGTTTTGGGAGTCGTTTGGATAAAAATATTGCCATGGGAGCGGAACAGTGGGTTGATATACACCGCTATTCCCATATGGAGCATTGTATCGACACCGTATCCAAAAAGGGGTACAAGATTCTTGCAACGGTACCCCACGGGGATTGTTCCTTGTTGGGCGATTATCAAATTCGGGAGAAAACCGCATTGTTTTTCGGTACGGAGCGCGAGGGTTTGAGTGAGGTAGTCAAAAGCAGAGCCGATGGTTTTCTGAAAATTCCCATGGTTGGTTTTTCCGAAAGCTTGAACATTTCCGTGTCTGCCGCAATCATTTTGGAAACCTTGTCAAAACAACTGCGTGCTTCCGAATTACCGTGGTCGCTGTCGGATAAAGAACGTTTGGAAAAGCGCTTGGATTGGACCAAAAAATCCATAAAAGATGTCGAGGGCATTATCCAGCGATATTTGTCCGAGCGTTGAATTTTGCTATTTTAGCGTGTAACCAATTCTAAAACAAATGACTACAGTTCTCTACATTCTGGGAGGTTTGATTCTTCTCATCGCTTTCTTGGCGATTATTGCTCCAAAATCCTACAACGTTTCGCGAAGTATTTCCATTGCGCAACCAAAGGCTACCGTTTTTGAGTACATTAAGTCTCTTGAAAAAATGGATAATTGGTCCCCATGGGCCAAAAAAGACCCCAATATGGAAAAGAAATTCACGGGAACCGATGGCGAAGTGGGTTCGGTGAGCTATTGGAATGGCAACAAAGAAGTAGGGGAAGGCGAACAGGAAATCACTAAAATCGTCCCCGGCGAGCGCGTTGAATCTGAACTTCGTTTCTTAAAACCGTTCAAATCCACTTCGGATGCTTACATGACAACCGAGGAGGAGGGGCCCAATGCTACCAAAGTTACTTGGGGATTCTCGGGCAAAAACAAATTTCCCATGAGTATTTTCATGTTGTTCATGAACATGGACAAAGCCGTTGGAGGGGATTTCGAAGATGGTCTAGGCAGCTTAAAAAGTATTCTGGAGAGTTAAAGACTCACTCTTTCAGCTCCAAAAGCGCTACTTCAAAATCATTTTCGAGCATAACCTGTCCTTTTTCTACAACTACTTCGGTTTCGGAGTAAGTGTCATAAAGGATGGTTCCATCTCCAAAAAATCCTTTCACCCGAAGGGATTTTTTGCCTTTGGGCAAATCAAGACCGATTACGATTTTGTCTTTGTAGTCGCCTTGGGTATAGCTACGAGAGAACACATAAGGTGCTTTTGCCAGACGTTTGTGTTTTCCAGCACCTACCGCAGGGTGATTTCTCCTGAACGAACCGAGTTTTTGATAATGCTTGTGAATGCTTTGTACATGTGGAAGCGAATCCAATTCTTCCCAATTCATAAAGGACCTTAGTGTGGCATCGCCTTCGGTACCTTCGATTACCAAACTTCGGGCGGTTTCATCCCCATAATACACCTGGGATGCACCTGGTGTCAACAATAACATATTGGCAGCGAGATAAGGTTTGGTACGGTCTTTATCAAAAGGCTGTCCGTCATCATGCGAGGTGAGGTAGTTTAAAACACTCTTCCCCTTGAACTTGGTATTGAGTAGCTTGCTGTATTTGGTGAATACTTTTTCGTAAGGTTGTTCTGCGTCATATTTCAAGTCGAAATTGATGAGACTTTTGAAGCCGTAGTCAAAAAAGTCAACCTTCTTGTCGCCAAAATCAAACTCGCGTCCACCAGTGATTCCATAGTTGTACACTTCACCCACCATGTAGAAATCATTTTCATCCAAAATGCGGTCCGGATGTTTCTTCTTCCAAGTTTCGAAAGCGTAGTTGGCTTCTTTATATAAATCGGACCAAGCATTTTCGTTTACATGCTTAACGGTATCCACACGAAAACCATCTACCCCGAAATCATTGATGTAATCCGTTAACCACTTGATGATGTAAAAGCGTGGGGCCCTAGGATAACCGGTACGTTCGAAAAACAACTGCAATTCATCCAACTCTTGGCTTAACCGCCCCTCTCGTTTCCATTTGGCCAATAAAGCATCGGGAAGTTCAACTGCCTCATCCGATTCGGTCAAGATGTCCGGAAGGTTTTGTACCAACGTACAGGCCGTAGTGTTTTCGTACGTATCAAAAGTACAGGCAGGCCCTGTTCTTACCCACTCTTCTGGCCACACGGGGTCTTTATCCGTAACGGGGCCTGTATGATTCAACACCACATCCAACAATACGCGAATTCCTTTGGAATGTGCAGTTTTTACCAGTTTCTCCAAATCTTTTCGCGTACCAAAATTAGGGTCGATGGCAGTCCAGTCCTTGGTCCAATAGCCATGATAGCCATAGGTATTTCCCGTACCTTCGTTGGTCGGACCATGAATTTGTTCCACAATAGGGGTGAACCAAATGGCATTGATGCCCAAATCCGTAAAGTACCCTTCTTCTATTTTTTGAATGACCCCTTGCAAATCTCCTCCTTCAAAACCGCGGAGGACAGCAGTCTCCTCGGTGCGCTCAAAATTGACATCATTTTCGGGGTCTCCGTTATGGAATCTATCGGTTAAAAGAAAGTAGATGTTGGCTCCTTCCCAAACGAAAGGAACCTCCTTTTCTTGTTCAGGTTCTATCGTTACAACTTCTTCCTTTTTTTCAGCTTTTTTTGTCTTTTTACAACCCAGGATAAAGGAAAAAATAGACATAACGATAAGCAGTTTTTTCATTAAGGAGGTATTTTGCCTAAAACTATAAAATGAATACGGAAATTTAAAATTTATTTAAGAAGTCAAAGAAGCTTCCGGTAGGATTTTATTTCCGATTTAGGACCTTGTATTCCTCATAACAACTTGATATGGCATCCAAAATTTGGAGGTCGTTGGCGGTGCGGATAAAGGATTTGGAATAGTTGCAATTATTCAAAATATCCTCAATATCAACCTTTTCCAACTGCAAGAGTTCTTTTAACGTCTCGCGGTCGAATTTGGAGGCCAATAGATTACGGATGTCCTCGTCCTCTTTCATCTGCCGCAGTTTGCGCATCTGTTTTGGCTTTTTCCCAAAAAGGTTCCGCAATAAATCTGCAGGATTTAGAATAGCTCCAAGAACTTTGGTTACCGCACTGGGGTTTTTGTTTCCCGCTTCATAAGTCCTACCCAAACCTGAAATGCTGTATTGATAGGCATTGTTGATGGGCAGGTTTTTTACGTCGATTTCAAGGTAGCCGGTGAGTTGGTAAGGCCGAACGATAACTTCTTCCAACGCATACGCCAACTCCGTCAAAGCGATTTCGGTACCTTCAAACTTGAACATATCATTTGTGACACGCACCTTTTGTGATTTAAAGCCTAAAAAAGAGAGATACAGGGTGTCATTGACTACGGCTGGAATAGAGAATTTCCCCTCTTGATTGGTAATGGTACCAACCACTTGATTCAAGTTAATTACGTGCACGCTTTCCATGGCAAAGCCGGTTTGGGCATTTACAACGGTGGCGGTGATGTCACGTGGTACCACATCGGCCTCATCAGTCTGCGCTAGACTCACTAAAGAAAACAACAAAAAAGTGCAGACAATGAATGGTTTCATGGACTCAGGATTCCTTAAAAATACGAAACAACATAAAATTAAGGTTTGGGCATTTCGGTTTAATAAAGAATTAACGAAAAGAACCCTGGGTGCTTTCCACCTCTTGATTTGCCTCGCCCCCCTTTTTTTCCTTTTTTCGAATGGAATCGGTCACCACCTTTTTTGAATTTAGACCTTCTGTCACCTCGATTACGCTTCTTTCCTGAACCGCTACCCGGTTTGGTAGAAACTTCCACATTGATAAAGCGTCCTTTCACTTTAAAGTCCGTGAAGGTTTGCAAAATGAAATCCGTTAAGGAAGCATCTGTGTTGAAGAAAGAAAAACTTCCTTTGGTGTCCACATTGAAAACATCCTCCTTTTGGAGGTTCAAAGTATCTCTAAGGAAATCTTTTAAGCTCATCCAATCGTAACCATCCCTTTCGCCAATATTGATGAAATACCGCACTGAACCTCCACTGGATTCCCTTTTGCTGGAACGTTCTTTGGAAGGTTCGGAAGTATTGAGGTCTTTGGTTTTGCTGTAGTAGTTAAAGAAACGGGTGAACTCTACCGAAACAATTTTTTTGATGAGTTCTTCTCGGTCCAATCCTTCCAATACGTCATGAATGGCCGGCAAATACCCATCAATTTCGGTGTTTACCTCTGTTTCTTTGATTTTGTTCGCCAAGTGATAGAGCTGAATCTCACAGATTTCGATTCCCGTCGGGATTTTTTTGGAGATGAAATCTTGTTTGATTTTCTTTTCGATGGCATTGATTTTCCGCATTTCGGAACGCGTGACAATGACCATTGAAATACCAGATTTCCCTGCACGGCCGGTACGACCACTACGGTGGGTATAGGTTTCAATTTCGTCTGGAAGTTGATAGTTGATGACATGGGTGATATCATCCACATCAATCCCACGCGCGGCAACATCCGTAGCTACCAACATTTGAACCTGCTTTTTACGAAAGGCATTCATGACCAAATCCCGTTGGTTTTGACTCAAGTCACCGTGCAAAGCTCCTGCATTGTAGCCATCTTCAATCAACTTTTCGGCCACTCGCTGCGTATCTCGTTTGGTGCGGCAGAAAATCACGGAAAAGATTCCAGGGTTTGCATCCGCGAGTCGCTTGAGTGCTGCATAACGGTCACGTCCGCCAACGGTATAATACTCATGTTGCACGGTACTAGCTCCCGCATTCTTGGTCCCCACAGTAATTTCTTGGGGCTTGTGCATGAACTTTTTGGCAATTTGGGCAACCTCTTTGGGCATGGTTGCCGAGAATAACCATGTAAATTTCTCCTCCGGCGTGTTGGATAAAATGTCCTTGATATCTTCATAGAAGCCCATGTTCAACATCTCGTCCGCTTCATCGAGCACGCAATAATCGATTTTGGAGATATCCACCATGCGACGACCAATCATATCTTTCATTCGCCCTGGTGTAGCGACCACAATTTGCGCCCCTTTTTTGATTTGACGCGCTTGTTCGGTAATACTTGCCCCGCCATAAATCGCAACCGTACGCAAACCCTTCACATGTTTGGAGTAGAGTTGGAGTTCGTTGGTGATTTGGAGACAAAGCTCGCGGGTAGGAGACAGAATAAGCCCTTGCGTTGTGCGGCTGTCTTCCTGAATTTTCTGAATCATGGGAAAACCAAAAGCAGCGGTTTTTCCTGTACCTGTTTGTGCCAAAGCGACAAGGTCCGTTTCATTTTCCAACAAAACGGGAATGGCTTTTTCCTGTACTTCTGAGGGTTTTTTGAATCCCAAATCGGAAATAGCATCCAGAAGCGGTTGGGACAAGCCCAATTCTTCAAAAGGTGTCATAAGGTGTGTTTAAATCGCAAATATGTAGTGTTGACTGAGCGATTTACCCCTTAAGCCCTTCAACACGATGCCATACCGGCGGCGTTTTCAGGCGCAAAAGTAATCTAAATTAAACGGTGGGTACTACAAATCAAGAACTTTTTAAAAAAGCCGTCAACTTTTGAAATGCCTTACCGCGATGGCTGATTTGATTTTTGATGGATAAAGGGAGCTCAGCAAAGGTTTTGTCATACCCTTCAGGCATAAAAATCGGGTCATAGCCAAAACCACCTTCGCCTCGTTTCTCATCGATGATTTTTCCATGGACTTCTCCAACAAATTCATGGGACCCGCCTTGCCAATTCAGGTGGATGACCGTTTGAAAATAGGCAGTTCGGTCGGATGCATCTTCCAATTCCTTTAAAACCTTGGCCATGTTATCCATAGCGTTTTTTTGCGGACCTGCATATCTTGCAGAATACACCCCTGGTGCTCCATGTAGCGCATTGATGAGCAAACCCGTATCATCTGAAAAACAATCAAAACCATAGGTTTGGGTGACGTGATTGGCCTTAATGGCAGCATTTTCAGCCAGCGTGCTCCCTGTTTCTGGAATGTCTTCGGTACAGCCAATATCCGTCAACGAGCGTAAAGCAAATCCCTGAGGTAGCGCAGCTTTGATTTCGTTAAGTTTATTCAAATTATGCGTAGCAAAAACGATTTCCAAAGGAGATGAGTTTAATGGTGTTTAAAAGTAGTAATTTCACCAAAGTAGAATTGCAATAACGCATGCGAATAAAATTATTACCTCCTTTGGTGATGTTAGTATTTGGATTGGGAATGTACCTTTTGGCAAAATTCTTACCAGTTGGGCAATTTAGTTTCTTTGGTCAAGAGGGTTTGATGTGGTTTTTGTTGGGGGCTGCGGTAATGGTCATGTTTTTGGCCATTTTCCAGTTCAGAAAGGCGAAGACAACCTCCAACCCCATAGATTTGACCAAAACCAGTGCTTTGGTTATGGGAGGGATTTTTCAATATACCCGAAACCCCATGTATCTGGCTATGTTGATGCTATTGTTGGCTTGGGGCCTCCGTTTGGGCAACGCTTTCAATACCATTTTGGCAGCCGGTTTTGTATACTATATGAACTATTTTCAAATACGGTTTGAGGAAGCCGCTTTGGAAAAACTGTTTGGCAAGCCCTATCGTCTGTATTGCAAGAACACGCGTCGTTGGTTTTGACATTTTTAGGCTGTTTTCACTTTTCTCAAAGATTCTTACATTTTTTTGTGATATTGTTATTTGTTGATTCCTTTTGGATTGATGCCGTATCAGCAATGGGATTAAATTTTACTTTTACAGCTTAATTCAAAGGAAGGCATGGTGGAAACCGCAAGAAAATATGTTTTCGATTTTGACAGCACTCTAACCCGTGTTGAAGCGCTGGATGTGTTGGCCGAGATTACCTTGAAGGACAAGTCCAACAAGAACGAAATCATTAAGGAAATTCAAGACATTACCAATTTGGGCATTGATGGTGATATTTCGTTTACGGAATCGCTTGAACGCCGTATTGGTATGTTGGGGGCACATCAAAATGATTTGGGACCTTTGGTGGACGAATTAAGACAAAAAGTTTCCAAATCCATTGCCGCAAACAAGGAGTTTTTCCAGAAGTACACTGACGATATTTATGTCATTTCTTGTGGATTCAAGGAGTTTATTGACCCCATCGTAGAAGCGTATGGGATTCCCTCAGATAGGGTGTACGCCAATACGTTTCGCTTTGACACCTCTGGAAATATTATCGGCTTTGACGAGGAAAATGTTTTGGCTTCCCATAATGGTAAGATAGAATGTTTGAAACGTTTGGACCTCGATGGTGAAGTGCAGGTTATTGGAGACGGTTACAGCGACTATGTGATGCGTGAAGCAGGAATCGCTGATAAGTTCTTTGCCTACACTGAAAATGTGCACCGTGAAAAGGCTGCCGAAAATGCAGACCATGTTACGCCTAACTTAGATGAATTTTTATTTGTGAATGATTTGCCACGTAGTTTATCGTACCCCAAGAATCGTATAAAAATATTATTGCTCGAAAATGTTCATCCTGATGCTTTCGAGAACCTCTCTGAAGAAGGTTTTTCAGTGGAGTTGATAAAGCACAGTTTGACCGAAGAGGAGCTAATTGAGCGCATCAAGGGAGTTCATGTTTTGGGTATTCGCTCCAAAACGCAGGTCACCCAAAAGGTTTTGGATGCCGCCAATAAGCTGCTGGTTGTCGGAGCCTTTTGTATCGGCACCACTCAAATAGATTTGAATTACTGTAAAAAGAAAGGCGTAGTGGTTTTCAATGCGCCATACAGCAATACGCGGTCGGTAGTGGAGTTGGCTATTGGTCAAATCATTATGCTGATGCGGAATGTATTCACCCGCAGTACGGAAATCCATAAGGGTGAATGGAACAAAACCGCCATCAACTCAAAGGAAGTTCGCGGAAAGAACCTTGGTATTATCGGATACGGAAACATTGGAAAACAGCTATCTGTGCTTGCGGAGGCCATAGGGATGCGGGTTTACTACTATGACGTATCTGACCAACTGGCACTGGGGAACGCCATGAAATGCAGTTCTTTGGAAGAGTTGTTGGGACTCTCTGATGTGGTCACCCTGCACGTAGATGACAACAAGGCCAACCGAAATTTTATTTCCGCCGAAGAGATAGAACAGATGCGGAACGGGGCCTATCTCATCAATCTATCGCGCGGTTTCGTAGTGGACATCGAGGCTCTTGCCGAAGCATTGAAGAGCGGAAAACTTTCAGGCGCAGCGGTAGATGTCTATCCCAGTGAACCAAGGTCAAATGGTGATTTTGCCACGCCCTTGCAAGGGTTGACCAATGTTATTTTGACACCTCATGTGGGCGGAAGTACCGAAGAGGCACAGCGTGATATCGCGGATTTTGTTCCCAATAAAATCATGGATTACATCAATTCAGGCAATACCGTAGACGCTGTGAATTTCCCCAATATTCGTCTGCCCAAACAGCAAAATGCCCACCGCTTTTTGCACATACACAAAAACGTACCCGGTATCATGGCGAAAGTCAATGAGGTTTTGGCCAAGTACGAAATGAACATTACTGGTCAATACTTATCCACTGACAACGAGGTGGGGTATGTAATTACTGATTTGGACAAAGAGTACAATAAAGAGGTAATGACCGCTCTACGTGAAATTGACCATACCATCAAGTTTAGGGTACTTTATTAAAGGCTTTTGAGGGAATGTTAACATTGTTCACCATAGCAATTTCAGCATTCACAACATTTTTGGGGAAAAGGTAGCTTTAAAATCTAATTTGTAGGCAAATTCTTATTAAAGGAAATGCCATTCAAAAAACTGAAGGTTTTTAAAAAAGGATTTCGGGCCTACTATCTTTTAGTAGTCTCCATCGTCTTGTTGACCATCACCATACAAACCATTACCCAATATTCTTTGAACAAACAGAGCTCTTCCGCCTTGGTGGTGAATTTGGCTGGTCGGCAGCGCATGTTGAGCCAGCGACTCCTGAATGAACTTTATTCTTGTCGTTATCACAATTGCGATTATGCCGACATGAAACTAACCTTGACCAAACTGGTTCAAATGAATGGGTTTTTGCAAGATGGCAATGCTGCTCTGAAGATAGCGCCTTTGGAAGACGAATATATTTTAAAGCAGTTTGATAAGTTGGAAACCCACTTGAATTGGCTTTATGCCGAACTCAAGGATTTCGACAACTTTGATAAAATCTCTTTCACCGATGTTCGCTTTCGAGTAGACCGGTTCCTTGTAATAATGGACAATATCGTTGGACTTTTGCAACGAAAATCTGAAAAGGACATTAAAGCCATGATGGTAATTGAATTGGAACTTTCCATCTTTTCCATTTTTATTATTGTATTCGAGCTGTTGTTCATCGTCAATCCGATAATCAATCGTATTGTAAATCAAAAGAAGAAGTTGACGGAAATTGCATGGCATCAATCCCATGTGTTCAATTCGCACATGAAAAACGTTACTGATTTGCAATATGTACTAAAAGCAGAAAAAAATCCTGAAAGACAACGTGAAATCTTTGGTTTTATCACTGAAGAGCTCGACCAACTAAAAACGGTTTCCGACAATATGGTTCAATCTCTTGAAAAAACCACAAAGGAGGAGAAACCCCATCATTTTGTTATTAAACAAGTCGAAAATCTGTTGGAGCGCTACCAAAAGAATCCGAAAACCAAACCCGTCAACGATGATGGTACGGTTCATTC
The DNA here is from genome assembly GCA_039027495.1 of Bacteroidota bacterium. Taxonomy (GTDB): domain Bacteria; phylum Bacteroidota; class Bacteroidia; order Flavobacteriales; family Flavobacteriaceae; genus Flagellimonas. Next base: position 179,387 of record JBCCKH010000004.1, read on the forward strand.
CGTAGAATTGTAAAGGCCCTATAAATTTGTTCCACTACCAAAAGTCGAACCATCTGATGCGAAAAGGTCATTTTGGAAAGGCTCATTTTTTCCTGTGCACGCTGGTACAACGATTCGTCAAATCCGTAGGGTCCACCAATAACAAAAACCAACTGCTTCAATCCTGAATTCATACGTTTTTGCAAATGTTCTGAAAAATCTACCGAGGAATAGGTTTTTCCTTTTTCATCAAATAAAACAACATGGTCCGAAGGTTTGATTTTCTTCAAAACCAATTGTGCTTCTTGCAACTTCTGATTTTTTTCAGAGAGGGTTTTGGTGTTTTTGATATCGGGCAGCCATAACAGTTCAAAGTTCACATAGTGACCTAAACGCTTGGCATATTCCGAAATGAGGTGGCTTAAAGCAGGGCTATCCGTTTTCCCTATGGCAATGACTTGAATCTTCATAGTCAAATTAAGCGAATTATTCATGCATGGCCTTCAATTTGACGGAACAAATTTTGGGTTTTTAGTACATTCGTAAAAATACCTTCTATGATTTCAAAGGAACAGTTCCAGCAGGAAATTGACCTTATTATCCAAAATGCCATTCGGGAAGATGTTGGGGACGGAGACCACAGTTCTTTGGCCTGTATTCCATTATCTGCACAAGGAAAAGCAAAACTTTTGGTAAAAGATGAAGGTATTTTGGCTGGGGTGGCCTTTGCCCAACAAGTTTTCAATTATGTAGACGATAGCTTGTCCATGACCATTGAAATCGGAGATGGCAGTGCGGTCAGACACGGAGATGTCGCTTTTTATGTAAAGGGCAGTTCACAAAGCATTTTAAAAGCAGAGCGCTTGGTGCTCAATGCAATGCAACGTATGAGCGCCATTGCTACCAAGACGCATCACTTTGTTTCGCTTTTAGAAGGTACAGGAACCCAAATTCTCGATACCCGTAAAACTACTCCAGGTATTCGGGCCTTGGAAAAATGGGCAGTTACCATCGGGGGAGGAGAAAATCACCGCTTTGCATTGTATGATATGATAATGCTCAAGGATAATCATATTGATTTCACAGGAGGCATCCGTAACGCCATTGCCAAAACGAATACTTATTTGAAAGAAAACAATAGAAACCTTAAAATTATCGTAGAGGCACGGAATTTGGATGAAGTGGAGCAAATTCTACAGGGTGAAAATGTGTATCGCATTTTATTGGATAATTTCAATTACGAGGATACCAAAAAAGCCGTGGAGCTCATTGGAAAGCAATGCTTGACCGAATCTTCCGGAGGTATCAACCAACAAACCCTTAGAAAGTATGCGGAATGCGGTGTGGATTACATTTCCTCAGGTGCCTTAACACATTCAGTTCACAATATGGACCTCAGTTTAAAAGCAGTATAGCCTATGGCCTTGACCCTAGAAGAAAAGCTGGACAAGATACCGGTAGTCAAAACCGTGGTCAAACTGTTGAAGCGCTTTAAACTGAAAGCGTTTGAGGGCCTCTCTTTGTACGATTTGATTGAGATGTATTTGGTGGGCATCGTCAAAGGTACCCTTTCCAGTAGGGCCAGTTCCATTGCATTCAGTTTGTTCATGGCGCTGTTCCCGCTGCTTATCTTCCTGATTACCTTATTGCCTTTTATTATCCCCTATGCGAGTGTGGGCAATGAGAACTTTGATGCGCAGTTTTTGTTGTTTTTGGAAACTTTTCTGCCTTCCGCAACCAGTGATTACTTCGGAGATATTTATCAACAAATCAAAGACCAACGCAGGGGGGGGTTGTTATCCTCGGCCTTTGTCCTTTCCATTTTTTTGGTTGCCAACGGGGTCAATGCCATTTTCGGGGGATTTGAAAACTCATACCATGTGGATTTGACGCGTAATTTCTTTCGTCAATACGCATATGCACTTATGGTTGGACTCATCCTTTCCATCCTTTTAATTATTGCGGCCGTGCTCTATGTATATTTTGAATTCTACATTGTGGAATATACGAGCGAGTACTTGGGCAAGACCTTAGGCTACGATCAAGAGAAAGGAGATACCTTAGGAATTCAAGCCACCAAATTGATTTTCTTCACCAGCCTGTCGTATTTGACCACCTCAATTTTGTATTATTTCGGTACGGCCGAGGGCAAACAGGCCAGGTTTTTTTCCTCAGGGGCTTTGATGACGACATTACTGTTTTTGGTCACTTCATATCTTTTTGGGGTTTATGTTGAAAAATTTGCCCGTTATAATGAACTTTACGGGGCGTTGGGAGGCCTTTTGATTTTAATGGTCTTCATTTGGTTGAATTCCAATATTCTTTTGTTGGGATTTGAATTGAACGCAACTCTGAATTCACTTAAAAAAAGACATGAAAAAAGAAATGCGAAGTAAATTGGTGTGGAGCGTTGGATTACTGTTATGCGGATTTCAACTATCAGCCCAATCGGTGTTTGGTAAATGGAAAACCATTGATGACGGCACGGGAGAGGCCAAGGCCATCGTTGAAGTGTATCAAAAAGACAATACCTTAAATGCGCGCATCCTTCAGATTTTGGAGGAGGGTAGGGAAGATGCGGTATGCATCAAATGCAAGGGCGATTTGAAGGATAAACCGGTCAAGGGCATGCATATTATCAAGGATTTCCGACCCAATGGTTCAAACGAATACAAAGGGACTTACCTTCTAGATCCCGAAAATGGCACTACCTACCGTGGGAAATTATGGTTGGACGAAGACAATGTCAATCTTTTAAAAGTTCGGGGTTATGTTGCCTTTTTATTTAGGACGCAAACCTGGCACCGAGTAAACTAAAGCAAGTGGATGCCCTATTTCGCGGATGTTGTATTGCCCATTCCTTTAGAAAGGACCTTTACCTATAGCCTTACCGCTGAGGAAGTAGCGCATATCCAAATCGGAACGCGTGTTGCCGTCCCTTTTGGGAAGACCAAAATCTACACGGCAATCGTGCTAAAGACCCATGAGGTTGCTCCAGAAGTATATGAAGCCAAGCCTATTTACCAAATTTTGGATGACTCCCCTCTTGTCACCCAAATGCAGCTAAGGCATTGGATTTGGATTGCGCAATACTATATGTGCACCTTAGGTGAAGTCGTTCGAATGGCTTTGCCTTCCGCGCTATTGTTGGAAAGTGAGACCTTGATTTTGGCAAAGCCTGATGTGGAAGTCAACGAAGCGGAATTAAAAGATGATGAATTTTTGGTCTACGAAGCCTTGCAACATCAATCCATGTTGAAAGTGGGTGAGATTGCGGCCATTGTGGATAAAAAAAATGTACTACCGCTGGTCAACCGTATGGTAAAAAAAGGATTGGTTACTCAAAAAGAAGCACTATACGAACAATACAAACCGAAATGGGTCAGCTTTGTCAAACTTTCCGAGGCCTATCAAAACGACACTGCCTTGGAATCTTTATTGGATGACCTCACTCGTGCACCACAGCAAAGCAATGCCCTGCTGTCCTTGTTTCAATTACAGTCCGAAAGTCCGAAACCGATACCCTTGCAACAACTGCTGAAAACAAGTAATGTTTCCCGAGGGGTGGTGAACGCGCTAGTAAACAAAGCTGTTTTGGAAATTTACCAACTCCAGATGGACCGAATTGGTTTTGATGGGGAGGTCAAAAGTTCCGAAATTGAATTGAACTCCCATCAGCAAGCAGCGCTTGATAGGATTCAAGAAAGTTTTTCCCAAAACAAAGTAACCTTGCTCCATGGCGTAACCTCCTCAGGAAAAACCGAGGTGTACATCAAACTGTTGGAGGAAGTTATTGCGAAAGGACAACAGGCGCTGTATCTCGTTCCAGAGATTGCCCTTACCGCTCAGCTTGTTGGTAGGTTGCGAAATCATTTCGGAGACAAAATCATGGTGTATCACTCACGCTATAGCGTGCATGAACGGGTTGAGGTTTGGGAAAATGTAAGAAAACATACCGATAAAGCGCGAATTGTTATTGGGGCAAGGTCTTCACTTTTTCTTCCCTTTAAGAATTTGGGTTTTATTGTTATTGATGAAGAGCATGAAAGCTCATTCAAGCAATTTGACCCCGCACCGCGATATCATGCTAGAGATGCTGCCATCGTTTTGGCGGCCTTGGAAAATTCATCCTGCCTCTTGGGTTCTGCCACCCCCAGCATTGAGACCATGGACAACGTGCATAAAGGCAAATACGGGTATGCAACAATCGCGCAACGCTATGGCGATGTGCTCATGCCTGATATTTCATTGGTTGACTTGAAGGAGGCCACCAAACGTAAGAAAATGGACGGACACTTTTCGGAACGGTTGCTTGCTGCAATGAACGACGCTCTGGAAGAAGGCGAACAGATTATCCTATTTCAAAACCGTCGTGGTTTTTCTCCTATTGTTGAGTGCACTACTTGTGGGCATGTGCCCCAATGCCCAAATTGTGATGTGAGTTTGACCTATCACCAGTACAAGAACCAATTGCGTTGCCATTATTGCGGCTATCACATGGCCATGCAACAGCAATGCAGGGCTTGTGGGAGTGCAACCTTAGATAAAAAGGGATTTGGAACAGAACAGATTGAGAAGGAATGTGCTGCACTATTTCCCAACGCAAAAGTGTCGCGCATGGATTTGGACACCACGCGAGGCAAACATGCCTACGAAAAAATCATTACAGCTTTCGAACAACAAGAAGTAGACATTTTAGTCGGCACACAAATGGTGGTCAAGGGATTGGATTTTCGGAATGTATCCTTGGTCGGGGTTATGAATGCGGATACTTTGTTGCACTATCCAGATTATCGCGCGCATGAACGTACCTTCCAAATGTTGACCCAAGTAGCGGGCAGGGCAGGGCGCACCCAAACCCGAGGAAAGGTTTTGATTCAGACCTATAACCCGTTCCATCAAATTTTACAGCAGGTAACGACCTACGATTATGAACAAATGTTCCAGCAACAACGCTATGAAAGGGAGCAGTTCAAATATCCGCCCAAACTCAAAATCATCAAGATTACGCTAAAGACAAAAGATTTCAATCTTTCCGCTGATGCATCACGGTGGTTTGCCAAGGCGCTAAAAAATATTCCAAATATCACTGTTTTGGGCCCGGAGTCGCCAGCCGTTGGGAGAATACGAAGGGATTATCTAAAAACGATTTTAGTGAAAATAGGAAGGGAGCAGTCCATGGCCCAAATAAAAAATAGCATTAAAAGAATTGAACAATCCTTTAATGCTATTTCTCAATTTAAACGCGTTCGATTGGTCTATGATGTAGACCACATCTAGCTTATACGTTGGCTAAGGCTTCAGCCAACTCGGTTTTCTTGTTTCTACTCAATGGTATCTGTCGTCCCCCTACTTCCACATTCTTACTGTTGAATTTTTCAATTTTCTCCAGATTTACGATGTACGACTTATGGATACGCAAAAACTTTTCTGGTGGCAACTGTTTTTCAAAAGACTTCATTGTGGAAAGAATCACAATATTGGCTTCGTCGGTTACCAACTTGATATAATCACCCAAAGCTTCAATCCATTTGATATCATTCAGGATTACTTTTCGCTTTTTGAGGTTGCTTTTGACAAAAATGTGCTCTTCGTCCTCATCAACCCGGTTCATTTGCTCGTATTTGGTAACAGCTCTTTTTACAGAAGCTTCAAAACGGGCCATGGTTATTGGTTTGTGTAGGTAGTCGGTTACGTCATAATCAAAAGCCTTTAGTGCGTAATCAGGCTTTCCGGTAATCAAAATGACTTGAGGTGGGTTTTCCAATGCTTCCAAAAGGTCAAAGCCATTGATGATGGGCATTTCCACATCGAGGAAGATTAGGTCGATTTCGTGGTTTTTCAAACCGTTTTTAGCCTCGATTGCATTACTGTACTCTGCGACCAGGGCCAAATGAGGATGATTGTTGACCAACTTCGCCACTGCCATGCGCTGCATGGAGGAGTCGTCAACGATTATACTTTTTAGTTTCATAGAATGGGGTGATTTGTAGGGTTTTAAATCATCGGCAAATTACACAAAAATGGGGTTAAGCGGCAACAAAAGATGTAAACATGGTCCATTCTGTTGTGTACTTTGCTATATACGATATGTAGTTCCGATTGGTTCATTTTGTTAATAACTTATTAATTTAAACGAGGAAATTTCTGGGTTCTTGCATTGCCAAGGATAAATGATTACTTTTGCGCTCCTTTTAAAATATGTATATATGAACCATTACGAAACTGTTTTCATTTTAAATCCCGTTCTGTCTGAGACCCAGATAGAGGAAACAGTAAAGAAATTTGAAGATTTCTTGACTAAGAATGGTGCCAAAATGATTGCCAAAGAAAATTGGGGACTCAAAAAATTGGCTTATCCCATTCAACACAAAAAAAGTGGATTTTACCACTTATTCGAATTTACTGTAGAAGGTAGTGTTATCTCTCCTTATGAATTGGAATTCATTCGCGACGAGCGCATCATGCGTTTCCTTACGGTAAAGTTGGACAAGCACGCCATTGCATGGGCGGAAAAAAGAAGAACCAAATTAAAAACAAACGCTTAGGCTCATGGCATCAATAGAACAACAGGCAAAAGCAAAAAAAGATGGGGAAATCCGGTATTTGACCCCATTAAACATTGAAACGAACAAACAAAAGAAATACTGTCGATTCAAAAAATCAGGTATCAAGTACATTGATTACAAAGACCCTGATTTTTTGATGAAATTGGTTAACGAGCAAGGAAAGCTTTTACCAAGACGTTTGACCGGTACTTCTTTGAAATACCAGAGAAAGGTGGCACAAGCGGTAAAACGTGCCCGTCACTTGGCCTTAATGCCCTACGTAGGCGATATGTTGAAATAATAAAGTACTAGAAGCATGGAAATTATTTTAAAGCAAGACGTACAAGATTTAGGGTTTAAGGATGACATCGTAACCGTAAAAAACGGTTATGGTAGAAACTATTTGATTCCTCAAGGGCTAGCAGCCTTGGCAACACCTTCTGCAAAAAAGGTTTTGGCCGAGAACCTAAGACAACGTGCCCACAAAGAAAAGAAGGTTATCGACGAAGCTAACGAACAGGCTACTGCGCTCAAAGGTTTGGAAATTAGAATTCCAGCCAAGGTAGGTGCAGGGGACAAGTTGTTTGGTTCCGTAAATAATATTGATTTGGCCACAGCTTTGGAAAAAGCCGGTCAATCCGTAGACCGAAAGTTTATTGCTATCAAAGGTGGAACTATTAAAAGAGTTGGGCCGTACAACGCTCAAATCAGGTTGCACAGAGAGGTAATCGTAGATTTTCCATTTGAAGTGATTGCAGAGGCAAAATAACATCAAATTACGGTTAATAAGTTGTTAAGAGCTATGCGTGCATAGCTCTTTTTTTTGTCCTATGTTTGCAGCAACTCGAAAAACTTATAACTAGCTCATTATGAAGAAAATTATGCCTTTGGTGGTGTTGGTTTTTGCCTTCATCGCTTCGGGTTATGCCCAGGTTACTACCTCGAACATTCGTGGTGCTGTTGCTGACGACCAAGGTGAACCCCTTTACGGTGCCAATGTGGTAGCCGTTCACACCCCTACTGGTACCCGCTATGGTGCCATTACCAATGAAGAAGGTCGTTTCAATCTTTTGAACCTAAGAATTGGTGGACCCTACGAGGTGACCATATCTTACGTAGGATTTAAATCAAATGTACGCAATGACATCTTTCTTACGTTAGGTAAAACCTTTAATTACAATACACAACTCGCGTCGGATAGCCAGGCGCTTGATGAAGTTGTCGTGGTATCAGACCAATCCGGGACCTTTGGCAGCGACCGAACAGGCGCTGAAACCAGTGTGGGTAGGAGAGAGTTGACGCGTTTACCAACCATCTCAAGGTCGGCGAATGACTTTATACGTTTGGAGCCAGCAGCTTCTTCCGGAGCCTCCGGACTTTCATTCGGTGGTAGAAATGACCAATACAACAACTTCTCTTTGGACGGAGCTATCTTCAACAACCCCTTCGGTTTGGATGCGGCGACCCCTGGGGGACAAACCAATGCGCAACCCATTTCATTGGATGCGATTGACCAAATCCAAGTAACCACTGCACCTTACGATGTTACACAATCTGGTTTTACAGGAGCTTCCGTAAACGCAGTGACCAAGAGTGGTACCAATGATTTCTACGGAACCGTCTATGGTTTTTTTAGAAATGATGACTTAACGGGAGGAAAAATTAACGGCGATGACGTGACCAAAACCGGATTGGAACAAACGCAATACGGATTAAGTATTGGTGGACCCATTGTGAAAAACAAACTTTTCTTCTTTGTGAACTTTGAAAAGGATGATTTAACCGAGCTAGGTACAGATGGTTTTGTGCCAAATACTGGTACAGGTGGAATTAGTGAATCACGGGTGTTGCAGTCCGATATGCAGTTGGTGGACAATATCCTTCGCCAAGTGGTTATAGGGCAAGATGCTTCCGGAAATGACATTTTCTACAATCCTGGTGCCATTACAGGTTTCAACTTTGACCAAGAAAGTACCAAAGGAATCATCAAGTTGGATTGGAACATCAATGACAATAACCGTTTGGCTGTCATTTATAACTTCTTGAACGCTTCCAAAGGAAAACCAGCCAACCGAGATGCTATAACGTTTAGAGGGCCAAGTACGCAAACCCTTCAATTCGAAAACGCCGGGTATGAAATCAACAACAACATTCGTTCGGTACAAGTCGAATTAAACTCTACCTTGTCTTCCTCCGCAACAAATAAATTGCAGATGGGATACACCCATTTTGACGATTTTAGAAATCCATTTTCAACACCGGCACCAAGTATTGTGATTTTGGACGATACCGGAAGCTCGAACTACATTATCGCTGGACATGAACCGTTTTCCATCAACAACCGTTTGGACCAAAAGGTATTCCAGATTACGGATAACTTGAACATTTTTAAAGGAGACCACACTTATACGGTAGGTTTCTCATACGAAAGGTTCCAGTTCGACAACTCCTTCAACTTGGGGGCTTATGGCGCTCAGGGGGTTTTCTTCCCAACCAATTCCATTGCCGAATACCGTGACCCTGCCAATGAGGCTGGTTTGGTGGCTTTCTATCAAGGTGCTTTTGATGCTGCCATCGCAACGGCAAACAACAACAATCAATTTGATGATGGTACACCAGGGGGTTGGGCTTTGGCCGAGACCAATGTGGGGCAATTGTCTTTTTATTTGCAAGACCAATGGGACATTACGGACCGCTTAAAGCTAACGTATGGGGTTCGTTTCGACCGTCCTTTATACTTTGATACCAGACAAAAGATTACACAAAATATCAATCGTAAAGGCGGAACCCTTGCTGAAGGAGGGACCTACGCCCCAGATATCTTGTATTTCGACCCTGATACAAACGACCGTATTACCATTGATTCCGAACAATTGCCAACGAGCGATTGGTTGATTTCACCAAGATTTGGATTCAATTGGGATGTGGAAGGAAACCAAACCTTTCAGCTTCGTGGAGGTTCAGGATTGTTTACAGGACGTTTCCCATTTGTTTGGTTAGGTAACCAAGTACAGGGAACGGACTTTTTCTTCTACCAAGTAGTAGACCCAGATTTCCAATGGCCACAAGTCTGGAGAACGAACGTTGGTGTGGACAAACGTTTTGACAATGGCATCATCTTGACCGCAGATGTTTCCTATACCAAGGACATCAATGCGGCGCACGTACAAAACTGGGGATTGGGTAATCCTTCTGCAAATTTGGTTGGCGTAGACAATCGTGAATTGTACACCAATGATGATAAAGCGCAACTGTTTGGACCAAACAGTGCTTTTGTATTTACCAATTCCGATAAGGGTAGAATTTGGAATGCTACTTTAAAATTGCAAAAGACTTTCGATAATGGGCTATATACCCAATTGGCCTACAGCTACTTGGATGCCAAAGAAGTAAACTCTATTGACGCGGAAATTACCGGAGATGCTTTTGCAGGAAACGCCATCGTAGGCAATGCAAACCGTGACGTATTGTCCAATTCGAGATATGGAGATACCCACAGAATCATTGGGGTGTTGTCCAAATCCTTTAAAACGGGGACTACGATTTCATCCTTCTTCGAATATGCAAGAAGCGGAAGGTTCAATTACATCTATGGCGGTGACATCAATAATGATGGTTCTTCCATAAATGATCTCTTGTATATTCCAACTTCAACGGAAATCGGGCAAATGACCTTTAGTGGTCCCGGTCAAGCGGAGGCGTTTGAAGCCTTTATCCAGCAAGATGATTACCTCAGTGACCGACGCGGGCAATATGCTGAGCGTTACGGCGCGCTCGCACCCTGGAGAGGAAGATGGGACGTAAAAGTACTTCAAGACATCAAAGTTAACGATAAGAACAAGTTCCAGCTAAGTTTGGATATTCTTAATGTGGGCAACCTTATCAATTCCAATTGGGGGGTTATCGAACGACAAGATTTTGACCAAGTTTTGGGTGTATCCTTCCAAGATGCTGACCCGGACCCAAATAACTTTGTTCCTGATTTCAATCAGGCTCCAATTTATACTTTTGATGAAAATCGAAATGAAACCTTCTCTGCAGATACCCGTTTGCTATCCAGATGGCAAGCGCAAGTTGGGGTACGTTATATTTTCAACTAGTAGAATAGGTAATATTTATGTAAAAAGGTCGTGTGTTCCACACGGCCTTTTTTATTTTTGCACCCCATGAAATATACACGTCTCACCCAGCAACAGTTAGAAGAACTCCATCCAGAATTCATCAATTTTTTGGCGACACAGTCTATCACTGCGGAAGAATGGTCAGACTTAAAATCGGATAAACCCGAAGTGGCGGAACAAGAATTGGACGTGTTCAGTGATTTGATTTGGGAAGGGGTCTTAAATCGGGTAGAATACCTTGAAAATATTTCGGAACGACACATGCACCTGTTTTATCTCACCGAAAAAGAGATGAAACTATTTTCAGTAAAAGTCCTCAATCCTGAAATAGATTTGCGGACCGAACTAGGCTTTTCATGGTTCAAGCGAAATTTCCAGTCTGATTTTGTGGAATACTTGACGGCGGTAAAAGCCTATACCAATGATAAAAATCAAGATAAATTTGAGCTAATACAGCAGGGTGCCGTGATTACCAAAGGACAATTGTACCAGTGGTTTGAACAGATTATGGAGTAGGCATGCGTCAAAAATAATATGTCAGGTAATTAATTACTCATCTATTGGTCCTTCATGACTAACTTCCTCTCCTCCACCAGTTTCTTGGGCGTATAAATTATCCTCCTCTTGCATGCCTATTTCGCCGTCCTCAGCAGAACAGGAAACCAGAGATAGCCAAAGAATAAGACTAAACATAAAAATTAAGTTGAATTTCATAGGTGTTGATTTAGGATTATAAGTACAAAGGATAAAATGTTTTTCACTTTTATGAGGCCTTGAATTGACCTATGCCTATTTTGAATTGATGGATGGTACAAACGCGTCTATTGTTTCATGGTTCGGTTTATTCTCATTTGACTTAAGTACAAAAAATAGGCCACCTTGCGGCGGCCTCAAGAACAAAATGAAATCACTTGGGGGTGTTTTCAATAACAATGTTGGTTCAAGATTACGATGTTTCATGCACATCAACTAGGCTGAATTCACCAATGCTCCGTTTCGATTGATGAATCCTAAGTCTGAATCCATGTATATTTGCACGAGAATTTGAAATTATGCCGCAAAAACCATCCCTTCCCAAAGGAACTCGAGATTTTTCGCCCGTTGAGGTCGCCAAGCGTCAGCACATCATTCAAACCATCAAAAAGCATTTTGAGCGGTATGGTTTTGAGCCGATTGAGACGCCCTCTTTTGAAAATTCTGAAACACTTTTGGGAAAGTACGGTGAGGAAGGGGATAGGTTGATTTTCAAAATTTTAAACTCCGGAGATTTTATCTCCAAAGTGGACGATGTCACTTACAGTTCAAAAAATTCGACTACCATTGCTCCAAAGATTACCGAAAAGGCTTTACGCTATGACCTTACCGTTCCCTTTGCTCGCTATGTGGTCATGCACCAAAATGAAATTGCCTTTCCTTTCAAGCGATACCAAATTCAACCAGTATGGCGTGCCGACCGCCCCCAAAAGGGCCGTTTTCGTGAGTTTTACCAATGTGATGCTGATGTGGTCGGGGCAAAATCACTTTTGCAAGAGGTTGAGTTCGTCAGTTTATATGACGCGATTTTTACTGATTTGGGATTAGAAGGTTGTACCATCAAAATGAACAACCGAAAAATCCTTTCTGGGGTAGCAGAGGTCATTGGGGCAAAACATCTTTTGATAGATTTTACTGTGGCTTTGGACAAGCTGGACAAAATAGGTGAGGAGAAGGTGAAAGCTGAAATGTTGGAACGCGGATTGTCCGCGCATGCCATAGAAAGCGCAGCCCCACTTTTTCAAATGGATGGTGATGTCGTCCAACAATTTGCGCAATTGAAAAAGCTATTGGCCGAGTCCGAAATTGGCCTAGAAGGGGTCAGGGAATTAGAAGAAATCCATGGATGGGTTCAGGAATCTGGCCTACAGACCGCGAAACTCGAACTTGATGTCACTTTAGCCCGAGGATTGAATTACTATACCGGGGCGATTTTTGAAGTGGCTGCGCCAGAAGGAATAGCTATGGGGTCCATTGGCGGAGGCGGTCGTTATGATGACTTAACGGGTATTTTCGGATTAAAAGACGTAAGCGGCGTAGGCATTTCTTTTGGACTAGACCGTATTTATTTGGTGTTGGAGGAACTAGGCCTATTTCCAGAAAAACTTACCCAAAGTTTGGATTACCTGTGCTTGAATTTTGGTGGAGAACCTGAAAAAGCGGCTTTTGAACTGGTCATGAAGCTGCGTAATCGAGGTTTGCGAATTGATATGTATCCTTCCGCGGCCAAGATGCAGAAACAATTGAAATACGCTGACAAACGCAATGTGCCGGCCGTGGTTTTTCTAGGTGCTGAAGAGCTACAAAAGCGAGAATTCATTGTAAAAGACATGAGTAGTGGTGAACAGTCGGTAGGTTCTTTAGATAATATCACCGCTACTTTTCAATAGGCATCAGCACTTCGCTTTTAGCGCCATAATTACTTCTTGATATCGGTTTTCCGAATTGGGTACCAACCGTGGGTCATTTTCGCTAACCATTTTTTCAAAATCGACGATTGTAAACCATTTTAAGGCTTCCACCTCTGAAGCTTGGGGAGTAAGTGTTGTTGTTTGCGGTAAAGGATATAAAAAAGTGTGGTTGAACTCCCGGTCAAAAAGGATTTCGGAATGCCGATGTTCTGTTTTGAATATCTTTAATTTTTCAAGTTTTTGAACTTGGATGGAAACCCCTATCTCCTCAAAAACCTCACGTTCTGCTCCAACTTCCATACTTTCACCAGCGGCAACATGCCCCGCCACGGAAACATCCCAAAGCAATGGGAACGTTTTTTTATGCTTTCCCCGCTGTTGGAGGAGAATTAAACCTTGAGGGTCGTAACACCAAATGTGAACCGTAGGGTGAAAAAACCCCTGTCGGTGTGCTTCGGATTTCAATAGGGAAGTATGGGTATAGTTCCCATCTTCATCAAGGATGTCTACATACTCATCCATCCTTTCACAGTTTATACCTTAATCGAAATAACTAAAGGCTTCTCCAGATTTGATGGTTAAAAGCGTTTCGTAAATCAAACGAATCACATTTTCCACATCGTCTCTGTGAACTGTTTCCACCGTGGTGTGCATGTACCGTAAGGGTAGTGAAATCAGCGCAGAAGCAACACCACCATTGCTGTATGCAAACGCGTCGGTATCTGTTCCGGTATACCGCGAAGAGGCCTGTCGTTGAAAAGGAATTTCTTTAGCTTCCGCGGTCTCAATAATACGTTCGCGAAGTTTTTGTTGCACTGCAGGCGCATATGAAACTACAGGCCCTTTCCCCATGGAACAATCCCCCTGTACCTTTTTGTCAATCATGGGAGTTGTCGTATCGTGTGTCACGTCGGTTACAATGGCGACATTGGGTTTGATGGTCTCGGTTATCATTTCTGCCCCACGAAGGCCAATTTCTTCTTGCACGGAATTGGTGATGTATAATCCGAAAGGTAATTTGACCTTGTTTTCGTGCAACAAACGGGCCACTTCGGCAATCATGAATCCACCGGCGCGGTTGTCCAAAGCACGACAAACAAATTTGTCTCCGTTCAAAATGTGGAATTCATCCGGATAGGTAATCACACAACCTACATGGACCCCCATTTTCTCAACTTCTTCCTTGTCTTTCGCTCCGATATCAATAAAAATGTTGTCCAATTTTGGCGCTTCTTCTTTTCCCGCTTTACGGGTATGGATGGCAGGCCAGCCGAAAACACCTTTCACCATTCCGTTTTTGGTATGGATGTTGACCCACTTGGAAGGTGCGATTTGATGGTCACTACCTCCATTTCGAATCACGTAAATGAGTCCATTGTCCGTGATGTAGTTCACATACCAAGAAATCTCGTCTGAATGCCCTTCTATCACCACCTTGTATTCCGCTTCAGGATTGATTACGGCCACTGCCGTACCATAGGTGTCGGTGATAAATTCGTCAACATACGGTTTCAAATAATCCATCCAAAGCTTTTGTCCTTCCCATTCATAACCCGTGGGAGAGGCATTGTTTAGATAGTTTTCGAAAAATTTGAGGGATTCTTCAGTAATTATTTTGGAAGTAGCCATTCGTAACGTTTAGGAGGCAAACATAGTAATATTCACTTTTATTTAATAGGGCAATCTGGTCATTATCCTTAATTTTAACCCGAAATTTTGTTAACAATTTTAATGTCCCGATTCTTTTTGGTTTATGTGCTAAGCCTGTTTGCTTCCCCTCTTTTCTCCCAAGAAATTGAGAAGGATACTGTTGCCGATTACTACGTTCGTTTTGAAGGTGACAGTATTTTGAGAAGTTCCATTGAGCTGGACGAAATCTACATTTTTGGGAAATTGGAGTTTGCTTCCAAGAAAGAACGCCTTCGTTACTACATCCTCAGAAGAAAAACCCTTAAGGTGTATCCTTACGCCAAACTAGCGGCCGAACGCTTGGTGGAACTCAATGATAGTCTTGACAAAATCAAAAAGAAACGGCACCGCAAGCGCTACACCAAAAAGGTGCAAAAATTTATTGAGGATGAGTTTTCCGCAGAATTGAAAAAATTGACCAGAACGGAAGGGCAAATCTTGGTAAAACTCATTTATCGCCAGACTGGAAAAACGGCTTTTGCATTGGTGAAAGAACTCCGTAGCGGTTGGCGGGCCTTTTGGTACAATACCACAGCGAAGGCTTTTAAGATTAGCATTAAGGAAGAGTTCCATCCGGAACGAATACATGAAGATTATCTTATTGAGGACATTTTGCAACGTGCCTTCGCGGCTAGTCAATTGGAACGACAAAAATCCGTCTTGGACTATGATTATGCCTTGTTGACCAACAAATGGAAAAACGAAACTTCTGTTCCTAACAAGAAAAGCCAATAAGATTAGTTTCCTTTTTTTGGTTTGGATTTGGCACCAAACAAGGCATTCATTAGCGTTCTGACCGCATAAAAACCCATTCCAATGGCCACAACAGCCAGAATCAAACCTATCACCAATACGGGGATGTAAGCGGGGTGGTCTTGGTTTTTAAACGCTTGGTAAATGACTATGGGAGCCAAGAACATAAGGGCTACCGTATACCCAAAGCGTTTTAAACTTTTTACCAAAAGCTCCTTATCGGTATGCATAAAACGAAAGTACGGAGATTGCCCTATATTTAGTGAAAACATACCCGGAAATGATAGCGTTGGTTCTCTTTGGTATTTTGGTTTTTATCGTGGTTGCAACCGTTAGATTCAAAATGCATCCCGTATTCTCATTGACGATTTCTGCTCTAGTGGCCGGTATGGGTTTGGGCCTTTCGCCCGAAATGATTCTGAAAACGATGGGTGAAGGACTGGGCAAAACCTTGTCAGGCATTGCTTTGGTCATCGCTTTTGGTAGTGTGATTGGAATCTATTTGGAAAAAACCGGAGCTACCCAAGAATTGGCCCAGACGGTGTTGCGTGGCGTTGGGCTACGCAAATCACCCTTGGCGTTGAACTTAGCAGGTTATCTGGTTTCCATTCCTGTTTTTTGTGATTCAGGATTTATCATTTTGTCCTCTTTGAACAAAGCACTATGCAAAAGAAGTGGTATCCCAGTCATGGTGTTTTCCATCGCTTTGGCTACGGGATTGTACGCGGCACATGTTTTTGTACCTCCCACACCAGGACCCCTGGCTGCTGCTGCAATACTCGAAGCGGATTTGGGAATGGTTATCTTATTAGGACTCTCCATTTCCATACCGGTATCCGTGATGGGGTATGTTTGGGCGAATTGGATGGGGAAACGAATAAACGGAACGAAAACCGAATTGGAGCCAATGGAATCAGAAGATGTTGTAAGCGATTTACCCCAAATCAAACCCTATCAAGCTTTTTTACCTTTATTTGCTCCCATTGTGCTTATCGCCTTTAAATCCATAGCGGCTTATCCCAGTCATCCTTTCGGCGAAGGTCTTTTTTTCAAAACCCTTGATTTTATTGGAAATCCCGTGGTTGCCCTATTGGTCGGGGTGGTATTGGCCGTAGTTTTGGCGCGAAACATTTCCTCCCCGGATAAGGGAAAATGGATTCCCGAAGCTTTGGGTCAAGCGGGTTCTATTGTTTTGATAACAGGAGCTGGAGGTGCTTTTGGGGCTGTTTTGCGAACCATTGATGTGGGACAATGGATAGGTACGAACTATGAGTCAGGTTTGGCAGGCTTGGCCATAACGTTTGGTATCGCGGCATTGCTCAAAACGGCTCAGGGCTCGTCTACCGTGAGCATCATTACAACGTCTGCCATTGTTGCTCCATTATTGGGTGCTTTTGGATTGGAATCAGCATTGGACAAGGCATTGGTAGTATTGTCCGTTGGAGCAGGAGCGATGACCGTGTCTCATGTAAATGACAGTTATTTTTGGGTGGTTTCCCAATTTTCGGGATTGACCACCAAACAAGGACTTCAAGGTTTAACGCTGGCTACGCTATTACAAGGATTGACAGGATTTACGTTGATTATGGTTCTTTACCTAATCCTATAATCACTCAATCGTCAAGGTCTGGGTGAATTCCTCCACAACGGCAAAATATCCTAAAGGAAATGTTTCAGGACGGTTGACATTATCGAACAGAAGATTGTTATCCAATCCAGTCACGTCAAAAACATTGCCCCGAATTGTAGCGGCAGGAGTTTCAAAAACACCTCCGTCATTTTCAGTTTGTTCGACCAAAAGGTTGATGTAGTTGTGAAACTCTCTATCGGCTCCCAATACACTAACATCAACTACGTCACCTGGTTCTAAATCCCTTTCATAGAAATATGAAAATTCAAAGTCTTGGCCATCAATAAACTGGTCATCCAATGCTAAAAACTCCCCAAAACCAAAATCGAAAACATAGTAGTTTTGTTCATCAGGGGGGTCCGTTATGGTTACTAGGACTTCAGTATCATCTTCGTCAAATAGAGTATTGTCCCCTTGTTCCAAATTGTCAATCGCCACAGCTGGAGCGTAAAACGTTCTTGAAGCATAACTTCTATCCTTAAAACTCACCTGAAGAATAAAAAGCGTACCTGGAAATACAGCACTTGTTCTAATTCTTTGGTCCATTGAAAAATTTGGGTCAGGTGTGTAAATCCCCGTTCCAGGCACCTCCTCTGCTAAATTTGAAAAGGCAACATTAAGGAGGAGTTCAGGTTGTCTTGGGTCCGGTTGTCCATAAATGATAAACACCTGGTCCACCTGGGTTGGCGTATTATCATCGAAAAAATTACTGGATTCGGAAAACCGTATTTCAACGGGAACAAATTCTTGTGTGGTATCAACTCTAATGATGCCATTGACCACCAACTTGGATTCTGCAGTTGGTAAATCAACATCAATAACATCTTCACAAGAGGAAGATAGGATGATTGCCAGTAGTATGAAAAAGAAGTATGCTCTCATCTATCTTAAAATTTAAAATTATAGGTTACTGCGGGGATTATCCCAAATATTGCGGTTCTAACTGCTTCGTTCCTTCCGCTATCTTCATTCTGTCTGAAGTTAATGGAAGCCGCGTTCATACGATTATAAACGTTGTAAACACTAAAAACCCATTCAGATTGTAACTTTTTTTTCTGATTTCGTTTGGGTTTAAAGGTGGCAGCGATGTCCAAACGGTGATAATCGGGGAGTCTGGTTTGGTTTCTTTGCCCAAACACGGGTACCACCAGTCCTTGAAACTCGAACTGCCCCACGGGGAAGTTGGTGGGTTGACCTGTTTGGAAGATGAAATTCGTATTGAAACTCCATCTTTTGTTGAAATTGTAATTTCCATAGATGGCCAGATCGTGTGTTTTATCAAATGGGGTGCTGTACCATTCGCCATTGTTGATACCCGTTTCTTGATTGGAGCGCCCGTTGTCAAACGTTGGTATTCGGCCTGGTGTTCGTTGCTCGGACCTCGAAAGGGTATAGGAAATCCATCCTGTTAAATCCCCTTCATTTTTTCGAAACAGAAGTTCCAGTCCGTAGGCACGTGCCTCACCGTTTAAGATAACCCGTTCAATGGCATCATTGGCAATCAGGTCAGCCCCATCAATGTAATCGATGCGATTTTGAACCTCTTTGTAAAATCCTTCGAGCTCAAGTGAAAACTCTCCATTCTTGATATCTCTAAAATACCCTAAAGCATATTGGTCCAAAAGCTGGGGCTCAACAAAAGGACCGCTGGGGGTCCATACGTCTAACGGCGTTGGAGAGCTTGTGTTGGACAACAAGTGCAAATACTGTGCGAGCCTTGTGTAACTTGCTTTTACGGAGCTTTTATCGTTTATGGTGTATGCAGCAGAAACCCTAGGTTCCAAGTTGCTGAATCGCTTAAGGGTTCCGCCTCTCCCTGGATTTAAAGTGTCTATGGGTTCCGCCTCGCGATATACGAGCTGAAATGGGTCAAAAAACACGGGTTGGTCATTTTCATAAACAAACAATTCGTCCTGTCCTAGTCTATTGAAAACACTGAAGCGTAAACCGTAGTTTACACTTAGATTAGGTGATATTTTTTGTTCTATGTCAATATAAGCAGCCACCTCGTTGGCGTACTTCTTGGTTAGTTGCTCGGCAACAATTCCAGAATCCTCACGATTGGGTTCTATTTCCCCAGGATTGAACACATAATAAATATTGTTCAACCCATAATTGATTTGCAGCTTGTCGTTGAGGTAGTGCTTCAAATCGTATTTCAAGTTGAAATTCTGAATACCAGAGTCCCACTCAAATCCTACAAAGTCCAATTCCAACCCATAGGAGTAATCCGAATAGATCAAGGATAAATTTGAGAATAGTTTATCTGAGAAAAGATGGTTCCATCTAAAATTCCCTACCGCGTTACCGTATGTATTAACAAAGCTGTCATTAATGCTAAAAAGGTCTCTTCCGAAATAACCTGAAAGGAAAATACTGTTTCGGTCATTGATTTTATGACTCAGCTTGGTGTTTAGATCATAAAAATAGGCCCTGTTGTCAATATCGAACAAGGGGAGAAACAAGTGGGCATAGGAGGCTCTTCCGCCAATCAAAAAGGCCGTACGATCTTTGGTAATCGGACCTTCTATAAGTAATCGGCTCGCCACGGCGCCAATTCCACCACTAACTTTGGTTTCTTTACTGTTCCCTTCTCGTTGAAAAATTTCAAGTACGGAGGAAACACGCCCCCCGTAACGTGCGGGAATACCGCCCTTGAACAATTTCACATCTTTAATTGCATCTGGATTGAACACGGAAAAGAACCCAAAAAGGTGGGAAGAGTTGAAAATGATAGCCTCATCCAACAAAATCAGATTTTGGTCCGCTGCACCGCCTCGCACATTGAACCCTGAAGACGCTTCTCCTGCGTTGGTTACCCCTGGCAGAAGGACCAAGGATTTGATAACATCTGCTTCTCCCAGTACTACGGGAATTTGTTTTATTGTACTTATCGCGAGGTTGTTCACGCTCATTTGCGGTTTTCGAATATCTATGCGTTCTACATCCTCGGTAAGCACAACCTCTTCCAACTCCTGTGTTTCCTCTGTCATCTGCAGGTCCAGCTTTGTATTCGTGTTCAAAGAGACCGTTTGGGAGATATCCGCAAAACCCAAATATGACGCAATTATCTTGTACTCTCCTGACGGTACGGTAATTGAATAGAAACCGTATTCATTGGTTGTAGTACCCGTTTTCAGCTCGGGTATCGCGATGGTTACGCCAATTAAGGTTTCGTTACTAGAAGCCTCGCGAACCGTGCCGCTTAAAGTGTATCGTTGTTGTGCAAAAGAAAAGGAAAGGGAAAAGAGAAAAAATAGGGGTAGGAAGTGGTTTTTGGACATTAGCATGGTTTTCTTAAAGTTATGGATTTTGGCAGAGATTCATTTAAAATTAACAATTGGCTAAGGCTGCACGGTGAGTATGCGAACGTCGAACTCACTTAGGGCAAAATAGCCGAAGGGAAAATTATCAATGTTGGTAGTGTTTACAATATTGCCGCGTACACTGGCCGGTGGTGTTTGGAAGGGGCCACCGCCATTCTCACCGGATTGGGTCAAGGCTTGGTCTGCAAAATCCGCGAAGCGCTGGTTTATGCCGAAAAGGGTTATGGTCAGCAAATCACCAGGGTTGACATCTTCGTAAAAATACGAAAAGGTCAATTGTTCATTCTGGAAGAATTCATCGTCGATGACAAGAAAATTGTCGAAACCAAAAGAGAAAAGATAGTGGTTTCGTTCGTTGGGCAAGTCAGTGAAGGTAACCTTGACTTCGGTTTCTTCATCTTCATCAAATAAAAAGCCATCTCCTTGCTCCACATTGTCAATTACAGGGGAAGGATATAATTGCTCAGTTGCCGTGAAGGTTTCGTTTTCATAAACGATCACAAGAGTGTATTCCCGGCCAAATTGTAAATCGGGAAATCCGGTTCTGAAAATACCAGGTTCATTTTCGAAAAGCTGAAAGATTTCTCCCGTTTCTTCATCAGTAATGGAAACCGTGGCATTTTGTGCTGGTGGATTGTCCTCTTCAAAGAATGGAGTAGTCAAAGTGAGCTCTACCTGTCCTACCGTTATGGGCTCACCATTGTTATCATTATACCCAATAAGGGCATCAATCACCAATTTTGGTTCTGAGCTGGGGAGGTCTACTTGAATGACATCCTCACAAGCAACGACCAATATGACAAGTACGAGTACCGTCAGTCTTTTCAATACAAACATGAATCGAATTCACTATTGTAGCTAAAATAGTGAAACGATTCAGGTGCTCGTATTCCTTAACGGTTTTTTAATCAAGGAGAACCCTCGTGGTTATAAGGTATCCTTTAATATGGTATTGAAGGTGTTGCTGGGGCGCATGGCCTGGGAAGCCAATTCATGGTTTGGTAAATAATACCCTCCCATATTGATTTTTTTGCCTTGTGCTTCTATCAGTTCTTCCAAAATCACGTCTTTTTGACCGTCCAATCTTTGGAAAACCTTAGTGAACAGTTCGGCCAATTCGGCATCTTTGGTTTGTTTCGAAAGTTCTTCCGCCCAGTACAACGCGAGGTAAAAATGACTTCCCCTGGTATCCAATTCATTGACTTTTCGAGAAGGCGAACGGTCCTCTTCCAAGAAGGTTTCCGTAGCGTTGTCCAAAGTTTCGGACAATACCCTTGCCTTAAGGTTGTTGTTTTTTTCTCCGTAATGTTCCAAGGATACGCCCAAAGCCAAAAACTCTCCAAGTGAATCCCAACGCAAGTGCCCCTCTTCAAGAAACTGCTCTACATGTTTGGGGGCAGAACCACCAGCCCCTGTTTCAAAAAGGCCACCACCGTTCATCAAAGGAACAATGGATAACATCTTGGCACTCGTACCTACTTCCAAAATTGGAAAAAGGTCGGTAAGGTAGTCTCGAAGTACATTTCCAGATACGGAAATGGTATCCTTTCCTTCTTTGATACGTTTCAAGGTGAATCGTGTGGCTTCAACCGGAGATAGAATCCGGATATCCAAACCATCCGTATTGTGATCATCCAAATACATTTCCACTTTGGTAATCAGCTCCCGGTCATGTGGGCGCTGTTCATCCAACCAGAAAACCGCTGGGGTTTGGGTGGCTTTGGCCCGAGTCACGGCCAATTTGACCCAATCTTGAATAGGAGCGTCCTTTACTTGACACATTCTCCAGATATCACCCTCTGAAACTTTATGCTCTAGCAAAACATCCTGGGTTTCGATATCCACTACTTTTACGATTCCTGTAGCGTTAATTTGAAAGGTTTTATCATGCGAACCGTACTCTTCGGCTTTTTGCGCCATGAGCCCAACATTAGGAACAGTACCCATCGTCGAAGGGTCAAAAGCACCATGTTCTTTGCAGAAATCTATGGTGGCTTGATAAATGCCCGAATAGCTGCTATCAGGAATCAAGGCTTTCGTATCTCTTAATGCACCGTCTTTATCCCACATTTTACCAGAGTTTCGAATCATGGCGGGCATGGAAGCATCAATAATGATATCGCTGGGCACATGAAGATTGGTAATGCCTTTATCGCTGTTCACCATCGCCAAATCAGGACCCTGCGCAATGGTTTCTTCAATGGCCTTTATGATGGTGCTCTTTTCAGATTCAGAAAGGTCTTCAAGTTTTTCAAGAAGAATTTGCAGACCATTATTAGGGTTGATGCCCAATTCGTTAAGCGTATCGCCGTAGGTTTCAAAAACAGCTTCAAAATATACTTTTAATGCATGGCCAAAAATGATAGGGTCGGATACCTTCATCATAGTGGCTTTGAAATGGAGTGAAAGCAGCAGACCGTTGGCCCTAGCATCTTTGATTTCCTTCACCAAATAGGCTACCAAGGCTTCTTTTTCCATAACGGCTGCATCGACAACTTCGCCTGCTTGGAGGCCTACCTCTTCTTTCAGCACGACCATCGTTCCATCGGGTTGATGTAATTGGATTTGAACATTTCTGGCCTTTTGAAGCGTAATGGATTTCTCGGTATGCCTAAAATCTCCGGAATCCATAGTGGCCACATGGGTTTTGCTGGTATTCGACCAGGCACCCATTGTATGGGGATGTTTTTTGGCGTAGTTCTTTACCGCTTTTGGAGCCCTCCGGTCGGAATTGCCTTCGCGCAATACTGGATTGACTGCACTTCCTTTGATTTTATCGTAAGTCGCTTTGATTTTTGATTCTTCATCATTTTGAGGGCTATCAGGATAATGCGGAATGGGAAACCCCTTTTCTTGCAGCTCTTCAATCACCTCTTTTAGCTGTGGAATCGAGGCACTGATATTGGGAAGTTTTATAATATTCGCCTCGGGACTTTTGGCCAATTCCCCCAAAACTGACAAATCATTGCTCTTTTTTTGCGCATCGGATAAATATTCCGGAAAAACAGAAAGAATCCGTCTCGCAAGCGAAATATCCTTTGTGGTAACTGAGATACCTGCAGGTTGGGTGTAGGCTTGGATAATGGGCAAAAAAGATAAAGTGGCTAGTGCTGGAGCTTCGTCCGTTTTAGTGTAAAAAATATTGGCCATTAGGGTGTTTTTGTTTAAGCGGTGCAAATATACAATTTATGGTCATTGAAACCGCTAGGCACCTGCCAAAACAAAAGCCATATCCGCGTAATACGTGAATATGGCTTTCTGAAAGACTCTCGATTTTATCTATCGTTTGAAAAACGACTTAGCAACCATTGATTGCATCGTGAAGTCTTTAACGTAACTCTTTTCGTGATTTGCACCCTTCCAAGAGCGCATTGACTTGAAATCATCAAGAATAACATATGCTATTCTGCTCATAACTTCTACCGTCCAAAGTTTCCTTTTTTCAGTTTTCCTCAGATGTATTGCTCACCTTTTGGATTGTCAATGTTTAAAGAACGTTAACTTTAAATGGTACTAACATTAGTATGACACTAAAGTATGTTTTTTTGGGAGTGTTGCAAAGAATATAACTGATTTATAATCAACACCGTATGAACTACGGTTATTAACAATTGTTCATAAAAAAAGCACCCTAGTACAGGTGCTTCCTTATGTCTTTCAAAAAAGATGTGGTTATCCGCGTACTTCTTTGATACGGGCTTTTTTACCTGTAAGACCTCGGAAATAGTAAATCCTAGCTCTTCTCACCTTACCTTTTTTATTGATTTCGATACGTTGCAATGCCGGCATGTTAATTGGGAAAATTCGCTCCACACCAATAGTTCCTGACATTTTGCGAATGGTAAAGGTTTCTGTCGCCCCAGAACCTCTTCGCTGAATAACTACCCCTCTAAAAAACTGGGTTCTTGTTTTTTCACCTTCCTTGATTTCGTAGTATACCGTTATCGTATCCCCAGCAGAAAAATTTGGAAACTCTTTTTTTGATACGAATTCGTCTTCTACGTATTTGATTAACGATTCCATTGTATTTCGTTTACGTTATTCAAAATCAACTTTCACGTATTTCGTCAGAGGTTAATTTTGAGAATGCAAAAATACTACAATCTTGATAACCTGCAAGGGATTTGTCGGTTTTGAACGAAATGAGGTCCTTCTAAACGCTATTTCTCAAGGTTTCAATAGGTCCGGTCTATTCCGCTGTGTTTTTTCCAAAGCCTTTTCTTCTCTCCAGAGTTCTATCTTTGGCGTGTTGCCGCTCAATAAGATTTCTGGCACATCAACTCCATTGTAGGATGCTGGGCGTGTATATACCGGAGGGGCCAACAGTCCATCTTGAAAGGTATCCGTTAGCGCCGAGGTTTCGTCATTAAGTACCCCGGGGAGCAATCTGATGATGGCATCACATAAAACTGCAGCCCCAAGTTCTCCACCAGAAAGCACATAGTCTCCAATGGAAATCTCTCGGGTAATGAACATATCACGGACACGTTGGTCCACACCTTTATAATGTCCACAAAGGATAATCAGATTTTCTTTTAGGGACAGGCTATTGGCCATAGATTGGTCCAAAGTATCCCCATCAGGGGTCATGTAAATGATTTCTTGATAGGTTCTTTCTGAAGTCAGTTTTGAGATACAGCGGTCAATAGGTCCTATCATCAAGACCATTCCAGCACCACCTCCAAATTGATAATCATCAATCTGTTTGTAATTACCCGTGCCATAGGTTCGCAAGTCATGAAAATGGACTTCCACCAGACCTTTTTCTTTGGCCCGCTTTAAAATGGAAGCGCTAAAGGGACTTTCAAGCAATTCGGGCAATACCGCGATAATGTCAATTCTCATGGCGAAAAGATAAGAAAAAGCAGAACGAAGGAAATCGTTAGAACCGGGAGTTCCTTCGATACTTCAATAAAATAATCTGGCCAATCTTATTTTTTGTTCTTGTTCAGCTCATCTTGAAGTCGGCGACTTACTTTTTGCTCCCTTTCCAATGCCTTTCTGCGGTGGTCTTCGTACTCTTTCTCCAAATCAGCTAAAGCAACCTTAGCTTGCTGTGTCAAAAAGTTACTATTTCTGAACTTGTAAATAAATAGTATCAAGAGCAGGAGCAACCCAGCAACAATGGCCCACATAATGGCCTTGTAAGTGCCTTTCCCCAACAAAGCACCAAAAAACGAAATACTATCCTTCTCCTTAGTGATGGTATTCAGGTTGTCGGTGGTTTCCTTGAGCTTGGTACTTAAATTGGTAATTTCCGCATTGTTCCCTTCAATGGTTTCCGTTAAATCCTTTATGGAGGTATTGGCGGTGGTGATGGAATCAAAAATATTTTTTTTGATTTGATAGAGGTCTGCTAGTTTGATGACTTCATAACGTACGCCGTTGGCTCGATAATTTCCTGATTTTTTTTCTAATACTTGAAACTGCCCTTTAAGTGAGTTGTCTTCTGAGGCAGTAGCTTCCGTTGTTTGGGATTGCGCAAAGGTAAATCCAGAAAATAGGGTGAAACAAACGAAAAGCGTGAGGTGTTTCATGGTCATATGTGTTTACAAAATTAGATTGAGGGTTCGGCGAAATTACGTTATTCGCTGAAAATTCAAAAGAAAAAGCACTTGGTGTATTTTCTAATAGTAGGTAAACCTTCTCACCTTTGAAATGTACTTGGCGAGCCGAATGACCTGATGGGAATACCCATATTCGTTATCGTACCAAATGTACATGACCAAATTCTTACCGTCGGCCGAAACCAAGGTAGCCTTGCTATCATAAATTGATGGTGCCGAAGCGCCTACGATGTCCGATGATACCAATTCATTGCTCAAGGAATACTTTATCTGTTCTACCAAATCACCCTCCAATGCATACTTCTTTAAAATAGTATTTACGCTTTCTTTGGAGGTTTTGGTTTTCACCTCGAGGTTTAAAATGGCAAGGGAGCCGTTAGGCACGGGAACGCGGATGGCGTTGGAGGTAAGTTTTCCTTTTAAAACAGGAAGTGCTTTGGCCACGGCTTGGCCAGCTCCCGTTTCGGTAATGACCATATTCAAAGCAGCTGCTCTGCCACGACGGTACTTTTGGTGCATGTTATCTACCAAGTTTTGGTCATTGGTATAGGCATGTATGGTTTCGATATGCCCTTTTTTAATACCCAAAGAATCCTCGACAACTTTTAATATGGGAGTGATGGCATTGGTGGTGCAGGAAGCAGCGGAAAAGATTTTGGTATCATCCGGGTCAAATTCATTTTGGTTGACACCATGAACGATATTGGGCACTTCCTTGCCGGGAGCGGTAAGCAATACCCTTCCCGCACCTTTTGCGACTAGATGTCGTGAGAGTGCCTTTTTATCCCGAAACGCCCCTGTATTGTCAATAATCAGAGCGTTGTAAATACCATATTTCGTGTAATCAATGGCCTCTGGCTTATCCGCAGAAATGAAACGAACCGTGGTTCCATTGATGAGTAGAGCACTGTTCTCCAAATCCACATCAACCGTACCCATAAATTGTCCGTGAACCGAGTCCGTTTTAAGCAAAGCTGCCCGTTTTTCGAGAATTTCTTCCGAAAGTTCTCCTCGTACGACCACGGCTCGGAGTCTCAATTGGCTTCCTCGCCCGGTCTTTGCCATGAGTTCGCGCGCTACAAGTCTACCAATTCGGCCAAAGCCGTATAAAACCACATCTTTGGGTTTGATTTCCTTAGACGCGTTGGAATCCTTCAATTTGTCCAAAACGAAAGCCTTCACGTTTAGGTGGGTATTGTCATCCGAGTGGTATTCATAGGTGAGTTTGCCAATATCAAGTTTTGCAGGGGGCAATTTAATATCATTGATGGCTCTCAAAATCTCTACAGAATCAAATATGGAGATGGGTTTTTGTACAAATTCGCCTGCATACTCATGGAGATTAATGATATCGCTGACGTTTTTATCAATAATTTGATTCTTGAAAAGGACCACTTCAATGGCTTTGTCATACCATAAATCACTAATGATTTTTATGAATTCGGTGGTCGCCTTTCTTCTATCTGCCTGAAAAGCAAGTTCTTTCTCGTAAGACCGGATGTCGTTCATGTTTTTGGTAGTGTTGTAATGTGCATATTTCCGGCAAAAGTATATATTTCAATCGTTTTCGTAAAGGCTAGGGCACAAAAAAAGGCGCCTTTTTAAAGACACCTTTTTTACAGTATTTTATAAAGATTTACTGCAAAATTAATCTTTCTTTTTCTCCGTCCTTGTTGACCATGGTAAAGCTGGTTCGGCCGTATCTTGAAATTTCCTCAAAGTGGGCTTTGGCATCATCTATATCGGTGACCGTATTACCATCCACTTCCGTAATGACTTTGTCCCGTAAATCGTATCGACGGTATCCTTCGGGGACCTCTATGATTTTCACCCCTTTGTCAACGCCATATTCCTTCTTGTCTTGTTTCGACAGATTTTTGACGATGAAACCAACGTTCGGCAAAATCAAGGATTGTTGTTTTCTGAGGGTCACGCGCTTGGATAATTTTTCACCATCTCGGTCCACGACCACATTTACCGCATCACCTGGACGTTTGGAGGAGAGATATCCCGTGAGTTCTGAAAACTTGCGAACTTTTATATTGTCTACCTGTTTGATGATATCACCGACCTTCAAGCCAGCGGCGGCAGCTCCCGAGCCTTCAGATACTTGGGAAATATGAACCCCTTCAATTTCGTCTAAACCACGTTCGATGGCTTCTTTGGATTTTTCGTTTAGCGCTGAAATACCCAACAAACCACGCTGAACATTACCAAACTCCATAAGATCTTCGATTACCTTTTTGGCAATATTGCTCGGTACGGCAAAGGCATATCCTACATAAGAACCCGTTTGGGATGTAATCGCCGTGTTGATTCCAATTAAATCTCCGTTGGTGTTTACCAAAGCGCCACCACTATTCCCAGGGTTTACTGCCGCATCCGTTTGGATGAAGGATTGGTTTCTACCCAAGGACCGCGCTTTCGCGCTAATGATTCCTGCTGTTACCGTAGAAGTTAAGCTAAAAGGATTTCCGACGGCCAAAACCCATTCTCCCACTCTTGTGTTGTCCGAATTTCCAAAGGCGAGATAGGGGAGGGCATCTTCCACATCTATTTTGAGCAAAGCAATGTCAGAAGCCTTATCGGCACCCACTACAGTTGCTTCATAAACTCTTTTATTGTTGAGCGTAACCTCTAACTGACTTGCATTATCAATCACGTGATTGTTGGTAACGATGTATCCGTCGGGCGTGATGATGACTCCAGACCCGGTACCTACTTGTGGCGTAGGTTGGCGGTCTGAACCGTAAAAGAAATCTGATAGACTTCCACCACTACGGCTTACCGAAGTATTTTTTACGTGTACCACGGCATTCACCGTTTTTTCGGCAGCAAGCGTAAAATCCACATCATTCAGGGGAGCCCCGGTGGAAATTGAATTACTAGCCTCTATGACGGGCAATTCACCGGTTTCCGTGCTGGCTTTGTACGTGTTGTCTTCAAAAAATAATTTATAAGCGCCTAGGGTTATTGCGCCAGAAATTAGGGATATCAAAAATAAACCTGCTATTCTCTTCATAATTCAATACAATTTTAACATTTAGCACCTCACAAAATTAAATGAAATCATTCGCCAAAGATGCAGTTTAACGACCTTTTAACTCGGCTGCAATGAGGAATGGAAATCCTATCTTTGTGGCTTATTCGTTATGAGATGGAAATTGAATTTTTCAAGTATCAAGGTACCGGAAATGATTTTGTTTTGATAGACAATCGAAACGGTAGTTTTCCGAAAACCGATACGGATTGCATAAAGTATTTATGCGATAGGCGTTTTGGTATTGGCGGAGATGGCCTAATTCTACTTGAAAATGATGATGAGGTTGATTTCAAGATGGTTTATTTCAATTCAGACGGTGCGGAAAGTACCATGTGTGGCAACGGCGGAAGGTGTATGGTCGCTTTTGCCAAACACCTTGGTGTTATCAACACCAATGAAACTAATTTTAGGGCGGTGGACGGATTACATGCGGCAACGATGGAAGCCACGGAAAAGGTGAAGTTGAAAATGAAAGATGTGGATGAGGTAATCGAACGCGAAAGCCATCTTTTTCTGGATACCGGTTCGCCACACCATGTTCAAATGGTAAAGAATATCGATGGGCTGAATGTCCAACTTGAGGGGAGCAAGATTCGATATGGACTTTATGGCCAATCTGGCTCTAATGTCAATTTTGTAGAACCCTCAGAGGGTAGATTTAAAGTCAGAACTTATGAAAGAGGTGTCGAGGCGGAAACGTTATCCTGCGGCACGGGAGTTACGGCGGTGGCCATTGCCATGCACGCCAAGGGTTTTGTAAATGATGGTCCGGTAGTTTTGGACACCCCAGGCGGTGAATTGTGGGTGGATTTCGAAACCAATGCCAGCGGATACCAAAATATTTATCTCACTGGACCGGCCCAACTCGTGTTCAAAGGAACTGTTTCATGGAAAGATTAAAGGGAAAGCATATTGTTTTGCGGGCCTTGGAACCCGAAGATTTGGAGTTTTTATACCAAATTGAAAATGATACGGATATTTGGGAAATCAGTGGAACGGTAAAGCCCTACTCACGCAAAATCCTGCAACGCTATCTCGAGAATTCTCATCTCGATATTTATGAGGCCAAACAACTGCGATTATGCATTTGCGATGGCGATGGCAAGCGAATTGGATTTATTGATATGTTTGATTTTGACCCGAAGAACCAACGAGCTGGTTTGGGAATCATTATTGCTGATGTTGAACAACGCGGTAAGGGCTACGGAGAAGAGTCGGTATCGCTATTTTGTACCTATGCTTTTTCCCATTTGTTGCTCAACCAGGTTTATGTGAATGTGCTAAGTCATAATACGGCCAGCTTACAGCTGTTTGCCAAATTGGGTTTTCAACAAATCGGGATAAAAAAAGAATGGGTTCGTACGGAAAAAGGATTTGCGGATGAAATTTTGCTCCAAAAATTAAAATCAGATGTACATTAAGAAAATACTTTGGACAGTGGCCATTTTGGGCGTGGTGATTTGTGGAGTAGTGGTTTACAACATCTACAGTTCGATATTTGACCCCAATACCCAGTTCAATAATGACGTGGCGTATGTCTTTATTCCTTCTGATGCTACTTACGAAATGGTAGAAGAACAATTGACCCCCCTTTTAAAGGATATGGGTTCGTTTCGTTCCGTTGCCAACCGCAAAGGATATGTTGGCAATATCAAAGCAGGTAAGTATCCCATCCGTTCCGGGATGAACAACAATGAAATAATTAATACCCTACGCAGTCAAAACACCCCGGTACGCGTCTCTTTTAACAATCAGCAATCTTTACAAGATTTGGCAGGAAGAATAGGGGAACAACTTGAGGCGGATAGTCTCGAATTGCTACAAGCCTTTCAAAATGAGACCTTCCTAAAGGAAAATGCTTTTGATGAAGACGCCCGTTTAGGGATGTATTTGCCCAATACCTATGAGTTTTTCTGGAATACCTCTGGCACCGAATTCCGGGACCGTATGTTTAAGGAGTACAACAGTTTTTGGACCGAAGCCCGATTGAAAAAAGCAACCGAACAGGGTTTGGAACCTAGTGAAGTCATTGCCTTGGCGGCTATTGTGCAGAAAGAAACCGTAAAAGTCGATGAGCGACCACGAGTGGCTGGAGTGTATTTGAACCGTTTGAAGAAAGGGATGCTATTGCAAGCAGACCCAACCGTCATCTTTGCCATCAAAAAAGAAACCGGAAACTACGATACCGTGATCAAAAGGGTTTTGTATCGAGACCTGGAAATTGATTCGCCCTACAATACTTATAAATATACCGGAATACCTCCCGGGCCGATTACCATGCCCGATATCTCCTCCATTGAAGCCGTACTCAATCCGGAAAAGCACAAATATTTGTTTTTTGTGGCCAATGTTTCGGACTTCGGATATCATTTATTTGCCGAATCAGCGGCGCAACACAACCGAAATAAGGTGCAATATATCCGATGGTTGAATTCAAAAAAAGTGCTTCGATAAGACCGTTTGTCGTTAATTTTCAGCACGTTAACGGAATTTAAGGTCGTTTTAAGAAAATCTTATGAGCTTGCCGAAGTTTTAATAAAAGTCTCCCCCTATATTTGCCGGCCAAATTAGAATTAGAGGATTTAGCCCTCAAAATTCTATAAAACTATATGATTATGAAAAGATGGATCAGTTTCATTCTGCATCTTGCCATGATTGTCATTCTAACGAGTTTCGGCTCGTACACTTTAACCGAAAAGGAAACTGTTGAAGTTCCCGAATCGTTACGAGTGACTACTGAATTTGAAAATGTAATTCGCACGGAGCAACAGCTCAATATCGAAAGCGAATTAAGTACCCCTCCGTTTTTAGGCAAGTCGTACAATGGATTCAAAGAAGCTTTGGGCTTTAAAGAATCACAAGGAAGGTATGGTGTGGTAAACACCTTAGGGTATCTTGGAAAATACCAGTTTGGGGTAAATACCCTAAAGTTGATGGGCGTTTATCATACTGAGGATTTCCTAAGAGATGCCGAATTGCAAGAACGCACCTTTCACACCAACATGTCACGAAACAAATGGATTTTGCGAAGAGACATCAAACGTTTCAACGGAAAACGTATTCGCGGCACGGTGGTTACCGAATCTGGTATTTTGGCAGCAGCCCACCTTGCCGGTGCAGGTAACGTAAAAAAATACCTTCGCTCCTATGGTAAAAGAGATGTAGCGGATGCATATGGAAGTACTATTTCCTACTATTTAAACAAGTTTGGGGGATATGACGTTTCCATTGTAGAACAAAAGAAGAATCCGAAAGTATAGAGCTTTCGACTATCAAAAAGCAAAAAGGAGCCTTAGGGTTCCTTTTTTTATGCTTGGATGATGAATATCGCCGGTCGTTTGTTGAATTCTACGGTCATTTCGCCCCACTCATGAACGATTTTGGTTTTGATGAACTCGGTGGGTAGGGTTATATCGCAGGCTATGCAAAGCCGGGTGGTCTTCTGGAGGGTCTGAACCAATTCACCTAACAGCTTTTCGTTCCGGTAGGGGGTCTCCATAAAAATTTGCGACTGGCCAGTATCTCGTGACAGCTTCTCCAGTTTTCGAATCATGGCCTTACGTGGGGTAGTATCAATGGGCAAATACCCGTTGAAGGCAAAGTCTTGGCCATTCATACCGCTTGCCATTAACGCCATCAAGATGGATGAAGGCCCAACAAGCGGAACCACCTCAATACGCTTTTCGTGCGCAACGCGCACAATAGCCGCGCCGGGGTCTGCGATGGCAGGGCATCCAGCTTCAGAAAGTACACCCACATCAAGTCCATGAATGCAAGGGTCTAAAAAACTAGGTAGCAATGCTTCGTCGGTATACTTGTTCAGTGTTTGAATGTTTAGGCTGGGCTGTGGTTTGCTAGGGCTGATGCGCTTGATAAAACGCCTTGCGGTTTTTTCATTCTCCACAACATAGTGGTCAATGTTCTCTACCGTTCTTTTGATGGATATGGGAAGCACTTCCAAAGGCGCATTATCTCCCAAGGTAACGGGAATCAAATACACTTTTCCAGCCACTAATTTAGGTTTATCCTCTTCCATGTTGGTTTAGATTTTGGGCGATAGGGGTACAAGCCAATTCAATCATATCAAAAACATGCTCAAAACCATCTTCCCCGCCGTAATAGGGGTCAGGAACCTCAGAAAGACCATTGTCAGCCATTTCCATGAGCAATTGCACTTTATCTCTATCCGTTTCGTTTCGTGCCAAAGCCACAATATTGTCATAGTTGGATTCGTCCATGGCGTAAATAAAGTCAAAATCCTCAAAATCGGTTACAGAGAACTTTCGACAACGTTGCTGGGAGATATCAATACCATTTTTGTGTGCAACGGCAATAGAGCGGGGGTCTGGGGGATTTCCGATATGATATCCGGCAGTTCCTGCAGAATCCACAAGGACCAAGTTGCTGTCAACTTTTGAGGCAAGAATACCTTCTGCCAAGGGTGACCTGCAGATATTACCCAAGCAGACCATCAACACCTTGGTTTTCATAAATAAAGGGGAATTAAGAGAATTTCTTGTTCAAATCCTCAATGTACTTCCTGAATTGTTTGTCGGTTTCGGCAAGATTATCAACCGTTTTGCAAGCGTGAAGCACCGTAGCATGGTCGCGCTTTCCAATTTGTGAACCAATACTGGCCAAAGAGGCTTTTGTGAACTTTTTGGCAAAGAACATGGCCAATTGGCGTGCCTGAACAATATGGCGCTTCCTTGTTTTGGACTGTAAGGTGGCTACATCCATTTCAAAGTAATCGGAAACCACTTTTTGAATATAGTCGATAGAAACTTCCCGTTTGGTGTTTTTGACAAACTTCTCCACCACTTGTTGGGCCAGTTCCAAGGTAACCTCACGTTTGTTGAACGAGGATTGGGCAATCAAGGAAATGATGGCACCTTCCAACTCCCTAATATTGGTTTTGATATTTTTGGCAACGTGGTCAATGATCTCTTCAGGCATTTCTACCCCGTCGCGGTATAATTTATTCTTTAATATGGATACCCTGGTCTCATAATCCGGACTTTGCAATTCTGCGGAAAGTCCCCATTTGAATCTTGAAAGCAAACGCTGTTCAATATCCTGCATATCAACCGGGGCTTTATCCGAAGTCAGAATAACTTGTTTGCCATTTTGGTGTAAATGATTGAAAATATGGAAGAAAACATCTTGAGTCCCTGATTTACCTGAAAGGAATTGAACATCATCTATAATAAGAACATCAATCAGTTGGTAAAAATGGATGAAATCGTTTCGGGTATTCTTCTTCACCGATTCAATATACTGCTGGGTAAATTTTTCGGCAGAAATGTATAATACGGTCTTTTCCGGATACTTGTCTTTGATTTCAACGCCAATGGCATGGGCCAAATGGGTTTTTCCCAAACCAACCCCTCCAAAAACAAGCAAAGGGTTAAAAGAAGTCCCTCCCGGTTTGTTCGCAACAGCCATACCGGCCGAACGTGCCAAACGATTGGAATCCCCTTCCAAGAAATTTTCAAAATTGTAGCTTGGATTGAGTTGTGATTCAATCTTGATATTTCGAATACCTGGAATCACAAAAGGATTTTTCAGTTCGGGACTTTTAGAGGTAATGGGCACATCCAATTCTTGAGGTGCCATGGCAGTTCGGTTCGAACTTGGAATTTGCTCGGTAAAGGGCTCCTTGTTCCCATACTTGTTTTCCATCTTGATGATGTAAATAAGTTTGGCGTTTTTACCGAGTTCTTTGGTTAAGGCAACCTTGAGCAATTTCACGTAATGTTCTTCCAACCATTCGTAGAAAAATTTACTGGGAACCTGAATGCTCAATGCATTGTCGGTTAACTTGATAGGCTTTATAGGTTCAAACCAAGTCTTGAATGCCTGCGGTTGGATATTATCCTGGATAAAAGCCAAACAGTTGTTCCATACGGAATTTGCAGTAACACTCATAAAAGTTTTTCCTTGTTTGTTGGTTAGCTATAACGCCTTTTGATGCGGGGAATCAAGGTTTGTGATTATCCCTTCGGATGCGACAAATATGTAAACAAATCTTTTAAAAAAAAAATGAATTCCCAGTTGAAAGTATTGTTTTTTTTTCGCATGTTTCCTTCATGTTAACCAAGCCTTTAAATATATCATTTTTCATTTAAAATCATAATGGCAAATTCATTTTCTTTCCGAGTGCGATATGGGGAAACGGACCAGATGGGCGTGGTGTATCATGGGAACTATGCCCAGTATTTGGAGATGGGTAGGGTAGAATGGTTAAGGGCTTTGGGGATTACCTATCGAAGCATGGAGGAAAATGGCATCATGTTGCCTGTAATTTCCTTACAAATGAATTTCAAGCAGTCTGCTTTGTATGATGATTTACTGACTGTGGAGACCCGTTTGGTCAAAACACCATCGGTTAAAATTGAATTTGATTACACCATACGGAATGAAGCCGATGTGGTTTTGGTTGAAGCCAATACGGTACTCGCTTTTATGGATAAAAAAAACAAGCGGCCTATCCGATGCCCTGAATACATTCTTTCCAAACTAGAAGAATAGGATTTAGTCCACCTTAATATGTATTCCGTATATTTTTTGAAAAGCGGTGCGTGCCTCCTCCCATAGTGACTTTTCTATTTCCAATTGGATGGAACATTGGGTTTCCATCGTTTGTGTAATGATTTTCAACTGCAATTGCTTTATGACCCGCATGACCAGATTCATTTGTGCGTACTGAAAAACAATCACCATCTTTTTTGTTTCTGTAAGAGGAATGATGTTCGCTGTTTCCAATACCGCTTTCGCAGAATCGCGATAAGCTTGTTTTAAACCACCAACCCCCAATTTGGTACCGCCAAAGTACCGAACCACTGCCACTAAAACATTAGTAATCTCAAAAGACCGAATTTGACCGTGTATGGGTGTGCCAGCGGAATGATTGGGTTCTCCATCATCATTCGCGCGAAACTGCGGGGATGCTGTGCCCAGTTGCCAAGCATAGCATACATGATTTGCAGAGTCATGTTCTTCTCTTAATCCTTCTAAATGAACTTTTACTTCCTCTAGTGATTGTACGGGAAAGGCATATCCCAAAAACTTGCTCTTTCGCACTTTCAGCAATACTGGCCCTAAAGGTCGTTCTAAGGTTTGATATGTTTCCGAAGGAGTTTGACTCAAAACAGGGCAACTAATACGATACTCGAAATGGCAATTCCAATACCCAACCAGTTTTTTTGACTGAGCCGTTCTTTAAAAAACAAAATACCCAATAGGGTAGAGCACACCACGATACCCACATTGTTCATGGTGAAAATAGAGGCGCTGCCGAACGCTTTATTTTCCAGTGCCCGTATTAAGAAATAAATGGAAAAATAATTGGGAATACCAAGTACGATGCCACCAACCAAATCTTTGATTTGGAATTTTGGACGTTTTGAAAAGGTAAAACCAATAAAGAGCAAACCGGTGAGTGCTGCAAATCCAAAAATCAACGCGGAAAACAAGGGTACTTCATTTGATGTGAGATGAAATTCTTCAAAGTACTTCATACTGGAATCAATTATGCCAGAACCCAAAAAAACCATTGCCGGCAACAAGAGACTTTTACCAATGCCTTGGGTCATGTCATCTTTTACGGAAGCGAGGTATACGGAAAGTAATGCTAATAGAATCCCTAAAACCTGTAAACCACTCAAAGACTCCTTGTACCAAATCACCCCAATCAAAACGGGAATAGCCAACGACATTTTGGTCGCTACGGAGGCTACGGAAACCCCAGCAACCTGAGAAGTTTTAGCCATGAGATTAAAGATGAGAATAAAAAAAACACCGAGGGCCACAGTGCCCCAAAACCAGGAGGTCTCATAAACTAATGAAACGGATGGGAACGCACCATACAAAACTAAGCCCGTACAAAAGGCAATAAGATAGTTGACTATAATAGCATACAAAGTATGCACTTTCAAAAGGTCAAATCCCTTGAAGATTGCAAAAATCAAGGTGGAGCACAAAATGCTTATGAGCAAGTACAACATCTTACAAATGGGATTTGAGTTCGAGGAAGTCCTCTTGACCCACTTGTAGATGCCAGGTTTGAATACCTAGGTGCTTTGCGGAAGTAATGTTTTCCAAGGTATCATCCACGAATAGGGTTTCCTCAGATTGGAGCTGATTTTGGTCCAAAACGAACTGAAAGATTTCGGAATCCGGTTTGCGCATGCCCATCTCGTATGACAAATAAAACACTTCGAACGCGCTTCGGAAGCGATTGAATTTTTCTTGCCCCATTACTTCCTTAACATGGTCAATATGGATTTCATTCGTGTTGCTCAATAAAAACAATCGATAGTGTTCCTCTGCCGCTAACTGTTCCAAAAATTCCAGCCGGGCGTCTGGAAAATCCAACAGAATGGCATTCCAGGCGGTGATTAAATCAGTACGACTCGCTTTTGGAAACCTTCGTTGCGTACTATCCAAAAAGGCTTCAGAAGAAATGGTTCCTTTTTCGTAAGCATTGAAAACATCTTGTAACGCTGCATCAATACCGGTAAATCCGTACGGCATCATAGCTCGAGCGGTAGCGGGTTTGTCTAAATTGATGAAAACATCACCAAAATCTAAAATAAGATTACGAATCATAAGGAAGGATATAATCTAGAGTATCATTATGAATTTTCTCAGTAGAGGATTTTACGCCCTTCAATGTCGGGGCCGGAATACCTTCCCCAAGATTTTGGGTTCCGGTGAAAACCCGTGCTTCATCCCAAAGGTTGGCATCAATAAACGTTTGGAGGGTTTGTAAGCCCCCTTCAACCATTACACTGGAAACATTCCTAGCATGCAAGGCTTCACAAATTTGTGCAACAAGGTTAGTGGAAAAATCAATTTTAATGGTTTCTGAAGGAGTCTCTTTGTAGGTATCGCTGGCATTTTCGGTAAAAACCAGCGTGGGTTGGCTTCCATCCAAAATATGTGAATCTGGATTTACCCGTCCAGTTCGGTCCAAGAAAATTCGGATGGGGTCTTTTCCGTCCCATAAGCGCGTATTCAACTTGGGATTATCTGCCAAAACCGTTTGCGTACCCACCAAAATGGCCTGTTCTTCGTTTCGCCATTGATGTACACGCTGTCTGCTATGCGGATGGGAAATCCAATGGGGTTCAGCTTCAGAACTTCTTTTATTTTGAAGGGGTGCGATGAAACCATCTTTACTTTGTGCCCATTTCAAGATGATGTATGGACGTTTCTTTTCATGAAAGGTCAAAAAACGTTTGTGTAGTTCACGGCACTCCTTTTCCAAAATTCCAGAAGTAACCTTACATCCAGCAGCTTCCAACTTTTTAATCCCCCGACCGGCAACTTTTTCGTGCGGGTCTTTTAAACCAATGTATGCCTCAGGAATCCCATGACTGGTAATCAGGTCGGCGCAGGGTGGGGTCTTTCCATAATGCGAACAGGGTTCAAGCGTCACGTATATTTGTGCTTTAGCCAGCTGGGTTTTGTCCTTCACCGAAGCAATGGCGTTTACCTCTGCATGCGGTCCACCATAAGGACCGGTATAGCCTTCTCCAATGATTTTGTCGTCATAAACAATGACGCAACCTACGGATGGATTTGGAGCTGCTGGCCCAATACCATTTTTTGCAATTTCAATACAACGGCGGATGTATTTTTCCTGTATATTCACTCGACAAAAATAGGACATTACATCTCACTATGGAGCCTTATCGCATACGAGAAATCACTCCTGAAGATAACCACGCTGTTACAGCCTTAGTGCGCCAAGTCATTGTTGAAATGGAAGTACCCATAGAGGGCTCTGCCTATCACGATGAAGCCCTAAACGATATGTATACCGCCTATCAAAAGGAAAACCATAAATATTTTGTAGTGGAAGCCAATGGTGCAATAATTGGTTGTGCAGGTATTGGTCCTTTAGAACATGCCGATGGAAAGGTTTGTGAGCTGCAGAAAATGTATTTCCTTAAGGATGCTCGTGGTAAAGGGATTGGTGCCAAAATGATTCAGAAATGTTTGGATGCCGCAAAGGCATTTGGTTTTGAAGCCTGTTATTTGGAAACCATGCCGAATATGATAGCCGCCCAAAAATTGTATCAGAAAAATGGTTTTGAGTACTTGGAAGAACGAATGGGCGCTACAGGTCATTTTTCTTGCCCGGTATGGATGATAAAACGGTTTTGAAGTGCAATTAAAAGAAGTCAAAGCCCTTTTTCAAAACGAATTATCGCCCTTATATCCCGAGGAAGAAATCAATAGTTTCTTTTTTTTGGCCATAGAACACTTTCTTCAATTACCGCGCTTTGTTTTGGCCTTGCAACCAGAATACACGCTCACCAAAACGGAAGAAATGCCACTTTTTGAAACTTTGGCCAAACTGAAAACCAATGAACCTATCCAATACATTTTGGGGGTTTCAGAATTTATGGGATTGTCCTTTGCAGTGAATGCTTCTGTGCTTATTCCACGGCCAGAAACCGAGGAATTGGTGCGATGGATAGTAGAAGAGGTGAACAAGGATACGAGAGAAACCATCAAGATATTGGATATAGGCACAGGAAGTGGATGTATTGCCATTTCTTTGGCGAAAAACCTACCAAAAGCGCAACTGAGTGCATTGGATGTCTCAGAAGAAGCCCTTCTGGTAGCGCAGGAAAACGCTAAATCACATCAAGTGGAAGTGTCTTTTCAAAGAGCAGATGTTTTGGACATAAGTTTGCAAATAGATGGAACTTTCAATGTTATGGTATCCAACCCGCCGTATGTCCGTTTGTTGGAGCAAAAAGAAATGAAGCAAAATGTTACGGAATTTGAGCCGCAACAGGCGCTTTATGTACCTGATGAAAATCCGTTGCTGTTTTATAAAAAGATTAACCAGTTGGCCAAAAGACATTTGACCTCTGGTGGGATGCTTTTTTATGAAATCAATCAATATTTATCCAACGAGATGAGGGCCTTGATGGAAGAAGATGGTTTTTCTGAAATTGAAATACGAAAAGATATTTTTGGTAATTTCCGAATGCTCAAAGCAACTTGGGCGGGATAGTCAATTTTATAAATGGATAGTAAACAACAAATCAACGCTTTGCGGGAAGAACTCCGAGAGCACAACCACAACTACTACATCTTGGACCGTCCGACCATCTCGGACTATGAGTTTGATATGAAGCTCAAGGAGCTCCAAGCCTTGGAAGAAGCGCATCCCGAATTCCACGACCCAACTTCGCCGACCTTGCGTGTGGGAGGGGAGGTAACCAAAAACTTTGATACTGTTCAACATGAACATCGCATGTATTCGTTGGACAATTCCTATTCCAAAGAAGATTTGGAAGACTGGGAGAAACGCATCCAACGCATTTTGGGCGATGTTCCGGTCGAGTATACATGCGAGTTAAAATATGATGGGGCGTCCATCAGTTTGACCTACGAAGAAGGGGTTTTGGTGCGTGCCGTTACGCGCGGCGATGGCTTTCAAGGCGATGATGTGACCACCAACATTAAAACCATCCGAACGGTGCCTTTGCAATTGAAAGGAGATTATCCACCAAAGTTTGACATTCGAGGAGAAATCATTTTAACCTTGGAAGGTTTTGCCGAGATGAATAAAGAACGACTTGCAAATGGTGAGGAGGCTTACATGAATCCTCGAAATACGGCTTCGGGGAGTTTAAAACTGCAAGACAGTGCATTGGTCGCCAAACGTCCACTGGAATGCTTGCTGTATAATTTAGCTGGCGAGAACCTTGGGGTAAACTCACAGATTGATGCTTTGGATAAGGCCCGGGAATGGGGTTTCAAAGTACCAACCGTAGCCAAACTATGTAAAAGTATTGATGAGGTCTTGGAATTCGTGTCGTATTGGGATGTGCATCGCCACGATTTACCCTATGAAACCGATGGTGTAGTGGTCAAAGTCAATACGCTTCGGTATCAAGATGAGTTGGGGTATACCTCCAAGGCACCCCGTTGGGCCATGGCCTATAAATTCAAAGCGGAGCAGGTATCTACCACCTTACATAAAATCACCTATCAAGTTGGAAGAACGGGGGCTATCACTCCGGTAGCGAATCTAGAACCCGTTTTATTGGCGGGGACCACCGTAAAACGGGCTTCCCTGCATAATGCGGACCAGATTGAAAAATTGGATGTGCGCGAAGGGGATGCGGTTTTTGTGGAAAAGGGAGGAGAAATCATTCCGAAAATCATTGCGGTGGATTTCACGAGAAGGCCACTACGCTTAATGCCAACCCAATATGCCACCCATTGCCCAGAGTGCCAGACCCGGTTGGTGCGAAAAGAAGGGGAAGCCCAACATTTTTGTCCCAATGAAAACGGTTGTCCTCCGCAAATCACAGGGCGAATCCAACATTTTATTTCACGAAAAGCCATGGATATTGAGGGGATGGGCAGCGAAACGGTGGAACTGTTGTTTAAGGAAGGCCTCATTAACAACTATGCCGATTTGTATACCCTTACCAAGGAGCAAGTTATACCCCTAGAACGAATGGCGGAAAAGTCGGCTGAGAATTTGGTGAACGGGGTGGCGGTATCCAAGGCCATACCTTTTGAACGGGTTTTGTTTGCGTTAGGAATTCGGTACGTGGGAGAAACCGTTGCCAAAAAGTTGGCCAAAGCCTATAAAAATATTGATGCCTTACAACAGGCTTCGGAAGATGAACTTGTGGCCGTTGATGAAATTGGACAACGTATCGCAGAGAGTGTAGTTCAATTTTTCGGCGAACCCAAAAATATTGAAACCGTAGCGCGATTGAAGTCATATGGTTTGCAATTTTCCCTTTCAGAAGAACAGCTTGAAGGCCAGACCGATAAGCTGAAAGGGCAGACTTTTGTAGTTTCTGGAGTATTTGAAACCATCAGCCGAAACGACCTCAAAAAGATGATAGAAGACAATGGCGGTAAGGTAGGTTCGTCCATTTCTTCGAAAACCAGTTTTTTGGTTGCCGGTGCCAATATGGGACCGAGTAAAAAAACCAAGGCAGAAACGCTGGGTGTTCCTATTATCTCCGAGGAAGATTTTCTAAAAAAGGTTTAGCTATTCGGTACAGTTTTCGCAGTAGGTTTTTTTCAAGAAGGCATTGTCCAATAACTGAAAGGTCACTCCGCCTTTGATAGAGGAATCAAAGATTTTGCAAAATCGCGATTGGTCCAAATTGACCGCGTTAAGCATAATGGTTCTGTATTGGGAATTTTGGGTCAGTTCGTCATCGATTAAGGTGAGGTTCAAGTAATAAAACAACAAACGTTTATCAATATCGATGTCTTTTACTTTGTTGGTCAAAAGTTCCACCGCACTTTCGCGATCGTAGTAATACGTTAAG
Organism: Bacteroidota bacterium; assembly: GCA_039027495.1. Classification (GTDB taxonomy): domain Bacteria; phylum Bacteroidota; class Bacteroidia; order Flavobacteriales; family Flavobacteriaceae; genus Flagellimonas. The sequence goes on from JBCCKH010000004.1 coordinate 221,815, forward strand.
AATTGGGCCAAACTCAAATAATCCAAATCACTTAGGGAAATGGCATCGTAGGTGTCCAAAATAAAACGTACGGCTTTGTCCTTTTCATCATACTTCCCTTGCTTCATGAGCAATTCAGACTTTGTGATATGGTAGTTGACCAACATTCGCAGTACCAAACCCTTGTTGATACCCATCTTTTCCAGTGAACGGATTTTTTCGATGAGGTTCTCTTCTTCCGGAATTGATTTAAAGGAATGGTTCATCCTTAGCTTCAATGCCAGCATGTTGTAGGCTACCTTTTTGTTTTCAGGATACAATTGATTCAACTCTTGAAAGTCGTAATACGTTGTGAGCAACTCGTTGGCACTTTGTCGATAGCGAAAAGCGGAATTCGCATTAAAAAAGTCGATGTACTTTTTCTGTTTTGGAATTTTAAGTTCATGGAGCACTTCCGGGTCTACTTCTTTGGCCCTGATTCGGTTGAACAAAGAATTCTGCAATTTTTCCGCTTCAGATAACCTATCATCAACGATGGAGGTGTTGAATGTTTCTACCAGTTGATTCTTGGTCAACGCATCGTATTCGTCTTTTCGTTGTAGGTAAAGGGTAATCAATGCCTTTCGATGTTGATTCAAATACGGCTCCATCGCCATCACCAATTCGCCTACCAGTTCCTGTTTGACCTCTCTTTTGGGTAAATCGGCCAGATAAGCGTATTCGGTTTCCTGGATATCATTGAGAAATTCAACCCAGTTTTCTGCGGAGGCAATTTGGGTTTCGATATTGGGTTTTTGAAAAGATTGCAATGCGGTTACAATACTTTGTGCTCTTTTTTCTTGAAGTGCCGTATTGGCAGCTTTGCTACCTTCAACGGACGAATAGGCTTGTATTTCTATTTTTTTAATGCTGAAATCCGTAAGTCGTAGCAAATCATAAAGGGGTTTTATGTCAGCAGGGGCAAAAGATGATTTGTTCTTTTCAAAAGGCACCTTGAAGCGCAAGGTTTTGTATTTCATTTCAAAATCTCCAGATGCAATGGAAGCGAACTCATTGTCATATGAAATGGAATCCAAGTACAAACCCATGTCCAACAAATCGTAATTGTAGGAATTCAGGTTGTAGAAGGTTTGATACCTACAGTTGTAGTTTTCCCGTAAAAAAAGCACATTGAACTCCAGTTCCTTACGGTAATATTTGGCCGGCAATTTGCCTACGAACACATGATAATACCCCGACTGGATTTCTTTAACGCCTTGGTATAAGTGATTGCGATACACCGGTTTTAGAACTTCACCCCGGGTATTTATGGGAATGGCTTCCGAACCACAATCAAAAATATCCTTGGTGACCACGTTGATAGCAAGCCCATCTTTCGGGTTTTCAAATAGGGTTTTAAACCAAGACTTGTCGTTGAACTGAAAGTATAGGTTCATTTTAGCATCTTGCCGTACCCCAAAGCTTATTTCTTTTCTAGTGTTGTTGAAGACCGTCTCCAGAGGTCCGCAATGGGTCTGATATTCATAACCTCTATAATCTGGAGTTGTGATGCCATAATCGGTTTGGGCACACACCCCGAGCACAACGAATAGAAGGAAAGAAAACAGCGTGTTCTTCATAAAACGAGTGGTTGTGGTTATCAAAGAACGTCCAAAATTCATTCCAAATACATGAAATACCCAGAGTTATGGCCATATGCCCAAATTCTGGGGTTGAACGGTCAAAGCAAGGTATCATGATTATTTCAAAACCAGCATCCGTCAATTCAAAAGGGTCATCCATCAATTCAGCACCATTTATGAAACCGTGAGATGCTAATATCGCGGCCATAAACCTATAAAAGTTATACAATGGAATTAAAAAACATTTTTTTTACAGCCTTCATTTCATTGACGATTCTGTCTTGCAGCAGCGATGATAATGGAGGGACCACACCGACTCCTGAACCGGAAAATCAAAATCCAACGGTTTCCTTTACCAACCCAGCGAATGCTCCCGTGGGTGGCGCCAACGTTTGGAACACTATATCGGTAGAGCTCAATGCTTCGGATAGCGATGGAGAAGTGGCCAAGGTCGAGTTTTTTGTAAATGGGGTAAAAGAAGGAGAAGCCACCGCGGCCCCGTATACGTTCGACTGGGACACCAAGACCGTTGAAGATGGCAGTGTTGAATTAAAAGCCACGGTTACCGATGACGAAGGAGCTGCCGTGACTGAAGCGATTAGCGTAAACGTTTACAATGTTTTGCTGGACTATGATACCTACGAAGGATACTTTAGTGGTGACGCCAGTACCTTGAATTACACTTATATTACCAGTCCGGCTCCGGACAAGGAGATTCTTTACATCGCTCAAGTGACCGGCAGTTCTTTTAAAGAGGCGGTACAACGACCCGATGATTTTGATGGGGAAACCTTTGATGTACACTTTTTACAATATGTCAAAGGCGATATGAATGAAGGTGAAATCACGACCTATCATGGGGTTACGCCAGGAAGTTTTAGCCCTCAACCTTCTACAGAAATCGATTTTGGAAATGAACTAGGGTCGGCCAATGTCACCTTTAACAATGTTCCTGAGCACGACTACGCCATGATTTTTTCAGGTGGGAACACCAATCCCATCAATGAAGGAGCAGAACGCTCTTTCACCGTCTATGAAAAATTTGATATCGGTTATGTGTATTTACAATCCAATGGAGAAGGGTCCTACCTAGCATCTCCTTTTAGCGTTAACAATCACGACTTGCTTTTGGATCAGATGAACACTGCAATGGAAGCTTATACCTTTATAGATGATGACTTAAACAGTACGGCAAGTTTATTGGTGCAAGGGCATACCAGCTCTGGACGTTTTTCTCCTTCTACTGCGGTTTACCGTCTGAATCTGGCATTAAATGGAGCGCCTTTTGAGGCCAATTTCCATGTACCCAATGAGGAAGACGAGGTTTTCGACCATTATTACACCAACGCCCGGTTACAGGCAAACAATAAAACATATGTGCATGAAGCGTACAACGCCATTCTAACCTCCATGAAAAAAATGGATGTAACGCTCATGACGACAAACAGAACAATGTCCCAATTGGATGTGACCGCTACGGCCACTGATGATTTCGATTTCTTGAGCATGACAAGCCAAATTGCCGCCAGTGATGACTTCAACTTTGTTTGGAACAGTTATTCCGCTGATGACAAGGTGTCTTTCCCACCTATTCCTACGGAAGTAGTGACAGCTACGGGAGAAATCTTCAATGCTACAGACATCGTCTTTAAGAATGCCAGTATTGTTTTGCGCTTAGAAGATATTGATGTTTTTTCTGGGTATGACGACTATCGCGACGTGCAGTTTGGAAGAAAAGGCGAGGACGTGGAACGTGAAGAGCGGGTGTACGTTTTTGAAGTATTCCAATAGCCCTTTCTCAACAACATAAAAATAAAAACAATTCATAAATATTTCTTCCTAAGGCAAAATAGACGTCTCGTAACAATGCCTCCATTGAAATTTCTGCAGTTTTCTTGAATGGTCATCCGTATGACTGCATCGGAATGCAAACAGGAACAGCACTTAGGACGAACAACTTAAATATTGATAAAATGAAATTCAAAACACTTTTTTTTATAATTCTTGCTGGAGTTTTAATGTACTCCTGTAGTAGCGATGATGGCGGCGCAACGGTTACCCCAAATCCAGAACTGGAAAACGCGGCTCCTCAAATCGTTTCACAAACCTATTCCGTTTTTGAAGATGTTTCGGACGGTGTGGTTTTTGCCGAAGTAACCGCTGTGGATTCTGATGGTGATGATTTGACCTTTGAAATCATATCAAATTCTGATAACCTTTTCAAAATATCGGATGATGGAAAGCTTAGTTTGGAATCTGGCGCTTCATTGGATTACGAAACAACCACGGAACACAATATCTCCGTTAGCGTTTCTGATGGAGATAAAGATGCCTCTGCTGACATCAAGATTACCGTAAACAATGTCATTGAAAACCTTTTTGAAGACCCAGAATCGTTTATCACCACTTGGAAAACCCCTGCAGACGGGTTCGAGTTGGTCATTGGTACTGATAGCACATTCGATTACAATTTCACTATTGATTGGGGGGATGGTTCTGATGAAGAAACCTTTGTGGATTTGGCTGAAAACCCATCACACGTCTATGCAACCGAAGACACTTATACCATTGCCATCAAAGGGGCATTTCCAGCGATAAAAATGTACGAAATGGATAACGAGGACCTTAGTAGTTCGCAAAAGGCCTTAATAGGTATTGAACAATGGGGTGCTATCGCGTGGGAAAGTTTTGAAGAGGCCTTTAAAGACTGCTCAAATTTATCCGAATATAACGCTCAAGATTCCCCTAATTTAAGCAATGTGGAATCATTGGCCAGCATGTTCTCTGGAGCAGTCTTATTTAATGGTGCGATAGGGGATTGGGATACCGAGAACGTTGTCATTATGAGCCTTATGTTCCTAAACGCACATGCTTTTAATCAAGATATTGGGGGTTGGAAAACCCAAAACGTGACGAATATGGTCGGAATGTTTGGGAATCTTGCAGATAATGAGAATAGTTCCTTTAACCAAGACATCAGCGGTTGGGATGTATCTAAGGTTAACTTTTTTACAAACATGTTCGCCGGGAATACTGTATTTGACCGAAACTTAGGAGGCTGGGATATTTCAAGCGTTGTAAGTATGATTAATATGTTTAGCGATTCTGCTATGTCTTCGGAGAATTATTCAAATACCTTAATTGGATGGGATGATCAAGGAGATATCCCTGGGGATATCACATTAGGCGCCACGGGAATAAAATATTTATGTTCCGCCAATATGGCAAGAAGCAATTTGTTGGGTAGAGGGTGGATTATCGACGATGAGGGTTCAGACCCTACGGTATGTCCATAATACTTTAATAAACCAAAACAGAAAACCGCAGATTTTTAAAGATTTGCGGTTTTTTTGTTTATACACCAGACACCAGACACCAGACACCAGACACCAGACACCAGACACCAGACACCAGACACCAGACACCAGACACCAGACACCAGACACCAGACACCAGACACCAGA
>JBCCKH010000005.1:0-225114 GCA_039027495.1 Bacteroidota bacterium
CTCTTTTGTAAGAAAGGATAAAAAAACTCGTTGTAGTTAAAGTTATTGTAAGTGTTGAAACATTCAAACCAGCACAAAAAAAGAGCTATATTTTCATATAACTCTTTAACTTTAACTAATGCGGAACGGACGGGACTCGAACCCGCGACCCCCTGCGTGACAGGCAGGTATTCTAACCAACTGAACTACCAGACCAATGATTTTATCTGCCTTTGGCGGACCCCCACAACAGCGGGATTCAAATCTTGTTCATGCTTTTTTAAAGCGAGTGCAAATATACATTCTTGAAGGACTTGAACAAAACATTTTGTCAAAAAAGCAAAATGAACTCAGCCAAATTTTTGCCGCTCTATCATAAAGGTGTTCAACACTTGAGAAAAGTCAGCATTAACGTCCACTTGGTTGTACCGTATTTTATACTGAGCGCATCTTAGCTTGAGCTCGTTGCAATACGATTCAACGGCCGAACGGTAATCTTCTTTTACACTGTCGGCATATAGGTCAATGTGTTTCCCGGTTTCTACATCCAAGAATCGCTTCGGAGTATTTTCAAAATCAAACTCCAATTCGTGTTTGGCATCCAATAAATGAAAGAGTACTACTGAATGCTTGTTGTATTTCAAATGTTTCAGCGCCTCAAAAAGATTTTCCAAATCCGTATCGGTCTGAAACATATCCGTGAAAACGAACAACAAACTTCTTCGATGCATTTTTTCTGCAATCTGGTGCAAATAGGTGTAGGTTTTGGTACCCCTGTTTTTCGAGGGTTCGCGCACCACGCTGTTCAATTTGGAATACAGCATCTGAAAATGGCGTTCACTGCTTTTCTCGGTGGCATGAAAGGTGTAGGTATCCGAGTAGATGCTCAAGCCGACGGCATCACGTTGTTTTTTAAGCAATTGCATCAAAGTGGCAATGCCCAATACGCCAAAACTGATTTTATTCAACCTGTTCAGACTAGGTTGTGCGACTTCTGGATAATACATGGAAGAGGAGTTATCCAAAATCATGTGGCATCTTAGGTTGGTCTCATCTTCATAGCGTTTGGTGAAAAGTTTATCTGTTTTGGCGAAGAGTTTCCAATCCATATGTTTGGTGCTTTCACCAGGATTGTAAATCTTATGCTCTGCAAACTCCGCTGAAAACCCGTGGAATGGACTTTTATGGATGCCGCTTATGAAACCTTCTACGATTTGGTGCGCAAGCAGTTCAAGATTTTTGAAAAGGGAAGCCTGAGAAAGGGCGGAACGTACATCCATACCCCAATATAAAACAAAAAAGGTCTGGCGTATGCCAAACCTTTTATAAGATGAATTAATTTTCTTTTTACAGCACCGCCTCGATAGCGTCGGTGTATGCTTTTTTGGGAGATACGCCCACTTGGCGGTTCACAATCTCTCCATTTTTGAAAACCAATACGGTGGGGATATTTCGCACCCCATATTTTGCTGCAAATTGTTGGTTCGCGTCTACATCGACCTTGCCTACAACCGCTTTACCTTCATATTCGCTGCTGACCTCGTCAATGATTGGTCCCACCATTCGACAAGGACCACACCATGCCGCCCAAAAATCTACGACTACGGGTTTATCACTTTTTAATACGACGTCTTCAAAAGTTGAATCTGTTATTTCTAGTGCCATTGCTCTGTATTTAATATTCGCAAATTTAGTCAATTAAAGGTCACATTCCTTACTTGGATAGTATTCCTTTTACCTATGGCTCTATTGTTTGGTTCTATGGGTTATCATTTGATTATTAAGGGTATATGTCTATCAAATGAGTACGCACTTCTACGGCGGTTTTGATGCTATCCAACTGCATAACCATGGTTGATGAAGGAAATAATGGCATATGACAAGAAATACAGTTGTTCATTTTTGCGTTTCTAGTCATCGCTTCAGCTGTACAAGTAACTTTTGGTGAAGTGTGGCATGAAATACACTTTTGGTTGAATACCTCTGTGTTACCTCTTTCATTTTTATGAGGATTGTGGCAGGTAATACAGTCCATCGTGGCACTGCTCTTGAAACAGCTGCTCCGGGTCAATAATTCGTATTGGTTTCCATGTACGTCCAAAGGAATATCAGAACTATTAATTTCAGGGGTTGAAAATTCGATAAGGTTATCTCCAACCAAAAAGCTAAATGGAGGTTGAATAGGTTTTCTTCCCCCTGAATGACAAAGGGCACAAGCATCCAAACGCTGCTGTCTGGAAAGTGACGGGAATTTTGTCATATATTTTGAGGCCTTGTGGTTGGGATTATTGTGATGATGGTTTACGTGCTCGGCAGATGGCCCATGACAACGTTCGCAATCAATTCCATAGATCATTTGACTTTGGTCAAATTGATTTCCAAATCCATCAAGGTTGGTATTTTTCGCATAGGTGGCATGACATTCAATGCATCTGGCCACAACGGGTCTTGGGGAACGGATTTCTTTTAATCCTGGACTTCGAGTCCAACTATCCGTAGGCGTGAAGTACGAAGTTTGTATCTGAAAAAGTGCATCACCCTGCCAATTCAAATAGGATTGTCCTTTTGTGCCAGAGCCAATGACCACATCCATTTTCAGATTGAAGAGTTCCAGTTGGTTATGGATAAAGTTCGCTTTCTGATAAAATCCCGAATCCGTTTCCATCATCGTGAATTGAACACGGTTGTTCAGCACGTGGGTGCTTCTGCTTATTTCAAAACTTCCTTTTATGGTTGTGGAGTCAGCTAAGGTCGATGTATTGAAATGAGCTGTTTTTAGATGTGTTTCATAAATGTAGGAATGGCACGGAATACAGGAAGTAGAGCCCGCAAAGGCCTGGCCATTTTTATGGATGGCTATAGGTTCCATGTCGTAATAATCCGAAGCTACGTTGGGATTCTTGCATTGATACGTCACAAAGTAGATAAGAAGCAATAGCGCACCGCCAACAATTTTTTTTAAAGAAAATGCTCGATGCAAAGTCACGCAAAGTGCCGTTTAATTGAGTTTGTAGTGAATTTTTTGTTCTTCCAAAATGTTCAAGAGTTCGCTATCGATTTTTACTTTTTGCTTTCGACTGGATAGATTCAGTTTTATTTCATCTTGCATCTCATATACTACAAAATTCAATGGATGGTCTCCTTTATGGGATTTCAAGGTTTGTTTTAGGGTTTGGATACGTTTTTCTTGCAGACGAGAAATGTCCAGTTTGATGGTCAATTTCTTCGCATAGGCATCCATAACATCCTGCAACTGTTTGAAATCATTGAACTGTATCCTAGGGTCACCCTTTTTACCAGTCTCCCGATTTACCCATCCTTCTTTTACATATGCTTTGACATGGATAAATGAATTGATCATCAAAAAATGTCGGAACTTTAAATACTCCTCTCCAAAGATTCGAAACTCATACGAATCCGTGTAGTCTTCCAAGGTAAAGGCTGCCCAACCTTTTCCATTTTTGGAAATACGGTGTTGTACATCGGTAATCACTCCCGCCACGGTAAGTTCGCGGTTGATATAGTTTTCCAATTCTTGAAAAGCGGATACATAGCTGTTGCAAAACGCCTTGATTTCCTTTTTGAAATCGTCAAGCGGATGTCCTGAGATATAGATACCCACCACTTCTTTTTCACGACGGAGTTTTTCCATGGTACCCCAATCTTCACAGGGAGGAACTACGGGTTCAGGTATTTGAACCTCGCTTGACTCTCCAAAGAGACTTACTTGGGAAGAATTCTCATTTTCTTGGAATTTTGCACCGTATTTGATGGCTTTCTCCAGAAAGGTTATGCTATCGCCTTCATGATGGAAGTACTGGGCGCGATGCGTGTCACCAAAGGAATCAAATCCGCCAGCAAGCGCAAGGTTTTCAAAGGATTTTTTGTTGGCAGACCTGAGATCTATTCGTTTGGCCAAATCGAAAACGGAGCGGAACGGGCCATCTTCTTTTCGGTTTTCTACGATGGTTTCCACGGCCGAACGCCCCACGCCTTTTATGGCACCCATTCCAAAACGGATGGCATTGTTTTGGTTTACCGCGAATTTGTAATAGGATTCATTCACATCAGGTCCTAATACTTCCAAGCCCATCCGTTTGCATTCTTCCATAAAGAAGGTAACCTGTTTGATGTCATTCATATTATTGGAAAGTACGGCGGCCATGTATTCGGCAGGGTAGTGGGCCTTTAGGTAGGCGGTTTGATACGCGATAAACGCATAGCAGGTGGAGTGACTTTTATTAAAGGCATAGGAGGCAAAAGCTTCCCAATCTTTCCAAATCTTCTCCAAAACATCTCTAGGATGCCCATTTTTTTCACCGCCATCCAAAAACTTGGGCTTCATCTTTTGCAGTACGGCAAAAATCTTTTTCCCCATGGCCTTTCGAAGTACATCAGCATCACCTTTGGAAAATCCTGCCAATTTTTGGGAGAGAAGCATCACCTGCTCTTGGTATACCGTAATCCCGTAGGTTTCCTTAAGGTTTTCCTCCATTTCTGGAAGGTCATAGGTGATTTCTTCTTTGCCATGTTTCCGGGCAATAAAGCTGGGAATGTACTCCATCGGCCCAGGTCGGTATAAGGCATTCATGGCAATAAGGTCATCAAACACCGTGGGTCTTAGGTGTTTCATGTGCTTTTGCATCCCAGGAGATTCATATTGGAATATCCCTACGGTATCGCCGCGTTGAAAAAGTTCATAAGTCTTTTCATCATCCAATGGAAAATCATCAGGAACCAATTCTACTCCAGTTCGTGCCTTAACAATTTTGACCGTATCCTTGATTAGGGTCAAGGTTTTAAGTCCTAAGAAATCCATTTTCAGTAGCCCTGCACTTTCCACAACGGAATTGTCGAACTGCGTCACGTATAGGTCTGAATCTTTTGCAGTGGCTACGGGGACAAAGTTGGTAATGTCATCTGGAGTGATGATGACCCCACAAGCGTGAATTCCTGTATTTCGCAAAGAGCCTTCAAGAACGCGCGCCATTTTCACGGTTTGACCTTCTAAATCATCCCCTTCAGAAATGTTCAAAAGCTCATTGACCTTTTCCAATTCATCGGAGCGGAATTTTTTCTTGAGCTCAGCAGGTTCCATTCCAAAGATTTTGTGCAATTTTCCCATATTGGGAATCAACTTGGCAATACGGTCTGCATCGTTCAAAGGTAAATCCAGCACCCTTGCGGTATCGCGAATGGAGGACTTGGCGGCCATGGTGCCATAGGTGATGATTTGGGCCACCTGACTGGCTCCGTATTTATCTATCACATAATCCATGACCTTGCCACGACCTTCATCATCAAAATCAATATCGATATCGGGCATGGATATCCTATCTGGATTCAAAAATCGCTCGAAAAGGAGATCGTATTTTAATGGATCAATATTGGTAATACCCAAACAATAAGCCACCACCGAACCTGCGGCGGAACCCCTTCCAGGCCCAACGGAAACGCCCATGTTTCTGGCTTCCCGAATAAAGTCTTCCACAATAAGAAAGTATCCGGGATACCCTGAATTCTCAATGGTTTTAAGCTCAAAATCGATACGTTCTGAAATTTCATCCGTTACGGTCGCATAACGTGCTTCGGCACCTTTGTAGGTAATATGACGGAGATAGGCATTTTCGCCTCGTTTTCCGCCATCCTTTGAATCCTCAGCTACCCTGAAGTTTTCAGGGATGGAAAATTTGGGCAACAATACGTCACGGGCCAGTTCAAAGGGTTCTACCTTTTCGATGATTTCCCTAATATTCAAAATAGCCTTGGGCACATCTTTGAAAAGGGCTTTCATCGCTTCGGAGGATTTAAAGAAATACTCTTGGTTGGGTAATCCGTAGCGATAACCTCGACCCCGTCCTATGGGTGTGGATTGTTTTTCGCCGTCTTTTACACATAACAAGATGTCATGTGCTTCGGCATCCTTTTGTTCGCAATAATATGTGTTGTTTGTAGCCACCAACTTTACGGAGTGCTTTCGCGCCAGAGGAATCAAAGTCTGGTTGACCCGGTCTTCATCTTCTTGGCCATGCCGCATGACTTCAACGTAGAGGTCATCTCCAAATTGGGATTTCCACCAAAGCAGGGCTTCTTCGGCTTGTTTTTCCCCAACATTCAGAATTTTGTTCGGGACCTCCCCATACAAATTTCCAGTAAGTGCAATCACATCTTCTTTATACTTTTCGATAATGTTTTTATCGATACGTGGCACGTAATAAAAACCATCCGTGTACGCGATGGAAGACATCTTGCAAAGGTTGAGGTAGCCGTTTTTGTTTTTGGCCAGCAGCACAATCTGGTAGCCGTAGTCTTTTACATTTTTGTTGGTATGTTCTTCACAAACATAAAATTCACAACCAATAATGGGTTTGATTTCATTTTGTTCTGAAGTTTCCCCTTGTTCCACCAAAGAGGCGTTTTCTGCGCGAACTTTTTTATTGTGTGCGGTGATTTCTTTGACGAAATGAAAAGCGCCCATCATGTTGGCATGATCGGTCAATGCCACGGCGCTCATCCCATCTTTGGCCGCTGCTTTTACCAAATCCTTTATGTTGATGGTGGATTGCAGTACCGAAAACTGGGAATGGTTGTGCAGGTGCACAAAAGGGGCTTCGGCAAGCGAGGCGGCATTTTCATGGATTTCGGCCTCGGAAATGCCCTCTACTTTGATGTCCTGAAGGGCTTTTGCAATTTCGGCAGACGCCTTTTTAAGGTTCAGGTGCGTTAACCCGATGAGTTCAATTTCTTTGGGATTGGCTTCTGAAAAACGTTGGAAATAGTCTGGTTGAACATCCAGCTCCTTCGAAGAAAACTGTTTTTTTCGAACCAATTCCAAAAAACATCGGGTGGTGGCTTCCACATCCGCAGTGGCATTATGGGCTTCGGCAAAAGGTTCTCCGAATAAATACTGGTGTAGTTCGGTAAGGGTCGGAAGCTTGAATTTTCCGCCGCGACCCCCAGGAATTTGACATAGCTGTGCGGTATGCTCTGTACAGGTATCCAGAACCGGAAGTTCGGTCAACGGGTTTTCAATGGACATCCTATGGAATTCACACCCCATAATGTTGACATCGAATCCCACATTTTGCCCGACCACGAACTTTGCTTTGTGAAGCACCTCATTAAAACGCTCTAGCACCACTTCAAGGGCTTCACCCTGTTGTTCCGCCAATCCCGTTGAAATACCATGTACCTGTTCCGATTCATATGGAATATTGAAACCATCAGGGCGAACCAAATAATCTTGATGTTCGACCAGATTTCCCAATTCGTCATGCAACTGCCATGCGATTTGGACGCATCGTGGCCAGTTGTCCGTATCGGTAATGGGGGCATCCCAACGCTTGGGGAGGCCAGTGGTTTCGGTATCGAAAATCAAATACATAAATGCAGTCGGCTAGAAAAAAGAATAGATAAAAATAGGGAAGAAGCGGTGTATATCGAAATGGAGTTTTGAGCTTTTATCAACGAAATATTTCTTGGTTTTAACATCCTTTGCTCTAGACTGTTAATTAATAAAAATTAAACATTTAATTTTCTTTTTTCTTTCATTCTATAAGTAATTTACTTACAGTTTAGTTTTAAAATTTTTACCATGAAAAAAGCAAAGAAAATCGGTTTATCATTGAACAAGAAGGTCGTTTCAAATTTAACCAGAAAACAATTGACTGGTGGTACAGGTCCTACTTCAGGACAGGGGACTACTTGTCTTACGAGAACTACTCAAGCACATAATACTTGTGCTGCGGGTTGCGGCAGTGGAGGTCAAAGCCAGCAAGAGTGCACAGTGGGTTGTGCAGATTAGAGATTTTTCTAAAATTAACAGGACCTAGGGTGCCCCACCCTAGGTTCTTTTAACCTTACTTTTAATGGGTTGACATAAAGAGTTTGATCTTTACAAGTTTTCAGTAGTACTTATGGAAGTTTAAAATCCAAATGACGCTGTACGAACTCCAAATTGTTGTGTTATTTATTTACTAATTGGAAGGTTTTTTATTACAAAAATTGTAACTTATTAATCAGTCGATAATAAACACTTACCATTAGCAATGGACCCCAAATATCACCTGGACTCCAAGGTTTCTTCTTTGGATTCCTTTCAAAGTTTGAATGGCTTGATTCTCGACGACCATCCGGTTACCTGTATCGGGTATAAGATGATGCTTGAAGCGGCCTGTATTCAAAAAAATGTCCCTGAAATTAGCTTGGCTATGGCCCACTCTTTGGAAGAAGCCTACGGTTTGATACTTGAAAAATCCACTCGTGGAACGTATTATGATTTTGTTTTTTTGGACATCCGTTTGCCTCCATATCCAAAAGAGAATATTTTTAGCGGAGAAGACATTGGAAAACTGCTCCGGCGAGTAAGTCAGCGAACTAAAATTTTGGTGCTGACCAGCCTTCAAAATCCATATCGTTTACGAAGTATATTAAAATCCCTAAATCCTGAGGCACTTGTTTTAAAAACGGAAGTGTGTGACAAAAAATTGGTCACAGCATTGACGAAAGCAATGAACGGAGTGCCGTATTACTCCCCGAGTATTTTGAAAATCATCAAAAACCAGCTCATACGGGATAATGAAATCACACCACCAGAACGCAAATTCTTGTATTTGCTTTCCACTGGGGTACAATCCAAAGAAATTCCCAAGCATTTACCATGGTCGGTTTCCAAGGTTGAAAAACAAAAACGGATTTTGAAGGAAAAATTAGGTGTTGAAGAAAAGAGCTCTTGGAGCTTGATACACAAAGCAAAAGAACTAGGAATCATATGAAACTTGCATCAAAAAACAAAACATATGATGGTACGTTACCATCAACCGTATTTAAAGAAAAACTGGAATCACAACTCTTGGAGATGGCCGGGATAACCCGAAACAGATATCAAGAAATAAATGCGATAGGAGTGCTGGGTGGCCAGTCTGGAGTAGCCCTTTTTCAGTTTTATTGTGCTCAATATTTTGATGATGATGCCTATTCCGATACCGGAGTGGAAATTATTAGCCACATCATGGATCGTATCAATGACGGTTATTCGTTTCCTTCTTACTGCAATGGTTTAGCAGGTTTCGGATGGGCACTACAACATTTAGTGGACGAGGAATTCATCGATTTGGATTTAGACGATTTGTTTTCGCATTTCGATGATTATTTGCTAAATCAAATGAACTACGAGCTCAATGACAAACACTATGATATGCTTCATGGTGCAATGGGCTATGGCATGTATTTTTTAAAACGACTTAGAGGAATATCTACCCATCCCGAAAAAAAGGATTTCTATAAAAAGGCTTTGCTGCGCTTAGTAGATTATTTGGAGACCAATGCTGTTAAGGAAGGCGACGGTTTAAAATGGGAATCCACCTTGGATATCGATAAAGGTAATAAAGGCTTTAACTTAAGTCTTTCACATGGGATGAGCAGCGTTGTCTATCTATTGGCCAAAATGTCCCAGAATGATATCGAGAAGGACCGAATCGCTCCATTGCTTAGAGGCGCAATCAACTATATTGATAGCTATGATAAAAAAGGAGATGAAGGATTTTCACTATTCCCCAGTTGGATAGATCCAAACCAATCCGTTGCATACAACAGCAGATTGGCTTGGTGTTATGGGGATATTGGTATCGGCAAGGCGTTCGAATGGAGTGGAACCGTGCTAAATGATGAAGCGATTAAACACCGGGCCAGTGATATTTTAAACACTTCTAGCAAGAGAGTGAATCCAGAAAACACCCTGGTGGTAGATGCAGGGTTCTGTCATGGCTCCTTTGGAAACGCACATATGTTTCATCAATTTGGGCTCAAAAGCCATGAAGGGGTATACGAAAAGGCGGCCCAATTTTGGCTAAAGGATGGTCTCGCCAGATACACCGGAAACAAAAAAGAGCCCTACAAACGCTGGAACGCCATCGACAAAGCTTGGCAATTGGAATGTAATTTACTAGAAGGGCTTTCAGGAATTGGACTCGCCATAATAAGCTTATTGTCAAACGAAGAGAGTAGCTGGGACGAGTGTTTAATGCTTCGCTAAAATTGTATGAATACCAACTCATTTCCATATGCCGCGTTTGATGAATTTGTCCTGCGTGTACCTATACTTCCCTTACAATTTTTTGTTGAGTTGACTTCAAATGATGAGGTGTCTGAGAAAAGTCTTCAAAACGCTTTTCAAGATCCTGTTATACAAGAGGCCGTTTTTTTGGCATCTCCCACGTTGTTTTTTGAACTTCAAAAATGGATTAATGGAGATTTGGAGTCCAAGAAAGCGCAAAGAGTGACTATTTCCCTATTGAAGTATTTGTCACGCATGAGTTCGCGATGTACCCCTTTTGGCCTTTTTGCAGGTTGTGGCCTCGGAAACTTTTCAGACACCACCGAACTTGAAATTGGGGCGCCTACGCAACATCGAAGATTCACGAGGCCAGATATGAACTATTTAGTGGCCCTGTCGCAAGATTTGGCCAAAAAGGAGCACATCAAATCGCAGCTCACCTATTTCCCGAACTCAAGTCTCTATTCGATAGGAGCGCAATTACGGTATATTGAATATTTCTATGTGGAAAGTATGCGGCAGCATCATATTGTGGAAATAGACCATTCACCATATCTTGAAAAAGTGCTTCAATTGGCTTCGCAAGGTGCTTCGCTGAAGGCATTGGCAGGCCAACTCATCGATGAAACCATTACGGCCGAGGAAGCTTATGGTTTTTTGGATGAATTATTGGAAAGCCAGGTACTCACCAGTAACTTGGAACCTTCTGTCAGCGGCCCTCCTTTTGTGGAACAGATGTTGGGCGTATTGCGCCCATTACAAGCTTGCGAAGCAGAAGTTTCTTTTCTTGAAGAGATTGCCAAAAGATTCAAATTTCTTGATGAAGGTTTGGGAAATCGCACTCAAGCATATCTTGACCTTAGCGAATTTATCAAAAAAGAACCCACGGGTTTTGAGTTGAAGTATTTGTTTCAAACCGATTTGGAACTCAACGGTCAAGGGCTCACGCTGAACAGGGAAGTATCGCGTGAAATACAAAAAGCCTTACAGCTGTTCAATACCATAACCCCTCCACCTGAAAATACCAATCTAAAGCGTTTTAAAGAGGCTTTCCAAGCCCGTTATGAAGAACGTGAAATGCCCTTGTCGCTTGTGTTGGATGTCGAAACGGGCATAGGCTATATTCAAGATATGGGGAGTGGTGATGTGAATCCCCTTGTGGATGACCTCATTATTCCGCCAGAAGAAAATACATTCAATCCAAGAGAGGTGAAATTGAACAAATTCCACCAGCTTTTGTTGGATAAAGTAACTGCAGCGAACGCCAAGGGGCTTCAGGTAATCCACCTTCAGAAATCAGATGTAAAGGATTTTGAAACCAATTGGGAAGATGTGCCCGATACGTTGTCTGCGATGATTGAATTGGTTCGAGCCAATGGGGAAACCAAAATCAGCCTCTCAGGATGTGGCGGTTCTTCCGCAGCGAACCTGTTGGGACGGTTCTGTCATGAAGAAAGTGGAATCACACCCTTTGCAAAGTCAATCGTTGCCAAGGAAAGCAGTATGGAGCCGGATAAAATACTGGCCGAAATCGTACATCTGCCCGAAGCACGTGCGGGAAACATTTTAATGCGTCCTAGTTTTCGGGAGTTTGAAATACCATATTTAGCCAATTCCGTGCTGCAAACCGAAAAGAAATTGACCTTGGACGATTTGTATGTCTCCGTCCGAAACAATCGGGTTTTTCTGCGCTCCAAAAAATACAACAAAGAGGTGTTGCCGCGATTGAGCAATGCGCATAACTATTCGGCGAACGCACTTCCGATTTATCATTTTCTTGCCGATTTGCAAACCCAAGACCTCCGTGGGGGAATATATTTCAATTTTGGACCGTTGGATGGTTTTTATGATTTTCTCCCAAGGGTGGAATACGACAACCTAATTTTACATGAAGCCAAATGGCGCATCCGAAAAAAAGAATTTGAAAATTGGGTGGCGATTCGAAAGGATAAGGAAAAACTTCAGAGCAAAATCAAAGGGCTTAGGGAAGAAAGGGGTCTTCCGCAGTACGTGCTGTTGGTTGATGGCGACAATGAGTTGTTGATTAATCTCAACAACTATAGTTCGGTATTGATGCTGTTGGAAACGGTAAAAAATAGAGATGAATTTGTCTTGAAAGAGTTTTTGCATCAGAGTGGAGGACTTGTGCATTCCGAAAAAGGGTATCATACCAACCAGGTTATCGTGTCTTTTTATAATACTGTGAAAAGCAAACAAGCGATGACTTTAAAAGCGGAATATGACACAGCGTAGTTTTATCGCTGGGAGCGAATGGCTGTATTATAAGATATATTCCGGCCCAAAAGCCTCAGACCTTATTCTTACCGAAATTGTTTTGCCCTGCCTGCAAAGTCTTGAAGCAAAGAACTGTATTGAAAAATGGTTTTTCATCCGATATGCCGACCCCAAACATCATATTAGACTTCGTTTTCTGGTTTCGGATAAAAAACCTATTCCGATAATCATAGATGAACTCTTCGGGCATCTGGAAGGATTAATGGCAAAAGACATCATCTGGAAGGTCCAATTGGACACCTATCACAGGGAGTTGGAACGGTATGGTGACAACACCATGGAGCTGTCGGAATCACTTTTTTGCGAAGACAGTTGGGCCACGATTCAGTTTTTGGATTTAATTGAAGGCGATGAAGGGGAGCAATTGCGATGGCTGTTTGGTTTAAGGGCTATTGAAGTTCTTCTCAGTTGCTTTCAGTATAGCTTGGATGAAAAACTAGGGCTAATGGAACAGTTGAAGATTGGTTTTGGGCGAGAATTCAATATGTCCAGACCTTTAAAAAAACAGCTGGACGATAAATACCGCAAAGAACGAGAGGGTATTGAACAATTTATGCGGTTTACCGCCGAAGAGGAACCTGATTATGTTCCAATTCTCGAGATACTGAGCAACACCGAGAAAATGATTTCTCCCATTGCCGAAAAGATTCTTGAAGTAGAACGGAAAGGAGCTTTGCAAATGTCCAAGAACAATCTCATGGGGAGCTATATCCATATGCTTATGAATCGTTTGTTCAAATCCAAGAATAGATTGAACGAAATGGTGTGCTATGATTTTTTGTTTCGGTATTACCGAACGAAGAAGGCAAGAGCTAAATCTTAACTCATAGTTTCTTTCATACTGAATTCCTGATTCTTCACAATTTTTTTAGACAAAAAAGTGCACAAATCATGCATTTTTTCAGAATGCTTTTAAATAAGAGAAAGTTAACTTTAAGTATCTAATATTCAGCTATATAAGTTGATTATGATTAATAGTAACGCTTAAATTTAGTAGTATGAAAAAAAGTAAAAAAATTGGACTTTCCTTAAACAAAAAGACAATCTCTTCATTGAGTTCGGATCAAGTGAAGGGCGGGTCTTCAATGACCAATTTATGGTGTGGCGGTTCAGGCGCTTGTGGCAGCGGAGGCGGATCTACGAACAACACTGGCTCATGGTGTGCCTGTAAATAGGGAGCTATGAAAAAGAGTAAAAAAATTGGACTAGAGCTTAACAAAAAGATTATCTCTAACCTAAAACAGAGTTCCATTAATGGTGGAGGTCCAACTATTTATTATTGTGGTTCAGCTGTTGTCGGTTCGGGATGCGGAGCTAATACACAAAACCCAACTTTGTGTCTCAGCGACCCACAAGGTGGTTGTAATAACAACTAGTAATCCTAAATGTACACTTTGAAAAGCCGCCAGAAATGGCGGCTTTTTTGTTTCCTAATTTATTCTCTACTAAACACCTTCCGCAACTGATAAAAAATACGCTCCATAATCGACAGTTCCTCAAGTATGATTTCTGCGGTCCCTTGCATTTCTTGTTTAAAATCGATGGTTTTTCCGAAAGAGGTCTCCAAGCCATCAATGGCAATAAATAGGGTGTAATTGGTATCCATTCCCTTTTTGGGAACTTCTGAAATGTTTTGAATCGTTCCTTCCAGGCTGCCCCATTCTTCAAAGGGATAGTTGTCTAGTTTCACCACAACTTTTTGCCCAACTTTTACCTTTCCTGAATTCCGCACGGGAAGGGTCACAAGCCCAATAATTTTGTCCGTATCCTCTGGTATGATGGTGAACAAGGTTTCGCCCTGTTCCACATTTTGATAGAGGTTCCAGATGTCAAACACCGTAACGCGACCTGCAATAGGGCTGATAATCAAAAACTGTTGCTCCCATCGGTCGATGGAACTTTTTAGATTTTGCACCGAATTTTCGACCTCCTGTACAAAGTTGATTTCAGTTTGGGTTCTTGAAATATTGGTTTGTGTCAGTTGGTTATTGTAGTTGGCAATGGCAATTTGCGTCGTTGAAATGTTGGCGATAAACCCTTCGTACTGTTGTTGGTCTTGTAAAAATGCCCGGGTCGCATTTTCGTATTCCGATTTTGAAATCACTCCTTTTTCATAGAGTGTTTTGTTTCGCTCTTGGTTTATTTTGGAAAGGTCCAAGTCCTTTTTGTAGGTCTCCAACTGTTGTTGTTGATTCCGCAAAAATGTCCTTTGCTCTGCAAGCTGTCTTCGAATCACCGTCGAGGCCTGCTCGTCTGGTGCGAGGGTTTTATTCAAGATATACCCTTGATAATTCAGTAAAAAACTCCCATAATCCAGTTGCATTTCGCCTAGATTTAGCGAAGAGGCATATGCAGTTTCCAATGCCTCAATCGAACTTATCTCCTCAATATTGAAATCCTGAAGCCTTTCTTTGAGGTAAAGCACGTCTTCAAAGTTTACAGTACTCTCCAAAACAGCGATGACATCACCAGGTTGGAGTGCTTCTCCGGGGTCTACGAAAATCTTGGTCAAACGACCTGGAGATTTCGAGGTTAGGGTTACGGGTGGGTTTTCACTGGTGACCATGATGCTTGCCGGAATGACATCATTATAACTTATCAAGGAAGCGCCAATCAGAATAATGGATACGATGACAAAGACTATTGTGATGCCCCAACGAATCATCCAATTGGGGACTTTGCCCAAAATCTCCTTTACTTGGTCCGACCTTTCGTCCAGCAGCTCCATTTCATATGATTCCCTTGCGTTTTCCATCTAGTTCCCTAATTCCAATTGATTCTTGACCAAGGCATAGTACGTACCTCTTTTCTCCGTGAGCTCTTCATGGGTTCCTTTCTCTATCACTTTTCCAGAATCCAAAACGACGATTTGATCTGCATTTTTGACCGTACTCAATCGGTGCGCCACTACCACAACGGTTTTTCCTTTGTAGAACTCCTCAAGGTTTTCCATGATGGTTTTCTCGTTATTGGCGTCCAAGGCACTGGTTGCTTCATCAAAAAAGATGTAGTTCGGATTTTTATACACCGACCTTGCAATAAGGATTCGTTGTTTTTGGCCCCCACTGATATTGGTTCCGGCACTTCCAATTTTGGTATTGAAACCGGTTGGTAGCTGCTCGATATAATCGGTAATATTGGCCACTTCCGTAGCGTGGATGAGTCGTTTTTTGTCAATGGCCTTATCTGAATCGGATTCTGAAATGTTTCTAGCGATGGTATCGCCAAATAAAAAACCATCCTGCATCACCGAACCGCAATTCTTTCGCCAAAAACTAGCACTGATGTTGGAGAGTTTGGTATTTCCAACACTAATGTTTCCGCTAGTAGGTTCATAAAACCGAAGCAGCAATTTTATTAAGGTTGTTTTTCCGCTTCCGCTGGCACCTACGATAGCCGTAATTTTCCCTTCAGGAATATCCAATGAAATATTGTCTAAAACTTTAGGAGAGCTGGAACCCCCATAACGGAAGGTTAAGTTCTCTAATTTCAAAGATTTCTTTTTTGGAAGCTCATGCAGTTTTTCGTCTGCATCCTCCTCATCCTTTTGGTTGTGAATTTCGGAAAGGCGTTCCAAGCTGATTTTGGCATCTTGCCCCGTTTGAATAAACGAAATGAAGTTGCTTATCGGAAGGTTGAGCTGTCCGATAATATATTGTACGGAGAGCATCATCCCTAAGGTAAGCTGGCCATCAATAACCGATTTGGCCGCCACAAAGGTGATGAGGATATTCTTTAATTCATTGAAGAAGGTACCCCCAACATTTTGGGTCTGCGTCAACGCCAAGCTTTTGATGGAAATCTTGAAAAGCTTCACCTGAATGCCCTCCCATTCCCAACGTCTTCTTCTTTCCGAACCGTTCAGTTTGATTTCTTGCATGCCTGAAATCAGTTGGTAAATGCTACTTTGGTTATCAGCGGCTTGGTCAAATCGTTTGTAATCCAGTTCGGCTCGTTTTTTTAGGAAGAGTAGCGTCCAAACCACATAAATAATCGAACCAAACAAGAAAATGAGAAATATGGTGAGGCTGTAGTAAGCAAGAACAAATCCAAAAATGACCACATTGAAGGCTGAAAAAATGGTATTCAAGGTGGTACTGGATAAAAAACCTTGAATCCTGTCATGGTCATAAATCCGTTGGATAATATCTCCCGTATTTTTGGAATCGAAGAAGGCTATGGGCAGCCGCATCAGTTTCAATAAAAAATCCGAAACCAAGTTGATATTTATCCGGCTTGTGATATGCAATAGAATCCAACTTCGTATGACCTCGACGCTCGTTTGTGAAGCAAACAAGGTGAGCTGGGCAATCAATATCAAATACACAAAGTTGATGTTCTGGTAATTGATACCATAATCCACGATGGATTGGGTCAAAAAGGGAAAAATCAACTGCAGAATACTGCCAACAAACAACCCCAAGAATAATTGCGCGAGGTATTTGGAGTAGGGCCTAAAGTATCTGAATAAAAAGGAAAACCCCTTGGGTTCTTGTGCCTCCTCTTCCGTTTCATAGAACCTTGGCGTGGTTTCAAGCAGCAATAAGTAGCCTTCCGAATTCCGGCCGGCGCCTTTGCCAATCCAACCTTCAAGAAAGTCCTCTACGGAATATTCCAGCAAATTGTGGGCAGGGTCCGCCACATATACTTTGCCCTTGCTTATTTTGTGCACCACGACAAAGTGTTTTTGCCGCCAATGCGCAATACAGGGTAAGGGGACTTCAGCCGTTAAGGTTTCAAAATCAACACTTACCGCAAGGGTTCGAAACCCAATGGTTTCCGCTGCGTCGGCAATGCCACCCAAAGAAACACCTTCACGGGTAATATTCGATTTTTCACGCAGGTAATCAGCCGGGTAGGACTTTCCGTAATATTTCGCTACCATTCGCAAACAAGTAGGGCCACAATCCATCTGGTCCAATTGCTTAAAGAAAGGAAAGCGTCCAACACGAAACATACTCTAAGATAGCGATAATTAGAAAGGAGAAGATTACAGTTGTCGAAGAAATTTCAGAAGCTTTCCGGTTATACGGAATAAACTTTACTTTACAGTCTGCCCCGTGCAACTTAGATAAAAGCATATTTGCTTTGTAGGTATTTCAATATTATAAACTATATTTGCACCCGCTTTCAAAGAAAAGCAACAAAAGTTCTTGGGTTTTCAAGAGCAGAATTAATAACCTGGGTCGGGCACCCTACAAATTAATGTGATATGCCAGTAAAAATTAGACTTCAAAGACACGGTAAAAAAGGAAAACCCTTCTATTGGGTAGTTGCCGCCGATTCAAAATCAAAAAGGGACGGTAAATTTTTGGAAAAGTTGGGTACGTACAATCCTAACACAAATCCTGCTACCATCAATTTGGATGTAGATGGTTCTGTAAAGTGGTTGCAAAATGGAGCGCAACCAACCGACACGGCTCGTGCTATTCTTTCGTACAAAGGTGTAATGTTGAAAAAACACCTTTTGGTAGGAGTGAGAAAAGGCGCTTTAACCGAGGAGCAAGCTGAGGAAAAGTTCCAGGCTTGGTTGGCTGAAAAAGAACAAGGTATCCAATCTAAGATTGATGGTCTGGATAAAGCGAAAGCCGATGCCAAAGCCAAAGCTTTAGAAGCTGAAAAAGAAGTAAGCGATAAAAGAGCTGCTGCATTGGCCCCTGCCGTTGAACAGGAAGTAGCCGAAGAGGCTGCAGAAGCCACTGAAGCCGTTGCCGAAACTACTGAAGTTGCTGAAGCTACTGAAGCACCCGCTGAAGAAGCTCCTGCTACCGAAGCAGCTACGACTGAAGAAGAGTAAATCTACTTGAGGATGCGAAAGGAAGAGTGTTTTTACCTCGGAAAAATCGTATCCAAATATAGCTTCAAAGGGGAGGTGTTGGTAAAGCTTGACACCGATGACCCGGAGCAATACAAAAATCTGGAATCAGTTTTTGTTTCATTGGGAAGCCTGTCTGGCCGCCAGGCGGGCAATCTGGTTCCTTTTTTTGTGGACCGATGTCGCTTACATAAATCCAACCTATTGCGCATTGACTTTGAAGGCGTGAAAGATGAAGCTTCAGCGGACAATATTTTGGGTGCGGAATTGTATCTGCCCTTATCTGTGTTGCCCAAATTGGAAGGCGATAAATTCTACTACCACGAAATTATTGGTTTTGAGGTTATGGATGTCAGCCATGGAAGCCTTGGCTTTGTGGAATCGGTGAATGACAGTGGTGCACAAGACCTATTTGAAATCAAAAAAGGGGATATCGAACTTTTGATTCCCGTTTCAGATGACATTATTCAAAACGTAGACCGAAAGCAAAAACAAATCCATGTAAAAACTCCTGAAGGTTTGGTGGATTTATACCTGAATCCATAAAAAAAGAGCGCCATGGCGAGCGCTCTCTTACTAGAATCAAGGTTAGGTCAAATATATTACCATTTTCCGCCTCCGAGAAAGAAGCCTGGCGAAATTGTAATTTGAAAGTTTGAATTTTTCGTACTAACAACTGTATCCTCTAATACAAATAGTACACTGAGGTTAAGTTCTGGTTTTTGATTTCTGTTTTTTCAGAACGAATATGATACTTGTGAAAATGACGAACAAAATCACTTTACCAACTAAATAACCGTACCCGTATTCGGAAAGTCTATTTAAACCAATAGTCCATACTCTTATAATACTAATGAGTAGGATAATAGAAATCCCCGTCGATATATAAAGCAAGAGCCTTTTCACAAGTGCAACGAAAAGGAGAATCCAAGGTGAATCGAACCCTTTCTTTTCTTAAATATTACTTTGTTACTGTAGTTGTGGATGGAGAATAGATTCCAAATGTTATTGCTGCAACCAATCCATTTACAAAAGATCTCCTTGTCTGGACGGTATAATTTTCAGCTCCACCTGCCATTTGTTTAGAGTCTGAAACACCGACCGGAGCTAAACCTCCAATTAGATAGTGGTTCCATTTTGTGGTTTGACTGTTCCCTTGAGCACCATTTCCTACTATACTTGTATAGGAATGACAGGAAGTTAACAACATTGATGAAGCAAATACAATTGTCATCGTTTTCATTGTTTTTTTAATCATGGTCTTTCTTAAATTGAATGTGGTTCATAATTATTACTTCGAGTTGAGCTAATGCTTTTCGTTAAACTCTTTGATGAAGTAATTTTAATTGAAAATCGTGTTCAATGTAGTTGGTGTACGACTTAGATTTAGATTCTATTTGATAAATGGGAGGTCTGAGTTAACAAAACCACAATTTGAATTCATGAAGTTGGAAAAACGAATAAAAGAGATAAGAAGCATTCTTATAAGGTAGCTTTGAAAATATTTCATTATAGGTTAGTCTAAATGTAAGATGAGCAAAGTTTTTAAGTTTAAACAATTTGCCGTAATTCAAGACGGTTGCGCCATGAAAGTAGGTACCGATGGGGTCCTTTTGGGAAGCTGGGCCAGTATAGCCCATCAACCCCACACCATTTTGGATATTGGTTCAGGCACCGGGGTCGTTGCTTTGCAAATGGCACAGCGTTGTGGCATTGCAGATATAGAGGCTATTGAAATTGAAGAAAACGCTTTCGAAACCTGCGTCCTCAATTTTGAAAACTCCCCTTGGTCTGATAGGTTGTTTTGCTATCATGCAGGGCTGGATGAATTCATCGATGAGGTAGAGGATACCTATGATTTGATAGTTTCCAACCCGCCGTTTTATGCCGAAAACATGTCCAGCGGAAACCCAGAACGGGATGCAGCACGTCAAAATCAATCCCTTCCTTTTGAGGAATTGGTAGAGGCCGTAGCGAAATTGCTTTCACCTGTAGGGAAGTTCAATGTAGTGGTTCCATTTTCGGCGGAAGAAGAGTTTAAAGCTTTAGCACAAGCAAATGGACTCTTTCCGCATCGCATAACGCGCGTAAGGGGTCGAAAAGAACTTCCCTTTAAACGCAGTTTGTTGGAATTTGGTTTTGAATCAGTTACGCCAACCGAAGATGAATTGTTCATCGAAATCGCAAGACACGAGTACACCCCAGAGTACATTGCCTTGACCCAAGATTTCTATTTGAAAATGTAACAATAGGCTCTGGAATTGTTAAATTTCCTTTCTACCTTTGAGAAGTTAATTGATATGTCATTCCTGCGACCGGGTGTCGCTTCAGCTTTAGCGGTGGCGCAAAGCGGGGATCCATTATGACATTTTACTTGGATTCCCAATTAAGTATGGAATGACAATTAAGTGTTTGTTTTTATGAAGCCGGATTTATTTGAAGCGCCTGACTACTACAACTTGGATGATTTGCTCACCGATGAGCATAAATTGATTCGCGATGCGGCGCGACAATGGGTAAAGCGAGATGTGTCTCCCATTATTGAAGAATACGCCCAAAAAGCTGAATTCCCAAACCAGATTATTGGGGGCTTGGCAGAAATTGGTGCCTTCGGACCTTATATTCCGGAAGCGTATGGCGGAGCAGGGTTGGACCAAATCAGCTATGGGCTCATCATGCAAGAAATTGAACGCGGCGATAGCGGGGTTCGTTCGACGGCTTCGGTACAATCCTCTTTGGTGATGTATCCCATTTTCAAATATGGAACCGAGGAACAACGCAAAAAATACTTGCCCAAATTGGCTTCCGGCGAATGGATGGGCTGCTTCGGATTGACTGAACCCAACCATGGGTCCAATCCAGGTGGTATGGAAACCAAATACAAAGACATGGGCGACCATTATGTATTAAATGGCGCCAAACTTTGGATTTCGAATTCTCCTTTTGCCGATGTAGCCGTGGTTTGGGCCAAAAACGAAGAAGGTCGTATTCACGGATTGATTGTCGAGCGTGGCATGGAAGGGTTCACCACACCAGAAACGCATAACAAATGGTCGTTGCGCGCTTCGGCCACTGGAGAACTCATTTTTGATGATGTGAAAGTGCCTAAAGAAAACCTGCTACCGAACAAATCTGGTTTGGGTGCTCCGTTGGGTTGCTTGGATTCGGCACGTTATGGTATTGCTTGGGGCGCGATTGGTGCGGCGATGGATTGTTACGATACGGCATTGCGGTATGCAAAAGAGCGTGTTCAATTTGGAAAGCCTATCGCAGCGACGCAACTTCAGCAGAAAAAGTTGGCTGAAATGATTACCGAAATCACCAAGGCGCAATTGCTCGCACTTCGTTTGGGACAACTCAAAAATGAAGACCGCGCGACAACCGCTCAAATTTCGATGGCGAAGCGGAACAATGTAGACATGGCGATTAAAATCGCTCGCGAAGCGCGTCAGGTTTTAGGCGGAATGGGCATTACCGGGGATTACAGCATTATGCGCCATATGATGAATTTGGAAAGTGTCATCACCTACGAAGGTACCCACGACATTCATTTGCTCATCACCGGGGCTGACATTACCGGACACCCGGCTTTCAAATAGTTGAACCCTCGAGATTACCATTTTTCAAATTTTTTGTTTTGTCCAGGCTGTCTGTAAGCGAATGGAAGCTTTTCTTTTCTGCAAATTGATTTGATTTCTTCCCAATGCTTTACGAGGTGTTTAAATGAATTCCAAAACGAAATCCCGCCTTTAGGCTGTTTGAAAAAAATTATGCCAATCCCATTTTCTTCATAAGCTTTTTTTTCATGTTTATGGCGTTGAATATTCCTGTCTAAGGTGAGAATGATGGCGTTTTCATTTTTTAAAGCATTAAACCAATCAATATCCGAAGCACCTTCATCGATATCTTTCATTGAAAAAACAAGAATTTCTTTCTTCTCAGTTTTATTCAGATGTGTTTGAATGATGTTGAAAGCCTTTGCGAATTGACGTGGTAGATTTTTCGTCAATATAAATTTTAAGCGGCTTTGGTACAGAAGTTAATTGCGTTTTCAACTTGTTTAATGGTCAGTTCGTAGCTTTGGGCGATAAACTCTTTTTCTTCTCCGTTGACATATAAATCATAAAGAGTATAAGGATATATTCTGGTACCCGAAATAGTAGGGTAGCCGAATTGGCGATTAGGGTCACAAACAATATCCTTATCCTTTCCTAGCGGCCATAGTCTTTCTGCTAGTTCATCAACAAAATCAATTTTTTCATAAAAATGAGTAATGAAATTTGAAGCTATTTGGTTGGTCCCGTCTAAAGCGATGATTATTTCTTTGTCTTCTTCAAAAAAAACTCTTTTGCCAGCAGTTTTGACCCTTTCCATTACTGTTTTCAATGCTAACGGATAAGGATGTTTGAATCTTTTGGAAAGGATATTATGCTCGTTGATTAGTTTTTTCGTTGGGACGCCCGCATCTGTCAGTTTTATGAAAGTATCCAACTCAATTAAGGTGTAAAAATTAACGGCTCTTGATTTTTCAATCATCCAAGAGTACTTTTTCAAATAGGTGTCTCCAAATTTTCCATCCCAATACTTCAATACATAACGATGAACTTTCGCGTAAGGAACCCGAAGAATCGTAGATATTTCTGGAATTGTATAAATTCCTTGACCAAGTTCTACTTTATTTGAATATGCCATAACGGATAAAATTCATTGTAATAGTACTAAAAATGTTTCTTGTTTAGCAAGAAAATACTGTACTATTGATTTTGAGCAGCTTTTTCCAATTTAACTTTTACAGATTTGCTGATGGGGGTTTGGCTTTTGTCCGCAAAATGATTGTAGGGCACCAATACGTTGGTTTCCGGAAAATAGGCTGCTAAATTCCCACTCGGGATGTTGTATGAAATCACTTTGAAGTTCAGCGCTTTTCGCTCTATTCCATTGTAGTGGCTTAGAATATTCACTTTTGAGCCTTGTTGGATGTCGTTTTCCACCATGTCTTTTTCATTCATCATTAGAACCCTTCGGATACCAAATATCCCGCGATAGCGGTCATCCATTCCATAAATAGTAGTGTTGAATTGGTCATGCGACCGGATGGTCATTAGCAAAAACTCATCGGTATTCAGCTTATGCACTGGAAGAGGATTTAAGGTGAATTGTGCTTTGCCGTTGGGAAGACCACTAAAATCCATCGCCCGTGCTGAGTTGGGAAGGTAGTAGCCGCTATTCTTGGATTTGTTTTCCGTGTTCTTAAAACCTTTTGCAATGTTATCAATAGCTTCTCGTATCAAGGTATAATCCGTTCCCATTTTTTTCCAGGGTACCGGATGGTCCTCCCCAAAGTGATGATGCCCCAGTTCGGCAATGATATCGGGTTCACTTTTCAAATTGCCAGAAACGGGACGAAAAATACCCTTGGACCAACGGACTTTTCCCATGCTATTTTCTGTGGTTACAAAACGATTTTGGTCTTTTTCAGAACGCCCCAAGGTAGGAAGCATCAAGGCTGTTTTTCCCGTAACCAGATGCGAACGGTTCAATTTGGTGCTGACCTGAATGGTCAAGTTGCAGTTTTGAATCGCCTCCGCGGTAAATTCTGTATCTGAGGCTGCTGAGAGAAAATTACCACCTAAACACATAAAGACCTTGGCCTTTTTATCGTGCATGGCCTTAATGGATTCTACAGTATCATAACCGGTTTGGGTTGGTGCTTCAAAACCCAAATGCGTTTTCAGTTTTTCATTGTAACCTTCATCCACATAATGATGGATGCCCACACTTCGGTCGCCTTGCACATTGCTATGCCCCCTAACCGGACAAGTACCCGCATTGGGTTTTCCAATGGCGCCTTTGAGCAACAACAGATTCACAAATTCTTGAATGTTGGCGACCCCATTTTTATGTTGGGTCAATCCCATCGCCCAACAAATAATGATTTTGGATTTCGCGGCCAGCAGGTCAACCGTTTCAGAAATGGCTTCCTCTGAAATACCACTGAATTGGATTAATTCGTCTTCGTCAAAACGGTCCAAATCGGTTTTTAAAGCTGCATAGCCTTCCGTGTAGTTTTCAATGAAGTCATGGTCCAATACCGTATGGCCCGTTTCGACATCTTTTTCAAAGAGCTTTTTGAGGAGAAGCTTGACCAAGGCAATATCCTGATTGATTTTAACTTGAAGATGGATGTCCGCCAAGTCGGTGCCGTTGCCGAGCCATCCGTTCAATCGCTGTGGATTTTTGAAATTCACCAGACCGGCTTCCGCCAAAGGATTGATGCTGATGATTTTTCCGCCATTGGCTTTGCACTTTTCCAAGGCGGTTAGCATTCTAGGGTGGTTGGTTCCCGGATTTTGCCCAGCAATGATGACTACTTCTGCTTTATAAAAATCATCAAGGGTTACCGAACCTTTGCCTATCCCCAAGGTGTTTTTTAAAGCAATGCCGCTGCTTTCATGACACATATTGGAGCAGTCTGGTAGATTGTTGGTGCCCAAAGCTCGGGCAAACGTGCCATATAAAAAGGCCGCTTCGTTGCTGGAACGCCCTGACGTATAAAAAATAGCTTCGTCTGGGGAACTTAAGGTCTTCAGTTCTGCGGAGATGAGGTGGTAGGCATCTTCCCAAGAAATAGGTTCGTAATGCTTTTTGTCCGGGTGCAACACCAAAGGTTCTGTGAGACGGCCCAATTGGTTCAATTCAAAATCGGTTCGAAGAGAAAGGGCTTCCACGGAGTGTTGCGCAAAGAATTTTGTATCCAAAGTGTTTCGCGTAGCTTCATCGGCGAGGGCCTTGGCGCCGTTTTCACAATATTCGGCCACTTTATTGGGAGTATCAGGGTCGGGCCAGGCACAACTTGGGCAATCGAACCCTTTTTTTTGATTCAAGGCGGCAAGTCCCCTAAAGGCTTTTACCATACCCATTTCCCGTAGGCTATGTTGCAATGCATTGGATACCGCAGGCGTTCCCCCGGCATAGCCGGTAGGGGGCGTTATTTTTCCATCGGAGGGTTCGGTTTGGGGGCCAAGGGTGGAAACATTGCGATTTGGGGTTTTGGACATGGCTGCGTCGCGCGGATTTTGTCGTTTA
Source organism: Bacteroidota bacterium (assembly GCA_039027495.1). Classification (GTDB taxonomy): domain Bacteria; phylum Bacteroidota; class Bacteroidia; order Flavobacteriales; family Flavobacteriaceae; genus Flagellimonas. The sequence goes on from JBCCKH010000005.1 coordinate 25,230, forward strand.
TCTGCCAAAAGATACGATGAAATGCAATAGGGTTACAATTCACCACAGGTTTCAGGGGTTACACATCATTTCTTTTCCATCTGTGGGTGTCAGGTGTACATTTACAATGTAATTAATTAAGAAAGTAAATTTTTTCATTTTCATATAGTGTTCTCGTAAAAGAGTCTTGCCTTAGTCGGTAAGGCTCTTTTTAATTTTAGCCGTTTTTCCACGTTTCTTTCCTTCTTTTGGCACCAATAGTTTCTTGCTTGTTTTCATATCGGAATACCTCGGGTCTGGGATGTAATCCTCTTTTCGCATTTTAATGACCTCGATGCTCAAAAAGCCAAATTCCTCTACTACTTTTCCGTAGAAACGATAAATACCCTTTCCCCTGAAATAATATTTTGCCGCCACGGGCGGAAAAAGTACCGTGTCAAATACTTCTCCGTGTTGGTCGACCAAGGTAGCGAAGTGCATCCGCTTGCCGTTGTGGGTGCTGGTGTTTTTTACGGTGACCAAATAGCCGTAAATATCAATATGCTTGTTCAGATAGCGACGTAAATCTTTTTGCCCGTTGGTGTTTTTGGGAGGTGTTGCCAATAATTGGAACGGACTGCACAAACAAAACCCCAGCAATTCCCATTGTTCAAAAGCGGTTTCTTGGGCCGTAGTGTCCAACTTTGGAATCTGGAATTTTTGATGCCGAGCCGGAAACAATTTGGGGTGTTCCAAGCGTTCGTTTTTTGAACGCATCAAATGGGCTTTCCAAAGCAGTTCATGTTTGTTGATGCCTGTAAACCGGAATGCATCAATGCGGATAAGAATGGCAAGTTGCTCTACCGAAATCAAGACCCGGTCCATGAAATCTTCCAAAGAAGTAAAGTTGCCATTGCGCAAACGTTCGGTAAGGATGCGTTCCATGACCCGCTGTTCCAAATCGCGGAGGTACATCATCCCCAAATAAATATGCTTGCCAACAATGCGGTTGGGAATGCTACTCGTGTTGATACAAGGCGGATGTATGGTGGCGCCCATCATGCGTGCGTCGTGAATATAAAATTCCGAACGGTAAAAGCCACCCCCGTTGTTGAGTACGGCGACCATGTATTCCAACGGGTAATAGGCTCTCAAAAACAAGCTTTGATAGCTTTCCACAGCATAGGAAGCAGAGTGCCCTTTGGCAAAAGCGTACCCGGCAAAACTGGCCACTTGATTCCATATTTCAAAAATCAAGCTGTCGGCATATCCCTTTTTTCGACAGTTGGCGATAAACTTGTCCTTCACCTTTTGGAATTCTGCTCGCGAACGGAATTTCCCGCTCATGCCCCTGCGAAGGACATCTGCTTCGCCCAAATCCAAATCTGCAAAATGGTGGGCCACTTTAATCACATCCTCTTGATAGACCATCACCCCATAGGTGTCGGGCATAATGTCCAACATAATGGGATGTGCCTTTTCTTCCGCATGGCCCGGATGACGGTGTCGCAAAATGTATTCGCGCATCATGCCGCTTTTGGCCACTCCAGGACGAATGATGGAACTGGCAGCGACGAGCCCCAAATAATTGTCGACCTCCAATTTTTTCAACAGCATGCGCATGGCAGGGGATTCCACATAGAAACATCCCATGCATTGTGCGGTCTTGATGAGGGTATTGATGACATTATCTTTTTTAAAGCCTTGAATGTCGTGAATGTCGATAGCTTCAAACTTTTCGGGTTGGTTGTAGGCCACAATCTCCAGTGCCTCTTTGATCTTGCCCAATCCGCGCTGCCCCAAAATGTCGAATTTGTACAAACCCACATCCTCGGCAATGACCATGTCAAACTGTGTTGTAGGGAAACCTTTAGGCGGAAGGTGCGTCGCCGAAAACCAATTCAAGGGTTTATCACTGATTAAAATTCCGCCTGCATGAATGCTCAAGTAATTGGGTTTTCCCATGAGGAGCTTTCCGTATTTGAATACGAGTTTGGAGATACCATCAAGTTTTGAAGGGTCATAGCGGCCTTCAATCAAAAAATCAATTTCTTGGGGCGGTAGGCCGAAAACCTTTCCCAACTCTCGAATAATGCCGCGTTCCTTGAAGGTGACGTAGGTGCCGAGCAGGGCGACGTGCTCAAAACGGTCAAAAATGTATTGCGTCATGGCAGGACGGTCACGCCATGAAAAATCAATATCAAAATCTGGGGGATTGGCGCGATATAGGTTGATGAAGCGCTCAAAATAGAGGTCAAGTTCCATAGGGTCCACATCGGTGATGCGGAGCAAATACGCGACAATACTGTTGGCCCCACTGCCGCGCCCCACATAATAAAAACCCCTTCTTCGCGCTTCGGACACAATGTCCCAGTTGATGAGGAAGTACGAAACAAAACCCATTTTCTTGATGAGCTTCAGTTCTTTGTCCAATCGCGATTGGATGGCGGCATCCACATCTGGGTAACGATAGGGAAGGCCTTCTTGGCATAACTTTTCAATCAAGGCTTCGTCTTCGGCTACACTCCCCGAAAAAGTTTTTAGGTTTTGGGGTTTTCTTCCTTTGGAAAAATCAAAATGAATGCTGCATTTTTTGAGTAGTTTTTCGGTGTTTTCCAGAATAAAAGGATACTCCGAAAAGGCTGCTGCCAAATTTTGTACCGGGTACATTTTTTCATCCTCCGTAGCTTCTTCATCAGGAGAAAGCTTGCTGAGCAATACATTTTGGTCAATGGCACGTAGCAAGCGATGTGCGTTGAAATCTTGTTTGTTCCGAAACGTAACTGATTGGAGTACGACCAGTTTTTTTCGGAATTGCATTAATCCTGAGAAAGGCAACTTGCGAAGGTCGTTAATGGAAATACCGATGAATTCATGCGCTTCTGAAACCTCTAGCTCGTTTAAAAGGACTTGCTCAAAGGGATAAATGACAAAAGCATTTTCAAACTTGGGTGCTTTTGGGGTAATCTCCAATTCTTGATGGAGGTGATGGGACAAAAAGGCATTCAGTTCATGATAGCCTTCGTTGTTTTGGGCAATGCCCACAAAACAAGGCCGAACCCCATTTCTAAAGTCAATGCCCAATACCGGACGAATGTTGTACTCAGGGGCCTTTCGCACAAAATTCAAGCAAGCGGAGGTATTGTTGATGTCGGTGAGCGCCAATTGCGTCACATGGTTTTGTTGGGCCAATTCCAACAACTCCACTTCGGAAAAACTTCCGAATCGCATGCTGTAATATGTGTGACAATTTAAATAGATGTTAGAGGTCAGATATTAGACATTAGACGGTTTTAAATGCATGTGTCAACCTGAATACATTTTGGGGTCTGATTATCCATGACGTAAAACCAATATTTCATTTTTTGATTTAGATGCTTCTGATATCTTATTTCTGATAGCGAAGCGGTCTTACTTCTTTTTACTGTTTTCGATGCGCCAGCACCACAGGCGGTAGGCCATTAAAAGGGTTGTGCATACGTCCGATGGTTTTTGCACCCATAGCGGATGCTCGAAAAATACTTCGGTCACCAAAGCGTTTGCGAACGTTATCCATGGCATTGTAGAGGTTCAAGGTTTCTTCGGTGTCTTCAAAGAGGTTGATTTGGTAATTCCCCGAGACCAAATGACTGAAACGAATTCCAACCAATCGTACGAGCATTCGCTTGTTGTACAGCCCATGGAACAATTCCAGAATTTTGGGGATGAGGATATGGTCGGCGCTAGTGTAGGGGATACGTAGCTGTTTGGAATAGGTGTTGAAATCGGAATACCGAATTTTCACCGCGATACAAGCGGTGAGTTTATCTCCTCTTCGCAATTGATACGCTAAGTTTTCAGTCATGGCAATGAGGATGCCCTTGAGTTTTTTCACATCGATAGTGTCCCGGTCGAATGTGCGCTCGGTGGAGATTGATTTTCGGTCATGAAACGGAATCACGGGCGTATTGTCGATACCGTTGGCACGTTTCCAAATAACGGTACCATTGGCACCCAGAACCTGTTGCATGATGCCCATAGGCATTTCTTGTACGGTGCGTACCTCCCGTATCCCAAGATTTCGCAAGGTTTGATAAGTCTTATCCCCAACCATAGGAATCTTTTTGATGGATAGTGGCGCCAAAAAGGGCTTTTCTTGACCAAAATCGATTTTGAGTTGGTTATTGGGCTTGGCTTCATTGGTGGCTACTTTGGAAACCACTTTATTGACCGATAGCCCGAATGAAATGGGCAATCCGGTTTCGCACATGATTTTTTTGCGCATCTCCGACGCGTATTTGTAGCACCCAAAAAAGCGGTCCATTCCCGAGAGGTCGGCATAGAACTCGTCAATACTCGATTTTTCAAAAAGCGGTACGTGCTCTTTGATGATTTCGGTCACTACATCAGAGTACTGACTGTAGGTTCCGGCGTTCCCCCGAATAACGGTGGCTTCGGGACAAAGTTCCTTGGCCATTTTCATGGGCATGCCCGAATGTATCCCAAAACCACGCGTTTCGTAACTGCATGCAGCGACCACGCCCCGGTCACTGGTGCCTCCCACGAGCAGGGGTTTGTTCTTGAGTTCCGTATTCAGGATTCGCTCCACAGAGACATAGAACGTGTCCAAGTCCAAGTGTAAAATGGTCTTTTTCATTGTTTAGTTGAGAGAAGGCTAATTTATGGAATAATTCCTAATAAATGGAAATAATCCAAATAATATCATAGAAGCTTCGTAATCTGTTTCCTATCCCATAAATCCTTTATATCTTTGAATCGTTGTGTTGGATTCCCTTTAGAAAATGGGAATCTGGTTGGACAGTAAAATGTCGACCAATGAAAGGCTTTCCATATGGAAGGCTTTTTTTGTGCCGTATCTTTGTGTAAAACATTCTTATGATACTCGACATCATCAAAAAACGACGCAGTATTTTTCCTGTACAATACAATGATAAACCCATCGCTCGTGAAACGTTGGAGACGCTTTTGGAAGCCGCAAATTGGGCCCCCAACCATAAAAAAACCGAACCTTGGCGCTTTAAAGTGCTTACCGGAAACAGCAAAAAGGATTTAGGCGCTTTCCTTTCCAAAAAGTATCAAGAAGTTGACCCGAATCCGAAGCAAATCAAAATCAAAAAATTACAAACGAATCCAGAAAAAGCAGCAGCAATCATTGCTATTTGCATGCAACGTGACCCCAATGAAAGTTTGCCTGAATGGGAGGAACTTGCTGCGACGGCCATGGCCGTACAAAACATGTGGTTGTGCTGTGCCGAAATGAACATTGGTTGTTATTGGAGTTCCCCAGGACTCATCAAGTATATGGATGAGTTTTTCGACTTAAATGAAGGGGAACGCTGTCTGGGTTTTTTATTTATGGGGTATTATGACGATGCAGTAGAAACGCCGGTGAAAGGACCCATTCAAGAAAAAGTGGAATGGCTTTGATGCTATGAAAAGGAGAAGAGCGCTCCTCTAAATTCCCAGGCTTTTGCGATAAAAAGGCCCAAAAACACAACTGCCAAGACGAATTTCAAGAAAGTTCCGGTCAGAAATCCAATAAAGGAACCGAAAGCTGCTTTGAGTGCGGTTTTATTGTCTGCCTTGTTCAAAATTTCACCTACGAGCGCACCTACAAAAGGCCAAATCACGATACCAAAAACCCCAAGGATAGGAAAGAATATCGCAACGAGCAATCCTATTACGGTGCCCCACATGCCTGCTTTGCTACCGCCAAACTTTTTGGTGCCCATGGCCGGAACGATATAATCCAACACAAAAACCAAAATGGCTACGGCTGCGGTAAGTCCCAAGAACCACCAATCATCGGGAACAGCATCGGTCAGGTGCAACAAGAGCAATCCGAGCCAGCTCACGGGTGGACCCGGTAACACGGGTAAAAAACTCCCCAGAATTCCCACAAGGGTCAGCAGAAAACCAAGAACCAACAAGGCAATATCCATACAAACGATTTACAAGATGAGACTAAGATAGGGCTGAAATGTTACATGGAATTTTTAACTAAAAAATTAGTTTAAACTAAGAAAATAGTTATATATTGTATTCAACTAATTCATTAGTTCATGAAAAAAAAGCAACTCACCCGTGCCGAAGAAGATGTCATGCAGATTCTATGGCAGTTAGAAAAATGTAATGTCGCCGCCATCGTGGAACAATTTCCTGAACCACGGCCCAAGTACAATACCATCTCCACTATAGTTCGCATTTTGGAGACCAAAGGTTTTGTAGGTCATGAACCCAAAGGGAAGGGCTATTTGTATTTTCCGTTGATTCCAAAATCAGCGTACAGCAACCAAAGCATCACCAAGTTGATTGATGGTTATTTTCAAGGGTCTTTTCAAAATATGGTGTCTTTTTTCATGAAGGAAAACGACATCAGCGTGGATGAACTCGAATCGATTTTATCACAAATCAAAAAAGAGGATAATGATTAGGTATTTGTTGGAGACATTGGTCTTTCAAACGCTGTTTCTGCTGCTTTTTGAGCTTCTTTTGAAAAAAGAAACGTTTTATCGTTGGAACCGCTTCTATTTGTTGGGAGCGTTCAGTATTTCGTTGTTACTTCCTTTAGTTTCGCTTAGTTTTTTGTTTCCGAATCTAGGGGCTGGGGTACGCACCTACACCGAAAATTTTATCGCATTGGAGCCATTGTCTCTGTCCGCCGGAGCCCAGTACCAAAATGAAGCAAGTCCTTTTTCTGTTTTCCATGGAATTTGGCTTTTAGGAAGTACCGTGGGTTTGATACGATTCTTGTATAGCTTGGCCATCATCTTCACGCTACGGAAAAATGCAATCCCCTTAAGGGAAGAAGAATATACGGTCTATGAACGGTCTGGAAACCCAAGTCCTTTTTCCTTTTTCAAATGGGTTTTTATTGGTCAAGACCTTCAAGGGGAAGTTAGAACGCAAATCCTAAGCCATGAAAAGGTCCATGTGAAACAATGGCACTCTTTGGATAAACTGTTTTTTGAGCTCTTGAAAGTGGTCTTTTGGATGAATCCTTTGGTGTACTTCTACTCCAGGCGTCTATCCGAAATCCATGAGTTTCTCGCCGACCAAGGAGCGCTTTCCGAAAACGGCCCAAAACAATATCAACAACTCTTGAATAGTGCCTTTAATACCCAAAACATATTTCTTGTAAATCAATTTTATACTTCATCATTAATCAAAAAACGAATAGTCATGTTAACAAAACAAAACTCCAAACGAATCTTTAAAATCAAGTATGTACTAGCACTCCCTTTATTGTTTGCCATGCTTGTGTATTCATCTTGTAAAGATGAAACCGAAGCTTCTTCAGAAAAGGAACCAGAAGCCACAACCTTGACCGTATCAGAACAAAAAGAAGCCATGCCGTTTATGGTGGTAGAAAACCCACCTGTGTTTCCCGGTTGTGAGCATGCTGAAGATAAAAGAGCTTGTTTTCAATTCAACCTTCAGAATCACGTCAGAGAGAATTTTACTTATCCCAAAGAAGCATTGGAAAATGATATTCAGGGTAAGGTCTCTAATTTGTTTAAGGTTTCGGTTACGGGCGAAATTAAAGAAGTCACATCCGAAGGACCCTCTGAAATTTTGGAAGAAGAAGCAGTTCGCATCATCTCAAAACTACCGAAGATGTCACCTGCCATGCAAAATGGGAAACCCGTTGAGGTGGTTTTCTCTTTTCCCATCTCTTTTGTTTTGAACTAAAGCGTGTCGTTTTGAGACCATCAGACCCACCATGGGTTGCCTAAAAAGTCGTAATTTTCGATCCGTTAGAGATGGATTTTACCAAGAAGTGTTTTGTGCTGCTACTCGGGATAAGCTTGGTCTCCTGTGACCTGTTCATATCCCAAGAAGAAACCACCCAAAGAATGGTGGATGACGAATTGCTCCAGATTGATTGGAACGAAGTCGACCAATATCCACTATTTGATGCCTGCCGGGAAAATTTGCCCAAACCCGAACAGCGTGCTTGCTTTGAAAATACCATGATGGCACAATTGGGCAAGGCATTGGAGGGAATGGAATTTGAGGTAAATAATGACTTGAACGATACTGTGCTATTGGATTTTTTAATCGACGAACATGGATTTATCACGGTGCAAAGTGTAGAAGAACGTAGTGCCGTACTGCAGGAAATTGAAGATTTCAATGCCACCATCTCTAAAAGACTCAATGACCTGACCACGGTAGCACCGGCATTGAAACGTGGGGTCCCCGTAAGCATTCGCTTCCGGCTACCCGTAGTGTTGAATACCGAAAAACCGTAGTTGTGGCGCAGGAAAAAATCATTTTGGGGATTGACCCGGGAACTACGGTAATGGGTTTTGGTATTGTGCGTGTGGTGGGCAAACAGCTGCAATTTGTGCAGATGAATGAGTTGTTGCTCAAGAAATATCCCGACCACTATATCAAGCTCAAACTCATTTTTGAACGTACCCTCGAGCTTATCGATACCTATCACCCGGATGAAATTGCCATTGAGGCTCCCTTTTATGGGAAAAACGTTCAATCGATGTTGAAGTTGGGCAGGGCACAGGGTGTTGCCATGGCTGCGGGCTTATCGCGACAAATTCCCATCACGGAATACATGCCCAAGAAAATCAAGATGGCGATTACCGGGAATGGAAACGCAAGCAAAGAGCAAGTGGCCAAAATGCTTCAAGGGCTTTTGAAATTGAAAACCTTACCTAAAAATTTGGATAGTACGGATGGATTGGCCGCTGCGGTCTGTCATTATTATAATGCCGGTCGGATAGAGGTAGGCACGACCTATACCGGATGGGATGCCTTCGTGAAAAAGAATCCGCATAAACTAGGCTAGCATGGCTGGGATATACATTCATGTGCCTTTTTGCAAGCAAGCTTGTCACTATTGTGATTTTCATTTTTCTACCCAAATGGGAACCAAGGCTCAGGTTTTAGAAGCGATTGCAGTGGAAATTCGGTTGCGAAAAGAAGAGTTTTCTAATCAAGAGGTGAAAACCATATACTTCGGTGGGGGTACGCCTTCGGTTTTGTCCGTGGATGAAATCAATGCTCTTATCAGCGTGGTTCGAACACATTTTGAGGTAGATGCAAATGCTGAAATCACATTGGAAGGCAATCCTGATGACTTGTCCAAGGAAAAGTTGAACGAATTGTCGCAAAGTCCAATCAATCGATTGAGTATTGGGGTACAATCTTTTTTTGAGGCGGATTTAAAACTCATGAATCGTGTCCATGATGCGGAGGAGGCTTTAGCGTGTATCCAAGATGCCAAAAGCTATTTCAACAACATTTCCATCGATTTGATTTATGGAATTCCGAATGCCACGGATGCGCAATGGAGGGAAAACATTACTACCGCTTTGGATTTGAATGTCCCCCACATTTCTAGCTATGCGTTAACGGTAGAACCCAAAACGGCACTGAAACATTTCATTGAGCAAGGGGTAGTGCCCCCGGTGGATGATGAGCAAGCCCAACGCCAGTTCATGATATTGTTGGAAACCTTGGAATCTAACGGTTTTATGCATTATGAAACTTCGAATTTTGCCCGCCCAGGTTTCATTTCCAAAAACAATAGTGCCTATTGGCAAGGCAAACCCTATATCGGTATTGGTCCATCGGCACATTCCTTTGATGGTAAGGTGCGCAGTTGGAACGTGAATAACAATATGAAGTATGTACGGGCTTTGGAGCAAGGAGAAATTCCTTCAGAAAAGGAAATCTTGAGTTTGAGAGACCGGTACAATGAATATGTGATGACGGGTTTACGCACCCAATGGGGCGTTTCGCTGAATAGAATTCAAACTGAATTTGGTCCATTATATCGAAAATATCTGGAGGAGCAGGCAGAAAAGTACATTCAAGACCACTTGTTATTCAAAGATGGAGATAGTCTTCTGGCCACCAAAAACGGAAAGTTTTTGGCAGACGGAATCGCCTCGGACCTTTTTATGGTTAATTTGGTAAAATGATTGCGAGCGTACAGCACGGTGACCATTCCTATCAAATCGACCTAAGCAAACCCTTGGATATTTCCATTTCCCTCAAACATGGTAAAACAAGTGTCAACGCCTGGTATCAACCTTCACCGACCATTCAGCCTGTAACAGATTCTGATTTCGTGGGCAGTGTGGCAAAAGGGTCCCCAGTCAACTTTAACGAAGTGAGGTTTAATCCACACAGTCATGTGACGCACACGGAGTGTTTGGGTCATATCACCGAGGAGGTTTTTTCCGTCAATGAAGAATTGAAAACCTATTTTGTCTGGGCGGAAGTCGTTAGCGTTGCACCAGAAAAAGTAGGAGAAGATGTAGTGGTGTCTGCTAAGGTGCTAAAGGCAGCGCGAAAGCATCAAGGGGCAAATGCCTTGATCATTAGGACCCTTCCGAATGAGAACACGAAGCGTATTATGGACTATTCCCACAAAAATCCGCCTTACCTTTCAAAGGAAGCTATGGAGTATATCGTTGCAGAAGGAATTGAACACCTGTTGGTGGACCTTCCTTCGGTAGACAAGGAAAAAGATGAGGGTAGGCTTGAAGCCCACAAAATGTTTTGGGGTGTTAACCATCAACTCAGAACTTCAGCTACAATAACCGAGTTTGTTTTTGTGCCCGACACCGTTCGTGATGGGTTATATTGGCTTAATTTGCAAGTGGCCCCTTTTGAAAACGATGCTGCCCCAAGCAGGCCTGTCCTTTTTAAACCTATTGAAATTTGAATTCAACAAAATGATAGAAGCGCTTTTAGGTCTGATTCTGGGTGCCATTTTAATGTATGGTCTGTTTGCCATGTTTCGTGGTAAGAAGCGAAAAGAGCGAACGGAAAGACAATCTTCGGTAATTCTTGACAAAATCCGGAATGTATGCAAATTGGTTTCGGTCGAAGGCGATTTTGCTGAAATCTATCACTACGAGAACACCAAGGAGAGCTTCATGAACTTGTTCACCAGCAAGAAAAAAGCGTTGATCATTATAAAGGCCAAAGCCCATATCGGATACGATTTGAAAAAGTTGGCCATGCGTGCGGATACTGAAAAAAAGACCATTGTGCTTCAGAATTTTCCAGAACCTGAAATCTTATCCATTGAACCCAACCTTCAGTACTACGACATAAAGAATGGATTTTTCAATAGTTTTTCACCGGAAGACTTAACACAGCTCAACGTAGAAGCCAAAGATCATATCAAGCAAAAAATTCCGGAAAGCGGTCTGATGGAAAGTGCCAAAAAGGAAGCACTACAGGCTGTATTGGTCGTAGAGAAAATCGTAGAGACCATCGGTTGGACATTAGACTATACAAGCTTGGAAATTACAGATACGACCCAAAAACAACTCGAAGAAAAAGCATCATGAAGACATACATTTTATCCGGTTTACTTGGTCTCTTTTCGATGACCCAGATAGTCGCACAAGACAAAATAAACAGCGAACAGTTCGATTCAGCCTTCGCACACACGGTCTATTTTTGGCTCAAGAATCCAGATAGTGCTGACGATAGAAACCAATTCGAAAGGTCGCTCAAACGCTTTTTGAACAATTCAAAGTTTGCCAAAACCAATTTTATTGGCGTACCTCCCAAGGCTACCCGAGAGGTAGTGGATGGCTCGTTCACCTATGCTTTGATTGTGACTTTTGATTCCGCCGAATCACAAGACGGGTACCAAAAAGAAGCGGCGCATTTGCAATTTATTGACGAGTGCAAGGATTTGTGGAGCAAAGTTATTGTGTATGATTCCAATGGCATAGAATAATGGATATTGAAGCCTTACGCACTTATTGCCTATCCAAACCAGGGGTGACCGAGAGCTTTCCTTTTGATGAATACACCTTGGTGTTCAAGGTCATGGGAAAAATGTTCGCCTTGGTTCCCTTGGAACGGACCCCTCCGCAGTGCAACTTGAAATGTGACCCCGAACGGGCAGTAGAATTGCGTGAGGAATACGACGGAATCATCATTCCAGGCTACCATATGAGCAAAACCCATTGGAATACGCTTTTGCTCCACGGCCTTCCCCCAAAATTCATTGTGGAACTAGTAGATCATTCCTATGATTTGGTAGTATCCAAAATGACCAAAAAGATGAAACAAGAACTCAAGAAATTGTCTTGAGACAAAAATTCATCTACGATAAAGTACCACTCGTCGACAGTTTTAAGATTTCGAACTACGATGTAGTATTTTTCCTCAGTATCTTTATAGATATTTGTAGTCTAAAGCAAAAACCGCATGAATGTTTTGTTCATAGAAGACGATATGATTGAGAGCATGAAATTGCAACGTGCGATTTCAAAGTTCCAGTCAAAGCACAAGATCATAGAAGCAAAAAATGGTGAAGAAGCACTGGATATTTTGCACTCTGGACAGTTGCCGGATATCATCTTATTGGACTTGAACATGCCGCGGATGAGCGGAACGGAATTTTTAAGTATCATCAAAAAAGATGACCGCTTCAAATATTTGCCTACCATCATTTTGACCACATCCGAAAATCGTGTGGACCTGCTCAAATGTTTTGAGATTGGTATCGCCGGTTACATCATAAAGCCTTTAAAATATGAGGATTACGAATCAAAATTGAAAAAAGTATTCGATTATTGGGAGATTAGCGAACTAATCAAAGGCTAACAAAAACCCGCGTTTCACAACATTATTTTTTAGACGAGTAGTCCAATTCCTACTTTTAAAACATAATATTCTTATTATGAAAGGGATTGTATTCACTGAGTTTTTGGAGATGGTCGAATCCACCTTCGGTTTGGAGATGGTCGATACCATAGTAGAGAATTGTGACTTGCCTTCAGGCGGAGCCTATACCGCTGTTGGGACATACGCATTTCACGAAATGGTTTTGCTCATCGAGCAGCTGCATCAAGAAACCAAAATTAGCAAAGAGGATTTACTGTATTCTTTTGGGCACTATTTATTTAGTAGTCTGGCCAAGACCCATCCTGAAGTAGTAGCGAACTACAATACTCCTTTGGCCCTTTTAAGCTGTATAGAAGATCATATTCACGTACACGTAAAGAAATTATATCCCGACGCGGAACTGCCGGAGTTTAAAATTTTGTCCCGTACGGATAGAACTTTGGAGATGATTTATTCCTCCTCGCGAGGTTTATACGCCCTGGCGCACGGTTTGATTATTCGAACTTTTGAACATTTCGGAAAGCCAGTTGAAGTAGACTACAAATTATTGAATGAAAACGGAACTCAAGTCAAGTTTGCTATCGTCCAAAATGGATAAGAACGAGGTTTCCGTTTTAAAACGGGCCTTACTACGAGAGCGAAAAGCCAGAAAAGCAGCGGAAACCCTTCTTGAAGAGAAGGCGAAAGAGTTGTATGATGCTTCATTGCACCTTCGAGAAGCCAACGGCAGGCTTGAGAGCTTGCTACACAAAGAAGGTAATGCGGTAGATAGTGCTTTTATCAATATCATCGACCCCTATGTAGTGATGAGCTTGGAAGGAAAGGTCATTAACATGAATTCCTCAGCCAAAGAATTCCTCGGATTTGACCATACCAAAGAAGATGTTTTTTTGAGCACCTTGGTGCATCCAGAATACAGGGAATACACTAAAGAATCATTCTTGACATTAAGCCAAGTAGGTATTTTAAAGAACTACTCTGCTGAAATCTACACAAAGAAGAAAGAAACAAAACACGTCAACATCAACGCCAGTTTGATTTATGACGAAAAAGGAAGACCCATTGCGGCGCAGGGGGTTATTCGCGATATTACCCAAGACGTTGAAATCAAGAAACTATTACAAGAGCAGAAAAAGCAACAAGATATTATCGTAGAGAATTCGCCTCTGGGCATTCTTCTCATTATCAAAAATAGAATCATAAAGGCCAACAGGTCTTTTATTGATCTTATGGGTTATGATCAGTTGGAGTTGGCCAAACGCTCGCTTGATGATATCTCCTCCTTGGAAGAAAGTACTTTGGATACCATTTTGGATTCGAGAACTACCCGCCTTGAAGACCGAAAGTTCTCCGTAATTCGAAAGTTCTTCAAAAAAGACGGGAGCACGATTTATGGAAAAACTTCCATAAGTTCCTTGACGGATGAAACCGGTAAACTGGCTTATAGTGTGGTAACTATTGAAGACATTACCGAAGAAAAACGTTCGAAAGAGAAGCTCCAAGCTTCGGAAGAACGTATGGCAACGCTTATCAAAAACTTGCAATCTGGGATTCTGTTGGAAGACCAAGAGGGCAAAATTGTGCTGGCAAACCAGAAGTTCTGTGACCTTTTCGCCATTCCAATAGCACCCCATAAATTGAAAGGGGTTAATGCGCGAAAATCACTCCACAAGTACAAACATCTTTTTCAAGAGCCCGATACCACCATCCGGCGCATTGATTATGTATTGAACAAGCGGGAAGCCGTTACTTCTGATGAAATGGAGTTGGTAGACGGCCGCACCTTCGAACGCGATTATATTCCGCTATTCAGCAATGGCGAATACCAAGGTCATTTGTGGAGCTATAACGATGTGACCCTCAAAAAGAACTATCGTAAAAACCTAGAGGCACAAAAGGAAAAGTACGGCAGCATTATTGCCAATATGAATCTTGGCTTGGTTGAGGTGGACAACGAGGACAACATCCTTATGGTCAACCAAAGCTTCTGTGATATGGTGGGGCGTTCTTCCATTGAATTGATTGGACGCAATACCACCAAAATCCTCAATATTGTGGACACAGATAAAGAAATGGTACAAAAACACAGCGCCCTCCGTCGCCGTGGGATTTCATATTCGTATGAAATCGGAATATTGAACAGAGATGGCGAAAAATGCTTTTGGCTGGTCAGCGGTGCCCCACGTTATGATGACTTGGGCAATGTGATTGGTTCGATAGGTATCCATTTTGATATTACGCAACAAAAAAGCCTAGAGCTTCAAAAAGAGAATCTGGTTGCTGAACTAGAAGAGAGCAACAAAGGGCTTCAAGAGTATGCCCATATCGTATCCCACGATTTGAAATCCCCGCTGCGAAGTGTAAGTGCACTTGCCACTTGGATGTATGATGACTACAAGGATAAACTGGATGAAACGGGTCAGTACAACCTCAAGATGATGCAAGAGAAAATTGAGGGGATGGATAAACTCATTACCGGCATATTGAAATATTCTACCGTAAACAACGACGTGTTGGACAGTACTTCTATCAATCTCAACGAAGTTGTTCAAGAGATTCGGGAAATCATTTACATCCCTGATAATGTCGTCATAAAAACCGAAGGAGAATTACCCACAATACTGGCGGACCGCACCAAAATGCACCAGTTGTTCCAAAACTTTTTGAGCAATGCAGTAGTCAATATCGATAAACCTAAAGGAGAGGTCGTAATCGGTTTTAAAGAACACAAAAAACATTGGGAATTCAGTATTGCCGATAACGGAGTGGGAATTCCTGAAGAATACCACGAAAAAATATTCCAGATTTTCCAATCCATAGGAAACAAAGAGCGCTCAACGGGAATTGGGCTGTCCATTGTAAAAAAGATCATAGACCGTTACAAAGGGAAGGTATGGTTGACCAGTGAAATCGGAAAAGGAACAACATTTTTCTTTACCCTAAAAAAACAACCCTAATCATGGAAAGACCAAACTTGGATTACATCAAGGAGATTTCAGGCGGGAACGAAGAATTCGAGAAGCGTTTTTTGACCATCATCCAAAATGAATTTCCAAAAGAAAAAACAGAGTATATGACCCAAATGGATGAGGACAATTTGGAGCAATCCGCGACCATAGTCCACAAAATAAAACACAAGTTGGGTATTCTCGGTTTGCATGAAGGATACCGTTTGGCCATCAAATACGAAGAAGACCTGAAATACGGAGACACCAAGCTCAAAGATGAGTTTAATGAGATTTTAACTTCAGTCGAAGTGTTTATATCAAACATAGCGTAACATGAAAAGTATCATAGTAGATGACGAAGCCAGCGCACGAATGATAGTGGCACAGTTCTGCAAAGGAGTTCCCAACCTAGAGGTCCTGCACGAGTTTCCCAATGCGCTTGAAGCCCTAAAATACATCCGTGACCATCATGTCGATTTGATTTTTCTTGACATACATATGCCCAAGCTAACGGGTATCGATTTTATTGAAACCCTGCAAAATCCCCCCCAGATTGTGCTGACCACTTCAGATAAAAATTTTGCCATAGAGGCGTATCAATATCCCTTTATTGTGGATTATTTGGTAAAACCCATCAGTAGGGAACGTTTTGAAAAGTGCATGACCAAATTGGAGATGGCTTTTGCTGCTTCAGAAGAAATTCCAAGTACCGCAAAACAAGAAAATCCCGAAGAAGATTTATATATCAACATCGATAGAAGGCTTATTAAACTCAAGTTTTCGGACATTCTACTGATTGAAGCGAAAGGAGATTATATCGAAATTTTAACCCTGCAAAAAAGATTCAGGGTGCATTCTACCCTTAAGAAGATAAAAGACAAGTTGCCGACATCAAGGTTTCTGCAAATACATCGCTCCTACATTATCAATTTTACACAAATAGTTGATATTCAAGATAATAGTGTGTTAATTGAAAAAAGTGTAATCCCGATTAGTCGTTCAAACCGACCGGAGCTCATGCAACGTCTCAACTTGTTGTAGAGTACCAAAACACATAAGAAGATGATAAAAGAATCAAGTAATCTTAAAATTTGAATTATGCCACTGGAAATTAAGGAAGACCATGGAGTTTTTGAAGTGTTGGGTGATGTAACGGCCCAAAATGTTGGAGCGCTGCGCGCCTATTTTGATTCTGTTTTGGAGTCACAAGAGCAAGTAATCGTCAGTTTGGAAAAAGTGACGGTTTTGGATGCTTCTGCAGCACACTTTTTCGAAAAACTCTACCGGGAATCCGCCGAGCGTAATAAAATAATGGCCCTAATCGGACGTCAAAATAATACGGTTCTGGAGACCTTAACGGCCACCAAGACCAATTATATCCTAAGTGCCGACCGAATTTAATCTACCAACGTTTCACAATGGACCTATCAATCTACCAACCATATTTCAATAGCTTTCCCGACGAATTGGATGAAGCACAGTATAGTCGTTTGCTACGGTATTTTCAACTATTGGACAAAGTTGAAAAACCCGTGGTCAGTTTGGTCACGCCTGTTTTTCATGCTCAAGAAACCCTATTGGCGCATATCGTCGCCTTAAGTAATTTGAAGACTATTATTCCCTATGAGCTGATATTTGTAGAGAATAATGCGAACGCAGAAACCTTGGGAATCTTGAATCAATTGGGGGCCAAAGTGGTTTCACAACCCCTTCAAGGGATTACCCATGCTCGACAAAAAGGAATGGAGGCGGCGCGAGGCGAAATTCTTTGCACACTGGACCCCGACTCGTTGTATGACCCCTACTACATTGACCGAATGGTTTTGCCGTTTTTCGAAGATGAAAAGTTGGTTATGTGCTATTCCGTTTCCAAAAGTTATGAATCGGATTTTAGATTGCCACAAAAAATGAAGTTGCGAAACTGGTTGAAGGTACAGGTTTTCAAACGTAGGCTTTCAAAAGGTTTTGAAGAACGCATAAAATACATCCGAGCCGTTTGCATTGCCTTTAAAAAGGAAAGTTTTTTTGATATTGGTTATGCTGTGGATTTACCCCTAGTCGCAGGTTGCGATGATGGCATGTTGGCCATGCACCTGCACCGGAAAGGAGCTTTTAAGTATGTTGCGGTTGACGTATATACGGCGCTTCCACCACCTCGGGAACCTGGGAAACCCTTTCCATTTTGTAATGAACGTTTTCTCAAAAAAAACAATATTCTTCAAGAGGCATACGAGGCCTTGAAGGTGGATCATTAATATCACTTTATTGAACTTTTTACGGTACGGCAACCCCAATTGGGTTGTCGTATTGCGTTGTTAGGGGCAAGAACCTTTCCCGTTGGTCGATGATATCTCATAAAACAACACCTCCGATAAAATGTAGCTTACAACATACTGCCTTGGTTTTACAACATAGAATCATCATAAAGTAATAATTATCCTACTTTTCAAATATGTTTAGTACTACAATAAATTAAAAATCCCAGATTATGAAAATCTTAGTAGTAGACGACAAACAGTCACTTAGCGAATTGGTATCACAATTTTTAGGGCAATCCTATGCCGTTACCACTATGGAAGATGGTATGGCTGCTTTAACCTGGATGCAAGATGGCAATATTCCTGATTTGATCATCACTGATTTGGAAATGCCCAATATGGACGGCTTCGAGTTGATCAAGAAAATCAAGGAAAGCGGCTATTTTTCTGAAATTCCAATTATAGTGTTGAGTTGTCGCGATAGCAGTGCCGACCGAATCCAATGCCTCAAGCTTGGCGCGGATGATTACTTGGTCAAGCCATTCAATCCCGAAGAACTATTGATTCGAGTGGAAAAACTTTTGATTCGCACCTAGTATTATGGAAATTGTTTCGGACAAAAAAATCCGTCTTCTCTATGTTGGAGAAAACGAGACACTAGTACGCCAATTTCAGAAATCAACCGAGAAGGTGGACTTTCATCAAGTGGATAACTCCCTCTTGGCCCTGAAATGGTTGGAAGAACACCTAATCGTGGACGCTATTATCTGTGAAAAGCAAATCCCAGGTCAATCTGGTATTGAGTTTCACAAGACTTTACAATCAAAATATAGCCATAGCGATTCGGTTCCCTTTATTTTGGTAGCTGCAGAACGCAATGCGAACGAGTTGGCAGAGGCGGTCAAACATGGCATTGATGACTATTATGTGCAACCTATTTCCATTGAAAATATCGTCGATAGGATTGAATTTCTGAAAGAGCTTAAAATCAACTTGCACAAGGCTAGAATCACACCGGCCAATACCGTTTACGGCGAGTATAAAATTGGTTTTTGGAAACGCTCTTTTGACATTCTGGTAGCGGGATCTGTATTGCTGATAGCCGCACCTTTTTTGTTGTTGGTCATCGCCGCAATTTGGTTGGAATCCAAAGGAAAGGTGTACTACATCTCAAAAAGGGTGGGTACAGGATACAAGATTTTTGACTTTTACAAACTACGGTCCATGTATCCCGATGCGGATAAAAGACTTAAGGAGTTTCAACATTTAAACCAATATGTTCATGATGATGTGGTGGAACAGGAAGCGGAAGAAATAGTGAAATCCGCAAACCCTACTTCCGGGACCAAACTTTTTGGGGACGACGCCGAAGTGGATGAGGTATCCCACAACCAACAAAAACGCGAAAGCGCCAAAAGTGCTTTTGTAAAATTTGATAACGACCCGAGAATCACCAAGGTTGGGAAAATCATTCGAAAGCTCAGTATTGATGAATTGCCACAGCTTATCAATGTTTTGAAAGGTGACATGTCCATCGTTGGAAACCGGCCGTTGCCTTTATACGAGGCTGAAGTATTGACTACTGACGAATGGACCGACCGGTTTAACGGCCCAGCTGGTATCACGGGCTTGTGGCAAGTGGAGGCAAGGGGACGTAGCTCAAAAATGTCTCCGGAGGAACGAAAACAACTTGATATCAAATACGTAGAATACGCGAATAGTAAAAACGCTTTTCTCATAGACCTCTGGATTGTACTGCGCACGTTTAAAGCAGTCTTTCAAAAAGAAAACGTGTAATGAAAAAATATTGGGGCATCTTATTGATTTTCTTTTTTGTACAGGTGGTTTCGGCGCAATCCATTACCGCCTTTATCGAAAAAGGTCTTGAGGAAAATGACATTAGTAAAAAGCTTCCGCCCTTGGATACCCTAATCCAGATGGCCAAAGACTTTTCTCCCTTTATAAAAGTTACCGTTTCTGAACAGCAATATCGTGATGGGGTGGTATCCGCCGAGCAAAGGGCCTGGCTGGAATACATCAATCTTGAAGCAGGCTACAACTATGGAATCTTTGATAACCTGAGCAACCAGCAAATCGCTGGTGACCCGCAAAGTCAAACCTTGTTTTCTACAGAGCAAAGTCGGTATACTTTGGGAGTATCCATTCGGTTGCCGTTATCCGCTATCATCAATCGAAGAGCTCGAATCTTAAGTGCGAAGGGCGAAGCGGAAAAAGCACGTTTCGAAACCCAAGTTGCCGAGGTTGAGCTCGAGCAACGGGTACAATACCTATACAACACTGTACTGAAAAATCATCGCATGTACTATGTTTCCAACTCCATTTTGGATGGGTATCGCGTACAATCCTTGCGTGCTGAAAAAGACTTTTCGAGTGGGGTAATCAATATTACCGAATACACACGTTTACAGCAAATGTTGAATCAAGCTACCATGAGTTTGGAGCTACATCGTTCGGAGTTCATCGCTTCAGTCATGGCACTGGAAAATATTATAGGAGCAGAACTGGATATTTAATGAAGTTTAATCTACTCTTCTTTGTTCGTCTCTTATTGAGACATGTAGCCCTTTTAATTGGGGTTCCCGTGCTTTTGGGGGGTATGGTTTTTTACCTAACCCGTAACCAACCGAAAGTATACAATTCCAAAGCTCGGGTATATACTGGTATTGCTACGGGTTCGAACATTGAACTAGAAAACACCAAAATAGACTTTAGGGCAACCAACACCGCATATGACAACCTTCTGAATCTCATCAAAGCCCGCACTACTATTGAAATCGTGGGACTGAAACTCTTTGCGCAACACATGGTGTTGGACAGCGCTGATATCAAGATCATTTCACAAGAAAAGTATGCGGTATTGATGGAATCAGTTCCCGAGGAGGTGAAACAATTGGTAGTACCCGGTGATGTGGGCAAAACCTATGAGAACTTCTTGGAATTAAAGGAATCGAATCATACCAATTTCATTTATCAACTGATCAATCTAGACCATCCGGATTATAGTATAGAAAAGATTTCAGGTAGGGTAGGCTTACGGAGAATCTCGAATAGTGACTTCGTGGACATCGAATTTGAGTCCGAAGACGCTGCCATTTGTCAAAACACCTTGCTTATTCTCTGCGAGGTTTTTGTGCAATTGAACGCGGACATAAAGGTGAATCAATCAGACGCGGTGGTCAAATATTTTGAGCGGCAGTTGGGAGCCTCTACTTTGGATTTGAAGGGTGCCGAAGACGAGTTGCTACAATTCAACCAAACCAATAACATTATCAACTACTACGAGCAAACCAAACATATTGCTGCGGAAAAAGAAGAGTTTGAAATCAAGTATTTGGAGGTGTTCCGGAAGTTCAATGCAGCAAAGGCCGTATTGGGGGTGTTGGAATCCAAACTGGAGGCGCACGAACTCAAAAGGCTATCCAGCGCTCGGATAATGAATTTGAGAAAGCAGCTTTCAACCCTAAGTTTCGAAGTTTCCATGCTCACTTTAGGGATGGATAAGGATTCCACGGTTCAGCTCAAAAAAACAAAAGATGCAAATGCGAAAATGCAGCGCATTGCAGACATCGAAGACGAACTGGCAAAGAATATTGATACGATTTACAAAACTGATTACGATACCAAAAGTTTGGCCTCCACTAGTGTGCTATCCGATTGGTTGGCCAAAACAATTGAATACGAAGGGACCCGGGCGCAACTTCGAGTGATGGACGAAAAGCGAGAAGAGTTCAAAAGATTGTATCAAGAATTCTCTCCTTTGGGCGCCACGATGAAACGCTTGGAGCGTAAAATTGATATCGCTGAAAGAGAGTATTTAAGTCTTTTGCACAGTTTGGGCTTGGCCAAGTTGCGTCAGCAAAACGTGGAGCTCAAATCCAACATTAAACTTACCGAAGCTCCTTTTTTCCCCATCAGCCCAAAACCCAGCAAGCGAATGCTTCTGGTAATAGTAGCTGCTATGGCAGGTTTTGTATTGGTAGCCGCTACGATTTTGGTCCTAGAATTTTTGGACGGAAACATCAATACAGCAAAAAGAGCCGAGGATAAAATTGACTTGAAAGTATCATCAATTTTCCCGATCATAGGTTCGGAAAGCAGTAAGATTGATTACGCCTATCTGAAAAATAAGGCGGTTAATGCCATCTCGAGAAATATCATTCTCAATCAATTCAAGAAAGATAGAACGAACTCGCCAGTAGTCAACCTGCTTTTCTCAACACAAGACAAAGAGGGTAAAACTTTTATTTGTAACCATTTGGTTTCCAAGCTTTGCGAGTTGGATTATAAAATGCTCCACATCACATACGACCATACCGATCTTGGCCTGACTGGGGATTGTTATCAAAAACTAGTATACCCCATCAGCGATAAACTGTACAAATTGTCCACCATCCATGAGTTTGATGATGCAGGGGTAGTGCAGGACTTCAACGCATTTGATTTTGTGATTTTGGAAATT
Source organism: Bacteroidota bacterium (assembly GCA_039027495.1). Lineage (GTDB taxonomy): Bacteria > Bacteroidota > Bacteroidia > Flavobacteriales > Flavobacteriaceae > Flagellimonas. Next base: position 47,498 of record JBCCKH010000005.1, read on the forward strand.
CCGAGCATTATCAAAAATCCATTCCCTGTTAAGCTGGCTTCAACCATGGATTACACCTTCTTGGTAACACGAGCCAATCGCGCATGGACTGAAGCGGATAAAAATGCCTTGGAATTGTTCAATAAGGCAACTACGGGCCCTGAACCGCTCATTATTCTGAACGGTGTGAAAGTACTTGAAATGGAGACGGTTGTTGGGGATTTGCCCAAAAAACGCTCCTTCATTAGAAGATGGATCAAGAAACTGGTTCAATTCCGGTTTTTCACCAAAACCTCAGTGACCTAATGCTTGGAAAACTAAAACAAATCGGAAAAGAAAAGAACCTTTCGTCCTTAATGGCCAATGGAAGTGTTGCATTTTTGGGTTTGCTGAGTTTCATGCTGCTTACCCGGCAACTGAACAAAGCGTTGTTTGGTGAATGGGTGCTTTTTATCACCTTGGCCACTTTTGTGGACCTCTTGCGTTTTGGATTGACCCGGACCGCATCCGTTAGACAGCTAGCTGGAGCGAACGTTTTCGAAAAACAAAGTATCATGGCTTCGGCCTTTCGCATTAATCTGGTCCTGCTTTTACTGCTCACCGTGTTTTGTTGGGGTTTATGGCTGATGATTACCCTTTCCGGCCAATCCATCAAAAATGGCTATTTGTTCTTTTTGGTCTATTACCCTTGGCTGGCCATAGCCAATTTAGGTTGGAACAATGCAATGTCATTGTTTCAAGCGGAGCAGAACTTTAACCGAATGATGTGGGTTCGCGTTTTGAACGTGGGGCTGTTTTGTCTATTTCTTGTGGTCAACTTTTTATGGTTGAAGCAAGGAATTCTAACCGTGATTTGGGCCAACATTATAGTTAATGCGATATCTGGGGTTTGGTGTTTGCTAAAAGGATGGGATGGTTTATACCATATCAAAAAAGCACAACGCAAAATTGAAAAAGAACTTTTGAACTTTGGAAAATATTCCATGGGTACTTTAATAAGTTCAAGCTTATTGAAAAGCTCAGATACTTTCATTATCGGGATGAGCCCCATACTAGGTTCCGTTGGAATCGCGATGTACGCCATTCCTTTAAAGTTAACGGATTTGTTGGGCATTCCCTTGCACAGTTTTACCATGACGGCATATCCCAAAATGGCCAAAAAAGCTATCGAAGGGAAAATGCAAGAGGCCAAAAAGATTTTCTACTCCTATGTTGGAATCGTGATGCTTTTATTCTTGCCCGTAGCTGCCGTAGGTTTCGTATTCGCCGAAACACTAGTATTGTTTTTAGGGGGTTCGGAATATAAAGATTCGCTTCCCTTGCTTACTTTGGTTTTTCGGGTTTTTGCGGTGTACATCATGCTGCTACCGTTGGACAGGTTTACGGGAGTTTTGTTGGATAGCATAGATAAGCCAAAACTCAACCTATACAAAGTTTTGGTGATGACCTTCGCTAACATTTTAATCAATTTTATCGCGGTATTCGTTTTTGAAAGTTTGGTAGTCGTAGCAGTAGGAACTGTTTTGTTTACCCTAGTAGGAATCATTATGGGTTTCTACTATCTGAAGCGAGAGATTCAGGTCAATGGAAAACATATCCTTTCGGAAAGCATCTTATTTATAAAAAACCTTAAAACCCACTTTGGCTGATGCATACGTTTCAAACAACAAGTGGGTCCGATTACCTCAAAAAGCCCTTGCCCATCCTGTTATTGCTTTCGATAGCACTGACCACAGGGCATTTGACGGCGACAAGAGGTTTGGTGCTGGGCATCGCGGTAATGATTCTACCCTTCGCCTTCATCTATTTGGGATTACTTTTTGTAAAACCAAGACTGGGTATCGTAACCATTCTGATTTTCAACTTTTTTGTCCTAGGTATTGGGCGTTACATTCCCATGACTTGGGGATTACTTATGGATGGCTTGATGGTCATGATGTACCTAGCGCTTTTTTTCAAAGCGTTTAAAGTAAAGGTGCAATGGGATTTGGCGAAATCCCAATTGACACTACTAGTCACCATCTGGTTTGGGTATGCGGTATTGCAAATCGCAAACCCTGAAGCGGTAAGCGTAGCAGCTTGGTTTTATGCTATGAGAGGTTTGGCCTTGTATCAATGGTTATTCGTGCCTTTGGTATTCATTCTTTTCAATAAAAAAGAAGATTTGCATCTTTTCTTTGTCATTTGGGGTGTGCTTTCGGTCTTGGCCACTTTAAAAGGAATGCAACAGCTGATTTTTGGAGTTGACTCGTATGAGCAGGCCTGGTTGGATGCTGGTGGGTCCGTTACCCACATTTTGTTTGGAAAACTGCGCATCTTCTCTTTTTATTCTGATGCAGGACAATTTGGTGCTTCGCAAGGTCACACAGGGGTAGTGTTTGGCGTATTAGCATTGTTTGCTAAAAATCGAAAATTTCAGATTTTTTGCGGTATCGTCGCCATGGCAGGATTGTTGGGCATGATGATTTCCGGAACGCGCGGCGCTATTGCAGTACCAGCTATGGGTGGAGTCATGTTCATTTTGGTAAGAAAGCACATGCCTACTATTTTGCTCGGAGTGCTGGCTGGAATCGGAATATTCGTCTTTTTCAAGTACACTACCATAGGAAATGATAACGACCAAATTCGCCGAATGCGAACGGCTTTCGACCCGAACGATGCTTCACTTGAAATGCGAAGAATCAATCAAGCGAAATTAAAAGGCTATTTGGCTACAAGACCCCTGGGCGGGGGGATTGGTTCTACTGGTAATTGGGGCAAACGCTTTTCACCCAATACATTCTTGGCGAATACGGCCACGGACAGCTGGTTTGTTGCTGTTTGGGCCGATACCGGTATTGTAGGACTCTATCTGCATTTGTTCATTCTGTTTTTTATCCTAATCACAGGAGCCTATAACTGTATGTTTAAAATACGGGACGATTGGTTAAAAGGACAGATAACCGCTTTGGTCTGTGGGATGGCTGGCATTATGTTGGCTTCTTACGGTAATGGTGTGTTTGGACAATTCCCAACCTGTATTTTGATGTATACGGGTATGGTATTCATGTTTATCGCACCAAAACTGGACAAGAAAATCATGGAAGAAAAGGAAGCTTTAGCACTTCAAGAATCAACTTCATAAACCTGACAAAATGAAACCCCTAGTATCAATAATTACGGTGAACTACAACGAATCCTTGGTGACCATGGAGTTTTTGGAATCAGTTCGAAAGTTGACCTATCCCAAAGTTGAGGTCATTGTGGTCGATAATGCTTCCCCCAATGATGATCCCGATGCGATAAAAACCGCTTTTCCGGAAATTCAGCTGATTAAAAGCCATGAGAATCTTGGTTTTGCTGGGGGGAATAATTTGGGCGTAAAACATTCCAAAGGGGAGTTTCTCCTTTTCGTGAATAATGATACAATAGTACCAGAACATTTCTTGGAACCTTTGTTGGAAACCTTACAGAACGATTCGAATATTGGGATGGTAAGCCCAAAAATCAAATTTCATTGGGACCCCACTTTGATTCAGTATGCCGGTTATACATCGATGAACAAGTGGACCATTCGAAATAGCAGTATTGGGTATCACCAAAAAGATGATGGCACCTATGACGTTCCGAAAGAAACCCAATCCATTCACGGTGCAGCCATGATGGTGCCCCGAAGGGTTGTTGATGCCGTCGGTATGATGACGGAAATCTATTTTTTGTATTATGAAGAGCACGACTGGGCTGAAATGATAAAGCGTGCGGGGTACAAGATTTTTTACCAACCTAAATCCTACATTCTACATAAAGAGTCAGTGTCCACCGGAAAGTTCAGTCCCCTGAAAACGTACTATATTTCTCGAAACCGGATTCTTTTCGCACGTCGTAATTTCAAACCTTTGTCACTTTTTGTAAGCTTGGTTTTTCAAGTATTGGTCTCGATTCCAAAAAACCTTCTCAAGTTTACCGTAAAACGGGAGTTTGAACACCTCAAGGCATTTTGGCGCGCGGTGTCCTGGAATTTGACCCATTCTTCAAAACTCATTTAAGAACATTATTTCCTTTGCACAGCATTGGTACATCAAAGCTTTTTTGGGCTTTTTTTCAAATGGCGCAGAAGAATACCGTATATTGATGTGAGGCAAATTAGGCTCTGAGCGCCCTATCCTTTCAGATTTCAGATGTCATTTAAATAGGGGTGCGGAGGGTAAAACCTCGACAAAGCGATGGTTTTCTTCGCTATATGGTGCTTTTTCACAACACTATCACTTCATTTTACAACATATAATTTTCTGATACATATTGTAAGATAATATTTACAAAAATATTGATTACAACATGTACCCCTATTTTAAAAAAGCGCTACGTTTTCTCATTTTTGCAACGGTAGCTGCTTGTGTGAGTGAAAGCGATTTGGGCGAGCCCAATCCAAGCGGAAATGACCCTGACCCTAATGACCCATTATCCGCGCTGAATGTCTCGGCAAGTTTTGACTATTCCACCGACCAGGATGTGAATGTACAACTCAATGTACCTTCCATGTTAAACAAGGCGGTGTTTTCCTTATATAGTAAAACAGGAGAAAAGGATAGTCTGTTCTTTGGCAAAGCCATGTTTGACAACACAGGGGCTTTTGCACAAAAGTTTCAGTTGAGTGCCCAAGCTGATAGCGTTATTCTGATTTCAAACTACTTAGGGCTTACGAATGATATTCACCTGCCGATTGCGAATGGTAGCGTGACTTTTGACTATAGACCGCTTTTCGACCGAAGCAATCGAGGGGGGCGAAGCACGCCGAATAGACCTAAAAAAATACAAAACCAAGCATCCCGAGTTACCTATAATTACTTAAGTACGTATGACGGTTTGGGCGTTCCTGACGAACAAGAACTTCCCGATGTGATTCAACAAAATCTTTTGGATGATATCAATGCCTCTTTACCGGAAAGGAGTCGCGTTCCCGTTGCAACACCTCAGTTTTTGGCCAATTCCTCGGAGACCAGTATGGTGCTTGCCGACCTGGCCGATGTTTGGGTAACCTTCGTGTCGGAAGGTGCCGGCTATCGCAATGCTTTGGGATATTACTCCTATCCAGTGGGTTCAAAACCGCAAACGGTGGATGATATCGCTAGTCACAACATTATTTTTCCAAATGCTTCCATGGTGGGTTCTTCGGGTGGATTAGTGCCCGGAGATAGAGTGTACCTAGGGAGATTTCCCCCTAATACAGTCATTTCATGGTTCGTAGTAGCCAACGGGTGGAATGGCTCCAACGTGGGAGATGGAAACAACATTTTCTATTCCGACACCAGCTTTAATCCAGAGAATAGCAGTTTGAATCAACATATGGTCCAGCTGTATGACAGTGCAAGGGAAATCAACTTTTTGGCTTTTGAAGATTTGCGAAGAGACCAAGGGTCTGATGATGACTTTAATGATGCAGTCTTCTATGCAAGGGCGAACCCTGTGGAATCTATTGAGTTGACCAATGTGGTGGCTTTGATTCCCGCAAACGATTCGGATGGGGATGGAGTAAACGATGCCTTGGATGATTTTCCATTTGATGTGAATCAGGCTTTCAACAATTTTTCACCTACTGAAAGTTTGACCGGGGTATTGGCTTTTGAAGATTTGTGGCCAAGCCAAGGAGACTATGATTTCAATGATTTGGTAGTTTCTTATGCCTACAATCTCATTACCAATGCACAAAACGAAGTAACGCGCATCGAAGCGGACTTTACCATTGACAATATTGGTGGTGCATTGGAAAACGGATTTGCCATATCCTTTCCTATTGACCCGTCGTTAGTAACTAGTGTACAGGGCCAAGTGGTAAATGCACCCTTTATTGCACTGAATGCCAATGGAACAGAATCCGGTACGGCATCGGATGAAACCGTCATTATTGTTGCTGGGAATACAATTGCAATGCAAGGCGACACTATCAATTTGGTAATTGATTTCACTTCGCCTGTTACCCAACAAGCTTTAGGACTGGTTCCCTTTAATCCATTTCTCATCGCCGGAGGAAACCGCTCACAGGAAGTACACCTTCCAGATTTTGCACCAACCAGTAAGGGTGGACTGCTGGGAACCGCAGACGATGATAGTGATGCGGGGAACAATCGATATTACAAAACAACGACCAATCTGCCTTGGGCTTTGAACATTTTTGAAGCCTTTCAAGCACCAGAAGAATCCATTCCAATTACAATTGAATATCCAAGATTCGTGAATTGGGCCAATTCGGGAGGCACTCAAGATTTGGATTGGTATGATAGAAACTAAAACACCTCAATAACCTTAAAAAAGAGATTTAAGACCATGAACATTACTGTAGTAGGAACAGGCTATGTTGGACTCGTTACGGGAACCTGCTTTGCTGAAACCGGAATCAATGTGACCTGTGTGGACATTGACGAAAGAAAAATTGAAAAATTGAAAAAGGGCGAAGTGCCCATTTATGAACCAGGCCTTGATGTTTTGCTCGAGCGCAATATCGACAAAGGAAGAATGGCCTTTACCACGAGTTTGGAAAAAGGAATCAAAGATTGTGATGCTGTTTTTATTGCTGTGGGTACGCCTCCGGATGAAGATGGTAGCGCGGATTTGAAATACGTTTTAGGTGTGGCCCGTGAAATTGGCCAACACATGGAAGACTATAAAGTCATCATTACCAAGAGTACAGTGCCTGTCGGAACTTCATTCAAGGTAAAGAGCGCCGTAGAAGAAGAATTGGCATCGCGAAATGTGCGTATTCCATTTGACGTTGCTTCCAACCCTGAATTTTTAAAAGAGGGTAGTGCGGTAGACGACTTTTTAAAACCCGATAGAATTGTGGTTGGTGTGGAGAGCAAGCGTGCCGAAAAAGTAATGCGTCGTTTGTACAAACCGTTTTTGATGAACGGACATCCCCTGTTGTTCATGGATATTTTCTCTTCAGAGATGACCAAATATGCGGCAAATTCAATGCTAGCGACTAAAATCAGCTTCATGAACGATATCGCCAACCTATGCGAGTTGGTAGGTGCGAATGTGGATTTGGTACGAAAAGGCATTGGTTCCGATTCTAGAATTGGAAACAAGTTCATCTACCCCGGAACAGGATACGGCGGGAGTTGCTTCCCCAAAGATGTGCAAGCCTTGGTACGTACGGCAGATGAATATGGACACTCCCTTGAAGTATTGAAGGCTGTTGAAAGTGTAAATTATCGTCAAAAGTCCGTTCTGGTAGAAAAGATAAAAAGACACTTTGGAGAAAATTTAAAAGGAAAACAATTTGGTTTATGGGGCTTGTCCTTCAAACCAAAAACCGATGATATGCGCGAGGCGCCCTCCTTGGTCATTATTGAGGAATTAAAGGCTCTTGGGGCAATAGTGAGAGCTTACGACCCAGTGGCCATGGAGGAAGCCGAACGTATTTTGGGCGACAATATCGAATACGCCAAAGATGAATACGATGCTATCATTGATGCTGATGCACTCATTTTGGTAACGGAATGGTCAGAGTTTCGAATGCCCAACTTCCGCATTTTGGAAAAATTGATGAACAGCAAGACCATTTTTGATGGGCGTAATGTCTATGACACTGAAGAAATGGGTGAGCTTGGCTTTACCTATTACAGCATTGGTAGAGATGTGGTACGAAGCGAAGAAGTAGAAACCATTAACGCCTAAACATTGGAAATGAAAAGAATTCTAGTTACTGGAGGCGCTGGCTTTGTAGGTTCACATTTATGTGAACGCCTTTTAAAAGAAGGCCACGAAGTCATCTGCATGGACAACTACTTCACCGGCAGAAAAAGCAAAGTAGTGCATCTTTTGGACAATCCGTATTTCGAGATAATCCGACATGATGTGACGCTACCTTATTTTCTGGAGGTGGATGAAATTTACAATCTGGCTTGCCCGGCTTCACCGGTGCATTATCAGCACAATCCTATCAAGACCATCAAAACTTCAGTTTTAGGTGCTATTAATATGTTGGGACTGGCTAAGCGGATTAAGGCAAAGATTTTACAAGCTTCCACTAGCGAAGTGTATGGTGACCCCGAAATCCATCCGCAACCGGAAGATTATTGGGGACATGTGAATCCCATCGGCGTTCGGTCCTGTTATGATGAAGGAAAACGCTGTGCGGAGTCCCTTTTTGTAAACTACCACGAATCCAATGGAGTGTTGGTAAAAATCGTTCGGATTTTCAACACCTACGGACCTCGTATGGAACCGGATGACGGGCGTGTGGTTTCCAACTTTATCATGCAAGCCCTCCAAGGAAAGGATATCACCGTATTTGGAGATGGAACCCAAACCCGAAGCTTTCAATATGTGAGTGATTTGGTAGATGGTATGGTCAAAATGATGGCTACCGAAGATGAGTTCATCGGTCCGGTCAATATTGGAAACCCAGGCGAATTCACCATGTTGGAATTGGCGCAAAACATCATAGACTTAACAGGTTCAAAATCAAGAATCATCCACTTGCCCTTGCCTTCGGATGACCCGATGCAACGAAAACCAGATATTTCATTGGCCAAGGAAAAGTTGATCGGATGGAATCCTGATGTGGAGCTAAGAGATGGTCTTGAAAAAACCATCAATTACTTCGACAGCCTCTTGCAAGAAAAGTCAATTAAAGCCTTAGTGGAAGGATAAAACGGTGGATGGAAGTTCTTAAAACCATAGGTTTTGTGTTAGAAAGCCTCCTGCTTCTCTACTTTGGGTTCGCAGCCCTGTACATTTTCGTTTTCGCTTCTGCTGGATTGTTTCCAGCTCGGAAAAGGAATCCGAAATTAGATAAGCCACATCGTTTTGCCGTATTGATTCCAGGATACAAGGAAGATAATGTAATTGTGGAGGTGGCAGAACATGCCCTTCGTCAAAACTATCCTAATGACTCCTTTGAGGTAGTGGTAATTGCAGATTCTTTTCAACCCAAAACCTTGAATGCCTTAAAGGAACTACCGATACGTTTGGTAGAGGTGTCTTTTGAGAAAAGCACCAAATCCAAAGCCTTGAATAAAGCCATGGAAACTATTGGTGATGGGTATGATATCGCTTTGGTTCTGGACGCTGACAATTTGATGGAGCGCGATTTTCTCACTAAAATGAACCAAGCGTTCAATTCAGGATTTCGAATTGTACAAGGGCATCGTATTGCCAAGAATCAAAATACGCCAATGGCGATTTTAGATGCGATTAGTGAAGAAATCAATAATCATATTTTTCGAAAAGGCCATCGCGTATTGGGCCTTTCCTCTGCCTTGATTGGTTCGGGAATGGCGTTTGACTATACTTTCTTTAAAGAAATGATGGCCAATGTCAATGCCGTTGGAGGATTTGACAAAGAATTGGAATTGAAACTTCTGCGGGATGGAAACACCATTGAATATTTGAATGACGCTTACGTTTTGGATGAAAAAGTTCAGAAATCTGAAGTGTTCGCCAACCAACGCAAGAGATGGCTTTCAGCTCAGTTCGTGTATTTCAGAAGGTATGTTCTTTCGGGTTTGAAAGAACTCTTTTTGCGAGGAAACGTAGACTTTGCTGACAAAGTCTATCAAATGGTGTCACCTCCTAGAGTATTACTCTTGGGATTGGTGATGGGATTCACCACGCTTTATGCGTTAGTTGAATCCTACCTGAAGTTGGAATGGCTGCAATTTTCTCCAACAATTTGGTATGGCATCGCTGGAATTACGGTTCTAGCCTTTTTGTTTGCTACGCCCACCAAGTTTTATAGGGTAGCCACTTTCAAGGCTATGGCAACTTTGCCTAGTGCCTTCTTCACCATGTTTTTGAGTTTGTTCAAACTTAAAGGAGCCAACAAGAAATTCATTCACACCCAACACGGAACACCAAATTCATAACCCATGAAAATCGGAATTGAGGGACAACGTTTATATCGCCGCAAAAAGCACGGCATGGATATGGTCGCTTTGGAGCTCATAAAAAATCTTCAAAAAATAGATACGCATAACGAGTATGTCATTTTTGTGCGTCCTGATAAGGACAATACTTGTATCCCCAAAGCAGCAAACTTTAAAGTAGTGGAGTTGGAGTCATGGGGTGGTTATGCAGGTTGGGAACAATTTGCATTGCCCAAAGCAGCCTATAAGGAAGGGTGCGATGTGTTGCACTGTACAAGTAACACCGGCCCCATTTTTTCTAAGGTTCCCTTGATTACAACCCTACATGATATTATTTACCTCGAAAGTATCAGTCTTCTGAAAAAAGAAGGTACCTGGTATCAAAAGTTGGGGAATATGTATCGTCGTTACTGTGTGCCATCGGTAGTGCGAAAGAGCAAGAAAGTAATCACGGTTTCAGAATACGAAAAGGAGCGAATCAACAAACACTTTGGTTTTGGCGACCAACGGTTGACCGCCATTTATAATGGAGTCGGAGAGCATTTCTTCAAAATCACCAACGCCGAACAACTGGAAAAAGTAAAAGAACAATATAATTTGCCCGAACGTTTCTTCTTCTTTCTGGGGAATACTGATCCCAAGAAAAATACGCGTGGAGTGTTGAAGGCATTCGCACAATTCAACCAAAATAACCCTAGTGCCTTTAAGCTGGTCATGTTGGATTATGATGAGCATGAACTGCAAAAGTTACTAGCAGAAATAGGTGCTTCAGATTTAAGGAATTCGATTCATCTTACCGGGTATGTGCCCAATACTGATTTACCAGCACTCATCAGTCAGTGCACGGTGTTTTTGTATCCTTCTCTTCGCGAGAGTTTTGGGATTCCCATTTTGGAAGGAATGGCCTGTGGCGTACCGGTAATTACCTCTAACACCTCTTCCATGCCTGAAGTGGCTGGAGAAAATGCAGCCTTGTTGGTTGACCCCTATGACGCGAACGCCATATTCGAAGCATTGAACACGCTGGTAGAAGACGAAGCTCTCGCGGGGTTACTATCAGAAAATGGTATCGAAAGGGCGAAAAAATTCTCATGGGAAACCATGGCGAACAACGTGCTGCAACTCTATGAAAATGTGCATCAAGAAATTGAAAAGTCAGAAGCATGATGAAAAATAAAGATATCGTTGTTGTGGGCATTCAAGCCTGGGACATTGAAATTGGTAGCAACTGCAAGAACATTGCCTCTGAATTTGCAAAACATAACCGCGTACTTTATGTAAATCCTCCGTTAGATCGCGCTACCCTGAAACGCGAAACTGATTCTGAGAAAGTTCAAAAACGGATTCGCATCAAAAACGGGGAATCGCCCGACTTGGTCAGAGTATCTGATAACCTCTGGAACCTGTATCCCAAGTCCATGACGGAATCCATCAATTGGATACCGGTTCATTCCTTGTTTAAAATATTGAACAAACGAAACTCAAGAATGTTCGCACGCGATATCCAAAGTGCGATGGACGCGCTGGGCTTTGAAGATATTCTTCTTTTCAATGATAGCTCCATGTTTTTGGGATTGCATCTCAAAGAATTTTTGAAACCACAGCGCTACACCTATTACATGCGTGATAATTTGATTAAGGTTCCTTATTGGCAACGTCATGGGGAGCGTATAGAACCTATAATCATCAAGAAGGCAGATACGGTGGTGAACAACTCCACCCTCTACACGGAATATGGTTTGGAGCACAACCCCAACAGTTTTATGGTGGGTCAGGGCTGTGATGTGTCTTTGTTCAATGATGAAGAAAATACCATTCAGATTCCCTCGGAATTTGACGCTATCCCCAAACCGATTTTAGGGTATGTAGGGTACTTGACCAGTATGCGCTTGGATTTGGAGTTGCTGGAATTTATGGCGCAAACCAAAAAAGATTGGAACTTGGTGCTCGTGGGTCCCGAAGATGAAGATTTTCGAAACTCCAAATTACATGAACTGGATAACGTCTTCTTTCTCGGCAGAAAAGAGGCCTCCCAGCTTCCTGCCTATGTAAAGGGGTTTGATATTGCCATGAACCCCCAAGTGGTAAACGATTGGACCATTGGCAACTACCCGCGTAAAATTGACGAATACTTGGCCATGGGCAAACCGACGTTGGCTACCCGAACCAAGGCCATGGAAATGTTTCAGGACCATGTGTATTTGGCAGGTTCCAGGGAAGAATATGTAACACTAGCTGAGCAAGCACTATCTGAAAACTCAGAAGAATTGATACAAGCCCGAATTGCTTTTGCCAAAAGCCATACGTGGGAGAACAACGTGAAGGCCATTTACGAAGCCATTAAGAAATCAGCCTAAAACAACGTGTCATGAGTTGGAAACAGAATCTCAAGAAAAATCCAAAAATCAAAGCCTTTGTGTACCGACTTCTTGTACCCAAAAATCAGGCACGACCACGACGCTGGGTGAGATGGTTCGTAAATCCATTTTACCACAAAAAAGGAAAAGGCGCTACCATTTGCCGAAGAACGCGGATGGATGTACTGCCATGGAGCGGTTTTGCGCTCGGTGGAGATTCCACCATAGAAGACTTTAGTACCATAAACAATGGCGTAGGCCCGGTTATTATCGGGGATAGAACACGTATTGGTTTGGGCAATACGCTAATAGGTCCGGTTACCATTGGCGATGACGTACGCTTGGCACAAAATATCGTGCTTTCCGGATTGAACCATAACTATGAAGATGTAAGTCAGCCCATTCATGCGCAAGGCGTATCAACCGCCCCAATAGTTGTGGAAGCGGAAACCTGGATAGGTGCAAATACAGTTGTGGTTGCGGGAGTTACCATCGGGAAACACAGCATTGTGGCCGGCGGTAGTGTGGTGACTAAAGATGTACCGTCCTATTCCGTAGTGGTTGGAAACCCTGCAAGAGTAGTAAAGACCTACAATTTCGAAACCGAAACTTGGGAACGCGTTCCTTCTAAAAAATTAATTGCCGTCTAAAAAACCAAACACATGGAAGCACTAGCGTATTTCTTCTGGATAGCCTTGGCCATAATCTTCTATTCCTATTTGGGGTACGGCATCGTATTGTTCCTGCTCATCAAACTAAAACGAATGTTTGCTGGTGACGAGGGAAATGAATTCAACACGGATTATGAACCAGAGGTCACATTGTTTGTAAGCGCTTTCAATGAAAAAGATTTCTTGGCTAAAAAAGTAAAGAACTCCCAAAACCTAAACTACCCTCAAGAAAAGGTGAGACAAATTTGGGTGACTGATGGTTCTGATGATGGTACTCCCGAGAAACTTCGTGAATATGAAAATGTAGAAGTTTATCACAAGGATGAACGTGCTGGCAAAATCGCTGCAATGAATCGCGGAATGGCCTTCGTGAAAACGCCGATTGTTATTTTTTCCGATGCGAATACCGATTTGGGTGAAAACTCTATTCTGGAAATCGTCCGATTGTTCAGCAATCCAAAAGTTGGATGTGTTTCGGGCGAAAAAAGAATCTATTCCAAAGAAAGCGACAATGCTGCTGGGGCAGGCGAGGGACTCTATTGGAAATACGAATCACAACTGAAAAAATGGGATGCGGAATTATATTCCGTGGTGGGTGCAGCAGGAGAACTGTTCGCCATTCGCACGGAATTGTGGCAAAAGGTGGAGAAAGACACCCTTTTGGATGATTTCATGATTTCACTTCGGGTTGCCATGAAAGGCTTTACCATTCAATACAACCCTGAAGCCTATGCTATTGAGACGGCTTCGGCCAACGTGAAAGAGGAGTTGAAACGAAAAATCCGCATCTCGGCCGGAGGTATTCAGTCTATCGTTCGCTTGCGAAAGCTGTTGAACATTTTCAAGTACGGAACATTATCCTTTCAATATATTTCCCATCGGGTATTGCGCTGGTCGTTGACGCCTTTATTATTGTTGCTGATTATTCCGGCGAACTATATTTTGGCGCTGCAGGAGGGTATATTCTCCTTTGGATTGTACAGCTTTCTTTTCTGGGGCCAAGTGGCTTTTTATGTTGCCGCTTTGGTAGGATGGTTTTTGGAGAATCGTCAAATTCGGCTAAAGCTTCTTTTTGTGCCCTATTATTTCTTCATTATGAACCTTTCTGTTTTTCTAGGGTTTGCACGCTATCTTAAAGGGAACCAATCCGTGAATTGGGAACGCGCGAAGCGAGGCGAACTCAACGAAGAAGCTGTTGTTTAAACTACTTCGGTTTCGGTGTACAGGGGAAGGTTAAAGTAAAAGGTACTTCCTTTGCCTACCACACTTTTAATATTCAAAGCACCCCCATTTTTACGGACAAAACTCTGGCAGAGCACTAGCCCTAATCCAGTGCCGGGTTCTTTCTCGGTACCCAGTTTGCTAAAGTGCTCATTGGGGTTCAAGATTTTTTGGATGTCTTCTTTGGAAATTCCATTGCCGTTATCCTGTATCTCTAGAACAACGGAATCATCTTGAAACTTTGCATTCACATTGATAATTCCCTCTACGGGAGTGAATTTGATGGCGTTGGACATGAGGTTACGCAAAACGGTTTTAATCATGTTGTTGTCGGCGAATACAAAAGTGTCACTGGGGATGTTATTGTGAAGGGCTATCTTTTTATGTTCACTACCCAATTTCAATAAGCGAAAGGTTTGTTCCACCAGGTCATGAATGTCCAATTTTTCGGGAATCATTTGAATTTGGCCGCTCTCGGATTTGGCCCAACCCAAAAGATTTTGAAGTAGGTTCAAGGCTTCGTCCATCGTCTTTAATAGCCCAAAGACCGTCTCGTCCAAAAAAGCATCACTTTTGGGGTCGATGATACCTCTAAGGATAAAATCCATCTTGAGTTTGGCAGCGCTTAAAGGCGAACGAAGGTCATGTCCAATAATGGAAAACATCCGGTCCTTCAAGTCATTGGATTGTTGCAGATTATAGGCCTGCTCTTCAATTTTGTTTCGTGCCCTGCGAAGTTCTACGTGTGTGCGGATTCGTGCGACAAGCTCTTGCTCGTTAAAAGGTTTGGTGACATAGTCCACGCCCCCAACTTCAAACCCCCGGATTTTATCTTTTACATTGACTTTTCCCGTCAAAAAGATGATAGGAATATCATTATAGACTTCAATGGCCTTTACTTTCTCGCAAAGCTCAAAACCATCAATTCGTGGCATGATAACATCCAATAGTATCAAG
Source organism: Bacteroidota bacterium (assembly GCA_039027495.1). Lineage (GTDB taxonomy): Bacteria > Bacteroidota > Bacteroidia > Flavobacteriales > Flavobacteriaceae > Flagellimonas. Next base: position 62,528 of record JBCCKH010000005.1, read on the forward strand.
TCGGGTTTGGCCTTTGCGAGTTTAGAGAAGAAAACATCATCGTCACTGGTACCCACGAATTCATAGCCGTTACGCTCCAGAATGAACCGTAGCAGTTCCAAATTCAATTCTTCATCATCTACGGCAAGAACATAGGGTTTATGCTTGTTGTCGGAAACCATACTCAAAGAAGTTCTTACACGAAAGTAGGAAAAAGTTTGTATCAGGTTAGGAATTCACTGGGTTTTAAGCATCCAAAAGGTTAATAGTATTGGCGAATCAAGGGATTAAAGCTATCTTGAGGGAATTCCACAAACAAAAAACGGGAGTTCACAACAATAATTGATGATATCTTTTTTGTAGGATTATATTTACAGAAAAGTAAAATAAAGCCTATATCATGGCCAATATCTTAGTTACCGGAGGAGCGGGGTTTATCGGTTCGAACTTCATCCCTTATTTCTTGGAATCGAACCCAGAAACAAATATTGTAAACCTCGATGCGCTCACGTACGCTGGGAATCTCGAGAACCTATCTGAACTGGAAAATCACCCGAGATACACTTTTATCAAAGGGGATATCTGTGACCGTGCCCTGATTGAACGCATTTTTGATGTGCACAAGATTGACGGTGTAATTCATTTTGCAGCGGAATCCCATGTAGACAATTCCATTACCAATCCAGATGCTTTTATGCAAACCAATATTATTGGTACGTTCAACTTGATTGATGTGGCCAAAAAGCAATGGATGATTGGTCCTGGTGTATATAAGGAAGCATATCAAAAAGCACGTTTCCATCACGTATCCACAGACGAGGTCTATGGAACTTTAGGTGAAACGGGTTTATTTTCTGAAGCGACACCTTATGCGCCCAACAGTCCCTATAGTGCTTCAAAAGCATCATCGGATTTTATTGTTCGTAGCTACCATCATACCTATGGTATGAATGTGGTGACTACGAATTGTTCCAACAACTACGGACCCAAACAACATGATGAAAAGCTCATCCCTACCATTATAAGAAAAGCTTTGAATGAAGAAGCTATTCCTATTTACGGCGATGGTTCCAATATCCGCGATTGGCTCTATGTTTTAGACCATTGCAAGGGTATTGCGCTGGTTTACGATAAAGGCATTACGGGCGAAACTTATAATATTGGAGGACGCAACGAAAGAAACAATTTATACATCGCTGAAACCGTTTGTAAACTGCTCGATGGAAAGCACGCTCGTGAAAACGGTAAATCTTACACGGAACTTATTAGTTTTGTTAAAGATAGAGCAGGCCACGATTTTAGATATGCCATCGATGCAGACAAGATTGAAGGCGATTTAGGCTGGCAAGCAGATGAAAATTTTGAAACGGGTATCGATAAAACCATTGATTGGTATATCAACCATTTTATAAATACCGAAAACAAGACATTGACCCCAAAATCATAACTAAACCGATTTAACAAAACACCATGAAAGGAATAATTTTGGCAGGCGGTTCAGGTACTAGACTTCACCCCATAACCTTGGCGGTAAGCAAACAGCTTGTGCCCGTTTATGACAAGCCAATGATATACTACCCATTATCGACCTTAATCGAGTCGGGCATCTGGGAAATACTCATCATTTCTACTCCACAAGACTTACCCCTGTTTGAGCGTCTTTTGGGAGATGGGCGTAAGTATGGCTGTCGTTTCGAGTATGCGGTTCAGGAAGAGCCCAAAGGCTTGGCCGAAGCATTTATTATTGGAGAAAAGTTTATTGGAGATGATAAAGTGGCCCTTATTTTAGGGGATAACATCTTTTATGGAACGGGTTTGGACAAGCTTTTGCAATCCAACAATGACCCTGAGGGAGGAATTATTTATGCCTACCATGTAAACGATCCTGAACGTTATGGTGTCGTTAGTTTCGACGAGCAAGGAACCGCCATTTCCATTGAAGAAAAACCAAAGGAACCAAAATCAAATTATGCGGTGCCCGGGATTTATTTCTACGACAATACCGTTGTCGAAATTGCCAAAAGCATCGAGCCAAGTCCTAGAGGGGAACTTGAGATTACAGATGTAAATCGAGAGTATTTGAAAAGGGGGCAATTAAAAGTAAGTATCATGGACCGAGGAACCGCGTGGTTGGATACAGGAACGTTTCAGTCGCTGATGCAGGCCTCGCAATTTGTTCAGGTTATTGAAGAACGACAAGGCATGAAGATTGGCGCTATTGAATCTTCAGCCTATAAAATGGGCTTTATCACCAAAAGCCAATTCAAGGCTTTGACAGAGCCTTTCCTAAAAAGTGGATATAGCACAAAACTATTGGAAGTATTGACCTAGGACATATGAACGTTACAAAAACAAATATTGACGGGTGCTTCATTCTCGAACCTCGAGTATTCGAAGACGAGCGCGGGTACTTTTTTGAGAGTTTCAACCAACAACTTTTTGAAGCTTTGACCGGAGCAAAACCGTATTTCGTTCAAGACAATGAGTCTTTTTCCACCAAAGGAGTGCTGCGAGGATTGCATTTTCAAAAAGGGGCATATGCCCAAGCCAAGTTGGTTCGTGTTTCAAAAGGTGAAGTGTTGGATGTTGGGGTAGACCTACGTCCAGATTCAAACACCTATGGTGCCGTGGTCAGTACCGTACTGTCTTCAGAAAATCGAAAGCAGTTATTTTTACCTAGAGGATGCGCACATGGTTTTGTGACCTTAAGTGATGAAGCCATCTTCTGTTATAAGTGTGATAATTTTTACCATAAAGAATCCGAAGGAGGAATTTTGTATAATGACCCAACATTTGCCATTGATTGGATATTGGCAGAGGAAGAACTGATTGTTTCCGAAAAGGACAAGAATTTACCTGTTTTTAAGGAAGCAATTCCGAATTGATATATAAACGTAACCCTGAATTTGGTTTAGGGTCTTATCCTGATGAAATGAGATGCTGAAACAAGTCAGCATGACAAAGACATTTTGGATTAAAGTTGAATTATGAAAATACTGGTAACCGGGGCTTCTGGACAATTGGGGAGCACATTAAATGCACTAAAAGGTCAATTCCCTGCTATTCAATGGGTGTTTAAAACTTCTGCGGAATTGAATGTGACCCAACCCCAATCCGTAACAGCTGCATGGGAAAATGACACCTTTGATTATTGCATCAACTGTGCAGCATATACCAATGTGGATGGAGCGGAGGTAGAGCGTGAAAAAGCATACGATATTAATGTTACTGGCGCTAAAAATCTGGCCATTGCCTGTGCCGAAAACAATACGGTACTCATTCATATTTCAACAGATTTCGTATTTGATGGTTTTATCAATACGCCTTACAAAGAAGATGATATTGCCCGCCCCATTGGGTTTTATGGCGATACCAAATTCAAAGGTGAACAGGCGGTCATCAAACATTGGGACAAACACTTTATCATAAGAACATCCTGGTTGTATTCGGGTTATGGGAACAACTTTATGAAAACCATGCTTCGTCTAGGGCAAACTAAAGATGAGATATCGGTGGTATATGACCAAGTAGGTTCTCCAACCCATGCACACGATTTGGCGGATTTCATCCTACAAATTATTCAACAGAACTCTGAGGCGTACGGAACCTATCATTACAGCAATGAAGGCATTAGTAGTTGGTATGACTTTGCCAAGGCGATTTTCGAGCTTGAAAATGCCTCAATCATTGTGCATCCTATCACTTCAGAATCCTATCCAACCCCTGCAGAACGCCCCAAATACAGTGTTTTGGATAAATCCAAAACCAAAAACACCTTTGGAATTGATATTCCGCACTGGACGGATAGTCTTAAAAAGGAGCTTTCCGAGAAGACTTTTGCCAACTAGACTCTAGGGTTACCCTTTTTTTGGTTTTTCACATCTTTTCCCGTCGAGGGTATTTTCCCTTTGGTCTATACTTTTTTGATGCCCATCGTTTCAGAAACCTGAAAACTATTGATTTCCTTTAGTTTTACAGATGTAGAATGGGCATTACTGGCAGGAACACTTTCAATAATCTATATTTTTTGCCAACCATGTAATGCTTGACCGGGGGGTCAATACAGTACAGTTCCGACATAAATAGGAAGGGGACAACAAGACTACACGGAACATGTGCAAGCCTATTACGTTGTAAAGGCGTTATCTGGGGATTTTAGAGTGCCAATCCTAACTTCAGTAGAGGTTGTTTAGGATTGGCTTTTTTTATAGCCCTTTCATTTGCACTTTGTGAAAAGCATCAGCCTGTTTCTTTAACAACTCCTCGGCCATCTTCTTTTTGTATTTAAATAACTCTTCTTCCGTTTTGATGGCGCTGTACACTTCGTGATTGATGTCTACATCGGTGCTCATTAACAGTTTGCGCTGCGAAACTTTTTGAGCAACCCAAGTGGATACTACGGTTTCTTGCTCTTCAAAGCGATAATCGTATTCGCCTTTAGGCGCTAAGAGTTTGGCGATGATGGGTGCGGTCTCTATAGCCAAAAACAGTAAGAAAATAAAAAAGGAAGGCAACCAAGGAAGTTTCCCCAAGGCATTGATTCGAGCCATTAATCCATCAAAACCATCAATTACAGGCTGCGAATTGCTTACTGCAGTCGCATAGTCGGTTTCCAAAGCGGCAATCTGTGCTTCAACTTGTTCGATTTTAGCACCATTGGTATCTTTTAGGGTGTTCAGCTCCGCCAAGTAGGCATCATGCTTTTCTCTTTTTTCTTTGTAAACTGGTCCTTTGCCCAATAGACCTGTTCCGGCGGTGCCTTCTGCTTCGGTAATGTAAACATCATATAGAGCGTTGGTTTCAGCCTCCTTCGCAGCAACCTCGTTCTTCAATTGGGTAATCTCTTGGTTGAGGCTTTCAATCTTGGGGGTGTACTGTAGGGCCAATTGTTCTTGATTGGCCAAGGTCATGCCGTTTTTTTCTTCCAAAAGCACTTGATTGATTTCCTTCTCAAAAATTTTGAGCTCCAAAGGTTTGGAAATCACCACGGCGATAATGATGGCTAATAAGATTCGAGGTGTCGCTTGTAGCAGCTCACTTTTAAAATTATCCCGTTTCTTGATAGTGGAAACGATATAGCGGTCGAGATTGAAAATCAACAACCCCCAAATGAATCCGAAGAAAATGGAAGTATAGATGTTATCAAAAACCGTATAAAGCGCATAGCCGCTAGCGATAAAAGCCATCACGGCGGTAAAGAAAACCGTGGCGCCAATACCTGCGTATTTGTTGCGTTCCCCGTTGGAACAATCCGCTAAAATTTGAGTGTCCGCTCCTGAGCAGAAAATAAAAAAGCGTTGTAACATGATAGTGTTCGTTTGGTTTTGATAACTGTCAAAACAGTTTGATAAATATGTTCTCTGCGTCACCCCAAACGTAGTCGAGAGCTATTTAGTTCTCGACTGCGCTCGAATTGACAACAGTTATAGAACGCGGTTTTGGTGGTTTTGTTACAAAAAAAGCCTTCTACATGAAGGCTTTAACAAGATTATAAGAACCTGATTTGTTCACAATTGAAAGCGCTAATCCCAGAAATAGACTGCCTGTACGCCGTCTTTCATGTCTTTCACTTGGACCCTATGGATGCTGTTTTTCTGGGTAAGCGCTATCGCTTCTTGCGTAGTTATGGGTTTATCGTTCAAAAAGAATTTAGAACCTTTCTTTACCGCTTCGGTGATGTCGATAAAAGGGTCTTTAGTGCCAGTATTGTTCTTGTTGTTCGCGTCTTGATTGTTTAAATCCGTTAGAATCACCGCATACCCTTTTTCGTCCAATTCCTGACTTGTCACCTGTAACGAGGTATTGTTGGAAAGTAGAGTGTTGGCTTTGATTGGAGAGATCTTCTCACCGTTATAATAAAATATGGGCTTTTCGGAGTCCGTTCCTGTTACGGGCTTACCGCTACCGTCCACAATCGCGCCGTTTTCATCATAATAATGCGTAACACCATCTTTTTTACTGAAGAAAAGTACTTTTCCGTCAACTTTCTTGGTTCCCGTGCGCACACCGGAATGAGTACTTCCAACTTTTTTGGTTTTCTTGGGAAAGGTAATAGGGGTTTCCGATAATTTTACCGTGGGTTTGCCTGAGTTGAATTTGGTGGTTTGAATGTGAAGGTTCCTGTTCTTTTTCAACAACTCGATAGCCTTGTCGGAAGAAATCGCTTTTCCTTCAAAATAGAATTCCGCACCTCTTTTGGCCATAGCGATGACGTGGTCTAAGGGGTCTTCTGGTTCTGGTGGTGTTGGAGGGGCCGGAGGCGCCCCTAAACCTGCTTCTACAGGAACCGGTGCTATTGCCTCAGGCGGTTCAGGAACATCACTTTCCGTTATGGGTGATGGTGGGCTTGGAGGTGGCGGAACAAGGGTTAAACCCCCGTTTGCTTTGGAGAGATGGGTTTTTAGAAACTCATCATTGATTTTTTCCAACCTTTTCGCATCCGTGTTTCTGATGGAAACATTGGAATGAAAGCTGGTATAATCCGTTTCTTCCCAGTCTTCCGTAAGTTCATCAATCTTAGCAGCGAATTTGTTCAATGGAATCTTTTCACCATACAGAATGATTTCTCCTTGATCGATGATGACGTCCAAGGTAGGTTCTTGCTGTTCGTCCAGAATTCCTTCTGAAAATTGTGATATCGGCTCTACCACTTTTCGGGTTTCACTAAAGCCCAAAAGCAGAAGTACTACCACAGGGAGGGTAAGGGCAATTCGCAGGAATTTTGCTCTTTTTGATGTTTGTGTTTTCATGATTTTGAATCGTTTTTTGATGGATGAATAATTAATGGCATTTGCCATTCGCGACTGATATTTGTGTTGACTATCGACTGATAAATACGATAGCAATGTATTTTGATAGGAGGGTCGGTCAATGTCTTTTTTGAGTACCGCTTCATCGGCCAAAAACTCGTGGTTCAGCTTCATGGCGTTTTTAAAAAGATAGACCATGGGATTGAACCAAAAGAGCACTTGAAACAGTTCTATAAAAATGACATCATAACTGTGCTTTTGTTTCGCATGGGTTTGTTCGTGCAAGAGTACTTCCTTTGGAATCTGATTGTTTTCCACTTTCTTTTGATTTAGAAAGATGTACTTGAAAAAAGTATGGGGAGGTAACTCTTCATGAAGCAAAACCTTGACGAATCGCGCTACTCTCTGTTTGGGATTTTTTCGTATGCGGCGAATGACTTGAATGAGATTTCGCATAAAAATGATTCCGAAATAGAGTAATCCGAGACCGTAGATTATCCATAAGACAGGTTCGATATCCAAAACATCGTTCTCCAGTGCTTCGGGAACCCCCACTGAATCGGAAGGGGCAACCTCTGAAACGACAACCTCATTATATTCCACAGCATCAACAGGAACATATTCCATGAAAACGATGGATGGAATCATTAAAGAGAACACGAGGGTGAACAGTAGGTAAAAGCGTTTGAATACGTGCATGTTCTCCTTTTCAAGAAGTAACTTATAAAATACAAAGAAAACGCCCATGCAAACGGTTGATTTTAATAGATATACAAGCATGACTACATTTTTTTGATTTCCTGGTCGATTAATTTTTTGAGGTCTTCCAACTCGGTTTTGCTCAAGTCGGTTTCTTGGGCAAAGAAAGAGGCAAACTGCGTAGGACTATCATTGAAGAAATTCTTAATGAGTCCTCTTACGTGGTTCGAGAAGTAATCCTTTTTCTTGACTAAAGGATAATACTCACGAGAACGGCCGAAACTCTTGTATGCGATAAAACCTTTGTCGGCCATTCGCTTGAGCAAGGTAGCCACCGTGGTGGTGGCGGGCTTGGGTTCAGGATAAGCATCAAGCAAGTCTTTCATAAAAGCTTTTTTGTGCTTCCATAAAAGATTCATGAGTTCTTCTTCGGACTTTGATAGTTTCATTTTCTACAATAATAGAATTTATTCTACAAATATAGAAGAATAATTCAATTCTACAACTGTAGAGTTTAAAAATATTATTTACGCCTGACTCAGCTCAGTATAATATTTATAAAAATGCGGGATGGTTTCTATTCCCTTAAGAAAGTTCCAAACCCCAAAGTGCTCGTTGGGGGAGTGGATGGCATCGCTGTCCAAACCAAAGCCCATTAGGATGGTTTTGCTTTTCAAGACTTGTTCAAAAAGCGCCACGATGGGGATGCTCCCACCGGTGCGTTCTGGAACTGGTTTTTTCCCAAAAGTGGATTCATAGGCTTTGGCCGCTGCCTGATATCCCACACTATTGGTTTTGGTGACATAAGGCAACCCGCCATGGTGCGGGGTCACTTTGACCTTTACACCTTTAGGTGCTATCCCTTCAAAGTGTTTGGTAAATAATTCTGTGATTTCATTGGGGTCTTGGTCAGGGACCAAACGCATGGAGATTTTGGCAAAAGCCTTGCTGGCAATTACGGTTTTCGCACCTTCACCGGTATAGCCGCCCCAGATACCATTGACATCCAATGTAGGTCGAATGGAATAACGTTCTGAAGTGACAAAACCCGCTTCTCCATATACATCTTCAATATCCAAGGCTTTTTTATAAGCCGATAAATCGAAAGGTGCTTCCGCCATTTCAGCACGTTCGGCAGCGGTCAATTCTTCCACCTTATCATAAAACCCTGGAATGGTAATATGATTGTTTTCGTCATGCAAAGACGCAATCATTTTGTTTAAAATATTGATAGGATTGGGCACAGCACCGCCATAAATTCCAGAATGCAAATCACGATTGGGTCCAGTGACTTCAACTTCCACATAGCTCAATCCGCGAAGTCCCGTGGTAATAGAAGGAATATCGTTGGCAATCATACCCGTATCTGAAATCAAGATGATGTCATTGGACAGTTTCTCTTTATGGTCTTCCAAGAATTCCCCTAAACTATCACTTCCCACCTCTTCTTCACCTTCAATCATAAATTTGACGTTGCAGGGCAGCTGGTTGTTTTGAATCATGAATTCTACTGCTTTAACGTGCATGAACATTTGTCCTTTGTCATCACAAGCGCCTCTGGCAAAAATAGCGCCTTCGGGATGGATTTCAGTAGTTTTGATAACCGGCTCGAAGGGAGGGGAGGTCCACAGTTCCACAGGGTCAGGGGGTTGCACGTCATAATGCCCGTATACCAGTACCGTGGGAAGATTGGGGTCTATCATTTTTTCTGCATAGACCACGGGGTACCCTTTGGTTTCGCAGATTTCAACAGCATCGCATCCAGCATCTTGGAGGGATTTTTTCACCATGTTGGCTGTTTCCATAACATCTTGTGAAAAGGCAGTGTCGGCACTAATGGAAGGAATTTTTAGTAGTTCAATGAGTTCGTTTACAAATCGGTCTTTGTGGGTATTGATGTAGTCGGTAAGGTGTTCCATGAAATGTGTTAATAAGGACACTAAAAGTACAAAAAACAAGTTTTTGAAAAGAGCGATTCACAAATCCGAAAATTGGATTATATTTGCAACCCGAATTTATTCGGTACCTAAGCGGATGTGGTGGAATTGGTAGACACGCTAGACTTAGGATCTAGTGCCGCAAGGCGTGGGGGTTCGACTCCCTTCATCCGCACAATATTATAGCCCGTTAACTGTTTTAAAGTTAATGGGTTTATTTTTTAAATATTCCCTTACTGTAAATCTATACCTTTCGTATAGCATAAGACCTAAAACCTCCCTATATCATGAGACATTACATACAACAACTTTCAATCTTTTTCTTCTTAATCGTACTTCTTGCCGCCTGTAGCAATGATGATTCATCCTCTATTTCGGAAGATGCCATTGTCGGAGAGTGGACTGCCGTTCAAAAATTTGAAGGTGCGAACGAAGTGGGACTTAGTTTTTGTGAATCGAGAATTGTGCTCAGTTTTATCGCGGATGGGACTCAAGTTTCAAGATGGAGTACAGGAACCATGCCTCCTCCTGAGTGCTCAGATCTTATGCTTGCACCAGAGCTTAGTTGGGAGAGTACCGGTCAAAATCAATGGGAAATGAGAAGCATCACGGGAGAAGTTTTGTTAGCTACCTTACGAATAGAAAACAATAGGTTGGTTGAATCCATACCCAACGACAGGGAATCCATCTTTATTTACGAAAGGCTATAGGCTCAAATCTAGCCAACAAAAAATCCTTTTACTGATATACCCTAATATAGTCCACGACCATGGCACTTTCCACAAATTCGGGGTCAATATCGGGTTTAATGGCAATATTTAAGATGAGGTAATAATCCGAATCGTAGGGCCAGGTATTTTGATTTTTGGTTTCGGGTTGGTACTCGTAATGCGTGATGCCATTTATAGCAAATACCATTTTTTCGGAATTCCATTCAAGGGTGTAAATATGAAAGGCATCAGATGCATTTTCAAGCTGGCGACCTCCCACATTTTTCACCATATCTCCGTAGCTCGAGCCATTGTGAAGCGCACTGGATACGTAGTCCTGATTTGCGCCCCAATGTTCCATAATGTCTATTTCCCCACAGTAAGGCCAATTGACCTTGCCGTAGCCTTTCTTTTCCCAATAGGCCCCATCTTCATTGATGTTTTGGTTCAGCATCCAAATGGCGGGCCACGTACCTTTTCCCTTTGGTAGTTTGGCTTTGATTTCCACTTTTCCGTAGGTAAAGGCAAATTTGGAGTTCAGTCGTGCCGAGGTGTATCGCTTGGTTTTGCCTTGGGTTTTAAAGGTTTCTTTTTTGGCCACCAAGTGAAGGAATCCGTCTTTGACATACGTATTTGCTTCCAGCTTGGTATAGTGTTGAATGATACCACCCCACCAACTCCCTCCCGGTGGCAGCTTGGTTTGGTGAAACCACTTTTTGGTATCGATGGCGCCCTCCCCTTCAAACTCATCGGCCCAAACCAAGTTTTTGAACTCTTTTTCGGTGACCTCGCTTGTCATTTTAGACGAAGCCCCATCCTGCCCAAATGCTAGAGCAGAAATGAAGGTGCAAAGGACAAATAGAAGAGTGGTTTTCAAGAATGGCATGGTGTTTTTCTTTAAAGGTAGTGGATATTTGTACTTCAAAGAGTCTGCCAAAACAATTCTTGCAACTTACCTTTCGAATACTTTTCTTATTGCTTCAACCTCCGATTTTGGTACGGCCTGCATCAGTGTTTCATAAAGGTCGATAAAGCATTTGGGTTCTTCAGGATTGTGGCTAGTCCATTCCAGAAGTATTTTCATAAACCGTTCCTTTCCAATTGCTGTTCTCATCTGGTGTAATGCAATCGCCCCTTTGCTGGGTTCCAAGTAATCCGCTCCATCGGCATATAAAAGCGGGGGTTCGGTATTGGATTCGTTGTTCCGTTCTTTATCGTAATAATCTTTTTTCTTTTTGAGGATATGGTTCAAGGCTTTAGTCCCCATTTCGTTTTCCAATACTTGAAAAGCGAGTGCTTCAGGAAGCGCTTCGGATAACATTTCAACCCCCTGCACATTGGCCATGTTAATTCGTGATGCTACCCAATGCCGCATAGTTTGAGCAGCCAGCGAATGAAACAAATATGATTTTTCAGCAAGTTGGGTCGTATCGGCATACCAACCTTCTTTTTCAGAAATAGCGATAGTATTTGGGTAGGCATAAAAATCTTCCTGGTAGTATGGGATTTCAATCACCCGAACTTCCTTGAAAGGATATGCATTCATGTGTGCTTTAATATATGAGAGGGTGCTATGAAGCGCTTTTTGATATATGGGGATATTGAATTGATGCTTTGGTGAAGTAAGAAAATGAGTTTGGACCTCACCTGCTTTCGAACTGTTTTTTTGATAGCTTCCTGAAGCGAGATACCAGTTGAAGGGTTGTGGTTCTGTAATGTTGAAGGACTGATAACTTCTATCGTTTTCTTCCCAAGATTTCAACAACCTTCCTGGTGCAATGGGCATTTGTCCTTTTTCAGTGCCTATGGTAATGGTTCCGGTTACTTTTTGGGCATCGGGAGCATAGAAATCTTCTTTTAGCCCCATACTATTTCCAACTTCCGCCTTGCGAGAAGTCAATTTTTTCAAACCATGTTCTTCACGTTTTCGGTTTTCTAGAAGCTCGCGGTCACTATCATACCCTAATACGGGCAAGAATTGGCGAATATGTCCGAAAGACCCGGTAAACATTAAGTCGGGTTGGGATTGTTCCCCACTTTGGGTAAAACCCGTATAAGTCTTCACTGCTTTTACAGCTAGTTTTAGGCTATCTGAAGGAAGCAATTGATGCGGAAGGCGATACCCATATAAACGATGTTCGCTGTTCTTGATGGCAGGTAAGAGCGCTTCCCCATCGAACCATAAATGTTCCACTGAAACATGTTCCTCAAAATTGAAAAACAGCGAATCAATTGGTGTAGTCGATTGATTAACCAAAAGCATGTCTGCCTGGTAGGACGCTTTTCGTTGGTTGGGGTGGAAATCAAACTTTAAATCTACATGGACGATTTTAGGTTGAACCACAGTTTTCAAATGCCCGAAGTTTTTCTCGTATTCGGCTGATTCCAATTCTTCGATAGCACTTGGTGTAAAGTTGCCCTTATCGTTCACGTTTTTCACAATAAAGGATTGCAGCACAAAAAAGCCAACAAGCGCCAAAAGCGCAACAAGCTTTCCAGTCCATCCCAATTGATGGCCACGCTTCCCGAGTTTTTTCCACCAAACCGTTCCAGTACCCCTTGACCAGAACAAAATACCCAGCAATACAAAACTTAGGGTCAACAGGGTCCACATGAAAAAGTACCAAAGGGCAGATATGGACCAAATTCCATAACCGTTGATTTCAGAATAGTCTTCCAAACCAGGTACCGCTGCAAAAGCAAATCGGGTTTGCTCGGCAAGACCCAGTTCAAAGGCTAAGATTGTTCCAAAGAAAAAGCCGACACATAAAATATGGGTCAAAAAACGATTGCCCGTAAGCCCTGAAATAAAAAATACCAAACCAATCCAAAGGACATAGGTGAGCCAGCCCCAATTGTACCCCAAAATATCATAGATATAGAGGTCAAGTTCAATCAAGGCGGTACCGCCTTTGATAATCTGTGCAAGAATACCCAAAACCATAAAACTCGCGGCTACCACAAAAGATACTGCTGCCATCGCAAAAAAGCGAGACAACTGAGTGACCCAAACGGGCACAGGGAGGGTATCCGTTATGTGGTGGATTTTTACGGTTCTATCCTTAAAAAAAAGTTCTCCGGCCCAAACCATGAGCAGAATCATGATAAAGACACCAAAGGATAATCTAAAAAAGGTCATCGTTGATGTCAATGGAACCGTCGGACCAATATAATAGCTCGCATTCCAAAACATATTTTGGAGAATTGCCATTAACAGAACAATACCCAATATCACGCGAAATGAAGTAGGTCGTACCACATTTTTGAATTCCAAAATGGCTAACGACAGAAGCTTTTTAAGAAAATCCGGGGTTTTAAATGAAAGCTTGGGTCGGCCAACTTTTTGATTGAATACGTTGGAAACTGTAAATTGTTTTTGACGCGTGGTTTTTACGTTTTTCTTCTTTTTTTCATCTCCTAAGAACCGTTTGAAACTAAAACGGAAATAGGTGAGAAGAAACAAAAAGACTGCAAATCCGAGCCAAACCAACCGATTGATGAACAAATTGCCTGAAAAAGGAATATAGGCAGTATTCCTTTCAGCGGTGGGAAGGCTCAAAATCATACCATCCGTGGCCACATAGCCAAACGGGTCCAAAAGGGATAGGGTGGTGGTTATGCCGCTAGATTCAGAAGTGGTTTGCATGACCAAAAAAACCACCACAGTAAGCAAAATAGTAAGATAGCCGGCGGCCATTTTTCTAGTAAAAACCAAAGCAAAAAAGAACATGGAGGTAAGCAGAAAAAGGTTGGGCATGGTCAAGAATGCAAATCCGTGGAGGAGTTGACCGATTGGGGTGGGACCAAAACGGTGCTCAGGTCCTATGCCCGAATAGGGAACCAACAACATACCTATGACGAAACCGAAGGCAATGATTACGTTGAAAGCATACGCCGATAAAAACCGTCCTAAAAAGAACTGCTTTTCATGAATGGGCAGGGTATACACCCATTGCCCGGTTTTATATTGCAAATCCTTGTTTAGCGCAGTACCCGTGATGATGGCCACAATGATTATCATCAACATTCCGCCCCCCGCAAGATTTTTATAAAAAATGGCGGCCGCATTCATCAACAATCCTTCGTTTACATAAAAATCAAAGTTGCCTTTGGTGTACCAAATACCCTGAAAGATGAGCATTGCAAAAAACAGCAAAGTGGTCCAATGAAAAAAGCGTTGTCTCACCTCATGAAGTATGATTTTTCCGATCATAGTGCTGCGGTTTTTTGTTCGTCATACAATAAGTTAAAATAAGCGTCTTCAAGGGTCGGGGCTTTCTTGAAAAAAGTTCCATCCGGTACTTCTTCAGAAACCACGGTAATCATCATCTTCCCCATATGAAAATGATTGGATATCACTTTAAAGCGGTTGTTATGGGATTGCAAATCCGTTTTTTCAATCGCTTTTTCCCATACTTTTCCATTGAGGGAGGCTTCTATTTCATCGGGCTTGCCGGTGAGTAAAACCTCACCATGGCCAATAATGGCCATATCGTTGCAAAGAGTGCTCACGTCTTCTACGATATGGGTTGACAAAATTACCACAGCATCTTCTCCAAGTTCCGAGAGCAAATTGTAAAACCGATTTCGCTCCATAGGGTCCAATCCGGCTGTGGGTTCATCTACGATGATCAATTTTGGATTGGCCAATAACGCTTGAGCAATACCAAAACGCTGTCGCATACCCCCGGAATAGCTATCCAATCGTTTTTTGCGCACGTCGTACAGGTTTACTTTGGTCAGCAATGCGGCTACCTGTTCTTTTCGCTCCCCTTTTTGGGTAATACCACGCATATCGGCAATATGAAGCAACAGTTCTTCTGCCGTAACATTCGGATATACCCCAAACTCTTGCGGGAGATATCCGAGTACTTTACGCAATTCTTCGGGTTGCTTGAGAACATCGATATCATTGAAATGGATGTCTCCTTCATCAGCATCTTGAAGCGTTGCAATGGTGCGCATTAATGTGGATTTACCAGCGCCATTTTGGCCCAAGAGACCAAACATGCCTTTGCGTATGGTGAGCGATACATTTTTTAGGGCTTGTACCCCATTGGGATACGTTTTGGATAGATGGTTTATGGTTAGGTTCATGTGGTAGGTTTTTTTGTGGTCCAAGCGCTATAAATGGAAGTTTGAAAAAAGCGTGTTGGCGTTTCAAATCCAGCTCGGACCAATAATTTATTTAGTTCTTCTTCCGTGGTGAGATGCAAATCTTGCTTGATGCGCTCCGTGCGTTCCTCAATTTCTTCTTCGGGTACGTCTGTCGGCAATAGAAGTCTTAGTATTTCTAGGTTGTTGCGTATGTCTTGTCTACTACCGAAAATGCCCATGAGCACGAAGGGTGCTCCCGGTTTCAGTCTTTTTTGTATTTCGGTAAGCAATGCCAAGCGTTCGTTTGGATATTTGATAAAGTGAAGGACTAACACCAAAGTTGCGGCGCTATACAAGGGCTGCAGCGGAAGCTCTTCAACATATCCTTCTAAAAATTGTATGTCTCCATACTTTTCCAGTTTTTTCCGAGCCAGTTGAATCATTTCAGGGGAAGGGTCAACCGCCATAAAGGACCAGGTGTCGTCAGCATCCTTCAAATGCTGTATTTCAGTACCGGTTCCACAGCCAACCGAGAGCATATTTTTGTCCGTCGTGCTTTCAAAAAGTCTTGGAAGCATGGACATGAAATACTGGTAGTTGGGAATCCATTGTGCTACAAAATTGTCATAGTTGTAGGCCCGCTTTCCTTCAAATATGCCTAGATTTTTGGCTGGTACTTCCATATCAAAATAAGTTTGGAATTAAACGTTTCGTACTTTTCATATAGGAGACATATTGTTCGCCAAATTGAAGTTTCATCATGCGTTCTTCTTTTCCAACCCTCAAGAAATAGAGCAACCCAAAACTGATTATTCCAGATAAACCGGCGATGTAATTTTGGAGCAATAGCGCTTGGCAAATCACCCAAATCCATATTGCGGTATACATGGGGTGACGGATGTGCTTGTAAATACCGGACACCACCAAGCTGTGTTCTTCTCTTATTTCGAGGCTTGCCGACCAGTTTCGACCCAAATCCCTGTGTGAGCGGTAAAAAAGAATGCTCGCTGGGGAAAGGAGCACCATGCCCAAAATGCCCAATGCGTTGGGTAAATGATAGTTGACAAAATCAAGAAAAGGTGTAACTACATATAAAACAGGGAGGAGGAGCATTCCCAAAGAAGTTATCGCCAATAGAATTTTCTCTTCATTGGTCTTTCGGTCTTTTTGTATGGTATTGGATTTGTTCTTTTGCGCATGGGGATATCGGATGATAAACATGCTAATCCAAAAAACCATAAAAGCTATTTCAAATATCAATCGTATCATATCCAAGCGTTTTGTTTTTTGAGAAGTACAGGGCCCCATTCTTTGGCACGGCTCAATAGTAATATCAAATTCAAACCAAATACAACGCTGTCGAAAATGATGAAAACATGGTACTTGGAGAAAAAAATATGGGTCATTAAAAGACACAGGACCAGGGGCACCAACATGATGCTTCCCAAAAGATAAGTGCGTTTAAAAATCAACAATCCCCCACATAGTAGTTGAAAGAAACCCACGAAAAAGAGATAGCCCGAACCTTGTAATAAATCGTAATAGGTGAAAAAAATAGGGTCTGCCTGGGCGGCATCTGTTCGAAATACCGAAGGGTCGTAAGGTAGGAACAATTTTTCGATTCCAGCATAAACAAACATGAATGCTAGCAGAAATCGTATGATGTAAGAGATAACAACCATTTGTAAATACGTTATTCTTGTTCCCTGCTTTTTCGGGCTGCTATAAAGCTTTGTACGAAAGCAACTAAGGCCCAAAGGGTGGTCAGGAGCATGATGACCACACGCCCTAGGGCAATCATATCCCCCCTCGCTATAGTGCCGGAGAGCGGCCTAATAAGCCCGATAAGTACCAAAAGGGTCAGTACCACAGCGATATGGGCGATAACTTTATTTTCCATTTTTACGCCTCTATTGCATACCAACAAAAACACACCGATAATCGCAGGAATAAGCGCAGTAACTGAAGGTGTTTCTGAGGAAAAATAACCCCAACTGGATAAAGCAATAAGAACCAAGGCGTTGATTAAACTGACAGTATGTGCTTTCATTTTCAATACATTTAAAATTTTGCGGTCAAAGTGGCCCCATAGGTTTGCGGTAAGGCAAAAGATGCTGCGTTGAACCCGCCAATACCATAACCGTAACTGAAATATTCTTCATCAGTGATGTTTTTCCCCCAGATGAAAAAATCAAGGTTTTTGGACGTCAAACCGATTCGTCCATTCAATAGGCCATAGGCTTCTTGCAGTAATTGATTTTCTGGTGTGGGTGCACCTTCGGTCGGGAACTGCCCAAAATCGAAAAACATATCGGATTGGTAGTTGTAGTCCAAGCTAGTTTCCAAATTGATTTTTTTGGAAAAAGGTTGAATGTAGTTCACGTTCAAATTCCCAGAAAACTCAGGGGAGTTTGGTAAATCGTTCCCCTCAAAATCAACTGGTAGTCCGGTAGCTGGATTAATGGTAACATAGTCTGTGATTTCGGTGTTGAGGTAACCGAGGTTTAGGGTAAAATTTAACCCTCGGGTGGCGGCCCATTGACTTTCAAGCTCCAATCCATAGCTTCGGGATTCCCCAATGTTGTCCGTTCCAAAATCAAAGGCTTCCAAATCCAATATGGTAAAAATCTGTTGATCGCTGTAATTGATTAAAAAGGCGGTTAAATTGAACTTGAGTCTGTTTTCAATAAGATTGGTTTTAAGTCCGACTTCATAATTCCACGTACTTTCGGGATCAAAAGGGGCGTTCTCAACATCTGATACAAAGGTGTTTACACCTCCAGGTCTAAAGCCCCGGGCGACATTTGCAAAAAGAAACACGTCATCAGTTGCTTGGTAGCCTAAGGCTACTTTTGGAGAAAAGGCATCGAACGTAGCGCTTTCCGCAAAACTACCTTCTGGAAATGCTGGACTGGTGAAAACCCGATTGACTGCTGCGTCTACCTCTTCATGATCATAGCGTATACCAGCGGTTAGGGTCAATTCTTTGGTAAGGTCATATGAGGCTTGCCCGAACACGGCAACTCCCTTCTGTTCTACATTGGGCCTGTCAATTTGATTATAAGGGACCAGTGGTACTAAGTTGGGGTCTAAAATACCTGCGTCGTTGCCTACCCGCAGCTGGTCAAGATTTTCACGGTCGGTCAAATACAAAAACACTCCAGTGGTCCAATTGAACTTGCTTTCCCCAAGTGATGCCAGACGTAGTTCTTGGGTCAGATTTTGCAAGTCAAAGGTACTTTGGGCCGACTGAATGTCGAAAGGAGTATAATCGAATTCGTCCAACCGTGATTGGTCGGTTTTTTGATATGAGGTTATGGCGTTTAGGCTGAAAGCGTCGAAATCATATTTCAAGTTCAGTGCAATGTTCTGCGTGAGAACATTTCTAAAAACGTCTTCGTTGAAGTTGACTTGATACAAGCTGTTTGCCAAGATATCTTGAAAGGTGTTGTTGGGAGGGGTAGCCAAAGAGAAGGCGTAGGCGGCCGACTCTCGTCGTTGTAAGTTATAGAGCAAGGACAAGCTCAAACGGTCATTGGCATAATACTTCATCTTGAAGTTGGCATCGAACGCTTCACGGTCTTGTAAGTCTTTGCCGTTAAAAATGTTCCGAACAAAACCATCTCGTTCAGTGATGTTCGCATTAGCTCGAAAGTAAAGTTTGTCTTTCACCACGGGCGTGTTGATCCCAAACCCGATTTCCTTGGAGTTGAGGTTTCCAAAACCAACAGTAGCAAATCCGGATAGCGCTTGAGAAGGTCTTTTGGTTGTTATTTTGATAACCCCGGCCAGGGCATTTCTGCCATAAAGTGTTCCTTGCGGTCCTCGTAAAATTTCAATTTGCTCTACGTCACTCAACGACAGCGGAAAGGCAAATGTGGTAAAGTAGGGGACATCGTCAACGTATAAACCAATGGTGGGTACAAAATCCACCGTCGAGATTCCCCTGCTGGCAATAAGGGTAAAAGAACCTGTGCCACCATCGTCATAAGAGCGAAAGTTTGGTGCAATACTATTGAGCTCCGTGAATTGTTTTACTTGAAGTTGTTCTACTTGTTTGACTCCAATCGCAGATACTGAGGTGGCAGTTTTTTGAATATCCTGAAGGCGTCGGTTAGCTGTAATCACCACTTCGTTAAGTTGGTCTGAAGTTGGGGATAATTGAAAATCTTCAGAATCGTTTTGACCGACAACCACTTTGCGGGTTTGGGTCTCAAAACCCAGATAGCTAACTCGAATAAAGTAGTTTTGACGTTTTAGACTTTCCAGTTGATAGGTGCCGTCCTCTCCCGATGAGGTTCCTTCTCTACTATCCAGTATGTAAATGTTGGCGCCAATAATGGCATTGCCATCGGTATCGGTAACTTTTCCTGAGATGACCCCTTCTTGAGCTTGGGTAAGAAAAGATACCAGCAGTAAGGAGAGTGTGAAAAGCAAGTGTTTGTTCATGGTGATTAGGTTGGAAGAAATTATTTAGATTGATTATAAATAGTTAACTTTATCAAGCAAATGTAGGCGTCACCATAAGAACACCAGCTACGCAAAACGGAATAAAACCTACGCAAAACGGAATTATGAAGACACGTATTTACGGTGAAGATTTGAAGGAAATGTTGTTGGAAGCGGAATACCCAGATTGGTTCAAAGACCCCGAAGCATCCGTCTTGGAACGTACCTTTTCCGCAGATATCTTCTTGGGAAAAGGCTATTACAAGGAGACCTATTTTGAAGGTGTTCACATAGGGTATGGCAACTTAGAGCTTTCCAAGAATACTATATTGAATTTTGAAAGTGAGTTCGAAACCGTGGAGATGCATTTTGCGCTAAACGGTCATATGGTAACGGATTCAGATTACTTTAAGGACTCGATTAGATTCTCGCCAGGCAGTCATAACGTGTTTTATACCAACGGTTTTAAGGGAACAACAAACTGGTCTTCGCGATATCCGCTGCGCATGTTCGAAATCAATATGACGCCCGGATTTGTAGAAAAATACATACCAGAAGGACATCAGCTATTTGATGCATTCCGGAAGGCAATGGAAAACCAACAATCCGCGATGCTCTCCAAACACAATTACCCAATTACGTTGGATATGTACACCTTAATCAATGATATTATCCAATGTACGCGTGTAGGACTTTTCAAAAGGATTTTTCTGGAATCCAAGGTCATTGCCCTGTTGCTCTTGCAATTGGAGCAAATCAACTCTTTTGATGCCAAAGGGTCTTTTAAGAGCCTCAAAAAGGAAGATGTTGACAAGATGTACGCGGTAAAAGAACTTTTGGACATGAATTTTAAAAAAACGGATACCCTCATAGATTTGGCCAGAAAGGTGGGCACCAATGAATACACCTTAAAAAAAGGGTTCAAGGAAATTTTTGGGATATCTGTTTTCCAGTATTGGAAAGGACTGCGTTTGGATACCGCGAAGTCCATGCTTTTGGATGAAGGATTAAGCATTCAAGAAGTCTCTCGAAAAATAGGGTACAAAAACCCCCAACACTTCAGCGCTGCGTTCAAAAAACAATTTGGAATCGTGCCTAGCGCCGTGCGCGATTGAGGTTTAAAACCATGGGTAAATTACCCCAATAATTTTTTAAAATGAGCGGATTGTTAAATTCCTAGGGTGTTAGTATACATTACTTCTACTTATTTAGATTTATTAAGAATAATAAGTATGTTTGTTATAAATCAATGTAACGTAA
Source organism: Bacteroidota bacterium (assembly GCA_039027495.1). Classification (GTDB taxonomy): domain Bacteria; phylum Bacteroidota; class Bacteroidia; order Flavobacteriales; family Flavobacteriaceae; genus Flagellimonas. The sequence goes on from JBCCKH010000005.1 coordinate 83,408, forward strand.
AAACCATTTTAAGCCGGTGGGTATAGTACTGATTTTTTTGGGTTGTTTTTTACTATATGCGAAATCCAAGCATTTCCCTAAACGTCTTCAACATTTGGGAAATCGTTTAAGAAAGAATACCGTCCAAACCCGTTTGGTTGGCTATTTACTTTTCGTAGGAGCTTATTTGCTGTTGGGTAGTCAGTTGGGCTGGGCTACGGGATTTGTGGTTTTTCTGATAACCTTAATTCTTGGATTGGTCTTGAATATCATACTGTTGCCATTACATCAAAAATATGCCTATATACTTGCTGGGTTGAGCCTTTTGGTCATCATAATCGATAATATATTGTAATGCCTGCTAACAAAAAATATCTGAGTAGTCCTGGTCAACGGTTCTTAAAAATTACTGCTGGTTTGTTGGGTGGTTTTGTTGTTACGATTTTTTTTCACAATGCCTTGGGAAGCTTGCTTGAGCAAAAGGGAGGGTTAATCATTACCTCGGCCTATACCTCGTTTTTCCTTTGGGCGGGATTATTGGTTTTGGCGTTTATGGCGAAAAACGGCTGGAAAGTATGGGGAATCTATATTCTGCTTACCCTGATTTTTGCTGCCATAATTTTTTTGAGCAAATAGGAGGAATATGAAACTGAAAGCATTAAAACCCCGACTGTACAATGCGATGTTCCATACGCATACTGTATCAGGAATAGTAATAAGTTTCGCGCTTTTCATTTGTTTTTATTGTGGAGCGGTCGCTCTGTTTTTGGATGAATTGTACCAGTGGGAAAATCCACAAGCACGAGTTGAATACGTTCCCGCTGATAAGGTAGATTACGATAGGGTAATTTCCGTGGTGGATGAAAACACCAAGGACTTCGATAAGAGCAGTTTTTTTGGTATCGTTCCCCCTTCAAAGAAAAACCCAACGGTTACCTTTTATGGTAGAAATAAAAATGAGGAAGGTGGATTCGACAGGCTCACGGCGATTTTGAATCCCAATACCTACGAAATTCTTTCTGTTGGGGAAGAGCCCAATACCCATATGGCCCGTACAATTTATGAACTGCATTATTTCCATCAAATACCGGTGGTTGGGATTTACCTATCGGGCTTGGTCGCGTTTTTCTTTTTATTTGCCATTATAACAGGGGTCCTTACCCACTGGAAAAACATTGTAAACCGATTCTATGCCTTTACTACGGAAGGCAAATGGAAACAGATTTGGGCCAACGGGCATATTTCCTTGGGGATGATTACCCTGCCTTTTCAAATCATCTATGCGGTTACCGGGGCATTGTTGGGTTTGTCCATATTGTTGTTGGCTCCCAGTGCCTTTTTGCTTTTTGATGGAGATACCAGCGAAGTAATCAAAGCGGTGATACCAGAAGCGGGAATGAAATATGATGAGGATGCTGCTGTAGTTGACAATGGGGTCAGTTTCACGGATGTGTTCCAAAAAGTTAGTACAGCCTATCCCGAAAACGAAGTCACCTACATGTATACCAATAATTTCGGGAAAGAAGATGGTACGGTTATCGTTCGGGTAGATGACCATGTTGGGTTGGCAGGAGACGGTACCTTCATATACAGCTATAAGGATGGCAAGTTGATTGGGTCAGTTGTGCCCAATAAGAAAACCTATGCCAAGGGCGCCTACAATGTACTTATCAAACTTCATTATGTGACCTATGGTGGTATTTTTTTGAAGATTATCTATTTCATTTTGGCGATGATAACATGCTACATCATCATCAGTGGGGTTATGATATGGAGAACAGCTAGGGATAAACCCATTTATACCGATAAACAGAGACGGTTCCACCATCGGGTAACCAAGTTCTATTTGGCGATAACGTTATCATTGTTTCCTGCTGTCGCCTTGATATTTATAGCAAACATGCTTGTACCCATGGACTGGGAGGAAAGAGTGTTTCCAGTCAACACCATTTTCTTTTCGGGTTGGTTGGTTTTTACCCTTCTTGGACTGTTATGGAACAACTACCGACAGCTTAATCGAAACTACTTACTTATGGGTAGTGTGCTGGGACTTTTGATTCCTGTAGCCAATGGTTTTGTAACCGGAGATTGGATATGGCAAAGCCTGATGAACAAAATGTATTTTGTTTTCAGTGTGGATGCTACGTGGCTTGTTATTGGTGTCGTAGGACTTTTGGTGTGCAAATATAAGCTGGCCACAAAATCAAAAAATGATACCGCTGTTCCCTTAAAGGTCCTAGCAAAGGAAGAGGAGCTGGTCAATACCAAAGAACCTACCCCAGTATTACAAATGCTGTCAAAGAAAAAGTAAACTTATTTTAAGGGACATAATTTATTTTTATTTAGAATAAATAAAAATAAATTGATAGCTTTGCTGCCGAAATTGTAGCACCAACCTTAAAATGAAAAGACTTCTTTTCCTAATGTTACTGATTCCAGTAACGCTTTTCGCTCAAAATAGATTCACCATTTCAGGAGTAATCACGGGAGAAAACGGCGAAGCAATTGCGTTCGCCAACGTGGTCCTCAATAAAAACAATAAGTACGCTGTTGCAGATGAAAATGGTAGGTATCGTATCCAAAATGTACGTCGTGGAACCTACGAGGTTACCGTTAGCTCGTTGGGTTTTGAAACCATTCGTCAAACCTTTGAACTCGCAGGGGATTTAACGCTTGATTTCTCGCTGGTCGAAAATGTACAGAGTTTGGATGACGTCACGGTGGAAGGAAAAAAAGCATCTACCCAACAAGAAGAAAAGGCCATTACCATTGGAAGTTTTGAGTTGGCTGAAGTGGTTGCACAAACCAATATTCTTTCTGATGCCGTTGATAAAATTGCAGGGGTTCGTATTCGTCGGTCTGGCTCATTTGGAGATCAAGCCAATGTGTCCATTAATGGTTTGGACGGTACCGCCGTTCGTACTTTCGTGGATGGGGTACCCATTGAATTTCTATTTCCGGGGACGGATGTGGCTACAATTCCGTTGACAGGCTTGCGCCGAGTAGATGTCTATAAAGGTGTACTTCCCGTTGATTTGGCTTCTGATGCATTGGGGGGTGGAATCAATATTATCACAGAAGAAAATACGGTAAACCGCGTACGTGCCACCTATAGTGTTGGTTCATTCAACACACATTTGGGCGACGTGAACGTTACGCTCACAGATGGAGAAGGAAGTTTTGTAAAAGTGGCCGGAGGTACCAACTATTCAGATAACGACTATACTTTTGAAGCCCCATTGCTTGTAAGAAGACCCAATAGCAATCAACTGGTGGATGCTGGTACCGGGAACGTTAAGCGATTCCACGATATGTACCGTTTACAATACAGTAGTGCCACCATAGGAACTTACAATAAGAAATGGACGGACCATGCGGAAATTGCATTCAATTACTTCGATACGTTTAGGGAGTTTCAAAACAACTTGACCATTCGAAACATCGCAATTGGGGAGGCTTTCCGCGAAGGGGATAATGTTGCAGTAGTCGCCAAGTACGATAAAACCTTGATCAAGGACAAACTGAAGTTGAAAACCATTTCCAACTACAGTGATTTATTTGTAAAGTTTGTGGATACCACTGCGAATCAATACAACTGGTTGGGTGATATCGTGCAAACGGTAGACGCCTCTAGAGGTGAATTCGAAGATGCCAACCCTTTGCTTACGGAGACAACAACAAAAAGTTGGGTAAACCGAACCACATTGCTTTTAGACCTTCCCAAGAGCAGTCGATTGACCTTTAGCAATCTTCTTGCTTATCAAGATAGGGAATTGAAGGAATTTGATATCGAAGACCCAACGCTGTTCGGTATCGCTCCCGACCAAAAAATCACCAAGAATATTGCAGGGTTGCAATATGACAATCAAGTGTTTAATGGAAAAGCCGAGTTTTCCGCGGCAGCAAAATACTACACTTATAACTTGAAAGGCTTTAGTAGGTTGAATCAAGTGCCGATTGAAGATAGTGAAAGCTTTCTGGGATGGAATGCCAGCTTGAAGTACAACATTTCCGATAGTTTTACCTTACGGGGTTCTTATGAGCGCGGTTTCTTGATCCCTGATATTGCGCAGTTCGCAGGGGACGGTGTAAATGTTGACCCCAATGGTGAGCTCCAACCGGAGGAAAGTGATAATTATAATCTAGGGTTTCGCTATAGCAAGCGTTTTAACGATGACTATGCGATAACTTGGACGGCAAATGGATTTATTCGGGAAAGACGTGATTTTATCTTCATCAATCCGAACTTGGCACGGCAACAAAACGAAAACCTAGGAGACATTGATACGGAAGGTTTTGAAACTGAGCTGAAATTCAATTTCTTGAAAAACTTCAATTGGAACACCAATGTCAGCTTTGTGGAAAATACCATCAAGCGGTTCTCTTTACAGGGTTCAAACACAGATGATGCGGTAGGAACTCCACTACCCAATAGACCTCGTTTCTTTTACAACACCGAGTTGTCTTGGCGAACGGATGATTTATTCAATACTGGAGTGGGTGCTCGAATCTTTGGCTTGTTTACCCACGTAGACGTTTTCAATTTTAGACCGGTAACGGATGGCGACACCATTGAAAATACAACCGATGCCTTCGTGCCTGAACAGAACCGATTGGACTTTGGGGTTTCTCTAGACCTTTTTGAGAAAAAGATTACTGCTGCCTTTAACGTGGTGAATATTACCGATGAAGACTTGTTCGACAACTTCAGCATACCGCGTCCTGGACGCAACTTCAACTTTAAACTGATTTATGAGATTTCAAATTTTTAATGTTATGAAAGTGAATGGCAATATCAAAAATATCATGACGCTGGTTACGGCAGCAATGGTATTCTTGGCATGTGAACCTGAGGAAATTGTTACGGAGGTAACGGTAAATGTAGTTGAAGGCCCTGGAGGTTCCATTTCGGACTTACCGTACGTAAAGAGTGGTTTTGTTGCTGCTTCCATTCTAAGTACGCCTACAGGTTTTTCGTATTTTACCAATTATTTTTCGGAACGTCCTAGTGGCAATATCGATTTAACTACAGGTAACGCTACTTCTTTCGGAAACTATTTCCCACAAACGATTTATAAGTTTTTGGCCTTTGGGGCTTCCTTGGATACGGATAATTTGGAACTCAGTCGGTACGCCGTTGATCCTGAAACCAATCAGATTACCCGTGCAGGAGCCATTCCATTGGCTGCAAACTTGAGTCAAGTGCTTATCATTAACGATGAGTTGGGCGTTTACACGATTTTTGATACTCCCAGCTTGTTTCTCTTCAATCCCACAACCATGCAGTTCATCGAAGAGATTCCAATGCCCAACGCTGTACAAGTAGAGGCTTTGCCCAACCAAACCAACTCCTACTTTCATATTATCCATAGGATTCAAGATAATCGCGTATTCCTTCCATTGACGACTAATTCTGGGGTTTCACCACAGTTTTACGATGCAGAAGACATTTATGTGGAAGTGGTAAACTTGAATACCCGTTCATGGGAAAAAACAGCGGTATTCAGTCAAGCCACATATCCGTTGACACGAGGGATGGAAAACCCCATGGTAGATGAAGAAGGAAACATTTTTATCCTTACCCAAGGACAGTATAGCTTAGATTTCCAATTTGGACCAACTGCACCAGCACGATCTAGACCCCAAATAATAAAGATTCCTGCCAATAGTACCGATTTTGATTCGGATTATTCCTTTAATCCGGTGAATTTCATTGGTTTCGAAAATTCCGTAGCGCAGTTGTGCACGGGAGCCATCTACGGTGAAAATGGGATAGCCTATATGGTAATGACCGCAGAGGCAGATGTTCCCAGAGTGAATGAACTGTTGGCGAAACTCGCGATGGGCACCATTACCGATGAGGAGTTTAACGAATTGGCCAATTTGGTCACCAATAGTCCAAACATGCGTTGGGCTCAAGTGGACCTAAATGCCCAAACCGCAGAACTTATAGCAGGTATGCCATTTACGGCTGGGTTTTCATATCCTTTGTCCTATAAGGTAGACGGGAAGTTTTTATTTCAGACCTTCAATCCCAATGATGGTAGCAACGGCTATTATGAATATGACCCTGCCACGAATATGGCCACCAATGTTTACAACATTGAAAACGGGGGAGTTGCGACCCACTTGTTCGTGCTACAAGAATAGTAGTTCGTGTTTTCAGAGTTAGTTAAGTTTTCAGGAAGCCCCACAGGAGTGGGGCTTTTTATTTGGTTGATTAAAAGAGTCTTCTGGTTATAGTCTACCCTGGTTTTGCCAACGTGCGATAAGACCCCACCCAAAGAAGTCATTTCCAACAGCGATTAATATTTCGTTTTCGCCTTTCTTTAAAGGAACTTCCACGGTGCTGTTTTCGACAGAGCAACGGCCATTTGGGGCTTTCATAATAGGCTGTCGGTAGTAGTTTTTGTCAAGGTAAAGCAATTGTCCGTTGACGTACATCCACACTTCGTCAGTAAATCCAAGGTCTAGTTTTTTGGTTTTGTTTTCGTTGGCAGTAAATGTTGTCTTGAGCCATACTAATTGGCGTTTTCCATCTTCCCTTGGGGCAAAGGCACGACTTAAATTGACTAGTCCAGCACGTTCGGTTTCTATTTTGTTCCAAGCTGTATTGGCTTTGGGAAGGTTCTCTTCAGTAACATCACGGCCTGATTCGAATAAAATAGGAGTAGTGGTTTCCCAATCTCGAATGTATCTTGGGTTCTTGGTGGTTGCATCCCAACCCACTTTGTCCAGGTTCTCCGGATATTTTTGATGATGCAGCGTCAGGTTGGCAAACATACCTTCTCCATTAAAGGCAATGTCTCCGCTGTTTGAATCTCCTAATAATTCAGGAATCAACAAAGTAGGGTTCTCGTCATTTATATAAATCAGCATTTGTGCTTTGCCTACTTCCAATTTGATGTGGTTCCAAGCATTGGCTTTCAGTACTGCTGCAGATTGGTACTGGGGATACAAATTCCACAGATTGACACCTTTAACGGTCGGGCAATATTGAATGGCGTCTCCCAAATGCGGCTTTCCAATGGTATGGGTGCGCAGGTAAAACCATTTTCCTTCAGTTTCATTCTGTCGATGAAATGAAATGCCAATAAAAGAGAAATCCGTTAAATAAACATCGTACTCCAAAGTTCCTGTGGAAAAGTCAACATCTTTGAGGGTCAGCATGCCCCTTCCGGCGCCTTTTTTGATGATAGCGGCTTGTTGTCCTTCAAAGGTCTTATATTCTACCATATCATTGGGAAATTCCCAATTTGCCTTTTCCATGGCAATACGAATTGGTTTTTTGGAAACTTTTTTTTGGGCTTGAACTGTAAAAGTTGCTAAGGCAATGAGTACTAAAATTCGTTTCATGTCTTTTGTGTGATGTGTTAAGAACTACTTATGATTAATGCGTTCGTTTTTTGAATACCTTGCTAAGGAACTATCTTGTCCATTATAGGGCAAACCAAGGTGGAACCAATCTCGTACAAAGCCGTACAAAGTTGATTTTGAAATGAATACCGTAGCATCCCAAACCGAACACGAAGCACTAAAAACCTGTTTGACTCAAATTGAAAAACAATTGGGCTGGGGCGATAGTGCGAAATGGCCTTCAGCAAACTTTGAACACCTGAGTGATAAGATTTTTGAAACCACAGGGGTTCAAATCAGCCATAACACCCTCAAACGGATTTGGGGACGAATTCCCTACACGTCCAAACCCAGCATCAGTACTTTGAATGCCATGGCGCTTTTTTTAGGGTATGAGAATTGGAGTGCGTTTATTGCCTTCGAGAAAAGAAAGTCCATAACCCACCAAAAACAGGAGGAAAAAAGGGAAGTCAGCCTTAAAAAAGGATGGAAAAATCGAGGTGTTGTGCTTCCTATTTCAATTGTTGGAGCGTTGGGGTTGATTTTTTTGGTGTCTTATGGAAGTGTGTTAATGCCCAAAACCGAAACGTATGAATTCAGTTTGCGAAAAATCACCAAAGGGCTTCCCAATACCGTAATTTTTTCGGTGGATGCAACGGATGCTGACAATGAAGATCATATTGAAATCCAACAAAATTGGGATAACCGAAAAAGGGAAACGATATATAGAAACGATTCCTTGGTAACTTCCATATACCACGCTCCTGGGTTTTTTGATGCCAAACTTGTGGTCAACGATGAAATTGTAAGAGAAGAAAGTCTCTTGATTGAGTCTGATGGTTGGCTCGCAGTTGTGGAACGTGATGAGGTTCCATTGTACATTGATTCAGATAATTTTCATCAAGCTACCGGAATTGGTATACTTCCTGAGACCTTACAAAAAGCTGGGATTGCTACGGGTGAGGAAAACCTTGTGTCCAATGTGTATTGGGTTGAGGAATTCGAAGGGTTAACATTAAAAAACGTGACCATGGAGACGACCTTGCGGCATGTACCCTATGGAAATGTAAACCCCTGCCAAATGACTGAAATCATTATGTTATGTCAGGGCCAAGTAATACTCATTCCATTGTCCATCAAAGGCTGTGTTTCCGATTTACGACTTTTTGTTTTGGACCAAGGTTTTAATGGAAAAAGAACAGACCTTTCGGCCTTTGGGGTAGATTTCTCCGAGGATATTACCATAACCTGTGTTGCTAAAAATGATAAGGTAGCTATCAAAATCAATGGCGAACAGGTGTATCAAGCACCGCTAAACGGCTCGGAGAATGGCATTTTCGGAGTTAAATATCGCTTTCACGGTGCAGGTACGGTTACTTCATTGACACTCAAAAATGAAGAACGGGTGTTTCTGGATGAGGTTTTTCAATAACCTTAAGGTTATAACATATTAAATTGATTTTTATTTATGTAAACTATTTTTTAGCTTTGTCTAAAAATTATTTTAGCATTGTTAAAAATATATCGCAAAAAGCCTGTTCTTTTAGCGTTCCTAATGTTCATTCCAAGTGTAATACTTGCTCAGAATAGCACCGTAAGTGTTACAGGAAACGTATCTTCCAAAGGAGAGTCAGTTCCCTTTGCCACGGTTTATGTGGAAAACGGAAACACGGGTACAACAGCCGATAAAAATGGCCAATTTCAACTCTCTTTACCACCTGAAACCTATACGATTGTTTTCAGTGCCCAAGGATTTCGTACCTATAAAGAGAAAGTTTCCTTGAGCAGTGGTAAAACCACAACCCTTGATATTGAACTGATTCCCGATGTACTTGGATTGGAAGAAGTTGTGGTAAGTGCCACGCGAAATCGCGTGGAACGAAGAAGTGCCCCTGTAGTTGTTTCAACTTTAAAACCGCGTCTGTTGCAAGCTACGCAATCAATCACCTTGTCCGATGGGTTGAATTATGCGCCTGGGGTACGGGTGGAAACCAATTGCCAGAATTGTGGGTTTACCCAAGTTCGATTGAATGGTCTCGACGGCGGATATACTCAGATTCTTTTGAACAGTCGGCCCGTTTTCACTTCGTTATTGGGGGTTTACGGCTTGGAGCAGATACCTACCAATATCATTGAACGGGTTGAGGTGGTACGCAGTGGAGGGTCGGCTTTGTACGGTTCGAATGCTATTGCAGGTACAGTAAATGTAATAACCAAAGACCCCATTCTGAATACTTGGGAGGTAGGTAGCACTTTATCACTGATTGATGGCGAACAACCGGATAGATTATTGACGTTTAACGCGGCTATTGTCGCAGATGATTTGAAAAGTGGTGTTACTTTTTTCGGTACGTATCGAAACCGGGAAGCCTATGATGCCAATGATGATGGTTTTACCGAAATCGTTGAACTTCGCAACAACACTGTCGGAGCCAAGGCATTTTTACGCGCAACGGATAGAAGTAGAATAGGCCTGAACTTAAATGCGATTCGTGAATACCGAAGGGGAGGGGACCGATTGGATTTATCACCCCAGTTTACAGATATTACCGAAGAATTGGACCATGATACCTTTATTGGAGGATTGGATTGGGAATTGGACAGCAAGGACAATTCAGCCAAAACGCAAGCGTATACCTCACTATCATACACCAATCGGGATAGTTTTTATGGCGGTCTGGGTGGAGGTCGTACGGCGCAAGATAGTACGCTCGCCAACAATGCTTTTGGAAGAACAAAAGATTTGGCTTGGGTCAATGGATTGCAGTATACCAAAACCTTCAAAAACCAAGATGTCATTACCTACGGTGCCGAGTTCAATCATACCGCTACGGATGATGTGATTGAAGGCTATGACCGACGTATTGACCAAACCGTAAATACTTTGGGAACTTACGGCCAATACGAATGGAAACCCAACGATGCGTTTACGGCGCTAATAGGTGCACGTCTGGACCGTGTTAGCGTTGATGGGGATTACACCGTGGGTGGTATTGAACGGGGTGTAGATTTGGCCCAAACAGCTTTTTCCCCTAGACTGACACTTTCCTATCAATGGAACGACCATTGGAAACTCAGGGGAGGGTATGCTCGAGGTTTTCGGGCACCGCAGGCGTTCAACGAAGACCTGCACATTTCCAGTGTTGGTGGCGAACCGCAGTTCGTAATCTTATCGGATGACTTGGATACGGAATATTCCAACGCTTTTACCACCTCTTTGAATTACTCTAGAAATTTGGGATTGTTGCAAATGGATGTTTTATTGGAAGGCTTCTACACTATCCTCGAAAACCCGTTTACACTCGTAAGCACTGGGGCGGTATTGGATAACGGTTCTATTTTGGAGGAAGTTCGGAACGGTGAAGGGGCCAAAGTATATGGGACCAATTTTGAGATTGGATTGTCTCCAAACCCCAAATGGCAGTTCCAACTGGGTGGAACTTGGCAAAAAGCCGAATTTGATGAACGCCAGATTTTGTTTGAGTCGGATGGCACCGAAGGAGAAACGGATATTGCCATTGACGAATTTGTTCGTGTCCCCAATTTATACGGTTATTTAAATACGGCTTGGATTCCTTCCAAAAAATTCAACCTCGACCTTACGGGAACCTACACAGGTCAAATGACCGTGCCCTTAGTTATTAGTGATACTGGTTTTCTGCAGTTGAACGAAGTACAATCTTTCTTTGATTTGAATCTGAAGTTGGAAACCCATGTTGATTTTTCTGATGACTTTATGACTACTTTTTTTGTTGGGGTACGGAATGTATTCAATAGTTTTCAGGATGATTTTCAGACTGGACCTACACGAGATTCCGACTATGTTTACGGACCCAATACACCAAGAACGTTCTTTTTTGGTATAAAATTGGGGAAACTGCATTAATATGATGCTTTAAATAATTATGAAAAAAGCAAATTTTTTATTGCTGGTATTGTTTTCAGCCTTCAGCTGGAGTCCCATCGTAGCACAAACTGAGGTGCAATGGTTGACTTTTGAACAGTTGGAAGATTCGCTAGCCATCCAACCCAAAAAGGTGTTCGTTGATTTTTACGCAGATTGGTGCGCTTATTGCAAAAAAATGGACAAGGTGGCCTACCGCGATCCGAAAGTGGTAAACCTACTGAATGCGAAATACTACCCAGTGAAAATGAATGCAGAAAGTCGAGATACCATTGTTTTTGGCGGCGACACCTTCTTTAATAAGAATGTTGGAAAAACCCGTCAACCCTTTCACGATATTCCATTGCTTTTGGCGTCTCGTGAAGGACCCCCTTTTTCGTTACCTGCAATGGTATTGCTTGACGAAGCGTTTCAAATACGCGAACGTATTTTTGAATATCGCACGCCGAAACAGTTATTGGAAATTCTCGGACCTTAAGCTACTTTCTTTTCTTTCTCCATCGCCAAAAAGTGGGTAACTTTTTCTGAGTCATCCCGCAAAGGTATTACGTCGATGTGGCAAAGATATTCTTCGCCATTTTTCCGGTAGTTCAAGATGGCAGCATCAAAGCGCTCCTCTCTGGCCAGTAGCGAACGTATTTTGGATTTGGTTTCGGCATCGGTTTTCGGACCCTGCAAAAAAGCAGGCTTCTTCCCAACAGCGTACCGTTTGGTGTATCCGGTCATTTCATGGAAACCATTGTCCGTCCAAATGATTTTTCGATTGGAGTCGGTTACCACCAGAGCTTCGTAACGACTTTGTTCCAAAATCCGTTGGACTTCATCCGAAACTTCACGTTTTAAAACCCCACTGAGCTGCTCCAAGTCGTTTTTCAACTTGAGTTTTTTCAGCAGATTGTGATAATTCATCAGGTAAAAATCCAGACTCTGAATCGGAGATAAATATTGTTTTTTAGGAGATTCCATAATGAAATCGATTTGGTTATTGTAATTGGTTGTACATTAAAGATACGTAATTCCTTATTTTTCAGGTTGGTGAAGGTCACATAAATTCAATTTTTAATGAATTGTTGGCCAATTATCCTTAAGGATAAGGCCGTAAGGCAAGTTTTGTTAAAAAAATAAGATTGCTACAAAAAAACCGGACCAAAATAGGCCCGGTTCCCCTTCACAAGACTTGTGAATACTACAGGTAATCAAAGACAATGTCAATCAATGGGTTTCGGCTTGTTGTTCTTCCAGGGATGCGGTTACACCGTTCATTCCCAACTCTGGAATCACCAAAAGTGGAATCTGAGTGTGAAACGCCGTACGTTTTACAATAGGCTCTCGCGTCATTTTTTCCATATAACTGTGCTGGTAATTCAAGAGTGCCAACAAATGAATGTCCAGTTCTTCGGTGAAGATTTCGAGGGTATGTGAAATGGAGTTTAATTCGGATACGGTATGTACATAGTGCTCCGCATCCTTCAGATAACGTCGCAACATGTTCAGGTTGAACTGCTGAAGTTCCGACAACGCCTTAAGCCGATACTGCACGTGCACCACACGAATGGAGGCATTGAACATTTTGGCCAAACGCAATAGCGGATGCAATTCCGAAGATGTGTAGAACCGATTGAAATCCGTCGCGAAAGCAATTTCCCTAGGAGCCATATATCCAAAGTGCTGGGGAATGGCCAAAACGGGACAACGCTTCATACTTTTAATAATACGAACCGTGTTGCTTCCCATAAACACTTCATCAATACCGGAAGCCCCTTTGGTTCCAGTGACGATCAAATCAATATTCAATTTTTCCACCAAATCCTTGATTTCTTCAACCAAAAGATTGAAGGATGATATGGTTTCAAAGCGATGTCTTGGATTGGCAAATTGCTCTTGTATTTGGTCTACCGAATGTTGTAGCCCCCTTTCTGAACTGTCACGAACCGCATCTACAATGCTGACCCCATCAATCATTTTGGCCATAAAACGGCTACTTGGAATCACAGGGGTGTAGGTGTTGAGCAGGTAAAAAGTACATTCGTTGTTAGCGAATAGCTGCATGGCATATCGGATGGCATTCCATGCATTTTCCGAAAAATCCGTAGGTATTAAAATCTTCTGCATCTTACTTCAATAAATGAAACGATGCCGTAAAATTATGGGCCTGTCGAGGGCAATACTATGACAAATGTCACCTTTGGATTAAAAACCCTCTACAAGTTCCTTTAATTTCTTCTCGTCTTTAATACCAATTCTTTTGCCAGAGGTGTGAATCAACCCCTTTTTCTTGAATTCTGAGATAATGCGAATGGCCGATTCTGTTGCGGTTCCCACCACATTGGAGATGTCTTCTCGCGACAGGGTCAGGGCTAGAAAACCCTCATCGTCTTCCCCGAAGTTGTTTCGCAGATATAAGAAAGCTTCCGCTACACGCTGTTTCACTGTTTTTTGAGACATGTTCACGATAACATCGTCAGCCTCCCGCAAATCATGGGCCATGTGCCGCAATACTTCCAAGGTAAAATTCGGGTTGTTTTGCAGGGTTGAGGTAATGCTGTCTTTTGGAATAAAACAGACCTCCATATCTTCTACTGCGGTGGCAGAAAGGTTGGCACATTCTTCTGCAATTACAGAACGTTGTCCAATGACTTCACCCTTTGTGGCCAGCTTTACGATTTGGTCTTTTCCATTTTCGCTCAGCTTGGAAAGTTTTGAAATCCCGTTTCGAACACAAAAGACACCGTTGAGTTTGTCTCCTTCCTCAAAAAGCGACTCTCCTTTCTTTATTTTTTTAGTGATTTTTGAATCCGAGACTTTTTTCAGTTCATCCCTGCTCATTGCCCGGAGTGCATTGAATTGGCGTATAATGCAATTTTCGCATCTGCTTTCTGAATGATCCATAATACCCTTAATTTACCTGACACTTAAATTTACGGCTTATCCCACAAAATATTCCTGTAAAATCTTAGGAACATGAGCTATTCCGTAACCCCTCTTTTGAAGGAATATAAATTTCTCCTCTTAAAATTTCGATAACGTTTTTTACCCTGAATTTTTTGAGGATGTTGATGACGTATTCTGGAGATGTACCCAAAACGGCAGCCATGTCTTCTCGCTTAACCCTAACAAGCAACCTGCCTTTCGCATCTGTTCCATATTTATCAGCTAGATAGAGTAGCAAGTGTGCCATCCGCTCTTGCATCCCACAATTCAAATTGAAGACGATTCGTGTGTGTTCATTGATGTTGTTGTCTTCAATGAGCGCTTTCAAAAAGTCCTTGCAAAATTGGATGTTGTGCTCCAAATGGTGCACGACCATATGCTTTTCCAAACAGCATAACTCCGTTTCGGTTAAGGTCGTTGCGGATACTTGGGCGCCATTTTCGGTGACCAATGCCCTTTTACCCATGATTTCCCCTTTACCCAAAAAGCGCAAAATGTATTCTTTTCCATTAGGGTCCATCTTACTGAACTTACAAGCGCCTTTGCGGATACAAAAAAGCTTGTTCAGGGCTTCATCTTCATTGAACACCACAGCGCCTTTGGGCAGCTTAATAAACTCGCATGTCTCCCACAACTTCATCTTGTCTTCAGTGCTTAGTGCCTTAAAGTCATTAAGTTGAGTCGCGCCGATGTCCATGAGTTTTTCCATATTTCAAAAATACTTTACGGGGAATTCCCAAAAACTGATATCTGTCATGTTTTAAGAATACCCCTTGCTTCAACTTTGTCCTTAGGTAAGCAATTGTGTATGGAAAATCAGGTATGTTATCATTGCGGGGACTCCTGTGGCAAACATTCTGTTCATTATGACCATAAGGATTTTTGTTGCCATGGTTGCAAAACTGTGTATTCCATTTTTACGGAAAACGGGTTGGAACAGTTTTATGAATTGGAAGCGAAAGCAGGTTCTTCCCCTTTTGAAAATCAAGAAAAATATGAGTTTTTGGACAATCAAGAGATTGTCTCCAAACTTATTTCCTTCAATGAAGATGGGGTACAGGTCGTTGAATTGAGTATCCCAGCCATTCACTGCAGTTCCTGTATTTGGCTTTTGGAAAACCTCAATCGACTGCACCCTTCCATTGTCAATTCACAAGTGGATTTTCCGAAGAAGCGCGTACGGGTTACCTATAACCTCAATGATTTTTCACTGAAAACACTCGTACTGTTATTGGGTAGTATCGGGTATGAACCATATATCTCTTTAGACGATTATGGTAAAAAAGCAAAAACCATTGACCGTTCTTTATTGTATCGTTTGGGCGTGGCGGGTTTTGCTTTCGGAAATGTCATGCTGCTTTCTTTTCCAGAATATTTTGAGGTACAAGAGTTTTGGTTGGACCAGTATAAGGTGCTCTTTCGATGGTTAATGTTTGCCTTTTCATTGCCTGTGGTTTTTTATGCAGCTAAGGATTATTACAAATCAGCGCTAAGCGGGCTCCGTTCAAAAATCTTGAATATCGATGTCCCTATCGCTTTGGGAATTACCATTCTTTTTCTAAGAAGTACCGTTGATATTGTTGGAGGCTGGGGTTCAGGCTTTTTTGATAGCCTAACAGGCCTTGTGTTTTTTCTGCTATTGGGTCGATTCTTCCAACAAAAGACCTATGCTTTTTTGTCTTTCGAAAGAGATTATCGCAGCTATTTCCCGATTGCGGTGACCCGCGTTTCCAAAGATGGCGCAGAAGAGAACATTCCCATTCACGAAATCAATAAGGGAGATAAGATTCTCATCAGAAGTCAAGAAATCATTCCGGTCGATGGCATACTACAAAGAGGAGAAGCCCAAATCGATTACAGCTTCGTTACCGGAGAATCCAGACCAGTTATCAAAACGGCAGGGGATATTCTTTACGCTGGAGGAAAGCAGTTGACCGGGGTTTTGGAATTGGCGGTGCTCAAGCCAGTTTCCCAAAGTTATCTGACCCAGTTGTGGAGCAACTCCGTCTTTGAAAAGGACAAATCGAGCGCCTTTCAAACCTTGACCGACAGTATTGGTAAACGCTTCACTTTCGCGGTTTTAACGATTGCTACTCTGGCTACTACCTTTTGGTTGGTGTATGATGCTAGCCTGGCGCTGAATGTGTTTACGGCAGTTTTGATTATTGCGTGTCCCTGCGCTATTGCATTGGCCGCTCCATTTACTTTAGGAAATGCTTTGCGTATCATGGGGAAGCAAGGTTTTTATTTAAAGGATACCAAAGTCATTGAACGTCTCGCGAAAATTGACGTGGCCGTGTTTGACAAAACAGGCACTTTGACCACTTCCGATGCAGGACGTATTGATTATGAAGGCATGGAATTGACCTCGTTGGAAAAAGATATGTTGAAAAGCACGCTTCGTGCCTCGAACCACCCTTTGAGTCGTTCGCTTTACGGATTGCTTCAAGAAAATGATATCGTCACTTTGGATGAATTCCATGAAAAGCAAGGTAGCGGATTGGAATCAAGAGTTGCTGAGCGGGTTTTGCGCGTGGGTTCATCAAGTTATGTAGGTACGGTTTCAAAGGATTTTCAAGAAGATACCGCCGTATACATCAGCACGGATGAAGGTGTGAAAGGAAGGTTTGTGTTAAAGAACCAATACCGAGAAGGGATTGCCCATTTGTTTTCAAATCTCAAAAAGACCATGCGCTTGGCAGTCTTATCAGGAGATAATGCTGGAGAAAAAGAAACCCTACAAAACATGCTTCCCAACGGAACCGAACTGCTGTTCCAACGAAAGCCAGAAGAAAAATTGAAAGATATCAAAGTGTTTCAGAAAGATGGAAAAGTACTTATGGTAGGAGATGGTTTGAATGATGCGGGTGCTTTGGCCCAAAGTGATGTGGGTATCGCGGTGTCGGACAACATCAATGTTTTTCTACCGGCTTGTGACGGTATTCTGGAAGCTTCAGCTTTGACCGATTTATCTTGGTTTATCCACTTTTCGAAACAGTCTTTGCTACTGATTAAAGCCTGTTTTGCATTGTCATTATGCTATAATATCGTCGGGCTGTATTTCGCAGTTACCGGGCAATTGCAACCAGTGATTGCAGCCATATTGATGCCTTTGAGTTCCATTAGCATTGTTGCTTTTGCAACTCTGGGAACCAACTACTTGGCAAGAAAATCCAAGAGATTTGAAAAGCTGATATAAGTCATTTTTTGCGCTATTCGCGCACAGTAGTTTTACGAAAAATTAGGTAAGGTATGAGCGTAATATATGTTTTGTTGACCATTAGCATCTGCGTGGCCATCATTTTTTTTATCGCCTTTTTATTATCCGTTCGAGCGGGGCAGTATGACGACGCCTACACGCCTTCAGTGCGGATGTTGTTCGAAGATGAGGTAACTCCCCAAAGCTCGGACGAAGCATCGAAATCCAATCCTAAAACATAAGAGACTTTAAGTACTGAATATGGAAATACAACAGTTTCAATACGATAACAAAATCGTTCAGAAGTTTTTATACGCCACAATGCTTTGGGGCGTTGTCGGAATGTTGGTCGGTTTGGTTTTGGCATTCATGTTTCTCTTTCCAAACCTCACCGACGGTATCTCATGGTTGAGTTTTGGTAGGCTTCGCCCGCTGCATACCAATGCGGTGATTTTTGCCTTTGTGGGGAACGCCATTTTTGCAGGGGTCTACTATTCCTTGCAACGCCTGCTCAAAGCGCGAATGTTCAGTGATGCATTGAGCAATTTCAATTTTTGGGGCTGGCAATTGATTATTGTCGCAGCTGCAATTACCCTTCCATTGGGCTATACGACCTCAAAAGAGTATGCCGAATTGGAATGGCCGATAGACTTGGCCATAGCCGTGGTTTGGGTTGCCTTCGGTTGGAACATGATTGGGACCATATTAAAAAGAAGACAACGGCACCTGTACGTTGCGGTTTGGTTCTATTTGGCCACTTTCGTCACCGTTGCGGTCCTGCATATTTTCAACAGTTTGGAACTTCCGGTCTCGGCCTTGAAAAGCTATTCAGTTTATGCCGGAGTGCAAGATGCTTTGGTGCAATGGTGGTACGGCCATAATGCCGTGGCCTTCTTTTTGACCACACCCTTTTTAGGACTGATGTACTATTTCGTCCCAAAAGCGGCGAACCGTCCCGTGTACTCCTATCGCCTGTCCATCGTACACTTCTGGTCTTTGATATTCATTTACATCTGGGCTGGGCCACACCATTTGTTGTATTCGGCTTTGCCGGATTGGGCGCAGAACCTTGGGGTTGTTTTTTCCGTGATGTTGATAGCACCTTCTTGGGGTGGTATGATAAATGGATTATTGACCTTAAGAGGGGTTTGGGATAAAGTGCGTTCTGATGCAACGTTGAAGTTCATGGTGGTCGCCATAACCGGATACGGGATGGCCACTTTTGAAGGGCCAATGCTTTCGCTTAAGAATGTAAATGCCATTGCCCACTTTAGTGATTGGATTATTGCTCACGTCCACGTGGGTGCTTTGGCTTGGAATGGGTTTTTGACCTTCGGGATGGTCTACTGGTTAGTACCGAAAATGTTCAAAACCCAACTGCATTCCAAAGGATTGGCCAATTTCCACTTCTGGATTGGCACCTTGGGTATCATTTTATATGCTCTGCCTATGTATGTTGCCGGGTTTACCCAAGCTTTGATGTGGAAGGATTTTAATCCGGATGGCACCCTGGTTTATGGAAATTTTTTGGAAACCGTTACCCAAATCATCCCGATGTATTGGATGAGAGCCATTGGCGGAAGTATGTATCTCGTAGGAATGTTCGTGATGCTGTACAATGTGGTGAAAACCATTCGTTCGGGTCAAGGGGTATCTGATGAGTTGGCCGAAGCACCGGCCTTGGCCAAAGTGTCCAAGAAACGGTTGGCAGGGGAAACCTTTCACAACTGGTTGGAGCGTAAACCTGTGCAGTTGACCATTTTGGCAACCATTGCAATTCTAATTGGTGGGGTGATTCAGATTGTACCTACCATTTTGGTAAAATCCAATATTCCTACCATCACCAGCGTCAAACCCTATACTCCGTTGGAATTGGAAGGTCGGGATTTGTACATCCGTGAAGGCTGTGTGGGGTGTCACTCGCAAATGATTCGACCTTTCCGAAGTGAAGTGGAGCGGTATGGGGAATATGCCAAAGCTGGGGAATTTGTATACGACCACCCTTTCCTCTGGGGAAGTAAACGTACCGGGCCGGACTTGCTTCGCGTTGGTGGCAAATACTCTGATAACTGGCACTTGAACCATATGTATGACCCACAAAGTACATCCGCAGGGTCCATTATGCCCGCATACCAATGGCTGGTGACCTCTGAGCATGATCGTAGTGGTGTCGAGTCCAAAATGAAGGCGATGGTGCAATTGGGCGTGCCCTATACTGAATCGGATATCACGGGAGCACAAGCGTCAATGGACGCACAAGCCCAACAGATTGAAAAGAACCTCTACAGTGATCCTGAATTTGCCAAGAGTTATGAGGCAGATAAAAAATATGCGCAAGAAAATGGCGAAGATTTCGTGGAAATGAAAGACCGTGAAATTATAGCCCTGATTGCCTACCTCCAACGGCTCGGCACGGATATCAAAATAAAAGAAAACGACGAACTCATTTCACAAAACAAGTAATCATGCTAAAGTATATCAAAAACCACATGGAGAGCATTGAGGGAATTGCCAACTATCCCATGATTTCTCTGATGATATTTTTCGTGTTTTTCGTGCTGCTTTTCTGGTGGGTCTTTACCGCCTCCAAGGAGCACATCAAAGAAATGGAAGAGTTGCCGCTAGAACATCATTACGAAAACAAAAAGTAATACTATGAGTACCAAAACACCTTGGTGGATTCGAATCCCACTGCTATTTTTTCTGGTTTTCGGTTTAATGGAATATTTCATTGATTCAGGTGACAAACCTGCCATCATTGCATATCCCATTACCCAATTCTTCATGTTGTTGGTGCTGTTGATTCTTATCGCCATTGAACTGATTCTGAGGTCTATCGAGAACGTGATGTTCCAAACCCTCTCCGAAGAAGCCAAGGAGCGTTATCTCGCGACCAAAAACAAGAAGACCGAATGGAAATGGGCCAGTAATTTATATGAGCGCCTAACTCGAAGTAGAACCATCGAAAGCGAGGGCGAAATCATCATGGACCACAACTATGATGGTATTCGGGAGTTGGACAATGTGCTACCACCTTGGTGGGTCTACATGTTCTACGTGACAATTTTTTTCGGAGTCATATACTTGGTGCGTTTCCATATCGCAGGCGATTACGACCAAGACTTGGAGTACGAACAAGAAGTGGCCGCAGCTCGGTTGGCCATAGAAGAATACAAAAAGACAGCCAAAGACCTTGTGGATGTGAATACGGTGGTTTTTTTGGCAGACGCCTCCGATTTGAGCGCTGGAGAGAAGATTTTCAATACCAACTGTGTGGCTTGTCATATGGCCGATGGGGGTGGGGGTATTGGCCCTAATCTAACCGATGACCATTGGATTCTGGGAGGCGGTATTAAAAATGTATTTAATACAATTTCTGAAGGGGGACGTGATGGAAAAGGAATGGTGGCCTGGAAGCAAAGCTTGAAACCAGCTGAAATGGCTCAAGTGGCGAGTTATGTCCTCACCTTGGTCGGAACCACGCCTGCCAGTCCTAAGGAACCAGAAGGTGAAATCTGGATTGACCCGGATGCCGAACCAACCCCAAAAGAAACAATACCGCCAGCAGAACAAGAAAAGGATTCTACGGATTTGGTCATGAACGGATATTAAACACGCTTCAAAGTACTTGAAGGTGTAGAACAGCAATCCAAAATGTGATGGAAGAGAACTTTAGGGATTCCATAGGGACGATAAATGAAGAGGGCAAGCGGGCATGGATTTATCCTAAAAAACCCAAAGGCCGTTTCTTTGAGTATCGGAAGTATGTTAGCTATGCACTTCTACTGTTTCTATTTTCTGCACCTTTTGTCAAAATCAATGGCCATCAGTTTTTGCTATTCAACGTGCTGGAACGACGCTTTAATATTTTTGGGTTTCCCTTTTGGCCACAAGACTTTCATTTGGTGGTGATTTCCATGATTGCAGGGGTGATTTTTATCGCCCTTTTCACGGTCGCCTACGGCCGGATTTTCTGTGGTTGGTTTTGTCCGCAAACGATTTTCATGGAGATGGTTTTTCGCCGAATCGAGTATTGGGTTGATGGCGACCGAGGTGCCCAAATGCGTTTGGACAAGGCCCCTTGGACCGGAAAGAAAATCAGAAAAAGACTCCTGAAATGGACCCTATTCTTTTTGATTTCCTTTCTGATTGCCAATGTGTTTCTGGCCTATCTCATTGGGAGTGAAAAGCTGCTGCGATATGTTCAAGAGGGTCCTATGGCCCATCTTTCTACCATGTTTCCATTATTGATTTTTACCGCGGTTTTCTACTTCGTTTTTGCATGGTTTCGAGAACAGGTTTGTATCATCGCTTGCCCTTATGGAAGGCTTCAAGGGGTGTTGCTGGATGACAAATCCATTGTGGTAGCTTACGACCATAAAAGGGGAGAAGGCACTTCGGGTAGAAAGAAGTTTCGGAAGAATGAAGATAGGGAAGTACTAGGTCATGGAGATTGTATTGATTGTTTTCAATGCGTCCATGTTTGTCCCACCGGAATAGACATTCGGAATGGCACCCAGCTCGAATGCGTAAACTGTACCGCTTGTATTGATGAATGCGACCATATTATGGAGCGTATTCAAAAACCGAAGGGACTCATTCGATATGCCAGTGAAAATGAAATCATCAAGAAAGAGAAATTCACTTTCACGCCAAGAATGAAGGGGTATACCGCTGTTCTGACCATTCTAACAGGAGTATTAGTAGGGATGTTGTTTTTGCGCAACGAGCTGGAAGCCAACATTCTTAGACTGCCTGGGCAACTCTATCAACGTAAGGAAAACAATATCATCAGTAATGTGTACACGTATAAGTTGGTAAATAAGACCACAAATGATATTGAAAAGGTATCGTTTAAACTCCTCTCTCATAAAGGGTCGATTATTTTGGTGTCCCAAGATAATTTCAAAGTGGGCGCAGAACAGCTTGCAGAAGGAACTTTATTCATAGAAATCAACAACTCAGCTTTGACTGGTGATAAGGACGAACTTAAAATAGGCGTGTATAGTGGTGAAGAACTTCTTGAAACCACGTTCACCAAATTTTTGGCACCAAGAAGCTACAACTAAAACAAATGAATATGCATTGGGGAAAAGGAATTGTAATCGCATTTATAGCATTCATAGGATTTATTCTCTATTTCGTAATCCGTATGGCAACGGATGATCGCGCCAACCACGATTTGGTAACCCCAGATTATTATAAGAAAGAACTGGAGTATCAAAGTGAAATTGATGCTGCCGAGAAAGCTTCGCATAACAATATTGAACTTCAAGTGACCCAACACAAAGAAGGTTTGGTTATTTATTTCCCTGAAGAATTTGACCCGAAAAAAATCACTGGAAAAGTGTCCCTTTACAGACCGTCTAACAAGCAATTGGATTTTGACTTACCCTTAAGTCTATCCAACACACATTTGCTCGTACCTGACAACCGCTTGGTGGACGGTCGCTGGGACATTGCCATTACTTGGTCCTATCAAGGCGATACCTTTTTGAACAAACACAAAATCACGTATAACCCATGATTTGGTCAGCGCTGGTTTTGGGTTTTTTGGGAAGCTTGCACTGCCTGGGCATGTGCGGCCCCATCGCCTTTATGCTACCGCTGGACCATACTTCAACTACAAAAAAAATGGGCCAATTGGTCCTTTATCACTTGGGCCGGATATTAGCCTATGCGCTGTTGGGTTCGGTTTTTGGACTATTGGGAAAGAGTTTCGAACTCTTTGGCTTACAACAAAAACTATCCATTGGCGTCGGAATCATGATGATTGTTTTGGCGTTTTTCCCTTCAGTGGCAAGCGTTTTTCAGAAAACATTCAAACCTTGGCAGCGCTGGATTATAAAACTGCGCAGCATTATGGGTACAGAGCTTAAAAAAAGAACGCCTGATACCTTCTTGACTATAGGTTTTTTGAACGGTCTTTTGCCCTGTGGCTTGGTTTATATGGCGATTTTAGCGGCACTTGCGATACAAAGCCCATGGGGGGCCACCCTGTACATGGTGCTCTTCGGATTGGGAACCATTCCTTTGATGTCAGCTATTGTATTCTCTAAAGGTTGGTTTCAACGAAATTTTAAGATGGGATTCAACAGATTTATCCCGATTTTTATAGGTGTAATGGGTGCTTTGTTCATTATTCGAGGTTTGGGATTGGGAATACCCTATTTATCGCCTAAGCTGCAACAAAACGCCCAGGTTACGGCACAAATCGAATGTCATCAACCCTAATGCAAAATCATGAAAATTACTACTGCGCCAGAAGCCGTTGAACTCGTGCAATCTGGAAATCGCGTCTTCTTTCAAGGGGCGGCCATGACGCCAAATGAACTTATAGATGCCTTATGCGACCGCTACCAAGAATTGGATAAGGTGGAAATCGTTTCCATCCACACTGAAGGAAATGCCAAGTATACCCAAGAACCGTATAGCAAAAGCTTTGAAATGAACAGTATGTTCGTCGGAGGCAACGTTCGAAGATACGTCAATGGACTTCGAGGCGATTACGTTCCTATTTTTCTCAGTGAAATCCACTTGTTGTTTCGTCGTGGTATTTTGCCTTTGGATGTGGCTTTTATCCAAGTTTCACCGCCCGACAAACATGGATATTGCTCTTTGGGGGTTTCTGTAGATGTAACGCTTCCTGCCATTGAAATGGCGAAAAAAGTAGTCGCACAAATCAATCCTTACGTACCACGCTCCCACGGAGATGGCATTATTCACGTTGACCAAATTGATTTGGCCATAGAAGTGAACCGACCTATCCATCAACATGAGCCTGCTACCATCTCGGAAATTGAACATAAAATTGGGCAAAATGTAGCCTCTTTGATTGAAGATGGCGCTACGCTACAGATGGGTATTGGCAACATCCCCAACGCGGTTTTGTCCAATTTAACGGGGCATCAAAAGTTGGGTATCCATACCGAAATGTTTTCAGACGGCGTGCTGCCCCTTATTAAAAGTGGGGTGATTACAGGTGAGGAAAAGCAGGTAAAACAGGGTAAAATCGTGAGCTGTTTTGCGGTAGGGTCCCAAGCCTTGTATGATTTTATTGATGATAATCCGGTTTGTGATTTTAGGGAAGCGGCCTATACCAACGACACGGCTAAAATCCGTAAAAACCCCAAAGTGACGGCGATAAACAGTGCCATTGAAATTGATTTGACGGGACAGGTTTGTGCCGATACTATCGGAAGTCGACAATTTTCTGGGGTAGGTGGGCAAATGGATTTTATTCGCGGTGCATCCCTTTCAAAAGGAGGCAAACCCATTTTTGCCATGCCCTCGGTCACCCATCGAGGCGTTACCAAAATAGTTCCCTTCTTAAAAGAAGGTGCAGGAGTAACCACCACCCGGGCACACGTACACTATGTGGCCACAGAACATGGTGTAGTTGATTTGTTTGGAAAGAATCTTCAACAACGAGCGAAAGCTTTGATTTCCATTGCGCATCCTGATTTTCAGGGGGAATTGGAGGAAGCTGCATTCAAACGCTTTCAATCCGTTTGATGTTTTCTGCACCAAAAAAGGGAAGCACAATACTTCCCTTTTCGCTGAACTTGCAAATAAAAACCAAATAAAAAAGTCCAACCACTAAATTTTAAAAGTGACCACGGGAATGTTGGAATGGTTTGCGATATCTTCCCCTATACTTCCCATAAAAAAGTGGGTCAATCCCCTACGACCATGGGTGGGTATTCCGATTAAATCCGCTCCCATGGTTTCACTGTAGTTCAAAATGCCTTTCTCAACGGAATAGTCATTATAGATTTCAACTTCCAAACCCATTTGTGCGAGGTTCAAAAACTTGGAAATTCGGTGATTCGCATCTTCCGTGCTTAAAAAATCATCAGGGGTGTTGATATATACCAAATGAAGCTCAACGCCCAACATTTCGGCGATTTCGAGGGCACGTTTCAGCGATTTGATGTTTTCTTCTTTGAAATCGCAAGCGAAAACGAATTGCTCTACTGAGAATTTTTCCACATCTCCTTTGATGACCAACACCGGAACCGTTGAGGTGCGTACCACACGTTCGGTATTGGAGCCAATGAATATTTCTCCCAATCCATCGGTGCCATGGGAGCCCATTACAATCAGGTCCGCAGCATGTTTTTGAGCGACTTCATCCAATTCTTGGAATACTTTATAGTGCTTTATGATAGGAACTACCTTTATGCCTTTGAGATACGGTTTGTCCAAAAATTGGCTAAACCGTTCTTCACCTATTTTGATGAGATGCACGACTTGCTCTTGGGCGACAAAGCCCGATTCGCTCATAAGTGAAGGTGAAAGTTCTAGCATGTGCAAAACAAACAACTCCGCGTCATTCGCCTTGGCCAATTTCGCAGCGGCCTTTAATGCATATTCAGATTGTTCTGAGAAATCTACGGGTACAATAATGCTTTTCATGGGTAAAATTTTAGGTTAAACAGTCATGGAAAACAATTTCCTTTCAAAAGATTTTTGTTGTAGTCTAAGGTCAAAAGCCATACAAATATTTCGGATAAAAGCCGTTCCAGTTGCGGTTACCTTTACCCCTATGTTTGTGACAATCACCAATCCGTCATCCTGAAGCATTTGCAGGTTTTTCAGGATTTGGGGATAATTTTCCAAAGATTTTATGTCATCATCCCATGTGGTTTCAAATTGACACATGAGCTGTTGAATATGGTTGCGGATAATACCGTCTTCACGGTTCAAAAGGTGCCCTTTTGATAAAGGCAAAATATCATGCGAAACCAGATTTTGGTATTCCTCAAGGCCTTTTACATTTTGAGCGAACGCTGTGCCCGAGTCCCCAATGCTGGATACACCGAGCCCTAGTTGAAGCGCTGTTCGGTTTTCGGTATAGCCCATGAAACTTCTGTGTAGTTTGCCTTGGTTTTTGGCTTGGGTCAACGCGTCTTGGGACAAAGCAAAATGGTCCATGCCCACCTCTTCATAACCGGCTTCTAACAATAAGGTTTTACCAATTTTTCGTTGTTCATCTTTTTGTTGGGTATTTGGGAGGTCTTCATCCCGGTACCCTCGTTGGCCATTTCCTTTGCGCCATGGAACATGGGCATAGCTATAAAACGCAATTCGGTCCGGACGGATTTCCAAGGTTTTTTCGACCGTGTATTTTACATCATCTTCCGTTTGAAAGGGCAATCCGTAAATAATATCATGCCCAACAGAGGTATACCCTATTGCTCTGGCCCAATGGGTTACTTGTACTACATTTTCAAACGGTTGCAAGCGGTTGATGGCACGTTGTACCTTCTCGCTATAATCCTGTACGCCAAAGCATACCCTTCTAAAACCTAAATTGTACAGGGTTTGTAAATGTTCCTTGGTAGTATTGTTGGGATGACCCTCAAGCTGAATTGTGGGTCTTCCGCTTTATCGGCATAATAGAGAATCCCCTTGATCAAGAATTCAAGATTTTCTGGCGAAAAAAAGGTAGGCGTCCCACCCCCTAAATGCAATTCCTTTATTATGGGTTTTTTGCCCAAAAGTTCCACATACAAACGCCATTCTTTATGCACGGATTGAATGTAGGGCAACTCCACCTCATGGCGTTTGGTGATGCGCTTGTGGCAGCCACAGAAAGTACACATGCTCTCGCAAAATGGTAGATGGATATAAAGTCCTATTCCCTCACTTTGCTCGTATTGAAACACTTGTTTGACCCGGTGTTTCCAAGCTTTTCCTGAGAAGGAATCCAAGTCCCAATACGGAACGGTCGGATAACTTGTGTATCGTGGTCCAGGTACATTGTATTTTTCTACAAAATGACACATGTGATTTATTTTAAGGCTAAAGTAGTGGGGCGTTCCACCAGAAAACATGATAAATGTCAGCAGCGTTGAAAACGGGGTCTACTGCATCTGAAAATTGATAGGGATACTGTAGTTTACCTTTGCTGGTTTCCCCCTTTGCATTCCGGGTTTCATTTGCGGCAAAGCAGCAATAATGCGTTCGGCTTCGTTTTCCAACAACCGGTCAGGACCTCTTTTTTGGATGCCCGAAACGCGCCCGTTGGCGTCAATAACGAACTTCAGGAAAACCCGTCCGGTAATGCGCATCTCAAGAGCAGCTTCGGGATATACCAAGTTTTCCTTAATATGTTGCTGTACTTTTTGGTTGAAACAAGTACGTCGTTCTTCTTCAGTCGGACAGGTTTCGCAACCCGGAAAAATTGGAGCATTTTCAATCACGGCAAAGGGCACTATAATTTCTTCTTCCTCTTCCTCCACAACCACTTCATCTACCCTTATAATGGCATCTTCGATGAACGCATCCTGGTTGGTCTCGGTGCTTTCGATAAGGGTTTCTTCGACATCTTCGACATCTTCAACAATTTCGATAATAGCAGGAGCTGAAGGTGGGGGCGGAGGGGGTGTGGTCATCACGGTCTGGGTCATGGGAACCTCTTCATCCATATCGTCAATAACCTGAACCACATCGATAACTTCCGAGGTTTTTTCATAGGTTTTGATTTCAAAGGATTGCCAAGTGACAAATAACACGGCGCTCAGTCCAATCATAAAGTATAGACTGCTATTTCTTCCTATATCTGCGGATGGATTTTTCTTTGGTTTCATAATACTTTGCTTTAATGATACTAAAGGTAGCTACCCTCTTAGAGGAAAAATATGATACTTATCAGGTTTGTATTCAGGAGGTTATGGGGATTGGTGAGCAACCCTGTCCTTTTTGGTGAAATCAGTTCTAAAGGAGAGGCATACTCTTAGAACATCTCGTTGGGAGGTGGCAAAATGGTTTTTGAGGTAGCCTATATCCAAGGTGGTTCCTGAGGCTATTTTTTGCCCAAGCCCCATATAAAATCGGTTTTGATTGAAGGTGGGACCTTCCAAATTCAAGAAGATTTCATTGAATGTTTTTACATAAAGGGATGTGCCAATAGGTTTGGTGAATTGTATTCGATAACGGACCCTAGGATTTACATAACTGCGGTCAGGTGTGGATATCCATCGGGTTTCCTGTCGGAGTCTTTGAGCGATGGTGTTGCGGTTTAGCTGCAACTTATGACTGTATTCGCCATACCACCAGAATTGTGAGGCTTTTTCAGGAATATCATTGTGTTGATAGCTGTTGGCATCCAAATAAGCGAAACCAGCGCCCAAATGGGAATGTTCACCACTTTTATAGGTTACGCCACTTCGAAAGAAGGAAAACTCATAGGCTTCAAACATATCATGATGCCGCAAAATCATTACCGTAGGAATGGTCCAATTCGAATGGATTTTGTGATTGCCATTAAGTACTAGCCATGAATCGGTGGTATCGTCGTTTTCAAATTGCCCCCATGCTACCCAAAGCATACCGGAGCTTAGAAAAAGAACAGCGGTCTTAAAAAGGGAATTGGTATAGACCATGTTTTGACGGTTGCAAATACAGTACAAAGTTGCGCTGTAAACATGCCAAGAAACATGACCAAAATCAGGTTTGTAATTATTGTTTAGAAAGTATGAAGGTCAAGATTGATGCTGCTCCCAAATTAGCGCTGCGGCACCGCAAATCGCCGCGGTTTTTCCTTCCATACCTGACATGCGAAGCTTCACTTTACCACGATAGATTTCCAGTAAAAACTCATTGAAATATTTTTCCAACGGTTCCATGATCCATTTCCCACTATTGGTCAAACCACCCATTAAGATAAATGCTTCGGGTTGGGTAAAAGCCGTGAAATTGGCCAATGCTTGGGCCATGATTTTGGCAGTGTAGTCAAAAGACATTAAGGCGATAGGGTCACCTTCTTCCGCTGCTTGCGAAATATCTTCCCCGTGTAAATCATTAAAGGCAACGCTTCTAAAACGGCTATCGACCAAATATTTGCTCAACATATACATTATGGTACGTTTGAGTCCTGTTGCAGATACATAGGCTTCCAAGCCACCTTTTACGCCTAGGCCAGTCAAACGACCGTCGCCCATGGTCATATCCACGTGTCCCAGTTCGCCAGCAAACCCATCGAAGCCATCAATCAATTGTCCGTTGGCCACAATTCCGGCTCCAAAACCTGTTCCCAAGGTGATGGCGATGAAATCCGTCATGTTTTTGGCACTTCCAAAAAGCATTTCCCCAAGGGCAGCCGCGCTGGCATCGTTCATGATGCGCATGGGGAGGTCCATTTTTTCCTTGAATTTGGCCAGAAAAGGGACCGTTCCTTTCCAAAGCAAGTTGCTTGCGTTTTCAATGGTGCCGTTTTTGCTAGAGGCATTCGGCGCACCAATACCACAACCCAGTACATTAAAATCTTGACCACCTTGTTGTAGCAATTCATCGCAGGTTTGATGGAGTTGACGTAGATAATCGTCGAGGTCAGGGTATTCTTTGGTCCGGAAAAATGTTTTTTCCAAACAACGCCCACTGGCATCGACTAATCCAACTTTGGTTTTGGTTCCTCCGATGTCGACCCCTAAGACAATATCCATAAAGTATAGTTGAAAATGATACGTTCCTAAAGTTATGGATTTGTTCCCGCACAAGCCAGATACCTTGATAAAATTAACCCGCTTTTAATCGCCCTTTTATCAGGATGTATGCAAAGCTGATTTCTGTCATGTTTTAGGTTTTGAAGGCGGTCTACATTTGAAGTGTTATTAGAAATCTCAAAATATAGTGGTATGAGCAAATTAGATAAAATATTGGTTCCTTTCGATTTTTCAGAAGCCTCGGTAAACGCCTTGGAATACGCTGTACATTTTGTTGGACCCAACCGGTCGAGTCAGGTTGTAGCCTTATATGTGGGGGTTATGCCCATTTCCAAAAAAGAAGAAAAGGGGTTGAACGAGAACTTCTTGAAAATCTTGGGAGGTTTTCATTCCAAAGCGAAAAAACAACCTGTATTGGCTTGTGTTTCGGGGAATGTAATTGAAACCATCCTAGTTACCCAGATACACCAGAATGTGGACCTCATTATCATGGGGACCATGGGGGACAAAACCACCGATGAAGCGATAACCAATACCTCAAAACTTGTTTTGGAAGCCAATTGTCCTGTAATCTCCATTCCCTATGGATGCGAGATTAAGGAGCCCAAGAAAATTGCCTTGGTTTTGGGCAAGGAAGAAGTAGAGGACAAGGAGGTGTTGAACATGTTGATGTCCATTGCAGGGGCTTTCGATAGCAAAATTCATGTGTTGACGATATATAAAGAATCTGTATACGCGGAGCACATAGGTGGTGAACGAACCGAGCACTTGTTACAATACTATTTGGAGCACTTTTATGAAGAGCACATGTTTCAAAAAAATGAAGACATTGAACAAGGAATTTTGGACTATATCAATGGAAAAGGCATTGACATGTTGGCCATTTTGCCCAGAAACCATAGTGTCATGAGCACTCCTTCAGAAGGTCGTTTGACCAAATTGCTCACCTTGCATTCAGAGATTCCGGTCTTGGCCTTGGATTGAGTTGGAAACGATATAAAAGCCCACTATGTATACACTCCTCGTCATTCTGGGAATTACGATTATACTCTTCATATGGGGAAAGTTTCCGCCAGATGTAGTGGCTTTAATGTCCATGATTTCACTATACCTCGCAGATATTTTGACGGTATCGGAAACTTTGAGTGGTTTTAGTAACACCACGGTAATCATGATTGCTGCCTTGTTCATTATTGGAGAAGGATTGGCCCGTACAGGATGGACCGCCGTTGCTGGACGGTACTTTGTGCGATGGGCGAAAAAAAGTGTTCCTCGCTTGTTGGTCATCATCACCCTGGGGTCAAGTTTGTTGTCTGGTTTTGTAAGCAATACAGGAACCGTAGCGGCGCTACTTCCCGTAACGGTCACCGCATCATGGAGTGCAGGAACTCTCCCTTCTAAGTTGCTTATGCCCGTAGCGTTCGGTTCGAATACGGGAGGATTGTTAACATTGACAGGAACTCCTCCCAACATTATCGTAAGTAATGCCCTTGCCGAGAAAGGGTTTGGAGGTTTTTCATTTTTTGAATTCAGTTTGATTGGCCTCCCCTTATTGATTTTGACCATTCTGTATTTCCGCTATGTGGGCTATCGGCTTTTGCCCAGCCATCGTACGCAAAACAAACCAATGGCGATTGACCAAGAAATGCACAAATGGATTGAGAATTACAGCATAGATGACAACATCTATCGTTTACGGATTCGGTCTATGTCGCAACTGATTGGGACCAAGGTCGGGGATTGGCATTTTGAGGAAAAATTCAATGTGTCCTTGATGCGCTTGAAACGAAGACACCCCAATCCATTACAAAAGATTCCAAATTTTGTGGAAATCCCAGAAGATGATACCGAAATGCGCTACCACGACATCATTACGGTAAAGGGAGAATCCAGCGATATTGGTCGTTTGATAATACATTTTCATTTGGGGGTTATTCCCTTGGCGCCAGAGATGGACAATCTCAAAAAGGAGCTCATCACCCAAGAAGTGGGGATGGCCGAGATGATTGTGACGCCAAAATCTGTTTTGGTTGGTAAACGCATCGCTTTGGGCCAATATCTCAAACAAATGGACGTGCAATTGCTTGCTGCTTCACGAAACAATCGCCCCTTAAAGGGAAAAATAAAGATAGCAGCGGGTGATGCCTTTATCATTAGAGGGCAATGGGAAAAGATGGACAATTTGAAATCGGTTTACGAAAACATTGTCATCTCTGGAAGTCCAGAAGCCATGTCTAAAAATGTGGATGTCATTGACCACAAAAGTTATATCGCTTTGGCGGTGTTGCTATTGATGATTGTGTTGTTGGTATTTAAAATTCTACCGGGCGCTATCGCAGCTTTGATTTGTGCAGGCATCATGATGATAACTGGTTGTGTTCCTATTGCCAAGGCATATAAAGGCATTAGTTGGACCAGCGTGGTGATGATTGCGGCTATGATTCCTATGGGTTTGGCCTTACAAAAGACTGGGGTGGCGCAAGTGGCTGCCAATGGCTTGGTGGAATCCCTCGGGGCTTTAGGACCGAGTCCCGTATTGGCTGGAATTTTTCTGTTGACCACAACCTTTAGCCAAACGATAAATAATTCTGCTACAGCAGTATTGATGGCACCCATCGCCATTATTGCTTCCGGAGCTTTGGAAGTCTCACCCAAACCGTTCATGATTGCCGTAGCGGTGAGTGCTTCTACCGCTTTTTTAACTCCTGTCGGCACTACTACCAATGCCATGGTATTGACCGCTGGAGGGTATCGGTTCACCGATTATATACGAGTGGGAGGTCCGTTGCTCTTGCTCTTTTTCATAACAACGGTATTGCTGGTTCCACTAGTGTGGAGCTTTTAAACCTTATAAAATGAATATTATGACAGATGTAACTGAAAAACCCAAAAACCTGAAGCGTTATGGGTTGAACAACGTAACAGCGCATTGGAATTTGAGCGCGGAAGAACTACAACAAATCACCCTCGAAAAAGGAATGGGGGTAGAAACGGAGAATGGAACCCTCTGCATCAAAACGGGAAAGTTTACAGGGCGTTCGCCCAAAGACCGTTTTTTGGTTAAGGATGCGTATACCCAGGATAAGGTTTGGTGGGGTAGAATAAATAAGGCAATCTCTCCGGATAATTTTGATGTGTTGCAAGAAGAGATGCTGGCTTATCTCTCCGGAAAAGAAGTGTATGTGCGGGATGCCTATGTATGCGCCGACCCAAAGTATCGCATGAATGTTCGGGTCATCACCGAATACCCTTGGTCCAACTACTTTATCAAGAACATGTTCATCCAGTTGACACCTGAGGAACGGGAAGGTTTTAATGAAGAATGGTTGGTGCTTTGCGCCCCAGGATATGAAGCCCTTGAACCTTCCAAAGTCGGTTTGCGAAGTGGAAACTTTTCCATTCTCAACTTTACCAAAAAAATTGCCTTGGTAGGGGGATCAGCATACACCGGGGAAATGAAAAAAGGAATTTTCTCCGCACTTAATCTCATCCTTCCTTTAGAGAAAAATGTATTGCCCATGCACTGTTCGGCAAACGTTGGAGAAGAAGGCGATACTGCTATTTTCTTTGGTCTATCCGGAACGGGAAAAACAACGCTTTCTGCCGACCCTAGTCGAAAATTGATTGGTGATGATGAACACGGTTGGACCTATGAAAACACCATTTTCAATTTTGAAGGCGGCTGCTACGCCAAAGTAATCGACCTGACCGAAGAAAAGGAACCGGACATTTTTCGTGCGATACGACCCGGAGCTCTTTTGGAGAATATTGTGTTCAAAGAAGGGACCAAAGAAGTTGACTTTTTTGATGCCAGCATCACCCAAAACACGCGGGTAAGCTATCCGATTGACCATATCGATAACATTCAGCTTCCCTCTTTTGCATCAAATCCGAAGAACATTTTCTTTTTGACCTGTGATGCCTTTGGGGTATTGCCGCCCGTATCAAAATTGACTCCCGGACAAGCTGCATACCACTTTATTTCAGGATATACCGCAAAAGTTGCGGGAACAGAGGCCGGGATCAACGAGCCAGTGCCTTCGTTTTCGGCTTGTTTTGGGGAGCCTTTCATGCCATTGCATCCAACCGTATACGCTGAAATGTTGAGTCAAAAAATGACGGAAGCTGGGGTGAACGTTTGGCTTATCAATACCGGCTGGAGCGGTGGCCCCTATGGGGTAGGCTCGCGTATCAAATTGAAGTATACCCGTGCCATGATTTCGGCTATTCTTGAGAATAAGTTGGATGAAGTAGATTTTGAAACCCATCCTATTTTTGGTTTGTTCATGCCCAAGTATTGTCCTGGTGTACCCACTGAAATTTTGGACCCCATGAACACTTGGTTGCAAAAAGGCGCGTATGTGAGCAAAGCCATTCAATTGGCCCATGCATTCCACATTAACTTTGATAAATTTGCAAGTGAGGCATCAGAGGAAATCCTTAATGGCGGCCCTTTGATTGATTCACACCATAGTTTGGAAGACCACTTTTAATTTGGCACAACGCATGCAATTTCAAATTCAGCAATTGGGTTCGCCCAAATTTCGATCTCCCTTGCAACTGAGTACGGTCAAGGGAGATCGTATTTTCAACTTTGTAAACGACACGGAAAAGTTCATATTTGATACTTCCCAAGAACATTTCGCACATTGTCTTGAAACGGGGTCAGACCCTATATGTCTGGAAAAAGCGGGTCCACGACAGGATATATTCTTTGACGTACCACATTGCACAGCGGCCATTGTCACTTGTGGGGGACTGTGTCCTGGTATCAACAATGTGATTCGAAGTGTGGTCATGGCGTTGCACTACTTTTATGGTATCAAGCGCATTCTTGGGGTACCCTACGGGTACGAGGGATTGAATCCCGAAAAGGGTCATGGCTTTAAGGAGCTAACACCTGAGACGGTGAACGACATCCATCAATTTGGGGGGACCTTTCTAGGTTCTTCCCGTGGAGCGCAAGAAGTGTCGACCATGGTGGATACCCTAATCGAAAACAAAGTTGATGTCCTTTTTGCGATTGGAGGAGATGGCACCTTGAAAGGGGTGGATGCTATCGGCATCGAAATTGAAAAAAGGAATGCAAATATTGCCGTGGTGGGCATTCCGAAAACCATTGACAATGATATCGATTTGATAGATCGTTCTTTCGGATTTGAAACCTCCTTTGATATTGCAAGTGCTATTTTGCGAGATGCCCATAACGAGGCTGCTGGGGCCTACAATGGCGTCTCAATCATAAAGTTGATGGGTAGGGATAGTGGTTTTATTGCAGCTTCCGCCGCGTTGGCCATGCCGGTGGTCAACTTTGTATTGATTCCTGAGATGGATTTTGAGCTGGAAGGGGAATTTGGATTCTTGAAAGCTTTGAAAGAACGTTTATTGAAGAAAAAGCACGCGGTAATTGTTGTGGCTGAAGGGGCCGGCCAAAAGTTGATGGAAAAAGGGGAAACCATAAAGGATGCTTCAGGCAATATAAAGCACCAAGACATCGGTGTATTCCTAAAGGAGCAAATTGGGCGGTACTTTACCGAAATGCCCGTTACCATCAAATACATGGACCCTAGTTATATTGTGCGAAGTGCGCCCGCGAACCCTTCGGATAGTGTGTATTGCAGCCGCTTGGCGTATCATGCCGTACATGGCGCCATGGCGGGAAAAACGCGCTTTGTTGTCAGTAAAGTAAACAACAAGTTCGTATATATCCCAATTACCGAAGTGACCCGAAAACGAAAGAAAATTGACCTCGAAAGTGAGTTTTGGTTTTCCGTACTTCAAAGCACAGGGCAGCCTTTCCACCTGAAGTAGTACAAAACATGACACCTGTCATTTTATTGGGATTTACTTGACCGTAGTTTTACCACGTAATCTTAAAGAAACAGGTCATGGTACGACGTTTTAAAAACATTTCATTCGTTTTGATTTTGGTGCTGTTTTGGGGCTGTGCTACTCCAAAGGTGGTAAGCACTTGGAAAAGTCCAGAAGCTGATGAGTATGGCATCTACAAAGTATTGGTAGTGGGCATGGCCCAAGAAAAAGCTACAAGGATTGCCTTTGAAACACAGTTGAGGGATGCCTTGAAAGCAAAAGGTTTTGAAGCAGGTCGGGGTACGGATTTCTTCGATACCGTATTCACTTCTACAGAAAAAACCGAAGAAGACCTGGATGCCGTGGAACAAGAATTATTGAATAAGGGTTTTGATGCCATTATCCTTACCAAAATCATTGGGGTGGAAAGCCGAAAACGAATTCGTCAACAGCTTGGAAATTTAGGGAGTTTGTATACCCAATTTAGTTCGGACTATCTGGAGCATCAGGACGTGATGTACGACGAAGGCCATGAGGAATTTAACCTTTACACTGCCGAAACCTCACTTTATTGCATTTGTACGGATAAGGAAAGGGCCTTGATTTGGAGAGGTAACCTTAACGTGGATGAACCCGTGGATATCGAGCGGACCATAGCGATGTACATCAAGGTGATTCGCAAAGCGATGGAGAAGGAAGAAGTGCTCTTTTAGACCTTCTCCATGATATGCGTTGCGTAAGTTGTTTGGTTTTGATGGCTAGATAATGTTTAAAAAGTCAAGCAACATACAAACGGGAATTGCGATAAGAATCAGTACCAATACAAAAACCATAACGCGCAAAAATGCAACCAGCATTTTATCGCCAAAAGAAATTTCATTGCTCATAGTAGTGTAATTTCCTTCAATGTACGGAATTCTGAAGGGAGCTTTTAATAAGAAGACGTTGCTATTCGACCAATCGCCTTTTTTTAACTGTAAGTGTACGGAGATATGTCAGTCATCGATGTTTTTGGACAGTGTTTTGTCCATGGACTCCAACACGATT
This sequence comes from Bacteroidota bacterium, assembly GCA_039027495.1. GTDB lineage: Bacteria > Bacteroidota > Bacteroidia > Flavobacteriales > Flavobacteriaceae > Flagellimonas. The sequence continues at coordinate 120,084 of JBCCKH010000005.1, forward strand.
CCCTTCGTTTCGGGCATGACCATAGCTACCCAGAGGAGTTGCAACACCATCATAAAGGCGAAAAATCCGAAAACCACCCCAGGGCCCACCACGCTAAAAAGCAATGGAACCATTGAAGGGATTATCGCCGCCAATACCCAATGGGTTGAGCAGCCAAAGGCTTGTCCAGCGCCGCGAAGATGATTCGGAAAAACTTCGGCAATGAATACCCATATTACCGCTCCTTGTCCAATAGCATGTGAAGCAATAAACAAGAAAAGGAAAATAGGAACGGAAATACCCGTCCATTCATTGAAAAAAGCAAGGGATACCAATAGCAAAGAAATGATGTATCCTACAGAACCGAAGTACATCAATTTTTTTCGGCCCAAACGGTCAATCAGATAAATCCCGACTAAGGTAAAAACCAGATTGGTCACACCAATACCAATGCTGCTTAGCAATGCCGTACTTTCTCCAAGCCCCGCAAGTTCAAAAATTCTAGGAGCATAGTACAAAAAAGCATTGATACCCGACCATTGATTGAAAAAAGCAATCAAAAAAGCAAGCATAAGCGGAGTTCGATACTTTTTCATGAAGATGTTTTCACGACTTTTGCCACTGGCTTGGTCTTGATTGGATTTTTCCAATTCAGCGATATTCAAATCCAAACTTAGGTCGTTGATGACTTTTTCCGCTTCGGTTTTTCGGTTTTGGGTCATCAACCATCTTGGACTTTTGGGTACAGAAAGCACTGCCACCGTATAAATAATAGCTGGAATGGCCTCAGCGCCCAGCATGAAACGCCAATCGTTTTCGCCCATACCGCTCAAGAGATAATTGGAGAAGTAAGCAATTAGAATACCGAAAACAATATTGAATTGGTACATGCCAACCAATCGCCCCCTATTTTTGGCCGGAGCAATCTCTGAGATATACGCCGGGGCTGCAATGGTAGAGGCGCCAACCCCTAATCCACCTAAAAAGCGAAAGACGGCAAAACTGTAAGGATCATTGACCAAGGCCGAACCCAAGGCTGATATCGAATACAGCACTCCAATCCATATCAAGGTTTTTTTTCGTCCTAACTTATCCGTGGGAATGGCACCAAAAATAGCGCCAATAACCGTACCCCATAAGGCCATGCCCATGACAACAATACCGTGAAATGCGTCGGAGGATTGCCATAGCGCTTGCAGTTTTTTATCTGCTCCGGAAATAACCACGGTATCAAAACCGAACAAAAAGCCCGCGAGTGCAGCAATAAGCGAAATCCAAAAAATCTTTTTTGACATGGTGGAAGGTTAGGTTACGGTTAAAGCTACTAAAACTAAAGGATTGTTTTCACATAGCGGATAACTTCCTCTGTAGCACCCCTAGAACTTTGAAGCAAGTTGGCATTGATTTGCCCGGTTTCTTTTTGAAAACCTGGATTTTTAAGAAGCTTCAATAGGATCTCTTCCAGTTCTTCTTTGGAAGCGATGCTTATGATACCTTTCGCTTGTACCAAAGTTTCCGCCTCGTTGAAACCTTTGTACCGAGGCCCTATTAGCACAGGAATGCCAAATACTGCAGGTTCCAAAGTGTTGTGAAGACCCGTTGCAAATCCACCACCGACATAAGCGATATTGGCATAACTATAGATTTTGGTCAAGAGTCCTACAGTATCCACAATCAAAACATCAGCTTTGGAAACATCTTTGCCATTCATTTTGGAATAAGTTACGGTTGGTTTCTTGATTTGTACTTGCAACTTTTCAATCGCTTCTGGTTTTATCGTATGTGGAGCAATGACCCATTTTACATCTCCTTCATACTGGTTTAGAAAAGGGAGCAGTACAGCTATATCTTCTGGCCATGTACTTCCAGCGACAATACATAAAGTGTCCTGCTTAAAAGTGTCCATGAAATCCAAATGGTTGTCGCCATCCAAAATGGCTGCTACTCGGTCAAAACGGGTATCTCCATTCACCGTTACGGACTCCAACCCGATTTGGTTAAGGAGTTTTTTTGAGGTTTCGTTCTGAACGAAAAAGTGATGGAAAGTCTTCAAGCTTTTTCGCATAAATGCGCCCCAAGGTTTAAAGAAAACTTGCTTTGGGTAAAACATGCCTGAGACCATCAGAGTGGGGATTCCGTTCTTTTTAAGCGTGTGCAAATAGTTTGGCCAAATCTCATACTTTATAAAAATGGCAAGCTTTGGTTTTGCTATTCCAATGAATCGCGTTGCGTTTTGGAGGGTATCCAAAGGGAGGTAGCAGACCAAATCGGCTGGGGCGCTGTTCTTTTTCACTTCATATCCCGAAGGGGAAAAAAAAGTGAGGAGAAAAGTATGCCTTGGATACTCCGTTTTGAGTTTCTCCAATACGGGAAGCCCCTGTTCGTATTCCCCAAGGGAGGCAACATGCATCCAAATCACGTTTTCTTTGCCTCCGAGGGCACGCTCCATCTGGTTGAACACATTTTTCCGCCCCTGTTGAAACAGTTTGATTTTAGGAGAAAACAAGGCAACCATCGATAAAATGCCACTAGAAATCCAAACCAAAAAACTGTAGATATACCGCAACTGCACTAATTTTTGCTAAAATACATTCTTTGGCAATCAGAAGGTTAAGGAAGCTTATTTTCTTAATTTTGCAAAAAATTTTTTGGATGAAAAAAATTCAAATGGTTGACCTAAAAGGCCAGTACGAAGGCATTAAAGAAGAAGTGAATTCTTCAATTGAGGAAGTATTGGATTCTTCAGCATTCATCAACGGACCTAAAGTCAAGGAATTTCAACAGAATTTGGAAAAATACTTGGATGTAAAGCATGTGATTCCTTGCGCCAATGGTACCGACGCCCTTCAAATTTGCATGATGGGGTTGGGCCTAAAGCCTGGTGATGAGGTGATTACAGCCGATTTTACGTTTGCTGCTACTGTTGAGGTCATTGCCTTATTGAATCTTACACCGGTTTTGGTCGATGTTGATCCGCGCACCTTTAATATTGACCCTATTGCTGTGGAAAAAGCCATTACCCCAAAGACCAAGGCTATCGTTCCAGTCCATTTGTTTGGTCAATGTGCGCCAATGGATGTGTTAATGGAAATTGCGAAAAAGCATAATCTTTATGTTATTGAAGACAACGCCCAGGCCATTGGTGCTGAGTATACTTTTAAGGATGGCAGAAAACAGAAAGCAGGAACTTTGGGACATGTTGCTTCCACCTCGTTCTTTCCATCCAAAAATCTAGGGTGCTATGGAGATGGCGGTGCCATTTTTACCAATGACGATGATTTGGCCCACACCATTCGCGGAATTGTGAACCATGGCATGTACAAACGCTACCATCACGACGTAGTCGGCGTAAATTCCCGACTAGATTCAATTCAAGCTGCAGTTTTGAATGCGAAACTGCCAAGGTTGGATGCTTATAATGAAGACCGAAGAGATGCTGCAAGAAAGTATTCCGAGGCTTTGCGAAGCAATAAAAACATTGTACTACCCAGAACTGTAAATGGTTGCGATGAGATTTGTGACAATTGTGATTGTCATGTTTTTCATCAGTATACTATCAGAATTTTAAACGGAAAAAGGGATGCTTTGGTACAACATCTAATGGAAAACAACGTTCCATGTGGGGTATATTATCCTATTCCTCTTCACCGTCAAAAAGCATATTTGGACGAACGGTATAAGGAGGAAGATTTTGGGGTAACCAATCAGTTGGTCAAAGAAGTGATTTCTTTACCGATGCATACCGAACTAGATGACGCGCAAATTGATTTCATCACTGGTTTGGTGAATGATTTTGTTAATAGTTGAGTATGAAAATATTAGTTACGGGTGGCCTTGGTTTTATTGGCTCCCATACCGTAGTTGAACTTCAAAATGAAGGATATGAGGTCGTCATTATTGATAACCTTTCCAACTCTTCCGAAAAAGTATTGGACGGTATTACCGCCATCACGGGTAAAAAACCACACTTTGAAAAAATTGATTTACGGGAAAAGGATACCGTGATTGCATTCTTCGAAAAACATCACGACGTGGAAGGTGTAATTCACTTCGCTGCTTCAAAAGCTGTAGGGGAAAGTGTGGAGAAACCTTTATTGTACTACGAAAACAACCTTGGGGTTTTGGTATATCTGCTCCAAATTTTGACCGAAAAAGTGAAAGCTTCTTTCATTTTTAGTTCGTCTTGCACGGTGTATGGTCAGGCGGACAAAATGCCTATCACGGAAGATGCGCCTGTAAAACCGGCGGAGTCGCCCTATGGAAATACCAAACAAATAGGTGAGGAAATCATTCAAGATACTTGCAAAGTGAATCCTGATTTTGCTGCTATCGCTTTGCGCTATTTCAATCCTATTGGCGCACACCCTAGTGTTGAGATTGGAGAATTACCTATTGGTGTGCCACAGAATTTGGTGCCTTTTATTACCCAAACTGGGGTAGGCTTACGGGAACAACTTTCCGTTTTTGGCAATGATTACCCAACTGAAGACGGTACTTGTATCCGGGATTATATTCATGTAGTAGATGTAGCCAAAGCCCATGTGGTCGCCTTGCAACGTCTGCTTCAAAACAAAAATGAAAAAAACTACGAGGTATTCAATTTGGGTACCGGAAAAGGAAGTTCCGTGTTGGAAGTAATCGAAAGCTTCGAACGGGTTTCCGAGAGTGCACTCAATTATAAAATTGTAGACCGTAGGCCAGGAGATGTGATTCAGGCCTATGCCGACACCGCAAAAGCCAACGAGGTTTTGGGTTGGAAAGCCCAGTCGAATCTGGACCAGGCAATGGAATCCGCTTGGGACTGGGAACGGAAGGTCCGACAGTAAAATACAATAACCCGCCATGAAGGCGGGTTTTTTATTTCCCAAAAGTAGATTACCTTAAGCTCACTAACGGCTAACGAATTTTGAAAATGAGACAAAGGCTAACCCTACTTTCCCTAATTTTTTCCGCCCTGGTTTTTGGTCAAAAAACGTATCTCCATTGCGGACAAGTGCTAGATGTGAAATCTGGAAAGATGCTCAAAGCACAAACACTGGTGATTACAGGCAATACCATTTCGGACGTTCAATCGGGCTACATTGCTCCTACCGAAAGCCAAGATCAAGCCATTGACCTAAAAAACATGACTGTATTGCCCGGCTTTATCGATATGCATGTGCATCTTGAAGGCGAGTCCAATCCCCAAAGCTATATTCAACGATTCACCTTGAACGAGGCAGATGTCGCTTTCCTTTCGACTTTATATGCCAAAAAAACCTTGATGGCGGGCTTTACCACCGTTCGCGATTTAGGAGGTAGTGGAGTGAACATTGCCTTGCGCAAAGCAATTGATAGAGGCACTGTAGTTGGACCTAGGGTTTTTACTGCTGGAAAGGCCATTGCGAGCACTGGAGGCCATGCCGACCCAACCAATGGTATGCGAAACGATCTAAAAGGAGACCCAGGTCCAAAAGAAGGCGTGGTCAACTCACCAAGAGATGGTGTCAAAGCAGTACGTCAGCGCTATAAAGATGGTGCCGATGTTATTAAAATAACCGCTACGGGAGGTGTCCTCAGTGTTGCCAAAAGCGGACAAAATCCACAATTCACTATAGAGGAAATCAAGGCTATCACCGAAACGGCAAAAGATTACAACATGCTAACAGCAGCCCACGCGCATGGAGACGAAGGGATGCAACGTGCTGTGATAGGTGGTATCAAAACCATTGAGCACGGAACTTTGATGAGTGAAAAAACCATGGATTTGATGGTGCAGTATGACGCTTATTTGGTGCCCACAATCACCGCGGGAAAACAGGTCACGGAGAAAGCCAAGATTCCGGGATACTTCCCAAAAGTTGTGGCACAAAAGGCCAGTGAGATTGGTCCTAAAGTCCAAAATACTTTTGGAAAAGCCTATAAAAAAGGAGTGCCTATTGCTTTTGGTACAGATGCTGGGGTTTTTCCGCATGGCGAAAATGCCCGGGAGTTTAAATATATGGTTGAAGCGGGAATGCCTGCCTTGGAGGTAATTCAGTCTGCCACCATAACCAATGCGAATTTATTGGGTATGGAAAAGGATTTGGGACAGTTGAAAAAGGGTTTTCTGGCGGATATCGTGGCAGTGGAAGGCAATCCTTTGGAAGAAATCAACATTCTCGAATCCATCGGTTTTGTTATGAAAGACGGAAAAGTCTACCAAAAACCCAACTAAATTCAGGCGATGCAATTCGATACTACACAAGAATTGCTTCAATATGCGCAAAGCAAACAGCTTTTTGTGCCTTTGGTGGGACAGGTAATCAAAGATTTTGCACTTATTGGTGTGGTTCTCAGTATACCAAAACCTTGGGAGACCAAAGCGTTTTCCGAAAGATTGACAGAGAAACTATATCTGTTGATCATGGAACAGAATCGGGAATATGTTAATCTGTTGTACCGAATGGATATTCCTGAAAAGGAGTTGGGACCTTACCAATCCGATGCCGTGGAAGAAGCCCAAAGAATGACGCTTATTGTTTTGAATCGGGCTTTGCGCAAAGTTCAGTTTCGCACCGAAGAGGGGAATCAACATTTTTGAATTTGAATACAACAATGTTAAACAAACAAGAGGATTTGTTGTATTTTTACCCAAAATTTTCACAGATTTTAGTGAGAAAGCTTCATGGATAAATATTCCTTTTTAAATGCTGCGCACACCTCTTTTTTCGCGGAGCTATACGACAAGTATTTAACCAGTCCCGATAGTATCGAGCCCAGTTGGAGGGCTTTTTTTCAGGGCTATGATTTTGGTATGGAAAGTTCCCTTGAGGAACTGGACTTCACTTCAGCTAACGGTTCCTTGGCGCTGGCCAATGGGCAAACTTTGGAAATTCCGCAGTCCTTACAAAAAGAATTTCAGGTTATCCAGCTCATTAATGGGTATCGGTCACGAGGACATTTGTTTACCCAAACCAATCCTGTAAGGGAACGAAGAAAATATGTGCCAACTCTCTCATTGGATAATTTCGGATTGTCTGAGGCAGATTTGGAAACCACCTTCGATGCGGGTAAAATTATTGGAATTGGTCCAAGTCCGTTAAAAAATATCGTGGCGCACTTGGAGCGAATTTATTGTGATGCCATTGGGGTAGAGTATATGTATATCCGAACCCCGGAGCGCATCGAATGGATTCAAAATTGGCTCAATGTCAATGACAATCATCCCAACTTTTCCGCTGAGGAAAAGAAGAATATCCTTCGAAAACTCAATGAAGCTGTTTCGTTCGAAAGCTTTTTGCACACCAAGTACGTCGGGCAAAAACGTTTCTCTTTAGAAGGTGGAGAGTCACTCATCCCTGCTTTGGATGTCATTATCGAAAAGGCAGCGGATGCCGGTGTAAAACAGTTCGTGATGGGGATGGCCCACCGCGGGCGTTTGAATGTGCTGACCAATATTTTTGGAAAATCGCCCAAAGATATTTTTAGCGAATTCGATGGAAAAGATTACGAAGAAACCATCTTTGATGGGGATGTAAAATATCACTTGGGTTGGACTTCCATGCGGGAGACCGATTCGGGTAAGATGGTAAATATGAATATTGCCCCCAACCCTTCCCATTTGGAAACGGTGAACTCCATTGTGGAAGGAATTTCGAGGGCAAAACAAGATAGTGACCATACTGAAAATGTATCAGAAGTGTTGCCAATTTTGGTACATGGAGATGCTGCTTTTGCAGGACAGGGTGTAGTGTATGAGGTGATTCAAATGGCCCGTTTGGATGGATATCAAACCGGAGGAACCATCCATATTGTGGTGAACAACCAAATAGGTTTTACAACTAATTATTTGGACGCACGGTCATCGACCTACTGCACTGATGTTGGGAAAGTCACGCTTTCCCCAGTATTGCACATCAACGCCGATGATGCTGAAGCCGTAGTGCACGCCGCAACTTTCGCTTTGGAATATCGGATGCGCTACAAACGCGATGTATTCCTAGACTTGCTTGGGTATCGGAAGTACGGCCATAACGAAGGGGATGAGCCAAAGTTCACACAACCTTTATTATATAAGGCCATTTCCAAGCACAAGAATCCAAGAGATATTTATGCCGAAAAACTGATTGCACAAGGTATTATCGACAAGGATTATGTAAAAAGCCTTGAAGTAGAATACAAGAAAAACCTAGAGGAAGATTTATTGGATTCCCGTAAAATCGAAAAAACGCGAATCACTCCATTCATGCAAGACGAATGGGGAGGATTTGGCCAAGTGGTTGAGGATGCCATGTTGTCTCCCATGAACACTACCTACACGCAAAGCAAATTGGATGCCGTAGCTAAGGCCATCACCGAACTGCCAGCAGATAAGAAGTTTTTGCGAAAGCTGGAGCGTTTGGTACAGGCTCGAAAGAAAATGTATTTTGAGGACAATCGCTTGGATTGGGCCATGGGTGAGCTTTTGGCGTATGGTTCTTTGATTGAAGAGGGCTACAATGTTCGTATCACGGGACAGGACGTAGAGCGTGGAACTTTTTCACACCGCCATGCCGTCATCAAAACTGAAATGCATGAGGAAGAAGTAGTACTACTGAATTTGATGGGAGAACACCAAAATGGAAAATTCCACATCTACAATTCTTTGCTTTCCGAATACGCGGTAATGGGCTTTGACTATGGGTATGCCATGGCAAGTCCGAAGACATTGACCATTTGGGAGGCCCAATTTGGGGATTTCAGCAACGGAGCCCAAATTATCTTGGACCAATATCTATCCTCGGCAGAAGACAAATGGAAACTTCAAAATGGTTTGGTCTTGTTTTTACCCCATGGCTATGAGGGCCAAGGCGCGGAACATTCCTCCGCGCGTATGGAACGCTACCTGCAATTGTGTGCAAAAGATAATATGTATGTGGCCGATGTGACCACTCCGGCGAATATGTTCCATTTGCTTCGGAGACAAATGAAAGCCGATTTTAGAAAACCTTTGGTCGTATTTACACCTAAAAGTTTGTTGCGTCATCCACGAGTACTATCCTCCAAAGAAGAAATGGCCGCTGGAAGCTTCCAAATGGTAATTGACGATAAAACGGCGGAACCAAAAAACATCAAGTCCTTGGTGTTCTGCACAGGCAAGTTCTATTATGATTTGTTGGATAGAAAAGAGAAAGAAGAACGAAATGATGTAGCCTTGGTACGTATTGAACAACTCTTCCCCCTTCCGACAAAACAGATTAAGGAAGTCATGCAGAAATATAAAAATGCAGATGATGTAGTTTGGGCTCAGGAAGAACCCAGAAACATGGGTGCTTGGGGTCATTTGTTGATGCATTTGGATGAAGCGAAATCTTTTAGGGTGGCTTCAAGAAGATTTTATGGGGCACCAGCAGCGGGAAGTGCCGTGCGTTCCCAACGAAGACATGCCCAAGTGATTGACTATGTTTTTGATAAAACGAAGGACAACTTCGTGCGAAAAAATTTGAAATAAAATATTGAGATAAACGAACAATATGGTTTTAGAAATGAAAGTACCCTCACCAGGGGAATCCATAACTGAAGTTGAAATCGCCGAATGGTTGGTACAAGACGGCGATTACGTTGAAAAAGATCAAGCCATTGCGGAGGTGGATTCCGATAAGGCCACCTTGGAACTTCCTGCTGAGGAAAGTGGCGTCATCACCTTAAAAGCAGAAGAGGGAGATGCCGTGGCAGTAGGAGAAGTCGTTTGTCTAATAGATACTAGTGCAGCCAAACCTGAAGGTGCTGCAACTGAAGAAGCGCCTAAAGCGGAAGAAAAACCTGCCGAGAAGCCCGTTGAAACTCCGAAGCCTGCTGAACCCAAGGTGGAAACCTATGCTTCGGGAACGCCTTCTCCAGCCGCGAAGAAGATTTTGGATGAGAAGGGTATTGCACCAGCGTCAGTTCAAGGTACAGGGCGTGATGGACGCATCACCAAAGAAGATGCAATTAGTGCGGTTCCTTCAATGGGTACCCCAACCGGGGGAAGCCGTGGTGAATCCCGTTCAAAACTATCCATGCTGCGTAGAAAGGTTGCAGAACGTCTGGTAGCTGCTAAAAACGAAACCGCCATGTTGACCACCTTCAATGAGGTCGATATGTCTCCTATTTTCGCTTTGCGAAAGGAATACAAAGAAACCTTTAAAGAAAAACACGGGGTAAGTCTTGGCTTTATGTCCTTCTTTACCAAAGCGGTCATTCGTGCTTTACAAATGTATCCTGCAGTCAATTCCATGATTGATGGTAAAGAAATGATCAGTTATGATTTCTGCGACATTAGTATTGCGGTTTCTGGACCTAAAGGTTTGATGGTGCCGGTTATCCGAAATGCCGAAAACTTAACGTTTAGAGGAGTTGAAGCTGAGGTAAAACGCTTGGCCCTTCGTGCACGGGACGGTCAAATCACGGTGGACGAAATGACCGGTGGAACCTTTACCATATCCAACGGTGGGGTGTTTGGGTCCATGTTGTCCACACCCATTATCAACCCACCGCAAAGCGGTATTTTGGGTATGCACAACATTGTGGAACGTCCCATCGCCAAAGATGGCCAAGTGGTGATTGCACCTATCATGTATGTGGCACTTTCTTATGATCATCGAATCATCGATGGAAAAGAATCCGTTGGTTTCTTGGTTGCTGTTAAAGAGGCTTTGGAAAATCCGACCGAGCTTTTGATGGACGGTGATGTGAAAAAGGCGTTGGAGCTTTAACGCTCATCTTTGACCGACGGTTAACTAATCCCGTAGTTCATTTAGAAGTATAGCACTCTAAAAGCCTTGAGAATTAATTTTCAGGGTCAGGCAGCGTTCTGATTGATTTTTGCATTTATGTTATTAAGAGCTTGCTCTTAGTCTAACGTAAATAAGAAATCATGAAAACGCTTCGAAAACATGCCTTGATATTACTATTGTTCATTTATCCGTGTATACTTCACCCATCGATATCAAATTCAGAAGATGAAGAGACGGTTACCGTGCATGTGTACCGTCCTAAAAAGTTGGTAGGATTTGCCTGGGTGTTTCAACTAAAACGAGATGGTGAAAAATGTGGCCGTATCAAGAATGGAGGTCGTCTGGTGTTCAAACTGAAACCTGGTAAGGTCACTTTTAGTGTAAAGAAAAAGGAAGTAGAGCTTCACCTTGAAAAAGGAAAAACATATTATCTGCGCTCCTTTATCGCCGCTGGTGTTTACATAGGTAGTTTGGATTTGATAGAAGTCACGGAATCCTTTGCGTTAACAGAACTATCCGAAAAAGGCGATTAAATGGTAAGCTATATTTTGGTCTTGACGGTAGAATCAAGCTTTGTTTTTGGTCGATAAAGAACTCATAGAACGTTGTGTTAAGGGTAAGCGAAGCGCCCAAATAGCATTCTACAAGGCCTTTGCCCAGCGAATGTTTGCCCATTGTTATCGGTATTTGAGAAATAAACAGGATGCCGAGGAAATCCTTTCGGAAGGATTTATCAAAGTATTTAAAAACCTATCCGTATTGGAATTTCGGGATGCAAAAAGTACTGAAGCATGGGTAAAACGCATTATGGTGAACGAATGTTTGATGTTCTTGCGCAAGAACCAAAAAGTCCGAGAGGACGACATTGAACATCATCATCTGATTACCGAGTCGACAATTGAAATGGAAATCAACGCTCAAGATGTGTACACTTTTATCCTGCAACTTCCAGTTGGGTATCGAACGGTATTCAATCTATATGTGATTGAAGGATATTCCCATAAAGAAATAGCCAAAAAGCTCGGTATTGGCGAAAGTACATCTCGGTCACAATTGGTGAAAGCACGAAACATCCTTAAAAAGAATATGGCGAAATGGAATTAGTGAACGATAGTTTTGACAACTGGGTGAAATCACAGGTGGATGAGGTACAGGAACCGCAGGATATTTTTTTTGCAGAGGAAAAAGTCTGGAAGAAAATCGAAAGGGGCTTGCCACCCTCAGGTAGATTTAGTAAAAAAATCTGGATGGGAATACTCGTTTTAGGTCTTTTGGGAACCATTCCTTGGTTTTTGCAGCAATCCTCTACAAATGAGCCAACTTCGGAAAACCAAAGGACGTTGCAGAAGAAACTCATGATAGAGCCTAAAGGATTGGTATTTGATGCTAATCGCTTACGACCTAAAGGCGGCCTACCGAACAAAAGAGTTAGCAGTGTTCCTATGGTGAATACACATCAACTGCCGAAAGTTAGCGAATCGTTTAGTGCTCCCCTGGTAGCAGGAGATAGTTTGGTTAGCAAAATGGGCAATGAAAAGATACCTCTAGGCCATACGATTGAACGAACCTCCGTACATGTATACAGACCTAACCGATATGTGGGCTCTGCATTGGTTTTTAAATTAAAGGCAAACGGAAGTGTAGTGGAAAAAGTAAAAAATGGTAGTTATTCTAATTTGGAGTTGCCTACAGGTGTAACCTATTTTACTGTTGGAAAACAAACCCTTAGGATAGATTTGGAACCAGTAAAGACCTACTATTTGCGGGTGGCCTACAAAGGATTCCCTTTAGGGAAACTTCATTTGGATTGGATTGAAGCATCCGCTGCCTTAAAAGAAATTTCGAATGATGGGATAAAATCGAAGTGATATTAATTCGATTTACGCTTAGCGTTTTTTCAAATAAAGGCGGCGTTTATCGTAATCGATAATCGCTTTCCCTTTTTTTAGGATGTCTGCACCGATGATACCGTCCACGGGTTCGGTGTCATGAATGCTTAGGGCTTCGTTCACATGAATGAGGTTGAACAACACTATTTTTTGACGCTTTTTTTTCCATTTGCCCAGTACGACTTGGTTTCCCGAAGAAATTTGGGTTTCCATATCGGTGGCCCCTGCACCAGCAGCCTTAACCTCTGATGATTTGGCCTTCATGGCGAAAACCTCTTGCTTGTCCATGTCAATGCAAGTGTTGGAAGCGCCGGTATCCAAAATGAATCTGCCCTCCACACCATTGATTTTTGCAGTGATGGCAAAATGATTTGTTGCCGTAAAGTTGAGGGGGACTCTCACGTATTGTTTTTCAACTAAGAATTTTTTCAGGGATTTCATGTGTTTTGATATCCTTTATAAGATGGAAAAGCGAAGATAAATCTATTTTTGCGACATGATTCTGACCGACACGCACACCCATTTGTATAGCGAAGCCTTTGATGAAGACCGTGAAAGCGCGATTCAACGCGCTGTGGACTTGGGTATAAAACGTTTTTTTATCCCCGCCATAGATTCCACATATACCCAAGCCATGTTCGACCTGAAGGAAAAATATCCGGACAAGGTGTATTTGATGATGGGATTGCACCCAACCCATGTCAAGGAAAATTACGAAATCGAGCTCGCTCATGTCGCTGAGATGCTCACGAAACATCAGTTTTATGCCGTGGGCGAAATTGGGATTGATTTGTATTGGGACAAAACCTTTTTGCCCCAACAACAAGCGGCGTTTCGATTTCAAATTGGTTTGGCCAAAAAACAGGGCTTGCCCATTGTCATCCATTGTCGTGAAGCATTCGATGAGATTTTTGAAATTCTTGAAGAGGAAAAGGGTCCAGATTTGCATGGAATTTTCCATTGTTTTACTGGGGATTTCGAACAGGCCCAAAGAGCAATCGATTACAATATGAAACTAGGTATTGGTGGGGTAGTGACCTTCAAAAACGGAAAGATAGATACCTTCCTCAATCAAATTCCTTTGGAGCATATTGTCTTGGAAACTGATGCCCCATACCTTGCACCGGTGCCCTATCGCGGCAAGCGGAACGAAAGTGCTTATCTTATTAATGTGTTGGATAAGCTTTCTGAAGTGTACCAGTTGCCCAAAAAAGAAATTGCCGAAATCACTACAAAAAACAGTAAATCGGTCTTCGCCATATAGGATATGTCAATGAGAGCTAAAATACTTCTGATTTATACCGGTGGTACCATCGGAATGGTCAAGGATTACCAAACGGGCGCCTTACGGGCCTTTGACTTTAAAGAATTGGTAAACAATGTGCCCGAGTTGAACCAACTGGCATGTGATTTAAGCGGGGTGTCGTTCAAAGTACCTATTGATTCCTCCAATGTATCTCCACTACACTGGAAGCGTATTGCTGAGCTCATTAAGGATAACTATGAAAAATATGACGGTTTTGTGGTGTTGCATGGAAGTGATACCATGAGCTATTCCGCTTCGGCGCTCAGCTTTATGCTGGAGAATTTGGACAAGCCCGTAATTTTCACCGGCTCCCAATTGCCCATAGGAGATTTGCGTACGGATGCTAAAGAAAACCTCATTACCTCTATTCAAATTGCTACCCTAAAAGAGGACGAGTCACCAGTAATCCAAGAAGTGGGGCTCTATTTTGAATACAAACTCTATCGCGGCAATCGCACTACCAAATTGAATGCTGAACATTTTGAAGCCTTCGCTTCGCTGAACCATCCCCCTTTGGTAGAATCTGGAGTGCATTTAAACGTAAGCCATACAAGTTTGTATCGAAAAACCAATGCGGAAGCCTTTGGTATTCATACCAAAATGGACTCGAATGTGGCGATTTTGAAATTGTTTCCGGGCATTGGTCAACCCTTGGTAAGAACCCTATGCAACACTCCCGGATTGAAGGCACTGATTTTAGAAACCTACGGCGCGGGAAATGCGCCTTTGGAAGCCTGGTTTCTCGCAGAAGTCAAACAGGCTATAGAAAGTGGGTTGTTTGTCATCAACGTAACCCAATGTATTGGAGGAAGCGTGCAACCCGGTCAATATGAAACCAGTAGAAAGCTAATGGAAATGCAGGTGGCTAACGGTAAGGATATTACCACTGAATCAGCTTTGGCCAAGACGATGTATCTTTTGGGCAAAAACTTGTCAGCACTGGAATTCAAAGCGGTTTTCGAGCGTTCACTACGCGGTGAAATGGTCTAAAATTAACGCACCAAATTTCCAGAACTAATTATTTTTTTGTTTATTGGCTGACCTAAAATTTAACTAGAGAGGTGGCCGAGTGGTCGAAGGCGCACGCCTGGAAAGTGTGTATACCCCAAAAGGGTATCGAGGGTTCGAATCCCTTCCTCTCTGCGGAATACATGATATTCAATTATAAAATTTTTATATCTTTAACATTAACATTATTAACTAACTAAATTAAGTTTGAAAGAAATGAAAAAAATATCCTTTTCTCTGGCTACCGCCGGAATGTTTGTCTTGGGAACCACTTCTGCCTCCGCAGCAATGTTGCAAGAAGGGGAAACAGCCAGTAAAGGTTTTACCCAAATATTGAAAGAACAATTCATTCAAGGAGGTCCCGCCTTCATGGGTATCGTATTGTTATGTTTGATTCTCGGGTTGGCCGTAGCAATTGAGCGTATCATTTATTTGAATTTGGCCAGTACCAATTCTGCAAAATTGAAGCAACAAGTTGAAGATGCTCTAGCTTCGGGTGGGGTAGAAGCAGCTAAAGAAGTTTGCCGAAACACCAAAGGACCTGTTGCGTCCATTTTCTACCAAGGTCTTGACCGTGCTGGTGAAGGTTTGGAGTCTGCCGAAAAAGCGGTTGTAGCTTACGGAGGAGTTCAAATGGGACAGTTGGAGAAAAACGTATCCTGGTTATCACTCTTCATCGCCATTGCACCCATGCTTGGGTTTATGGGTACGGTAATCGGTATGATTGCGGCCTTCCAAAAGATTGCAGCAGTAGGTAACTTGAGTGCATCCTTGATTGCAGGTGACATTCAGGTAGCACTTTTGACAACAGTATTCGGTCTTATCACTGCGATTATCCTTCAAATTTTTTACAACTACATCATCGCAAAAATCGATAGTATCGTTAACGACATGGAAGATTCTTCTATCTCTTTAATTGATATGTTGGCGGCACACAAAAAATAATTGACCAACCTTTAAACTATCGATAAAATGAATAAGATTATTAAAATAGCATTGATTGCCATCGGCTTGATTGCGGCTGGACTCTGGTTTGCTTTACCAGATGCCGAAGACCCCGAGGCAATTAACAGTGGCGCAATGGGCGCTATGTTTGCAGTAATGTACATCCTATTGGCCATCGCTGTCGTAACAACTGTTTTCTTTGGTTTGAAAAAACTGCTTTCCACTCCGGGAAGTATCAAGAAAGCGTTGTTCGGTCTGGGCGGATTGGCCATCATCGTAGCAGTTTCATATGGACTTTCTTCAGGGAATGAAGCCGTAGTAACGGAAATGGCTGGAAGAGGTATTGAAACCACCGAAGGTACCGTGAAGAATGTTGGGATGGGACTTAACGTGTTTTTCATATTGACTGCTGTTGCTGTGGTACTTATGGTAGTACCCGGATTGAAGAAAATGTTTGTTAAATAAAAATGTAAGAGAAGATGCCTAGAAGAAAAGGAGCACCTGAGGTAAATGCGGGGTCGATGGCTGACATTGCGTTCCTTCTCCTCATCTTTTTCTTGGTTACCACAACCATTGAAACTGATGCTGGATTAGACCGTATGTTGCCGCCGATGGAGCCGCCAGATGAGGACGTTATTATCAAACAGAAAAACATCTTTACGGTTAACATTAACAAGAATGGACAACTATTGGTAGAAGATGATTTGATGAATCTGAAGGACTTACGCACTGCTGCAATTAGTTTTTTGGAAAATGGAGCGGATGGTAGTTGTAGTTATTGTAAAGGGAAAAAAGACCCTGCTTCATCGGATAATCCGTCAAAAGCGATTATCTCATTGAAAAATGATAGAGAGACGAAGTACAGTATTTACATCACTGTGCAAAATGAATTGGTTGGAGCGTATAACGAACTCCGTAATCGTGAAGCACAACGATTATACAACCGAGACTTTACTGAAATGGAAAGTGAGTACTTGAATCCAGAGACCGCGTCCAATGTTCGAGATGAACTGAAAGACAAGGTGAAGAACATTCAGGACATGTTTCCACAGAAACTTTCGGAAGCAGAAACATCAACAAATTAAACTAAGTATTCATGGCAAAATTTGCAAAAAAGAAAGATGGAGACTTGCCGGCGGTGTCGACGGCCTCCCTGCCTGATATCGTGTTTATGTTGTTGTTTTTCTTTATGACCGTAACCACGATGAAAGATAGCTCTTTGTTGGTTGAAAATACCCTTCCAAACGCAACTGAAATCAAGAAGTTGGAAAAGAAGGATAGGGTGATTTACATCTACATAGGTAAACCAACACAGGAGTATGCAAAGGTTTTTGGTACTGAACCTAAAATCCAGTTGAACGACAAGTTCGCCAATGTGGATGAGGTAGGTTCTTATATTTTGGCTGAAAGAGCCAAAAAACCGCCAGAGCTTCAAAACGTTTTGACTACTGCCTTGAAAGTTGATAAGAATGCCAATATGGGTCTTATCGCTGATATAAAGCAAGAGTTGAGAAAGGTAAATGCCCTTAAAGTAAACTACACAACTTACGACGGGGACGCTTTCAATAACTTGAAGTAGTACAATACTCAAAATCAATTAAACGCTCCATTTTTGGGGCGTTTTTTGTTACTAAACCTTTTTGAACGATGAAGTTATTGAAGATTGGTTTCATGTGTATGTCTAGCCTGATTATGGCGCAGGAAGTGGACCAGGTCAATCCAATTGTCTTGGATGATAAGTACCTAGAGGACCAATTTTACTTTGGCACGGGAATCAACTTTTTGTTGGACAAACCTGATGATGTATCGCAAAATAGCTTGTCTTACAGTTTGCAATTGGGTTTTATCAAGGATATTCCAATGAACCAAAGGCGTAACATTGGAATGGGCATAGGTTTGGGATATGCTGCGAATTCGTTTTACAATAATGTCAGGGTTACCGAAAGTGAAATGGGTTTCAACTATACCATAATACCTGCTGACGACTTTAAGCGTAATAAACTGGAAACCCATACGGTAGAGATGCCCATACAACTCCGATGGAGAACCTCAAACGCCACGGAATACAAGTTTTGGCGTTTATACACAGGCCTACGATTGGGCTATGTGTTTTCTGGGCGTTCCAAATTTGTGGATGATTTAGGCAGCGAAGCCTTTTCAAATGATGATATTGAGCCGTTTCAATACGGGTTAACCGTGAATTTTGGCTATAACACCTTGAATCTTCATGCCTATTATGGGTTGAACCGATTGCTAAAGCAAGGAATTCAAACGGCTGATGGCGTCGAAATCAACTTCAGGGTACTTCGCGTAGGCATCATGTTCTACATTCTATAGCCAGTACTTCAGAATAATAAGTTGGGAAAAAATCCCTAGCAAAAGCCCGATAAACAATTCAGCCTTGCTATGCGCCTTTACGTACAGCCTTGATGTGGCAACCAATCCGGTGAACAAGGTAAAAACGCTAATAGCTAGGGTGATATTAACCTCAAAATGGATGCTAAGCCCAATCATGAACATTAAAATGCTACCCATTCCCAAAAGGTGAATGCTGGTTTTTATTCTCAAAAAGAGTAGGATGAGCGTCGCTCCCGTAGCGGCAAGCAGACCCAAAAAGAAATAGAATAGTTCGGGTACAAAGTTGTTGGGAATGACCTTGTACAAAATCAAAAACAATAGAATGGCTTGGATGTAAAGTGGATACCTCCGTTCTTTCAAAGTGGGTAAAAAGATGGAATGGATGACGCCCAAATTTTTCAGAATCAAAAAGAAAATGATTGGGATAATCACCGTCAGAATAAAAATAGGGAGAATATTTCCACTTTGGATTTCAAGTGAACTGTACTTCGGTGTGATGAGAAAGTACATCACCGTGCCCCCGATGGGTACAAAAAGGGGATGAAAAATATAGGAGACCAAATGAAGAAAGTGACGCATTAAATTTGTTTTCGTAGGCGTGCTACGGGGATACCTAGTTGTTCCCGGTACTTTGCTACGGTTCTTCTTGCAATGGGATACCCCCTTTCTTTTAAAATTTTGGCCAATTTGTCATCGGTCAATGGCTTTTTCTTTTCCTCTTCACCAATGACGGTTTCCAAAATCTTTTTGATTTCGCGCGTAGAGACATCCTCTCCTTGCTCGTTTTTCATCGCTTCGGAGAAAAACTCTTTGATAAGTTTGGTCCCGTAAGGCGTATCCACATATTTGCTGTTGGCAACCCGTGATACCGTAGAAACATCCATCCCAATCTGGTCGGCGATATCCTTCAAAATCATGGGACGCAATTTACGCTCGTCGCCCGTCAAAAAGTAATCTTTTTGATATTGCATTATGGTGTTCATGGTGATGAAAAGCGTTTGCTGCCTTTGCTTAATGGCGTCAATAAACCATTTTGCGGCATCTAATTTTTGCTTGATAAAAAGCACCGTGTCCTTTTGGGATTTGGATTTTTCTTTTGCGTTCTTGTACCCCTCAAGCATATTGCTGTATTCTCTGGAAACATGAAGTTCTGGCGCATTTCGTCCATTCAAGCTTAACTCCAATTCTCCCTCAACGATACGTATGGAAAAATCAGGCACAATGTGCTCAATGATTCGGGTACTGCCGGCATACGAACCTCCAGGTTTTGGGTTTAATTTTTCGATTTCTGAGATGGCGCCTTTCAATTCTTCTTCGCTGACCTGATGCTTTTGCATCAGTTTACTGTAGTGCTTTTTGATGAACTGCTCAAAAGACTTGCTCAAAATAGCAATGGCCAATTCCAAAGCTGGGGTCTTTTCCTTGCGTTTCAATTGCAAAATCAGACACTCATCCAATGAGCGGGCTCCAACTCCTGGAGGGTCCAAAGCTTGAACCACTTTCAACACCTCGCCAATTACATCTTCCTCTACATAAATGTTTTGGGTAAACGCCAAATCATCCATGATGTCAGGAAGCGGTCTTCTTATATATCCGCTTTCATCAATGCTCCCAACCAAGAACTCTGCAATCGCCCATTCATCATCGTTCAAGTTGACGGTATTGAGTTGGTTCAGCAAATATTGGTTAAAGGAAATTCCGGAAGCATAGGGAATACTTTTTTCATCATCATCCGCGCTGTAGTTGCTGGTCTGTGTGCGGTAATCTGGTACTTCATCATCACTTAAGTAATCATCGATGTTGATGTCTTCGGCAGCGATGGTTTCCCCTTCCCCAGTATCGCCATATTCATCGTAATTATCGTCTAGGGAGTCGGCAGTTTCTGCTTTACCGCTTTCCAAGGCTGGATTTTCCTCCAATTCTTGTTTTAGACGTTGCTCAAAGGCTTGTGTAGGCAACTGAATCAGCTTCATCAACTGAATCTGTTGCGGCGACAGCTTTTGGGAAAGCTTGAATTGAAGGTGTTGTTTCAGCATTGATTGATGGGGTCTACCTACGCATAAATTTACGCAATCGAATCAAAACTCTGCATTCTGCGGTGTTCTTGGATACGGAATAACATCACGAATGTTGCCCATACCCGTAGCAAACAAAACAAGACGTTCAAAACCTAGGCCAAAACCACTGTGAACAGCTGTACCAAACCTCCGTAAATCGAGGTACCACCAGAGTTCTTCCTCGTCGATGCCCAAATCGGTGATTTTTTGTTTCAAAACGTCCAAACGTTCCTCCCTTTGGGAACCACCTGCAATTTCACCTATACCTGGGAAGAGTACATCCATGGCGCGAACGGTTTTTCCATCGTCGTTGAGGCGCATGTAGAAAGCTTTTATATTGGCAGGGTAGTCGAAGAGGATAACCGGACACTTAAAGTGTTTTTCAACCAAGAAGCGTTCGTGTTCACTTTGCAAATCAGCCCCCCACTCGTTTATGGGATATTGGAACTTTTTCTTTTTATTCGGTTTGCTATTTCGTAAAATATCTATAGCCTCCGTGTAGGTGACCCTTTTAAAGTTGTTGTCCACCACAAATTTGAGCTTTTCAATCAACGACATTTCACTTCGCTCGTTTTGGGGCTTGGTCTTTTCTTCGTCCAAAAGCCTTTTTTCCAAGAAAGCAATGTCCTCAGCGCAATGCTCCAGCGCATAACGGATGGTGTATTTGATGAAATCCTCAGCCAAGTCCATATTGGCATCCAGGTCATAAAAGGCCATTTCGGGTTCAATCATCCAGAACTCGGCCAAATGTCTTGAAGTGTTGGAGTTTTCAGCTCTAAACGTGGGGCCAAAGGTATAAACCTTTCCCAGTCCCATCGCGTAGGTTTCTGCTTCCAACTGTCCTGAAACCGTGAGATTGGTTTCCTTTCCAAAGAAGTCTTGTTTGAAATCCACTTCTCCATCTTCGTCCTGTGGTGGATTTTTTGGGTCCAGCATGCTTACCCGAAACATTTCCCCAGCACCTTCCGCATCCGAACCAGTTATGATGGGTGCATGCATGTAATAGAATCCATTTTGGACAAAATATTGATGTACAGCAAATGACAAGGCCGATCGCACCCGCATTACCGCGGAAAACGTATTCGTTCGCACCCTTAGGTGTGCTTTTTCCCGTAAAAACTCCAAGGAGTGTTTTTTGGGTTGAATGGGATAGGTTTCAGGGTCCGCCGTGCCATGCACGAAAATAGAATCCACCTGAATCTCCACACTTTGTCCTTTGCCTTGACTTTCAACAAGGGTTCCGGTGACTTTAATTGCCGCACCAACCGTAATCTGCTGAAGTAGAGATTCTTCAAACTTTTCAAAATCCACGACGCACTGAAGATTGGACAGCGTAGATCCATCATTTAACGCAATGAATCGATTGCTTCTAAACGCTCTTACCCACCCGTTTACGGTGAGGGTTTCTCCTGTACTCTGTTTTTCAAGAATGGTTTTAATCGGATGCGACTTCATGTCGAAAAAAATTTGGGACCAAAGATAGTCGATTGCCCAAAAAAGCGTGCAGGAATACGAGGGTTTATAGGTGGTGAACCCCTATTTTTCTTCTGGGTTCAGCTCTTCTTTCGGTAAAATGTCGATTTGTGGTTTTTTCAGAACCTGTTTGTTCGCAATACTGCGTTCTAGGGATAGCAGCAAAGAAGGCAATAAAATCAGATTGGCCAACATCGCGAACATCAAGGTTGCAGACACCAAACCGCCTAATGCCTTAGTGCCTCCAAAGCTGGAAACGATAAATACCGAGAAACCAAAGAACAAAACAATGGAAGTATAGAACATACTTACCCCGGTTTCGCGCAGGGCCGCATAAACGGATTTTTTGATTTGCCATCGGTTTGCCGCAAGTTCCTGCCGATATTTAGCCAAAAAGTGAATGGTATCATCGACCGAAATGCCAAAGGCAATGCTAAACACTAAAATGGTAGAGGGTTTTATAGGAATGCCTAAAAAGCCCATTAAACCCGCAGTAACTACCAGCGGTAAAAGGTTTGGAACCAATGAAATGATAATCATCCTAAAAGACCGGAAGAGGTAGGCCATAAAAAGTGAAATCAAACCAATCGCAAGCGCTAGGGAAATCAATAAGTTTTTGACCAAATACCGTGTTCCTTTTAGAAAGAGCAGCGCTTTGCCCGTCATGAAAACGGTATAGCGTTCCGAAGGGAAGAATTTGTCAATGGCTTTTTGCATGTCCGATTCGATTTCTTCCATGCGTTCAATCTTCACGTCTTTGAGGTAGGCGGTGATTCGTGCCGTTTGCCCCGTACTATCCATGAAACTCTCTAGCAAATCGCCTTCACCAGATGATCGCCGCACCATATCCATGATGAACGTATTTTCTTGAGAGGTGGGCAATTGATAATACTTCGGAATTCCATTATAAAAAACCTGCTTGGAGTATTTCACCAAATCGACTACCGAAATCGGTCTTGACAATTCGGGGGTTTCGGTCATCAAGGTACCCAATTGGTTCATTCGCCGAAGTGTCGCAGGTTTGATAGCTCCATTTTTGCGTTTGGTATCCACCACGATTTCCAATGGCATGATGCCATCGAATTCATCTTCAAAAAAACGAATGTCCTTAAAGTAATGGGTGTTCTTGGGTAAATCTTCGATGCGACTCCCGGTAATCTTTATCTGGTAAATACCAACGATACTCAATACCAAAACGATTACCGAAGTAATGTAAACCCCAATGCGGTAATCGCGTACCATCCGTTCCATCCAATTCACAAAAATGTCAATCCATTTTTTATTAAGGTGTTTCAAGTGCTTGGTTTTGGGCAAGGCCATGAAACTGTAGATAATGGGAATTATCAACAATGACAGAATAAAAATTCCGATAATATTTATGGAAGCCACAATTCCAAACTCCTTTAACAAATCACTATCTAGAATGATGAAGGTGGCAAAACCCGAAGCGGTGGTTACGTTGGTCATCAAAGTGGCGTTCCCGATTTTGGAAATTACACGTTGGAGCGAAAGCGCCTGGTTTCCGTGTTTTTTGACTTCTTGCTGGTATTTATTGATGAGAAAGATACAATTGGGGATTCCGATAACGATAATCAAGGGTGGAATCAAAGCGGTCAGAATCGTAATTTCATATTGCAGCAATCCCAGAATACCGAACGCCCACATCACCCCAATAATAACCACACACATAGAAATAAAGGTGGCCCGGAAACTTCGGAAGAAGAAAAAGAATATCAGCGAAGTGACCAATAGTGCCCCGGCAATGAAAATGCCTATTTCGTCTACAATGGATTTGGTGTTCCAAGTTCGGATATACGGCATGCCCGATACCCGAACATCCATATCGGTTTCTTGCTCAAAATTTTTGACCAAATCGCCTAAATCATTCAATATGAACTCGTTTCGAACAGGAGTACTCATGATATCCTTGTCGAGATAGGCAATAGTCTGGATGGTTTCGCTGTCCTTGTTGTAAATCAAACCTTCGTAGAAGGGTATGGATTGAATCAGATTGTTTTTAAGGGAATCAATTTCATTGGAATTGGTGGGTGTGCCCTTTAAAAAGGGTTGCAAAACGAACTGTTGTACTGTAGTATCCTTTTCCAGTATTTTCAAATTATCGGTAGAAACCACGAAGTCTACCTCAGGAAAGGCTTCAAGCTGTTTGCTGAGTTTGTTCCAGCGATTGAAGTTATCCGTTTCAAAAAGTGCTTTGTCCCTAACCGCTAGGACAATAGCGTTGCCTTCTTCGCCAAAAATATTGGTAAAGGCTCGGTATTGGATGGTTGCTGGATGGTCGTCAGGTAGAATGTTGGCCTCCGTGTTGGAAAACTGGATGTTTTTCCATTGCATGACCAAGAAAACGGTTGCCGCGGCTACTGCGCAAAGGATAAGAATCCTATTTCGTAAAATAATTCGTGCTACTGCTGGCCAGAATCCCTTGGTGAGCTTTGCAACCATAAAATCGTTGTTGGCACAAAGGTAGAAAATGATTGCCTGCGCGCCTAGTGTATTTTGGTTTTAGGGCATAGGCTAAACTTTCATGATTTCGGCCTCTTTGACATTTAGGATACTATCCACCTTTTTGATGTAGGTATCGGTCAAATCCTGAACATCAACTTCACCATTGCTCTTTAGGTCTTCGGAGATATCGAGCTTTTTGAGTTCTTTGTTGGCGTCTTGGCGTGCATTTCGAATCCCGACTTTGGCATCTTCCGCTTCACTTTTGGCCTGTTTTACCAACTGAATCCGTCGCTCCTCGGTGAGGGGTGGCACATTGATGATAACCATTTCACCGTTGTTCATAGGGTTGAAACCCAAATTGGCATTCATAATGGCTGTTTCAACATCTTGAAGGATACTTTTTTCCCATGGTTGCACCGATATCGTTCGAGCATCTGGAGTATTGATATTCGCTATCTGGGAAAGGGGTGTTGGCGAACCGTAATACTCGACCATCACCGTGGATAACATTACAGGGCTTGCTTTACCAGCACGAATCTTCACCAACGCTTTTTCAAGGTGGGCGATGCTTCCATCCATGCTTTCTTTGGTCGAATCAAGTACAAAAGTTACTTCTTCATTCATGTTTGTATTGTTTTAGTCTGGCGTTTTCGGTTAAATGTTGACCACTGTACCGATGTTTTCGCCTTCTACAATTTTCATTAGGTTTCCTTTGGTGTTCATATCAAAGACTACAATAGGCAACTCATTCTCTTGGCTAAGGGTGAAAGCCGTCGTATCCATTACCTTAAGTCCTTTGGAGATGACATCATTAAAGGAAATCTTATCAAATTTGGTAGCAGTTTTGTCTTTTTCAGGGTCCGAGGTATAGATACCATCCACACGGGTTCCCTTTAAAATAACATCAGCTTTTATTTCAATGGCTCTTAATACCGCCGCTGAGTCTGTAGTGAAATAGGGATTACCCGTTCCTCCTCCAAAAATGACTACCCTTCCTTTTTCCAAATGGCGCATAGCTCTTCTACGGATAAAAGGTTCTGCAACTTCATTGATTTTTATAGCAGATTGCAAGCGCGTTTCAATATTCTGAAGTTCCAAGGCACTTTGAAGGGCCAATCCATTAATCACCGTGGCCAACATGCCCATATGGTCACCTTGTACGCGGTCCATGCCTTGGCTTGCACCCGACAAACCCCTAAAAATATTACCGCCTCCAATTACAATGGCAACTTCAACCCCTTTGTCAACCACGGATTTTATCTCTTCGGCATATTCGGTAAGGCGATTGCCATCGATACCATATTGTTGCTCGCCCATTAAGGCTTCTCCACTCAGTTTTAATAAAATCCTTTTGTATTGCATCAGGGCTTAGTTGAAATCCGGACAAAAATAATCAAAAATACATTTGGTGTACCTTACCCAAAATCCATCTGATTGGTCCAACTTCAAAAAAAACTATAAATTCTTGTAACCTTTCTGGAAAGGTTCAGTATTTCCTAAAACAACAAAAGCCGACCGTTTTGAACAGTCTTTCTGACAATGCCCTGATGATCAAAGTGAAAGAGGGAGACCTACATACTTTGGGGCTGCTTTATGAGCGACACAAAAAAAAGTTGTTCGGATTTTTCTACAATCTGGGAAACAATCCTTCCATCAGTGAAGATTTGGTGCAAAACGTGTTTTATCGCATGTTGAAATACAAAGATTCCTTTGCTTCGGAGGGGCAATTCGGGGCTTGGATGTTTCGTGTGGCCCGCAATGTGAATTATGACCATCATCAAAAAGCAAGCAAACGGGGATTTAGTGAAGAAAAGGATATCGAAAATGTGAGTTACGCCATGGAAGACCCTATAAATGAAACCCAAAACAAGAAGGACAATGCTTTTTTGTTACGTAAGGCGCTCGCCCAACTATCGGAAGAAAAAAGACAACTGTTGGTGTTATGCAAATTCCAAGGGTTGAAGTTTTCGGAATTGGCCGAGGTGCTCGATATCTCGGAAGGAGCAGCAAAGGTAAGAGTGCATCGGGCACTGAAAGAATTGAAAAG
The DNA here is from genome assembly GCA_039027495.1 of Bacteroidota bacterium. GTDB lineage: Bacteria > Bacteroidota > Bacteroidia > Flavobacteriales > Flavobacteriaceae > Flagellimonas. The sequence goes on from JBCCKH010000005.1 coordinate 146,324, forward strand.
TGTTTTTGTACAACTTGAAAAACAGTAATGATATGGAAAAGTTTGAAGAGCAAAGTATGGTGTATCTGGCTGGTGAGATGTCGGCAACCGAAGAAAGTGCTTTCGAAGCATTCCTAAAGGAAAATCCGAGCTATCAATCCCGTTTTGAAGAAGTAAAAAGCTCCTGGGCGCTTCTGTCCGCATTGGAATCGCCTGAACCTAGCGAGGCTATGGATGACGCCTTTATTAAAATGTTGGACGCCGCGGAACAAAAGAAAGTCAAAAATACGGTTCCATCCTTTTGGAGTAAATGGAGGGGGATTTTCACGCCCAATATGGCTTTCGGGATGCTTTTGTTATTGGTAGGACTTGGGGTAGGTTACTGGTTTGGCCCAAAAGAAAATACGCTTCCACAAAACAATGTGGTAGTAGAAGAGGAAACGGAAGCGGTGCGCCAGAAATTGGTTTTGACACTTTTGGAACAGCCTTCAGCCAACCAAAGATTGGATGGTGTGAACGAAGCGAATAAAATCAAGGAGGTGGATGATATGGTCATAAGCGCCTTGCTCCAAACCCTGAACAATGACCCCAATGTGAATGTGAGACTAGCAGCTATAGAATCTCTGGCGAGTTATGTGGATAAACCGATTGTACGTCAAGGGTTGGTGCAATCCATTGCGCAGCAGGAGTCACCACTCGTGCAGGTCACTCTGGCCAATTTGATGGTGGCCCTTCAGGAAAAGTCCTCTATTGAACCCTTCAAGCAGTTGCTTAAGGAGAAACAGTTGGATACCACGGTGAAGAAACAAATTCAAAAGTCTATTAATTCCATCATCTAACGTAGCTATGTGCCACGCTAAAAACTACATTCTAATTGCGGTATTGTGCTGTCTGGGAGCTTGTAAGCAAACAGCGAAAGAAACTTCCATGCTGGAGATGACCAAGATTTCATCAAAAAACCAAAAGCTGTTGGCGAAATTGGATAGTTTGACCCAAATTCTAATAAAGGACAGGAAAACGCCTGGGGTCACCTATGGGATTCAAATAGGGGATGGTGAACCGGTGTATCGATCGCATGGCTATGCCCATCTGGAAAAGCAAGAAAAAACAACAGAACAAAACCAGTTTCGTATCGCATCTATCACCAAGACCATGACGGCGATAAGTATTTTCCAGTTGATAGAAGCCAAGAAACTCGAATTGGATACCCAATTGGACGTGTTCTTTCCGGATTTTCCGAGAGGAGATTCAATTACAGTATATCATCTTTTATCCCATACATCAGGCATCAAGAATTGGTATGAAACCCAAATGCGAGAGGAAACGCCCCAAGATTTTCCAATGTGCCAAAACCCTCATCAATTTATTCAAGATGCGAAAGATATGTTCCTGTTTAAGCCGGGGGAGTATTTCTATTATTCCAATACCGGATATGTGTTATTGGGTGAAATTATAGAGAAAGTCTCTGGGGAGGAATATGAGCCATACTTGAAAAAGCACATTTTTGAACCCTTGCATATGGAAAACACCCTAATGGAAAAGCAAGGCGGGGAAACCATGAAATGGGCTGAAGGGTATGCTGTGAAGGATAGTTTGGAGAATCCTTTTGCAGTGGCAGATACCTACTACGCCATGCCGTATGCCGCAGGCGGACTTCGTTCTACCGTAGGGGATTTGTTGTTATTAATGAAAGGGCTCAATTCAGGAAAGTTGATGTCAAATGATTTGCGAAATACCATGACGAATTACGCTAAGGTAAATAACGGTCAAGATGTAAGTGATATCGATAACTTCTATTTTCCCAAGGATTTTGTATTTCCCGAACGACCCGACTATTTGAAGAAGTATGGATATGGTCTTGGTTTTCAACGCATGGATATTTTCGAGACTACGGCCATATGGCATGGTGGGGGCATCGCAGGCTTTCAGACGGTTCTGGTGCATATGCCAAAGAGCAATACCACGCTAGCGTTGCTCACCAATGCGGAAATGCCCGGAGGCTATAGTCACATATGGGAAGAAGTACAGCGTTTATTAACGAAAATCGAATAACGAAAAAACATTTTAAGGAGTTTATTAATCAATCAGTCAAACAAGGCAAAAAATCAAATTACGAACAGTCAATTCTTAAATTATGAAAACAAAAATGTGGTTAATGGGCTGCTTTACTTTCCTTTTGATGGGAAGTTGCATGGCCCAAGAGAAAACCTTTAAAGAAGAGGTCAAACAAAGTATCCCTATTCAAAACGTCTCCGAGAGTCGCGTATTGGTCAGAAACATCTATGGCTCCATTACGGTGGAAGCGTATTCCGGGAATGAGGTTGTTGTTGAGGCCATAAAGGAAATCTGGGCGAAAACCGATAGTAAACTGGAGCAGGGGAAAACTGAACTTCAGCTCAAGGCCTATCTGATTGACGATACAGTAGTGATACGACCCGATTCGCCTTACATTATGTGGAATGATGAAAAACTAGAGTACCAGTGGTGTAACAATAACGATTCACCAAAGTATTCCCATAATTTGGATATCCGTGTAAAGGTTCCATCCAAAATAAATGTGGATGTAAGCGCTATTAACAACGGTGAGGTTTTGGTGAAAAATACGAGAGGAGGATTTCTGAAAGTTGAAAATATCAACGGAGGGATTACACTCGAGAATGTGGCGGGAACCACCGAGGTAAATTGTATAAATGGTCGTGTGGATATTTCATACGCTGAAAATCCCTCAAGCAATTCTACGTATTATTCCTTGAACGGGGATATCAATGTTACGTATCAAGCTTCGTTGTCTGCAAATGTTTCGTTCACCTCCATGCATGGGGAACTTTACACGGATTTTGATATTCAAAAACAGTTTACCAAAACGGAAAAGGAAAAGGATAGCAAAGGAAAGTCTCGCTATAAATATTCTGCCCAACCGGTAGTACAAATAGGGTCTGGTGCTTTGGATTTCAGTTTTGAGACCTTGAATGGAAATGTTTACATTAAAAAGATATAAGCTATGAAAGTTGTAAAATATATTACGGTTGCACTATTCCTTATCGGGACAAGTACAACAACAATTGGTCAAGAAAAAGCCGCGGAATTGTTTCGGGTTCCTTTGAGTTCGCCTAATTCACCAGGGAAGTTGGAGTTGGATCAAGTGGCTGGTTCTATAAAAGTGACCGGATATGACGGAAACGAGGTAGTTGTTGCTGCGACTTTTGGAGGCAATAAAGGTCATCGAAGAAGCAAAGACAGGTCTAGTAGCAACAATGGTATGAAACGAATAGCCAATAGTTCTTTGGATGTTAGCGCGGAAGAAAAAAACAATGTGGTCCGCCTAAGCAATGGACAAGTGAACAAGGTGGTTAATTTTGAAATTCAAGTACCCCGGAAGTTTGGCTTGAAACTCTCTACCGTAAATAATGGTGACATACACGTGGTTGGTGTGGATGGCGAAATGGAAATCAGTAACGTAAATGGAGAAATCACCCTTGAAGAAGTAAGTGGTTCTGCATCTGCTGATACAGTCAACGGAGATGTAACCGTGGGTTTTGTTAGCATTACGGAAGATACCCCAATGGCCTTTAGTAGTCTAAATGGGGATTTGGAGATTACGTTTCCTAAAAATGTGAAAGCCCATATCAAAGCAAAGTCAGACCAAGGGCTGATTTACACGGATTTTGACATGAAAGTTGCCGATAAAAAACCCGTGGTAAAAAAGAATTCTTCAGGAAGTGTTTATCAAATCAAAGTGGAGAAATGGGTCCGTGGTGACATTAATGGGGGAGGTGCTGAGATGCTTTTCAAAACGTTTAATGGAGATATTTTCGTGAAATCCAGATAATACCTGCTACAATCAGGCATAAAAAAACCGCTTCTCGAATGAAGCGGTTTTTTTACTTGAGATATCCTTCGATTATCCCAAAGCAACTCTTGAGAAAGAAACTACCTCAAGTCCAGCATCAACAGATTTTACATAATCCGCAACGCTTTGCTTGGAATCTTTAATGAAAGCTTGATTTACCAAAGTGTTGTCTTTAAAGAAACGCTTTAGTTTTCCTTTGGCAATGTTTTCCAACATGGCTTCAGGTTTTCCTTCTTGACGAAGTTGGTCCTTTGCGATTTCGATTTCCTTGTCAATCACGCTTTGGTCAACGCCTTCTTCGTTCAAAGCCACAGGATTCATAGCCGCAGCTTGCATAGCTACGTCTTTAGCAGCTTGCTCGGCCCCATCAACTGAAGCGGAAAGACCTACTAAAGTAGCAATCTTGTTTCCAGCGTGAATATAAGAACCCACAAAAGGAGCGCTTAACTTTTCAAAGCTTCCTATTTCGATTTTTTCACCGATAACACCGGTTTGCTCTGTAAGCTTCTCAGCAACAGTGATTCCACTGAAACTAGCTCCTAGAAAAGCATCTTTGGAATCATATCCCAAAGCCACTTCAGCCAATTCGTTGGCAAGGGCCACGAACGTATCGTTTTTGGCAACGAAGTCGGTTTCGCAATTCAAGGAAATCACTACTCCAGAAGATTTATCTGAATTGACCTTTGCAATAGCAGCCCCTTCTGAAGAATCACGGTCTGCACGGTTTGCAGCAACCTTTTGACCCTTCTTACGAAGAATTTCGATAGCTTTATCGAAGTCCCCATCAGCTTCCACTAGGGCTTTTTTACAGTCCATCATACCGGACCCGGTCATTTTTCTAAGTTTATTTACATCTGCGGCGGTAATCTTAGCCATTTGTGTACGATTTAAAATAATTATGTAAAGTAAAACAGTGTTTTGATAATCCGTTTTAGGACAACGTTAAATCCGTATCAGGATAATTTTACTCAACGCCTCCTTTAACGCTATCTTGCCAAGCTTTGAGCTCATCCCACTTGCCATCAGCAGCCATTTGCGCTTGTTTTGGCCAGGTTGTCGGGTCCAAATGTGCCATTCTTGAGCTTGCTTCAGTCAAAATAGTTTTAATGTTTTCTGGGTCAGCTTTTGCCAACTCCCCGAAAGTGTTGATACCTTTTGCATTCAAAGCTTCTGCAGCCTTAGGACCAATGCCTTCTACTTTGGTCAAATCTTCTACAGTCACTTCTGCTGCTGGGGCAGGCGTTTCTTCCTCCACAACTTGGGGTACTTCTTCTGCAACCGGTTCAGCAGCTACCTCTTCAACCACTTCTTCTTTTGCCGCTTCTTCTTTTATAGTCTCCACCGGAGCAGCTATTTCCTCTGCTACAGCTTCCGCCGGAGCAGCTTTTTCAGCTACTGCTACCGCTGGTTCTTCTGTAGCTTCAGGTGTAGCTTTGGCTACAGGAGCCTCTTCGGCTTCTTTACCACTTTTTTCATTCTTTCTGTCCGCAAGACCTTCGGCAACAGCACTGGTAACCTCGGTAAGAATTGCCTCGATGGATTTTCCCGCATCGTCATTCGCAGGAATCACGAAATCGATTGGACGTGGGTCAGAATTGGTGTCAACCATAGCAAAAATAGGAATGTTCAATTTCTGCGCTTCTTTTACCGCGATATGCTCACGCATGGTGTCTACGATAAAGATAGCTCCGGGCAATCTTGTCATATCAGCAATAGAACCAAGGTTTTTTTCCAACTTGGCACGTAGACGGTCTACTTGCAATCTTTCTTTTTTGGAAAGAGTGTTGAATGTACCATCTTTTTTCATCCTATCGATAGCGGTCATTTTTTTGACTGCTTTTCGAATAGTCACGAAATTGGTAAGCATACCTCCAGGCCATCTTTCCGTAATATATGGCATGTTCACATTGGATACCTTGTCGGCAACAATGTCCTTGGCCTGTTTTTTGGTTGCTACGAAAAGAATTTTGCGACCAGAAGAAGCAATTTTCTTAAGGGCCTCTTTGGCTTCCTCAAGTTTTGCTACGGTTTTGTAAAGATTGATAACGTGGATACCATTACGCTCCATATAGATGTAGGGCGCCATGTTTGGATTCCACTTTCGGGTTAGGTGACCGAAGTGTACTCCAGCCTCCAGTAAGTCTTTGACTTCTGCTTTGTTTGCCATTTTTGAATTTAGTTTACGTTCCGTTGTAGTAGCAATGTATTGGTGGTCACTTTCGTTCGCCCGATACATTTAGATGCTAAACTAATTTCCAAAAAAGTCGAAATGAACCTTTTTGGAACAACGACAACTTTTGTTTTAAAATAGGCCCCGAAAAAACCTCGGGGCTTTCAATGAACTTTCTATAATACTCCGAAAAAAGGAGCTTGGTGTTCTCTTAACGTTTAGAGAACTGGAATTTCTTCCGAGCTTTTTTCTGACCAAACTTCTTACGTTCCACCATTCTTGGGTCTCTGGTCAATAAACCTTCTGGCTTCAGAACTTCTCTATTTTCCTCGTTGATTTCGCAAACCGCTCTGGAAAGTGCCAAACGAATCGCTTCGGCTTGTCCAGTAACGCCACCACCATAAACGTTGATGCTAACATCGTAGCTTCCCTCGTTTTCAGTAAGGGCGAAAGGTTGGTTCACTTTGTATTGTAATGGAGCCGTAGTGAAGTACTCTTTGTAATCTTTCTTGTTCACCGTGATTTTGCCGCTACCTTCTGAAAGGTAAACACGGGCAACCGCGGTTTTTCTTCTTCCTATTTTGTGAACAACTTCCATTTATTTGTAGTCGTTTAAGTTTATAGCTTTAGGTTTTTGCGCTTCGTGTCCATGCTCTGAACCTGCATATACTTTCAGATTTCTAAATAAATCTGCACCCAACCGGTTTTTAGGCAACATTCCCTTAATGGCTTTTTCGACCATTCGTTCAGGTTTTTTCTCTGCCATCTCTTTGGCAGTAGTGATGCGTTGACCTCCTGGATACCCAGTATATCTTTGGTATTCTTTATCCTCCCATTTGTTACCGGTAAGATGGATTTTATCTGCGTTGATAACAATTACATTGTCACCGCAGTCCACGTGGGGCGTAAAATTGGTCTTGTGTTTTCCTCTTAGCAACTTGGCTACTTTAGAGGCCAATCGTCCCAAGATTTGTCCTTCAGCATCAACCAACAACCACTCCTTGTTAACGGTGGCCTTATTGGCTGAAATTGTTTTGTAACTTAATGTATCCACTACCTAAGAATATTAGTCTTTTTATTACCTATCCCGAATTACGGGCTGCAAATGTACAATTATTAGATTGAATTACAAATGGTTGAAATCTAATATTTCTCTTTTTTTAGAGACGGGTCTACTTTTTCAATGATATTCTGTTGAAAGCGTGTTAAATATCAGAAAATCCAAAAAAAAATCCATTGAAAGTGTAACCAATTATAATACTTGTGGTCTATATTATAGCTTATCAAAAACGAACATGTCATTCAAACCAACCCTCTTCGCCATTTTTTTGGCCTTCGCCCTGTGTGCTTCAGGGCAAGACTCAACGGAAGTCGTTCCGAAGAAGATTTATGTTACCCAAGCCATCGGTGGAGAGGAGCCCCCTGCAGTTGATGGCGAGCTAAATGATTTGGCTTGGAATCTTGTCGATTGGACCGGCGATTACATTGAACTGGAGCCAGACGAAAACACGCCGCCAAGCTATCAGACAAAATTCAAAATCGTTTACGACAGCAAGTTTCTTTATATAGGTGTACGTTGTTATGACGCCGAGCCAGACCAAATCGTGAGAAGACTTTCACGTCGGGATGGTTTTGACGGGGATTGGGTTGAATTCAATATTGATAGCTACCACGATAAAAGGACTGCCTTCTCTTTTACAGTAACCGCTGCCGGCGTTAAAGGAGATGAATTTATCTCTAACAACGGGAGCAATTGGGATGGCAGCTGGAACCCCATCTGGTATACCAAAACCCGAGTTGATGATGAAGGTTGGACAGCGGAACTGAAGATACCCTTAAGCCAACTGAAGTTTAGTGGAGCCGACGACCAGGTTTGGGGACTCCAATCCACCCGCCGATTTTTTCGAGCCGAAGAGCGCTCGTTATGGCAGCGTAAACCCATAGACCAACCAGGATGGGTGAGTGAATTTGGTGAGTTGCACGGGCTCAAGAAATTGGAGCCACAAAAACAACTGGAAATACAACCCTATACAGTTACCAGTGCCGAAACCTATGAAGCCGAGGATGGCAACCCCTTTCGTGATGGAAATGAAAATGACCTCACTGTAGGTTTGGACGCAAAAATTGGAATAACCAACGATTTGACGCTAGACTTAACTGTAAATCCGGATTTTGGGCAAGTTGAGGCTGACCCTTCGGCTATTGCTTTGGATGGTTTTCAAATCTTTTTTCGGGAACAACGTCCCTTTTTTGTAGAGAACAAAAACATCTTTGATTTCAATATCTCACGTTCCCGGGCGGGGAATACGTTCGGTTTTGACAATGTCTTTTATTCGCGTCGCATTGGAAGAAGTCCACAAGGTTCTGCAGACAGTGGTGACAACGAATTTGTTGACCAGCCTGATAACACACCGATAATAGGTGCGGCAAAATTCAGTGGAAAGACCCAAGATGGATGGGCCCTGGGCGTTTTGGAAAGTGTTACTTCGAAACGGTATGCAACTATTGTAAATGGAGATACGGATGAAGAACGTCGTGAAGTGGTTGAACCCTTGACCAACTACGTGGTAGCTAGGGTCCAAAAAGATTTTAATGAGCGAAACTCATACATCGGCGCTATTGCTACCTCTACAAACAGGGATAACCTAACGGAACAATTGGATTTTTTACATCGCTCTGCTTTTACCGGGGGAGTGGATTTTCAGCACCAATGGAACAATCGCGATTGGTTCGTGGGTGGAAATATTATCATGAGTAGGGTTCAAGGGAGTCCGGAAGCCATCCAAAATACACAAGAATCCATAGCACACCTATTTCAACGCGTAGATGCGGATTATTTGGAGGTGGATGAGCAACGAACTTCACTTACGGGAACTGCGGGAAATGTTCAGATTGGTAAAATTGGAAACGGCCATTGGCGCTTTGAATCCGGAGGGACTTGGCGTTCTCCAGAGTTGGAACTCAATGACATCGGCTTTCAGCGTCAGTCCGATGACATTCGCCACTATACATGGATCGGGTATCGGACCTTAAAACCAGATAGTACCTTCCGCCAAGTCGGTATTAATTATAATCACTGGAGTGCCTGGGATTTTGGTGGCAATCACAATTTATTCCAACTAAACACGAATACTTGGCAAAGCTGGAAAAACAATTGGTTCTCAAATATTGGATTCAATTATTTCCCTGTATTGAACGATAATTTCGCCCTTCGAGGGGGCCCAAGGTTACGGCGTTCTCAGCAAATGAGTTTTTGGAATAGCATCCGTACGGACAATCGCAAAAAACTTCGGTTCAATTTCTTTCATAGGGGAACAAGGGCTTTAGACGATTCCTTGGAATCGTATTATGTGGAAGCAGGCTTTGTTTACCAACCCATCAACGCGATACGCGTCTCGGCTTTTCCGTCGCTCAGCATCAATAATGATAAGTTGCAGTACATTGACAATTTTGATGACGTGAATGGTACACCGAGATACTTGAACGGGGAAATCCAACAACGTACCCTGAGCATGTCTTTTCGATTCAATTACACCATTAATCCAAACCTGACCATTCAATATTGGGGTCAACCTTTTATTTCAAGAGGACGCTATTCGAATTTCAAACACGTGACTGATGCCACGGCACAGCGTTTTGATAACCGTTTCATCAGCTACTCAGAAGACCAACTTTCTTTGGTAGACGATGTTTACAATGTTGATGAGAGAGGGTCCGGTACTACCGATTTCAGTTTTGACAATCCTGATTTTTCGTTTGTGCAATTCCGTTCCAATCTGGTATTGCGTTGGGAGTACATTCCAGGGTCAGAGATTTTCTTGGTATGGTCACAAGATGTTTCCCAAAGTGGAGACCCGTCTCAAGGCTTGTTGACCAGTCTTGGTGACAATATATTTGGGGAAACACCCCAAAATATTTTCTTGTTAAAAGCGACTTACCGTTTTGTGTTTTAATGCCGTAGGTACGATTTGGATACATTTTGCGTTACTATCTAAATAACCTCACAAACAAAAAATCATGAAACGGAAAGTACTTTCACTTCTTTTAATGGGTTTTATCATTTTCTCATGTTCAAATGACAATGATGAAGGAAGCGACGAAATGGTTAATCCAACCAATGAACTTATCGGAACTTGGTTGTTGACCGATTTACGCATTGATAGCGGTGTAGATGATGATGACTTGGATTTCGCTCAACAAATCATCGCCTTTTTAAATGGTATTGACTGTGAGTTGATTATATTCACTTTCAATGCAGATAACACGGTGGTTTCCAATAGCAAGGCGGATTTTATTTCCATCAATGTTGGCGCAGGGGGACTTGATATCCCATGTCCAACCGAAAGCGCTACTGAATCTTCTACATGGCGATTGGAAGGCAATCAGCTGACTTTTATCAACGAAGACATGCAAGAAGAGACCGTTACTATTTCCATAGAAAATGGTACTACTTTGATTCTTCCTGGAGAAAGTATTGACCCAAATAACTATGCAGGGGCAGATGCCGTTTTTACCAAGCAGTAAATACTTGATATTTATACATAAGCAGAAGGCCTCGTTTTAAGAACGGGGCTTTATTTTTTGTAAAGCGTTGACAAGAACTTCATTGGCTTCTTGGGCGCCGACTGTAATCCGAACTTTACCTTTGGCCCCGAATTGGGATACCGGACGTACCATAACGCCTTCGTTCATCAAAAAGTCCGTAAACTCAAATTCAGGAATGGGTGGGTCAATCAAAAAAAAGTTTCCTTGGGTGGGCCAATAAGTGATATTCATCCGTTCAAAAGCGTCAGCTAAAAAAACACGCCCTTCTTGAACCGTTTTGACCGTCTCAGAAATAAATGCATAGTCCGATACCGCTCCAATACCAGCTTCAATGGCCGTTAACGGAAGCAAAAAAGGTTTATGGATGAGTCGAATATACTGGGCAATCTGTTGTGTAGTATAGCAATACCCGATACGCAATCCGGCCAAACCATAGGTTTTGGAAAAACTGTTAATGCCGATTACCGGATATCCCTTGAGCACATACTCCAAGGCGGAAACATAGTCAGGAGCATCAGCAAAATGCCGATACACCTCATCAAACACAATAAGGATGTTTTTGGGGACACGCTCCAAAAAATCCTCCAAGACAGCTCTTGGGATATAGGTCCCTGTAGGGTTATTGGGGCTGGTCAAAAAGATGATTTTGGTCTTGGGCGTAATCGCTTGTAAAATGCCTTCTACATCCAAAGCATAATCCGGTTCTTTCAAAGGAATATCTATGGGGTGGCCGCCATACCATCTCGAAAAGACGGAATAGGGCAAAAAGCTGGGATTGGAATAGATGACTTCATCTCCTTCATTAATAAATGCTCGAAGCAACATGTCAATGATTTCAGAACCGCTGTTCCCACAAAGAAACTGTTCTGCTTGCAGCTTGCCTTCAAAATCTTCCACCAATGCCTTTCGTAAACGGATATCGGTCTGATCAGGATAAATGTCCAATTGCGCTAAACTTTGTTTTAAAGCCGCTATTGCTTTGGGAGACGCTCCCAAAGGGTTTTCATTGCTCGAAAGCTTGTAGATTTTGGTATGACCTATGTTGGGAATATTCTTCCCGCCCTTGTACACTTCTTTAGGCTCCAGATAGGGTTTGAAGATGGATGCAATTGCTTTCTCCATGATTACAGGGTTTCGGCATGCATCAATATGGCCATGGCTCTTTCCGTATCACCCTCAGCCAAGATTCGTTGGGCAATCCAGTGCAATTTGAGTTTCAAAGCAGCGTAATCGTCGCCCATTTTTTTGGACATCATTCGTACTTCGTCGTCTTGCGCAGCAGCAGTTACCTCATCTTTTGTGGGCAGTTTTTCTAAATTTCCCAAGCGTCCGAGGTTGTTTCCCGTTAAGGTTTCGCTTTCGCGGATACCTTGCGGCAGGGCTTCCACTCCGATTCCTTTGGTGCGAATGGGTTTGGGGATTTCAAACAAGGCTTCTTTAGCCGCTCGAATATACCAACTACCTCCCATTCGACCCACCAAATCCAATTTTTGGGTATCTAGTTTCTCACCTTCATCCAGATAGGCTTTATTGATATGAATCAGTTCTACTTTGGCGATAACAAGATTTCCCGCACCTGGTGTTTCCGCCAATTCTATGGTTTGTTGTACTGTACATTCGAAAGCTACTGGAGCTTCGCCCACCCTCGGTGGCTTTACTTTTTCACTGGCTACCTCCGTCAAACCAGATTTAGTGAATTCGTTGATGCCGCGGTCGTAAGCAGTGCTGGACAATGACATTTGCTCCACAATTGGATGGTTCACGATGTTAATGACCACCTCCGGCACTTGCTTGACGTTAAGGTAGGAGTGTTTATGGGTGTTGTCCCGCCCACTACGCGCTGGCGAAAAAATCAAGATAGGCGGATTCGAGCTAAATACATTGAAGTAGCTAAAAGGACTCAAATTTACCCGTCCTTCACCATCAATAGTGCTTGCAAAACAGATGGGTCTTGGTGCCACCGCGGTTAACAAGATGCTGTGCAAATCTTGTTGCGGAATGGAATTTGGGTCAATGGTTTTGGTCATGAATTCTATCTATTAAGTTGACTGAGCAGAGTCGAAGTCATTCTTATGTAGCTTCGGCTACGCTCAGCTACCAAACTGATTTTATTTCGCAGGTAGCACTTTGGCTGAAACTTCACCAAAACCTACGCGAATATCGTCTTTTTGGGCATAGCCTCTCATGGTTACGGTATCGCCATCGTGAATAAATTTTCGCTCTGAACCATCTTTCATGGCAACGGGTTTGGTGCCCATCCAAGCCAATTCGAGCATAGAGCCAAAGCTGTCGTCTTTCTTGCCGGATATCGTTCCAGAAGCCATCATATCCCCCACATTAATGTTGCAACCATTTACGGTATGATGAGCAAGTTGTTGTGCCATATTCCAGTACATGTATTTGAAGTTGCTTCGGCAGACCACGGTTTCTTCAGCACCCTCAGGCGTAATGCCGACTTCAAGGTCTACATCATAATTTTTTTGCCCTTCATACTCCAAATAGGGAAGCACTTTAGGTTCTTGTGTTGGTCCAGCGACACGGAAAGGCTCCAAAGCCTCCAAAGTGACAATCCAAGGCGAAATGGATGAAGCAAAGTTCTTGGCTAAAAACGGACCTAGCGGCACATACTCCCATTTTTGAATGTCACGTGCTGACCAGTCATTAAAAAGAACTACTCCAAAAATATGGTCTTCCGCATTTTGGGTGGAAATGTTTTCTCCCAAATCGGTATTCCCGCCACAAATGAATCCCATTTCCAATTCAAAATCCAAACGTTGAGTAGGACCGTATACGGGAGTTTTGGCATCTTTGGGTAGTATTTGCCCTTTTGGGCGACGAATCGCTTCCCCACTCACAACAATTGAACTGGCTCTACCATGGTAGCCCACAGGAATATGTTTCCAATTGGGCAAAAGCGCATTTTCAGGGTCCCGGAACATTTTGCCGACATTGGTTGCATGTTCAATGCTGGAATAAAAATCGGTATAATCCCCCACGTACACTGGCATGTGCATTTGAGCGTCGGATTGCTTTACAAAAAGTTCAGGTTTCCCAGCGAGAACGGAATGGTCATCCTGCAACCAATATTGAATATTCTTCCTCACCCTCTTGGTGATTTCTTTCCCTAGAGAAATAAAATCATTGAGCACATCCTTCTCGAATACCGCAGTATTGAAATCAAACACATCGAATTCCGCCAAGGCGGCCAAATCCAAGATATGTTCTCCCACGGCAATACCAGCCCGAGGACTTCGGTCTGCTGTGGAAAAAATCCCGAAGGGAAGGTTATGAATGGAAAAGTCTGAGTTTTTTGGAATGTCTATAATCATTGTCTTATGGTCATTCCTGCGGAGGCAGGAATCGTTTTACTTATGGATTCCAGCTTTCGCGGGAATGATTAAATAGGTTATTACTCTACCCAAGATTTGTAATACGCACCATCATCAATCTTGAGTGCATTTTCGGTGACTTGTAAGGGTTTAAAGGTGTCAATCATTACTGCGAGTTCTTCCGTTCCTTTTTTGCCGATACTGGCTTCATAGGTTCCTGGATGCGGGCCATGGGGAATACCTGCAGGGTGCAAGGAAATGTATCCAGGCCCAATGCCCTTGCGACTCATGAAATCTCCGTCCACATAATACAATACTTCATCCGAATCAATATTGGAATGATTGTAGGGCGCAGGAATGGCTTTTGGGTGATAATCGTATAGCCTTGGACAGAACGAGCAAATTACGAAAGCACTGGTCTCAAAAGTTTGATGCACTGGAGGCGGTTGGTGTACCCGGCCAGTAATGGGTTCAAAATTATGAATGGAAAATCCGTAGGGGAAATTATATCCATCCCAACCGACAACATCAAAAGGGTGTGAAGCATACACCAATTCATGTAGCATGCCCTGCTTTTTGATTTTCATCAAAAATTCTCCTTGTTCATCATGGCTTTCCAAATCACGGGGCAATTTGTAGTCCCGTTCACAATAGGGAGAATGTTCTAAAAGTTGTCCAAACCAGTTGCGGTAGCGTTTCGGAGTATAAATAGGGTGGAACGATTCGGCATACAAAATGCGATTGTCTTCCGTGTCAAATTCGATTTGATAAATCATCCCTCGGGGAATGATGAGGTAATCCCCATACTCAAAAGGAATGTTCCCCAAAAAAGTTCTCAGTGTGCCGGAACCTCTATGGATGAAAAGCATCTCATCCGCATCGGAATTTTTGTAAAAGTAGCTCGTCAAGGATTTTTTAGGTGCTGCAAGGCCTACGTGTACGTCAGCATTGACCAAAAGAGGTTCGCGTGCTTCCAAAAAGTCATCTTTGGGTGCCACATCAAAACCAATCAATTTGCGGGAGGTGATGTTTTTAGCTACTGCAATCTTCGGGGTCATGTCAACGGGTTCACCAATCGCTTTGACCTGCGTAGGTCTGTGAATGTGATAGGAGAGCGATGACATCCCATCAAAACCGATGGTGCCAAATAATTGCTCATAATACAAATCGCCATTCGGCTTTTCGAATTGGGTGTGCCGCTTTTGCGGGATTTTTCCAAGACTGTGATAAATCGGCATGGTGCGAAGTTTTTTAGTGCAACGTACCTCGAAGCTCTTGCTCGCGCTCTATGGCTTCAAAGAGTGCTTTAAAGTTACCTTTTCCAAATGACTGTGCGCCTTTTCTTTGGATGATTTCGAAGAACATGGTAGGTCTTGGCTCTACGGGGCGCGTGAATATTTGCAACAAATACCCTTCATCATCGCGGTCCACCAAAATGCCGAGCTCTTTTAACGGCGCAAGGTCCTCGTCAATTTTCCCTACACGATCGGTTACCACCTCATAATAGGTATCCGGTACGCGTAAAAACTCCACCCCTCTACTGCGCAAATCACGAACGGTTTTAATAATGTCATCCGTGGCCACAGCAATGTGCTGCACTCCCTCTCCTTCATAAAAGTCAAGGTATTCTTCCACTTGGGATTTCTTTTTGCCTTCTGCAGGTTCATTTATTGGAAATTTGATACGCCCATTTCCGTTACTCATCACCTTGCTCATCAATGCCGTGTATTCGGTGGAAATGTCGTTGTCATCAAAAGAAAGGATGTTTTTGAATCCCATCACGTTTTCGTAGAAATCAACCCAATGGTTCATTTTGTTCCATCCGACATTACCTACCATATGGTCAACATATTTTAGACCCGTTGGAGCAGGATTGTAATCTGGGGTTTCCCAAGCTTTGAATCCGGGTAAAAAGGTGCCGTTGTAATCTTTTCGCTCTACAAAAATGTGAACGGTTTCCCCATAGGTGTAAATACCGGAGCGAACTACTTTTCCTGTCTCATCTTCTTCCACCGTAGGTTCCATGTAGGATTTTGCACCGCGTTCCAATGCTGTATTGTAGGCGTAGGTAGCATCATCAACCCAAAGGGCCACTACCTTCACACCATCGCCATGGGTATCGATGTGTTTGCCAATAACCGTCCCACTGGTTAGGGGAGAGGTGAGCACCAATCTGATTTTATCTTGTATCACCACATAACTCTCGCGGTCTTTTAATCCGGTTTCCAAACCCGCATAGGCCAACGATTGGAAACCAAAGGCGGTTTTATAAAAATGTGCGGCTTGTTTGGAATTCCCAACATAGAGTTCGATGTAATCAGTACCATTGATGGGCATAAAGTCTTTAGTTGCCTCTGGCATTTGGGCTGTTGCGGTAGTTTCCATAGGATTCTTATTTGATGATAAAATCAATTTTGTTGTTGATGCAACAAAAATAAGTAATTTTAAGACACACACCGGTTAACGAACCGATATTTTGGATTTTTTTATGTTTATTGTCGATGTATCGCTGACCAATAGGTTCGTTAAACCTTAAAAAGTGCTCTAAGCTGGTCTCATGCTGAATCAAATAGATAAAATATCGGGTATCGGATTGCACTTGGATTTGGTGTTGCGCAAAATCCAAGAAGCTTATTTGCGCACCTTTGAAGACCTGGGTGTGGATATGACAATCGAACAATGGGTCATCCTCCATCGGATTTCTGAATTAGGCGAAGAAGCTTCCCAGCGCGAAATTGTCCGTACGAACTTCCGTAACCGCGCCACCACCTCTAGGGTGATTGGAAAATTGGAACAGAAGGGTTGGATTATCAAATCACGTTTCGAGGGAGACCAAAAACGGTTTAAACTTGAACTTACTGAAAAGGGCGAAGCAATTATCGCATTGGTGCTGCCCAAAGCGGTGGAATTACGAAAACGGGCCATCAAGGATTTGGATGCCATCGAGTTTGAAACCTTTTTGAGAGTTTTGGACCAAATCGGAGGGAATTACGGTTAAGTTCCCTTTTAAGGTTAAAATACCATAGAAATAGGAAAAAGGGGTGTCGCCATTCCCGGTGTATACTTCTGATATTTGCAGTACATTTTTCAAAAAACCGTAAATAATGAAAAAGCTAAAGCATTATCCAAGCGTTTGGCAAACTGCTCCTTTTTCGATGGAAATGTTTGCCCACTATGAAAAAGAGGCTCGTTTACAGAATCAACTGGAGACCTTTGCATCAGATGTAAAACAGAAAAAAAAGTCAAAATTAAGACTAGCACTAGGCTGGTAGTAAAAAAGCAAATACAAGAAAAAGGCATCCAATTGGATGCCTTTTTTATTGGACTTTTCCCTAGTGAAAACAAGCTAATTCCCATCAGTCCGCTTTACAAACCGGATTCTCAAAGAACTATATTCAAAAGTGACTTCGTGTGAAACGTATCAATGCGCTTCCAGCCAATTCTCTCCAATGCCCACTTCCACATCTAAAGGAACGGCCATTTGATAGGCATTTTCCATTTCAGATTGGATAAGGGTCTTCATTTCTGCCAATTCAGGTTTGTAGCAATCGAACACCAATTCATCATGAACCTGTAGCAACATTTTGGTTTTGTAGTCCCCTTCGGAAAGCTTTTTGTGGATATTGATCATGGCAATTTTGATGATATCCGCAGCACTTCCTTGAATAGGTGCGTTTACAGCGTTTCGCTCCGCTGCCCCTCGAACTACTTGGTTGCCCGCATTGATGTCTTTCAAATACCGGCGACGCCCCAATACCGTTTGCACGTATCCATTATCACGGGCAAAATCTACCTGCTCACTCATGTAATTGCGCAATTTGGGATAGGTTTTGTAATAGGTGTCAATCAATTCCTTGGCTTCGGAACGACTCAAATCAGTTTGATTGCTCAAGCCAAATGCAGAAACCCCGTAAATAATGCCAAAGTTTACTGTTTTGGCATTGCTGCGCTGTTCTCGGGTTACCTCTTTAATAGGTACGTTGAACACCCTTGAAGCGGTGGAAGCGTGAATGTCCTCACCGTTTTTAAAAGCTGAAATCATAGTGTCTTCCTCGCTTAAGGCAGCTATGATGCGAAGTTCTATTTGGGAGTAATCAGCCGCTAGCAAAACATAGTCATCGTCTCTGGGAATGAAGGCCTTCCTTACTTGTCTTCCGCGCTCGGTTCGAATGGGAATATTTTGGAGGTTTGGGTTATTGCTACTCAGACGTCCGGTAGCGGCAACCGTTTGCATATAGTCCGTGTGAACCCGACCACTATGGGTTTGCACCTCGTTTGGTAAAGCGTCCACATAAGTGCTTTTTAGTTTACTGAGCCCTCTGAAATCCAAGACATTTTGAATGATTTCATGGTCTTTGGCCAAATAGGAGAGGACCTCTTCCGAAGTGGAGAATTGTCCGGTCTTGGTCTTTTTGGGTTTGTCGACCAACTTCATTTTTCCAAAAAGAATTTCTCCAAGTTGTTTGGGTGAAGCAATGTTGAATTGTTCCCCAGCTTGCTCATAAATTTTGGCTTCCAAGGTCTTGATGTCTTCATCCAATTGGGTGGAGAGGCTTCCCAAAAAGTCTTTATCCAGATTGATACCTTCTCGCTCCATATCCGCCAAAACCCGAAGTAATGGCACTTCAATTTCTTCAAACAGTTTGAGGGTGCTGGCTTCTTTCAACTCAGGCCGAAAATGTTGCGCTAGTTGATAGGTAATATCCGCATCTTCCGTTGCGTATTCGGTTTGTCTTTCCAAGGACACTTGGCGCATACTGAGCTGGTTTTTTCCTTTTTTGCCAATCAGTTCGGTAATACTGACCGGGGTATAATTCAGATAGGTTTCCGCAAGCACGTCCATGTTATGGCGCATATCTGGATTGATAAGATAATGGGCCAACATGGTATCAAATAGATTTCCTTTGACCTCCACCCCATAGTTTTGCATCACTTTGATGTCGTACTTTAGATTTTGTCCAACTTTTTCAATGCTTTCCGATTCGAAAAAGGGACGCAGTTGTTCTACAACCGTTTGCGCTGCCTCTTGCCCTTCTGGAACGGGGACGTAAAAACCCTTTCCCGTAGACCAACTGAACGCAATACCCACCAACTCTGCTTCCAATGGATTGATAGAGGTAGTTTCCGTATCAAAACAAACTGATGTTTGGGCCATCAGCTTGTCCAGAAATAGTTTTAACCCCAATCCATTTTCAATCATTTGATAAAAATGAGGAACATCTTTTACAGTTTTTCTGCTGTTAACATCTGTAATGGTGGCAGCCGCTTCAGCCGGGTCTCCCCCAAATAAGGTGAATTGTCCGCTACCCGCCAACTTTGCCTCTTGCTTTGCTGTTGGTGTACTAGTCACCGGAGTGCTTGGTTCGGCTTCTCCCGAAAAAATCTTAATGAACTGTTCCTTCAAACGTCGGAACTCAAGTTCTTCAAAAACCTCTTGGACTTTTTCGCCATCCGGTGCACACATTTCAAAATCGTCCGCATTGAAGGTAACATCACAATCAATTTTGATTTCAGCCAGTTTTCGCGAAAGTCGACCTAAGTCCGCATTTTGCTCCACCTTTTCTTTCATTTTACCCTTGAGCTGGTCGGTATTGGCCAATAAACCTTCCATGGAACCAAAATCAGCTAGAAACTTCTTCGCGGTTTTGTCCCCTACACCCGGTAATCCAGGAATATTATCGCTGGCATCCCCCATCATGCCCAAATAATCAATTACTTGTTCAGGACGCTCTACGCCAAAACGCTTTTGTATTTCGGGAATTCCCCAAATTTCAATGCCGTTACCCATC
Organism: Bacteroidota bacterium; assembly: GCA_039027495.1. Taxonomy (GTDB): domain Bacteria; phylum Bacteroidota; class Bacteroidia; order Flavobacteriales; family Flavobacteriaceae; genus Flagellimonas. Next base: position 165,986 of record JBCCKH010000005.1, read on the forward strand.
CGCGCTGGGCGGTACATGAAAATATTTTCAGAGACCAATTGTCCGAAATCCTTATCGGGGGTGACCATAAAAACCTTATAGTTTTCCTTTTCAGCCTGTTTGGCTAGCGTTCCGATAAGGTCATCCGCTTCATAGCCCTCCAATTCCACTACGGGAATTTTCATAGCATCCAATATTTTTTGAATGTAGGGCACCGCAATTTTGATGGCTTCGGGTGTTTCGTCACGATTGGCCTTGTAATCTTCAAACATTTCCGTGCGTTCAACACTTCCTCCTTTATCAAAAGCTACGGCTAAGTGGTCTGGTTTCTCTCGCTTGATGACGTCGAACAAAGAGTTCATGAACCCCATAATAGCAGAGGTGTCCATTCCTTTGGAATTGATTCTCGGATTTTTTATCAGCGCGTAGTAGCCACGAAAAATCAACGCATAGGCGTCAAGCAGAAAGAGTCTTTTTTGGTCAGACATGATTGTATTTTAGGAGTACGAACGTTTTTGCTCGAAAGCTTTAAAAATAGAAAAAACAGGTAAGAATAAAGTTCTACACCCAAAGACTTTTTGTACTTATCACTTGGTTCAGCCCATGCGCTACTTCGGAGCTTTTGCCGCTTCATAAAAACTCTTGGAGGTGACATTTTCATGTCCTTCGATATCATACTTTCTGTAGGTAAACCCAGGATGAACGCAGTAACTTCCGGTTTCTCCTTGTTTGTTGATGGCCAAAAAGCCAATTTGGAAGTCTGTTCTTCCTTTATTTTTTTTCATGATGCGTGCCACCCCTTCCTCACATGCTTCTTGAGGGCTTTTGCCTTGCCGCATGAGTTCTACTATCAAAAAACTTCCAACGGTCCGAATTACTTCTTCGCCAACCCCGGTAGCCGTAGCGCCACCCACTTCGTTATCTACAAAAAGTCCTGCCCCAATAATAGGAGAATCCCCAACACGTCCCGCCATCTTGTATGCCATTCCACTTGTGGTACATGCTCCTGCGATATCACCATTCTTATCCAGTGCCAACATGCCGATAGTGTCATGGTTTTCGATATTAATAGGGGTTTGGTACTTGGAAGTAAGCTTCCATTCTTCATACTGCTTGCGAGTACTATCCGTCAATAGGTCTTCTTTCTGGAAACCCTGTTCCAAGGCAAATTGTAGGGCGCCTTTTCCGGCTAAAATAATGTGAGGGGTTTCCTCCATCACTTTGCGAGCAACCGAAATAGGATGTTTGATATTTTGCAAGTATACCACTGAACCACAGTTGCCGTCTTTGTCCATGATACAGGCATCAAGGGTTACATTGCCATCGCGGTCGGGTCGTCCACCCATCCCAACGGTTTCGTTGGTGATGTCAGCTTCCTCAACTTTTACTCCTTCTTCAACAGCATCCAACACGGATGCGCCAGATTGTAGGACTTCCCAGGCTTTTGCCGAAGCATTTTCAAAATTCCAGGTACAGACCACAACGGGTTTTGATTTGATGGAAGCGGTTTTGTTTGAGGTGATAGTTTTAGGAGTGGTTTTCGCGAACAACGCAGGAGCCGAAAGCAGTCCGGCTGCTGAGACACCATATTTTTTGAGAAACTTCCGTCTTTCCATACTAGGTTGTTTAATTTACGGCCTAACAAAGATAGTACTATGTTGGTTGAAGTATGTGCGAACTCCTTGGAGTCTGCCGTAAACGCTCAGGAGGCTGGTGCCGATAGGATAGAGTTGTGCGCTGAACTGGGTGTAGGGGGCATAACGCCTTCGCATGGATTGATTGCTGCGGTCAAGCAACATTTGGATATTCCCATTCACGTGTTGATTCGACCAAGAAGTGGTCATTTCACGTATTCCGATTTTGATTTTGAAGTCATGAAAAGGGATATTGCTTTTTGCAAGGAGGTTGGGGTTGATGGCATCGTTTCGGGGGTGTTGCAACACGACTTTACGTTGGACAGGGCAAAAATTGAAACCTTGGTGCAGCTGACCCGTCCCTTGAAGTTCACATTTCATAGGGCCTTTGATTGGGTAGAAGACCCGTTCGAATCCTTACAGCAGCTTGAAGCTTTGCGTGTGGATAACATTCTCACTTCAGGGCAACGCTCATCCGCTGAAATGGGGATTGATTTGCTCCAAAAACTCAAGGTGCTCTCCCAAGGACCAACCATAATCGCCGGTGGGGGCATTCGACCAGAAAATTGTCACATCTATCAAAAAGCTGGATTGGAGGCACTTCACCTTTCGGGTACAGCATTTGTTTCCCATATGAATACAGAACACAAAATCGACATGAACAGTTCAAAACATATACGGGAAGCATCAATTCCTGTAACACAAACCGAAACAATTCGTCAAATTGTTGCTGTCGTTAAATAGAAGCCCATTACTTTTGGGTTTCTCTTCGAGAGATATTTTTGCAAAAAAATTGACATGTCACGTTTTTTGATTGTTATTTCCATTTTCTATGTGGTTTTTGCGGTGTACGGTTTTCAAACGTTTCGCACCCTTTTTAAAAGCCATTGGGTCCATTGGGCCTATGTGGTTTTCTTTTTAGGGATTTGGGTCTATTTTCTTTTTCGAATGAGTAGTTTTCAGCCGGGTTCAGCCATGCAACCTGGAACGGCCATTGCAGGAGGGGTTTTCTTTTCGTTTTTGGTTCTGGGACTGGTAATGGCGGCTCTTATGCTTTTGGAAGATATAGTTCGCCTCATTACGGCGGGTTATCGAAAAATCACGGAAGCAAGCGGTGGCGATGGTCCTTATTTTCCATCGCGCCGAAAATTCGTGAGCACCCTGGCATTGGGGTTAGGAGCCCTTCCTTTTGGTGCCTTGCTCTATGGGATGTACAAGGGGAAGTACAATTATAAAGTACTGGATTATGTTTTGGAATTCGATGATTTGCCCGAAGCCTTTGACGGTTATAAAATCACACAGATTTCGGATGTGCATAGTGGTAGTTTCGACGATTATGACAAGGTTGCCTATGGAATAGACCTTATCAATCAACAACAAAGTGATGTGATTTTGTTCACTGGGGACATGGTGAACAATAAAGCTGAGGAAATGACCCCATGGGCGGAACTGTTCAGCACTTTGAAAGCAAAAGACGGGAAATACTCCATTTTGGGGAATCATGATTACGGAGATTATACCGGATGGCCCTCTCCAGAAGCAAAAGCAAAAAACCTTCAAGATTTAAAGGACCTTCAGAAGAATATGGGCTTTGATTTGTTGCTGAACGAACACCGTTTTTTGGAGAAGGATGGGCAAAAGCTTGCACTGGTGGGAGTAGAGAATTGGGGTGGTGGTTTCAAGAAGGCAGGAGATTTGAAAAAAGCGGCTTCCAAGGTGGCTGCGGATGACTTTAAAATCTTGATGAGCCATGACCCTTCACATTGGGAACTACAGGTCATTCAGGATGACTTTCACTATCATCTTACCTTGAGCGGGCATACCCACGGAATGCAGTTTGGCATAGAAATTCCGGGGTGGTTTAAATGGAGTCCCGTGAAATGGCGCTACAAGTATTGGGCAGGCATTTATGAAGAACTTGGACAGTTTATAAATGTGAATCGGGGTTTTGGTTTTATTGGCTATCCGGGCCGTTTTGGGATTTGGCCCGAAATCACGGTAATTACCCTTAAGCGGAAAGGTTTAACGTGAATTTAACCTTGCGAAGCCCCTATGGATGCTGCCGTCAGCGTATTTTTAACAAATTTTCTTACTTTTACCCCATAACCCAATAGTTGCCTATGTCCAAATTTGGCGAACTTATCGACGTAAACATTCCGGTACTCCTTGATTTTTATGCAGAGTGGAACGAACAATCGACTTCTATGCATCCTGTTTTGAGAGATGTCGCTGCTGCGCTCGGAGATAAAGGTAAAGTCATCAAAATTGATGTAGATAAAAACAAGGAACTGTCGCAAGCACTTCGCATTAAAGGACTGCCTACCCTTATGATTTATAAAAGGGGGGAAATGGTTTGGCGCCAAAGTGGCGAACAAGATGCCAACACCCTTATTGGCATTTTGAATGAATATCTCTAAGTTTTTTATTCAATAGTATCCAACTCGCCAAGCGTATCCAGCGTTTGCGTCAAGGAATCTTCCAGCGTTGAATCCTGTAAACCAGGTTCCTCTTCTAAGGCCTCATCAAAGTATTCTTCATCGTCATCTCCAACAAACTGGGAGAACTTGTCAATATACTGATTGAAGACTTTGGTCTCCTCTTCAGCCAGTGAACGATCTTCATTTTCAATAAGAATATCAATGTTACGACGATAAGCTTGCATGTCAGAGAGAATATCCTCAATCTTTTCGTATTGCTCATCCAATGGTATATCGGCGTAGTAGGTTAGGCGATTTTGGTAAATGCCTTTGAGCTGTTCAAATAATGCACGTCCTTTCTGTTTTTCGCCTACTTTATAATAACCATCCACAAAAGGTTCCACAAAGGCATAAAAACCATAATGTTCTACTGGAATGTTCTCCATGGCCACATCAATGATATCTCTGGCCTTGTCAATTTTATTTTCTGAAAGGAGTGCTTCGGTAAGTCTTGCTAAATTGCTTCTAAAAGAGAGACCTTGTGAACGGGTTTGTGGGTCGTGGTAAATTTCATCGCTCCCGGAATTGCCCCAATCCCATTTCATGACGATATCGTACATCAAATCGGTATCAATTCGACCCAATTCAAAGCTATTTGGATTTTCGGTTCGGATGGGCACCAATTTGTAAATCAATCCATCTAACTGGAGATACTCTTTCATCCAGATGTATTCTGCGCTATCAAAACTTCCTCCTGAAAAATAGATGGGTCGTTTCCAATCGTTGTTGGCGATAATGTCCAACATCAAAATACGGTTCTTTGGCAAAGCACTTTGTGGCAAATCAATATCGATATAATCCACAATCAAATCGGCATCTTCGGGTTTTACCAAACCACTTTTTAGCACGTTTTCCTTGTTTACCGGGATTCGAACTTTATTTGTGGGATAGTAAGTGATATCCAAATTGCTTTCTGAATATTGGGTCAAGTCAGCACCGCGTTTCTCCATCAAATACCGAATCTTGGTCTGCGGCTTTTCGCTTCCAATCCAGTTCATGAAATCCTTGATATTCCAACGGTTTTCGCTTACCGGTTGAAAGTAAACGGCGTCCCTTGCACCGTAATGGTATTTGTCATGCGTCAATTGAGAGGGAATGGGTTCACTGGAATATGCCTTGTGCTTCATTTGGTCGATGTACCAATCCGTGGCAAATAGACTGGTGTTGATGACGCGTACGTCGGTTCGATATTCTTCAATTTCTTGTACATACCAGAGTGGGAATGTATCATTGTCCCCAATGGTGAACAACATGGCACCAACGTCTTCTTGACAGGAATCCAAATATGCTTTTGCCGTGGCTTGGGCCGTATATCGATTGGAGCGGTCGTGGTCATCCCAGTTTTGGTACCCCATCAATAACGGAACGGCCAATAAACAAAGGCCTACTGTTCCGAAAGAAGCAATTTTGGGGGGAATCAGCTTCCGTAGCTCATCAAACAATCCATACACGCCGATACCAATCCAAATACAAAAAATGAAGAAGGAACCCACCAATGAGTAATCCCGTTCACGCGGTTGGAAAATATAAGGGTTGGTGTAAAATTGAATAGCCAAACCCGTAAACATGAAAAATACGAACAATACCCAAAATTGCTTTGGATTTTTAGAGAGTTGGAAGACGATTCCAATGATGCCCAATAACAAGGGCAAAAAGAAATAAGTGTTTCGGGCTTTATTGTCTGTCCAATCCTTGGGTAAGTTGGCTTGGTTTCCCAAGCGCATCCCATCCAAAAGGCCAATACCACTGATCCAATGCCCATTGGAATCATACCGACCCTGTACATCGTTCTGCCGCCCGACAAAGTTCCACATGAAATAACGCATGTACATGTAGCCAAACTGAAATTGGAACAAATATTTTATGTTTTGTCCAAGCGTTGGGGGTTGTACTTCAATGTAATCGGAGAAGTCCCTCAAGAAACGCATATATTGCTCCGTTTCGATTTCACCCTGAGCATAGGCGGTCTTGAATTGCGAAACGGCCTCCCGTAATTCGTTTTGTGAGATGTATTCTGACTTGATACGAAAATCAAGTGGGTCAAAAAACTTCATGTAATTCTCGGCATGTTGATCGCTCCACATTCTCGGCAAAGGCCCTACGTGTTTCGGATTGGGTCCCTGCAAGGCATCTTCCCAATTATTGACAATAACATATTTGCCCAAGGTGTAATCCTTCTCATATTTAGGCTTATCATCTTTGTCTTCTCCCGCGCCTGCGAAGGTATCTGAGTAATATGCGCCATAGAAGGGACTTTCTACCCCAGGATACTGCTCTCGATTGTAATACGCCAAGAGCGATCGTGCATCCGAAGGGTCATTTTCATTGACCACGGTATTGGCATTCGCACGAATGGGTAGCATCAACCAGGATGAAAAACCGAGGAAAAGGAACATCAAACATAGCACCACTGTATTCCCGGTGTAAAATTGATTACGTCGGGTATATCGCAATCCAAAATAGAAGGCTGCAACAAAAAGCAATCCCATAATGATGGAGCCAGAATTGAATGGCAATCCAATGGTATTAACGAAGAACACCTCGCTCCAACCGAAAAGTTTAAGGACATAAGTCAAGGAGAACTTGTATACTAGAATGAGCAAGGTAATTACAACCAAGTTGGCCAAAAGAAAGTTTTTGACCGTTACCCTTTTGTACTTTTTGAAAAAGTAAAGCAATCCTACTGAGGGAATGGCCAAGAAGCCCATAAACTGGATTCCGAAAGTGAATCCGACCACAAAAGAAATCAACAATAGCCATTTGTTACCGCGCGGGTCTTCCAAATTGTCTATCCATTTCAAACCCATCCAAACCAACAAGGCCATGATAAGGCTTGCCATGGCGTATACCTCTGTTTCCACCGCATTGAACCAAAAACTATCCGAAAAAGTAAAGGCCAGTGCTCCAACCAATCCACTACCCAAAATACCGATAGCCTTGGGGTTAGTCATTTCCTTCTTTTTTAAAACAACTTTTTGAAGCAGGTTGGTTATAATCCAAAACGTAAAAAGGATGGTAAACGCACTGGAAACCACAGAGACCATATTGACCATGAGGGCAATTTTGGACGTATCTCCAAATGCAAACATGGAAAAGAAGGCACCAATCATTTGAAGGAGTGGCGCACCAGGGGGGTGACCCACCTGTAATTTAGCAGAGGTTGTAATGTATTCACCAGCGTCCCAAAAACTGCCAGTAGGCTCAACCGTCAAAATATAAACAACAAGTGCTATGGCAAAGGAACCCCAACCCAACCAGGTTTCCCATTTCTTAAAGTCTTTTGCGAACATAAAGTCTGGTGTTTACCAAGATGTGGCGAATTTAGTAAAACTAACAGAGACGCATGGTTGTTTTTCGAAAAGGTTTAACAGCCCTTAGGAAGGCATAAAGTGTGTGGAATAATGTCAAAATATTTGTGCAAAACAAAGTTTGTCTTAAATTTGCACCCGCGAAAGCGATAATGGCCTATGGTGTAATTGGCAACACTACTGGTTTTGGTCCAGTCATTCTAGGTTCGAGTCCTAGTAGGCCAACAAAAAATCCTGGTTTTTTACCGGGGTTTTTTGTTTGACGTTTTTTGTGCATTCCCCTGAATAATGGTATATTTGCGCAACTTATAGAATCAAGATATTCAATGAGGGGACATAATAGTCCCCTCTTTTATTGTTGATACGCTATGTTCAAACAGAAAGTACAATCTTTATTGGAGGCAGCGTTGGAAGAAAACCCTTCGCTTTTCTTGATTGATTTTACTGTAGGCGCCGACAAAGCCATTCGTGTCATTTTGGATGGTGATACGGGGGTCAGTCTTGAAGCTTGCATGAAAGTTAGTAGGGCCATTGAGCACAACTTGGATAGGGAGGAAGAAGACTTTGCATTGGAAGTAACTTCCGCAGGGGCTACGGCGCCACTGCAATTGCCCCGACAGTATGCCAAGAATGTAGGAAGGACCCTGAAGGTAAAAACAACCGCCGATGAAATCAAAGGCGAGCTTGTGGCAGCAACAACAGATTCCATTACCCTAAAGTGGAAGGCGCGAGAGCCGAAGCCCGTGGGTAAAGGAAAAGTAACGGTCCAAAAAGAAAAGACCGTTGCGATTTCTGATATAGAAGAAGCAAAAGTGGTATTAAAATTTTAATCGAAGTTCAAAAATGGAAAACCTAGCGCTCATCGAATCCTTCTCTGAGTTTAAGGACGATAAGTTTATTGATAGGGTAACGTTAATGGCCATCTTGGAAGAAGTATTCCGCAGCGCCCTTAAGCGTAAGTTCGGTTCGGACGAAAACTTTGACATTATTATCAATCCGGATAAAGGGGATTTGGAAATTTGGCGAAACAGAATCGTGGTAGAAGATGGTGAAGTAGAAGAGCCCAATGAAGAGATTTCATTGTCCGAAGCGCAAAAGATAGAACCTGATTTTGAGGTTGGGGAAGATGTTTCCGAAGAAGTGAAGTTGATGGATTTGGGGAGACGCTCTATTTTGGCATTGCGCCAAAACTTGATTTCCAAAATTCATGAGCACGATAATACCACCATTTACAAGCAGTTTAAGGATTTAGAAGGTGAAATTTACACCGCTGAGGTACATCATATTCGACATAAAGCTATTATTCTATTGGATGACGAAGGAAACGAAATTATCCTTCCGAAGGAGAAACAAATTCCTTCAGATTTCTTTAGAAAGGGCGATAATGTGCGTGGGGTCATCGAAAGTGTTGAGCTGAAAGGCACTAAACCCAGCATTATCATGTCCAGAACATCTCCGATATTTTTGGAGCAACTGTTCTTCCAAGAAATTCCAGAGGTATTTGATGGTTTGATTACCATTAAAAAAGCCGTTCGAATTCCTGGGGAAAAGGCGAAAGTAGCTGTAGATTCTTATGACGACCGTATTGACCCTGTTGGGGCATGTGTCGGTATGAAAGGATCTCGAATTCATGGCATCGTTCGTGAGTTGGGCAATGAAAATATTGATGTCATCAACTGGACCAATAATTCCCAGTTAATGGTGACAAGGGCATTGAGCCCAGCAAGAGTTACTTCGGTAAAGCTTGATGATGAAAAGAAAACGGCCCAGGTGTACTTAAAACCAGAGGAGGTTTCCAAGGCAATTGGACGTGGGGGGCACAACATTCGTTTGGCAGGTCAATTGACAGGTTATGAAATCGATGTGTTCCGTGAAGGTGTTGAAGAAGATGTGGAGTTGACCGAGTTCTCCGATGAAATCGAAGGCTGGGTGATAGAAGAATTCAAGAAAATCGGTTTGGATACCGCAAGAAGTGTCTTGGAACAAGATGCGTCTGACTTGGTGAAACGAACTGATTTAGAAGAGGAAACGGTACAAGAAGTAGTGCGAATCCTCAAGGAAGAGTTTGAAGATTAAACTAGTATATTAGCAGCGAATTTTAGGGTAAGGAAAATTATATGGCAGGTAACCCAACAATACGACTTAACAAAGTTCTAAGGGAGCTCAACATTTCATTGGACAGGGCAGTAGACTACTTGGCTTCAAAAGGCCATGATGTCGAAGCGCGCCCTACAACCAAGATTACCGATGAGGTGTACCAAGTGCTTTTGGATGAATTCCAAACGGACAAAAGCAAAAAGGTAGCGTCCAAAGAAGTTGGGGAAGAAAAAAGAAAGGAGAAAGAAGCACTTCGCTTGCAAATTGAGCAAGAACAAGAAGAAAAGCGATTGGCGCGCGAAAAGCGAAATGCCGAAAGTCAGGTCATTAAGGCTAAAGCTGAACTTTCTGGACCTAAAACGGTTGGTAAAATCGAGCTGGACAAAAAACCCGAAAAGCCCAAGGTTGAAGAGGTAGTAGAAGAGGCAAAAGAAGAGGTTAAACCTGTGGTGGAACCGCAACCCGTTGCCGAGGTGGCCGAGAAATCGCCTGAAGCCAAGGAAGAACCCAAAGCGGAGGTTGTAGAAGAAGTAAAACAACCCGAGACAGCGGAGGAACAGCAAGAATCGGAAACGATTAAAACGCAGTACAAAAAGCTATCCGGACCCAAGATAACGGGTGACAAAATAGACCTTTCCAAGTTTGAGAAGCCAAAGAAGAAAAAGGAGGAAACGGCTAGCCCCAACGGGAGCAACAACAATAACAACGATAGAAAGAAGCGTAGAAAGCGAATCGTAAGCAAAACCCAGTCTGGAAACGATCGATTCGGAAACCGCAATAACCAAAGAAGGGGAGGACAACGGAATACGGCGCCTAAAGTGGAGCCTACCGAAGAAGAAGTACAAAAACAAGTACGGGAAACCCTCGAAAAACTTCAAGGTAAAACGAATAAAGGAAAGGGAGCGAAGTATCGTAGGGAAAAACGTGACCAACACAGGCAACAGACCGAGAAAGATCTCGAGCAACAAGAGCTGGAAAGCAAAATCCTGAAAGTCACGGAGTTCGTTACGGTTAACGAAATGGCTACCATGATGAGTGTTTCCACAACGGATATCATATCCGCTTGTATGTCATTGGGTATCATGGTGACCCTAAATCAACGACTTGATGCCGAAACGCTGTCTATTGTGGCGGAGGAGTTTGGTTATGAAGTAGAGTTCGTTACGGCCGAAATCGAAGAGGCAATCGAGGAAGAAGAAGATGCTCCGGAAGATTTGAAAGCCAGAGCACCTATCGTTACCGTTATGGGTCACGTAGACCATGGTAAAACCTCTTTGCTGGATTACATCCGAGAGGAAAACGTAATTGCAGGGGAAAGTGGTGGAATCACACAGCATATTGGCGCCTATGGCGTGACGCTGAATGATGGTCAAAAAATCACGTTCTTGGATACACCAGGTCACGAAGCATTTACTGCTATGCGTGCAAGGGGAGCCCAGGTTACGGATATTGCGATAATTGTAGTGGCCGCGGATGATGATATCATGCCACAGACCAAGGAAGCGATTAGCCACGCGCAGGCTGCTGCCGTGCCTATCGTGTTCGCAATAAATAAAATTGATAAGCCTACGGCCAATCCTGATAAGATTAAGGAAGGTCTAGCTGCCATGAACCTTTTGGTAGAAGATTGGGGTGGAAAAATCCAATCCCACGATATTTCAGCCAAAACCGGTCAAGGGGTTAACGAATTACTGGAAAAAGTCTTGCTTGAAGCGGAATTGCTCGAATTGAAGGCAAACCCAGATAAACTGGCCTCTGGTACCGTAGTTGAAGCATTTTTGGATAAAGGCCGTGGTTATGTGTCCACCGTTTTGGTTCAAGCGGGTACCATTGAAATTGGGGATTATGTTTTAGCGGGAACGTGCAGTGGTAAAGTAAAAGCCATGCAAGATGAGCGTGGGAAAGATATCAAGAATGTTGGACCAGCGACCCCAGTTTCTATTCTTGGTCTGGACGGTGCACCACAAGCTGGAGATAGATTCAATGTGTTGGATGACGAGAGAGAAGCCAAACAGATTGCGACAAAACGCTCGCAGTTGCAACGTGAGCAATCCGTACGAACGCAGCGCCACATTACCTTGGATGAAATAGGAAGACGTATTGCTTTGGGAGACTTCAAAGAGCTCAATATCATCTTGAAAGGGGATGTGGATGGTTCTGTGGAAGCCTTGACCGATTCCTTCCAGAAACTATCTACTGACGAAATACAGGTGAACATCATTCACAAAGGCGTGGGTGCGATTACCGAGTCGGATGTGCTTTTGGCCAGTGCTTCAGATGCTATTATAATCGGCTTTAACGTTAGGCCAATGGGGAATGCCCGTATGCTCGCCGATAAAGAGGAAATCGATATCCGAATGTACTCGATTATCTATGATGCCATCAATGATTTGAAAGATGCGATGGAAGGCATGTTATCGCCCGAAATCAAGGAAGAAGTTACTGGAAACGCAGAAATTCGAGAAACTTTCAAGATTTCGAAGGTGGGTACCATTGCAGGATGTATGGTCACCAGTGGTAAGGTCTTTAGAAATTCACAGATTCGACTTATCCGCGACGGAGTTGTAATTTTTACAGGTGAATTGTCCTCCTTGAAACGATTCAAAGACGACGTGAAAGAAGTATCCAAAGGATATGATTGTGGTCTACAAGTCAAAAACTACAATGATATCAAAGAGGGTGATATCGTAGAAGCCTTCCAAGTAGTAGCGGTGAAGAAAAAGCTGTAGACCTAAACCGAAATCTTATTCGATTTTCTTTTCTGGTTTGAGGAGCATGGCTTCGGGATACTTTTTCCGGACCTCTAGAAATTTCCGTTCAGCTTCCAATTTGGTTTTGAATTTGCCCAATCGCACACGATAGGTTGGCGATTCAAATTCAATCTTGGAGTACCATTCTGGAAAGTCTGATTCGACCCTTGTTTTTAGATTTTGCGCCTTTTGATAACTGCCAAAACCCACCTGAATTTGGTAGTATCCCGTGTTTGAATACACGGTTGAATACATAGCCAACAATTTTTCAATTTTTGCATCTTGTTCAATGGTAATGTTGCCCTCCTGTGCCTGTGCATAACAGGTAAAAATCGCTGTAAGGGCCAATAAAATTAGGGTTCTGAGCGTTTTGCGCATTGGAAAAGAATATTTTGTGTGTAAAGTTAACATATCAAAGGTTAAACAGTCCTGAATCTAATTATTTAGAACAAATATAAATTACTATTTATAGATCTCTTAAGATTTTAAAAAATGGTGCTATGTCGTATTTTTGTTGACGATTTTGACGGGATTGGTAGGGCGTATACAAAGCGTACCGAAACAATTATGCCAAAAGGTCCCGAAAGAAATATAGTAAGTATGAAAAAGGTTTTTAACCGCAATCTATTACCAACATTACTAGGTCTTTTTTTCCTGCTTTTTTCAACTTCATTTTATGGCCAAGAAGAAGCCACTGACGAAGCTCCTGCCGAAACAACAGAAGAAGCTGCATCGGGAGGCGATCCTGCGAAAGGAAAACAACTCTTTAATCAAAATTGTGCTGCTTGCCACGCCCTGAACCGAAAAATGACCGGTCCAGCCTTGGGCAATGTCGAGACGCGGCTTTCCGAAGAAGAAGGTTTGGATAGGGAATGGCTGTACGCTTGGATTAAGAATAGTGCGGGCATGATTTCTTCTGGGGATGCCTACGCCAATAAAATTTATAACGAATACAACCAGGCTGCAATGACGGCTTTCCCTACGCTGTCCAATGCGGACATCGACAATATTTTAGCGTATACCGCCGCGCCACCTCCGCCTCCACCTGCACCAACAGGGGCAGTAGCTGATGCCGCGGTTGCTACAACGGCAAGTTCTGGTATAACCAATGAGGTGATTCTAGGTGCTCTGGCTTTGGTATTTGGACTTCTTGTGGTGATGTTGGTTTTGGTCAACCGCACCCTTCGCAGAATTGCAGAGGCCAATGGTGTGGTAATCGAAACGGTAAAAACCGAAAAGCGAATTCCTATATGGAGGGCTTTTGCACAGAATCAATTCTTGGTGCTGGTTACCGTGGTGTTTCTATTGCTGGGCAGTGCGTATTACGCGTATGGCTGGATGATGCAGGTTGGGGTAGATCAGGGATATGCTCCGGTACAACCGATTCACTATTCTCATAAAATACATGCCGGGGACAATAAAATTGAATGTAAATATTGTCACTCTTCCGCACGGGTTTCAAAACACTCTGGAATTCCTTCTCTGAACGTGTGCATGAATTGTCACAAATCGATTTACGAATACAAGGGAAATCCCGAAGGACCTACTGCCGAAGATTTGGCCAACGGATACACCAATGAGTTCTACACAGGGGAAATCAAAAAACTATACAAAGCGGTTGGCTGGGATGAAGAATCCCAACAATATACCGGTGATGGGCAACCCGTTGAATGGGTTCGTATTCACAACTTGCCCGATTTTGCGTACTTCAATCACTCGCAGCACGTAACCGTAGCAGGGGTGGAATGCCAAACCTGTCACGGTCCCGTAGAAGAAATGGAAATTATGTACCAGTATTCACCGCTCACTATGGGATGGTGTATCAATTGCCACCGTGAAACCAATATCAAGGTTGAGGGTAATGAGTACTATGAAGCGATTCACGCCGAGCTTTCAAAAAAATATGGTGTGACCGAGTTGACAGCCGCAATGATGGGTGGTTTGGAATGCGGAAAATGTCACTATTAATAAAGAAGGAAATTCGAGATATATCGTATGGCATCAAACAAAAAATATTGGAAAAGTGAGGCGGAATTAAATCCGAACGATTCCATTGTTGAGGCGCTAAAACACAACGAGTTCACGGAACATATTCCTGTTGATGATTTCTTGGGAGACAAAGAAACATTGGCAGACTCTTCAACGAACAGAAGAGACTTTTTGAAATATATTGGCTTCAGTACAGCGGCTGCGGCTGCGGCGGCTTGTGAAGGTCCTGTCAACAAATCCCTACCCTACGTTTTTCAACCCGACATCATTGTGCCGGGAGTTGCCAATTACTACGCTACCACTATTGCTGATGGATATGATTTTGCCAGTGTGTTGATTCGAACACGGGAAGGGCGACCCATCAAAATTGAAAATAACAAAGAAGCTGGGGTGCATGGCACTACCAATGCCCGAGTACAAGCTTCCGTGTTATCGCTCTACGATAGCAAAAGGATTCAAGGTCCCATGTCTGATGGTGAGCCTGTGGATTGGGATGTTTTGGATGCTTCGGTTCGCGCGAAACTGGGGACGTTGGCCAATGCAGGTAAAAAAATCGTTCTGCTTACGCAAACCTATGCCAGTCCATCCACTACACGATTGATTACTGATTTTCGTTCGAAATATCCAAATTCAGAACATATAACATACGACGCCATTTCTGAAAATGCCGCTTTGGAGGCATTTAACAAAATGTATGGAGAAAGAGCATTGGCAGACTATGATTTTTTAAAGGCGGAACTTATCGTCTCTTTTGGAGCTGATTTTTTAGGAGATTGGCAAGGTGGAGGATATGATAGTGCTTACGCTAAAGGACGTATTCCCAAGAATGGAAAAATGTCCAAGCATATTCAGTTGGAAGGGAACATGACCTTATCCGGTGCCAATGCCGATAAACGGATTCCAATGAATACCGCTCAGCAAAAAATTGCACTGGCCAAATTATATGGCAAATTGAATGGCAGTAACGTAGGTGGAGGTACTTCTGAAGTGGATGCTGCTGTCGATGCGATTGCCACACAAATTAAAAAGGCAGGTAGCAAAGCAGTTGTGGTTACCGGTCTTGATGATATAAATGCCCAAATGGTGGTTTTGGCGATTAATAAAATGCTGCACAGTGAAGCATTTGACGCTGAAAAACCGAAGTATACAAGACAAGGAAATACGGCCAAGGTAAACAAACTAGTCGCGGATATGAATGCCGGGAAAGTGGGCATGCTCCTCATGGATGGTGTAAACCCAGCTTATAGTTTGCCCAATGCACAGGACTTCATTTCAGGTCTGGACAAAGTGGATTTGTCGGTATGTAGTGCTTTTAACTACGATGAAACGGCACAATCCTCAAAATACGTCGCAGCGTCATCCCATTATTTGGAATCTTGGGGTGATGTCGAATTCAAAAAGGACGAGTATGCCTTGATGCAACCCACCATCCGAGAGTTGTTTGATACGCGCCAATTCCAAACGTGCTTATTGAATTGGATGGGTGCGTCTACCACATACTATGATTACATTAGGGAAACTTGGGATGGTTCCATTCTAAATGGTTCCAGTTGGAACAAGGCCCTACAGGATGGATTTTTCGAGGGCGGAAAAAATAGTGTGCTTTTCTCAGATGAAACAGTTGCCCCTGTTGTTGAAGATGTAGTGGAAGAATCCAATGAAGAAACAGCACAAACTTCAGAAATGGTATCGTTGACCTCGGCAGTTCGCTCCTTGGTAAATGCTACCGGTCCAGAGGTCGAATTGCTACTTTATCCTAAAATTGGAATGGGTGATGGAAAGCAAGCCAATAACCCTTGGCTGCAAGAATTCCCAGATCCGATTTCAAGAGTTTCTTGGGACAACTACATCACGGTTTCCAAGGCAGATGCCGAAAAATGGGAACTCGAAAATGTAAACGTAGCCAATGGAGGTCTTGATGGAAGCTACGTGAATGTAGCTGTTGACGGAGTCACATTGGAAAATGTACCTGTGATTATTCAACCAGGCCAAGCGGCCAACACAGTGGGACTTTCTTTTGGATATGGGCGAAAGGCGGGTGTTCAAGAAGAAATGGCGACGGGAGTAAATGCCTTTGCGTTATATAAGGATTTTTCCAATGTCCAAAATGTGACTATTGAAAAAGCACCGGGCATGCATGAATTTGCCTGCGTGCAATTGCATAAAACCTTAATGGGTCGCGGAGACATCATCAAGGAAACCACTCTTGAAATCTTTAATACCAAAGACAAAGGTGTGTGGAACCATGTTCCGGAAGTAAGTTTGAATCATGAGGAAATTCCTGTATCCTCACCAGATGCGGATTTATGGCAGGAATTTGACCGAACCATAGGCCATCATTTCAATCTATCTATTGATTTGAACGCTTGTACGGGATGTGGCGCATGTGTTATTGCTTGTCATGCCGAGAATAACGTGCCAGTAGTTGGGAAACGTGAAATGCGTTTGTCCCGCGACATGCACTGGCTACGGATAGATAGGTATTATTCTTCTGAAGAAACATTTGAAGAAGATAATCAGAAAAAAGACGGGTTTGACGGGCTTTTCGGAGGAAATGGTTCCTTGGGTGGTTTTGGTCAAATGGAAGACCCATCTGCAAATCCGCAGGTAGCCTTCCAGCCGGTAATGTGCCAACACTGTAATCATGCTCCTTGTGAAACGGTTTGTCCCGTGGCAGCCACGGCGCATAGCCGACAAGGGCACAACCATATGGCCTACAATCGATGTGTGGGAACAAGATATTGCGCGAACAACTGTCCTTATAAAGTGAGAAGGTTCAACTGGTTCTTGTACAATAACAACGACGAGTTCGACTTCAATATGAACAATGATTTGGGTAAAATGGTCATCAATCCGGATGTCACCGTTCGGTCAAGAGGGGTCATGGAAAAATGTTCCTTCTGCATCCAGTCTACCCAAGCTATTATTTTGAAAGCAAAAAGAGAAGGCAGGCCAGTTGCAGCAGGTGAGTTTAATGATGCTTGTGCTTGTTCGGCAGCATGTTCTTCCGGTGCCATGCGATTTGGTGATATCAATGAGGAAGGTAGCGTAATCGCTGAATTGAAAGAAGACGATAGAGCATATTATCTTCTAGAGCATGTGGGTACGAAACCCAATGTTTTCTATCATGTAAAAGTGAGGAATACAGATGAAGGATAACGGAGCTATAGCTAATAAGGAAACAAATAAAATAACGTAACGTATGGGCTCGCATTACGAAGCGCCAATTAGAAGACCCCTTGTAACAGGAGACAAAAGATACCACGATGTCACCTTAGACATTGCTCGTCCTGTGGAAGGCAAAGCAAACAAGCAATGGTGGATAGTGTTCAGTATCGCTTTGGTTGCTTTTTTATGGGGTTTGGGGTGTATTGTCTATACCGTTTCCACGGGTATTGGAGTTTGGGGGCTTAACCGAACCGTGAACTGGGCTTGGGATATCACCAACTTCGTATGGTGGGTAGGTATCGGGCACGCGGGAACATTGATTTCCGCCGTATTGTTGCTGTTCCGCCAAAAATGGAGAATGGCGATTAACCGCTCAGCAGAGGCGATGACCATCTTTTCTGTTATACAAGCGGGACTATTTCCGATTATCCATATGGGACGTCCGTGGTTGGCGTATTGGGTTCTACCCATTCCGAACCAGTTTGGATCGCTATGGGTGAATTTCAACTCTCCTTTGCTTTGGGACGTATTTGCGATTTCTACGTATTTATCCGTTTCCCTGGTATTCTGGTGGACAGGTTTGCTGCCTGATTTTGCCATGATTCGGGATAGAGCGGTTAAACCTTTTCAAAAGAAGATTTACAGCCTTTTGAGTTTTGGCTGGTCTGGTAGAGCGAAGGATTGGCAACGTTTCGAAGAAGTTTCTTTGGTTTTGGCTGGTTTGGCCACCCCTCTGGTACTTTCCGTACACACCATTGTATCCTTTGACTTTGCTACTTCGGTAATTCCAGGGTGGCACACCACGATTTTCCCTCCCTATTTTGTAGCTGGGGCGATTTTTTCAGGGTTTGCCATGGTGAATACACTCCTCATCATTATGCGTAAGGTGTGTAGTCTGGAAAATTATATTACCGTGCAGCATATCGAATTGATGAACATTGTAATCATGATTACAGGTTCCATCGTAGGTTGCGCCTATATTACGGAGCTTTTCATAGCGTGGTATTCCGGCGTGGAATACGAACAGTATGCTTTCTTGAATAGGGCTACCGGTCCTTACTGGTGGGCATATTGGGCGATGATGACCTGTAACGTATTCTCACCACAGTTTATGTGGTCTAAAAAGTTGCGTACCAGTATCATGTTCTCTTTCTTTATTTCCATTGTGGTGAACATCGGGATGTGGTTCGAGCGATTTGTGATTATCGTAACCTCTTTGCACAGGGATTATCTTCCTTCTTCTTGGACGATGTTCTCTCCTACTTTCGTGGATATTGGAATCTTTATCGGAACCATAGGATTCTTCTTTGTGCTATTCTTGTTGTACTCCAGAACCTTCCCAGTAATAGCCCAAGCGGAGGTGAAATCTATCCTGAAGTCTTCAGGAGAACGATTTAAAAAGCTACGTGATGCGGGGAAACCACTATACGTGACCCCTACCAATGGAGTAATTATTGAGGTGGAAGAAGAAGTTGAGGAAACTGAAGAAGAGACCGTTACGGAGGAGGAAACCACAGGTGCTCCGGTATTGCAATTGTTGGGAGCAATCGGCGATTTTGATGAAGCAAAACAAATCCCGGATGACTTGAAAAAAGTTAGGGGTATCGGTCCGTTGATGGAAAAAACATTGAATAAACTGGGTATTTTCTCATTCATTCAGGTGAGTAAAATGACAGAGAGGGAATATAATTTGTTGGATAGAATTACAGGTTCTTTTCCAGGTCGTGCGCAACGCGATGATTGGGCGGGACAAGCAAGGACCTTCATTAATCTAGATAAATAATATGGCAGCCACCACATTCAAAGCATTATACGATGATGACGACGTGCTGATGCATGCCGTAAAAAAGTTGCGTGCTGAAAAATACCATATTGAAGAGGTATACACACCCTTTCCTGTTCATGGACTGGATAAAGCAATGGGGTTGCCCCATACACGATTGGCCATTACGGCATTCATGTATGGTTGTTTGGGATTGACGGTGTCGGTAGTGATGATGAATTATATCATGATAGAAGACTGGCCTCAGGATATTGGGGGAAAACCAAGTTTTAGCTATTTGGATAATATGCCAGCATTCGTTCCAATCATGTTCGAGTTGACCGTATTCTTTGCAGCACACTTGATGGTGATTACCTTTTATTTAAGAAGTAGAATGTGGCCGTTCAAAGAAGCGGAGAATCCTGATGTACGAACTACAGATGACCTCTTTCTGGTTGAAGTGGAGGTAGGGAAGGATGAAGAAGCCCTTAAAACATTATTATTGGAAACCGGTGCTGTTGAAGTACATGTTCCCAAAAAAAAATAAAAGAATGATAAAATCTTTTGGTAAAGTACTTATGGGATTCGCCTTGTTGGGAAGCTTAACGGCTTGCTTCAACAAAAACAATCCCAATTATCAGTACATGCCGAATATGTACGAACCCGTAGGGTATGAAACCTATGAGCAGGTGAATAATGGTCTTTTCCCCCAAGGAACAGAAGCCATGTTGCCCGTTCCCAATACCATCTCACGGGAATTCTTGCCTTATGAATTCGGCAATACACCAGAAGGAAAAGAGTTGGCGCGTTTGCAACCAAGTCCTTTGGATTCCTTGAACCAAGAAAAGAATTTGGCAAAAGGGAAAGAACTTTACGATATCTATTGTGCCATCTGCCATGGAGCTAAGGGAAAAGGGCAGGGAACACTGGTGAAAAGAGAAAAAATATTAGGGGTACCCAGTTATGATGACGCCGCAAGAAACATTACCGTTGGTAGTACATATCATACCATGTACTATGGACTAAATTCCATGGGTTCCTACGCATCCCAAATGGAAAATGAAACAGAACTTTGGCAGGTTGCAGAGTATGTGATGAAGTTAAAATCAGACTTGGCACAATAGTAATATTGATAGCAAAAAAATATGTATACGTTTACAAATACGCTTAAAATAGGTTCTTTTATCGCCATGGCGTTGGGGTTTACGCTTTTGGCCATAGGATTTATTTCCGCACCTTCGACCGTTGAGGAAGCTAAGGCTTACGAAGCTGCCCATGGTGATGGTCATGGACACGAAGGACATGGTGCCGCCGACCATGGTGGTCAGGGTGGAGGACATGCTATTGCTTATCAAGAGGCAAGCGACACCCACCAAGCAAACGACCATCATGCCGAAGAAGCACAGCACCATGAAGCAAAAGCGGATACGCATGACAACGCTGCGGAACATGGAAATACTGCCCACAGTGATCCATCGGGACATCATGGGGAAGACCATGGCGCCGCGCATTACGAACACCTTCTGCATCAATTGCAAAATCGCCCTTGGGCAGCCTTGTATGTAGCAGCCTTTTTCTTTTTTATGATTTCGTTGGGCGTATTGGCCTTTTATGCCATCCAAAGAGCGGCACAAGCCGGTTGGTCTCCTATTCTATTTAGGGTTATGGAAGGCATTACCGCCTATCTTGTTCCTGGAGGAATCATTGTTTTTGTAATTCTTACGCTATCCGTGTTGCACATGAACCATATGTTTGTATGGATGGATGAAGATGTTGTTGCGCACGATGCGTTATTACAAGGTAAAAAAGGGTACTTAGACCCAACTTTCTTTTTATTGAGAGCGTTGTTCTTTTTAGGGGGTTGGATTTTTTATCGGGAACTTTCAAGAAGACTTTCCTTAGCTCAAGATGAAGCGGACGATAATAAGAACTTTGTAAAACATTTTAGATGGTCCGCAGGTTTCTTGGTATTCTATTTGGTAACGGAATCCATGATGTCTTGGGATTGGATTATGAGTTTGGACCCTCACTGGTTCAGCACCCTGTTTGGTTGGTATGTATTTGCGAGCATGTTCGTTTCGGGTATTACTACTATCGCCATTGTCACGATTTATTTAAAATCCAAAGGATATCTCACCGAAGTCAATGATAGTCATATCCATGATTTAGCGAAATTCATGTTCGGTATCAGTATTTTCTGGACGTACCTGTGGTTTGCCCAATTTATGCTGATATGGTATGCGAACATCCCTGAAGAGGTAACCTATTATGTCGCTCGTTTTCAAGATTACAAAATACCCTTCTTTGGTATGTTGGTTTTGAATTTCATATTCCCGCTGTTGGTATTGATGAATAGTGATTATAAACGTTTGAATTGGTTTGTTATCATGACTGGAATTATTGTCTTGTTCGGGCATTATCTCGATATATTCAATATGGTAATGCCAGCAACGGTTGGAAATCAATGGGGATTGGGTATCCCAGAGATTGGAGGCATATTGTTTTTTGGAGGGTTATTCACGTTCTGGGTGTTCACTGCTTTGACAAAAGCACCTTTGCAACCCAAACGGAACCCGTTTTTGGAAGAGAGTCGACAATTTCACTATTAATTTGGATTAAGTCTTAGAGAGAAGAGATGACCGCATTATTAATGTTAACTGTTTTAGTACTGATAGCCATTGCCATTTGGCAACTGACTAAGATTTTTCAATTATCCCAACTTCAAGTGGAAACCACCGAAGTCGCTTCTGACTCCGATAACAAGTACAATGGTTACCTTTTGTTTGGATTCTTGATTTTCATTTATGGTATTACCATCTTCAGTTTTGCAAAATATACTAAGGTATTATTGCCAGATGCCTCTTCCGACCATGGTGCCGAGTATGACCAACTTATGTGGGTGTCCTTTGCCATCATTTTCTTTGTACAAACGATTACGCAAGCGTTATTGCACTATTTTGGATACAAGTATCGCGGTGAAAAAGGAAAAAAGGCCTTATTTTTTGCTGACAACGACCGCTTGGAGTTTATATGGACCATTATTCCAGTAATTGTGCTGGCGGGTCTTATTTTATGGGGTCTTTATACGTGGACGAACATTATGGACGTCAACGAAGACGATGATCCCTTGATTGTTGAATTATACGCACAACAGTTCAATTGGACGGCACGCTATGGCGGTACGGATAATGTATTGGGAGATGCCAGTGTACGATTGATCGATATTGACCGTGCCAACGTCTTGGGTCTGGACGAAGCGGACCCGAACGCAGCAGATGATGTTATCGTTAAGGAATTGCATTTACCTGTTGGTAGAAAAGTGAATTTCAAAATGCGATCTCAAGATGTTTTGCATTCTGCGTACATGCCGCATTTTAGAGCCCAAATGAACTGTGTTCCTGGTATGGTTACCCAATTCTCTTTTACGCCAACGGTAACTACCGAGGAAATCCGATTGAACCCGGATGTAATAGAAAAAGTAAAACGAACGAATACAATTCGAGCGCAATGGGCAGCTGAAGGAAAACCGAATTCAGACCCTTGGGAATTCGATTATGTATTACTTTGCAATAAAATCTGTGGTACTTCGCATTATAATATGCAAATGAAGATTATCGTGGAGACTGAAGAAGAATTCAATAAGTGGTTGGAAGAACAATCTACCTTTGAAGATATGGTAACGTCCAATCCTTAACAATAGCGCTAGAAAAAGAATGTTTAGATTAAAAATTTAGGTTATGTCGGTAACAGCACATGCACCAGCCCATACGGAAGACCATGCTCATGATGATCATGGACATCACCATCATAAAGAGACTTTCATAACGAAATACATCTTCAGTCAAGACCATAAGATGATTGCCAAGCAATATCTTATCACTGGACTTATCATGGGATTCATCGGAATCGCCATGTCCTTATTGTTCAGAATGCAGTTGGCTTGGCCAGGAGAATCTTTCCCTGTTTTTGAAGCGCTTTTGGGTAAATGGGCTCCTGACGGGGTGATGGATGCTGACATTTATCTGGCATTGGTAACCATTCATGGTACCATCATGGTATTCTTCGTATTGACGGCCGGTTTGAGTGGTACCTTTAGTAACCTGTTGATTCCATTGCAAATTGGTGCACGTGATATGGCTTCTGGATTTTTGAACATGGTATCATACTGGTTGTTCTTCGTGTCTTCAGTCATCATGGTGATTTCACTTTTTGTTGAGGCGGGGCCAGCAGCTGCAGGTTGGACGATTTATCCACCTTTGAGCGCCTTGCCTATGGCACAACCAGGTTCTGGAGCGGGTATGACTTTGTGGTTGGTATCCATGGCGATTTTCATTGCCTCATCCCTTTTAGGTTCTTTGAACTATATCGTAACCGTTATCAACTTAAGAACCAAAGGAATGTCGATGACGCGTTTGCCATTGACGATTTGGGCGTTCTTTGTAACGGCGATTATCGGTGTCATTTCCTTCCCGGTATTACTTTCCGCAGCCTTGTTGCTGATTATGGACAGAAGTTTTGGTACATCTTTTTTCTTGTCTGATATTTTCATTCAAGGAGAAGTACTACACTACCAAGGAGGTTCACCCGTACTGTACGAGCATTTATTCTGGTTTTTGGGTCACCCAGAGGTATACATTGTATTGTTGCCTGCCTTGGGTATTACCTCGGAGGTAATGTCCACGAACGCCAGGAAACCTATCTTCGGATACCGTGCAATGGTAGCTTCTATTTTGGCCATTGCTTTCCTATCTACAATAGTATGGGGGCATCATATGTTTATTTCCGGAATGAATCCATTTTTAGGGTCTGTATTTACGTTTACCACCCTTTTGATTGCCATTCCTTCCGCAGTAAAAGCTTTTAATTACATCACCACCCTTTGGAAAGGGAATCTCCAGTTGAATCCGGGGATGCTGTTTTCAATAGGTTTGGTATCTACTTTCATCACTGGAGGTTTAACAGGTATTATACTAGGGGATAGTACGTTGGATATCAATGTTCACGATACGTACTTCGTGGTAGCCCACTTCCATTTGGTAATGGGTATTTCAGCCTTGTACGGTTTGTTTGCTGGGGTGTACCACTGGTTCCCCAAAATGTTCCAAGGTCGTATGATGAACAAGAATTTGGGCTATGTCCACTTCTGGATTACGGCAATATGTGCTTATGGAGTATTCTTCCCGATGCACTTCGTCGGTATGGCAGGTGTCCCAAGAAGGTACTACCAAAACACCGCTTTCCCAATGTTTGATGAGTTGACCAACGTCCAAATTTTAATGACCGTATTTGCTATCATTGCGGCGGCGGCCCAGCTAGTTTTTGTTTACAATTTTGTGTCTAGTATTTTCTATGGAAAAAGAGGACCTCAAAATCCATGGAAATCCAATACATTGGAATGGACCACCCCACAAGAGCATATGCACGGCAACTGGCCTGGAAAGATTCCTGAAGTACATCGTTGGGCTTATGATTACAGTAAGACCTATGAAAACGGCGAGTACATCATTCAAGGACAGGACTTCGTTCCTCAGAACATTCCACTCCAAGACAACGAAGAAGAGTTGAACCATTAGGTTCCCTACAGATAAAATTAAAAACCCATCGGAAACGATGGGTTTTTTTGTGGATAGCACGCCAGTTCGTTTTGGTTCGATAATTGTAATATCTTTAAGTAACCTTCAATACGGAAAACGTGAAAACCTCATATCTTCTTTTGGCGCTTTTGCTGCCAGTTATGGCCTTCTCGCAACGCAAACCTAAAATAAAGGGGAGCCGGGTGGTAACTGAAGTCAAACAAGAATTGCCTCCTTTTAATGCCATTCAATTGAATAGCGATATGGACATTACCTTAAAAAAATCCTTTGGGCCTGGGTATACCATCGTTGCAGATGACAACCTTATCGATATTTACAAGTTCAAAGTGGAGGATAGCACCTTGGTCATTTCATCTTTTTACGATGTGTCTTCGAAGAAACAACTCGAGATAACGATAGAATATGTTGAACTCTCTGCTTTATCTGTGAAAGAAGGTAGCGTGGTGTCGAAAGAACAAATCGCTACGGATGCCCTATTTGTGGATGCGTTTGGCGCTTCAAGATTGGATTTGCAGGTGAGTGCCGGAGTAGCAGACATCAACTTGGAAGATAGCGCCAAGGCAGACTTTAACCTTGATGTCGATTCGTTGAACGTTCGCTTGGCCAAGCGCGCGGAGTCTTATATGTACGCCGTGACCGAGTCGAACACAGTTTCCGTTGAAGCCAATAGCAGTTTAACTTTTCAAGGCACCTCGGATAGGATGGCATTGGAGGTAACGGGCAACGCGAAATACAAAGGGGAAAAGATGGAGGCTGGTTCCGTTCGAGTAATGATGGACAACGATGCGCAAGTGCGCTTGTATGCTTTTCGCGAATTGGTCTTGTCGTCCAAAGGAAATGCTAGAATGCTCCTTTATGGAAATCCCAAAATTACCATTGAGGAATTTCTGAATACCTCCCAACTGTTGAAAAAAGATTCGGACTGATTATCGCGCTATTGGCGCGGTCATGCAATGGTCTGGAATCCCAAAACCATCCACCAATACCCCAATATGGGGTCGTAGCTCGGTGCACAAACGTTCTACACGTTGTCGAATCACCTTGGATTTGGTACTTCCGATATAGCCCTGTTCCAAAAACCATCTTGCATCATCATTGATATGATGCAGCGCGAATAGGCATCCTAGTTTTGTAAACAAGGCCTTGTATTCGGGGTCTTCGACCGTCTCGCAAAATTCCATAAAAATAGAATAAGCCAACTCAATGCTATACGCTTTACCCAAAGCAATCAGATGGGTTTGTACTTTCAAGAACGCCTGATAGGCAGGGATTCCAATTTTTATATAATCCCGAATCCGCATGGCCAAAGTATAGGTCAGTCGGCGTGTACGATAGTCAAAAGCATGCTTATGAAATTTCGGATTGTACAAATGGTCCGCATCCACCTTGTTCACGTACATGGGATTGATGGTATTCAACTTATCAGCCAATTGGGATTTCAATAATTTGAGTACTGAAGCAAATCCTGAACTATTGAATTCGGCCTTAAAATCGGATAAAACGCCTTTGGCGGCCAATTGCAACAATACGGTATTATCCCCCTCGAAAGTGGTGAAAATATCTACATCCCCTTTTAAATCCCCTAAACGGTTTTCCGAAAGATAGCCTTTCCCTCCGCAGGCTTCACGGCATTCCTGAATGGCAGCATTGGAGAACCACGTAATCATGGATTTCAAACCAGCGACTTGGGTCTCAATCTGGCGCATATCATCAGAGGTATTTTGACTGTAGTCGGCCATTAGTTTTTTCAAGGTTGCATGGTAGACGTAAGCACTCGCTACTGCTGGGGTCAAGCGCACTTGATGTGAAGGATAGTCCATGATAAGGTCTTCTTGGATTTTGATACTATCATTGAACTGCCTTCTTTGCAAACTATGCCGAACCGCAATGGTCAGTGCAACTTTTGCGCCTGCTAATGCGCCTTGGGCTACACAAATTCTGCCACCCACAAGGGTTCCCAGCATGGTAAAAAACCGTTTGTTCGGATTTTTGATAGGCGATGAATACACCCCGGCTTCGGAAACACTACCATATTCGTCCAAAAGGTTCTCTCTGGGCACGCCAACCTGATTGAACCAAATTTTGCCATTATCGACGCCATTCAAACCCAGTTTATAGCCGTTGTCGGCAACGGTGATACCAGGTAATACTTTATTTGCTTCGTCGCGGATGGGAACCAACAAGGCATGAACGCCTTCGTTTTTTCCGTTTACGATAAGCTGCGCGAACACCGAAGCCATTTTGGCATGCATTGCGTTTCCGATGTACTCTTTGTTATCGTTTTCTCCAGGGGTATGGATAATAAAAGAATCTGTTTCCTGATGGTAGGTGGCGGTGGTTTTGATGCCTCTTACGTTGGAGCCGTGCCCTGTTTCCGTCATGGCAAAACAACCTAGTAAAGAGGCTTCGCCGGATGTTTTCAAATATTGGTCATGGTGTTTTTTGGTTCCGAGTTTTTGTACGCTTCCTCCAAAAAGACCGTATTGTACCCCAAACTTTACGGCAAGACTCCCATCTACATACATAAGGTGCTCAAAAATGCCAGCATATCCCAACATATCATCTTTCCCGCCATATGCTTCCGGATAGCCCCATGCGCCATATCCTGATTTGCCCAATAAAGAAACCTGCTCCAATACCTTTTGGCGAAATACGTCTTTGTCCCGAAGTGTTTCCCATCGAAAAAGCTTTTGGTTCAAGAAGTCTCTAAACTTGGAAAGAATAGCCTTCTGTTCACCCAAGAGCAAATCATCAATGGCTTTGGCACTGTAACGACTGGACTGTAATTCGTGCTCTACCTCAATATCAAAGAGATAATTGTAGTGATTGGGTTGAATACCCAAGTTCAACTCGATTGCTTGTAGATGTGAATTGGTAGCGTATGTGTCATCTATAGTTTTGACCAATCGCTCGCTAAGGGAGGACAAAGGATAGGTGTCACTTTCAACAAGTTTGATATTCGCTTTGGCGATCAACTGCTTCCATTTTTTGAATTCTTCATCGGAAGGAGGTGATTTTCGATTCAACCATTGCGATAAGAGGTCACGGTCCGCTGCGTCCAAGGATTCATCCTCTTCCAGATGGGTCTTGACTACTGAAATTTCAGAGGCGGAGAGCAAATCATCCGACCAAATCACATAAAACAAAGGAATATATTGTAAAACGCCCGTGGTATACGTCGTAGCAATCATATGCTTCTAAACTAGTGCTGATTTTCTACTAAGTTACGGCGAAACACTTAAAATGCGTTGGGGCATTCCACATTCCTGTTTGGCGCTTTTTTCAATTATATTTGTTTTGGTATGAATGAGAACCTAGACCCGAATCCCCAAAACTATTCTTCAGAAGAGTTGGATATTGAAAGAGCCTTGCGGCCTGTAAACTTTGATGATTTTACAGGACAGGAACAGGTTCTAGAGAATTTAAAGGTCTTTGTGCAAGCAGCAAACCTTCGAGGGGAAGCCTTAGATCATACCCTTTTTCACGGTCCTCCTGGACTGGGAAAAACCACCCTAGCGCATATTTTGGCCAATGAGCTTGGTGTGGGGATAAAAATTACTTCTGGTCCGGTATTGGACAAACCCGGAGATTTGGCAGGACTCCTAACCAATTTGGACGAACGCGATGTGCTTTTTATTGATGAGATTCATCGTTTGAGCCCTATTGTAGAAGAGTATTTGTACTCGGCTATGGAGGACTATAAAATTGATATCATGATTGAAACTGGGCCCAACGCCCGAACCGTCCAAATCAATCTGAGTCCTTTTACCCTAGTTGGCGCAACAACCCGTTCTGGTCTGTTAACAGCACCGATGCGTGCCCGTTTCGGTATTCAAAGTCGATTGCAATACTACAATACCGAATTGTTATCCACTATTGTGGAGCGAAGCGCCGATATTCTTAAAGTTTCCATTACCAACGATGCGGCTATTGAAATTGCCGGAAGAAGCCGGGGTACCCCTAGGATTTGTAACGCGCTTTTGCGCAGGGTACGCGATTTTGCCCAAATCAAAGGAAATGGAAATATTGACTTGGAGATTTCCAGATTCGGTTTAAAAGCACTCAATGTAGATGCTCATGGGTTGGATGAAATGGACAATAAAATTTTGAGTACCATCATCGATAAATTCAAAGGTGGGCCGGTAGGAATTACCACTTTGGCCACAGCTGTTTCAGAAAGTGCAGAGACCATTGAAGAGGTCTATGAACCGTTTTTGATTCAACAGGGCTTCATCATGCGCACGCCACGAGGAAGGGAGGTCACCGAATTGGCCTACCGGCATTTGGGCAAAGTCAAAGGAGGAAATCAAGCGGGTTTGTTTTCATGAAAAACCTACCACATGTTCCTTCCCGAAAGATTTTTGCCAACAGTAAACGCATCCTGGAAAATCCGCTTCCCTTTCATCGCGAAAACTTTGAAAAACTAGGAGATACCTTTAGAATCTCTATTCCTGGGGAAGGAAAAGTAATCTTTAGCCGTGACCCTGTTTGGGTCAAACAAATTCTCCAAAAGCAGCATAGGGCTTTTGAAAAGTCAAAATTGCAAACCAAAGATTTGGCTAAATACATAGGTAAGGGGCTGCTAACCGCAGAAGGGGAGCATTGGCGCAAACATCGAAAGATGATTCAACCCGCTTTTAAAGCTTCTCATGTGCAGCGTCTTTTGCCCATTATCCAGTCAACTATCCAACAGGAATTGGAGCAAATTGAAAAGGATGTTCCGCAAGACGTCCATGCCCGAATGGGTGATTTGGCGTTTCAGGTGGTTGCGAAAAGTCTCTTTAGTAAAAGTGACATCAGCGCTACGATGCACCGACTAAAAGAAATTACCGAAATCAATCAGAATATGTTGGTTCGGGAAATGCGAAGACCCTACCTAACGTGGTGGTTCGACCTTACGGGACAGACTCGCAAACATTTGGACTTTTCGAAAGAAGCCCAGGATTTGTTGAACCTCTTAATTGAAAAAAGAAGTCGAGATGGAGGGGCGGGAGAGGACCTTTTGGATGTATTGTTGGCCGCCACGTATGAGGATGGCGCACCAATGCCCCGAAGGCAATTGATTGATGAGGTAATGATTTTGTTTACGGCAGGGCATGAGACTACCGCAAATGCCCTTGCTTTTACGTTGTATTTTATTGCCCAGGATGAGAACCTTCAGAAGCATTTGGTTGAGGAAGTGGAAACATTTTATGCTTCGGATGGACTGCAAAACCTTTCCAAAATGGAGTGGATTATCGCTACGATTAAGGAAGCGATGCGTATTTTCCCTCCGGTTTACGTGATAGACCGCGTTTCATTGGAAAAAACAGAAGTTGCCGGGACAGTACTTGAGAAAGGAACGTTGGTATTGCTTTCTATTTTTGAGTTGCACCGAACCAAATCGTTTTGGGAAGACCCTGAAAGGTTTGACCCTCAAAGGTTTTTGGATAGGGACATGAAACAACTTGGGGGCTACTATTATCCCTTTGGCGCCGGTCCAAGAATGTGTATCGGAAACACTTTCGCCCACTATGAGATGGTTCTGGTCATAGCCGAAATACTGAAGCGATTCAAAATATCCACCTCTATGGACGCTTTGGATATCAATCCATTGATTACCTTAAAGCCTAAGGAAGTCAAACTTATTTTTTCGGGGCGCTAAGTCAGGCTGAGCGCAGTCGAAGCCCAGAAGAGCGAGATAGTTTATATTTAGCTTTATGTACACGTATTATGTTTACATTTTGAGATGCAAGGATGATTCGTATTATACAGGAATAACGAACAATCTAGTTGAGCGTTTCATACAGCATCAATCAGGAAACAATAGGTACAGCTATACCTTTAAAAGAAGGCCTGTAGTTTTGGAATATTGTAAAGAGTTTGATGATGTCATCGAAGGCATATACTTCGAAAAGAGACTTAAAGGTTGGAGCAGGGCTAAAAAACAAGCGCTTATCAGAAAAGATTTTGATAAACTTCAAGTTTTTTCTGAATGTAGAAACGCTTCTCACCATAAATATCAGCCACAATAAGATTAGCGCTTCGACTGCGCTCAGCGTGACCAATGAATCCAATAGAAAATCATACCCACTTTATAAAGTCTGAAGCGAAACGCCTTGGGTTTTTGTCTTGCGGCATTTCGAAAGCTGGTTTTTTGGAAGAAGAAGCACCCCGATTGGAAAAGTGGCTCAACAACAACATGCATGGCGAAATGGTTTATATGGCGAATCATTTTGACAAACGGCTTGACCCCACAAAGCTGGTTGAAGGTTCCAAATCCGTTATCTCTTTGTTACTGAACTATTATCCGGAAGAGCAGCAAAATTCGGAATCCTACAAAATATCCAAATATGCTTATGGCAAGGACTATCACTTTGTAATCAAAGAGAAATTAAAAACCCTATTACATTCCATTCAAGAAAATATTGGAGAGGTACATGGGCGAGCCTTTGTGGATTCAGCTCCCGTATTGGACAAGGCATGGGCAGCAAAAAGTGGTTTGGGGTGGATGGGCAAGCATAGTAACCTGCTCACCCAGCAAGTAGGTTCATTTTACTTCATTGCGGAACTGATTGTGGATTTGGATTTGGAATACGATACACCAGCCACAGACCATTGTGGTACATGTACTGCTTGTATTGATGCGTGTCCAACGGAAGCCATAGTAGAACCTTATGTGGTCGATGGCAGCAAATGTATTTCCTACTTTACGATAGAACTGAAAAATGAGATTCCCACAGAGATGCATGGAAAATTTGACGATTGGATGTTTGGTTGCGATGTATGCCAAGATGTGTGTCCTTGGAATCGTTTTTCAAAACCCCATCGCGAGCCTTTGTTTGAGCCCCATTCTGAGTTGTTATCCATGCAAAAAGAGGATTGGGAGGACATCACCGAAGAACTTTTTCAGACCCTTTTCAAGAAGTCGGCCGTGAAGCGAACCAAGTTCTCGGGCTTGCAACGGAATATTCGGTTTTTGAAATCATAAGGGCTACTACAACGTTTGCGTAACCCACCTTCTACTATTTCATGTTAAGTTTTTTTTAAGGAAAAATTAAAAATACTATATTCGGAAAGGTTCTAAACTAGAGGATTCTCAAAATACTTGCCTTCGTTTTAGCAATAACGAATTCTAGGTTTACAACTACAACTAACTAAACTTAATCAGGAAAACCATGAGTGGATTACAAACCCTTGACGTGGTCGTGATTCTGGTCTATTTGGTCGGAATCATCATTTACGGAATATCAAAATCAAAGCGTAGCAGTTCAGAAGATTATTTTCTGGGAGGTCGAACCATGACCTGGCCTATTGTGGGAATCGCCTTGTTCTCGGCGAATATTTCCAGTTCTACTTTGGTCGGTTTGGCTTCAGATGGGTTCCAAACCAACATCAATGTATACAACTACGAATGGTATGCGGTGGTCATACTTATCTTTTTCTCCATCTTCTTCTTGCCGTTTTATTTGAAATCAGGCGTTTATACCATGCCCGAATTCATGCAAAGGCGCTACGATAAACGATCCCGTTACTACTTTTCCCTTATTACCATTGTTGGAAATGTTTTGGTGGACACGGCGGCGGGACTTTATGTGGGTAGTATTGTGTTGAAACTTTTGTTTCCTGACGTTAGCTCAACATATATTATCATAGGATTGGCCATTGCAGCGGCAGCCTATACCATTCCAGGCGGATTGAATTCGGTAATTCAAACCGAGGTAATTCAAGCGGTCCTGTTGATTATCGGTTCGTGCCTGCTTACCTATTTCGCTTTTGAAGAGCTCGGCGGCGGTTGGGGTAAAATGATGTCGAGTCTGGATTCTGCTTTGGCTTCTGGTAGTGTGGATTTTGGGAGTCGGGCCGCGGAAGGAAAGTTTATTCCACAGAATTCCTCTGAAGCCTTTAGTTTGGTTCGGCCCAACAATGACGAGTTCATGCCCTGGTGGGGCCTTTTAACCGGTGTGCCTTTGCTAGGATTTTACTTCTGGGCCAACAACCAATTTATGGTACAGCGTGTATTGGGGGCCAAAGATTTGAACCATGGTCGTTGGGGAGCCCTTTTTGCGGGGCTTTTGAAGCTTCCTGTAATTTTCATTATGGTAGTACCAGGCGTATTGGCCTTATTACTTTTTAGTACGCTCGATATCACCAATTTGAATTATCCCTTAGCGGATGGCGGTATGTGTACCAATTTGAAAGATTGTCCGAATTTGACCTATCCGGTATTGTTGTTCCAATTATTGCCAACCGGAATTTTGGGTCTTGTGGTAGCTGGTTTACTTGCAGCAATGATGTCTTCGGTTTCCGCTACGTTTAATTCAGCGTCCACTTTAATTACTATGGATTTTGTAAAACAACTTCGCCCACAAATGACGAGTAAGCAATTAGTTCGAGCTGGCCAAATCGCCACTTTAATTTTGGTAGCTCTGGCTTCCCTTTGGGTACCGTTTATTGAAAAGGTAAGTGATTCGCTTTGGGGTTATCTGCAGCTGGTAATCGCATTCACGAGCCCACCAGTGGTTTCCGCATTTATTTTGGGACTGTTCTGGAAACGTGCCAATGCGAATGGTGCTTTTGTAAGCCTTTTAGTTGGCGGTGTTTGTGCTTTGTTCATGATTCTTTCCGCCAGTTATGACATCTCACCTTACCTAAATGAATTCCACTTCTTGGCCAAAGCAAACTTGCTTTTTGTCATTAGCATCATCACCCATATTGTGGTCAGTTTAACAACAGGCCTTCCCGATGAAGCGAAGGTTGCAGAGTATACCTATAAGAAAAGTATGTTCTCGGAAGAAACCGAAGAGCTCAAAGCACTGCCCTGGTATAAGAATTATCGCTATTTGGCCATGATATTGCTGGTAATAACCACTATAATCGTGGGCTACTTCTGGTAATGGGATAGAATCGAATTTAAAAAGACGCCAATATCTGGCGTCTTTTTGTTTGTAGTAGGCCCTAGGATATCCCTACATTTACAACTTCAATGCGAGAACATGAGTAAAGAAAGACAACGGCGAGAGGCGCTTTTGTACCATGCCAAACCCCAACCTGGCAAAATCAAGGTAATCCCAACCAAACCTTATTCTACACAGCGAGACCTCGCTTTGGCGTATTCGCCAGGTGTTGCAGAGCCTTGTTTGGAGATTGAAAAAAACAAGGACGATGTTTACAAGTATACCGCCAAAGGGAACATTGTTGCGGTAATTTCAAACGGAACAGCGGTATTGGGATTGGGGGATATTGGCCCAGAAGCCTCCAAACCTGTAATGGAAGGTAAAAGTCTTTTGTTCAAGATTTTCGCGGATATCGACGGAATCGATATTGAGTTGGACACTAAGGATGTGGACAAATTCATTGAAACCGTAAAAACCATTGCTCCAACTTTCGGAGGGATAAATCTTGAAGATATCAAAGCTCCAGAAGCCTTTGAAATTGAAAGACGGCTGAAAGAAGAGCTAAATATTCCCGTGATGCATGACGACCAGCATGGAACGGCCATTATTTCTGCTGCCGCATTGCTGAATGCGCTGGAGTTGGCGAAAAAGAAGATGGAGGAGGTTCGCATTGTGGTTAGCGGTGCTGGTGCCGCCGCGGTATCATGCACGCGTTTGTACAAAGCCTTTGGCGCAAAAGCGGAGAATATCGTTATGCTCGATAGTAAAGGTGTTATTCGATTGGATAGGGAAAATCTGACCAAAGAGAAAAAAGAATTTGCCACGGCTCGAAAAATTGACACGCTTGAGCAGGCTATGGAAAATGCTGATGTTTTTATCGGGTTATCCATTGCGAATATCATGAGTCCTGAAATGTTAAAATCCATGGCGAAGGACCCTATTGTTTTTGCCATGGCGAATCCGGACCCTGAAATTGAATACGGCTTGGCCTGTAGTACTCGTGACGATATCATCATGGCCACGGGGCGTTCAGACCACCCCAATCAGGTAAACAATGTGTTGGGCTTTCCCTTTATTTTTAGAGGAGCACTGGATGTTCGTGCAACCAAGATTAATGAGGAAATGAAAATGGCTGCGGTCCAGGCATTGGCAGATTTGACCAAAGAACCTGTTCCCGAGCAAGTCAATATTGCTTACGATATGACTCGCTTGACCTTCGGGAAACATTATATCATTCCGAAACCTTTCGACCCAAGATTGATAACCAAGATTCCTCCAGCCGTAGCAAAAGCAGCTATGGAGAGTGGTGTCGCCAAACTGCCTATTCAGGATTGGGGAAAATACGAAGAGGAGCTATACCAAAGGTCTGGAAACGACAACAAGGTGGTGCGTTTGCTCCACAATAGGGCTCGGATGAATCCCAAGAAAATCGTTTTCGCCGAAGCAGAGTTGCTCGACGTAATGAAAGCAGCCCAGATTGTGCATGACGAGGGCATAGCCCAACCAATTTTGCTAGGGAACCGTGCTACGATTGAAAAGCTGAAGAAAGAACTGGACTTTGATGCTGAGGTACCCATTATTGACCCACGTTCTGAAGAATCGAAGGCGATGCGAACGAAGTATGCCATGAATTTATGGCAATCCAGAAAGCGAAAGGGCGAAACCCAATACAGCGCTCGCATTAATATGGGCAAACGAAATTATTTTGGCGCCATGATGCTATTGGAAGGTGATGCAGATGGAATGATTTCTGGTTATTCCAGAGCTTATCCTAAGGTATTGAAACCCGTTTTTGAAGTTTTGGGTCGTGCCAAAGGAGTTAAAAATGCTTCAACGGTAAATATTATGATTACTGAACGGGGACCGATGTTCTTGGCAGATACGTCTATTAACATTGACCCCAATGCGGAGGAATTGGCAGATATTGCCGAAATGACCGCTAAAGTGGCGGCTACTTTTGGGTTCAGTCCGGTAATGGCCTTGTTATCCTACGCCAATTTCGGCTCATCCACACACCCCAACGCGCTAAAGGTAAAGGAAGCGGTGCGCATTTTGCATGAACGGAACCCCGATTTGGTTGTGGATGGTGAGATTCAAACGGATTTTGCCTTGAGCCAAGAACTCTGTAACAACAACTTTCCGTTTTCCAAGCTATCGGGCAGAAAAGTGAATACCCTTATATTTCCCAACCTGGAATCCGCAAACATCACCTACAAGCTTTTGAAAGGACTGAACAACGCAGATTCCATCGGACCTATTATGGTTGGTTTGCGGCGATCAGCCCATATTTTGCAATTGGGTGCCAGTGTTGACGAAATGGTGAATATGGCGGCCGTTGCGGTCATTGACGCCCAAGAAAGAGAAAAACGGAAACGCGCCAAAATGGGCGAATAGAAAAACAACTTACCATGATAACACATCTTAGCGGAAAACTCGTTGAAAAGAACCCAACCTACGTGGTGGTAGAATGCAATGGAGTAGGCTATTATGTAAACATTTCCCTCCATACGTTTTCATTGATTGGTGATAACGAGCATCTCCGAATCTATACCCATCTTCAAATCAAAGAAGATGCCCATACGTTATACGGATTCATGGAACAATCCGAGCGGGCGATTTTTCGTTTGTTGATATCGGTTTCGGGGGTTGGTTCGAGCACGGCACGGACCATGCTTTCGTCACTTTCTCCCCATCAGGTGATGGATGCGATTGCTTCTGAAAACGTAGCGCAAATCCAATCCGTAAAGGGTATTGGGGCCAAGACCGCACAACGTGTGATTTTGGATTTAAAAGACAAGATTTTGAAAGTCCACGGAATGGACGAAGTTTCACTTCCATCAAACAATACTAGCAAAGAAGAAGCGTTATCTGCTTTAGAGGTTCTTGGTTTTGTAAGAAAGCACTCCGAAAAGGTAGTCAACAAGCTGCTGGCCGAAGAACCCTCATTAAGCGTAGAGGACATTATTAAACAAGCGCTTCAAAATTTGTAACTAGTTTGAAAAGAGGGGCAAACGCGATACTTGGACCGAAGGGTCTCAAGTATTTCTTTTTGTGTATTTGTATTGGTTTCGCGAGCCTGGCCACAGCCCAGGAGGATACCGAGCAAGTACAAGATTCCGTGAAGACGGGGGTTGCCCTTGGGCAGCTGCGTTTGGACAACCCAAAAAGTATCGTTTCCCGATACGCCTACAACCCTGAACTAGACCGTTACATCTACACCGAAAGCATAGGGGATTTCGATATTTCGTATCCCATAATCCTTACGCCAGAACAATATTTCGAATTGATTCGAAAGGAAGGAATGAAATCCTATTTCAAGGAAAAAATCGATGCGTTTACGGGAAAAAAGGAAGGAAGCCAGGAGGCACGAAAAAATCTCCTTCCGAATTTCTATGTGAATAGCGGCTTTTTTGAGTCTATTTTTGGCGGTAACACGATTGAAGTTATCCCTCAAGGTTCCGTGGCCATGGATTTAGGGGTTTTATGGCAAAAAAATGATAACCCAGCCTTATCCCCTCGAAACCGTACTAACCTCTCTTTTGATTTCGACCAACGTATTAGCTTGAGCTTGTTGGGTAAAGTTGGGGAGCGTCTTCAAATAACGGCCAACTATGATACTGAGGCGACCTTTGATTTCCAGAACTTGGTAAAGTTGGAGTACACCCCAACCGAAGATGATATCCTCCGAAAAATTGAAATCGGTAATGTGAACATGCCCCTCAATAGTTCATTGATTACTGGTGCCCAGAGTCTTTTCGGGGTGAAAACACAGTTGCAATTTGGAAGGACCACGGTTACAGCGGTATTTTCCGAACAACGCTCACAAAACAATACGGTTGTCGCACAAGGTGGAGGTACCCTCAATGAATTTGCCCTTACCGCCTTGGATTATGATGAAGATAGACACTTTTTCTTGGCACAGTATTTCAGGGACAACTATGACCGTGCCTTGGAGAGTTATCCGTTCATTCGAAGCCAAATTCAAATTACCCGTCTCGAAGTGTGGGTCACCAACCGAAATCAACAGACACTGAATGTTCGAAACGTGGTAGCCATTCAGGATTTGGGTGAGACAGAAACAGATAATACCCGAATAGGAAGACAGTTTCCAGGTTTGCCCGGAACTTTCTTCAACACTGCAGCAGCTTCCGGTCTGCCTCAAAACGGTGCGAATGACTTTTCTCCTGAATTAATAGACGCTGGTGGTGCACTAAATCAGGCCATTCGAGATATCGCTACCGTGGAACAGGGTTTTAATCAAGGGGTTTTGGGCGGCTATAGTCCTAACCAAGGATTTGACTACGCGATTTTGGAAAATGCCCGAAAACTGGAACAAGGTCGGGACTACGAATTCAACCAACAGCTGGGGTACATTTCGTTGAACCAACGCTTGAGCAACGATGAGGTTTTGGGTGTTGCCTTTCAGTATACACTGAATGGTGAAGTCTTTCAAGTTGGGGAATTTGCGAACGGCGGTATCGATGCAACTACTGTTTCGGGTGGGGTGAATCCTATCATCGAGAACAACACCTTGATTTTGAAATTGCTGAAAAGTAATGTCACCAACGTAGATGACCCGATTTGGGATTTGATGATGAAAAACATCTACTCCACGGGAGCCTTCCAATTGAGTCAAGAGGATTTCCGGATGAATATTTTGTATTCGGACCCCACACCACGAAACTACATTACGCCGGTTGAAGATTTTCCGGCACCTGCCCCGGGAGAAAAACCCTTGGAGGAACGGATACTCTTGGAAGTCTTCAATTTGGACCGATTGAACATCTACAACGATGTACAACCCGGTGGGGATGGATTCTTTGATTATGTTCCAGGGATAACCGTGGACACACAGGCCGGACGCATCATCTTCACCAAAGTGGAACCTTTTGGTTCGTTCCTTTTTGACGAATTGGGCGGTGGGGACTACAGCAACGAAGCGACCTATAATCAGAATCAGAATCGCTACGTATTCCGAAACATGTATACGCAAACGAAAGCAGCTTCCTTGCAAGATGCGGAGAAGAATCGTTTTCAAATCAAAGGACAATACAAATCCGAAGGAAACAACGGTATTCCCATCGGAGC
Source organism: Bacteroidota bacterium (assembly GCA_039027495.1). Classification (GTDB taxonomy): domain Bacteria; phylum Bacteroidota; class Bacteroidia; order Flavobacteriales; family Flavobacteriaceae; genus Flagellimonas. Next base: position 204,708 of record JBCCKH010000005.1, read on the forward strand.
ATTTAATGTTCCAAGAGGTTCCGTGCGCGTTACTGCCGGTGGACGACAGCTACAGGAGGGTATCGACTATACGGTTAACTACCAAGCCGGTACGGTTCAGATTTTGGACCCCAGTTTGCAAGCCTCCAATACGCCCATCAATATTTCCGTAGAAAATAACGCAGTTTTTGGTCAGCAAACAAGACGTTTTACGGGAATCAATGTAGAACATCAATTCAATGAGAACTTCTTATTGGGAGCCACCTTATTGAACTTGAATGAACGACCCCTGACGCAAAAATCAAATTTTGGGGTTGAACCGGTCAACAATACTATTTTTGGTCTCAATGGAAACTTTAGCACGGAGGTTCCTTTTTTGACACGATTGGCGAACAAGTTGCCAAACATTGATACGGATGTTCCTTCCAATCTATCGCTTAGGGGTGAAGTAGCCTTTTTAAGACCCAATTCGCCTAAGAATGCCGATTTCCAAGGGGAAACTACCACGTATATCGACGACTTTGAAGGCGCTCAAGCATTGATTGATATTCGCTCTTCTTTAGGTTGGACGCTTTCCAGTCCACCTGTGGAGTTTTTACAGGATAGAACGGGAGTTGAGGTAGGTTACGAAAGGGCCAAAATGTCTTGGTATACTATTGACCCAATTTTTTATACCAACCAGCGACCTTCAGGACTAAGCGATAATGACATTTCCTTGAATACAACCCGTCGCGTCTTTATTGATGAGGTGTTTTCTGAAACGGATATTGCCCAAGGGCAGACCCAAGTACAGGGTACCCTTGATATGGTGTACTATCCCAACAATAAAGGGCCTTACAACGCCAATCCAAGCTTTGAAACCGAAACGGCGGAGAATAAATGGGCAGGTATCATGCGTCCTTTGAGCAGTACGAACTTTGAGCAATCGAATGTTGAATTTGTTCAATTTTGGGTTTTGGACCCTTATGTCGATGGCGAAACGGTAGACGGAAATGTTGGGGAGTTGGTCATCAATTTGGGAAATATTTCTGAGGATATCCTAAAGGATGGGAGAAAACAATATGAGAATGGACTACCGGCCAGCACCAATAACGAAGTGCCTCGTGAAACCCCTTGGGGACAAGTACCTTCCACACAATCTTTGGTGTATGCCTTTGATGCCGATGAAACCAATCGTGTCCAGCAAGATGTTGGTTTTGATGGATTCAACGACCAAGAAGAACAATCTATCTATAATGGTCCTAGTGATGACCCTGCTTTGGACAATTATGTGTATTATCTGAATCGCGAAGGGGGTATCTTGGAGCGTTATTTTGATTTCAACAACCCTGACGGAAACTCTCCGGTTACCGTAACCAATACGAATCGCGGTTCAACCACCTTACCAGATGTTGAGGATATTGATCGTGACTTGACCATGAACACGGTGGATAGTTATTACGAGTACCGTATCGAAATCAAACCAAACACTACTGTGGATGATGAATATGTTACGGATATTCGAGAAGGTCAAACCCCGGAACTACCCAACGGCGGTCGTTTGAACCGTAGATGGATTCAATACAAAGTTCCTTTAAGTGATTTTACGGAAGCTGTCGGAGGTATCACCGATTTTCGTTCGGTCAGTTTTATGCGGATGTATCTAACCGGCTTTTCCGATGATGTGGTTTTGCGATTTGCTACCTTGGATTTGGTCCGAGGAGATTGGAGGACTTACACTAATACCCTACAACCACCCGAAATTGACAATGACCCTTCGGATGATGGCACCACTTTGGACGTAAACACCGTCAACATCGAAGAAAACTTTGGAAGACAACCCATACCTTATGTGTTGCCTCCCGGGGTGGTTCGTGAACAGCTGAACAACAACAACACCATCATCCGCCAGAACGAACAATCACTTTCCTTTGTGGTCGAGAATTTAGAGCCTACAGATTCCAGAGGAGTTTTCAAAAACGTGAATATTGATGTGCGTCAGTACGAACGCATCAAAATGTTCATGCACGCTGAAAAAATCATAAATGCAGACTATGCTGATTCCGATACCCCTTTAGTAGGGTTTTTACGGGTGGGTACGGATTTCTCCGAGAACTACTATCAAATCGAGTTGCCACTTCAGTTTACGCCTTTTACGGCCGCCTCGGCAGAAGATATTTGGCCAGAAGTCAACGAAATTGATATCGCTTTGGATGATTTGAACAAAGTGAAATCTCTAGGAATTGCAGAAGGTACCTTGAACGACGTAAACTTTTATGAAGTTGTGGATGGTCAGGTGGTACAAGTGGATGAGTTTGCCCCTCGAACCTTGGGTAGAATCCGAATCGGTATTCGCGGGAACCCTTCTTTAGGGAGTATCCGTGGAATGATGGTTGGGATTAAAAATATTGACGATTTCCCGGCACGCGGAGAGGTTTGGTTCAACGAACTCCGTTTGGCTGGTTTGGACAACAATGGCGGTTGGGCTGCAATTGCTGCTTTGGATGCAAATATGGCCGACTTTGCCAATGTTTCCGCTACGGGAAGTAGAAGTACCTCAGGATTTGGTTCCATTGACCAAATGCCTAATGAGCGTTCACGGGAAGATGCCATTTCTTATGATGTGGTCACTAACGTTAACGTGGGACAACTCTTTCCAAAAAAATGGGGATTGCAGATTCCTTTCAATTACGGTATTTCGGAAACGTTGATTACACCTGAATTTGACCCAGTGTATGATGATTTGAAGTTGGAAGACCGAATTGATGCTGCAACTACCTCGGAAGAAGCGGAAACCATTCGTGAACAAGCAGAAGACTACACGAAAAGAACGAGTATCAATTTAATCGGCGTCCGCAAGAACAGAGGGGAAGAAGCCAAAGAAAATTTCTTCGACGTTGAAAACTTCACCTTCAACTATTCTTACAACGAGACCAATCACCGAGATTTTCAGGTTGCAGAGTTACGAGACCAAAATGTGAACACAGGCTTTGTGTACAATCACAATTTTCAACCCTCGACGGTAGCCCCATTTGCCAAAAAAGATTCCCTTTTGACCGGCAAATACTGGCAATGGCTCAAAGACTTGAATTTTAATTTGCTGCCTTCAAGCATCTCGTTGAACGCTAATTATAACCGTGCATTCAACCAACAACGTTTCCGGGATGTTTTGGAACCTGGTGTGGATGCTTTGGATTTGCCCTTGTTGCAGCAAAGAAATTACCTGTTCAACTGGCAATATGCTTTGAATTATAGTTTGAGTAAATCCTTAAGGGTACAATTGACCGCTTCCAACAACAACATTGTTCGAAATTATTTCAATGTCGATGGTGACCGTGATTCGGGGATTAATCAAGATTTGGACTTATGGGATGGTTTCTTTGATGTGGGAGAACCCAACCGTCATTCCCAGCAAATGCAAATCAATTATGATTTGCCCTTGAGCAAGATTCCGTTCTTGAGTTTTATCAATGCCCAATATTCGTATACCAGTAATTTTGATTGGCAGCGCGGCGGGGATGCCTTGAATGAAGTGGTGCAAGAAGTGAATCCGGGAGAGGAAGTCAATACCGTTCAAAACGCCAATACCCATAACTTGACCGCCAATTTGAGCATGCAACGCTTTTATGATTACCTGGGCTTGAAAAAACGAGACGGTAAAGTCACGGCAAGTCAGGCTAGTGCACGAAGGGCCAAAGGTGCTGATGGGGAAGATGAAAAGCCCATCAAGAAAACGAGCAAGACCTTCAATACGATAGTGGATATCATCACCATGGTGAAGCGTATCAACGTTAATTACAGTGAAAATAATGGTACGGTATTGCCAGGTTATACCCAATCCATAGGATTTTTGGGCACTACACGACCCACCTTGGGCTTTGTTTTTGGAAGTCAGTCCGATGTGCGCTTCGAAGCAGCTCGAAACGGGTGGTTGACCACTTTCCCAGAATTTAATGCCCAGTATTTGCGAAATACCACAAAACAACTCAACGTAACCGCTACTGCACAACCTACCCAAGATCTTACCATAGATTTGACCATGGACCGTCAATTGACCACCAGTTTACAGGAAAATTATAGTCCTGATTCTTGGATTAATGGCGAGGATGGTTTGGTCAATGAGTTTGGAAACTTCAGTATTTCCACCATGATGATCACTACAGCGTTCAACAAAAGCGATGAGTTTGATTCCAAGACCTTTGAAGAGTTCAAGGCCAACCGTATCGTTATTGCGAATCGATTGGTGTCCGACCGAGGAGAGACTACCGGTCCCTTGGATGAAGATGGCTTTCCACAACGCTATGGCAAAACGCAGCAAGAAGTGTTGTTGCCTGCTTTCTTTGCCGCGTATACAGGTCAAGATGTAAATCGTGTAAACCTGGATGCTTTCCGTGAAATTCCAATTCCAAACTGGAACATCAAGTACACGGGGCTTATGAAAAACCGCTGGTTCAAGAAAAAATTCAAGCGTTTTTCCTTGACTCATGGGTATCGTGCTGCCTACAGTATCAATTCTTTTCAAACGAACTTGGAACGGGAAAACACCCCATTCAATCCTGAAAATGACGATGTATTGCCCGAAAACATCATCAACAATATCGTATTGACCGACCAATTCAATCCATTGATGCGGGTGGATTTTGAAATGAAAAATTCCTTCAGCTTTTTGGCAGAAGTCCGGACCGACCGAACGCTATCCCTGAGTTTTGACAATAGTTTGTTAACAGAAATCAACGGCAAGGAGTACACTTTGGGCTTAGGATATCGCTTTAAAGATGTGAAGTTCGTTACCAATATCGGTGGCGAAAAAACACGATTCAAAGGGGATTTGAACTTGAAAGCTGATTTATCCATAAGGGATAACATCACCATTATCCGAAACTTGGATATCGACAACAATCAAATCACATCAGGGCAGCAACTCGTCTCGTTCAAGTTCACGGCGGACTATGCGTTGAGCAAAAATTTCAATGCACTCTTCTTTTACGACCATTCGTTTTCAGAATTTGCAGTGTCTACGGCCTTCCCGCAAACCACCATCAATACTGGTTTCACCTTACGCTATAATTTTGGCAATTAGGCCAATAGCAACCGCTTAAATTTTGTTGGAATCTTTGTTTGATAAGCTATGGCTAGAATAGTACATTTGTTTTAAGACTAAACATAATGTAAACTAATGAACATACCTGCCGAATTAAAGTATACCAAAGACCACGAATGGGTTAAGATAGAAGGCGATGTCGCTACCGTAGGCATAACCGACTTTGCCCAAGGGGAGTTGGGTGACATTGTATATGTAGAAGTGGAAACGGTTGATGAAACCTTGGACCAAGAAGAAGTTTTTGGTACTGTGGAAGCCGTTAAAACCGTATCAGACCTTTTTTTACCGCTGACTGGCGAAATCATTGAGTTCAACGAAAGTTTGGAAGACGAGCCCGAAAAAGTAAATTCCGACCCCTATGGCGAAGGTTGGATGATTAAAATCAAAATCAGTGACCCTTCCCAAATAGATGGCCTTTTGGATGATGCAGGGTATAAAGAACTTGTTGGAGCTTAAACGAAAGCACTTTGCAGTGCTTTTTTTCTTATGGGTCACCTGTATTACGGTGCTTAGTTTAGTGTCGTTTTCAGAACTGGATACAGATATTGTTCAAATCCCATTCGCAGATAAAATCACCCATTTTGTTTTTTATTTTGGTTTCGTTTTTTTGGGTAGTTTTTGGCTAGGTCGAACGCAGGTCTATTTTAATATGAACAAAGTGTTGGGCGTATTCCTTTTGGGAATAGCATATGGGGGGTTCATGGAGCTTTTGCAGTTGACTTTGACCCAAGATAGAGCCGCAGAGTGGGCAGATATGCTCTTTAACCTATTGGGTGCCAGTTTTGCCGTTTTGGTAGTACTTCGGTTCAATAATGGGAAAGAGCCGTTAAAATGAGCGTATCATTGCGCATATCCCAAATTAAATATTAAATTAGCGAATACTAAATCAATAAGAATGGAACTAAAAAAGAATCCACGCGCCGACGTCGGTAAAAATAGCTCGCTCTATTTCGTAATAGGACTTGCGGCTGTTTTAGGATTGGTGTACGGTGCCATGGAGTGGAAAAAATATGACCCGGACAGTGATTATGATATCTCTTTAAATGTTGAAGATCAACTGGATGAAGAGGTACCTATGACCGAGCAAATCAAAACTCCTCCACCTCCACCTCCACCTGCAGCTCCTGAAGTTATTGAAGTTGTAGAGGACGAAGAAGAAGTTGAAGAGACGGTTATCGAATCCACAGAGACCAGTCAGGAAGAAGAGGTGATGGAAGTAGAGGAAGTTGAAGTAGACGAGGTTGAAGAAGATATTTCAGTTCCTTTCGCCGTAATTGAAGACGTACCGGTTTTCCCCGGTTGTGAGAAAGCTGGCAACAAAAAGCAGTGCTTCCAAGAAATGATGCAGAAGCACATCCGTAAAAATTTCCGTTATCCTGAAATTGCACAAGAAATGGGTGTTCAAGGAAGGGTGAGCGTTATTTTCGTCATTCAAAAAGACGGAAGTATTGGTAATATTAGAATGCGTGGACCAGATAAAAACTTAGAAGCTGAAGCGATGCGAATCATCAAAAAGCTTCCAAAAATGACACCAGGGAAACAAAGAGGACGCCCTGTAAAAGTGCCATTCAGTATTCCAATTACATTTAAATTGCAATAGGAAAAAGAATCAACTACTAAGCCCCGAGAAATCGGGGCTTTTTTATTGGCACACATTTAGAATAGGTCTAAATAAGATGGGTTAGCCTGTAATTATGGCTTTAGCGAGGAATAATAGGCCGATAACGCTAAGTATCCTTTTGTAAAAGAAGCCTTTCGGCGTTATCTTTGCAAGTCAATAAAGATTGTTGATGAGGTCCGCTACCGGTTTGGTTTTTAATAGAACAGTAGTCTTGGCTTTTTCTGATTTTAAGGAAATAACCAAGGCCAAATTGGCATTAAGTGTTCTATTTTCTTCTATCGCAGGCTATTTTCTGGGAGCATATCAAATTGACTTTTCTGAGGTGTTTTTGTTGGCCTTTGGTGGATACTGCATGGTAGGCGCTTCCAATGCCTATAATCAGGTCATTGAAAAAGATTTGGACGCTTTGATGCAGCGTACCAAAAACCGACCCATCCCCGCCGGTCGCATGTCGGTAAATACGGCCCTCGCGATTGCCATTGCCATGACCCTCATGGGTGTAGTAGCCTTGTATATTCTGAATCCCAAAACAGCAATGTTTGGGGCGATTTCCATATTTCTATATACTTCGGTGTACACGCCGTTAAAAACGAAAACCCCTTTAGCGGTTTTTATTGGAGCCTTCCCCGGGGCCATTCCCTTTATGTTGGGTTGGGTAGCCGCCACAAATGATTTTGGTATTGAACCAGGAACGTTGTTTATGATTCAGTTTTTCTGGCAGTTTCCTCATTTTTGGGCGCTAGGTTGGATGTTGGATGATGATTACAAAAAAGGAGGCTTTAAAATGCTTCCTAGCGGCAAGAAAGACACGGGAACAGCGCTGCAGATTATCCTATATACCATTTGGATGATTGTTATCTCCATTATGCCGGTGTTTGGATTTACAGGACGCTTGGTTTTGAGCGTGCCAGCAGCAGCTCTCATATTGGCGTGTGGTCTGGTGATGTTGTTTTTTGCCTTTAAGCTTTACGAAAAAAGGGATAACGTTGCGGCCCGCAGGCTCATGTTAGCTAGTGTTACCTACATATCGGTTATTCAAATCATATTTGTTATTGATAAAATGTTGAATTAAGATGGATTTGACACAAGCGACTTCGAGCGAAAAAAACAGAAGGGCCAAAAAAATGATGCTTTGGTTCGGATTGGTAAGCCTAATCATGGGTTTTGCCGGCTGGACCAGTGCCTATATTGTAAGTAGCAAGCGAGCAGACTGGATAAGTGACTTACAGTTGCCACAAGCCTTTGTTTGGAGTACGGCAACCATTGTATTGAGCAGTTTGACCTACATTCTGGCCAAAAGAGCTGTAAAACAGAACAATCAAGGTCAAGGGCGTTTGATGTTGGGGATTACCCTTGCGTTAGGGCTATTTTTTATAGTTCTTCAGTTTGTTGGATTCTCCCAAATGCTCGAAAATGGCTACTATTTTACAGGTCCAACCAGTAACATCAAAATGTCCTACGTGTTTCTGATTGCAGCAGTGCACATTGTACACGTGGTCGCAGGTTTGATTTCCTTGTTGGTGGTGATGTTCCAGCAGTTTATAGGGAAGTATACACCTGAAAACATGCTGGGCTTGGAACTGGGTGCCACTTTTTGGCATTTTTTGGATTTGCTATGGGTATATCTCATCCTTTTCATGTATTTCGTGAAATAAATGAAAGGAAGTGAGGTTTTCATTCCATTAGTCCTTTAAGAAAAGGGCAAAAGGTTTTATTTTTGCTAAAGTTTTATTAAAACTAAACGTATATGGATACAACGGTAACAACCGGTTCTGACGAAAATGTTTGGGGAGGTGGAAATCAGCCACTAAATGCAAGCTATGGTAAAATGATGATGTGGTTCTTCATTGTTTCCGATGCATTGACTTTCTCAGGATTTTTGGTAGCCTACGGTTTTTCTCGATTCAAGTTTATCGAAACTTGGCCCATTGCGGATGAAGTGTTTACACACGTTCCCTTTTTCCACGGGAATTACCCTATGTACTATGTTGCGTTTATGACCTTCATACTGATCATGTCTTCAGTAACCATGGTGCTTGCCGTAGATGCGGGTCATAAAATGAAACAGAACAAAGTCATCTTTTATATGTTCCTGACCATTATCGGTGGTGCGATTTTCGTCGGCTCTCAAGCTTGGGAATGGGCAACATTCATCAAGGGTGATTTTGGGGCTTTGGAAACGAAAGGAGGCCGCATTCTGCAATTTGTGAATGCGGAAACCGGAGAAAGAGCCGCGCTGGCGGATTTCTCCAAAACCTTACCCGAAGACAGAACAAAACACCAAAGTTATAATGGCATCTGGTATCAGGGAGAAGGATACCAAACGTCTTACTCCTTAAATGAAGTAATTGAAGGATTTAAAGCGAATCCAAACATATTGATTCGTACCGAAAAAATCAGTGAAGAGGGAGAGAAGACCCTTTTAAGTAGAAAGGAATCTTTGGCAAAACTGAAAGATGCCACCATGGTAGTAGAAGGTGCGAACCTTATCCGTAATGAATATGGAAGTAGGTTGTTTGCAGACTTTTTCTTTTTTATCACCGGATTCCATGGTTTCCACGTATTTTCTGGGGTAGTTATCAACGTGATTATCTTCTTTAATGTTATTCTGGGAACCTACGAGCGTAGGGGACATTATGAAATGGTTGAAAAAGTAGGACTTTACTGGCACTTTGTGGATTTGGTATGGGTCTTTGTATTTACATTCTTCTATCTCGTTTAATATCTAAAGCATTTTAAGTAAAAACGTATGGCACACGATCATAAATTGGAAATATTCAGAGGACTGGTAAAATTCAAGTCTAACGTTCAAAAGATTTGGGGTGTTTTGATATTTCTATCCATTATTACCGCTATTGAAGTTGGTTTGGGTATCGTTAAACCAGAGGTTTTGACCAAGAATTACTTTTTGGGCATGAAATTGCTCAACTGGATTTTCATCATCCTGACCCTAGTGAAGGCATATTATATCGCATGGGATTTCATGCACTTACGCGACGAGAAAAGTTCATTGCGAAGAGCGGTGGTTTGGACTCCCATCTTCTTGGTGAGCTACTTGATTTTCATTCTGTTGTTCGAAGCAGATTATATATATAATGTCTTTAAGAATAGCTTTTTAGCCTGGGACTTCTAAGAAAGTATTAACATTTGTGAAAGACGGTTTGAAAACCGTCTTTTTTATTTTTGTAATCCGAGGTATTGCAATGAAAAAAACCTTTGTTCTTGTTGTTCTTTTTGTCTTTCCCTTAGTGGCGTATCTATTTTTTGCATCCGGAGTAAATAACTTTGGTAAGCTGCCGATACTCACCAAAAACGTACCCGAATTGCAAAATCAAGATGGCGAGCCACAGCTTGAGGGTAAAATCACCATTTTAGGTTTTTTAGGAAACGAAGTGGGCAAGAAAAAAGGAAATGCCTTCAACCTCAATCAAAAAATTTATAAACGATTCAGTGACTTTAATGATTTTCAGTTGTTGATGGTAGTCCCTAAAGGGCACGAGGTTGAAGTCAATGCTTTAAAAGACGAACTAGGTACACTTTCCGACACCAAAAAATGGAATTTCGTGTATAAGGATTCGAATGAAATCCAAACCTACTTTTACCAGTTGAAGAGCAATTTGGAGTTGGACGAAAATTTGGGCTCATCCTATGTTTTCATTATTGATAAGGACAAAAACCTTAGGGGAAGGAAAGATGACGAGGATGAAGGCATTAAATATGGGTTCAATACCGCTTCCGTCTCCGAGTTGAACAATAAAATGGAGGATGATGTAAAAATCATTCTGGCAGAATACAGACTAGCCTTAAAAAGAAACAATGCCGACAGGAGGAAATAAAGGAAAACGGTACACCTACGTTTGGGTATCCTTGGTGATTCTCGTTTTCGGAATCATCTTTATTCCCAAAATAGTGGATCGTCTAAAGGACAAAAGCGTGGTGGAAAACGACCGTATGAGCATGGCCACCTTGGAAAAAGAACTGAGCTATGTGGTAAACGACGGCAAACGCCGAAAGGTGCCTGAATTTCGTTTTTTGAACCAAGACAGTGTTTTGGTTTCCGACAAAGATTATATCGGAAAGGTATATGTAGTGGAGTTCTTTTTTACGACCTGCCCTACGATTTGCCCCATCATGACCAAAAATTTGTTGGCTTTGCAAACTACTTTTTCCGAACAAGAAGACTTTGGAGTAGCTTCATTTACCATAAACCCCCGTTACGATACCCCTTCCGTGCTTAAAGGATACCAAGAAAAAAACGGCATCACGGACCCTGATTGGAATTTCTTGACTGGAGATTTCGATACCATATACCAACTGGCCAAAGAAGGATTTTACCTTCCAGCTGAAGAAAATAGCGATGCCCCTGGTGGATTTGAGCACTCTGGGATGCTGGCTTTGGTAGACAAGCAAGGTTATTTGCGTTCTAGGGAAGATAGCTTTGGTAACCCGATTATTTATTATCGCGGTACTGTTACGGAAAAACAGGGGGTCAACAAAGAAGGGGAGCCCCAACAAATCACTATCCTCAAAGAGGATATTCAAAAGTTACTTGCGAAATGAGTACTGCTGATGCTGGTTTGAGAGAAAAGAAATTGAATCGTTGGATAACCATTGTTTCCATCGTTGTACCCTTGGTGGTGGCCTTTTTGTTTGGGTACAAGATTCCGGACGCAGAACCGTTGACCTTTTTGCCACCCATATACGCCAGCATTAATGGGTTAACCGCCATTTTATTGATTACTGCGGTAATTGCCATTAAAAATGGGAAACAAAAGTTGCACCAGAACCTGATGACCACCTGCATCGCACTTTCCATAATGTTTTTAGTGATGTATGTCGCTTATCATATGACATCGGAAAGTACCAAGTTTGGTGCTGAAGGGGCTATTCGGTACGTCTATTTCTTTATTTTGATTACCCATATTACCCTCTCCATTGGGGTTATCCCCATGGTATTGATTACCTACAGTAAATCGTATTTAAAAGACTTCGCAAGCCATAGAAAGTGGGCCAAGTTTACTTTTCCGATTTGGTTGTATGTTGCGTTTACCGGCGTTGTGGTTTATTTGATGATTTCACCTTATTACATGCACTAATGACTCGGAAAAGCATACTATTGATTTTGGTTCTGGTATTGTTGCCAATCGTCTCCGAGGCGCAATGCGCCATGTGCCGTGCAGTGGTAGAGAGTGAGGCAGATGGAAAGACAGCTGAGGCCATCAATAATGGTATTGTATACCTTATGGCTATACCTTATATATTGGTCGCAGGCGTGTTTTACTTCGTGTATCGGAAGATGCGACGTTAACAAATTCAAAAAATTAACATTTTTTTTACGGTATAACTGTAACAATAAAGCTTACTTCATGTCTTACTGAAGTACGCTAGCGTATTTCATCAATCAATCAAAACACTTTCCTATGTTCGATATAGAACGGTGGCAAGAGATATTCGACACTATCCGTAAGAACAAACTCCGTACTTTTTTGACCGGACTGTCCGTGGCATCCGGTATTTTCATATTGGTAATTTTATTGGGTTTTGGTCAAGGCATGCGCAATGGTATTGAGCAAGAATTCAAGCAAGATGCATCTACCAGTATCTGGGCATGGCCAGGAATGACCTCCAAAGGATATAAAGGACTCAATCCCGGGCGTCGAATTCGCTTTGTCAATGAGAATTTCGAAACCGTAAGCTCCATGTACGAAGAGGATATCGAATATGAATCCTCCAGAATTTTTGTCCGCGACATCACCGTAAATTATGGAAAAGAAGCACTTATTTATGGGGTTCAAGGCGTTTCCTCTGATTTTCAGTTTATCGAAAATACAGCCATGCTCGAAGGACGTTTCGTAAACCACCTTGACGAACTGGCTACTGGAAAGGTTGCCATCATTGGGAACAAAATCAAAAAAGATGTCTTTAACGAGGTAGACACTCCTTTAGGGGAGATGATTGATATCTCGGGAATTCCTTTTAAAGTTATTGGAGTTTTTAGGGAAATGAGAGAACAAGAGGAGGAACGAATTTACATCCCGATAACCACGGCGCAAAAAGTATTCAATGGCGGTAATAGAGTCAATAATATGGCCTACACCCTTCCTCCAGTGGAAAACTTTGACCAGGCCGTAGAACAAGCCGTAACCTTCAAAGAAAATCTCAAATTGTATTTGCAACAAGCGCATACTGTAGCTCCGGATGATAATGGAGCTTTGGAGGTATGGAGTGCCATGGAAGAAGCCAAACGTTATTACGGATTAACAGGGAATATTAAATTGTTTTTCTGGTTTGTCGGAATTTGCACCATTATTGCTGGGGTAGTAGGAGTGAGCAATATTATGTTGATTGTGGTGCGCGAACGAACCCGCGAAATAGGTATTCGCAAAGCTTTGGGTGCGAAACCCTGGTCCATAGTCGCAATGATTTTGCACGAAGCCATTTTTGTAACCGCCATTTCAGGCTTTGCAGGTCTCATTTTTAGTATGGGACTCTTGGAATTGGTAGGTCCAAATATTGAAGTGGATTATGTAGTAAATCCATCGGTGAGTTTCAATGTTGCATTTTCCACCGTAATCGTATTGATTGTCGCGGGCACCTTGGCGGGATTTGTACCTGCTTGGCGAGCGGCTCGTGTGCAAGTCATTGAATCCTTACGAGACGAATAACCAAAACCAACCAACCATGTTTAACAAAGACCGATGGCGCGAAATTTTAGAGGTTCTTACCTCCAACGTTTGGCGCACCTTGTTCACTGCATTTGGAGTGTGCTGGGGAATTTTTATACTCATTGTACTCCTCGCAGCAGGGAAAGGTTTGGAAAATGGCATTCGCCAAGATTTTGGGGATATCGCCACGAACACCATGTTTATGTGGACCCGAAGCACCACCAAAGCGTACGAAGGACTTCCCAAAGGCAGAAGTTTTGAGTTTCGTACCAGCGATGTGCAAGCCATTCAAGATAATGTCCCTAATCTTAGATTCATCTCTCCAAGAAACCGCTTAAGTGGTTTTCGTGGCGGCAATAATGTAGTGCACGGCATTCGTGCGGGTGCGTACAACGTATACGGTGATTACCCGGAAATCATCCGCCAAGAACCCATGACCATTACCTCGGGTCGTTTCGTAAACCATAACGACATCCGCGAGAAGCGGAAAGTAGCGGTTATTGGAAGAGGCGTTAAAAACGATTTGTATGAGAAAGACGAAGAAGTTTTAGGGACCTACATCAAAATCCAAGGGGTAAACTTCATGGTCATTGGGACCTATAAAAAGAATAGCAATAATGGCGATGGAGAGGAATCGCAAAAGGAAATCTATGTGCCCTTTACCTCTTTTTCACAAGCTTTTAATCGGGGAGAGGAAGTAGGATGGATGGCCATTACGGCAAATGACAATAGTTCCATTTCCAGTTTGAAGCACGATATCGTGCGCGAAATGAAGAAACGGCATAAAGTACATCCAGATGACACGCGTGCCATCGGCTACTTTGACTTGTATGAAGAATTCAATCGTGTGGAAAGCCTTTTTGGTGCCTTGCGAGGGGTCGCTTACATCGTTGGTATAATGGTACTGTTATCGGGAATCATTGGCGTAAGCAACATCATGCTCATCGTGGTCAAAGAGCGTACCAAAGAAATTGGAATTCGCAGAGCGTTGGGCGAACAACCTTGGTCCATCAAGCTTCAAATTTTAATGGAATCTATTTTTCTGACCATCATTTCAGGGATGGCCGGCATTATTTTTGGCTCGCTGGTCATTTTTGCCATCAACACCGTATTGGATAGTGTGGGTCCGGTAGATATGTTTATGAATCCCAGTGTTAGCATTGGGGTAGTGAGTGGCGCATTGCTTATACTCATGGTTTCCGGTCTTTTAGCTGGATTCATTCCCGCGAACAGCGCTATCCGAGTGCGACCCATTGAAGCCTTGCGAACAGAATAATTCAATCAATCAAATTATACAATAACTAATCATGAAAAAATCAGTAACTATAATCATTTTGGTGCTTATCCTTGTGGTGTTTGGAGGGTCTATGTTCTACCTATACCAAAAGAATTCGGAAGACCCGGTGCAATACAAAACCGAAAACCTGGAAAGACAGGATATCGTTAAAAAAGCAGTGGCCACAGGCAGTATTTTACCTTTAGAAGAAGTATTGATTAAACCCAACATTTCTGGGGTTATCGAAGAGATTTATGTGGAAGGCGGAGACTACGTCAAATCAGGGGACCTTTTGGCAAGAATCAAGGTGGTTCCCAATTTGAATGCACTTAACGATGCACGTAATGCCATTGATGAAGCCAAAATCAATTTGAACGACCAAAAACGAAACTACGACCGCCAATTATCACTATTCAATAAAGGAGTAATTTCTCAAGCAGATTTGGAACGCGCAGAAGTAACTTTTGATCAAGCCAAACAGACGTATAACGCAGCAAACAAAAGATATGACATTGTAAAAACAGGTACCACTTCTGGACTGAGCAGCGCAGCGAATACGTTAATTAAATCAACTGTTACTGGAATGGTACTGGAAGTTCCTGTAGAAGTAGGAAACCAAGTGATAGAAAGCAACAACTTTAATGAAGGAACCACAATAGCGGCAATCGCAGATGTGGAAAAAATGATTTTTGAAGGAAAAGTAGATGAATCCGAAGTTGGTCGTATCAAAGAAGACCTGCCTTTGGAAATTACGGTAGGCGCTATTGAAAACCGTGTTTTTGATGCGGTACTGGATTATATCGCCCCTAAAGGAAAAGAAGAAAATGGCGCTATCCAATTCGAAATCAAAGGGACTTTGACCAAAGAAGACACCACTTTTATCCGTGCTGGATTAAGTGCCAACGCTTCCATCATTTTGGCAAAAGCGGACAGCGTGTTGGCTTTGAAAGAGGCTTTGGTGCAATTTGATGATGATACCAAAAAACCCTTTGTAGAGGTTGAAACTTCTGAACAGCAATTTGAGCGTCGAGATATTGAATTGGGGGTAAGTGACGGCATTTTTGTCGAGGTCAAATCCGGCTTGACCCAAGAAGACAAAATCAAGGTCTGGAACAATGTAGAGGAGGAAGAAGGAGAAAACTAGAGTGCCTTTAAAAATAATTCAAGTAACGTTGTAACATTTCATCGACTTTTAAGTCCTATATCGAGAACTGAGGAGTCACTTCATTAATCAATTAGCCATCATGATAGAAATCAAAGACCTTCATAAATCCTATAAAATGGGAAGCAATTCGCTTCACGTGCTCAAAGGAATCAATTTTACGGCAGAAGATGGGGAACTGGTGGCGATTATGGGGTCATCCGGTTCAGGAAAATCCACTTTACTCAATATTTTAGGAATGTTGGATGAAGCCGATTCAGGAGAATACACCTTGGACGGAGTGCCTATCAAAAATTTAAGTGAAACCAAAGCGGCTCAGTACCGCAACAAATTCTTAGGGTTCGTTTTTCAATCCTTTAACCTGATAAATTACAAGAACGCCATGGAAAACGTGGCCTTACCACTGTATTACCAAAGGGTTGGTCGCAAAGAGCGTCAAGAAAAGGCTTTGAATTACCTTGATAGGGTGGGTCTTAAGGAATGGGCAACGCACCTTCCCAATGAGCTTTCCGGAGGGCAAAAACAACGTGTGGCCATTGCGCGCGCCATGGCGGCAGAACCAAAAGTGTTGCTTGCGGATGAGCCAACAGGTGCCTTGGACAGTAAAACCTCATATGAGGTAATGGATTTGATTCAGAAAATCAATGATGAGGGCAATACCATTTTAGTAGTTACCCACGAAGAGGACATTGCTCATATGTGTAAACGTATCGTGCACCTTCGGGATGGCGTTATTGTAGAAGATAAAAAAGTAAAGCAAGTTAGAGCTGCGGAATATGTTCAGTAGGGATACCTGGAAAGAAATATTCGACACCATCAAGAAGAACAAGCTTCGTACATTCCTTTCGGGATTTACAGTCGCATTGGGTATTTTCATAGTGGTCATTTTGGTAGGTTTCACCAATGGGCTGCAAAATACCTTTGACGAGTTCTTTAATGACGATGCTACAAATACCTTCTTTCTTTTTGCTGGCCGAACATCGCAACCATATAAAGGGTATAAATCAGGTCGTCAGATTGAATTTGATAACTCTGATATAGCCGATATCAAGAAAAACTTCCCTATGTTTTTGGAGTATATTACCCCAAGAACAACCCGAAGTGCCCTAGTAAAATACAAGGGAGAATCCAATAATTACACCAATCGTGCGGTAGGTCCGGCACACCAATACTGTGAAAAAACCATCATGATGAAAGGTCGGTACCTCAATGAGACCGACATGAAAGAAAAGGCCAAGCATATCGTTATTGGGCGTTTGGTAGAAAAAGACCTCTTCGGTGGTGAAAATGCCATTGGCAAATATGTGGATATGGGAGGGAGCGCCTTTAAAGTGATTGGGGTTTTCCAAGATGACGGTGGAGATAATGAAGAGCGTCTTATTTACTTGCCCTATACGACACGTCAACTTATTGAGAAAAGTACCGATAAGGTTGGGCAAATTATTCTGGCGTTCAAACCACAGATTGGGTACGCCGCTGCGATGACCTTTGAAACCAAACTGGACAAATTCTTAAGAGATAAAAAGTTTATCGACCCTGAAGACCCAAACGGACTTTTCATTCGAAACGTAGCCGATAACTACCAACAAAACCAACAATTTGCTTTGGTTTTGGGAATTATTTCATCGGTGTTTGCCTTGGGAACGATTATCGCGGGCATTATCGGAATCAGTAATATCATGGTTTTTGTGGTGAAGGAACGTACCAAGGAATTGGGGATACGCAAGGCCATGGGCGCTACCCCCGCATCTGTCATTGGAACCATTTTAATGGAATCCATCGTTATCACGGCATTCTCCGGTTTTGTGGGGATGATGATAGGAGTGGGCTTGTTGAGCTCCCTAGGGGAGAAGTTGGAGGATTTCTTTATCAAGAATCCGTATATCAACATGGGTTTTGCGGTGTTTGCGACCTTGGTGTTGATTGTGTTCGGGGCCTTGGCAGGATACGTTCCTGCGCGAAGAGCTGCTAAAATCAAACCTATTGTTGCACTAAGAGACGAGTAACATGCGAATTTTATTTGATAGAAATACTTGGCAAGAAATTTTCGGTTCCATTAGCAAGAACAAGATTCGAACCGTCATCACCATCATTGGGGTACTTTGGGGCATCTTTGTTTACATCGGCATGTCTGGGGCCGCCAAAGGATTGGACAACG
Organism: Bacteroidota bacterium; assembly: GCA_039027495.1. Classification (GTDB taxonomy): domain Bacteria; phylum Bacteroidota; class Bacteroidia; order Flavobacteriales; family Flavobacteriaceae; genus Flagellimonas. Next base: position 222,649 of record JBCCKH010000005.1, read on the forward strand.
GTTTTGAAAGGCAGTTCGAAACTGTGGCCATGAACAGTCTTTTTGCTTGGGCGCAAAGTACCAGTAAACCGTATGATGGGTTCAAAACCGGCAGACAATTACGACTGGAGTTGGGAGACGTTCAAGTATTGCAGAATAGAATTCCCGAAATACAGTATATCGCTCCACGAAATGCGAAGGGCGTATTTGGAGGTGATCCAGCATTAATTGTAAGAGGGCAAAAATCGAGCAACTTCGCGATTTATGGTGACTTCCCCGTGTTCACAAAAATCGCTACCAAAAAAATATTTGATAACGGTCGATTCATCAACAAAGACGATATCGACCAAGCCCGGAAGGTATGTGTAATTGGTGAGCGTACCCGAAAAGAGCTATTTGAAGAAGATGAAGAACCTATCGGCGGATACATTCGAATCGATAATATCTACTTTCAGGTGGTAGGAGTCCACAAGTTTGTCCCTGGTGGAGGGTTTGAGACCGATGGTGACATCTACATTCCGTTCAGCACCTACCAAAAACTATACAATACCGGAGAATATATTGACTGGTTGACCATAGCGGCGTATGATGATGCGGACGTAGTGCAGGTTGAAGAAGATGTGAAATCCGTTTTGAAAAGCATCCATCGTGTAGACCCCACGGATGAAAGGGCTTTTGGTTCTTTTAACTTGGGTGAAATTTTCAACAGGATTATGGGCTTTTCCAAAGGATTGACCTTTCTATCCCTCGTAATTGGAATTGCGACCATCTTGGCCGGGGTTATCGGCATCGGTAATATTTTGTTGATTTCCGTAAAAGAAAGAACCAAGGAGTTAGGTGTGCGACGGGCACTTGGAGCCACCCCGAAGGAGGTGCGCTCACAGATTATCCTTGAATCCGTTTTCCTGACTTTTATTGCAGGAGTAATGGGTATCATTCTTGGAGCGCTTTCACTGAGTGCTGTGAATAATTTAACCAAAGACATCGATTTTCCCTATACCAATCCAACCGTTCCAATCCCTTATGTTTTAGGGGCCATGGTGTTGATGATTGTTTTGGGAACCTTAATCGGACTGATACCCGCACAGCGCGCAGTGAGCATCCGTCCAATTGATGCCCTAAGAGAAGAATAAAAAGTAAGTAAAGAACTAAATAATCCAATACAATGAAAAAAGTTTTAAAATGGGTAGGTCTTGGTGTGCTGGTACTAGGCGCAATGTGGGCTGCTATTTTTTTCATCAAATCCAATAGTAAATCGGCCATTACGTATGAAACCCACACCCCTTTCATCTCGAGTATAGAAAAGAAAACCGTGGCAACAGGTAAGGTCATTCCGCAGGAAGAGGTCGAAATCAAACCTCAGATTTCTGGAATAATTGATAAGATTTACAAAGAAGAAGGCGAGGCGGTCAAAGCTGGAGACCTCATTGCAGTTATCAAAGTGGTACCAAATGAGCAATCACTTTATGCAGCACGAGGTCGGGTAAACAACGCCGAAATTGCCTTGAACAACACTAAAATCGAATACGACCGGAATAAGAAGCTTTTCGATAAAGGCGTGATTTCAAGTCAAGACTTCAACAACTTGCAATTGCAATATGATCAAGCAGTGCAAGAACTCAAAAACGCCAAAACGGATTATCAAATCATTCGCGTAGGTTCGGCTGGGGGCTCTTCTTCGGCGAACACGAATATTCGTGCCACGGTTACCGGAACCATTCTTGAAATTCCTGTTGAGGTAGGAGACCAGGTTATCCAAAGTAACAACTTCAACGACGGTACGACCATTGCCGCTATCGCAGATTTGGGCAAAATGATTTTTGAAGGACAGGTAGATGAAGGCGAAGTAGGAAAACTCGAAATCGGGATGCCTTTGAAAATTAGTTTGGGTGCCATCGAAGACAAGGAATTTGATGCGAAATTGAAATTCATTGCACCTAAAGGTGTGGAAGAGTCAGGCGCAGTACAATTTAAAATTGAAGGGGATGTTTCCGTGGATGATGATTTCTTGATTCGCGCTGGATATAGTGCGAACGCATCGTTAACCTTGGAAAAAAAGGATAGCATTTTGGTGATTCCAGAAGCCTTGCTACAGTTCGACAAGGAAACGGATAAGCCCTATGTTGAAATAGCGACAGGGGAACAAGAGTTTGAAAGAAGGGATATCGAAATCGGAATTTCTGATGGGGTAAATGTAGAAATCGTAAGTGGTCTGGAAGAATCCGATGAGGTAAAACAATGGAACAAAACCGAACCCATCAAAAAAGGCTTGGAAGAAGAAGAATCTGAAGAAGAGGAAGCCTAATCAATAACAACCAAAAAATCAAAAAACGAATGAAACGTACACTAACGATAATCGCACTATGCCTGTTCACCATTTATGGGTCATACGCCCAGCTCAAAAAATGGACGCTACAAGAATGTGTGGAATACGCGGTAGAGAACAACTTAAGCATAGCCCAGTTTGAATTGGATTTGGAAAATGCC
>JBCCKH010000006.1:0-221426 GCA_039027495.1 Bacteroidota bacterium
CTAAACCCCTATTTTTAGCGAAACAAGCACCTATCTAAAGGTAACGAAAAAACCTGTGGAAAATAGAAAAACCCCAGAAACACTGGGGCTTTGAAGTGGTGATCGCGATAGGATTCGAACCTATGACCGTCTGCTTAGAAGGCAGATGCTCTATCCAGCTGAGCTACGCGACCTTGTTGCGAAGCGAAGCTGCCGGTCCAACCGAAGTATAACGGAGGGGGAAGCTACGCGACCTGTTTTGCGGGTGCAAATATACAATTATGCCGTAAAGAAGCATAATCAATTTTAAAGAAAGCGCAACTTAGAGGGTCCGCTATTTTTCCCGATTCTCTTAAAACTTCAAGTGTTCTTGAGCATCCCATAGGCCCCAATAGGCGCCTACATCGCCTTCGGCCCCAATTTTCCAGGATTCATCAAAAGAAGAGAAGTAGAAAATTTCAATATCGTCTTCTTGGGCCCATTTTTGGGTATTCATAAAATACTTCAGCATATTGTCCAATGATGGATAAGCACCCTCCAAACTAGTGCCTTGACTGGGCCAACCGGTTTCTGAAATAATGACTTTCTTTCCGTTTGCTGCACGCAAAGCCCTTTGATACATATCTTTCATGTACAGCAATGAATAGTCAAGGTCGCAACCTTCCCAAAACGGATAGCAGTTGGCCAAAATGACATCACAGGCATCTGCGATTCGAGGATGGTCTGAAAATTCATAATAGGCGTCGACATAACCCATGGGTACGTCGGGGATAGCCTGCTTTACCCTTCCCATAAAGCCTAACAATTCATCTTCGGTCAAATCTCCTCGAAGTAATACCTCGTTACCGACAGCGGCAATATCCACTAAGCCTTCATTGGCCATTTCAACCAAGTTAGTGACTTCTTGTTCGTTAATTTTAGGGTCATCACCCAACCAAGCGCCTACCATGGTTTTGATACCAAATTCGCGGGCCACTTTGGGAATCAATTCATTTCCTTCGGTACAGGAAAAAGAACGAATCCAATCGGTATAGGGACTAATGATTTCCATTCGCCTGCGAATCTGCTCTTCTGTAATCTGCTCCCCAGGTTTTTGTCCTTCTTCGTAGGGACTAAAACAAAGTCCATGCATTCCACCGTCTAAAACTTCACGACAAAGCTTCTTTAGTTCTTTCGTGGTTTTGCCCGCATAATCAGTAGCGGCAAGCGCTAAAAATTTTTCTTTTCTTGATGACGACATGATAGTATAAATAGTGTTTTGGTTGTGATTGTTTTCGACTTAAAAAACGCCTCTGCAGTTTTTTCGGTTATATATCTTAATCCGTTCTACTTCTATGGCTCCGCTGGGCATTTCGGCAAGTTGCAAACCTGGATAGTCATCTGCTGCCTTCCATTTTTCTATGGTAGCGCTAAAAAATTCTGACGCCGTGGTATCTGCTTCATAAATAATCAAATCGTATGCCTCGCCTTTGTCCCCACCAAACCGCGTGACCACCTGCCATTCTCCATCCCTTTTATAAGAAGTGTTGGTATGGTCAGATTGTGGATAGTATCTATCATCTGTTGGTCTAATAATCACCCAAATGTCTTTTGTATGGGATTCTGGATATACCCCCATGGTCAGAATACGGCAATCCACTGAGTCTTTATCGATGGGAGAAACTACCCTTATGGCGTCCACAGGTCCATCCATCTTTAATTTATTTCCTATGGAGACTTGCTCTATTTGCGTATTGTAGCTCACCAAGTCGGAGGAATACCCTCCGTAAATCATCATTAAAACGCCTATGATACCCATAGGTGCCACGAGTTTGCTACTGAACAAACTTTTGCCCGAACTTCTCTTTATTCCGCCTAGGATGGCGATTAAAGTAAGGGCCGCCCCGATTAACAGTATTACTATTTTTGTTGACATTTTGTTTTTGTTTTAAGGTATAGGTTACTTCTTCCCTAAAGATTACAATACTCCTCTTCGCTCCTCCAACTGTATTTTGATTTCCTTCGCCCTTTCTTCGGATAGGCTATATTTCCACATCACCCAAATGGCCAAAGCTGCCGTGACTACTGGAAATACGATGTCAGCAATTCGAAGATTTACTAATGTTTCCTCGGATTGTGTGGCCAGACCGCCATCAAATCCTATTAACTGCAATACCAAACCACCAAATACCAAAGCCAGTCCCTGCCCTAATTTTACCACCCACCAGTACAAGGCTCCAAATGTACCTTCTTTACGTGGCATTCCATTGACCAATTCATCCAAATCACATACATCGGCCGTCATGCTCATCATCAAGGTAAATAAACTTCCTAAACCAAAAGACATTAGGGGAATTGGAATGAACATTAACCAAGGATTGTCAGGTGTAAAAGTCCACCACTTCAAAATGTAACCAACTATTGAAATCGCAGTTGCAACGATAAATGCGGTTCGTTTTCCCCACATAGTGGCCATTTTAGATACAATAGGAATCACAAAAAACGCAGAGACCAAAGCTCCCACAGAACCGAACCAAGCTGGCCATGTTCCTGTTGCGCCGTAATTACCATTAAACAAATAGAACACGATGATAAAGAAACTGAAAGAAGCCACAATTTGATATCCATTAAAGACCAAAAATGTTGCACCACATAATTTCATAAATGGCTTATTCTTTATTGCATCTCCAATGCTTGACACCAAATCCTTTAAGTTAGAAAAAACACTCTTAAGGGTAAGTTTTTTTCTATCCGCCATATTTCCAGCATCTATACCACGACAGAATATCGCCGGAAGAATACCTAAAAGCAAACAACCCAAACCAACGTAAAGCGCCAATGTACGTATACCAATGGCTTGACTTTCGAAGAGACTTTCATTGGGAATCATTGGCCAAAACCAGGGTACGATAACCCATGCTACCAAACCAACAGTTTGAGAAAACGCCATTAAGCGCGTTCTTTCGTTGTAATCCGTAGTCATTTCAAAACCAAGTCCAACCAATGGGGTGGCAAACATGGTATTCCCCACTAGAAAAACCAAGGACATAATCAAGAAATACCAGAAGTTAAAGGTTGCCGAATTCGTTTCATCCATCTGCCAGAGCAAAACGAAGAAAATAGCACTTAGAATAGCCCCAATGAATATATAAGGTCTTCTTCTCCCATATTTTGAACTCGTATTATCCGAAATAAAGCCCATTACCGGGTCTGTAATGGCATCAAAAATTCTGGGCAACCCTCCTAATATCCCCGCTTGAAGGGGATCCATTCCAAAAACGGTTAGTAAGAAGAACATAAATACACCCAATGCACCGGGAAGGAGATTGAGCACCAAATGTCCGGCTCCAAAGGCAGCTTTTTGTCCTAATGGAACTCTATCTTGCTTTGCGGTTTTTACATTAGCCATCTTGTTTGTTTTTAGTTAGTATCTGTTGGTTGTATGATAATGGTTTGAATGGCACGGCCACTTATTGATCCCGTTTCCGTGCTTTCCCCCAACTTGAGTGCAAATTCCTTGGTAGATTCGTTTTGATTGCACAACACAACAGCAATGGTGCCATCTGGATTTTTTGCCGCCGTAACCAATAGGTCGGCATCTCCAGATTCGAAACCAATACGAGTTGCACCCGGTCGAATGAAACGACTGAAATGGGACATGGTATAATAAATAGGAGTGAAATACACTTCATCTTTTTCAGGGTCTACAATTACCGGTGCGACACACCAGTTTTTAAACCAATTCGGGCCACCTTGCCTATCCAGCACCATATTCCAGTCGACCCAACCATCTACCCAATTGTTCATACAGCCAATAATATCCCTTGCATATCGATAGACTGGTGCATACTTAGGGTGCAAGTGTTTCAAATGTTCTGGAGCCCAATCCCATCCCCAATCCGTGGCCTCTTTGGACCAGTACCAAGCATCGTCTTTCCATTTCGGTACTTCGGCATCTACACACGCTTCGGTTTGGATAAGATGTTTTTCGGGTGCTTTGTTATGGGCGTATTGCAATTCTTTTGGAAACACTTCAAAGGTGCTGGCATACCAGTGAATTGCCGTACCGTCAAAATATTTGCCGGTTTCTTCGTTTTTGAACATTTCGTCAACCCATTCCTGCAAATGTTCTCGGTTTTGGTCATACCCCAGAATTTTGACGTCGTGCCCGTCTTTTTCAAGTTGGGGACCTAAGTGGTGTTGTACAAAAAGGGTCATCTCTTCAGGAGTGAAGTGCATGCTCTCCCAATTGTTGTCGTTCCCCAAAGGTTCATTCTCCACCGTAAAGCCCCAGATGTCAATATCCTCGAGTTTGTAGGCATCCACATATTTGGAGAAAAACAAGGCCCAAGTTTTGTAATAATCAGGCAGAAGTTTTCCGCCACGCCAATCGTTGTTGTCTTTCATCCATGGTGGCGCTGTCCATGGGGAGGCAATAATTTTGAAACCGTCTTTTGAGATTTTCTGCGCTGCTTTCATCATGGGAATCAAATCTTCGCGGTCTTCGTCAATGGAAAATTGAGTGAGCATTTCATCGCCTTCCACGGGCGCATAGGAATATTGACCCAGCGAAAAATCACAGGAGTTCATATGCGTCCGTGTCAAGGAATACCGCGCACCATCCGATCCAAAATACGCTTCGATAACTTTGTTCCGGTTTGGCTCGCTCAATTGGTTGAGCAAATGGGCCGATGCTTCGGTAAAAGACCCTCCAAAACCAGTAATCTTTTGGAATTTTTCCTCAGGTTTCAGTAGTATCGTTGTGGTGGCTTGCCCTTTTGTGATGGGTTCCACTTTTTCCATTTTTTTACCGTCGGCAGATGTCTGATATACTTCTATTTGAAGTTTGTCAATCTTGGCACAGGCATTCAGCATACATAAACTTATTAATAGTATTGCGTTTTTTACAGTTTTTTTGAAAACAGGTTTCATATCTCTATAGTTTTATTCCCGCATTTCTGCTTGTTCTTCTTGTGTTGGAGGTACCTGTACGTTTTCCATCAACTGGGCCATATCCCCATTATAGGTTTTCGTAATGGCGTTCCCATTTCTGGACAATCCTTCAAAAACCCCTTTATCCACCCAGTCCCAAATGGGATATTTGGCTTTTCCATCCAAAGTGAACAATCCAAAGTGGTTTTCTGAACCTTCGGCATTGGCGGCATCTTTCCATCGTTCATCAAAGGCCTCAAAATAAAAACAGGAAATACCCGCTTCGTTCGTCCAATCCCTTAAATGCTGGTAATATAGACCTTGCTTGTATTCATCTGTAGCACGAGAACCTGTAGGGCCATAAAATCCATTGGAAACAGTTGCCCAACCGGTTTCGCCTATATGGATGGGTTTTGACACCCCCAAACTCTTCATGTAGTTCGTTACAGAATCATACTGGCGCATAGCAAATTGCTTGGCCCGGAGCATTGCATTCTGAATCTTAAGGCTATCCTGTGAAGCTTCTTCTCCTTCCGGGACACCCCAAAACTCAGGATTGTAATGTGAATTGTGGTATGGATAGGTGTGCATGGAAATATAATCCACAGCCTTGATCAAGGCCTCCAAATCAGGCGTATGGTATTCTTCTTCACCCCCGCCCCATGACGCAAAATCGTCGGAGGATGTAATCCATAAATCAGATGGCAACTTTCCTTCGCTTTTAAGATTTTGCAAATGAGTAACCCATTTCAAAATGACACTGGGTTGAACATAATAGCTAGTGGCCCATTTTACCATGGCCTCATTACCTACGGCCAATACTTTGACAATTTCTGGATATTCTTGTGCAAATGCCACGGCCCTGGCAATTTCTGCTTCGTTTTGCTCACTTTCCACATCATGGTCTGGTTCCAGACCGGTCCACGCGTTTTTGCAGTCAATCCAGGCCCCCAGCATTACATACATCTCAAATTCTGCATTCTCCTGTTTTAGCGCACGAATTGCTTTTAGAACATTGCCGGCATGTGCTAGTTGTACATTATAGGTTCTTAAAACCTTGATGTTCATTGCTGCCAGGAGCTTTAAATCTTCCTTAAGCTCTGCCACCGTTGGTTGCACATCACGGCTGACTTGACGATAGCCCCCATAACTTATGGCCAAATACTTAGGATTCCCCAAAATATCTTTTGCGGTCATTACTTTTTGCATGTCTGTGGTTTTCTTTTTCTCTTCCTTTTTTTGCTTACAGGAGACGCTTAACAGTGCAATCCCCACTAAACAAAAAAACAGGTTTCTTACGCTACAAAACTTGTTCAACATTCTCATTCAGTTTCATTTTAATAGGTTAATCCGAACCAAAACGGAAACAATGGGGTTATGGATTCATCCCATAAATTTGGGCCATATTTCCCTTGATAGTCTTCTTCCGATTTTGGCCAAGAATGCGGTAACTTTCCTTTGAAATTGTAGGCTCCAAAAAGTACCTCCGACACCGCATCTCCTTCTGAGCCCGGAAGCCAAGCCGCTACAAAAGCATCGGATTGCTGGATTTGTTTTGTAGTAACCAAAGGTCGTCCTGAGACCAAAATCACAACTGTTTTGATTCCTTGGTTTGCATAGTGGTCCACATACCTTTGGTGTTCTTCCGTAAGATGGAGTTGATAGCGGTTCATCTCACCACCAATATCCCCGAAAGATTCTGCATAGGGTGTTTCCCCTACCACGATTATGGCCACATCTGCATCAAAATGGTTCGCGGTAGCATTTTCATCATACAATACCGTGCCCTTTGCGTTGTTATGTACGCCATCTAAAATAGTCGATGCCCCTTTGTAATTGTCTGTGGTTCCTTGCCAATTTACGGTCCATCCTCCAGATTGAAGCCCGCTGTTATTTGCATGCTCTCCTACTACCACTATTTTTTTGTAGGAAGGATTTATAGGTAGAACGTTATTGTTTTTTAATAACACCAATGATTCTCGAACCGCCTGTTTGGCTACTTTTCGATGTGCTTCGCTTCCAATTTTTGGTATAAGTTCGCCGGTGGCGAAAGGTTGGTCGAAAACACCCATTTCAAATTTCTTGCGAAGAATTCGTTCAACCGCATCGTCAATACGGGACATCGGGACTTCTCCACTTTCTACCCCGCGTTTCAAGCCTTCTTGATACATTTCGAAATCGCCTTCCACAGCCATAATCATATCCACTCCTGCATTGATTACCGCGTTTTCACCAAAGCGAGAGTAGCCTTTCCAATCGGAAACCACAATACCTTCAAAACCCATCTCCCCTTTTAAAACATCGGTTATGAGTTCCTTATGAGCATGCATTGGAATTCCATTAAGGGAATTGAAAGAGGCCATTACGGAACCTACTCCTTCATTCACTGCAGTGATATAGGGTGGTAACAAACGTTCGCGAACTGTGGTCATATCCATATGGGTTTCCCCACCTTCATGACCATAATCTGTTGCCCCATCTCCGATAAAGTGTTTCGCTGTTGCCATCACTGATGCGGAATCATCCAAAAATTCACCTTGTAAACCTACGATAGAGGCTTTGGCCAATTCTTGAGTGAGCGGGGTGCTCTCTGAAAATGCTTCATACACCCTTCCCCACTTTTCGTTATAAGGAATTGCGATACAGGGCGAAAACACCCAATTAAATCCTGTTGCTCTCGATTCAATGGCCGTTATCCGAGCAGCTTTCTCAATGAGTTTAGCGTTGCCTGTAGCCCCCATGCCAATGTTATGCGGGAATATCGTAGCGCCTTCAAAAGTGTTTTGGCCATGAATAGCGTCAACACCAAAAATCAAAGGGATGCCCAAACGTGTACTAAGCGCTTTCCTTTGAAGCCTATTGAATTTGGCTTGCCATTCCGCTGGGGTATCTCCTGGCAAAGGTCCTTGCGTGTGAATAATCGAGCCAATATACCTTGTGGCAATGTCCTCTTCGGTGATGTCTTCAAAGTGACGAACCTGGGTCATCTGCCCAATTTTTTCATCCAAGGTCATTTTGGCTAAAAGAGAATCCACTTTTAGCTGAATGGTTTGTTCGGAAAGGATTTCCTTGTTCATCTGTTGTTTTTTACAGGATGACACACCGATTAGGAGACCAAACCCTAAGGCGACCATAATAATCGTAGCCTTAGCGAATTGAACCTTTACAGTTTTAGCAATCGTGTTTTCTTTTCTTATCTGAATAGGTATTTCGGCATATCTGCCAATTTTTCAAAAAAGAAGTAGATAAAAAGCCATTTGGTGTACCCAAATGGCTTTATGCTCTTTCCTATAACTCGGTAACTACTACGTTGTCAATAAGGACCTCACCGGCACAAGTAGCCGCGCCACCACAAGTGGCTTGAATGAGAAGTGATATTCCTTCATCAACCCCAGCGTCTGTCGTGAAGCTTCCCGTGTAGGTCAACCAATTCCCAGCAACATTGGTATCCGCCGCGTTGCCCAAATCACTCGCTACAGCACCAACGCCTCCTGAACGTTCAGAGAATGCCAAAACTTGTAGAATGGCACCATCCACAAATGGCGCTACAACTCTATATCTGAAGGTCACCTGTACATCTTGTCCACCGGCAATGGTCGGTGCAAATCGTTCTTGCTTTAGGTTAGGTACCAGCGATTGGCCGGTCACCATTCTTGCAGAGTATGTTCCCGTATCAGCATCCGTATCAGTAATTGTAACTGTACCTCCACCGTCATTCAATTGCCAGCAAGCACCATCTCCGGAATTGGCTTCAAAGTCACCGTTGGACAATAGCTCTCCCGTTGGGGGAGCAGGACAGGTAGGTGTTCCACCTCCGCTATCAGCATAGAAATAAATATTGTCTACATATGCTTCTCCAGAATTCAATAGGTCAATTACAATCTGTTGTATATTGCTGGTGCCAGCGAGACCACTGCTTTGCAATTCACTAAAGGGGACGTCAAATGAGAGCCATTGCCCTTGCGCGATTGCTGGATTGGATGAAGCATTCACATTAACCAGCCCTTCGGTAGTGGATGTACCAAAGTCTACAACTTTTACTAAAAACTCAGAACTGGAATCCAAAGTATTGGGGAACCATACATCAAAACGGAAGTTGGTCATTCCAGCTGTGGCGGCATCTATCTGATTGGCACCACCTAGTTCAATAACTTGGAAGTTTCCTCCTGGATCGTTTGTGAATGTATATCGCAGAACACTATTTCCTGCCAAATCTACCTCTTCAAAAGTAGCCGCACCATAAAAATTCAGACCATCTCTAGCTACATCAGTATAGGTGTCACTATAAACCGAAATGACGTCACCGGCATCTTGGGTAGGGGCTGCTGCTCCAGTTGTTGGCGCCATTGGTCCTCCACTGGTAGGTGGTTTGTAGAAGTAAATATTGTCTACATAAATGGTCCCTGTTACGTCTATTACATCCAAAATCAATTGGCTGAAGTCCGCAGGAGTAGCCGTAAGTCCTGCTGTTTGAAGGTCGGCAATGGTTACGTCGATTGACGTCCAGGCACCTGGTGTCAAAGCCGTATTTGGTGTATCTCCTCTGGTATCGTTGCCACTACCGAAGCCATCGCCTCCGAAATCAACGACTCCTGCCAAGAAGTTCAGAGCGGTCGCACTCCATACATCGATATGGAACGTTGTCATGCTTGATAAATCCACCGTCTCTGTTAGGGTTTCAATTCCTGCGAAATTCAAATCGGCGTATACTTTTACGTCATCACCAGATACTTGGGCATCAGCAACACCAGCGCCTTCACCAAATCCAGCAAAGAACGTATCAACAGTTACATTGGTATATGCATTACTGAATACAGAAACGACATCTCCCGCATCACGTGCTGGTGGGGTTGGTGCTGGATCTGTTGGCATGTCTCCGCCACCGCCGCCATCGGCATAGAAATAAATATTGTCTACATAAATGGTTCCTACCGCATCGATAACCTCTAAAATCAATTGGCTGAAGTCCGTTGGTGTATCAGTAAGCCCAGCCGTTTGCAGGTCTGCGATAGTTACGTCTATAGACACCCATTCACCTTCTGTCAATGCGGTGTTTGCCGTATTACCTCTTGTATCGTTGCCACTGCCAAAGCCATCACCTCCGAAATCAACAACTCCTGCCAAGAAATTAAGACTGGTAGCACTCCACACATCAATATGGAAGTTGGTCATGCTGGATAAATCCACATTTTCCGTTAGGGTTTCAATTCCCGTGAAATCCAAATCCGCGTATACTTTAACATCGTCACCAGCGACTTGAGCATCGGCGACACCACCCCCCATGCCGAATCCAGCAAAGAAGGTATCCACCGTGATATCGGTATAAGCATTACTGAACAAGGAAATCACATCACCCGCATCACGCATTGGTGGGGTTGGTGCAGCTTCAGTAGGCATGTCACTACCCATCGTCATCACTTGCTCAATATTATCGATGTAGAAGGTACCTGCCGTAGTGCCAGGACCATCGATGAAAATGGTAATTCTTGAAAAACTGTCGGTGGAAGAAAAGTTAAACGTCAAGGATTCCCATCCACTTCCGGTATGGGCTGCCGTTACTTCAGTATCCGCACCCGTGCCCTGTTCAAATTTCAACAACACATCCAACCCAGATTCGGACCAAACATCCATTTGAATACTTTGATTTGTGGATAAATCAACCGGGGTTCCCACATCAAAAGATATCCCTTCAAAAGCAGCACCGCTGTTCGTAATGGCACCTACCATGGACGCTACGTCGTTACTACCTCCAGGTGCAGGATTGTCTACCACCTCAAAACTGGCTCCAGAAAAAGTGCCTGCGGTGTAATCCACATTGGCCCCATCGAACGTGATGGGCAACATAACCGCCTCCGGAATTGAAATGGTAATTTCATCCGAGAACACATCAGAGGCGCCCGCAGCATTTGAAGCGGTCAATCTTACCGTATATGTTCCGGTAGTATACGTTTTTACAGGGTCTATTATGGTAGAAGTAGTACCATCCCCGAAATCCCAAGCAAAGCTATCGGCATTTTCAGAAATATTGATAAAAGTTACAACACCAGTGGCCTCTTGTACGGTTTGGGTGAATCCAGCTACCAAAGTTGGCAACGTTTCCCCACCATCGTCATCATCTTCACATCCAAAAAAGGATATGGCCAAAATCAAAATGGAATATATCCATGTTTTGTTTCGTATTAGTTTCATCTTAAAAAAAGTTAGTTTAGTTAATTATTGTGTGTATACCCTTACGTAATCCACGATTAAGGTTTGCGGAAACTCGGTTTGCGCGTTCGGAGGCCCTACAAAGGTTCCGCCTACAGCAAGATTCACAAGGATAAAGAAGGGTTTGTTGAAAACCCATTGTCCGGGTACGTCTTCCGGAGTTATTTGATTGTACAAGACATCGTCTACATAGTAATTGATATAGTTGGGACCCCACTCGATTCCAAAAACGTGGAATCCTGTATCGAAACGGTCGTTTTCCAAGTTATACTCCTTGGAAACGGCCTCACCGCCAGAATATCCTGGTCCATGAACGCTTCCGATTAAAATGGTCGGTTCTTGACCGCGATATTCCATAATATCAATTTCCCCGGCACCTGGCCACGGATTGTCGTCGATATCGGCGCCAAGCATCCAGAAAGCAGGCCAAATACCTTGCCCATAAGGAAGGCGCATTCGGGCCTCAAAACGTCCGTATTCTTGCTCGAATTTGTCCTTGGTCAGGAGTCGGCCTGAGGTATATTGAGACCCTTCAAAATCTTCTTGTTGGGCGGTAATCAATAACACCCCGTTTTGAACGGTCACGTTTTCGGTTCGGTCCGTGTAGTATTGCAACTCTTGGTTGCCCCATCCATCAATGCCCGTACCGATATCAAAACTCCAAAGTGCATCATTTGGCGCCCCATCGGTATCGAAATTCTCATCTAAAACTAAGTTGGTAAATGTTGCCACGGTTTGCGTATCATCTGTTTCGCAACCTGCAAAGGCCCAAATGGCCAATACTGCCAAACACTTTATAGTGAAAGACCAAGCTGCATTCTTTTGTTCATATCTTTTGTTCATCATCCTTTTTTTAACTGTGAGGTATTTCGATTACTCCGTGTAGAAATAAATATTATCAAAAATGAAATCCGGTCCACCAATTAGAATCAAGGCACCTAGATTGTTTTTCTGTGATACCAAATCGCCTCCAAGGGGGATATCAATGGAATTCCATTCGCCTACAGTGAGTCCGGTCACATCGAATCTAAAGTCCACATCATCCACAATGGGAAACCCTGTATTAACATCGGTATCAACTTGTTGATTGGGGCCTACATCGCGTATTTGCACTCCAATTTCGGTACCTGCATTTTGTACAAACACATCGATGTGCAAAAAGGTCAAGTCAGTACCATCCACGGAATTTTCGAAGACAATACCCGTAAAGTTGTTGTTGGTGTACGTTAGCACATTGTTTCCATTAGCGGAAGAGATAGTCAATTGGGTCGTAGATCCTCCAAAATTTGGTGTGAAGCTGCTCTCCGTCTCATTAGGATACGTATCACTAAAAATAGACTTTACATTGGCCGCTGGTCTTGTGGGTATGGGTGCCGCTGCCAGTGACCCGCTTGAAGTCAACTCCAATGAGCCAAGCGCTTGTACTCCCGCCAATTGTGCCGTAATAGTGGTTGTCCCCGATTCGCCTATGACACTTATTTCTCCTAATTCACTAACCGTAGCCACGGAATTATCGGATGAAGAAAAATCATAGTATGAGGGCGCTACCGCCAGTGTGATGTTATTACCATTTCCTAGATTAAAGTTTTCCAACAAACCATCAACCACCAAATTTGAACCCGTAAACGCTTGTTCACTTAGCTCTTGTCCAAAAAAGATTCCAGGTGTTGGTTGTGCGACCGTTCCTAGTTTTTCAAAACGAACCTCGTCCAGCCAAAACACATAGCCTGCCCCATCGGTGGTCTGGGTTCCAGCAGAAAACCAGAACATTCCACGCTCTTCAATTAGTTTGGAAGGGTCAGGGATAGGGATTACATATTTCACCCAGTTTGTGGTCAATGACAATCCAAAGGTGGTTACTTGGTATTTATTTTCGAAAAAGTCTTGTCCAAATCCAAACTCCCCTATGGAAACCCCTCGAGATGCTTTTGCATAAAAGGTCAAGGCATCAAAGCTTGTTAGGTTCCGTCCTGCTCCATCAATTCTAAAAATAGCTCCCGCAAATGTTCCTGATGGGTCTGTAGCATTGGGGACGTCTATTCGGATAGAAGAACTGCTCTCAAAACCTTCATCGTTATCAACGGAGAATGCATCCGCCTTGGCATTCAGAAAAGGAAAGTAAAAATCACTTCCCAAACCGATAGGTGAATCCGTAAATATTTCTCCATTCTGCGAAAACGTTGCAAACTGCACATCATCCGAAAAATCTCTATCACATGCCGTGAATAGGAACACGCCCAAACACGCTAGCATCGTGAATCGTATGTTTTTATAATTTCTATTTTTCATTTTACCAATCTTTTTATTTACCGATGTTGATGTGTACATAAGTCATGATTTCCCATTCTTGTCCGTTATCGAAACCTACTGGGCTCAAAATCGGCTCAGGTGGGAACGTATTTGGTGGAACAAAGTTTGGTGAATAGCGTGGAGAGAACTCGTTGAGCGACCTCCAAGTGCCTCGAATACCAATTTGAGTGCTGGGCAGAATAAACCAATCGGGCTTACCCAAAGTGGTAGAAATGTCCAACATCAACTGCAAAGGAAATGTCAAGTTGAAATCGCGATGGTAATCATAAGGACCCCAATCGTTCACACGAACGTGCGTAGTCAACTTAAAGTTTTTATAGATACCGCGAATATCCCCACCAAAACGCTTAATCAGTCGGTCACTGTCACCATTACCCTGTCCGTTTCCGTAGTAGAAGTTTCCAATCAATCCCAAGTCTGGACCCAATTTGGAAACCATTCTGGAGTGTACCTCCCAAAGGTCTTGGGCAGGGGCTGAATTTGGAAAGGCAAAAAAGGTACGGTCTGCCTGGAAACCAATATGCGCATCCATGGTGGTAGGAAGATGACGATACACAAAGCCCAAATTCATAGCAAACTTGGCATCTTCTGCCCTATCGTTATCCCATTCGTACATCCAAGTACCGGGAGTTGGGTCATAGGTAATCAAAAGCTCACCTGCCGTAGTTTCGCGATTGGCTCGTACCGCAAATGGGTCATCAATAATGTTTCGCAAACGACCTGGTGCATCCACATCTTGGGGCATGGCGTCTACCAAAGGTTTTTGCCACATGAAGTTAGGTGCGATTTGAAAGTTGCCCGTAGCAAAGGTAAAACCAGATAAGATATTGGTTACGTTACCACTGCCGGTGTCTCTTAGCTTCCATCCGGTGAAGGTCAAGGTTTGGTCGGCACCTCCGTTGGCAATCAAGCCCATCGCGGAACCTTGTCCATACCAATTGAATTTACCGCCTTCGTAAGTTACCTTGAACTTACCACCCCAATTGTCACTGGCTTGTATTCTGTCTTCAAAAACCACATAATTTCCGGGGTTTCCTCTAACGTCTTGGAACGAAATACCATTTAATGGACTGCCTGACCAAACACCTCCTAGCTCAACGCCAAATTTTCCGAACTCGCGTTCTATGGCGATGGCCGCTCTTTCTGTAGGCCATGGTGGAATCACACCACTACGTACTTGGTTCGCATCCAAAACCCTTCGACCGTTATCATCTAAAACCACAT
Organism: Bacteroidota bacterium; assembly: GCA_039027495.1. Lineage (GTDB taxonomy): Bacteria > Bacteroidota > Bacteroidia > Flavobacteriales > Flavobacteriaceae > Flagellimonas. The sequence continues at coordinate 14,632 of JBCCKH010000006.1, forward strand.
TGGTTTCAAAGTCGCGATGGTAAATACCGGTAACATCAAATTTTCCGATGTGTTTACGGTACTTGAAAAGCATGGTTGGATTGGCACCCCACCACAATTGTGGACCAATGGCAACTTTCAATCCTTTCAAAACACCTTTGCCGTCCATTTCGGCCCCAAGTATCTCACCATTATAAATATCTAGATTCGGACCGTAGTTGGCTTCTGGGTAAAATCCAAAGAAATCTCCCTCGTAGCCCCAGTGATAGTGTCCCGTTCTGTAAAATCCACGTAAGTCAAATTCTTTGGCATTCCATTCGAATTCTGCTTGATACACACGAATTCGATTCACGTCTGAAACAATAACATCGCCTTGATCAGTGCTCACATCAATAGGACGGGAGTTATTCTCATAAAAAATCTCGTTGATTGGATTTTGTGCCACGTTACCGACCACATTGACATTGACCTCTGCACGCATATTTGGAGCAGGATTTCCTTCCACCCCCACGAAATAAGACTGCATATGATCAAAGCCCAACTGGTTGGGAAAGGTATTTGGCTCGTCGGGGTTTGGAGTATCTGGCGTTGTAATCAGGCTACCTCCGGTACTGAATGTAGAGAAACGAGCGGACAAGTTGCTTAAGCGCAACATTTGACTTTGCGCACCATCCAAGGCAGCTTTATCGCCACGTGCTTTTAACACGGCCTCCATCAGTTGGATATTGTCAAAATGATTTTCAAGAAAGTCCATATTCACCCCTTCTTGATAAGGGTTTAATTGGTGTGCTTCCTTTAGTGCGTAATACGCTGCTCTTGGATACAATTCATATAGGCCCCTTGGGTTGGTTGCACCTTTTGCGCAAATACCGAACCATTCCTCGTTCATGTTGTTTGCGCCTTCTTTGGCCAAATCCCTAGCGTAACCACCGTTAGACCATGAAGCGTTGTTGTCGTGAACGTCTGCATTTTTTCTATCGTCAAAACCAAACTTCCACCATCCATCACTGAATTGAAAAGTAAATCCTCCGACGGAGTTCCCGACTTTTCCCAGTCCAGCAGCGTTTTCATAGATTTCTTTCCAATTCCCTACCATATAATAGGCTTGGGAATATTGGTCTTCCTTATTTTCAATAGCGTTGAAAGCATCTGCGCCGAATTCCGTAAACATAACGGGCATGTCCAACTTATCCTTAACCACCTGGAACATGTCTCCGAAAGAAACACCTCTATAGGTATTGGTACCATAGATGTCCACATCTTTACATTCTTCTGCGACGATGTCAATAAAGAGTACATCACCGTTACAAATGGCAACCGGGTGCGAAGTGTCCATGGATTTCATCATCTTCGCCGCCTCGTTCATCAAGCGATACATTGGGCGACCCCTGCTCTCACCGATGAATTGAATTCTTCCCTCATCGTCCGGAAAATCCTCCGTCTCGGCTCCAGCCCAGAACAAACCGTAGTTGTTTTCATTTCCAAGCAAGTACAGCAGTAATCCAGGGGTATCTTTGTACCCTTCAACAAGTTCTTTCATCTCCTTTAAGAGGAATTCCTCGGTGTACGGGTCATCATAAATGGTTACTGGGGTCCAAACGCCTTTCAAGGTCAAACCGTATCTACCAAAAGAGTGGTTCAGCATGGTGTAAATACCATAGTTTTCATAGATGTACTGAATCCATTTTGCAGGAACGCCGGTGTATTGACGAATAACGTTTACCCCCATATTTTTCAAAAGAGACATCTCGGTATCCAAGCCCGCTTTAATTACATCATCGGACTTTTCCCAAAATTTGGCATTTACGGTATTGGTTCCTATAGGAATATAGTCCCAATTCATCCCGTTGATCATGAAGTCCTCTCCATTGACCACTAGCCTAGCTCCTTCTTCATTCTTTACCACCTTTACTTGGTCCTGCGCATAGGCAGAGGTAAAAAGTAGAAGCAACAGTAATCGCATCAAGTTGTGTTTCATAGTTGTTAGTTTTTTGGCATTTACGGTACGCCTCAGTTAAGGAAGTACAGGCGTACCTAATTTTGCAACAGTTAAACTTATTGTAATTATTTGCCAACTCCATATTTTGAACCTTTACAAAAAATATACATGGCAAAAAAAACAGCATTTTTTTGCGATATTCTCAATATTCTACGGAATTACAAGGGCTGGGGCTATGTTTTGGATATAAGGGAAGACTCCCTATTTTTTGGACTTGTATAGGTAATGTTGAGGTATTGAGGGGTTTGGAAATGGTTGCTAAAGCTTCAAGATGTAGTCGACCAGATTGATATTGTGCTCCAAACCTAGCTTTTTACGCAAACGATATCGTTTGATTTCGACGCTACGGGCCGAAATATTGAGTAAAGGTGCTATCTCTTTTGAGGAAAGATTTAATCGTAAATAAGCACATAACTTGATATCGTTGGGAGATAAATTGGAATGTACTTTTTTCAACTTTTTCAGAAACTTTCTATCGGCATTGTTAAAGGCTTCTTTGAAAAGTTCCCAGTCATCACTTTGATTAAGATTTTTATCAATGGTATGGATAATGGGACGAATACTTTCGGTATCGCCTTTACTGGCCATCAGCTGCTCCTTCGCTTTATAGAGCAATTCGTTCTTTTTGATGATGCTCATGGTTGAAGCTGCCAACTCATTACTTTTATCTTGGAATTCTTTGCGCAGCTGTTCATTTTTGATGCGGATAATTTCTTTTTCGTTCTGAACACGTTGCAGTTCCATCTCTTTTTGGTTCGTCTCAATGATGTTGCGTTGGCGCTTATGATAATACCCGCGATACAGGGCATGTACCGAAATACCGACGAAAAGGCCACCAATGATGTAGAAAAACCACATCGCATTGGAAAGATACCAAGGTTTTTTAATGGTGAAAGCATACTTGGCGATGTTGTCCGACAACACATTTCCCATTTTGGCTTTTACCGCGAACTCGTAGGTTCCTGGCGGAAGGTTTTCAAAGCGTACCTCAGCTTTTTCAGACCAAACACTCCAGTCATCATATATCCCCGTAAGTCGATATTGGTATTGTGGTTGGGTCAGCGCGCCGTACTCCGGAGTATAAAAAGACAATTCGATTGAATTTGAATCGTGATTAAATTCATTTTCTCCTGAAAGACGCAGTGATTCGGTCATGCGCCCCAAAATTACCTTGTCTACTCCACCCAAATAAACGGAAAATGCTTTTGAATGAATCTGGTTCAATGATAAGGTGATGTAGCCTGAGGTATTGCCAAATACATAGGTATCGGTGTCACTGGAAGGAGAAACATTTTCGTACCCCACGATACCATCCCTCATTTCTTCGGTAAGCGGGATTGACTTGATTCTCAAATCTGTTCCCAAACCGGTTGTGGAGGCATACATGATTCGGGGTTTGGAAAACATCCAAAGGTTTCGGTTTTCACTGTCGGTGACCAGTTTTCCGGAAACGTATTGTTCTTTCGAATAGGCTTGGCTCAATAGGGAATCCTTCTTAAACTTCCCTTCCTTTGTTTCATAACGGAGAACACCTTCTTGGTATGCAAACAAGATTTCATTTTGGTATTTAATCAAGCTTGAATTATACCCTTTCAGTGTTGTATCCACCGTAACTCGTAATGCCTCGGTCCATGCATCATTGAGTTCTATTTCATATACCCCTTTGTATTCATGGTTTACAAATACTTTAGTGCTCAGCACCTCAATAAATCGTGATGAGTTTTCAAAACCCTTGATTTTTTCACGAAGTTGCCATTGCCCTCCTGTTTTCTCCAACACATAAAGACCATCATAATTTCCCTGAAGTAAGGTATTTTCATCATCAGGTTTGGGGATGATACGCCAGGTTCCCGTAACATTTGCAACTTTTTGCACTTGATTTCCAATAACTTCAAAGGTGCCGGAATCATGTCCACAAAAAATAGCTTCTCCTACTTTCGTCAACGTCCAGACCTGTCCCTGCGTACCGGGAATCATAGTAAAATCGGTACCTTGGTCAAGTCGTTTGTAAAAAAGACCTTGATTCGTTCCCAAATACATGATTTCTTCCGTAACCAAAGAGGCATAAACGGTACCTAAGATTCCACGATTGTCTCGATACACCCGAAAGGGAGAATCAAAGTCAATATGGGCAATTCCGTTGTTCAATCCGAGCCAAACGTTGTTGTCCAAATCCTCGAAAAGGGATAAAACCGTGTTGTTTCGAAGTCCATTTATTTGATTGAGATGGAATAGAAGGTTTCCCTCGCTATCCAGGTGGATAAGCCCATGTGAGATGGTTCCCAAAACATAGGTTCCGTTGGTAAGTTGCAAACAACGATATATACTAACTTTCGAGAGCAACTCATCGGCGGAAGTGCTTTTCTTGCTTACTATCGCTTTCTTTACTTGATAGAACCCATTGCGCCGGGTAAGCACCAGAAAAGTATCTGTTTCGCCGAATACCCCGACCACCTCATCGTTCACGAAAGCCGCATCATCGGAAACCAAAACAGGTCGACCGCCTTCAATTTTAAATAACCCGGAATCGTTTTTTTGAAAGTAAACGGATTGCCCAATCTTAAAAAGTCTTGGGACTAGGGTTTCCGCTTCTATAGGAACAATGGTTCCATCATTTGGGTTGTACCGGTATAACCGCTGTAGCGATTGAAAAACCACTCCTCCCTCAAATTCCCAAATGTTCCAAAATTCTTCATCTGGTAAGAAAGAAGACTTGGTTTTCGTTGTTAGCGAATGGTATCGCAATACTCCTGTACTGTCTTTTTGCCAATACCCAAACTCCATGTAAGCCCCGGTATATATCTTATCGCCAATCACATTCACCGACCGAATCACGGTTTCATTGGGAGAGGGATACCGCTTCCACTCTGCTCCATTGAATTCCAACAAACTTTTGTTATTGGCTACATAAATGATTTTGGAATTTGCTTGCGAAATAGACCAATTTTGATTCTCGCCATGATATTGTTGTGGGGCATAGTTCAACACAGGGGGCAGTTCTTGACCCGCTAGCCCTGTAGCAAACAAAAAAACAACAATAAATAACCGCAATGCCATCAAAATAGTTGATACAATATAGATAGAATAAGTTTAAGAAATCAAAAAGCGGAGTTCCAGATACGAAGCAGGTAAGCGTTTTGACCCGCTAAAATCTTTTTACGCGATACGTAATTCTTCTGTTGGTTATCACCGTTGTAGGAGGCACCAGGTTTACCTGAACATCCACAGATGGATTATCTGTTGTAATGTTTGCATCGGTTTGGTCCTGACTGTTCGTAATCGTATTGGTATAGGTCATGGACGTAAGATAAATGTTGGTCATGCGCGCTCGGGCAACCAAAGTCATGGTAACCAGTTCGCCACTGGTAAGCGTGCCTACATTCCAATTTGGGTAGGTAAAGCTTCCCTTTGATACGGTGGCTGAAACAAAATCCAGCCCGAAAGGCAAAACATCAGAAATTTGCAAGTTGGTAACAGGGTCGAACCCTCTACTTTCCACGGTGATGTCAAAGTTGACCAAATCACCATCATTAACCACTAAATTCGTAGTGCTTTTGTTTAAAATGACATCGGCATTACAATAATATACTTGTATGGTATTGGAGTCATAGGTACAGGGTCCGCGCGTAACACGCAAAAAGTAATCCCCGGCTACAGTAGCATTGTATGAAGCTGTATTAGCCCCGGGTATCAGAGCTCCGTCGCCATACCATTGATACGCATCGAAAGATTCACCACTTGCGATTTCAAGGGTTGCGCCAGGCAGACAGTTCGTCCCAGTAATTTGTAAATCGATGTTGGGCAGCGTATCAAAACCAGAAAAATATCCAGCAATACCCCTAGCACCATTAAACCCGAAGAAACCTACTGCGATGGGACCCGTTGATTGCACGCTAACATTACCTGTAAGATTCGGAATATAAAAGGTTTTCCAGTCTGTAGTACCAGCAACTGCACTGGATGCAGGCAATGTAACCGCACCCGTTCCATCTTGTACTTGAATATTGCTATCTGGTGTGGTCGTAGCAGCGATAATGGTTACCCCTCCGGCCAAGGTAATTCCTGCAGCATTGGTAATATCAGGAATGTTGTCCATGACATCTGGAAGCAAACAGCTCACAGGGGCAACAAAGTTCAATCCTTGTGTGTACACCTGACTTGCTCCCGCCATACATTGGTAGGCGTACACGTCTTTGGAGGTCTCTATATACATATTGGCCCCAACCGTATTTGAGGAATAATTACTGCTTGGAATCTCAAAAAAATCACCATTATTGATGGTTGCTATTGGTGTAGCTGAACCGTTCACATAAATTTCAGTATTGTTTTGGGTAGCAATGATCAAAGGGAATTCGGTTAAACCGTTTGTACCTCCATTTCCACGAACGAAAACATATTCTTTACCCAATCGGTTTTCGGGAACCGGTTGGTCGATTCCTGCATCACGATTACCAGAACCAGCTTCTCGCCCGTAGTTCAAAGAACCATTGCTAATGACAATATCCTTATCGGATACTATTGATGCGCCAATCCATCCTGATTCGTGGGCTGGTGTGGGAGCATTTCCTATATAGGTCTCAAACACAAAAGATTCGTTGGCATCCAAAACAACTTGATAGGTATCGGCAGTGATTCCAGCTCGGTCGGAGCCTACACGAAATTCACATCCTGGGTCGTAACCAAAAAGGTCTATCGTAGTATTGTCTTCTGTAGCCATAATACCCAAGGTGTTTGATTTGGATACATGGCTGCCCAAATTGGGCACACCACCCCATTTGAAACTCGTTCCCATGGCCACACGACCCTTTGAAGTAAGTGAAGCAGCCTGTGAGTTGGAACGACCTCGGTAGTTTACATAGAAATTATTGCCCCCTGGAGCTTCAAAACGAAGTCCGCTGTTGGTAAGAATAACGCCAGTGTTCGTATTATTTACCAAGGTAATATTGTTATCCCCGTTCCCTAAGGTATAAACCGCTGGAGTGGTATTGGAAATATTGAATGATGTTACCGGTGTAGCATTCGTTCCCTGATATACATTAACCGTAAAGGTGGTTGTTTCAGGGGTAGAAAGATGTATTTCCTGCTGTTGTATCGCACCATTGTTTTGTCCTTGTTTCAAGGGTGGCAAATAGTGCAAATCGCTTAATTGTCCGTAGGTTACGATTCCCCAGAACAAGAAAATCAGAAAAAAATATTGTTTTTGTCTCATCAGTGCGATGGATTCCATTCCATATTCGGTTTGAATGTAGTACCACTAGGGGCCCAACCCAAACTTTTGATGCCAAAGCATCCAATACTGTAGTAAAAACCCTATTTACAGCTAAAGTGCTGCAAATAGGGCCGTGTTTCTGTTGATTCTATCGGTACAGGGTAAAGTTTCCTACGAATTCACGTTGGTCCGCTTCACCATTCAATCGGATGATATACCAGTAATCTCCAGTTGGTAAATCCTGAAGTTGGTATTGTCCATCCCAACTGTCTTGATTTCCTTTGAAGAAAAACAGGCTTCTTCCGTAGCGGTCAAAAATCTTGATAAAGATATTGGGGTACTGTGTAATGTTATCAGGGGCCCAAGTATCATTAAGACCATCACCATCAGGGGTAAAGAATTTCGGGATATCGATATCGATGAATTCCATGAAAATCTCTTGGGTAATGCTACAACCATTCTCATCTGTAACAGTAACGGAATATGTGCCTGTTTCCAGGATGTAGAAGGTGTTTTCTATGGTTTCCGGGCCATCGTTATACGTATAGGTGTAATTTCCTGAACCACCCAGGGCCAACGCATCAATTTGATTGATTTCACCTTGGCGTACTTCTAGCGTCAATGGGTCAAAAATAGTCACCTCAAAGGTTAGGGTATTGATACAACCGTTATTGTGAACGACCGTGATAAAATGCTCCCCACCTGTCAAGTTTTCAAATGTTGGTTCCAATTGCATCAAAGCCGTATCATCTGTATCCAATCCGTATAAAACGTCACTTGCCACGGTAGTATCTTCGAATACCACCTGTACCGAGTTGGAAGTGAAGCCTCCACCATCACAGGTGTACATTACTTCAACCTCTCCTTCTAGGTTAACCCCGTTTTCTACCTCAAATACTTCGGAATATTCACATCCGTTGGCATCACGTACGAATACCACATGCGTTCCACTAGCTAAATTTTGGTATTCTGTAAGGTCTTGTACAAAGTCCGTATCCAAATTGCTATTCAATGCGGTAAAGTATGGGGCAGTTCCACCAGAGATTACCAAGGAAACCGTACCATCGGCACTATCGAAACAGATTTCATCCGTAACCGTTGAAACCACATTCAAGGCAGCTGGTTCATTGATATCAAATTCGATAAGTTCGAAACAACCGTTTTCATCTTGAACGATAACCTGATAGCTACCAGGAGCTAGTTCATCAAAGACATTCTCTGAATCAAACTGGTTCAAGTTTGGTGAAATCGCATATTGATATGTGCCACTACCACCTTGTACATCCAAGGTAATACTGCCATCTTCAGCACCAGAACAACTAACATCCGTAATCGTAGGATTGACTACCAAAGGTGCAGGCTCATCAATTTGAATCGCTTCTGAAGCTACTTCGCAATCGCCACTCTGTACCCTCACGTAGTAAGTGCCCGCTGGCAAATCGATAAAGGTGCCATCCAATTGGTTGGGTCGAATTTCGTTGGTCCAAGCCAAATCGGTGAATAGGGCATATTGATAATTTCCAAGGCCACCATCGGCATCTGCAATCACCAACCCATTACTCTCACCATTACAATTCACCGTGGCGGCAGATGTGTCCAACGTTACTGTCAATGGCGCTATGGGGTCTACCGTAATAGTATTGGATATCACGGAGACACAGTTAAAGCTATCTCGAATATAATATTGATAACTTCCTGCTGTAATACCTGTGAACAAGTGGGTATCGGAGGCAACGGTTTCATTCATTGCAGTGAAAGAAACACCATCCACACTCCAACTATATGGAGCGGTTCCACCAGCTGCTACCAAAAGAAGTTCGGCATCAGACTGACAGCTCAAGCTGCTTTGTGTTACCAATAAAGCATCCACGTCAGTTGGGTCTACAATTTCAACAATTGTTGTTTCGAATTCGCAACCCATATCATCCAATACCTGAACGCTGTAGAAACCAGCTCCCAGGTTATCAAATACTCCGGTGGTTTGTGAGGTTGAAGCACTCAACAAAGTGATTCCTGCCAAATCGTTGTATGTATTCAAAATGTAACGCAAAGGCGCGGTTACGTTTCTAGGATTCACCGTGGCAGTGACTGATGCATCTGTATCCCCTTGACATACCAAGTTCGTATTTGCAATGGATGCGGTGATTGGGTCAGGCAACAACAACTCAAAGGCGTTGGCAAAAGGCACCGTACATCCTAATACATCTGTCACACTTATGGAATATTGCCCCGCAGTCAAATTCGGGAACAAATGACTATTCACGTCAGTAACCGTTGTAGTAACCGTTGTACCATTGTGTGTCAAAGCGATAGTATAAGGACCAACCCCGCCTAATGGAGCGACCAAAGCACTACCCTGGTCATTACTACAACCTACCTGTGTCAAATCAATTGGACTCAAGGTAATAGCCGCAGGAGGCGTGGTAATGTTAAAGGCTCTTACTTGCGAACAATCTGGGAAAGCATCTTGCGTAACCTCAACCAGATAATCTCCTGCAGGAACATTAATTGCGCCTGTTGGCCCAACATTTGCAGAAGTACCCGTAAGTATTGCTGGTCCGTCATCCGTTCTATCGGCTGGGGTACCGTTGGTGTCAAAAATACTCCAACCAAAACCACCTGTGTAGGTAGCATCCACCAAAGTCAATCGAATGCTTCCGGTATCTCCAAAGCAAACTACATCTGCCAGTTTTTCCACAGTGACATCAAAGGTGTTGGGTTCATCTACCACATGGGTGATGGTCAACTCACAACCGGTGTTCACATTGCGAATACCAAAGGTATGGTTGCCTGCTGGAAGGTCCACGAACTGATTGCTAGCTTGATAGGTCGCCGAAGGCAATTGTCTGAATTCATAGTTTCCAGGATTCGTGGTAAAGTTGGATAAACTTCCGGTTACATCAATTGTTATATCTTCTCCTCCATTCGCACAGCTGATAATATCATCAACGCTGACGGAAGCGCTCAACAATTCATCAAAAGCAGGAATATTGACCACGGTCTGTCCGGTACAACCTGCATCGTCAACGACTCTTACCAACACATCAATACTGGCATAATTGGTATGGGTATAAATCGGATTGGTACCGGTTTGCAGCATTGCGTTAGTAGCATTATTCAAGAACTCATAGCGGATATAGTTTCCACTTCCGCCAGCCAAACTGGTTTCATCCAAGGTGATGGTAGCGTTGTCTACTGCATTCCCGGCCGCACAACCAAAGGCATCCAAGGCTGGAGGGTCGAACGTAATGGTATTTGGTTCGTCTACTACAATACTGTTTACAGTTGTTGTACATCCGTTTTGACCGGTTGCCGTAATTTCATAGGTGCCTTGAGGCAGTCCTTCGAAGCTATTTGTGGCAGCATTGAATGTGCCTGCTATTGGATTAATACTATAAGCCAAAGGACTTATGCCATTATTGACCTCAGCGATAGCAATAATACCATCACTTGCTCCTGAACAACTCACGTCGGTTGGGTCGGCAGTGAAATCTGGATTGATTGCTGCTGGAATTTCAATAGTAAATGTTCTGGAACACTCGGGTCCAGCTGTATTTCTATCGTAAATCGTTACCGTATAAGTATCAGCTACCGTTGCCAACACAGTGGTTGGATTGGTCGCCAACCCTTGTTTGGACACCAACGTGCCAGAGGTTCCTATGATTTGGTAGTCATATAGCCCTGAACCGTCGGTTACTTCTACAAGAATCTGAGCTTCATTACCTGCACCACAACCTAAAGTTCGTGTAAGGGTCGCGTTAGCTTGCAACTGTGGATGAACGGTTACCGAACCGGTTGCGGAACAGCCATTGCTATCCAAAATACTAACGGCATATGTACCGGGCGCAACATTGTTGAAAGCACCACCATTATCAAAATAGGTCGTACCCCCATCCAAGGAATAGAAAATCTGTGCAGCGGTGCTGCTTGCCGTAATGGTAACATCTGCTTGAACGTCACAGTTGGCTACGGCGATATCATCAATCGTTGGGTTTGGTGAAAGATTTAAGTTCACATTACCCAAGTTTACTGTACAACCATATTGATCATTTACGCTCACGCTATAGCTGCCGGCAGGAGAATTTGCTGGAATCTCGATTGGATTATCCAACGTTCCGGTAATAGTTGTGAAAGGCGCTGGACCCGTAACGGTATATAAATACGTTCCGCCACCACCATTGATATCAGGTATTTCAATAAGACCTGGTCGGTCACAAGAAATATCTTGAACCACGGTAGGTGTACCTGTCAATTGGTCCAACACTTGTAAAATATCATTTTCAGAGGCGCTAATACAACTGGCTACAGCACCATCCATTTTTGTCACTTCCAAGAAGTACTGTCCTGCACCAAGCGAATTAAACGTCAGCGTTTGTGGGTCTGAAAAAGGTACATTCCCACCACTGTCGCTTACCAAAACAGGGGTGCCGGTAGCTATATCGTAAAAAGACCATTGCATTTCAGAGCCAGGCGAAACCGTATTCTCCAGGATGGTATAGGTAATGCTTCCATTTGTGCTTCCAAAACAAGCAGGAGTTACGGATGATGTAATGCCCAAAGGTTGGGTAATCAAATCATTCACGTTGACGTTACTTTGTCTTACACAACCTACGGCATCTTGTACGTAGAAGGTATAGGTACGGCCCGGTACCAGACCCGTAAACACAAAAGGAGTTGAAGCATCCAAGGCCGGTGTAGTCCAGGGGTTCGCTGGAGCTAAAGGGTCAAAGGTAGCAGCATCTTCTGAATAGGTGTATTGATAGTTTGGTGTTCCTTCTGAACCTTGAACGGTTACTTGCAATTCATTACAGTTAACGACCAAAGCCGAAATGGTAATATCCAAATCATCCAATGGGAACGGAATCACGAATTGAGGCAAATCGGTTTGACAAATCATATTGCCCAATCCATCCACGGTACGTAAAGATGGGAATACCGTTGCTCCGGAGATATACCCCCTGAACTGGTCGGAAGTCTGCCATGTGGCACCTCCATCATCACTGAACTCAACCGTTCCTATGGTTGTCGGATAACCTACTACATCAAAACCAAAATCAGTAGTTGGTCCACCACAACTTGCAGGGGTTACCCCTACCACCGTTGCAGTCAATTCATCTGGATTGTTAATCGTTATAGGAGTATCCGTTAGGTTACACCCGTATGCATCAGTAATCGTAATGGTATAATCTCCTGGAAGAAGATTGAAAAAATCGTAGGTGTTGGCCAAAACATTGTTCACCGTTTGATTTGCGGCTCCCGCGTTATCCAAATCGACGATTTGAATGGTATATGGTCCATCACCTGCAGTGATGCTCGTCGCAATTGAACCCATACCATCATGACATTCAGGGTCTGTTGGCGTTGCTGTGAACGCCAAAGTTGGAGCACTATTTACGGTAACGGTTTCCGTATATTGGCAATAGGGTGCTGTACCTGAATTGTCACGAACATAAACATCATAGCCTCCAGCGGTTGCTCCAGTAACGGTAAATGTATTTGTTGCGGCAAAATCAGAATCTGCCACAGTACTTCCGGTGGTCAAAAAGGCGTAAACATAATTGGTATCCCCACCAGCGGCCGTAACCGTAATGCTTCCATTACCACAACTGGTAACGTTCACCACATCAACTTGGGCGGTCAATGCAGGAGCAATGGTAACGGTTTCCACTGCGGAAACGCAACCCAAAGCATCCGAAACTTCTACAGTATATGTTCCGTTGGCAAGGCTAGAAAAGGTATATGATGTCGCTGTAGCGGGTGTTGGTGTCAACCAAGCACCTCCGTTTATTCTGAAGGTATAATCTCCATTACCGGTGGCTACATTCGCAGTGATGGTCGCGTTGTTCATGCCGTCATAACATGCTGTAGATGACGTCGTGAAGGTAACGGTTTGCGGTGCCGTAACGGTTACAGGTGTTGTGGTTACTGCTTCGCAACCGTTGATATCCCTAACTCGAACCACATAGTCTCCAGCGACCACGTTGTTGAAGGTTCCACCGTTTTGATACGCGAAAGTAACAGCTCCACCCGTGTCTTCCAATTGATACTCGTACGCTGGACTACCTCCTGTAGCAGAAGCTTCCAAAGTAGCCCCTGTATTGAAACAGGTAAACTGACTTGTCAAATTCAAGCTTGGTGCTATAGCCGTTGGCTGGGTCAAAGTAGCGTTAAAGTTTGCAGTACATGTATTGTCGTCTACTTTGCGTACTTGAACAGTATACGTTCCGTCGCCCAAACTAGAAGGAGTTGTGATAGGAGATGTTGTACTGGAAGTCCACGTTGCTCCTGCATCCAAGGAATATTCAAAACCAGCAACGGTATCAAAATTGGATACCTCAAAACGGATATTTCCATCCGTAGCGGTATTACAAGTAGGGTCCGTTACGCTTAGCAATTGTGCTTCAAAGGCTTGGTCCGGTTCTACCACTACGATAATATCCTGTGTTTTTTCGCATACCTCTGGGAGTTGAACGGCTTGGATGTCGTCCAAAATCAAATCATTACCATCATTGCTGTTCACATTGGTTCTGAAAACAATATCAATATCGGTATTGACTCCCGGATTAAAGCTAATGGTACGTTCGTGCCAATCCGTATCATTGTTGTTTTTCGGAATTTCAGGTGCCACTTCGCTATGGATTATTGCTCCTGTATTGTCTAACACCTCTACAAGTACCTCAGGATTATTTCCGGCATTTCCAACCTGCATAAGGTTATACGCCCAGAAACTCAAAGTGATTTCTTCATTTGGCAATACCTCCAAATCACGTCTTGCCCATAAAATATTGTTCAATTGCGGATTACCGGTATCTGAGAAGTTACTGACATCAATCGCAAAGAATCGTCCATCGGTCAAACCGGTATGGTCTTGTGGGCTCAACCAAGCAGGAACTGGATTGGTGACAAAATTGGTTACCGTGTACTCACCGTTTACCAAAATTCCAGCTGGACCTCTATTACAAGCGGTCAAGGAACCATCCTGGGGCTCGTAGCAATAATCTGACCCAACTTCAGCAATTTGAGTTGTTGGACCAGCACCAAAATTCTCAAAGAACAAGGTACTTTGACTTGGCGCGATACTACTGGCATATCCAACCGTTACGGTTTGAGTTCCTGCAGCAACGCCTGTAAAGACGTTGTTATCCGCTGGTGTATTCGGCGTAGTATTCAAACTATACGTATAGGTAAAATCAGTTGTATTTGATGTAGATACGGTAATGGATGCCGTACCATCACAAGCATAATCCACCGCAGTACTCAAATTCGGGTCTGCTAGCACGGTTGGAACCGTCAAATCCATATCATGGGTGCAACCTAGTGCATCACGTACAACGAGTTGATAGTTACCAGATGCTAGTATTCTTTCGTTATTGGTATCGAAATTAGTTCCACCATCAAAACTATATTCATAGGGTGCTTGTCCTCCGTTGGCATTCAATATCCTAACTCTGGCACCCGCTGGGTTACAAGAGGCATCTTCCACGATAGCAGCCGAAGCGGTAAGACGGAAAGGTTGCACGATTTCATAATCCAAGGTTTCCACACAACCGGTTCCTGGTGCACCGCTGGAATCCATAACCGTAATGGTATACAAACCTGCGGACAAGTTGACGAAGGTATCCCCATTTTGATAGGTGGTGCCACCATCCAAACTATATTGGTATGGTGCAGTACCTCCTGTCACGGAAACGGTCAAAGAAGCTGTGGATGAATCGGCACAAACAATTCCTCCATCAGAAGCGGAAAGGTTCAATCCGCCTAATTCCTCCACACGAACGGAGTTGGAAACACTGCTACAACCGTTGTCATCAAACACGATGAACTCGTAATCCCCAGCTTCATTTGGGAAATACGTTGCAGGTGTTCCGCGGTAACCAAACAAAAAGCTCGGATTGGTTTGCATCGCCGAGGTAGGAACATCGGTGGGGCTAGTATATAAGTCCACACCGTCCTTGCTCCAGATAGCCATTCGATAATCTGGATTCGGTGAACCCCCAGCAGGCGTTAAGGTCACGATACCTGCGGTACAAGTAATATTTTCAGTAGTCAAAGCCACTAGGGTCAACGCTGGTATTTCGGCAACAGTGATTTGTTGCGTATCAGTACAGCCATCATCCGTAGTGGTTATTACGATATAATCTCCAGGATTTACATTGGTAAATGTATGCGTATTGTCTGCCGAGGCAACACGATTATCCAAGAAAGTACCTTGTCCACCATTGCTACCATCATCGAGTCGAAGTTCATAATTGTAGTTTGGTAATACATTAAGCGCTTGAACTGAAATCGTTCCCAATTGGTTACAATCTGCCTGCGTAGTAGTAATGTCTACTTGGTAGTTACGCTCAAGGATTCCAATGTCTTCTGTTTCGAAAATACAGCTCCCAGGAATTGGGTTTCCTGTGGAAGGATTTAATTGGGTCACCTCCACTTTATACGTACCACTAGTGTTGATATCAAAACTAGGGCCATTGTTCGCTGAGAAGGGCACTACAATATTATCATTGGAAGCATCTACCAATTGAAAACCATAGTTAGCGCCCAAATTGGTAATTCGAATGTTTCCAGGTGTACTACAAAGAATATCAGAAGCGGTATGCGTAATATCCAAGGTGTTTTTGAACACATTGAAATAGAAGCGGCTGAAACAACCATTCTGGTAATTGATGACCACGCGGAATTTACCGCTATCGGTTACGGTATAATTGTCTTGGGTAACGATATCGTTCCATGTGCACGTGGCATTGGTGTTCGCACAATCGTCGCCAGCATCCGCACAACTAGATTCATCCAATTGTTGCCATACGATGCTTTGGGCATCGGTAATTCCCAGTTGAATAGTGGCTTCATCATTATCCCCACACAAGAATATTTTAGGAAGTAGTCCCCCGTCAATAGAACAGGTTACAATTTCACCTTGTAAGTCATTATCTGCATTGGAATCGGAGTTAACCTGATTAAAATAGGCTATAATTGGATTGGTTTGGGTAGTACCAAAGCGTTCTACGGTAATCAATTCTGTTAAATCAGCACAACCTGCAGTTCCCGATTTTTCCACAATATAGTTTCCAATATCGGTCACAATCAAGGTTCTTGGGTCACCATCAGGGTCACCATCGTTCAATACAGTATCGGCAGGATCTATCTGACCGTTTCCATTGTTATCCAAAGCCCAGTTGTAGGTAGCAAATCCAGCTCCTGCAGTCAAAATCACATCGGCACCACAAAGCTGTACCGTTCTGGCCTGACCACAATTCGCCAAATCATCCAAAATGTTATTGCTAGCGATGACCGGAGTGGTATTACATGGGAAATTCGATACGCCCGGTTGGTCGGTAAACACAGTAGTATTGTTTTCGCCTTGGAAAGTGGAATAGGCCATATTTTCCAATTGGGAAGCACAAGCGTCCACAAAGTCAGAACAGTTCCCAGAAATGGTGACCGTAATACGGATAAGGTATTCTGGATCACCAATTTGAACCAAACCATCAGGAACTTGGAAGGTTATCGTATTGGTGTTCAGGTCATGGGAATAGGTTGTGCCCAGCGCACCTGAAACGTCCACATTATCTAGCGTTACATTACTTGGCAGAACGTCTGTGATGGTATAATTGATGGCGTTGTCATCTCCTGTGTTTTGGAAACGCAGCACATACTGAAAGGTTTCGCCCAAATTGACGCCTTGGCCATTGATATCGGCTCCACCCAAATCTTCAGAAGTGTTGCCCAAAATGATTTCTGGTGCAAAAACCTCAGTGTATGAGGCAGCTACGACCGTACCATCTGCGGGGTCCACAACGGGAACACCGCTTCCGTACTCGCCACCATCACCGCCATCAGCGTTATTATCTTTATAAAATTCGTTGGCATCGCTACAACCGTCATCATCGCTATCCAAGTCCAATGGGTCGGGATAACCGTCACTATCGGTATCACAACCTGCAGTAAGCAAAGTACCTCTCATGTTGGTTGGACCAATCACGGACTGACCAACAGTTATTGTATTATTTCCTGAACCGTTCCAAGCAACTATGTTTGCAGGTGTAGTCAGTGTCATAGGTTCTAAAGGACCATTATTGGTGCGTGTTCCAAACAATTCAAATTGACCTGCTTGATTGATTACTACACGTAAAAGTGGGGTTCCATGGGTTCCGGTAATGGTCCAAATATCTGGATTACCACTTTGTCCATATCCTGTTCCATCGTCAAATAAGGCAGTGTTTCCGGGTTCGCCGTTTTGAAACTGAAGCTCACCTGCAACGTCGTTACCGTTAATTTGAATGTTGAAAGAATTGTCAAGGCTAAAAATATCCAGCACTAGATAGTTATCCACCGTTATCAAAGGGCTAACATGTGAAGCACCATTGGCTATATTGAATAATAAGGTAGCGCATTCATCTTCATCGTATACCCCATCATTATCATCATCCAAGTCCGTGATATCACGCACACCATCGTTGTCAAAATCGTTATGTACCGTGATTTTTGCTGAGGGTTGGTCTTCTGTTATATTGGTATCCGTTTGGTCTTGGGTATTTATCGCCGTGTTGGTTAGGCTTATTAGAGGAAGGGTGTCGATTTCGTCGGCTTGTACCTCCAATTCCAGGTATGCCACATCTCCCCCGTCCAAGGTGCCAATATCCCAAGTATTGCCACTCCAAGTTCCAGTTATGGTAAAGGCAGAAACCAAAGTCAATCCCGCAGGAATATCATCCGTTATCCTCAAATTCGTCAATGGCCCAAGGCCTAAGTTTTGTACCCGGATGGTAAACGTGGCTGTCTCCCCTTCCATGATTTCGTTGTTGTCTACTGTTTTTTGAACGACCACGTCAGGGTCACAATACAAAGCTTGAATCGCATTACTATCATAGGTACAAGGTCCTTTGGTACCTCTTAAAAAGTACTCTCCCGCACCCGGAGGTGCATAACTAGGACCATTGGCCCCCGGTATGGCGACTCCATTTTCATACCATTGAAAGGCATCAAAATTATTGTTTGTTGCTTCAAAAATCTCAGATCCCACAAAACAACCGCTTCCCCCTCTAATTTCAAGGGTGACTTCAGGTAATGTATCAAATCCAGAGAAGTAGCCTGCTACCCCACGTGCCCCATTAAAACCAAAGAATCCAACAGCCATGGGTCCAGTAGAATTTACACTTACGTTACCGTTAAGGTTCGGGATATAAAATGTTTTCCAATCGGTCGAACCAGCAACAGGGTTGGACGCTGGTAAAGTAACCGCGCCGTTCCCATCCGTAACCTGGATATTGGCATCTGGGGTGTTTACCGCTGCGATAATGGTCATTCCTCCCGTCACCGTTGTTCCGGCCATATTTCGGATGTCTGGAATGTTATCCATCACATCGGGCAACAAACAATTTACCGGAGCCACAAAATTCAACCCTTGTGTATAGACTTGACTTGCACCAGCCATACATTGATACGCATAAACGTCTTTTGAAGTCTGCAATAACATGTTAGCGCCGACCGTGTTGGAAGAATAAAAGGTACTCGGTACCTGGAAATACTCACCATTATTAATGGTGGCTATAGGTGTGGTAGCTCCGTTTACGAATATTTGGGTATTGTCTGCTATGGCAATTACCAATGGGAATTCTGTAAGACCATTGGTCCCGCCATTACCGCGAATGAACACATATTCCTTTCCCAGTCGGTTTTCTGGAACCGGTTGGTCAATTCCTGCATCACGGTTGCTGGCACCTGCTTGACGACCAAAATTTATGGAACCGTTACTGATAACAATATCTTTGTCCGATTCAATGGTAGCCCCAATCCAACCATCTTCGTGGGCCTGCGTTGGGCTATTTCCAATATAGGTTTCAAAAACAAAAGATTCATGGGCATCTAGGGTAACGGTATAGGTGTTGGCAGTTATCCCTGCCCTGTCATTACCTACTCTAAACTCACAACCAGGATCGTACCCATACAGTTGAACTGTGGTATTATCTTCCGTGGCCATTATCCCCAAAGTATTTGATTTGGAAGGGTGTGCCCCAAGGTTGGGAACCCCACCCCACTTAAACTGTGTCCCCAGAGCTTGACGCCCTTTAGCCGTTAATGAGGCTGCTTGCGCACTTGAATTACCTCGATAGTTGACGTAAAACCGATTGCCACTTGGGGATTCAAAACGTAGACCGCTGTTGTTCAGAACTATCCCGGTATTGGCATTGTTTACCAAAATAATATTGTTGTCACCGTCGCTCAACGTCCATTCTGCTGGAGCCAAATTTGAGATATTGAAGGTCGCAACAGGTGTTGGATTGGTACCTTGGTAGGCGTTTACCAAAAAGGTGGTTGGTTCCGGTGTGGAAAGGTAAATGGCTTGGTCTCTAATACCCGCATTGTTTTGGCCCTGTTTTAGAGGCGGCAAGTAATGCAAATCACTTAGCTGGGCGCTAACGAAATTAGAGACAAAAAGAAGCACAAATAACAAACCAAGCTTGTGCAAGGTTTTACCAGGCAGGTCAAAAATACGGTCCATTTGGAGTGGCAGTTGAAGTTATTTTTAACAAAAAAAATAGCTTTCTCAGTCATAAACAGATATTTGTTGTTAACTGGCTGGGATGGTGAGTCAGAGGTGGTGCATTTGTGGTCAGGCCAAGCCAATAAAGGGGTGAGAAAGGCCTAAGTTTCGATTTATTGTACTATTTCTCCGACGAAATGAAGGGGTGATTGTAGTACGGCTGTTGTGAAAATGATTAGCACATCGCTTCATGAAAAAAGAGATATCCGACCCACCTATCCTCACGTTTCTCTTTTCTCTTTTTTCCCTTAACATTTTAGTCTTTAAGCGCGGTTAAATTTGTTAACTTTAACAGGTATATTTTTACATCTATTTCCAACCAAAATCCGTTTAGATGAAATCACCAACCTTGTATCCAATCCTTTTTTTGGCACTTCTGTTATCAGGTTGCTCTTCCTATTTGACCAGTTCGGAAAATGTTAGCAAAACCAAAAACACCTATGACCAAATATTAGTGGTTGGACGTTCAAAAGACCGAACCGCCCGTATCAAATTTGAAAATAGTGTAGTAAATCAGTTAAAGGAGAAGGGCTTAGAGGGCATTGCTTCGCATACTGTGAAAAGTCTCATTAATATAAACCAACAATATTCTGATAGTCAACTGGTTACATTAAAGAAGAATTTAATGTCCAAAGGTTATGATGGGGTGGTGGTAACCAATTTAATTGATACGGAGCAATACACCGACGTAATTCCGGGGAACACTTCAACCGCTTATATTCCTGCTCGTGCAGGCCGTTTTGGGCGTTATTTGACATATTATCCGGTAACTACTTGGGAACCTGACCAACTAAAAAGTGGCACAAAATATATTTTTGAAAGTAGCCTCTATCGGTTAGCGAAGGGTACGGGAGGTAATCTTCAATGGGTTGGTCGGTTTGAAGTCAAAGACCCTTCGAGCCTCGAAAAAACGGTATCGCTTTATGCGAAGGATTTGACCAATGCCTTGGTTAAAAGTAGTATATCAAACTGATATTGGTAAGGGTTTAAGGGTTAATCAAACACATGAATGCCCCAGCAATCAGTCTACCTCTTTCCCTTTTAGAAGGGTATAATGGAGGCCAAAGGCTAGGTTATTGAATCCTTGAAAGGTGTAATCCAAGTTGATTTTAAAACGGTTCAATCGTACGCTTCCACCTAAATTTCCTCGAAAACCCGAGATATTACCTTGGACATCAAAAGGGTTTTCAAACCGCAAGGTCTCTGCTTGGGTTTCAATGATATAGGTGCCTTCCAACGCATAATTGGATTTTCCTGTGACGTAACCCAGTCCTCCATACACATTCCAAACTGGGAATTTGGTCGAAGCCATGATTTCGAGAAGCCAGGAGTCCAAATCAGCATCTATCCGCTGCGCTTCTCCAGTTACGAAACCATCCGTTTCAAAATTGTATTTCGCATCAAGTTTGGTAAATGCAGCAAACAAAGCAACCGAAATGGGCATCTTTTCGAAGGCCTTGATACTTTGGGTCAATTCATTTTTCAAACCTAAACCAATGACCCCAAGTGAAGCGTCTTCAATTGTCAGTTTTGGAAAAAAACGAATACTCAACTCCGAATGCAATGGGAGACCTACCCCAACTTGAACAAAGGCATTGGGCAATAAATTGGCAGAAAACAGACCTATCCCTGTGGGGGCATCAAAGACAAATTCTTCATCGTTCAGCGTGGCAATGAATGTTACTTCAGAGGAGGTACTTCCTAAAATAGTTGGAATGCGAATGGACGTGGAACCCCCTAAAACCTCAAGGTTGTCAATGGCACTGATGTCAAGCTCTTTGAAAAGTTTTTCGTTCGGCACAAACGAACCGTTGGCCACCAAAGCGATATCCAGCTCCCATTTTGGCTTTACTTCTGCACCATTGTTCCAAGCTCCGGTCAAACCATACAAAAGGCCTTCGCTCAAAGGTTCTAGGTACAAAGAAGCCAAATCTTCGGCAGCTTCCACACCCAAAACTAAATAGCTTTTGATGTCAAAATCATTTTGTGCCTCTACTTTTAGCGAAAACAGCAACAACAAACAAAAAAGGCGTTGTTTCATCGGGCTGTCATTTTTGTTGGATGAACTTCCCCACGATTACCGCGGTAAAGATGACCAAGTAAAACTGACCCATTAGTCCAATTAGGATAGCAGCTTTTTGGGATAAATCCGTAGCTGGGAGAATGTCGCCGTAGCCAATGGTCATCAACGTAATAAAGCTGAAGTACAACATTTGCTCTGCAATGCGAGTAGTTTCGGCTTGAATATCGATGATTACGCCCTGAAATGAACCCGGAAAGGCCAATTCTATACTCAAGCAGATAAAAAAACCGATAAGTCCTAAAGAAATATATCCGCTGGCCAGCCCGAAAATGACATTTTTGCTCACTTCGGTGGCCCTCCAAACTTGTTTCAAAATTTCGTAGGATACCGCTAGATAAAAGAAAAAATACCCCGTCATTCTTAAAAAACCGAGTTGTTTGGAATGATTTTCATACCAAGTGGTTATTACAAAAAGAATGAAACTAAACCCCAATAACAGGATGCAAAACCACATCAGTTTGCGACTTTTGGAAATTAGAAGCACCCCAACCATCAGATTGACCAAAAAAAGGATGGGGTCAAAAACACTCTCAAAAAAAACCTTGGGCACGATAAGCGACCCGAACAAAATCGCGAGCTGACTGCTCAAAAACAATTCAAATCGATTTTGGTAAAGCCGCTCCAACATTAGTCTTCCATTAATGCTGGATTAAAGTTGTAACCTTTGTAGTTTACTTTGAACAGCGCGCTATAAAAAGATGGAATAAAAATCAAGGTTATCACCGTTCCAAACAGCAAGCCAATCATGATACTTACCGCCATTCCTTCCCACATTTCCCCTCCTGAAATATATAAGGGTATCAATCCTAAAACTGTAGTGAAGGTTGCTAGCAAAATGGGCCTGAACCGTTGTAAACAAGCTGCGATTACCGCATCTTGGTCACTACGTCCCAATGCCTGTTCCACTTCAATCCTATCCACCAGAACAATTGCGTTGTTAATCACAATTCCTGCCAAGGAAATCACCCCAAGGAAGGGCATGAAACCAAAAGGTTCTTGAAAAACCAAAAGCCCTACAACCACTCCAATAACCGCTAGCGGAATGGTCAATACCACCATACTCATTTTCCGAACCGAATTGAACTGAATAATCAACAGCAGCACTATCAAGAAGCCCGAAACGGGCAAATAACCAATTACAGAACCCATACTCTCTGCAGTATTTTCAGCATCACCACCAAATTTATAGGAGTAACGTGCTGGCCAATTCTTGGCCTGTTCTTCTAGCCATGGGGTTATTTCCGCCGTAATCGCATTCGCATTACCCCAAGCGCGCAACTCGCTGCTCACGTTAATACTCCTACGCAAATCAAGACGCTTGATTTTCGCATACTGCCAGGCCGGAATGATGGAAGCCACTTGTAACAGCGGCACACTACGACCGGAATTTTGGGAATAAATGTTCAAGGTTTCAAGGGAGGCCAAGGATTGTTGCTGACTGTCTCCACTTCGCATTAGAATAGGAATGGATTTGTCATCTTCTCGATATTCCCCGGTTTGAAATCCATCCAATACGGTTTGTAAAGATGTGGCGATATCTGAGCTGGTAATACCTGCTGATTGCGCCCGGTTTTGGTCAATTTGAATCAAGAACTTTTTACTTTTTGGTCCCCAATCATCCTTTACGTTTTTGGTACCATTGATACTGGAAAGCTTCAACTTGATTTCCTCTGAAATACTGGCCAATTCATCTGGGTCACTACCGGAAACCTTGATTTCGATAGGTGTTCCCCCGCCACCCGCTGCCAAGAAGGCAACCTTGATATCTGCATTGGGGAAGGTATTGAATGCATAATCATCCAATTTTGCGATGACATTTGCATTTTCCTCAAAGGATGACGTATTTACCAAGATATGGGCATAGTTGGAATTCGCTTCATCAGGCTGGTATCCCAAATCGTAGGATTCAGGGCCTTCGCCAATATAAGAGGACCAATTCACGATACCCGCTATGCGGCTGTCGCTCACCTGTAGCGAATCCGCCATATATTTTTCAATCGCCTCCACTACCTCTTCCGTGCGTTCAATTTTGTTCCCCTCGGGAAGGTTGATATCAACGGTAATCATATTCCGGTCGCTATCTGGGAAGAATATGAAAGGAACTTTGGTAAATCCAAAAAGTGAAATGAAAAATGCCACGAAAATGGCAATGATAACCGTGTATTTTCTTGACAAGGCGCTAAGAATCAAATCTTTGTAATAGCGCTTCAACTTATTGATAGTTCTATCCACCAAACCTTCTTTTTTCTCACCTTTGGGCTCAACTTTAAGGAACAGATAGCAAAACATGGTGATCACCGTTAAGGCAATCAACCAGGAGGAGAGCAGCGCAATACTAATCACCACAAAAATAGGCCCGACGATGTCGCCCATGGTTGTTGGGGACAAATAGAACGCCATAAATGCTGCTGAAGTGGTCAACGTGGAAATCAAAAGCGGCATCCAAAGTTCGGAGAATGCTTCAATGGCAGCTTGTTTCTTTTCGATGCCCTGGTCCAATTTCACCAAGATGGTTTCGGCGACTACGATAGCATTGTCAACCAAAAGGCCTAGAGCCATAATCAATGCAGCTAGGGTAACCTGATTTAATCCCATATTGATAAGACCCATGACCATCAGAGTGGCAATGGTCACTATGGGGATAAGACTCGCAATAATCAAGCCCGTACGGATCCCTAAAAAGAGTAGCATCACTATCAAAACGATGGTGATGGATTGCACGAGATTTACCATGAAGTCACTTACCTTCACGTCAATATAGTCATCTAGAGAGGAGACCCGAACCAGTTCCAAACCCACAGGAAGGCGTTCCTCCCATTCCGTTACTACTTGATTGACGGCCTCGCCCAAATAGACCACATTTTTGTTTTCTTTTAGGTTGACATGAAGGGTGATGGCTTCTCGTCCGTTGACGCGAACTACTTGAGCAGGAGGGTCAATATAGCTTTGCGTAACGTTCGTAATATCTCCCAACTTTACCAATTGGGAGCCATTTCCTACCGAAATCAACATGTTTCGAATGTCCTCAATACTATTGAAGTTTCCTGTAGGTTCCAAAATAATGCGCTCATCACCAACATTGACCTGTCCACCAGAACTCAAAATGTTGGTGGAACCAATTCGTTGTTGCAGGATAGAGGCAGAAAGACCGTACTCCTTCAAGCGGGCATTGTCAAATTCTACGAATACACGTTCTTCTTGTACCCCACCCAGTTCTACTTTGGCAGCATCGGGAAGTTTTATCAAATCATCTTTGATATCATCGGCGTACTCTTTCATTTGCGAGTAGCTAAAACCATCAGAGGTCAAGCCCACAACAATACCGTACACATCCCCAATACCATCATCATTCAAATTGGGTCTTACCCCTTCGGGCAATCCTTCAATGCTGTTCAGTTTTCTTCGCAATCGGTCCCAAACGGATTGTAGGTCTTCTTTTTTGATTTCATCCTTTAGGGTGACACTAACCACTGACAAACCCGTTCGGGAAGTACTCGTGACCTCATCCAATTCAGGGAGTTCTTGGGCAACTTTTTCAACCTTGTCAGTGACCAATTGCTCTACCCGTTCAGGACTTGCTCCCGGAAATTGGGATACTACCGTTGCCACGCGAATGGTATATGGCGGCATACTGTCTTGCGATAGATTGAAGTACATATTGATACCCAGTAGCACAATTGTCGCCAACACCATAAAGGTGATACGGTTCTTTTCTATGGAAAATTTTGCGAGATTCATAGGTTGGTCGGGTATTGGTTATTGCAGCTTTACTTCTTGTCCATTCAACAAGGTTTGTAATCCTGCGGTTGCTATTTTTTGCCCTATGGACAGGCCGGAAACCACTTCAAATCCTTCAGCAGAAAGATTTCCTACTTGTATCGGATGTTTTTTTACAGTTGCGGTTTCACCTTGGTCCTCCACCAAGAATACAAAACGGCCGTTACTATCTTCACCTACAGCATAGGCTGGCACGACCAAAATGTTTTCCACTTTGCGTTCTCCAAAATCAAAGGTCACGTTGGCCGCCATACCACTTTTGATATCATTTGTGGGATTCACTACGGTAGCCATAACGGGATAGGTTGCCGTATTGGCATCCACAGCTGGGGATACCTCGGTGATTTTTCCTTTAAAATCCTTTTTGGTCAAGGCTGAAAAGTTCACCCGCACTTCCATACCTTCGCTCACCCCATTAATGACGCTTTCGGGAATTCCCAAGGATATCTCCATTTCAGTACCGGCATTGAGTACGGCAACTGCCTGCCCGGCTTGTACATTTTCGTCAATTTCTGCGGTGACTGAGGCTAGGGTGCCATCTTCGGGCGCATAGATGTATCCGTATTGTATTTGCTCCGCTTGGATGTCTACACCACGCTTTGCAGACTTATGGCTTTCTTCTGCCGTTTTAAATGAATTTTTAGCTGCTTCAAAATCGCTTAAAGAAGCACTTCCTTTCTCGTAAAGCGTCCGAACACGGTTTAAGTTCAACTTCGCTGTATTCATTTGAGAGGCAGCACTGTTCAACTGGGTAATGGATTGTTCATACGCCAATCGGGATTGTACGTTATCCAACCTTGCCAAAAGCTGTCCTTTCTTCACTTTTTGACCCAATTTGACATCAAACTGGGTAATGATTCCAGAGGCCCTGAAGCTTAGGTTGATTATCTTTTCGGTTTGGGCGGTACCGCTAAAGGTCCTCACTTTTTCACCACCTAAATAACCCACTTCTTGAAACTTTACGGGTCGCAAGACTTTTTTGGGTGCTTCTTCTTCACCTCCACAGCTATACAGGGCAAGACTTAAGCTAAACAATACAATATATCGTGTCATTACTATGTATTTCATGGTTGATTGTATTTTATGTCGTTAGTTTCTTGTATTTAAAAATTCAAAAAAGCGTTGTCGAAATGCTTCATTTTCCGTTTCAGATTTCAGTAAGAAGTAATACCCGAGGGAACGCTCTAATTGTAAGGAGTTAATCAAAAAGTTATATACGGCATTTACCCTAGCCAACTGGGCATCCAAATAATTGTTTTGGGCATCCAACAATTGTACGATGTTCACAGCTCCTTCCGAATAACTCGTTTGGGTAAGTTCCAGCGCTTCTTTGGCAGTCTCCTCGGAAACCGTTGAAAGTTCAATGTTCGCTACTTGGTTAATCAAGTTCAATACTCCATTGCGCACGTTGGAATCTACAGCCAATTCGGTATTGTCTTTGTTGATTTCCAATTGGTCTTTTTGAATGATGGCAATTTGTTGGTTGATATTATTTGTGTTCTGATTGAAAATGGGCAGGGAAACACTCAAGGAAGCATTGTAGCTATTGTCCACTAGACCTCCAAATCCCGGTATGGCGGTACTTCCAGCTCCACTTCGATTGAACGTACTGTTATAGCTGCCTTGCAATGCTACCGTGGGCAAAAAGCGTCCTGAACCGCTTAACTTGATGTTTCGTTCCACAGCTTCCAAATTATAATCCAAAGACTTGATTTCTGGGGCATTGCGCAGCGCTTCTTCCGTTAAAAAGTGTACAAAAGGCTCTCTTAGTTTTGGGTCATCCAATAAATTGGTCAATTGTTCATAGTTATAGCGCTTGAAAACGCCTTCATCCAACGCGACATCCTCAACGTCAATTTCCATGTCCAAGGGATTATTGAGCACTTGGTTCAAAGAAATGTATCCTTGTTCCAGTTGATTGATGGCCTCAATCATGGTTTGCATATTCTGGGCCATTTCACTTCGAAATCGCAGTAAATCTGACTTTCCGGATTGCCCGGCTTCGAAATTCTGTTCCGCAATTCGAAAGTTGGCTTTGGTCAAGTCCAAATTGCGAAGTTGTATATCGGTATTTGCTTTTAAAATAAGAATATTGAAATAGGCAATGGTACCATCCAATATGGCATCGAGCTGTGAGGCATTGAAACTTTCCTCTTGCGCCTTCTGCAACTTTTTTTGAATCGCGATATTGGCATTAGCTGCCTCAGAAAACAACACCTGCTCCAAAGTGATTGCTCCTGCCGTGGAAAATTCCGGATTTTGACCATTGCTCACCTCTGCCAAATCGGGGTCAACATAGGTTCCAGAGGCTGCCGCGCTCAAGGTAGGCAGGTAACTGCTTTTGGCCGTTCGCACATCTTGCACGGTGAGTTCTACATCCTTTTGATTGGATTGCAGGGAAAGATTCTGCTCAAGTACCCCATCGATAACATCCAAAATAGTATAGTCTTTTTCAGATTTCACGTTTTTCATCTCCCCTACAAAATCCGTAGAACCCACTAGACTGTACTTAATAGGCACGCCTACGGCTTCCGCGGTATTGTAATTGATGGTCAACCTTGGGGTATACTCAATATAAACAGGTAAGTCAGCCATGCTAGCACCGGTTACATACGCCTCAACGGTTAGTGAAATCCGCCTGAAAAACTGGTCGAGACTCTCATCGGATTGATTGGTTGCCATAATGCCCAAATTAACATCCGAAGTGCCATTAGCGGAAAACGAGGGCAATCCCTTTTGAATAAAAGCATCCGCCAACTCAGAAATCTCATCCTCAGTCAAAAAGAAACCGCCTGCTAAATAGACCGCGTCAATGCCTTCTAAATTTTGGGTAATATCCGCTGTTGTCGAAAACGGGATGAGTTTGTATTCCGCTTGTAAAATTTCAAATTCTTTATCAAAGGTTTCCTTTAGCGGAAGTACATCCATCAATGGAGCTTCAATGGCAATACCCAAAGTGTCAAACTCGGTAAGTTCCTTCAGTTTTTTAAAATCTTCCAAATACGATTGCGAATCAATCAAATACGTTAAATTCGGAATGCCTGATGTTTCCTTGCTAAAATCCAGGTTACTAAAGTCCCGGTTAATCGCGCCAAAAAGGATTACTGGTTTGGGATAGGAGGTTTGCTTTTCGAGCAGTTTACTGGTCACAGGTCCAAAAGCCAGGATAATATCGGTATCGTTGTTCAACAGCTGGTCATAGTTCTCCGTTGCCTTTTGCGCATCATAGTTGTTCACCAATCGGGATTCCAGCGGAAATTCGATAATCGCATCTTCCCCTACAACACTCTTGATTTCGTTTTGTAACTGTTCAAGGGCTGGTTCGGTCTTCAAGGATTGAAAGTCGGCTATGATACCTATGTTATAGGTTTTTTGTGCTTGACCGAAACCGAATGCTACGCAAAGAAGCATATGGATAACGATAATTTTCTTCATAGGTTGGTATTTAGTACGTTCCTTGTTTTGAGTTCGTTTTGTATAGTTTCATTCCAGTTTTAAGCGACGTATCAACTTTTCTACGGTCAATCCTTGCACCAGAATGGAGAAAATGACGATTATATATGTTATCACCAAGAACAAATCGCGTTGCATTGCTTCCGTAAGGCCCAAAGCTAGCGCTATGGAAATGGCGCCCCGTAATCCGCCCCAGGTCATAATCAAAGTGGTATTGGGTACAAAATCCAGTTTTTTTTGAAACAGTTTTACAGGCCCTACCAATGACAAATAGCGACAAACCAATGCGATAGGTATGGCCAAAAGACCAGCGTAAATGTAGGTTGGGTTGAATTCCAAAACCAACATTTCCATCCCTACCAAGACGAACAAAATGGTGTTGAGCAGGATGTCAATAAGCTCCCAGAACTTGTCCACATAGGTTTCAGTGGTTTCGGACATGGCCAATTCCCTACTTTTATTGCCACCTACCATCAATCCAGCTACCACCATGGCCAATGGCGCTGAAACATGCAAATGCGTTGCGACTATGGTTCCGGTCATAACGGTGGCCAAGGTGATGATTACTTCTATGTTGTAATCATCGATGCGCTTCATAAAATAGTAGGTAACCCATCCGAGGAAAAGTCCCCAAAGTAATCCCCCTAGCACCTCAACGACAAAAAGTTCCAAAACACTCGCTAAAGAGAAACCTTCTTCCGAACCACCTGCCAAACCAAAAATGGTTAGAAATACGACAACACCTACACCATCATTGAACAAGGATTCCCCAACAATTTTGATTTCCAATTTCTTTGGCGCCCCAGCCTTTTTCAGAATACCCAAAACGGCAATAGGGTCCGTAGGCGAAATCAAAGCACCAAACAATAGACAATAAATAAAGGCAACGTTTAGCCCCAAAAGTTTCAACAAGAAAAAGGTAGCCGTACCAATCAAAAAGGTAGAAACCAACACGCCAAAAGTGGCGAACACTAAAACCGGCCATCGCTGTTCCTTCAACTTTTGCAAATCGGTGTGCAAAGCTCCGGCGAACAACAGGAAACTCAGCATGATATCGAGCAAAACAACCTTGAAGTCAATCTGTGAAATAATGAACCGTTCCGCTTCCAATAAGGTATCATCAAAATAGCTCAGAGCAAAAACCCCCAAAGTGAACAGAATGGTGATAAAGGTCAACCCAATAGTATTGGGCAATTTGAAAAAGCGGATATTCAGATAGCCGAAAACGGCCGACAGAAAAACGAGAATGCTAGCGATGACGAAATAGTCCATTCGAAATCCGGGTTGAGGTTGGTGAATTTAGTCAGTTCTCAAATTAACAATTATTACAGGAAATCTTACATAAATAAAGACAAATAATGAATCATATAATCAATTGAAAATCAATTAATTAAATATTTATTCCTTGAAGCTGCTGACGATTTGGGAAAAAAAAGAAGCAATTTGTGTTCATTTCATAAGGGGTAGATTTTGTCGAGGTCGCAACAATCTCGTTGGAGTCGCCTTTTTTTCGCGTCCAAATAAAAAAAGGGTCCTCCAAAATTGAAGGACCCTTTACCATATTTGTCGGGGTGGCAGGATTCGAACCTGCGACCTCCTGCTCCCAAAGCAGGCGCGATAACCGGGCTACGCTACACCCCGAAAAGTCATTAAAAAAAGCGGAGAGACTGGGACTCGAACCCAGGCGACGGTTACCCGTCGACAGATTAGCAATCTGCTCCGTTACCACTCCGGCACCTCTCCTAATGTTTCAATGAACAGGCATTTTTTAATGCGGATGCAAATGTACCTTTTCAGGGGCAACATCGCAACTATTTTTTTGATTTTTATCGGAGGGTCAGATGCCTACTTTGGATTCCAAAGATTTCGATGTTTGCAAAGTCCCCCTTCTACCATCTTGGGTAGCACCCCAAATTTCAATATCCAGCATATCCGCATCCCTTGGTGCGTTAAATGAAATGATGGCTTCGCCGGCTTTATTGGTTTTCAAAACTGGGTTCCAATACACCGTAGAGATGTGACTCGTAGATAATCTTGATTTCTTTGGCTTACGCCGTTGATAGGCCGCAAAATCAATAGATTCGTGATACCCTTCATATTGTAACTGGGCTTCTTTTCTATCTATAAACCCATTTTCATTACCATCCTTTGTATAAATAGCAATGACTCCACCTGCCCCTCTTGCCCCATAAATGGTGCCTTGTGGTCCTGTTAGCAATTCAATACGCTCTATATCATTATAGTTCACAATGTTCATAATTTGAACTAAGGAGGTGGGTTGTATTAACGGAAGCCCATCGATAACCCAAAGTACAGGGCCAGCACCGGTTGCCTTAAACAAGTTAATGGTAGGGTACAAATCTCCTAAATTGGCCACTTGAACCCCGGGAATTCCCAGAAATAGTTGTGGGATTGTCTTGGGCTTATCCGGATCTTGATAGCGAACGACAGATGGTTTTATACTATATACCGAAGGATTTAGTTTTTTGTGGTCTTGTTTTTTTTCCAATATTACCTCATTCAGTGATACGACACTTTCGCTAGCACCCATGGTTTGAAAATTCCCATCGGGCCCTTTACGTTTTTTCTGGGCATTTTTTTGAACCAACTTTTCCGTCATCTGTAATTCCTTATTTATGTCTTTTAAAGGAGGTGTTTCCATTTCATAAGGAACTACGCGAACAAGCTTTGTTTTGCTGTCATCACCCGAGGTTCTAAATGCCATTTTAATGGTGCCTTCGTGGGCCAAATCGGTTAACTTGAACAATCCATCCAAATTGGTTTCAACTTCTTTTGCAAGCACCTTATTTTTAGTCCAAACGAGTACTTGTATTTTCTTTTGTGTCAATAAAGAATTGTTCAAATCATAGGCCTGTCCATAAAAGTCAAAACCTTTTTGAAATTTATATTTTACCGCTTTAGGCGTTTCCAAATCCCTATTCGGGTTTAAAAAATGAGAAGACCCGCCAGTTACCGCCAGCAAATCATTCCAATACCTTTGATTTCGAATACTTGCCTCTGACCAGTTTGTATTTAAGTGGCTTTGTGAACCACGGGGCTTCACCTTGAAACCGACGGAAAGGGTACTTTCTACAGGATTACCGTTTGCGTCCGTCACTTTTAGGGTATAGCTCGTTTTGTTATTTTCAGATGGCATGGGTTGCAACCGTATATTAAGCGTTTTATCTTGATGATAGAAAAAACGTTCTGCTAGGGTTTGTCCGAATTCATCTTTCAACTGCAACTTACTAACACCTGCAGGTATACTTTTCTTCGGTATTCGAATATCCAGTGTATTCTTTTCCCCAAAATCCAACTTCTGTTCAAAAAAAGATTCCCCTCCAACGCTTCCGGACAGAAACAGAGTTGAACGTTTCAATTCATGGGAAGCTGCAACTTGCAAGAGCAATTGGTCTGCCTTTAGGTTGCTCAATTGCATGGCGTAGCCTAGTGCCTGTACCTCGGGCAGCAGCAACGTTTGGATTCCAGTCCCCTTAATCGCATAACTTGAACCGGACCGAGGACGAATAAAAAAAGTCCCTAAACCGTTCTTGTATGGCGTTACATTTGCAACCTCTTTCCCTTTTTCATCAAAGACTTTCAGGTCATTTGGGATTTCTGAGGGGAATTGAACAACGACGCGTTGCTTCAAATCTGCTACAAGATGCCCCCCTTCTGGAAAAGCTCCTATCATGTCCAACGCATCTTGCCCAAGTTCTTCGCTTTTCTTGGAAGAAACAATATCAACATTCTCCAAAGCAAAAGATTCAGGACCATAGTTCAACAACCATTGGGTATACGCTCTGATATGGTATTTTCCTTCAGAAAGTTTTTTAGGAACTTTCAAGGAACCATAACTAAGTCCATTTTCAATTTTATGCCGTTGTCTTTGAACTAGATTTCCTTTTGCATCCAATAATTCAACTTTAAGCGTTTCACTATCGGTCATCCTGAATTGGTTTGGCCCTGTGAAAACATAAGCTGTGAAAAAAAGTATGTCTTTTGGGGCCAATTTATCCGCACTTAAGTGAAGTGCTATATGTTCCCGCTTTAAGAAGAGAGAATCAGCAGCGTTCTGTTGTAGTTCAAGAGGTATTGCCGACCGAACGTTTTGGTCCAGAATATTTGGTCCTTGATTTTGGGCGGGCAAACATATTGAAAAAAGGCCGAGAAGAAAGCATCCTATTCGGTGTATTGTTTTCATTATCAAACATTTTACACCCTTTAAAATAACATGAAAACCGGCTAACGCAAAACTTTTATTCTTTCTTTAACCGAACTGCTTGGTGTTCTCCTACTCCGGATACTCCACTCGTAAATGATAAATGTTGGTGAGCTTTTGCTTCAATACCTTTTTTACCATCTCAATTTCCTTTAGGGTAATGTTGGCGTTATTGAATTGATTCGCTTTCATTTGACCGGAAACAATCTTTTCTACAAATTCATCAATGATGGAATAGGTTGGATTTTTCAGACTTTTAGAAGCTGCTTCGACAGCATCGGCCATCATCAAAATCGCCGTCTCTTTCGAAAAAGGAATGGGGCCTGGATATCTAAAATCCTCTTCGTTGACTTCGGCACCAGATTCGCCTTGTTTTTTATAAAAGTAGTATACCAAAGTGGTCCCGTGATGCGTGCGCAAAAAGTCTATAACCCTATCTGGTAGATTGTTTTTCCGGGCCATATCAATACCCTTTAAAACATGACCAATGATGATTTTGGCACTTTCTTTTGGTGGGATATCATCATGGGGATTGCTATTCGTTGTTTGGTTTTCCGTAAAAAAGGTGGGATTTTCCATTTTGCCAATATCATGGTGCAGAGCCCCTACTCTTACCAACATGGCATTGGCCCCAATTTCGTTGGCGGCCGCCTCAGCCAAATTCGCTACCTGAAGGGAATGGTGAAAGGTACCAGGAGCTCTATTGGACAAATCCTTCAATAATCTGGAATTTGTGTCGGAAAGCTCTAAGAGCGATACGTCGGAAATCAATCCAAAAACCTTTTCATAAATATAGATTAGCGGCTGGGAAAAGAGTGTTAGCAATCCGTTCAAAACAAAGATGCCGAACAATATCCATTCTATGCCATCCATACCTCCTTCATGGATAATGTGAAA
This sequence comes from Bacteroidota bacterium, assembly GCA_039027495.1. Lineage (GTDB taxonomy): Bacteria > Bacteroidota > Bacteroidia > Flavobacteriales > Flavobacteriaceae > Flagellimonas. Next base: position 48,795 of record JBCCKH010000006.1, read on the forward strand.
GGCAAAGTAGCCAATAACATAAATCAAGGTGATTTGACCCACGGAAATAAAAAGATTGGCTCTTTTATACAACTCCGAAGCGGTCAAAATCGTGACGATACCGGCGATGGTCTGTAAAAAAACATACTCGAAACTATTCGGTACCACAAAGCCCAGAATGAGTACGGTGAGCACATGGGTGAACAATCCCAAACGTGCATCAAAAAAGTTTTTCAATACCAAAGGCAGAATACAGAGCGGCACAACATATACGTAGCCTTCATAATGTTTTACCATTAAGGTGGTGGCCACCACCATAACCAAAATGTTGACTAAAATGAAAGTTACCTTGTTGTTGTTTTCAAAAATGGAAGGCCGATACCTCTTCAAAAAAAGAAGTAGCATGACCAATACCAATGCAACCAGAACGGTGTAACCAAAAAGAATAAAATAGTAGTTGTTTCCACGCCATAAGTCGGACTCGTATTCTTCCTTAAGGGAATTCAAGACTTTTAGGTTCTCCCCTTCTATCACCTCTCCTCTAGTAATTATTAAGCTACCTTGGTCCACTTCGCCTCGCGTGTAGGACAGCGTGCTCAGCTCATCTTCCAATACTTTTTGGGTAAGTGCCTCATCGTAAAACACGTTGGATTCCAATAATCCTGCTGGCATTTGGGCAAGGTTCGAACTAGATGGAATACCAGCATCCTCCAATAGTGCCATCAATTTGGCTTTTGAGGCTTCCAAATCCAGAAAACTACTGGACCCAACTGTCATCGCTTCATTATTCTTAATCAGAAAAATAGCATTCGCCCCGGGAAGCTCCTGAAAAATACCATAGGCATAGATTTGCTTAAAAGCGTCTTGTACTACACTCTTATATTTTGATGCATCTCCGGCACTCAATTGACCATTTTGAATGCTACTGGAAAGTGCACTCTCAAACGCAGATTGAATCTCAAGAGGAACCGAATTGTCAAACTGATAATACAAGGTCCGGTCTTCTTCGATGGAGCGTCGCTCCACTTCAAGCTCTTCCTCCGACTTTTGGATGGAAAAATCAATAGGGGCATACAGATTTTCATACTGCCAGGGTTTTCCTTTTTGAAACTCATATTTGAACTTACCGCCTTTAGGGAAAAAGAAAACGATCAAAAAAACGGAAAGGAGATAAATAAAACCCTTATAGACCAGTGATTGGTAGGTGTAAATGTTATCCAAGGTTTTTCCCATAGAGAAATGCTTCCTTCCAAAAATAGAAAATATAAATCACTGCCAAGGCTTAGGTGGTTTGAGTCCTCTCTTTGCTTTTAATTTTAGTATTTTGCAGCCCTAAATAAAACTGGAATGAACAAAGTTGTTATTGTCTCTGCAGTGCGAACCCCGATAGGAAGTTTTATGGGGTCTTTATCCACTGTTCCTGCCACTGAACTCGGCGCTATTGCCATAAAAGGTGCTTTGGAAAAGGCAGGGGTTTCCCCAGATGATGTGGAAGAGGTTTTAATGGGGAACGTGGTACAAGCTGGCAATGGACAAGCACCTGCCCGACAAGCAGCGATTCATGCGGGAATTCCAGATTCCGTGCCCTGCACCACAGTGAACAAAGTATGTGCTTCGGGAATGAAAGCCGTAATGCAAGCTGCACAGTCCATCGCTTTGGGTGAAAACGATATTATGGTAGCTGGTGGCATGGAAAACATGAGCCTTATTCCACACTATACCTATATGCGCAAAGGCGTAAAATTTGGTCCTACAGGATTTATAGACGGGATGCAGAAAGATGGTTTGGTGGATGCCTACGACCAAAACGCCATGGGGGTTTGTGCGGATGCCTGTGCTGAGAAATATGACTTTTCCAGAGAAGAACAAGATACATTTGCCTTGCAATCCTACGACCGTTCTGCAGCGGCATGGGAGGCCGGGAAATTCAATACAGAGGTGGTTCCCGTTGCGGTACCACAGCGTAGGGGAGAACCCATCCAAATCACTGAAGATGAAGAGTTCAAAAATTTGAGAAGGGACAAGGTTCCTGCGCTGCGACCTGCTTTCACTAAAGAAGGTACGGTTACTGCGGCCAATGCCTCAACCATAAATGATGGTGCAGCCGCTTTAGTGTTAATGAGCGAAGCCAAAGCAAAAGCGTTGAGCTTAAAACCCTTAGCAACCATTAAAAGTTATGCAGATGCCGCCCAAGAACCGAAATGGTTCACAACAGCACCGGCCAAGGCTTTGCCCAAAGCGCTTTCCCGAGCGCACGTTAGCTTGGAAGACATCGATTTTTTCGAGTTCAATGAGGCATTCTCTGTAGTAGGATTGGCCAACATGAAGTTATTGGGCCTAACGGACAAAAATGTAAATGTTAATGGTGGCGCGGTATCCTTAGGACATCCTTTGGGATGTTCTGGAGCTAGGATATTGGTAACTTTGATTCACGTTTTGCACCAAAATGATGCAAAATTGGGGGCCGCTGCCATTTGCAATGGTGGCGGAGGTGCTTCGGCCATTGTGGTAGAACGCAATTAATCAGGCGCGACCGGAATATGGATTATGGAATTTGTCCACAAAGTGTCGTTGCCCTAAGGGAAAAACCTGATGAAGCCGCAACCATGGTTTCACAAATGTTATATGGGGAGGCATTCAAAATTATTGAAACCCGCAAGCATTGGAGTAAAGTGCGCCTAGCCCATGACAAATTCGAAGGTTGGTCGCAGAAGCTCCAAATCCAACAAATTTCCGAAGAAGACTACCAAAGTCTGACTCAAAAAGAAACCCACCGTAGTCTTGATTTGATTTCACATGTTGAATCTGCAAAGGGCATCATCAAACCAATACTCTTAGGAACCGTAACCTCATCTTCTGAAGTATTAAAAGATATATTTGAGGAGGCAGCTTGTCACGGTGAACAGAAAAGGGGGGCACTGTTGGATACGGCTTTGCTTTACCTGAAAACACCTTATTTAAAAGGAGGTAGAACGCCTTTTGGTATTGACGCTTCAGGATTTACACAGATGGTGTATCTCATAAATGGCTGTCATTTGGCACGCGAAGCAGAACAACAGTCCAAACAGGGTCAAGCTTTGAGTTTTATCGAGGAGAGTGAGCCCGGGGATTTGGCTTTTTTCGATGATTCGGAAGGAGTGATAGATCATGTTGGTATCATTCTACAAGACAATCATGTTATTCATTGTTATGGAGAGGTGCGAATTGACCGAATAGACCATACGGGAATTTTCAACCGTGACACTCGAAGATATTCTCATCAGCTAAGGGTGATTAAAAAAGTAATATAAAAAAAACCCCAAAATTGGGGCTTTCTTATGCTTGTGCGTTGTGATTACTACTCTTGCAACAATTGCTTTACTCTCATAAAGTTGTCGTTGTCTCCAAGCGCACCGTAGATGTTTTTCAACTGACTCAAGATGCTTTGGTTATCCGGATTGTTCTTTAAAGCATTCTCCAAAATATCGGCACCTTCTTGAAACAAATCGTCCTTCTTTTGCTTCAACTCGTCATATTTGGCAATGTCAGCTCTAGAGTTTCCCAATTCGTTCATTTGGTCAATCAATCCATTACCTTCGTTTACGTAGGTTGTGGAGAGGTTGAGAATCGCATTGGTGTATGCAGGATCAATAGCAAGGGTTTTCAAATACGCGTCACGCGCTTCCATCATGTTCCCTTGTTCCATATTGATAACCCCAATGTTGTACAACAAGTCAGGATTGTCTGGTTCCATTTCGGATGCTTCGGCCATAAGTTCCTTGAACTTGTTCTTATTATCCATGGTGTAATACAAGTTTGCCTCACCTAAAACCAAGTTCACATCATTTGGATTCGCACCTCGGGCGTCTTTGTAAGCTGAAATTGCTCTTTCCGTTTCACCCAAAGATTGGTAAATCAAGGCGATGTTCTTCACGATTTCAGCTCTTTTCGCTGGTGTTTTTTCTTCTGCTGGATCTTTGTGTGTACCTGCCTTCACATACAAGTCACGATTGGTCAAGCTCATTTCTTCAACTTCACCTGTCTCTATGTTCACCGCAGTATACCGAACACCACTACCATCGTAGTTCATATCCTTCAGCTCATTATAGTACACCAAAGCTTCCTCATAATGCTTCCCGTTTACAGCACTACTCGCTGCATAGTACAAATATGTAGTATCCTGTGGGCTCAACACATAGCTCAAATACAACTTCTCTGAAGCTTCTTTGAACAATTTCTTGTTGTTGTCTTCCACAGCAGAGTTTACCAAATCAGTGGTCATCAAAGCCATTTGTTGGCCTGCTGCTTCACTGTATTTCTTCTTTCCAGAGGCATCTTCAATGGAAATTACCTTCTTGTATGACTCAACCGCTGTTTTAAAGGCACTACCTGTACCCTTTTTGGCCAAATCATAATGCACATTTCCTTTCAAGGCATAATACTGCGCTTGCAACCTTGGGTCAGCAGCGTTGATGGTACCCTGGGCACCTTCCAAAGCGGTTTTTGCTCCAGCAGCATCACCAGCTTTAAACGCTTTTTCGGCTGCCTTGATTTCGTTCTTTTGTGCGAAACCATATGCAGAGAAAGCAATCGCAATCAGCAATAAAATTCTAGTTTTCATTTGAGTAATATAATTAGTGTTTAAACGATTATTATTCTCCATCTTTTTTCTTTTCGTCCACATCATCTCCAAAATCCGTACCATCTTCACTTTGGACCTCAATATCACGGATGTCGGCTTCATCTACCGCATCTTCATCTTTCATCACCTTCGCCACCGCAGCGATTGAATCGGTATCTTTTAAATTAATGAGTTTAACCCCTTGCGTAGCTCTTCCCATTACACGTAAATCTTCAACACTCATCCGAATGGCTATACCTGATTTATTGATTATCATCAAGTCATCAGAGTCCGATACGTTTTTGATGGCTACCAAATTACCAGTTTTATCGGTAACGGATATAGTTTTAACACCTTTTCCACCCCGATTGGTGATACGATAGTCGTCTATCGTGGACCGTTTTCCATATCCATTTTCAGAAACGACCAAAATATCATCTTCAAAATTGTGGACGGAAATCATTCCAATCACTTCATCCTCTTCATGGGCCAAGGTAATTCCTCTGACCCCAGAAGCATTTCGTCCCATTGGCCGGGTCTTGCTTTCTTCAAAGCGAATTGCTTTTCCAGATTTCAGCCCCAACAAAATTTCGCTAGTACCCGTAGTCAACTTGGCTTCTAGTAATTCATCGCCTTCCCTAATGGTAATGGCATTGATGCCGTTTTGACGAGGACGGGAATACTGTTCCAAAGACGTCTTTTTTACCGTACCTTTCTTGGTTGCCATAATAACGTAATGGCTGTTAACGTACTCTTCGTCTTTTAAGTCGCGGGTGCAAATAAAAGCTTTCACCTTATCCTCCTTGTCAATGTTGATAAGGTTTTGGATAGCACGTCCTTTGGAAGTTCTACTTCCTTCAGGAATCTCGTATACCCGCATCCAATAACATTTTCCTTTTTGGGTAAAGAAAAGCATGTATTGGTGGTTTGTACCCACGAAAAGGTGTTCTAAAAAGTCTTCGTTTCTTGTGGAAGATGCTTTTTGCCCAACACCTCCTCTATTTTGGGTTTTGTATTCGCTTAGGGAAGTTCGTTTGATATATCCCGCATGCGAAATGGTAATCACCACCTGTTCGTCAGGAATCATGTCCTCGATACTCAAATCACCTCCGGCAAAATTGATTTCGGAACGACGAACATCTCCATATTTGTCTTTGACTTCGCTAAGCTCATCTTTGATGATTTCCATCCGACGATCTTTCTTAGCCAAGATATCCTTAAGATCTTCAATGGTCTTCTTAAGTGCCTCATACTCATCACGCAGCTTGTCTTGTTCTAGACCCGTCAATTGACGCAAACGCATCTCGACAATGGCCTTGGCTTGAACCTCGGTTAGCTTGAAACGTTCAATCAAGCTGTTCCGCGCTTCTTCGACATTGGAAGAGCCCCGAATAATTGCGATTACCTCGTCAATATTGTCGGAAGCAATGATAAGTCCTTCTAGAATATGCGCTCGTTCTTCTGCCTTCTTGAGTTCATATTGCGTTCTGCGAACAACCACCTCGTGGCGGTGCTCCACAAAATGATGAATGATTTCCTTAAGGTTCAACAACTTGGGTCTTCCATTGACCAAAGCAATGTTGTTCACGCTAAAGGAAGACTGCAGAGCGGTGTACTTGTACAACATGTTCAATACAATGTTCGGGATGGCATCCCGCTTGAGCATGTACACGATTCGCATCCCTTTTCGGTCAGACTCATCTCGAATGGTGGAAATACCTTCAATCTTCTTATCGTTGACAAGGTCGGCCGTCTTTTTGATCATATCGGCCTTATTGACTTGAAATGGAATTTCCGTAACGATGATACATTCTCTTCCTTGAACTTCTTCAAAAGTCGCTTTGGCCCGCATGACTACGCGACCTCGACCTGTATGGAATGCATCCTTAACCCCATCATACCCATAAATGATTCCTCCAGTTGGAAAATCTGGAGCTTTAATATGGGTCATCAATTCGTCAATCTCAATAGCACTGTTATCGATATAGGCAATGGTCCCATCCACAACTTCAGAAAGATTATGAGGTGCCATATTGGTCGCCATACCTACTGCAATTCCCGAAGCTCCATTCACCAATAAATTGGGAATACGCGTAGGTAGTACAGTAGGCTCTTGCAAAGAATCATCAAAATTCAATTGATGATCGACAGTATCCTTATCAATATCCGCCAACATCTCGTCGGCGATTTTTCGCATTCTCGCCTCGGTGTAACGCATGGCCGCAGGGCTATCGCCATCTACAGACCCAAAATTACCTTGGCCGTCTATCAACATATACCGCAAACTCCACTCCTGCGCCATTCGCACCATGGTATCATAAACCGATGTATCACCATGTGGGTGGTATTTACCCAAAACCTCCCCTACAATACGAGCTGATTTCTTGTGCGAACTGGTAGAGCGAACGCCCAATTCGTGCATCCCGAAAAGCACCCTTCGGTGAACGGGTTTCAAACCATCCCGCACATCTGGCAGTGCACGTGACACAATGACCGACATTGAATAATCAATGTAGGCAGATTTCATCTCATCCTCAATGTTTATAGGAATTAACTTTTCTCCTTCCGCCATGCTAAAATCTAGTCCTTTTTACTGGTTAAAACATCATGGCAATATACGGAAATTCAACCCTTGGAGACCGACTGTCAGGGACTTTATTAAAAAAATTATCAACATTTAACTACCTAGCATTATTCATGATAAACCTTTGTTAAAGTCTTGGCAAAAAGGACTTTATTTCGACAATTAAAACATGTTTGTCGAATATGGGTACAGTATTTGACCTGTGTAAGCATACTTTTATTAATTTTAATTGCTGAACAAGAAAGTGTATGGACGATAATTTTTCACCAAGAGTAAAAGACGTAATTGCGTACAGTAAAGAAGAGGCCCTAAGACTGGGCCATGATTTTATTGGTACGGAGCATTTGATGCTCGGTCTTTTAAGGGATGGAAATGGGAAAGCCATCAATATTTTGGATGCCTTGGATGTAGACCTGGACCACTTGCGCAGAAAAGTGGAAATTCTAAGTCCAGCCAATCCAAATACGGGCACGGTCCAAAAGGATAAGAAAAACCTACATCTCACCCGACAAGCAGAACGTGCTTTGAAAACCACGTTTCTGGAAGCCAAACTTTTCCAAAGCTCATCCATTAATACAGCACACCTTTTGTTGTGTATATTGAGAAACGAGAATGACCCTACCACAAAGCTGTTGCACAAGCTCAAGGTAGACTATGATAATGTAAAAGAACAGTTCAAGTCCATGATTACGAGCGACGACGATTATTTGGACACCCCACGTTCCGAATCCTTCCCAAGCGACCCTGAAGATTCAGGAGAAGCCAAGGAGAGTGGTTTCGGTTCCAGTAGCGGGCAAAAAGGAAACAAAAAATCCAAAACTCCGGTTTTGGACAACTTCGGCAGGGACTTGACCCGTCTGGCAGAGGAAAACAAGCTGGATCCGGTTGTGGGCCGCGAAAAGGAAATTGAGCGTGTTTCCCAGATATTAAGCCGAAGAAAAAAGAACAATCCTTTATTGATAGGTGAGCCTGGAGTAGGAAAAAGTGCCATTGCTGAAGGCTTGGCCTTGCGCATCATCAATAAAAAGGTATCACGAATTCTATACAATAAACGAGTGGTCACTTTGGACCTTGCTTCTTTGGTTGCTGGGACAAAGTATCGTGGCCAGTTCGAAGAACGGATGAAAGCCGTGATGAACGAATTGGAGAAGAACGACGATATCATTCTTTTTATTGATGAGATTCATACCATTGTCGGAGCTGGTGGTGCCACGGGAAGTTTGGACGCCTCCAACATGTTCAAACCAGCTTTGGCTCGGGGCGAAATTCAATGTATTGGGGCTACTACCCTAGACGAGTATCGCCAATATATTGAGAAAGATGGTGCCTTGGAGCGTAGATTCCAAAAAGTAATGGTAGAACCTACTACGGTAGAAGAAACCATTGAAATCTTGATGAACATCAAGGGTAAATACGAAGACCACCATAATGTAAATTATACCGATGATGCCATATTGGCTTGCGTAAAGCTTACCAATCGCTACATGACGGACCGGTTTTTACCAGACAAAGCCATAGATGCTCTGGATGAAGCTGGTTCACGCGTACATATTGTTAATATGGATGTTCCCAAGCAAATTCTTGAACTGGAAACCCAATTGGAAGAAGTTAGGGAGTTGAAAAATAGCGTGGTCAAAAAACAAAAGTATGAAGAGGCGGCCAAGCTACGTGATGATGAAAAGCGTTTGGAGAAGGAATTGCAAGCGGCTCAAGAACGGTGGGAAGCAGAAAGCAAGATGCACCGTGAAACGGTTTCAGAAGATAATGTTGCCGATGTTGTTTCGATGATGAGCGGAATTCCCGTAAACCGGATTGCGCAGACGGAAAGCAATAAATTGGCTGAACTTCCAGACTTAATCAAAGGGTTTGTTATTGGACAAGATGAAGCGGTTGCTAAAGTGGCCAAAGCCATTCAACGGAATCGTGCCGGTTTGAAAGACCCAAACAAACCTATTGGTTCTTTCATTTTCTTAGGACAAACTGGGGTTGGTAAAACCCAATTGGCCAAGATTTTGGCCAAAGAACTGTTTGACTCCGAAGATGCTTTGATTCGTATCGACATGAGCGAATACATGGAGAAATTTGCCATTTCGAGATTGGTAGGAGCACCTCCAGGATACGTAGGATACGAAGAAGGCGGACAGCTTACAGAGAAAGTGCGTAGAAAGCCCTATTCCGTGATTTTATTGGATGAAGTCGAAAAAGCACACCCAGATGTATTCAATATGTTGTTGCAGGTATTGGATGATGGCTACCTAACGGATAGTTTGGGTCGGAAGATAGATTTCCGAAACACCATTATCATTATGACCTCCAATATCGGGGCAAGACAACTCAAAGACTTTGGGCAAGGGGTTGGTTTTGGTACCGCTGCCAAAAAAGCACAGGCAGACAGTCATCAAAAAAGTGTGATTGAAAATGCACTGAAGAAAGCCTTTGCACCAGAATTCTTGAATCGTATTGATGACGTTATTGTCTTTAACCCATTAGAGAGAGAAGACATCCACAAAATCATTGATATCGAATTGGACAAGTTGTTCAAAAGAATCAAGGATATAGGATATAACCTAAGTCTATCCGATAAGGCCAAAGACTATATCGCTGAGAAAGGTTTTGATAAACAATATGGCGCAAGACCTCTTAAAAGAGCAATTCAAAAGTATATTGAAGATGCGTTGGCAGAGGAAATTGTCAATTCCAAACTGGAAGAAGGAGACAGTATCTTTATGGATTTGAATGTGAAAAAAGAAGAGCTCACGATAAAAATCAAAAAGCCAGAAAAATCGCCCAAAACAGAATAAGTTCACCTTACATAGAAGAAGAAAAGCCGGTTCGTACACCGGCTTTTTTCGTAAGCACCAACTTCGGACAACCGTACATACGATATTTAGGTTGTTAATCTATATTTTTTTAGGGAGAATCGCTTTCCCTATACATTCGCCTTGAGACACACTATAATTTTGGGGAATGAGAATTGCGTACAGGAAAAATGCCCGAGTCGTACGAGAATACCGGCTGGACATTGGAACCGTTCAAGTATTTGATGATTACATGGTATCCGTCTTTGACGAAGGAGCTACCTTAACCATGGAAAGAGCTTATCAAATCATCGGTATATCAGAGATACATTTTAGAGACAAAAACTTCGGTTACATCAGTTGGCGAAAGAATTCATACGCGGTTGACCCAACCATCTACAGTTATTTAAGGGGGATGGAAAATCTGAAGGCCTTCGCAATCGTTTCCAAAAAGAAAATCGATATGCACAACTTCAAAATCGAAAAACTCTTTTACAAAAACACCATGGAGTTCTTTATCGAATTTGATAATGCCTTGACCTGGGTGAAAAGAAGGTTGGGAAATAAAAGGAAGTAGGCCTTTATTCGGTCACCTGTTTGCCTTGTAACGCTAAAAAGCTTGCTCCGAGAAATTCAGTAATATTTGATGCTAGCATTGCATGTTGCCCAAGTTGGGAAGCCGCAATATCTCCTGCATTTCCGTGAAGGTACAAGCCTAAAATCGCCGCATTCAAACTGGTATACCCTTGGGCCAAAAGTCCGGTCAAAATACCTGCAAGCACATCTCCCGAACCAGCCGTCGCCATTCCTGGGTTACCGGTACTGTTGATATATCCCTTTTCGCCATCGACTACGATGGTATAGGCATCTTTTAGACATAAGATACATTGATGGTCTTTGCAAAACTGCTGGGCTTTTTCCAATTTATCATAGTCATCCTTCCAAGGGCCCAACAAACGTTCAAGTTCTTTGGGATGCGGCGTCAAAATACTGTCTTTGGGAACAAGGGCTCTAAAATCCTTACGTTTTGCAAGAAGGTTGATACCATCGGCATCAATTACGATAGGAACATCAACGGTTCCCAGAAAACGACCAAACGCTTCTTCAGTTTTGTCATCCATGCCGAGTCCCATACCAAGTGCTACCGTGGTAGGCACAAAGGGTAATTGAATATCCAAAATCATTTCTTTACCCTTGTCCGTAAGCACCATAACCTCTGGTAGTCCGGTTTCTAGTGGTATATAGCCCAACTCAGGCACATAAGCCGAAACCAAGCCACAACCGGAACGCAAACAAGCTTTGGCCGCAAGCTGTACCGCCCCCATCTTGCCCTTGGAACCACCAATTACTATAGTATGGCCATAGGTGCCTTTGTGGGAAAACCTTTTACGGAATTTGAGCATCGGTCGTACCAAATCTGCAGTAACATATAAATAATCAGTATCAACAGTAGCCAAAAACCCGGCATCCAATTGTATATCCAGTACCTGCCATCCTTCCAGAAAAGGGCCAGTTTGCGGGAGAAAAAAAGCAAGTTTTGGGGTTTGAAAACTCAAAACGTGATTGGCATGTACTACTGCATTGTTGTTTGGAACCCAATCTTGTGGTATCCCTGAAGGGACATCAACGGATAAAACGAAAGCACTGGACGCATTTAAACTTTGAACCAGTGCCTGCACCCAATCATCCATTGTGCGGTTGTAACCAATGCCAAAAATGGCATCTATGATAATATCGTCCGGCCCAATCACAGGGTGGGCAGTAGTCGCGTTCAAAAACTCAGGCCAAAGCTTTCTTTCTTTTAAACGCGCCATGTTTTTCAAAAAGTCATTAGACCGTTTTTCACTAAAATTGACCACGTATACAGCCACATTAAAATCCGCTTCGTGCAGCATACGTGCCAAGGCGATACCATCACCACCGTTGTTGCCGACACCACAAAAAATCCGAAAAACATTGGGAGCCTCCTTAAGGCGTTGGTCAATCCAATCAAAAATGCCGTGGGCAGCGCGCTCCATCAAAGTATCGCTATCGATACCCTCCTTTTCTATTGTGAAATTATCAGCTTGATGTATCTGTGCAGCAGTTAAAATTTTCATTTTCCAACAAAACCTTTACAAAACTGAGGATTACTTAAAAATTTCCGCGTCATTTGATGAAGCTCTCAAAAATACTACTTTTACCCTGTAATAATCTGTGTCGTATCGACACGCCGAATTATGAAAGCAACTTTCACTTACTTCACTACTACTACCACCCCTTTGGGGTAAGCTATTCATTATTTCCGTCGATTCTTTATACACTGTATTTTTATTCTAAACCTAAAATCCATGAAGGTTCTAAAATTTGGTGGCACTTCGGTCGCCAATTCCGAAAACATACGCAAAGTCAAATCCATACTAACGGATACGACCAAATCCAAGCAGATTGTAGTAGTTTCTGCTTTTGGCGGGGTAACTGATATGCTTTTATCAGCCAGTACTTTGGCATCTCAACGTGATGAAGGGTATACTGAGACCCTAGCAGCGATTGAGCAACGCCATCTTGTTACTATCAAAGAATTATTACCCGTTACCAAACAAAGTTCGGTACTCAGTACGGTAAAAAGCCAATTGAATGTTTTGGAAACCTTGCTCGAAGGCGCTTTTTTGATTGGGGAGCTTACTCCAAAATTATCGGACCGCATCGTAGGTTATGGCGAATTGCTTTCCAGTTATATCATTTCGGAGTTTTTGAAAGAAGAAGGTCTCTCAGCAGTCTTTAAGGATAGTAGAGAACTTATCGTAACTGATGCTTCTTTTGGAAATGCGCAGGTGGATTTTGACAGTACACTCAAACAATGCCGTGAGTATTTTAACAAGATGAACACGGATATCGTAATCCTCCCCGGGTTTATCGCGGCGAGCAAAGCAGGGGATTACACCACCTTGGGAAGAGGTGGTTCGGATTTTACAGCAGCGATAGTTGCCGGTTGTATTGCAGCGGAAAGTCTTGAAATTTGGACAGACGTCAGCGGCATGTATACCGCTAACCCCAAATGGGTCAAACAGGCAAAGTACATTCCCAACATCAGCTATGAGGAAGCTATGGAGCTTTCGCACTTTGGGGCTAAAGTCTTGTATCCGCCAACCATACAACCCGTACTGCAAAAAAATATCCCTATTTGGATTAAAAACACCTTTGCCCCTAAGGACCCAGGCACATTGATATCCAAAAATCACAACGGAACCCAAAATACGGTTCGGGGCATAAGCCATGTTGGGGATATCGCTCTGGTTTCCTTGGAAGGCCCTGGAATGATTGGCATACCTGGCATCTCGAAACGGTTTTTCGAAACCCTTTCCGTCAATGAAGTCAGCGTCGTGCTCATTACACAAGCCTCATCCGAACATTCTATTTGCGTGGGTATCGCCGAAAAGGATATTGACAAAGTAGTTGATGCGGTAAATGAAACCTTTGCTTATGAAATGTCTGCCCACAAAATCAAAGCGCTTCAAATTGAAAAAGACTTGGCCATCGTTGCTTTGGTCGGCGATAATATGAAAAGTCATCAAGGTTTGAGTGGTCAAATGTTTAGCACTTTGGGGAAAAACAATGTCAACATTCGTGCTATCGCACAAGGCGCTTCGGAAAGGAACATTTCAGCTGTGATTCAAAAAGAGGATGTAAAAAAAGCGTTGAACGCCTTGCACGAGGTCTTCTTTGAAGAAAATGTCAAGCAAGTCAATCTATTTGTGATGGGCGTGGGGAATGTAGGTGGAAAACTACTAACGCAACTTCATCAGCAAAAAAGCTATCTAAAGGATGAGCTACAACTCAACATTCGCGTAATTGGTTTAAGCAATTCCCGAACTATGCATTTTAATGATGAAGGAATTGATTTGGATAACTGGGAGAATTCATTTGCCCAAGGTGATACAGCCGACCCTCAAAAATTTCTTCAACACATTTTGAGCTTGAATCTACGCAATAGCGTTTTTGTGGACAATACCGCAAGTGAGGTCATTTCGAGAACTTACTCCGATTTCTTAAGGAACAGCATTGCAATAGTCACCTGCAACAAAATTGCTTGTGCTTCCGAATATGGGAACTACAAACATTTAAAAAGTTTGTCAAAGCAGTATCAAGTCCCCTTGCTTTTTGAAACCAACGTGGGAGCTGGATTACCCATCATCGATACCCTAAAAAATCTGATTGCATCCGGAGATCGCATCCTGAAAATACAGGCAGTTTTATCAGGTAGTTTAAATTTTGTTTTCAATACCTTCGATACAACCACTACCTTTCATGATGTGGTGAAACAAGCGCAAGAGGAAGGCTACACCGAACCCGACCCAACAATTGATTTGAGTGGCATTGATGTGATGCGGAAAATTCTGATTTTGGTTCGAGAAAGTGGTCTGAAATTGGATTTGGAAGACATTGAGAATACTGCTTTTCTTCCCGAAGAAAGTCTAAAGGCAGAATCCAATGAAGCCTTTTTTGAGACCTTAAAGAGGCACGAATCGCATTTTCAACAACTCTTCAAAGCGGCTTCTGACCAAAATTCGCGATTGAAGTATGTGGCACAATTTGATGAAGGCAAGGCAAGTGTAGGGCTTCAGCATATTCCTGAAGGACATGATTTTTACAATTTGGAAGGCAGCGATAATATTGTGCTTTTTTATACAGAACGCTATCCAAAACAGCCCTTGATAATTAAAGGTGCTGGCGCTGGTGCGGAGGTGACGGCATCTGGTATTTTTGCGGATATTATTCGAATCGGAAACTTTTAGTATGGAAAGCATTAAAGTTTTTTGTCCCGCCACAATCGCGAATATTTCTTGCGGATTCGATGTCCTCGGTGCCGCTTTAGACACTGTGGGTGATGAAATGTTGGTAACCAAAACCATCGAAAAAGGTGTTCGTATCACCAAGATCATTGGACAAGACCTGCCATTGGAAACGGATAAAAATGTTGCTGGTGTTGCTGGGTTGGCCTTGTTGGCGCAAGCCAAATACGATGGGGGTTTTGATATCGAAATCCATAAAAACATTAAGCCAGGCAGTGGTATTGGGAGTAGCGCAGCTAGTTCCGCTGGAGCAGTTTGGGCGATGAATGCCCTTTTAGGGAAACCCTTTTCACCATCCGAATTGGTTGGGTTTGCCATGCAAGGAGAAAAAGTCGCCAGTCAAGTAGCACACGCCGACAACGTGGCCCCTGCCCTATTCGGTGGATTTACGTTAGTGAGGAGCTACAAACCCTTGGATATTGTGCCTCTACCTACTCCAGAAGAACTATATGCCACGGTAATTCATCCGCAAATCGAAGTGAAAACCTCCGATTCTCGAAACATCCTCAAAACCAAAATCACCTTAAAAGACGGTATCCAACAATGGGGCAACCTTGGTGGCTTGGTGGCCGGTTTATTTCGAAACGACTATGAGTTGATTGGTCGTTCACTACAAGATATTATTGTAGAACCCATACGCTCCATTTTGATTCCATCTTTTGCAGACATCAAAATTACGGCGATGCAAGTAGGTGCTTTAGGATGCGGTATTTCTGGCTCAGGACCCTCCGTTTTTGCCTTGAGTAAAGGCAAAACCAATGCCGAACGCGTTGCAGAACAAATGGAAAAAGTGTATCAACCCCTTGACATTGATTTTGATATCCATATATCACCTATCAACCAACAAGGTATAAAAATCATTTCTTGACCATGCAGTTCTACAGTCTAGGTAACCCTGAATTCCGTACTTCTTTCAAACAGGCAGTTATTGCAGGCATCGCTCCGGACCGCAGCTTGTTTTTCCCAGAGTATATTCCAGCTTTTCCTAAAGGCTTTTTCGAAACCATTTCGGAAAAAGATACCATTGAGATTGCTTTTGAAGGCATCAAGGATTTCGTGGGAGATGAAATTCCAAAAGAAAAACTTCAGGCCATCCTGGAACAAGTCTTGGACTTTGATTTTCCGTTGGTTCCCATTGAAGAAAATGTAAGCACCCTTGAACTTTTCCATGGCCCTACCATGGCGTTCAAGGACGTAGGGGCACGCTTTATGGCCAATTGCCTCGGGTATTTTTCGGAGGGAGAAAATCAGGAGGTAACCGTCTTGGTTGCCACTTCTGGAGATACGGGAGGTGCTGTAGCGAATGGTTTTCTTGGAGTGGAAGGCGTAAACGTGGTGATTTTATATCCCAGCGGAAAAGTCAGTCATATTCAAGAGAAACAATTGACGACCCTCGGCCAAAACATTACCGCATTGGAAGTAGCGGGTACCTTTGACGATTGCCAGCACATGGTAAAAACCGCTTTTTTGGATGCGGAAATCACTCAGAAACGAAAACTTACCTCAGCCAACAGCATCAATATTGCACGCTGGCTCCCGCAAATGTTTTATTATCTCATCGCTTGTCAAAAGTTTCAAGGGAATTTGGAGGATATCGTTTTTTCCATTCCATCGGGTAATTTTGGAAATATTTGTGCGGGAATGGTAGCGCAGCGCATGGGCATGCCCATAAAACATTTTATCGCAGCTACCAATGTGAATGATGTGGTTCCAAGGTTTATGAAAAGCAATAACTATGACCCAAAGCCTTCCATAGCTACCATTTCGAACGCGATGGATGTCGGTGACCCCAGCAACTTTGTTCGCATCCAGAAGTTGTATCAAAATGATTTTGAACAACTTTCAGCCAATTTATCCAGCTACACTTTTACGGATGAAGCAACTCGGAAAGCTATGAAACACCTCCATGAACAAGGAAATTATATAGCTGACCCTCATGGGGCGGTAGGGTATTTAGGGATTCAATCTTATAGGGAAAAACATGCGGAAAAACACGGTATCTTTTTAGAAACGGCGCATCCGGTAAAGTTTCTTGATGTAGTGCAAGACACGCTTGGCATTGCCCCGGAGGTACCAAAACAAATTGCCGATATCCTCCATAAACCCAAACATGCGATTTCCATCTCAAATTATGAAGGATTGAAAGCTTTCTTAATGGAAAACTAAAGTTTAGGAATTGTCAATAGGCTTTTTAAAATAATAGCTGAATTCCCTTCTTCGCCTCTGGGAAATCCGATAAATTTGCCGGATAAAATCACAGCATGAGAAATACTGCGCTATCTGAAGTTCATAAAGCCCTAGGCGCCAAAATGGTCCCCTTTGCGGGATTTGAAATGCCCGTATCCTATGAAGGGGTAAACGCAGAACACGAAACGGTTCGCAAAGCTGTCGGTGTTTTTGATGTTTCGCATATGGGCGAATTTTTGGTAGAAGGACCCCAGGCCATGGCCTTATTACAGAAGGTCACCTCAAACGATGTTTCGAAACTGACCGTGGGCAAAGCGCAGTATAGTTGTTTCCCAAATGAAACGGGCGGTATTGTTGACGACCTTATTGTATATATGGTGAAAGAAGAAACCTATCTCTTGGTCGTAAACGCTTCAAATATTGATAAGGATTGGAATCATATTTCCAAATATAACGAGAGTTTCGGAGCGGACCTTCGTAATGTTTCAGATGATTATTCGCTATTGGCCATTCAAGGGCCAAAGGCAGTCGAAGCCATGCAATCGCTGTCTTCGCTAGACCTGTCAGAAATCAAATTCTATAATTTTGCGGTAGGTGATTTTGCAGGTATCCCATATGTGATTATTTCTGCCACAGGGTATACTGGTTCAGGTGGATTTGAAATCTATTGCAAAAACAGCGAAGTGGAACAGGTTTGGAACAAGGTGCTTGAAGCAGGTGCGGATTTTGGAATTAAACCAATTGGACTCGCCGCCCGAGACACCCTACGTCTTGAAATGGGCTATTGCTTGTATGGGAATGATATTGATGACACCACCTCCCCCATTGAAGCTGGACTGGGTTGGATTACCAAATTCACCAAAGAATTTGTAAATCACGAAGCACTGGCGAAGCAAAAAGCGGATGGACCCAAACAAAAATTGATAGCCTTCCAAATTGAAGAACGCGGAATTCCCAGAAAAGACTATCCTATTTTGGATATGGAAGGCAATGAAATTGGAAAAGTTACATCAGGGACCATGTCACCTTCCCTTTCCAAAGGAATTGGACTAGGCTATGTTACCGTTGAAAATGCCAAAGTAGGTTCTGAAATCCAAATCCAAATTCGGAAGAACAGTGTACCCGCTTCCGTAGTCAAACTCCCTTTTTATAAACCCAGCGAGTCGTAAACTTAGTGCAGAAAGCGAAAAAGAGAATCCTTATTCTAGGCGGAAGCGGTTTTATTGGAAACGCCATTTACAAAGAGCTGTGTTCGTACTTTGACACCTACGGCACCTATTGCAGCAATCCATTGTTTCGGGAAAACCAGCAGTTTTTTCGGTACGATTTGAGAGAAGATGACATTTTCAGGGTGCTGGACCAAGTACGGCCCCATTATATCATTTCTGCACTACGAGGGGAGTTTAGTGCCCAAGTGATGGCGCACCAACATGTGCTTGAGTACGTAACCAAGCGCAAAAACTGCAAATTGTATTTTATTTCCTCTGCGAATGTCTTTGATGCGTATAGCAAGTATCCATCCTATGAAATGGACAAAACCCTGTCGGAAAGTATTTATGGTCGCTTGAAAATCAAGATTGAGAACATGATGATGAGACTACCCAAGGAGCGAACTGCCATTTTAAGGGTTCCCATGGTCTTTGGAAATACTTCACCGCGCATTAAAGAAATCAAAACCCTGCTTGAGCAAGAAGAGCCCATTGAGGTGTTTCCGAACCTAATCATCAACGTGACCAACGACGACCGTTTGACCCAACAAATTCATTACCTTATCAATCGGGATAAATCAGGCATCTATCATTTGGGCAGTGTGGATTTGGTGCAACACGAAGAATTCATCAAAGAAGTCATCAAACGCCTAGGTAACTTTCATCCAGTTCTAAAACGGGTTTTCACCACCAATGAGGACCGCTATTTGGCCGCCTTGCCCAAGGACAACCTTTTGCCCAAAAATCTGAGGATTCAATATCAGGATATTATTGACCATCATCTGACAGTGGAGTAAGGGTTTAGACGTTCTTTCGGTATCTTTAGAAAAACAGAACAATGGAAAAACTAAAACCAACCCAAATAGAAACCCAATTGACAGCTCTTGACGGTTGGACCTATGACAATGGAAGTCTTGGCAAGACGTACATTTTTGATGATTTTAAAGCAGCTTTTTCAGCCATGACCCGAATTGCTTTTGAATGCGAAGCCATGAACCATCATCCAAATTGGGAGAATGTATACAATCGTCTTACTATTCACCTCAATACACATGATGCAGGGGGAGTAACGGCATTGGACTTTGAACTCGCCCAAAAAATAGAGGGAATCGTGAACGCAAACTAGCGAATGAGAATTCTTTCCTCGCACTTCACGCTTACTTTAAATAGGAATCTTCATTCTCATTCAAGTAAATGGGATAATGAAAATCATCAAGTTTTTTAAGTAGATATAAAAGTCGTTTTTTTTCATTTGCACTTAAGTTGGATGACACCAGTTTTGCGGCAATAGGTGCCTTTTCATATCCTAGGATAATCGACTGCTTCCCTTTTTCCGTTAAACGAAGTACCTTACCCCTTTTATCTTGAGGATTGGGAAACTCTTCTATTAAGGATTTTTCCAAAAGCCGTCTTATGACTCCCATACCTGAGGATTTATCAAAAGCCATCATCCGTATCAAATCCGTTTTGCCTACTTCTCCTGCACCATCTAGTATAGCGGTGAAGGCAAACTCCATATCGGTAGCAAAAGGGGTATCCTGTAATACATTTTTAATGTAGGTGTTGGAGTAACGGCTCAATCTGCCAATATAGGCCGCTAACTCTGCCTCCATACTATGCCCGGTGACGGACAGGGTTTCGGATTCGTCGTCAGCGGATGAATCCATCTTCGTTTGCAGCCAATGTGCAAAACTGTTTACGTCATTAGGAAATTCGCTATCGGCGTTTTTGTACTCCTCCACCAAGAGAATTAGCGCTTTTGCCAAATCAAAAACTTCCATATACTACTATTTAACACTTAATTAAACAAAATTGTTGTCTTATGATAGTTTTTTGTTTAATATTTGCAGTGTAAAATAAAACAAAAATGAAATCACCAATCACTTGCAACATCTTGTTTTTTATTTTTAGCCTATGCTTTTCAACATATTCCCAAGCGCAAGTTACTACAGATTTATTTGGCCAAGTAGTCGATGAAAAGGGTACGCCAATCGGCGGAGCTTCCGTTTTTCTGGAAGACACCCAAAAAGGCGCACAAACCGATTTTGATGGTAAATATGTCATTGAAAACATCACCCCCGGGTCTTACAACATTGTGGTAAGTTATATCGGTTTTGAAACCCAAACACTTTACAATATCGTCATACGTTCAAAAGGAACGCCGGATTACAACTTTGAACTGAAGGAAGCGATAGAACAGTTGGAAGAGGTCGTTGTATCCAATGCCAACAAAATAAGTCGTCCAAGAGAAACCCCCTTATCAACACAGACCCTTTCCGCTGTGGAAATTGCCACCTATCCCGGAAGCAATAATGATGTAGTCCAAGTAGCGCAGACCCTTCCCGGGGTTTCCCCCTCTATTGGTGGTTTTAGAAATGATTTGATCATTCGTGGGGGAGCACCTAACGAAACGGTTTATTATTTGGATGGCATGGAAATCCCAAATATCAACCACTTTAGCACGCAAGGAAGCGCTGGTGGACCTGTGGGAATGATCAACGTATCCTTTATCGATAATGTAACCCTCTCTACTTCAGCATTTGGTGCGCAATACGACAACCCGCTTTCTGGCGTGTTGCAATTCAGTCAACGCAACGGAAACAGTAGAAACTTTAGTGGGAATTTTAGGGTTAGCGCCAGTGAAGCAGCTTTAACGCTCGAAGGTCCGCTTTTCAAATCAGAAGGAAAGGAGGCGAAGACTACATTTTTGGCCTCCGTTCGCCGCAGTTACCTCCAATTTTTGTTTGAGGTTATTGGTCTACCCTTTAGACCCAACTATTGGGATTACCAATACAAAATAAACCACGAAATAGATGCGTACAACTCGCTGAGTTTTATTGGCCTTGGCTCCATTGATGATTTTTCCGTGGAAGCTCCGGAAGATTTTGATGCCGAACAACAGGCCCAACTGGAGCAAGCTCCCTTCATCGAACAACGAACGAACGCCATAGGACTCACCTGGAAGAAACGATTCAAAGATGGGAGTGGCTTTATGCAAAGTACCTTGAGCAATAACACCTTGGTAAACGAATTCACCCGTTTTGAAGACGCTGAAAATGAAACCGGAGTGATTTTTAGCAATGATGCCACTGAGTCCGAAACCAAATTCAGATACAGCATCACCAAGTTTTTTGGGGATTGGAAACTGACCTCTGGCATGAATCTTCAGTATTCAGATTATGAAAACGAAACACTCAATGTGACCGACAATATTGTCTTCAATTCCAATATAGACTTTTTCAAATATGGTTTCTTTTCGAATCTTACCCGTTCTTTTTTGGAAGATAAGCTTGACGTCTCTTTTGGATTTCGATTGGATGACGACACATTTTTAAACGATAATTCCCTACTATCCACTTTCTCTCCACGACTATCGATATCCTATGAATTTGCAGAAGATTGGAGATTAAACGGTTCCGTAGGACGTTACTTTAAGATACCGCCATATACAATCCTAGGTTTTCGCAATAATGATGATATTTTGGTCAACCAAGACGCGAACTATACCCAGAGTGATCATTTTGTGCTTGGTTTGCAACATTATATTGGTCCTTCGGCCAGCATTTCCCTTGAAGGGTTTTACAAGCGTTATGAAGATTATCCCGTATCGGTCTTGGACCAAGTCTCACTGGCGAACAAAGGGGCAGATTTTGAGGTTTTGGGTAGTGAAGCTGTGGAAACCGTAGGACGTGGAAGAAGCTATGGAGCCGAATTGCAATTTCAACAAAAACTCTCTGAAAACTTTTACGGCATATTTGCCTATACTTGGTTCTATAGCGAATTCACCGGATTTGACCGCGATGCATACTTGCCCTCCGTGTGGGATAGCAGACATTTGATTTCATTTACAGGAGGCTATAAATTCAACCGCAACTGGGAGCTCAGCGCACGCTATCGTTTTGCCGGCGAAACCCCATTTGTTCCTACTGACCTGAACGCCACCTTGGCCAATTATCCTGAAGTTATTTTGGATTATAACCGTTTAGGCGATGAAAAACTGGATATTTTTAGTCAGCTTGACTTGCGCATCGACAAAAAATGGAACTTCAAGAAATTATCTTTGAATGTCTTTGCCGAGGCTCAAAACATTTTAGGGCAAAACATTCCGCAACCACCCGAATTTGGACTGAACCGAGATGCAAATGGCGGTATCATTAACCCGAGAAGTTTAGTAGAAATCACAAGTGATACTGGGCAAATTATACCCAGTATTGGTATCGTGGTTGACTTTTGAGTTCAACATTTTCCCAGATAATTGCTTTCTTGGCAAGGGTTCTTTTTTTGCTAAATTTGCTTCTATCCGAATTTAAACAAGCATGGGAAGAGCATTCGAATTTAGGAAAGCCCGTAAAATGAAACGTTGGGCCGCAATGTCCAAGGCCTTTACACGTATCGGCAAAGAAATTGTCATGGCGGTAAAGGAAGGTGGTCCTGACCCTGATTCCAATTCCAAACTTCGTGCGGTCATTCAGAATGCCAAGGCCGTCAACATGCCCAAGGATAATATTGAACGTGCCATTAAGAGAGCTTCTGATAAAAACCTTGGGGATTTCAAAGAAGTGCTTTTTGAGGGATATGGTCCCCATGGGATTGCTATCTTAATCGAAACTGCAACGGACAATAATACTCGAACCGTAGCGAACATTCGAAGTTATTTCAACAAATGCAACGGTAGTTTGGGTACTTCCGGTTCTGTGGAATTCATGTTTGACCATACCTGTAATTTCCGAATCAATGCTGAAGGAGTAGACCCAGAAGAACTGGAGTTGGAAATGATTGACTATGGCGCCGAAGAGGTTTTTGTAGACGATGATGGGATTTTGATTTATGCGCCTTTCGAACACTTTGGAGCGATTCAAAAAGAATTGGAAGCCAGAGGTTTTGAAATTTTATCTTCTGGTTTCGAACGCATTCCCCAAGTGACCAAAACCCTAAATGAGGAGCAAATTGCGGATATTGAAAAGCTTCTGGAAAAAATCGAGGAAGACGATGACGTTCAGAACGTATACCATACGATGCAGGAAGTATGATTTGTATAGTTTAACCCCTTGTAAACATTCCGAATGGGATGCGACCAATTTAATAAAAAGGCCATGCGTATTTCTCTTCTTTTCACATTTTTGTTTGTAACATCGGTTTCTATTTTTGGTCAAAACATGACTGTTGATTTACTTATAGAAACTATCAAACAAGAAGCCGACACCATCAAGGTTGAAAATAACATGATAGAATTCGAGTTCAATGACGCGCTCTTGATTTGCATTCATGATGAAAATGCCAACCGCATGCGGATTATTGCGCCAATTGTTAAGAAGGAGCAGTTAGATGAGGAAGAAATCCTAAATGCGCTTGTAGCGAATTTCCACTCGGTTTTGGATGTGAAATATGCCTTGAGTGATGAAATTTTATGGTCTGTTTTCGCACATCCTTTGCAACAATTGTCGGAAGCCCAAGTGGTAGATGCCATTCAACAGGTGTATGCCGCGGCAATAACGTTTGGCGGTTCATATTCCAGTACGAATTTGGTTTTTCCGGGCAACACCAAGAAGGTTGAAAAACCCAAACCGAAATCGCTGAAGAAAACCTAGTAGCTGTATTCGGGCACTCTTCCTTTTACGCCTTCGAAAAAGGCATCTATCGCTTCAAAATCCTTTTGCATATCTGAAGTCGGCCCAAAAGCATCTGAAAATTTGACTTCTTTCTTTCCAAAATCAAACGCGACCAAAACAATGGGGACGTTCGCTTTTTTTGCGATGTAGTAAAAGCCTGTTTTGAGTTTGTCTACCTTCTTCCGGGTTCCTTCAGGTGCCAAGGCAAAACGGAAAATTTTCTTGCTTTCAAAAACTTCTACCACGCTATCGACCGTATTCGTGTTTTTGGAACGGTCTACCGGTGTACCGCCCGTCCAGCGCAAAAACCATCCAAAAGGCCCATCAAACAAGCTTTTTTTGCCAATGTAGTTGATTTCTTTTCCGAGAATGCTTCGTACTATCAGTCCTAAAAAAAAGTCCAACCAATGGGTGTGTGGCACTACGGCTACTACACATTGGTCCACGTCTGGAAACTCACCATTGAATTTCCAACCTAAAATTTTGAAATACAAAAACCTGGAAAAGTTTCTCATAAGGTCATCCCTGCAAGACTAGATTCGTTCAAAGCGCTTGCGCAATTGTTCTGGACACATTTCATTTTCCCAATTGGGACCTAGGGCATTTTCCCAAAGCGGTTTCAGGCCTAAAGACACTTGGACCAAGGTATCAAATTCATCCTCTGATAAATTGGAACACAATCCCTTGGGCAGCTCAATCTTATGTTTTGCCAACATTTCTTGAAAAAGAGCAACACCTTTCGGATAGAATTCTTCCAAATGTTGAAAGACCAAACAATTCCCAATGCCATGGTGGGTTCCCAAAAGATAGGATAGCCCATAGCTCATGGCGTGCGCTACACCCACTTGTGAGTAGGCAATGCTCATCCCGCCGTGCCAAGAGGCCATCATGAGCTTGTCTTGAGCCGTTTCGGGAGGAAGGTCGCCAAGAAAGACCTCTTTGCAAAGGGACAAGGCCTTTTCACCATAGCTTTGACTAAAGGCGTTCAGATATGTTCCTTCCAAAGATTCAATACAGTGAATGAAGCAATCCATTCCCGTATAAAACCATTGCTCCTTTGGTACAGTCTCCGTAAGTTTTGGGTCCAAAATTACTTGGTCAAAGGTGGTGTAATCCGAATTGATGCCCAGCTTTTTGGTGGGGCCCAACAGTACAGTGGTACGGGACACTTCTGCCCCCGTTCCGCTGATGGTAGGAATGCCGACGTGGTACAACGAAGGTTCTTTAACCAAATCCCATCCCTGATATGCTTCGGCTTTACCTGGGTTGGACAACATGATGGAAACCGCTTTGGCTAAATCCAATACCGTTCCGCCACCAATACCAATGATTCCTGATGGAAGGTTTTCATGCTGGTTACGCAGATACTCCACCAGTTGATCCACCTGTGCGGTCTTGGGTTCCTGAACTGCGGAGATAAACAAGACCTCATCATTATACCGTAACGGAATTTGTTCCGGTAAATATTTTCCTTCAAACCAATCGTCAACGAGAAAAATGAAGGGTGCTTTGTTGCCTTTCCGCTGCTTGGACAAAATTTCGTCCAAAGCATAAAAACTTCCCCGCCCAAAAACCACTCTGGGTACCATGGGAAAGTTTCTGAACTTCATTTGTGTTTTTATTTTTTGGTTCTCCTTTATCAAACTACATCCTCCTTCCTTTATAGGTATTCTAAAATACCCTGTATTCTGTTAAGCGTTATATGACCATTGATTTCCGCTTCATTGGAAACTACCTCGTGTGCCCACGTAGTATGAAACGGCACATGGACAGCCTTCCCTCCCAAATTCAAAATGGGAATAACGTCGGACTTCAGCGAATTTCCAATCATCAAAAACTCTGACGTGGAAATATTCAGATGGTTTAACAGGTTTGCATAGTTGTGTTCCTTTTTGTCACTCAACACCTCTACGTGACTAAAATATTTGGATAAACCTGATTTTTCCAACTTTCTTTCTTGGTCCAACAAATCACCTTTTGTCAAAACAATGAGCCGATACTTGCCTTTTAAGGCTTCCAAGACCTCCACTACCCCATCTAACAATTCTACCGGTTTTGATATCATGTCCTTCCCCAACGCCAAAATCTCCCACAATACGTTGGGTGAAACTTTGTTTTGGGACAAATCCAAGGCAGATTCAATCATGGAGAGCATAAACCCTTTTATACCGTATCCGTAAAGGGATAAATTGTCCATCTCCATTTTGAACAGCTCTTGGTCTATTTTGTTTTTGGTTTCATACCCTTCCAAAAGCGCTGCAAACCGTTCTTCTACCTCACGAAAATAGGTTTCGTTCACCCAAAGGGTATCATCGGCATCAAAGCCGACCACTTTTATGTTATCGAAATCTATTTCCATGCTTTTCTTGCCTTTGCCAAGTCCTCTGGCGTGTCTATTTCAATTCCCGTGACTGCGGTTTCGACCATCTTAATCTTTTTTCCGTATTCCAAAAAACGTATGGCCTCAATTTTTTCTTTTGCTTCAAGAGGTTTCATCGGTAATCGTTGAAAATCCATCAAAGCTCTCTTCCGAAAGGCATAAATACCCTTGTGTTTAAAATAAGGGGCATTCACAGCTTCATCTCTCGGATATGGGATGGGTGAACGAGAAAAATACAGGGCAAAACTTTCATGGTCCACGATAACCTTAACGGTATTGGGATTCGCAATTTCATCCCAATTGTGAATCGGAGTCATTAAAGAGGCTAAATCAATTTCCTGTTCAGCATCTTCACGAAAAACCTGAATTACTTTGGCCAAACTTTCCTTTTCGATAAAAGGTTCATCCCCCTGCACATTGATGATGATATCCACATCCATAGCCTCAACCGCCTCTGCAATCCGGTCACTTCCACTTTCATGTTGTTTTTGGCTCATGATGAATTGTCCACCCGCCTTTTCAATGGTTTCCGCAATTATATCACTATCCGTTACCACAAAAACGGCATCAAAAAGTCCCGTCGCCGTGGCCGCCTCCATGGTACGAACAATAACCGGTTTGCCCTCCAAATCTTGCATGAGCTTCCCCGGAAAACGAGATGCTTGGTAGCGTGCTGGAATCATGGATATTACTTTCATCTTCATCATCATTTTCTTCGTGGTCGTAATTTTCGGTAAATCCGAAAGGTAATGACCAATATGATAATCACTAAGATCGCTGCAATAGGTGGAACCAAGATGGATGCCGTGGAGACCGCAACAGCCGTTCCCGTTTCGACAACCGATACCACAGGATTGGCTAAACCACCCGTAGTGGTAGAGGAGGTCAACCTACCAGCCGCATTGGCCCCTTTAATAATCGTAGCGGTACCTCCCCCAGCGATGATGGCCAAGGCCCAAGTCGTCACGGGGTCTAAACCTGCCACGGATGAAACCATGGCAGCAGTACCCGCAATTCCCGCCAAGGGTATGGCAATACTGTCCAAAAGATTATCGACCCAAGGAATAAAATACGCGAAGATTTCAACCAACATGGCAACTCCAAGTGCAATCAATGCAGGCAAACTGCCTATCCAAGCCCATTCTCCATTGAGTTCCCAAAAGCCAGAATAAGCCGCCAAACTCAAGGCGAAAAGCGGCAAAAACACCCTGAATCCCGCAGAGGCTGCGAGACCGATGCCTAAAAAAATACTTATCATGGATTGGGGACCGATGTTCATGGAAATCGAAAATACGCCTTTCCTATTCAACAAAAAAATCGTCCTTGAAACCTATCAAATAGAGCTTTCTTTGGGATCGGGTCACCGCGGTATACAGCCATCTTAAGTAATCCTTATCGATACCGTTGGGGAGGTAGGGTTGCTCCACAAAAACCGTTTGCCACTGCCCTCCTTGTGATTTATGGCAAGTAATGGCATAGGAAAACTTCACTTGAAGCGCATTGAAGTACTTGTTGTTCTTGACCCCTAAAAACTGCTTGTATTTTGAAGTCTCATGTTGATAGTCGGCCAAGACCTCTTGATAGAGTCGATTGCCATCCTCATAGCTCAAGGAAGGCGTTTCGGCGTTAATGGTATCTAGGAGCAGTACGGTTTCAAAAGGTCTTTGATTTGGATAATCCACCATTTGCACACGGACCTCCGCAAATGTAAATCCATACAACTCCTTAATAGCAAAAAGCTCTAGGATTTCAATGATGTCTCCATTGGCAACAAAACCTGCTTCGGAACTAGTCTTTAACCAGAAATAATTGTTCTTGACCACCATCATGTAATCGCCTACTGCAATTTGATTCTCCAAAAAAAGAATGCGTTCGCGAATGTTCTGATTGTAAAGATTCGCGCGCTTGTTGGAGCGCACCACAATGACCGTGTCTTCTTTTCCGTCATGTCGGTAGGCATCTTCAATGGCTTCCAAGATGTCTGGTCCATTTTGAAGACGAACCAAATCCGTAAACCCATCCAAATTGAAACGAAATTCATCGTAGAACTCATCTTGGATTTGGGTTCGGAGATTGGTAGCATTATGTAGAATCCCAGAATTGTCGGACTGCCGCATTACTTCGTCCAATTCAAGGCAATCTACTTGTTTGTTGTACTGCAGCCCCAATTGGTTTTCGTCCAGTGCAGGACTCATAGTGAGTTTCACAGGAGGTAACTGGGCTGTATCCCCTATCAATATGAGCTTACAACGATGGCCAGAGTATACATACTGCATTAAATCATCAAGTAGCGAACCGTTTTCGAAAAGTTTGGAATCCGCTGGGGTATCCGAAATCATGGAGGCTTCATCTACCAAAAAAATGGTGTTGCGATGCTTGTTGGGCGAAAGCACAAACTGCACCCCTCCTCCCTTTTGTTTTTTCGGAAAGTAGATTTTCTTGTGTATGGTCAAGGCTTGGGTCTTGGAGTACAAAGACATGACCTTGGCAGCACGTCCGGTAGGCGCCATAAGCACCGAAGCCATTTTCACTTTCCATAAGGATGAAACGAGCGTGCCTATTATAGTGGTTTTACCCGTGCCTGCAAAACCCTTTAAAACAAAAAGTCGGTCATTGGATTTATGAAACACAAACTCAGACAGTTTTCCAAGTGCCAACTGTTGTTTCAAGGTCAATTCATAAGGGAATTTTTCTTCAAGTTTTCTTAAAAAAGTACTAGGTGTAAGCGCTTCCATACGGGCTAAATATAGGGCCGAATTTTGAAGCAAAAACTTTCGTGATTAAAAAAAAATTGTAGATTTGTCTATAACCGCTAAATTAATTCAGAAAGACTTTTTATATGTTAAGTTTGATTCTTATCATCGTTGGTATTTGCCTAGTAACCGTAGGTTTGGTATTTGTTATCGATAGGTTTTTACCCGGTAAACTCAAACCTTTTTTGGTATTGGGTTTTGGACTTTTAAGCATCTTTTTAGGCTACAAAATTTACGAGTCCATCAATGCTCCAATCGAATTCAACAAGGTGCGCAAAGAGCGTTTCTCTCAAGTCATCGCAAAGTTGAAAGATATTCGTGACTCGCAAGAAGCGTACAAAACGGTAAACGGAAAATTCGCGAAGGATTTTACCAGTTTGATTCAATTTATTGATACGGGTAGCTACACCATTACCCAGCAAAGAGACTCTTCTTTTATGCAATTTGATGATGCTTACGGTATCGAATTGCAAAAAGACACAGTGATTATTGACACCTTAGGTTTTGTAAAGGTGAAGGATTCTCTTTTTAAAACAGACGACCGCTATAAATCCATGATGGACGTGCCTTACGCCCAGAGCAATCAAAAGTTCGAGATGAAGGCAGATATTTTGGACACCAAAGGTTACAAGTCTCCTGTATTTGAAGCGAAAGTAGCCAAAGAAATCGTGCTGCATGACCAACCCAAAGATCTGTTGGATCGCGAAAAAGCACACCAAAGTGTTGAAGAGGTTAATGGCGCCGAAATCAAGGTAGGTTCACTGACCGATGTAAGCACTAATGGTAACTGGCCTCCTATTTATGACTCAAAAGGAGACTAAAGATACCGTTGAGAATTTTAATAAGTTGTCCATTCAAGTTGGCTTGAATGGACTTTCTTTTTGTGTACAAGACACTGTAAACCAGGAGGTGTTGGCATACGAACGGGTTCCTTTTAAAGTACATTCCACCCCATACCTATTGCTCAAAGAGCTCAAAACCATCCTGAACACCAAAAAAATTGAAAGTACACGGTTTGCGGAGGTCCTTGTCGTGCATCGCAATGGATTGTTCAGTTTGGTGCCCAAATCCTTGTTCCAAACCGAAGAGCTACCCAATTATTTAAAGTTCAATGCCAAAATCATGGCCAATGACCAAATTGCCCATGATATATTGAACGACCATGAGATAGTAAATGTTTATATCCCTTTCACCAACGTGAACAATTATATTTTTGAGTTGTTTGGGGAGTTTGAATTCAAACACAGCGGAACCGTATTGATTCATACACTGTTGGAGCAAAATAGGGCCTCGCAGGATACATTTTGTTATGTTCAGGTGATGGAGAAAGAGATGGAGCTTGTGGTGATTTCGCAAAAAAAACTATTGTTGTACAACTACTTCGAGTTCAAGAATGATGAAGATACCTTGTATTACATTCTTTTTGTGTTGGAGCAGTTGAACATTCCGGCAGACTCGGTTTTGTTACGCCTTTTTGGCAATGTGGAGGAAGGGGATGCCCTTTTCAAAAGGTGTCAGGAATATGTACAAAACGTCTCCATCTTCGTACCTCCAAATTCTGCTGATTTCGCTGAGGATTTCAGTACCCAAAGTATTGACCTTACTGTTTTCAACAACCCATAATGCGAATCATTTCAGGTTCCCATAAAGGAAGAAGACTGATAGCGCCTAAAAAACTACCCGTTCGCCCCACGACGGATATGGCCAAAGAGGCATTGTTCAACGTTTTACAACATCAATTTGATTTTGATGACCTTACCGTCATTGACCTCTTCTCAGGAACAGGAAATATCGCCTACGAATTTGCATCAAGAGGTACTCAAAATATTTACGCTGTAGATGCGAACAACCATTGCGTGCAGTATATTTCAAAGATTTCAAAAGCCTTGGATTTTGATATCACCGTTTTCAAACAAGATGTATTTCGGTTTTTGGAAAAAACTTCCCAGAAAGCAGATGTCATCTTTGCTGACCCACCCTACGACATGGCGCAAGAAGATTTGAATCAACTCGTACAACTGGTTTTTGAAAAAGAACGCCTCTTACCTGAAGGGCAATTGATTTTGGAACATACGCCACAACGCGATTTCTCAACATTCGAAGCGTTTGTTCAATCTCGTAAATATGGGAGCAGCGTCTTTAGTTTTTTTGAATAAAAGCAGGCCATAAGCCGGATTCTGTCAAGCCCTATCATTTATCTAGACCCAAGGTTACCCCGGGGTTCCAACCGCCTACCCTCCAATTTGGGCGTGCAACCCTCAAACACTGGTTTACATGGCGTTTCACCGCATAGAGTTTACCTGATTTCACTACAGCCGAACTGTACTTGCTTTCTGTTGCACTGGTCCTTCCGCCAATGGCGGAGACGGATGTTATCCGCTATGCTGCACTACGGTGTCCGGACTTTCCTCCCCAATCCAAAGATTGCGGCGATAAGGTGGCCTGCTGCGGGCAAAGGTAACGGAATTGTTAATAAATACTTAGGCGATACGGTTAGGATCAAAGGGATTGCAAACAGCTATTTTTATATTTGTTAAGCACAAAACACTTTCGCTTGGAACCTTTTGTTGTATCAGCCCGTAAATACCGTCCCCAGACGTTTAAAGACGTTGTGGGGCAGCAAAATATTACCAATACGCTGCTGAACGCCATTGAGAACAACCATTTGGCCCAAGCCTTGTTGTTTTGTGGTCCTCGAGGTGTGGGAAAGACTACTTGTGCACGAATCTTGGCGAAGAAAATCAACCAAGATGGTACGGAGCAAGCCGATGAAGATTTTGCCTTCAACATTTTTGAGCTGGATGCTGCCTCCAACAACTCCGTAGATGACATCCGCAGTTTGATAGACCAAGTTCGGATTCCCCCACAAGTAGGAAAATACAAGGTTTATATCATTGACGAGGTGCACATGTTGTCGCAGGCTGCCTTCAATGCGTTTTTGAAAACCTTGGAGGAACCGCCAAAGCATGCCATTTTCATTTTGGCGACTACGGAGAAGCATAAAATCATTCCAACCATTTTATCGCGCTGTCAAATTTTTGATTTCAAGCGCATTACGGTTAAAGATGCTACGGAATACCTGAAGTACATTGCGGAACAACAAGGCATAGAAGCCGAAGAAGGTGCTTTGCACATCATTGCGCAAAAAGCTGATGGTGCCATGCGCGATGCCCTGTCCATTTTTGACCGAGTGGTAAGTTTCTCGGGTAAAAATCTGACCCGAAAGGCGGTCACCGAGAATTTGAATGTCTTGGACTACGAGGTATACCTCAAGACCACGGAATTGATTTTGGAGAATAACATTCCTGCTTTGCTGATGCTGTTCAATGAGACTTTGTCCAATGGGTTTGACGGGCACCATTTTATCATAGGGTTAGCATCACACTTTAGGGATTTGATGGTATGCCAGCATCCAGAAACCCAAGGCTTGTTGGAAGTAAGTGAAGATGCCAAGGCTGATTATGCCAAGCAAGCGGCACTGACTTCGAAAGCCTTTTTATTGCAGGCTTTGGATATCGCCAATGAAGCAGATATCAAATACAAGGCCAGTAAAAACCAAAGATTATTGGTTGAGCTTGCCCTTATGAAACTGGCCTCTATCACGTTTGATGGAGAAAAAAAAAACCGTGAATCCCTGATTCCCGCTTCGCAAGCTCGCGGGATGGCCACGCTAAAACCTCCAGTTGAAGCAACGGTTCCCTTATCCAAAAACATTTCAGAACCAAAAGTTCCGGAATCTCCAAAAGTAACACCGGAACCTACGGAAGCGGTTCAAGCGGAAATAATTCAGGCTGAAGCGCCTGTTACCCAAGAAGCGGAGGAAGTTCCTACTCAAGTGGTCGAGGCGGAAGTGACCTTTTCTCAAGAAGCGGAAGCGCCCGCGAAGCCTATTGCCATAGCCAAATCTGAAAAACGCGTTTCAGGACTTTCGTTATCGAGTATTAAAGCGAAAAAGGAGCATCAGAATACCAAAAAACCTCACACTGTTCAGGAAGAGCTTCCCGAGGAAGCCTTTACCGAAGCCCAAATGCTGGAACATTGGAACACTTTTGTCGCACAGCTTGAAGCAAAGGGTAAAAAAATATTGGCGAGTAACTTACAGACTGATGTTCCCAAGCTAAAAGACCAAAACACCCTTTGGATTGAGCTACCCAACAGCACCATGAAAAAGGAAATCGAGCGGGAACAGGGCGGTTTGATGCAATACCTTCGGGAAAACTTGAACAACCATGCGATTACCTTGCACATAACCGTGAACGAAGAGGTCGCCAAAAAGTTTGCTTTTACGCCTGAAGAGAAATACGAAAAGCTCAAGGAAAAAAACCCTGCGATTGAGCTTTTGCGTAAGGAGTTTGACTTAGATTTTTAGGTTAGATTTCAGTTGTCAGACGTCAGATTTCAGATGGTTTCTGTTCAAACGGGAATTACACAAGATAGTCATGCTGAACTGGATTCAGCATCTTTTTATTATCCGCTACTATTTCAAAAAGAACCTGAAACCAGTTCAACCGATGTCTGAATGAGATTCTATGTCCCCGCCTGAATTAACGAGCAGGAAGCACTGAATGTCAATGTTAAGGTGTCACTTCGAGTGGTTTTGGCGAAGCCAAAAATGTATCGAGAAGTGTATGCACCTAAAACAACTCAATTCGTTTCGGTTGACTCGAATTCCACTAATGGCACGAATTTAAATTAGGGGCAACCTGAACCGGCCTACCTTTCCGTTCAGGTAGGGTTCAGGGTCTGTTTTCATTGGTGCCATATGGTAAAAAGATGCTGAATTAAATTCAGCATGACCTTAATGGATTGGATTTCATCAGGACACAAACCAGCCCGTTCTGGTCGAGGCGGGTTTCACGAATGGCGCAGATTTAAACTAGGGTCAACCTGAACTCGTTTCAGGTTCTATTTACATCAAGGGCATATGATAAAAGATGCTGAACCAAGTTCAGCATGACATAAATGAAGCTGGTTTTTAGTAGGACACGAATTTCACGAACCACACGGATTTCTCGATAGGCTATATTCCGAAGGAGAGAAACGACTGAAGGAATCTGTTACAATTAGCAATGGACAATGAGCAATTAACAGTTGTCAGTTGTCAGAGGTCTGACTTTTGATGTTTGATGTTTGATGAGCAAGGTAAAAGGTTAAGGGTTGAAGGTCGAAAGTGAAAGGTTTTGGGTATTGATTGTTGTTTATTGTTAATTGACACAATACTATTCATTTCGACTCCGCTCAATGACCAGTCTCAGGGTCCGTGGTTAATTGGTTATTGGAAATTGATTATTGAAATTTGAATCTAGAATATCCTAAATTTGAATTCGCTAAAATGAAAACCATGCTAGGACTAAAACTCCCTACGGACCCACGCTGGGTGAATATTGTTGAAAAGAACATCGAAGAGATTTTGACGGACCATGCCTACTGCGAACAAAAGGCAGCGAGTACGGCGATTTCATTGATTATTGGTTTTCCGGAAAAGTCGGAGTTGGTTAAGGAAATGACGGCTTTGGCCCGCGAGGAAATGGGCCATTTCAACATGGTGCATGATAAAATATTGAAACGGGGTTGGGTGCTCGGCCGCGAACGCAAGGATGAGTACGTCCTCGAATTGATGAAGTTCTTCCCAAAAGGGGGAAGTCGCGAAACACATTTGGTACATAAACTCCTGTATGCGGCCTTGATTGAGGCGCGAAGTTGCGAACGTTTCCGTTTGCTTTCTGAGGAAATCAACGATACCGAACTAGCTGATTTTTACCGAAACCTGATGGTTAGCGAAGCCAATCACTATACCATGTTCCTGAAATTTGCCCGAAAGTACAGGAATCTCGAAGAGGTAAATCAAAAATGGCAGGACCTTCTGGAGTACGAAGCTACCTTGATGGAAAAGCTGGGCAAGAAAGAAACCATGCACGGCTAGGCGAAGCTTTTCTCTTTGCTTGAACCGCTACTCCAATTTGCGTTGGTAGTAGTAGTACAATTCAAATTGTGAACGCAGCTCCGCTTCATTAATGCCTCTTTGGCGATAGGCATTGTCTTGTTTTTCGGAGAAAATACGCGCTTTTAAGTTGTCTCTCCAAGAGATATCGAAGGTATCCAACAGTTCTTGTTTGATGTCCTCATCATAAATGGGACAGCCTACTTCAACCCTGAAATCCAAGTTACGGGTCATCCAATCGGCGGAAGAGATATAGCAGTGTGGGTCTCCGCCGTTCCCAAAGATGAACAAACGAGGGTGCTCCAAGAATTTATCCACGACGCTAATGGCTTCAATATTCTCGCTCATGCCTTCTACCCCCGGAATCAAACAGCAAACCCCACGAATAATCAATTGCACTTTTACCCCGGCACGACTCGCTTCATACAATTTGTCCACCATTTTGTAGGAAGTCAAACTATTCATTTTGATTTTGATATAGGCTTCCATACCCACTTGGGCATTGTTGATTTCGTTTTCAATCAATTTGTTGAAGGTGGCCTTGGTATAGTGTGGCGAGACGACCAAATGCTTGTATTTGCTCACCTTGTAATTGGTTTCAAAGAACTCAAACACTTTGCCCATTTCCTTTAGGATGCCTTCGTGGGCAGTAAAGAGGGTATAATCCGTATAAATTTTTGCGGTAGATTCATTGAAGTTTCCGGTACTGATGAAACCATAGCGCTTGATGCCTTCACGTTCTTCACGTTCCACCAAACAAATCTTGCTATGGACCTTTAAGCCGGGCACCCCAAAAATCAAATCCACCCCCTCTTCCTTAAGTAAATTGGCATATTCGATGTTTGCCTGTTCGTCAAAACGGGCCTGCAATTCGATTTGCACCGTTACCTTTTTTCCGTTTTTCACGGCGTTTATCAAGGCAGATGCAATTTGGCTATCATTCGCCAGACGGTAAATGGTTATTTTGATGGTTCGCACCAAGGGGTCCAGAGCAGCTTCCCTTAAAAACTTGGTCAAATATGCAAAGGTGTGGTAAGGTGTATAGATGAGATAGTCTTTCTGGGCAATTTTTTCTAGTAAACTCCCCTCCATACTAAACCCTTTTACCGGAAGCGGTTCAATTTTTTGGTACATCAAATCGGTGCGTCCCAAACTGGGAAAACCCATATAGTCCCGACGGTTGTGATAGCGTCCACCTGGAATAACACTATCCGTATCGATAATGTTCATTTTTTCCTTTAGGAACTGGAGCGTGTCTTTATCGATGGTTTTATCATATACGAAACGAACCGGGTCGCTTATTTTTCTTCCTTCAACACTGGATGAAATCTTCTCGATAAAACTTTTGGTGAGGTCATTGTCGATATCCAATTCCGCATCACGGGTAATCTTAATCATATGGGCCGAGATGCTTTTGTATTCGAACATGGTGAAGATGCTATCCAAACACAGTCGAATCAGGTCATCCAAAATGATGATGTAGTTTTTGTCGCCCTTTTTGGGCAGCACGATAAATCGGTCAATCCCTCTGGGAATCTCAATCAATGCGTATCGGTTCTTCCCAATATCAATCGGTGCGCCTTGGTCTTTTCGCATGACCATTTTGACGGCGAGATAGGCCGCTGTATCTTTTAACAAAGGGAATTCCGTTAAATCATTCAGAATGATGGTCATCAACTCTTGATTGACCTTTTTGAAGAAATATTCCCGAACGAACTCTTGCTGCTCTTCATCGAGTTCATTTTCAGTAAGGATGAAGATATTTTCCGTCTTTAACTCTTCTTCAATTTTATCAAGGATTTCTTGGCTCTTTGCTTGCTGTTGGATTACGATTTTGGTGATTTCTTCCAATAAATCCTTTGCTTTTTCACCGCCCAATACGCTTTTCCCCTTTTTTCCAGCATCCACTATTCGCTTTACCGTGGCATAACGCACCTTAAAAAATTCATCAAGATTGTTACTGAATATTCCCAAAAACCGAAGGCGGTCAATTAACGGAACCCGCTTGTCGGCACTTTCTTGTAGTACCCGGGAATTAAAATGAAGCCAACTGATTTCGCGATTTACATATTCATTTTTAACCTTGATCATTTGATTTTCAGCAGTTTTGGAAAAATAGTTCGTTTTGTAGTTCCTTTTTGCAACTCGGACCAAGAGGTCACATCAAATTGAAGATGTACACATCCCGCGGTCGGTACGTTGTCAATATAGGTATCTCCCCAGCGATTTGCAAGTTCGGTGAAGGCATGGTTGTGCCCGAAAATCATGACATTTTCGAACGAATTGTCCAGGCCCTTTACAAAGTAGTCCACCTGTTCCCCTGAAAAGTCGTAGAGGTCCTTACGGACTTGGAAGTTGTTTAAATCAAACATCAACTTTTCCATTACGATGATACTGGTATGCAAAGCGCGGTTGGCCATACTGGAATACACGCGCTCAACGGAAATACCCAGGGTGTGGAGATGATTTCCCACCAAAATAGCATCACCAATGCCCCGTTCATTCAATGGTCGGTTTCGGTCGGCAACATTGTATTCCCAAGAGGATTTGCCATGGCGCATCAAAAAAAGATTTTTCATACGATATTTTAAGGAGCCAAACGCTCTATTTTCCAATCCAAATTATTCTGCAATTCATAGCGAATGCGGTCGTGCAAGCGATTGGGGCGTCCTTGCCAAAACTCCAAGCTTGCCGGACGAACGATATACCCTCCCCAGTGTTGGGGTCTTGGGATGTCTTTGCCTTCATACTCCTTTTCCAATGCCGCCAGCTTTTCTTCCAATACTTCACGCGAAGGGATAACCTCACTTTGGTCAGATACTACAGCACCCAAACGACTCCCTACAGGTCTGGATTCAAAATAGCCATCCGATAGGTTTTCCGCAATTTTTTCGGCCTTTCCCTTGATAATGATTTGCCGTTCGAGATTGGGCCAAAAGAAAGATAAACAAACGTTGTCATTTGCTGCAATAGCTTTCCCTTTTTCACTAAGATAATTGGTGTAAAAAATGAAGCCTTCGTGGGTATATTTCTTCATCAGTACCACACGGTTTTTCGGAAAGCCATCCAAACCAATAGTCGATATCGTCATTGCGTTAGGTTCTTCCACGCCATCCGTTGCCTCTACCTCATAAAACCAGGTTTGAAACTGTTGCATGGGATTGGGGTCTACGGTGTCCTCCAACAATTCCTTTTTATCGTAGGATTTTCGGTAGTCGCTCAGGTCCTTTTGCATGTTGATTGCTTTAGATATCAAAGTTCAGCAAAAGAAGCCAGATTTAAAACAGAACGATATTAGGTTTACTTTAAAATTCAAAATGTTTGCCGTCGTCTGCGAGTTCAGTGGCCCCGAAGATTTCTTGGGCCTCTTCTTTAAAAAGATTAAGGTTTTTATAGCGGGTCGAAAAATGACCTAGAATTAGCTGCCCTACCCCGCTTTTTTGTGCAATAGTGGCGGCTTGTTTAGCTGTGGCATGTTTGGTTCGTTCACATAAATGCCCTTCAGATTCCAAAAACGTAGACTCATGATACAGTACATCTACTCCCTTTATGATGGGTATAATTCTTTCTGAATATTTCGTATCACTACAAAACGCATAGCTTTTAGGCAGCGGTGGGTCATAGGTTAAAGCGGAATTAGGTACTTCTTGACCATTAGCCGCTATGCCATTTTTACCAGCTTTGATATTATTGAACTGTGAAGCGTCAATATCATGGGATTTCGCTGCTTCAATATCCAGTTTTCTGGGGAGGGGCTTTCCTTGAAACAAGAATCCATTGGTATACACCCGGTGTACCAAAGGTATTGTCGAAACTTGAACACGCTCATCTTCAAAAATGAGTTCGGAGTCGCTTGATTCCAATTCATGAAAGCGTAGCGGATAACTTGTCCAGGAATCGCCCAATTTCAATAAAAGGGTTACCGCCTCTTTGATGCCTTTTGGTCCGTAAATGTGGAGTGGTTTTTCCCGTCCCAACAAGCGAAAAGTGGATACTAGGCCTGGCAAACCAAAAAAGTGGTCGCCGTGCAAATGCGAAATGAAGATGTGGCTGATGCGCGAAAAACGCACTTTGTTTTTTCGAAGCTGTACTTGAGTGCCTTCCCCGCAGTCAATCAAAAACAAATGATTCCGGATTTCAAGTACCTGTGAAGTTGGGTTGGTAAAGGCGCGTGGGGTTGCGGAATAGCATCCTAAAATGGTCAATTTCATGAAATCAAAGGATTGAATCCGCTAAGAGCGGTGTTTAGATAAGGGGTTCTTTTCATAAACCCAAATCCCTTTCAATTTCTTCCATCTCGATGATATCCCTCGCTTCTTGAACCGTTGGTGCTATGGAAACGCCTTTGGGAAAGTCATCATAATCCAGTATTTCGGAAACCAAAACAAAAGACTTATTCGAACTTTTGTGTTCCATGGATGCCTCGACAAGAATGGGTAATTTTTCACCTATTTCGCTACTCGAAGCTGTCAACACAAGGATTAGGTTTACCCCTTGAATGGATGCGTAGTTGTCTTTTAGGTCTTGAAGAAAGGTCGAGAGCTCGGTATCTAATTGTGAAACAATAATGAGATTATCTTCCTTGTCTATCGTCATGCTTACTTGATTTTGGCTGCCAATAAATAGATTACCGCCATCCGGATAGCTACCCCATTTTCCACTTGGTCCAATATGATGGATTGTTCGGAATCAGCGACATCACTGGTGATTTCCACCCCGCGGTTAATAGGACCTGGGTGCATGATGACGATTTCCTTGTCCAATTCCTGTAAAATGTCTTTGTTGATACCAAACTGTTGGGTGTATTCTCTTGTTGAAGGGAAATAGCTGACATCCATCCGTTCGTTCTGTACACGGAGCATATTGGCCACATCACACCATTC
Organism: Bacteroidota bacterium; assembly: GCA_039027495.1. GTDB lineage: Bacteria > Bacteroidota > Bacteroidia > Flavobacteriales > Flavobacteriaceae > Flagellimonas. Next base: position 88,549 of record JBCCKH010000006.1, read on the forward strand.
CAAAGCTTGTTTCAAATTGGTTTCGACCCCTACGCCCAAACTCTCAATATACTTGGGAATCAAGGTTTTTGGGCCGCATACTTTTACATTGGCGCCCAGTAACTTCAAGGCAAAAATGTTGGACAAGGCTACGCGGGAATGCAGAATATCTCCCACAATCACAACGTTCTTCCCCCCTACTTCGCCATACTTTTCACGAATGGAGTAGGAATCCAACAATGCTTGCGTAGGGTGCTCATGTGCGCCATCGCCCGCATTAATGATAGCCGCAGATACGTGTTTGGACAAAAATACTCCAGCGCCCGGATTGGGATGTCGCATCACGACCATGTCCACTTTCATGGACAAAATGTTGTTTACGGTGTCAATAAGGGTCTCCCCTTTTTTGACGGAAGATTGTCCTGCAGAAAAGTTCACCACATCGGCAGAGAGTCTTTTCTCGGCCAACTCAAAGGACAATTTGGTTCGGGTACTGTTTTCAAAGAAAATATTTGCGATGGTAGTATCGCGTAGGGTGGGTACCTTTTTGATGGAACGGTTAATGACCTCTTTAAAATGGTCGGCGGTTTCAAAAATGAGATGGATATCCTTTTTGTCCAGATATTTGATTCCCAATAAGTGCTTTACGCTCAGTTCGCTCATTTCCGGTTATTTACTCACCAAATACACCACATCCTCGCCCTCATTTTCTGCCCACATTACTTTGACCCGTTCTTCATTGATGGCATCTACTTGACGCCCACGATAATTGGGCTGAATAGGCAAATGACGGCTAAAACGCCTATCAATCAAGGTCAACAATTCTACATTTTTGGGTCTTCCGAAGGATTGTATGGCCGTTAACGCCGCACGAATGCTTCTTCCGGTGTACAATACATCATCAATGAAAACCACGCTTTTGTCCTCCACCAGAAAATCAATTTTGGTTGTATTGGCTTGCAAGGGTTTCTCCCCTCTTCCAAAATCATCACGATAGAAAGTGATGTCCAAAAATCCCATCGCGATATTTTTGACTTTGTATTCTTCCTTCAAAATCTTCAATAAGCGCTCTGCGAGAAATATGCCCCTGGGTTGCAGGCCAACCAATACCGTTTCAGAAAAATCAAGATGGGTTTCCAGTAGCTGACAAGCCAATCGATGAAGTATGATGTTGATTTCTTTTGAATTGAGAAGTACTCTCTGACTCATATGCTTTGCTGCTGCCTCTGGTGATGGCAAAAGTACATAAAACTTAAAAAAAGTAGGGTACAAAAAAAGCCCTTACAAATGCAAGGGCTTTTCAGTTCATAATCGAAAGATTACTTCTTCTTTGCGTCAGCCTCCATTTTTTCTTTCAAGGCTTGCAATTGTGCATTGGCATCACCCAGCGTTGGCGCATCTTCTTGTGAAGAAGCCATTTTACGCTTCGCAGCACGTACATTGCGCTCTTCTTGCTCTCTGAAGATGGCAGTGTGACTTGCTACCACACGTTTGAAGTCTTTGTTGAACTCAATAATCTTGAATTCGACTTCTTCGCCTTTGGTGATTTTCTTACCGTCTTCCTTCTCCATGTGACGTGAAGGAATGAACGCTACGATATCATCATTGAATGCCACGGTAGCACCTTTGTCCACAATCTCGGAAACGGCTGCTTTGTGAACGCTGCCTTCAGCGAACTCAGTAGCATACTTGTCCCAAGGATTCTCGGTAGTTTGTTTGTGGCCCAAGCTCAACTTACGACCCTCAACATCCAATTCCAATACTTCTACTTCCAAAGTATCCCCAACGGTAACGAATTCAGATGGGTGCTTGATTTTCTTCGTCCAAGAAAGGTCAGAGATGTAAATCAAACCATCAATTCCTTCTTCCATTTCAACGAACACGCCAAAATTGGTGAAGTTACGTACGATACCTTTGTGGCGTGAACCTACAGGGTATTTGCTGGTGATATCGGTCCATGGGTCTGGCGTAAGTTGCTTGATACCCAACGACATTTTGCGCTCTTCGCGGTCAAGGGTCAATACAACGGCATCAATTTCGTCACCCACTTTTACAAAGTCTTGAGCGGAACGCAAATGCGTAGACCAAGACATTTCAGAAACGTGGATAAGTCCTTCAACACCTTCAGCAACCTCGATAAAGGCACCGTAGTCAGCGATAACCACAACTTTACCTTTTACTTTGTCACCTACTTTGATTTCATCACCCAAAGCATCCCATGGGTGTTTCTCCAACTGTTTCAATCCAAGTTGGATTCTTGACTTGTTGTCGTCAAAATCAAGGATAACCACATTCAATTTCTGGTCAAGCTCAACTATCTCGTTCGGGTGGTTGATTCTGCTCCAAGAAAGGTCAGTAATGTGGATAAGACCATCAACACCGCCCAAGTCGATAAAGACTCCGTAAGAAGTAATGTTCTTCACAATACCTTCCAATACCTGTCCTTTTTCAAGTTGACCGATGATTTCTTTCTTCTGCTCTTCAATATCCGCTTCAATCAACGCTTTGTGCGACACCACTACGTTTTTGAATTCGTGGTTGATTTTCACCACCTTGAACTCCATGGTTTTTCCAACGTATTGGTCGTAGTCACGAATAGGCTTCACATCGATTTGTGAACCGGGCAAGAAGGCTTCGATACCGAAAACATCGACAATCATACCTCCTTTGGTTCTACATTTTACAAAACCGGTAACGATTTCTTCTTTATCATGCGCATCGTTCACACGATCCCACGCCATAATGGTCCTGGCCTTTCTGTGGGAAAGTACCAATTGACCTGTTTTGTCTTCTCTAATGTCAATAAGTACTTCAACCTTGTCCCCTACCTTAAGGTCAGGATTGTATCGGAACTCATTTAATGAGATAACCCCTTCAGACTTTGCGTTGATATCGATGATGGCCTCACGGTCGGTCATGTGCACTACAGTACCTTGCACTACTTCTTCATCGGCTGTATCAACAAAATTCTCTTCAACTAGGGCTTCAAATTCCTTTAATTTGGAATCTTCTACGCGTTCAATACCTTCTTCGTATTTGTCCCAGTCAAAATTTTCGAGATATTCTTTGGGGTCTTTTTGTACCGGAGCTTCTTGAGTTGTGGCTACGGCCTCTGCTGTGGTTTCCTCAGCAGGAGTTGTTTTTTCTTCAGCCATGTGCTGATTTAATTTGTATTTCGCGGAGTTGTAGGACCTAGCACTGTCCACGAAAGCTATTAATTTGATTTTTTAAATCCTTTTCTGTCCTATTCAATTGCTAAAAAGGAGTGCAAAAATACAATTAAATTACTGATTAACAAAGCATCTGGACGCCAACGATTTTTTAGCGTGCATTTAATGGCAAAATCTGGTGGAATAGTTATCTTGAACGTCTAATTATTAACTATAAATTACAAACATGAGTGCAAAAGCAAAATATCAAGCCGTCCTAGACTTGGGGCAGGAATTGGGTATCAAGGATGGTGACGTCTCTGAAGAAGGAGGGGTTCTAAAAATCAAAGGAACTGCGGGTACACCCTATGCCAAAAATGCATTATGGGATAAAATCAAAGAGCTTGGAGGAGAAAGTCCAAGTGACATCAAGGCCAACATTTCCGTGGAAGATGATTCCGTTTACCATCGACATACCGTTAAAAGCGGCGAATCGCTAAGTTTGATTGCAAAGCACTACTACGGTGATGCCATGAAATACCCCAAGATTTTTGACGCGAACACCAATATTCTAAGTAATCCAGATGTGATTCACCCAGACCAAGTTTTGGTGATTCCGAACATTTAATACAATTTCCATTTATAATCAAAGGTCAAGCATTTCATAATGTTTGACCTTTTTCATTCTAAATGGGCACACCAATTACACGAAGTACTATACATCCATTTACTTTTCACACTATTCTCTTACTTTAGATTACAGTGCTTCGCTTTTTCTTAAAAAAGAGTTTCGGCCACCAAAACCAAATTTCAAATGAAGTTGCTCAAAAAAATCCTTAAGTGGATTTTATATGTTCTGTTGATACCCATAACCTACCTAGTTATTTCCTTATTGCTTACGGCTATTACTATCGACAGGAAAAATGAAAATCAAGTTTTTGACAAAACTATTTACCTAAGCACGAATGGTGTCCATTTGGATATCATTTTGCATAAAAAGGATGTTTACACTTTGCTTTTGGATGGCATACATCATGAACCATATGAGCGATACCTGGCTTTTGGTTGGGGCGATGAGGATTTTTATATCAACACCCCTACTTGGGCCGACCTTACTTTTACCAATGCGTTTAGCGCCATGTTTTTAAAAAGCTCAACCTTGATGCATGTCACCCGCTATCGGTCTAGGGATTCAGATTGGGTGGAAATCAAAATAAGTGAAAACGAATTGAAACAATTGAACGCTTACCTACTCCAATCCTTTCAAACGAATCAAAATGGTGAGAAATTTTTTTTGAGAAACCAAGGGTATACCCCAACCGATGATTTTTACAAAGCCGTGGGGAGCTATTCTTGCTTGAATACGTGCAATAGCTGGGCGAATTTGGCTTTTAAGCGAAGTGGGTTAAAAGCGTGCCTCTGGACCCCTTTTGATTTTGGGTTGCTCTCCAAGTATGAGTAAAATCCACAACTAACCTCCTTCTAAATGTGGTCTAACCCAACGTGGTGTTGCTCCTTTTAAGTCATTTGCAAACAACAACATCCAAGCAAAAGCATCTATTTCAGTTAAAATTGCGATATTTAATCGCTTCCCTTCAGCAATAGCTCTGATTTTCCCTTAAGAGTTTTACGAAATTTTACAATGTTATTTCAATATCATTCGCCGTTTATGGAATCAGTTATTGTGTTTCCTAGTCTTTGTACCCTATGCTTTTTTATCCCAAAGAAGCGTCTATCATAATTTTGAATTATTCAAACCACTCCCTTTAATCCTTATACCTTAAACCCATAATAATGAAACAACTTATCAAGTTCACAGTAGTAGTCTGCATCCTTAGCGTAGTCGCCTGCGATCCCAAAAAAGAAAAACAAACTGAAACCGAAACTTTAGAATCAACCCTAAAAACTGAAATCCCCATGCAAAACTTTGTATCCCTTTTTGAAATCCCAGCCAACGACGTCGACCGCGCCATAGCATTTTATCAAGCAGTATTGGACATTTCTATAGAAAAGATGGAAATACCCGGAATGGAAATGGGCATCTTTCCGTATGAAAATCAAGCAGTTCATGGTGTGATTATGAAAGCAGAAGGTATGGTACCGTCCGCCAATGGGGTAACCATTTACTTAAATGGCGGGGATGACTTACAGCCTATATTGGATAGAATCGAGGCCAATGGAGGAGAAATCATCGTCCCCAAAACACCGCATGCCGATGAGTCAGGATTCTTCGCGCTGTTCTTGGATTCTGAAGGAAACCAGCTTGGATTGAATTCACCGAATTAAGCTAAAGTGCAAACTCAAATACAAGTTTATCGCCTAGCTTACTTTAAACTCATACATCTTGGAATAGAGGACATCTCTTTTTCCGCTTCAGCATGTTGTTGGTCAACTCAAATCACCTACTGATTTGTTGAAAAGGGTGACTGATGTATCCGGTCAAGGGAATTAAAGAAAAATATCGAATTTCGTCCTCGTTAGTGCAATTCGATTTGAAGAGAAATGGATTATCTTAAAAAGACGCTATCAAAAGAAGAGGTTGGTAAACAATATTTCGAATATCTGAAAAAGGGTGAGACAGATTCAATTCTTGACTTATTTCACGAGGAAGGGATGGTGCAATCTCCCATTTATGGGACGAAATCGGCGAAGGAGTTTTACCTGAAATTAGCGGAAGACACCTTTAGTTCGCGCTTGAAGCTGAATACCATTTTTGAAAATCTTTTTTCCAAACAGGTTGCCCTCTATTTTACTTACACATGGACCTTAAAAAACAATCATGAGGTCAATTTTGATGTAGTAGATATCATGGAGTTTGACGACAACAACAGAATCACTGAACTAACCATAATCTATGATGCAGAAATCGCAAGGAAGAGTGTATTAAGGCTTCATCAAGAATAATTGGTGAACGCATAACGCTTTACAACCAACTAGTTTGTCTTATTTAAGATGAGATTTGACTTGTTAAAAATCATTCTCATATCTTCGAACTTAACATATCCTATCAAAATTTGAAAAACAAAGGCAAAGTTCTCAATGGCATATCCATCGTTCTACTCGTCCTTTTGGTAGTGGCCATGGTATTGATTATTACCGACAATCCGTTAAGTTGGAAACTTTTCCCAGATGGAACGGCATTACAGATGCCCATATTGCTTCTTATTCCAGTTGTACTTTCTATCGTATCCTTGAGGGTAAAAAAGAATGTTTGGACTAGAGTAATCCTTGTTATTTCAATATTGCTATTTCTTATAACAGGTCTTTTTGCACTGTATATTATTGCTTTGGCGTCTGCTTTTCAGTATTAAAAGGTATTGGTTCAGCTCGCTTTTGCAATCACCCGCTGCGCAAAATTGTAAATCCGCTCGAATTGCTCTTCCAAGCCCATGTCACTGTTATCAAAATGAATAGCGTCCTTAGCTTTTTTTAGAGGGGACACACTTCGAGTCGAGTCGATAAAATCATGTGGAATTACAATTTGTATTTTTCAAATTGTCTTTAGGTAATTCCAAAACTTGGCTACATAAAATCAGTTATCGAAAAGGATGATTTCGGCTTACTTTCCGATTACAGACTTAAAATTAAAAACCAAAAAGGGTCATTTGTCAATTTGGTACCGATTTTTAAAAAAAAACTGCGAACTTCAAATGCGAAAGAACGTACCTCGTGACTAAAAAATCGTTTCAAACTGTTCTTCACTAGCTAAAATAAAAATGAAAAAAATAATTGAATGGGCCTTTGGAGTTTCTACAAACAAGAACTCTCTTGGAAACAAATTCCGCCAGAAACGCATATTGTTTTTCAAAGAAAAAATAGATCTGCTTCCTAAACCGATAAGAATATTGGATGTTGGCGGGCATCAAGATTTCTGGACCAATGCAGGGTTCCAAAACAATCAAGATATACAAATCACCATTTTGAATCTTGAAGCAAGGGATATGGCATTTGACAATTACACATCAGTAAGTGGCGATGCTACAGATCTTTCGGAGTATACTTCAAATGAATTTGATATCGCATTCAGTAATTCCGTAATAGAACATTTGTATACCGCTGAAAACCAAAAGAAAATGGCCGATGAGATTATGAGAGTAGGAGTCTACCATTATGTGCAAACTCCGAATAAATATTTCATAATTGAACCGCATTACTTACTGCCATTTTTTCAATTTGTTCCAAAACGAATACGATTTTGGATTTTAACGAAAACACGTCTAAGTCGATTTAAAAAATGGTCGGAGAAAAACGCAAGGCTATATTTGGATGAAATAGTTTTGCTTTCACAAAATGATGTGAAGAAACTGTTTCCCATAAGTAAAATTTGGAAAGAGAGATTTTTAGGTTTTAACAAATCGTTCGTGGCACATAATCTGGAAAGTATCCCAGTGGAAGATTCATCAAAAAGTGACACACGATCACAAAAAAAGATTTAGATGGAAAAAAACTTTAAATCTATGCGGATAGTTATTTAATGTATTTCTTGAGAAAACTACGACACCTAAAAATGTATCTCTTTCAGCTCGCTTTTGCAATCACCCGCTGCGCAAAATTGTAAATCCGCTCGAATTGCTCTTCCAAACCCATGTCACTGTTATCAAAATGAATGGCGTCCTTAGCTTTTTTCAAAGGAGACACACTGCGAGTGGAATCTATGAAATCCCGCTCCTGAACATTTTTAAGGACTTGCTCGTAAGTAACTTCGTCACCTCTATCCAAAAGTTCTTTATACCTTCGGTGTGCTCGGGTTTCCGCTGAAGCCGTCATGAAAATTTTAAGTTCTGCCTGCGGAAACACTACAGTACCAATATCGCGCCCATCCATAACTACCCCTTTGTCCAAACCAATTTGCTGTTGCATCTCAACCAGTTTTTCACGGACTTCTTTTACAGCAGCCACGGGACTTACCCACTTCGAAACCTTTAAATTTCGAATTTTAGCTTCCACACTATCACCATCCAAACAAATTTCTGCAATATCGCTTTGGTGGTTCTTTTCAAAACTCAATTGGATTCTCGGGAGGGCTTTGATGAGTTTTTCCGTGTCCAAGTTTTCTTGAATGATTCCATTTTCCAGCGCAAAAAAAGCGATAGCCCTGTACATCGCACCCGTATCCACATAGGTGTAATCCAAGGCTTGGGCCAACCGCTTCGCAATGGTACTTTTTCCGGTTGAGGAATGGCCATCTATGGCGATGATGATTTTTTTCATTGCTCAAAAATAAGGAGAAGCAGTTAAATACTTTTAAAGTTATTTCAAAGGAAAAACAGGTTCATCCGTTCAAAATAGAAAAGTATCAATTTAAAAAGTCGCTATGTCAATTGAACCTGAACTTAATGGTTAAAATTTTTAAAATTCACCTATTGGGTGATAATGCTAATTGAAACGGAACCAAACGCCATATCATTAACAATGAATATGAAAAGAAATATCATCATAATACTAAGCATTCTAGTTTTTCAGATGATGAATGCTCAATCAGAAACTATTTATTATAACAATGGAAACATTAAAAAGATTTCTACGGTTGATAGTAAGAGTGGAATAATAAAATTGAAAGAATATTATGAGAGTGGTCCATTAAACCGAAAATATTTCAAAAACGGTTTTGGTCAAATTATAGGAAAAAAGATACGGTATAGGGAAAATGGAAAATTATTATATGTATGGAATTTTAATAGCGATGGGAAAAGATATGGGAAATGGCTTGAATATGATGAAGATGGAAATATTTCAAGGTCGCAAAATTATACCGGTGGAGTAAAGACCGGAACCTGGAAAACATACTGGAAAAAAGATATTTTATCCGAAAAAAAAGAATATGATGAAAATGGAATTTTGAGAAAGAAGATTGATTATTGGGAAAATGGTGAAAGATTTAGAGAATGCCTTTATGATTCGAAGGGAAAAATAATCTCCGAATTCTTTTTCGATAAAACTGGAAAAAAATACACTTTACCCACTGCTGTTGGAATTGTTGAAAAATCTTGTATTCAACTTTCCAATTAATATCAAAATACCACAAGAATCATAACAGATTTAACTAGTAAAGAATTCACTTTAAAATTTTCTAGATAAAGTAAATTCTATAATTCACTATGAATCTTTTAAAGTAAGCGTACAATTCAATGATTTTGTAAAAGCAATAGTTGATATGCTCAATTCCGTTCTCATCACAAATGGTTTTGTTGGTTATAAAACCATTTGGCATTCTTATGAATTTCCTATCGGAAATTTATTGAAACTTCATAATTTTTTAGACAATGATGAAATTAAAACTATGACCTTAAAATCAAATTCCTTTGATGCGAAAGGTTGAGAAAGTCCTATGGCAGAATTTCAGCCAAAATCCGGTTTTAGGGTAGAAATAGAAAAATTAAAAAATATGGCGTATAACAAAGACTAAACTGCAGCTAATTGAAAAGTACAAAGCTGAGTAAACCAAACCTATTTGTATTGATTTGGATAACTCATTTGTTTATTTATAACCTTTCACAACATGCCATTCTTAGAGTAACATTGCAGGATTACAATGAATTTTATTACGTTCTTCTGGGTTTTCTAGGTGGGTTTTATGGATGGTTTGAACAATTACCTTTATTCTTTTTAGCACCATTATTTTTAATGTTGCTCGCGATAAAAACTAAATCAAAACCTAAATGGTTCTTGGCTTATACTATTTCGATTTGTGCTGCCTATTTAGCAAATTATCTGTGGATGTTTTCAAACAATAAGCATGCTGAGATATTCGGAATGCCTGAATCAATTAATTTAATATATTTTATCGTTCCTAGCTTGTTAATTTCTATTCTTTGTAATTGGTTGATTTTTAAAAAAATATACAAAGTATTGGGGATATGAAAATATAGTGCACAGTTGCCAAAAATGCGTCAATTCATAACCACCTAACAGCAGGTTACGCTTTTTACAAGGGACGATAAGTGTACTTTAAAAACTTACTTCTCATTAAAGCTTCTTCGCATGCTTCACCTTCTTGTCTGTAATGGCCAGGTCAATCACTTGACTCATATCCGAAACATAATGGAAGGTTAGTCCTTTGAGGTAATCCGCTTTGATTTCTTCGATATCTCGTCGGTTCTCCTCGCAAAGAATGATTTCCTTGATACGGGCCCTTTTGGCCGCTAAAATCTTCTCTTTGATGCCGCCTACAGGAAGTACTTTGCCACGTAGCGTAATTTCACCCGTCATCGCCAAGCTCTTTTTCACTTTGCGTTGCGTAAACAATGAAATTAAAGAGGTCAACATGGTTATTCCAGCACTGGGTCCATCTTTGGGTGTAGCGCCCTCAGGCACGTGAATATGAACGTTGTATTTTTCAAACACGGCAGCATCAATACCATACTGCTCCGCGTTGGATTTGATGTACTCCATGGCGATAGTGGCTGATTCCTTCATCACCTTTCCTAAGTTACCAGTGATGTTCAAAGCACCTTTGCCTTTCGACAAAATGGACTCAATAAACAAAATATCGCCTCCTACACTCGTCCAAGCCAAGCCGGTCACCACCCCAGCCACATCATTGTTTTCATATTTATCGCGTTCCAAACGTGCAGGACCTAAAACTTTCTCGACAGTCTCATTGGAGACTTTTATTTCATACTCCTCTTCAATAGCAATGGATTTGGCCGCGTAGCGCACCATTTTGGCCAATTGCTTTTCCAAACCACGTACTCCGGATTCTCGGGTGTACCCCTCGACAATCTTCTCCAATTGTGGTTTTCCAATACGCAAGTGTTTGTTATTTAACCCATGCTCTTTTAATTGTTTCGGAAGCAAGTGCTTTTTGGCAATTTCAACTTTTTCTTCAATGGTATAGCCCGAAACGTTGATGACCTCCATTCTATCCCGTAGCGCGGGTTGAATTGGCCCTAGACTATTCGCAGTGGCAATGAACATTACTTTGGAAAGGTCATAGCCCATTTCCAAAAAGTTATCGTAAAACTCGCTGTTTTGTTCAGGGTCCAACACCTCTAACATAGCTGAAGAAGGGTCCCCCTGATGGCTATTGGAGAGCTTGTCAATTTCATCTAAGATGAAAACAGGATTCGAAGTCCCCGCTTTTTTCAAACTTTGGATAATACGCCCTGGCATGGCGCCAATATAAGTTTTACGGTGCCCCCGAATCTCTGCTTCATCCCGCAATCCACCTAAAGAGATGCGAACATACTCTCGCCCCAAAGCCTCTGCTACGGATTTGCCCAAAGAGGTTTTACCGACCCCCGGAGGGCCATGCAAACACAAAATGGGAGACTTCATATCATTCCGCAACTTGAGCACCGCCAAATATTCAATGATTCGGCGTTTCACATCTTCCAGCCCATAGTGGTCTGCATCCAGGATGCGTTGGGCTCTCTTTAAGTCAAAATTATCTTTTGAAAAGGCATTCCAAGGTAAATCCAAAAACAAATCCAAATAGTTACGTTGGATGGAATACTCGGCTACCTGTGGGTTCATGCGTTGCATTTTGGATAATTCCTTTTCAAAATGCTCCTTTATTTTTTTGTCCCACTTCTTCTTTTTGGCTTTTTGACGCATTTCATCCACTTCCTCCTCGTAAGAGATACCTCCCAACTCTTCTTGGATGGTTTTCATCTGCTGGTGCAGAAAATACTCTCGCTGCTGCTGGTCCATATCATTGCGGACCTTGGATTGGATGTCGTTGCGCAATTCCAACTTTTGGAGTTCCGTATTCATGAACTTCAGAGTCATTAGCGCCCTTTCCTTCAAGTTAGGGACTTCCAAAAGGGTCTGTTTCTCCGCAACTGAAAGATTCAAGTTGGAAGAAACAAAGTTTATCAAGAAGGAGTTACTTTGTATGTTGCGAATAGCGAAGGTTGCCTCACTCGGAATGTTTGGATTGTCCTTTATTATTTTAAAAGCCAATTCTTTGATGGATTCAATAATCGCATCGAACTCCACATTGCTCTTTTCAGGTCTTTCTTCAGCCGCTTCGCGAATGGTCGCCTTCATATAGGGCTCTTCAGAAATAATCTCCTCTATTTCGAACCTTTTTTTCCCTTGAATGATAACGGTGGTGTTTCCATCAGGCATTTGCAACACCCGAAGAATTCGCGCGACCGTGCCCAAACGGTTAATGTCCTCAGCCCCTGGGTTTTCTACTTCCTCATCTTTCTGTGAAACCACCCCAATGGTTTTGGTGCCATTGTTCGCATCTTTAATCAAAGCAATGGACTTATCGCGACCTGCTGTTATCGGAATTACTACTCCAGGAAATAATACCGTATTGCGTAGGGGCAATACTGGAATGGAGTCTGGTAGTTCTTCACGGTTCATTTCCTCCTCATCCTCGGGGGTGAGCAAGGGTATCAATTCTGCATCTTCATCAATCGCGTGGCCAGCCAAACTGCCAAATGTTGATATTTTGATCTCTCCCATAAAATCTTTTTAAGACATTTTGTCATTTTCGACAAAATACCGCCTCGCTACCCCGCAATCATTTTGCATCAGTTCAACGTTTCCAAGCCCTTACAGGACTTTATCTGTGGTGTAGCTACCCTATACAGTCAATTGTCGTGCCATTGCAGAACAAAAAAAATCAAAAAAGTGTAACAATACATATCTTCCCTTATCATTAGAACAAACCAATTACTTTTTTGAGCCACCAAAATGAACATATTGATGTACTCCTTCAGGGCTGCCTAAAAGGAAAACAAAGCGCCCAATTGGAGATTTACAATCGCTACTATAAAGCGATGTACAACACTGCGTTGCGAATCGTAAAAAACAGTGCCGAGGCAGAGGATGTGATGCAGGAATCGTTTTTAAGTGCATTTACCAAGTTGCACACTTTCAAAGGGGAAGTAGCTTTTGGCGCTTGGTTGAAACGGATTGTAATCAACAACAGTATTTATCATTTTAAAAAACAACAAAAAAACAGATCTGTTGATTTGGAAGAAGTAATGTACAAGGTCGAAGATAATGATGAGGTTGCTTCAACGAATAATGGTTATACAGAACTAAAGGCTCAAAAAGTAATGGATACCATGAAAAGTTTGAAAGACAATTACAGAGTTTCTTTGACCTTACATTTAGTCGAAGGGTACGATTACGAGGAAATCAGCGAAATCATGAACATTAGCTACGCGAATTGTAGAACCACAATTTCAAGAGCTAAAGAAAGTCTAAGAAAGAAATTGACCGTAAATGCATCGTTATGAAAAAAGATAACATCGATAAATTATTTGAGCGACTGCAAGATGAATTTGATTTTGAAGCGCCACAAATCGGACACGAGCAGCGCTTTTTGGAAAAGCTGAATCCGGCACAAGGCACCATCGCTATGCCGGTGAAGAAAAGACAACTTTGGAAACCATTGTCCATTGCCGCTTCGATAGCCTTAGTATGTGTTTTGGGCCTAGGATATTTCAACTCCAACCCTTCCATAAAAGAGCAGGTGGTTGAAATTGCACCGGAAGTGTCTGACACCGAGTTTTATTTCGTAAACCTCATCGAAGAACAAATACAGGAGTTGAACGAGGCGAAATCGCCCGAAACCGAACAGTTGGTAGAAGATACCATGATCCAACTCCAAAAATTAGCCTCAGATTACCAAACGCTCGAACGCGAGTTGGTCAATGGAGGCGACAGTAAAATAATCATGAATGCCATGATCATAAATTTCCAAACCAGAATTGACTTGCTACGGGAAGTCATGGACAATATTGAAAACATTAAAAACCTGAAAACGTACAATGATGAAAACATTACTATATAAAACCATATTCATGGTAGCCATTCTGGCGCCCTTGGCCCTAATGGCCAATAGAGGGGGTCTGAACGGAAAATACACCAAAGAGAAGACCATTAAAAAAGAATTCAAGGTGAACTCCGACGCCCTGTTCAAAGTGCGCAATAGCTACGGAAACCTGAACTTGACTTCTTGGAACGAAGACCGAATTGTTATCGAAGTGCGAATTAAAACCAACGGTAACAACGAAGAAAGAGTTATCGACCGCTTGAACGAAATTGATGTAGACTTTGAAAGTTCCGCGAGCATGGTCAGCGCCCGAACCCTATTTGGACAAAAAGACAACTGGGGATGGAAGTGGAACAAGAAGAAGAACGTTAACGTACAGGTGAACTATACCATCAAGCTCCCTGTAAAAAATAGTGTGAATCTTAGCAATGATTATGGCCATATTTATCTTGACCGAATCGATGGGCATGCCAAAATAGCCTGCGATTATGGAAAAATAGAAGCGGGAGAATTGCGCGGAAGAAACAACGAACTCCGTTTTGATTACACCTCCCGTTCAACTTTTGATTATATCAACAGTGGGCAAATCATTGCCGATTACTCTGGATTTACCATCGAAAAAGCGGGAAATCTGAGTTTGAGAACCGATTACACCAATGCGGTTATCAAAAACATGGAAAACCTGGATTATGCCAGTGACTACGGGTCCATTCAGGCTGAGAAATTAAAGAGCATCAGCGGAAACGGAAGTTATATCGGTATCAAACTGGGTGACGTACACGGCGATGTAAAACTGACCTCTGACTATGGCTCCATCAAAATCGACAGATTGGCTCCAGATGCAGGTGATGTCAACATCCGAACCGATTACACGGGCATCAAAATTGGATACGACCCTGATTACCACTTCGACTTTGAAATCACCACGGAGTACGCTGGCGTAAGCGGAAAAGATGATTGGGAAGTCCAGGTAAGCAAGGTACGTTCCTCAGAAAAATATTATAATGGCTACTACGGCGACGATAATTCAGGAAATGTAGTGTACATTAACAGTGAATATGGTGGGGTCACCTTTTTCAAGAACTAAATATCAAAATCAAAAAACAATACAATTATGAAAAAACTAATAACACTCAGTTTAGTACTTTCCCTATCGCTAAGTGCTTGCGCACAATGGGGCAAAAGAGTTAAAGGGAATGGAAATGTTGTCTCAATCGAACGAAATGTTGGTGACTACGATGCCATTGCCCTAGCCGGCTGGTTTGATGTGGAACTTGTAGCTGGAAACGAAGGAGAAATTACCTTGAAAGGAGAATCCAATCTCTTGGAATACATCAAAACCGAGGTGAAAGACGGCAAATTGGTCATCAAAGTTGAAAAAGGAGTTAACCTTAAACCATCAAACTGGAACTCTGGCATTTTTCTAAGTGTGCCTGTCGAGTCTGTAAACTCGGTAAGCCTCTCTGGTTCTGGTGATATTGTAGGGAAAACCACTTTGAAAGCGAACAATTTCAAAACCAGAATTTCGGGTTCGGGTGATATTACATTGGATATTGAAGCAGAATCAGTTGAAGCTACACTTTCCGGCTCCGGTGACATTGATTTGGATGGAAAAGCTACCAATTTGGAAATCAGCGTTTCTGGTTCAGGTGATATTGATGCTTACGGTCTTACTGCAGATTATGTAACGGCAACGGTTTCGGGTTCTGCGGATGTTAACGTTACGGCCAATGAAAGCATCAATGCTAGAGTTTCTGGCTCCGGAGATATCAGCTACCGTGGCAACCCTAAAAAAATTGATACAAAAAGTTCAGGCTCTGGAGATATCTCTAGAGGGTAAAACAAACTAAATCTCATCAATCGAAAACGGCGAAGCCCTTACTGAAAAGTAGGGGCTTTTCTTTTATGCGCTTTGGTCTACTTTCTTTACCCGAAGCAATAGAATAATTCCGCCCAAAAAGAATATCCCCAGAAATATGGTACTGTTCCGCATGCTTCCTGTTAATTGTGCCACTGCGCCGTAGAGAAAAGTTCCAATGATGATTCCTATTTTCTCGGCCACATCATAAAAACTAAAAAAGGAGGTGGTATCTGTGGTATCGGGCAAAAACTTGGAATAGGTAGACCTTGAAAGCGCTTGAATTCCGCCCATAACAATTCCTACCAGTGCAGCTGCGATAAAAAAGTCAATATAGGTTTGCAAAGTGTACGCGTATATGCATAGTAAAACCCAAACTATGTTAACTCCTATCAAAGTTTTTATGTTTCCAATTTTTTTTGACAAAGCAGCTGTTAGATAAGCCCCTCCAATCGCAATAAGCTGAATTATCAAAATACTTGCTATTAATCCAATTTGTCTAAATTCATCCGAACCCCAGTTTATTTCCTCTTCGCCAAAATAGGCAGCTATCAGCATAATGGTCTGTACAGCCATACTGTACACAAAAAAAGCTCCGAGATATCTTTTAAGCCGAATCTCATCGCCCAATTGCTTCCAAACACTTTGAAGTTCCCTAAAGCCATTCAGGATTACATTGGTCCGCTCACCTTCCCGTTTATATCCTTTTGGTAAATGTTTAAACGTATATTGGCTGAAAAGGGCCCACCAAATACCTACCATTACAAAAGAATATCTCATCATAACAACAGCGACTGGTTCCCCATTTATCTCCTCAATACCAATTATTGGAGGTAAGAACATAACCATGTAAAGATTAATGCTCAATAAAATCACACTCCCAATATAACCCAATGAAAAGCCCTTAGCGCTTATTCCATCCTGTTGTTCTGGAAAAGCGATATCGGGCAAATACGAATTGCTTATGGCAAAACTTACCCAAAAGCCTACCAGTCCAAAGAAATAACAAGCCAATCCAAAATAAATATTCTCCAAAGAGAACCAATACAGACCGATACAGGATGCAGCTCCCAAGTAGCAAAAAAACTTGAGGAATACCTTTTTGTTTCCTATATAGTCCGCTATCCCAGAAACAAGTGGTGTAACGACGGCAATAAAAACAAAAGCCAACGAGGTTACATAGCTAATCAATGGCGCACGAGCTATTTCGCCTCCAAAAATGGTTACTTTTTCTATTTCCGCGGCTCTGAACAGCGCACCATAAAAAATTGGGAATACCGCAGATGAAATAACCAAACTATACACCGAGTTGGCCCAATCGTAGAATGCCCAAGCATTTAATAGTTTTTTACTTCCTTTTAGCGCTAACGCCTCTGCCATGTAGCCAATTTAATAGAGTCTTTCCCATCTTAGGGATGGTCTAAGAAGAAACCAATTTATCAAATATTCAAATTTCTTTCTAAAATGGCGCGACGGGTTTAAAAGAAGTCACTCCAAACTTTGCGGCCTCTTGTTTGGCAACTGGCGCCCAAGCGGTCAAATTACTGATTCTAGTATCATTTGAAGGGTGAGTGCTCATGAATTCTGGTGGTGATTGTCCACCAGATTTCGCTTTCATCCTACGCCAAAGATTTGCCGCCTCATCCGGGTTGTATCCCGCGATTGCCATAATCTGAAGTCCAATACGGTCTGCTTCGGTTTCATGGCCCCGACTAAAGGGCAACATAACGCCTAAAGAAGAACCTATACCGTATGCTTGGTTGAACATATTCCGTTTTTGTGGATCTTGGATGGCCACATTACCTGCAACGGCTCCAATCTGCTGCAACATCCCGGCACTCATGCGTTGTGCCCCATGGTCGGCCAATGCATGGGCTACTTCATGACCCATAACCACTGCAACACCTGTTTCACCCTGACATATGGGTAAAATACCCGTGTAAAATACAATCTTACCCCCAGGCATGCACCAAGCGTTCACGGTTTCGTCATTCACCAAATTGTATTCCCACTGATACTCTCTCAAATATCCGGGATGACCGTTTGCATTCAACCAACGTTCCGCCGCAGAGGCAATTCGCTGGCCAACTCTGGTAATCATCTGGGCATCTTTGGTTCCTTTCACGACTTTGTTCTCGTTCAAAAACTGGTCGTATTGGGCAAAGGCCATGGGAAATATTTGACTATTGGGATAAAAATTCAAGGTGCTTTTACCCGTAAAGGGATTGGTTTTACAGGCAAAAACGCCCAGAAAAACCAAAACCGTTAGCAAAAAACGTTTCATAATGGAAAATGTTTAGTACAGGTAAATTACAAAATTATTTTCCGGATAGATGTAGCTCGGTAAAATCCTTGGTTACCTCTATGGTGTTGTCCCCGTTCAGCTTGATGGCCTTTAAATCCACAACTTCATTGTCTACCTCAACCTCGTTGATTTTGAAGGGAAGTCCGTGGAAGGTCATCTTCATTCGTTCATAAGGTGTTATGAAATCGCCATCCTTGAATTGTTGGATAATCAGCTCGTTTTCCTTACCACGCAAACGGAATTTCCTAAGGCTATAACGCCCTTTTTTGTAATCATAACCATCTTGTTGGTCTTCATACACGGAAGAGTTTTCGATTCCTTCAGTATAGTAGATATCAATCTGCAACACTTCAATTTCCTTCTCGCCTACGTATTGTTGCACGGGATACTTAGGAATCATCGCTCCAGCTTTCACAAATAATGGAATCTTGTCTATGCCGGCATCAACCCATTTTTCGACCCCTCCTTCAACGGCTTCATCCGTCCAATAGTTGAACCATGTGCCTTTTGGGAAATACATTCTTCGCCCTTGCGCATTGGGTTCTTGAACAGGGCAAACCAAAAAGTGCTTCCCGAACATGAATTCATCGGTTCTAAAGTGGGTTTGCGTATCGTTTTGGTCATAAAACACCAAGGATTGCAACATCGGCTGTCCCGTTTGGATATATCGATAGAACATGGTGTACAAATAGGGAAGCAATTCGTATCGCAATTCCACATAGGTTCTTACAATATCGGTGATTTCCTCTCCAAAAGACCAAGGCTCTTGGTCTCCATGGTCTCCGCTGGAGTGGACTCTACAAAACGGATGGAAAATAGCCAGTTGCATCCATCGGGCAAACAACTCTCCGTTCGGTTGTTCAGCGAACCCTCCAATATCAGAACCCACAAAAGAATAGCCGCTTAAACACATCCGTTGCATTTGCACGTTGGCAATCCACAAGTGTTCCCAAGTCGCTACATTGTCACCCGTCCAAGTAGCGCAATACCTTTGGGTGCCTGAGTAAGCTGCTCGGGTCAGCACAAATGGACGGCGGGGAAACATGAATTTCTTTACTCCATCATAGGTCGCACGTACCATTTGCATACCATAAATATTATGCGCTTTACGGTGGCTACAAGGATGCCCATCATAATCGTGGCGCACATCCAAATTGGCGGTTTTTGTCGGGACTTCCATTACGGCAGGTTCGTTCATATCGTTCCATACTCCCTTTACGCCCATATCCGCGACCATTTCTTTATATAGTCCAGACCACCATTCGCGTACTTCGGGATTGGTAAAATCAGGAAATTTACAGGGTCCTGGCCAAACTTTGCCTTTAAAGTGTGGACCATCGGCACGCCTGCAGAAGAACCCATTGTCCATTGCTTGTTGGTACACCCAATAATCGCGGTCAATCTTGATTCCCGGGTCAATCATGGTCACCGTTTTGAAACCATCTTCTTCCAATTCCTCAATCATTTTCTTTGGATTGGGGAAATATTGGTTGTTCCAGGTGAAGCACCGAAAGCCCTCCATATAATCGATGTCTAGGTAAATGGCATCACAAGGAATCTTCAATTTTCGAAAGGTACTTGCCACCTCTTTTACCCTGCTCTCAGGATAGTAGCTCCATTTGGATTGATGAAAACCCAAAGCCCATAAAGGGGGTAGCTCAGGAACTCCTGTCAGGTCAGTGTAAGCTTCCACGACCTGCTTCATATCAGGACCGTAGAAGAAATAATAGTTCATTTCACCACCATCAGCCCAAAAACTGGTGACATTCCGCTTTTCCATAGCGAAGTCGAAATAGGTGCTGAAAGAGTTGTCGAAAAAGACTCCATAGGCCAAGTTTTCTTTTAAACCGATGTAAAAGGGAATGGATTTGTACAGGGGTTCTTGGTCTTTGCCATAGGCATAGGAATCTGTCGCCCAGTTGTTTACACGTTTCCCCTTGAGGTTGGTGTGGGACGCCTTATCCCCCATGCCGTAGAAGCTCTCCCCGGAATGACAAACCTTGCTCATTTTCACAATGTTGCCCCCGTAGTCGTAATTTTCTTCCCAATGAAAACCTAGTTCATCTTCACTAATGACCCGGTCATCCAAATCGGTGATTTGTACCTTAAGATTTGACTTATTGACGTATATCTTGATTTTGGAAGTGGTAATCACATATTCCGGAACTTCTTCCTTCACCTCCAAGTCATTGAATCCTAAATTCACATCTTCGCTAATGGCATATGAAAAATCAGGTTCAAACACGTGTTCGGTGGCGTAGCGAAAACGCACCAAACTATCCCTAAGGATAGTTAGCTGTAAGATTACCCCATTATGGGTGGTGAAATATATCTTCTCGTTTTCTTGCTTGAAATCGACAATTTGATTGGGGAGCTGATTGCCCCTTTTTTCTATCTCTGTATTTGTAATCATTAATGGCTATTTGAAAGGAACAAAAGAACTATATTCCTCTGATAATATAAAATGATGTTTTGAATAAATGGTTGGTTTAATCCTAAGAAACCATTATTTATAAACCACTACGCCCAAAGGAGGTAGGTTTACGGTAATGGATTGGTCCTGACCGTTCCATTCTTTTGCCGTGGGCTTAGCAGATTTTTTGCCAACACCACTTCCCGCATAGGTTATGTCGTCACTATTGAACAAAAGCTTCATTGTTTTTGCTTTTGGAACTCCCACGCGATAATTATTCCGTGGTACTGGCGTAAAATTGCAAACCACGAGAAGGGTATCCTCAGGATTGTGACCTTTTCGCAAATAGGAAATCACAGAATTCTCGGCGTCATTGTATTCCACCCACTGAAACCCTTCTTGACTAAACTGTTTTTCGAACAGTGCTGGTTCTGTTTTGTACAGTTGGTTCAAATCGCGAATGGTCTGTTGAATTCCAGAATGAAAATCGTACTGGGTCAAATGCCAATCCAAGCTATTTTCGAAGTCCCATTCAGAAGATTGTCCGAACTCCCCTCCCATAAACAATAGGTTCGCTCCTGGATGGGTGAACATGTATCCATACAGCATTCGTAGATTGGCAAAACGCTGCCATTCATCTCCCGGCATGCGATAAAGAAGCGACTTTTTGCCATATACCACCTCATCATGCGAAAAGGGAAGCATAAAGTTCTCAGTAAACGCATACGTCATACTAAAGGTGATGTCATTCAAGTCATAGGAGCGATACACGGGTTCTTTTTTGAAAAACTCCAGAGTGTCGTGCATCCAGCCCATCATCCACTTCATGCCGAAGCCCAATCCTCCAAAATGTACGGGTTTGGAAACCCCAGTAAAGGCCGTAGACTCTTCCGCTATGGTTTGTACACCCTTGAAATTGCCATATACCTCCTGGTTCATTTCCCGTAAGAAGGACATGGCTTCCAGGTTTTCGTTATTGCCATACATATTGGGTTCCCATTCACCATCCTCTCGTGAATAATCGAGGTAAAGCATTGACGCCACGGCATCAACGCGAAGGCCATCAACATGATATTGGTCCAACCAAAAAATAGCGTTGCTAATCAAAAAGGCCCGGACTTCATTTCGGCCGTAGTTGAAAATCAAACTTTTCCAATCGGGATGGTATCCCCTTCTGCGGTCTGGGTGTTCATACAGGTTTGACCCATCGAAAAAACCAAGTCCGTGCGCATCTTCAGGGAAGTGTGAGGGTACCCAATCTAGAATCACCCCAATACCCTTTTGATGGAACTTATCCACCAACACCTTAAAATCCTCAGGTTTTCCGAAACGGGAGGTCGGTGCAAAATAACCTGTTAACTGATAGCCCCAAGAGGGGTCGAAAGGATATTCCATTATCGGCATGAACTCCACATGCGTAAAGCCCATGTCGTGCACGTAATCCACTAAATCATCCGCCAGCTCCAGATAGGTCATAAACTCCCAGCCGTTTTTCTTTTTCCAGGAACCCAGATGCACCTCATATACCGAATAGGGTTTATCCAGTGCATTGTGCTTTTCACGATTTGCCATCCACTTCTTATCATTCCAAGTGTATTCTCCATTCCAAACCACTGAAGCGGTTTTTGGCGGTTGCTCACAGTATCTTCCGAAAGGGTCCGCTTTTTCGGTAACCACTTCATTGTTATGTGACCATATTTTATACTTATACAAAGAGCCCATGTCCACACCAGGAATAAATCCTTCCCAAATACCACTTTGGTCCCAGCGCACATTCAAAGGATGTTGCCCCCCATCCCAATGGTTAAAATCGCCAATTACCGAAACCGCTTTGGCGGAAGGGGCCCAGACTGCAAAATAAGTACCTTTTTTACCGTCAACTTCCATGGGGTGCGACCCTAGTTTCTCATATAATCTAAAGTGCTTTCCCGATTTGAACAGGTCGATATCAAAATCCGAGAATAAGCTATGTGGCAATACGTTTGACATATTAGTTTTTGTTTAGAATCCCAAGAATACCCCTTAAGGGAATTACAGCCCACGTTGGTCTTGAGTTCATTTCGTAACCCAATTCGTAGACGGCTTTTTCCAGCATGCAATATTCCAAAAGGTAAACCCTTTCTTGGGTATATCCAATGTTGATGTTGTTTTGTTGAATCAATTCCACGTAGGAGTGTAAAAACACCCCAATAAAATAAGCATACAAGGTCTCTCCAGCCTGAAACAACTCTTCCAAGGCATAGGGATACTTATTTTGATTGTTGAAGATGGCCGCATACACAGCATAATGAAACGAGCGAAAAATACCGGCTACATCCTTCAAAGGCGGTTGTTTCACCTTTCGGTCACGGATAGTGCTTTCAGGTTCCCCCTCAAAATCCAATAAATAGAAATCATCATCCTTGACGAGCACTTGCCCCAAGTGGTAATCGCCATGAACCCGCAGTCGTTCTCCTTTAAGCTTGGTCCAATCAAAACTCAAAAAACGCTTTCGAATTTCATTTTTACGCTCCAAGAATTCTTTGGCCAAGGTTTCTGAAAGTCCTTCAAGCTTGTGAATATTGTTTTCGACTGTATTCAATCGGTTTTGAAACTGGTACAGCAGTCGATTTTTGAGCCATACCTCATAATCCCCATTAAAATGTTCCGGTGTAAAAGCGGTGTCTTCGAACTCTGAACCTAAAGCGACGTGCATTTCCGCTGTACGTTCAGCGAGTTTTTGGAGTCGGAGAAAAATACTAAGACCCGCCCAATCAATGATTTCCGGAGGTACATCTTGTATTCCCAAACGGGTGAACAGCTCCACTTTTGGTAGTTCCAAGAAACGTATTTTTTTGCGTTCCAAGCATTCAAATATCTCATCGATTTCTTTGCTCATAAATTCCCATGCGTCCCCTTGATTGGGAACTAGGCTCTGCATAAGCGCTATGGTAATGTTGGCATTATCAGAGTCAATAATGCTCAAACTGCCCATATAAGCAGGGGTATTCTGGTATTCTTTTTTCTCACTCAAGAAACGGCTCATTTCATAATCCGGATTTTTATCCGCATAAATACGCCTGAAGAACTTGATGACATATTTATCATTGATGATGATAGAGGTATTGCTTTGCTCCATGCCCATAAATCGGGAAGACTCAAAAACGGTGTCGTGGAAATGAACACTCTTGTGATAGCGCACTTTGGTGGTATCATTGGGCTCGGCAGTTACCAAGCGCTCGAAAACCAATTTGCGAAAGGCGTCCAAGTTCAGTGCATCGATGATAAAACCATCGGTTCCATTCAGTTTCAAGGGTAGAATCCTATCCTTTTTGGCAAATTTCTCATCAGAAACAAAGGCAATCGGTAGAAAATAGTGCTGGTAGAACGCTTCTTCAAAATTGATTTCAAGGATGAGGCCATAATATACTTCACCGTGCTGTTGAATACGAAAATGCTCAAGCAGCTCAATGTATTTCAGTTTGCTGGATTTACCGCCATACCACCTTTGTTGGACAATATATTTTTGTAAAACGCTGGACAAAAAAACTTCAATAAAGCCTTTATCCTCGAGAAGGTTTTCCCAGGCAATATTGAATTCAAATGATGTTTTTTTATCCATTTATTTCTGGTTACCCTTTGCTGATTTCGAAAATATGGACCGGTGTTTTCGGATGCAGTTCAACAAAATTCCACTCATCGTACCAGCGATATTCATTTTGCGTGATACCGTCTTTTAAAAGAACACCATTTCCATTCGTTTCTCCGATGCCATCCCAAGGGAATTGCAACATGCCTTGTTGCATATGATGACTGTCCAAACTGATGACCACCAAAACTTGGTCTGTTTTATCATGATTCCATTTATGAAAGGCCAAAATCTGGTCATTTTCTATCGCACAAAACCGAATGTTATTGGTTTGTTGCAAAGCAGGCCTATCCTTGCGGATACGATTGATTAAAGTTATCAAATACGTCAAATGATTTTGCAAACCCCAATCCCAATGGCGAATCTCATATTTTTCGCAGTCCTTATACTCTTCTTTATTTGGTAGCGGTTCTGAAACCATTTGTTCAAACACAGGACCATAAATCCCGATATTACTGCTCAAGGTTGCTGCAAGAGCATATCGAATGCTATGCATGGACTCATTGGCACCTTGCAAGTGGTACGGATTGATATCGGGTGTGTTGGGCCAAAAATTGGGTCTGAAATATTCCTTCATTTCCGAAGTGGTCAATTCCACCATGTATTCCATCAATTCATATTTGGAAACCCGCCAAGTAAAATAGGTGTAGCTTTGGGAAAACCCTTGTTTCGCCAACTGCTGCATTACCTTAGGCCTTGAAAACGCTTCGGATAAGAAAAGTACATCGGGGTAATCCTTTTTGACTTCACCAATCAACCAATTCCAAAAATAATAGGGTTTGGTATGTGGATTATCCACGCGAAACACATGGACTCCACAGCCTATCCAATGCAAGACTATTGATAGTAGGCCTTCCCAAAGCTCCTTGTATTGTTTGGTTTCAAAATAAAAGTTGACAATATCCTGATATTTTTTAGGAGGATTTTCGGCATACTGGATGGTGCCGTCCGGTCGTTTTCGAAACCAATTCGGGTGTTCGGTGATAAACGGATGGTCTGGAGCCGCTTGAAACGCCAAATCCATAGCTACTTCAATCCCTTCTTTTTTGGCAAGCTTGACCAATTTTTTGAAATCTTTCTCCGTTCCCAATTCGGGATGGATAGCCGTATGCCCACCATGCTTTGACCCAATAGCCCATGGAACACCGGAATCGCCCTCTTGGGCATCTACGGTGTTGTTTTTTCCTTTTCGGTTCACCTCTCCAATGGGATGGACTGGCGGAAAATACAAGGTATCAAAACCCATTTGTGCAATTCTTGGCAATAGGGCTTCACAATCTTTAAAAGTTCCATGTTGCCCCGTTTTAGGTGCGGCAGACCTCGGAAAAAACTCATACCAAGTACTGAAAGTAGCTCTTTTGCGGTCAACATATACATGATAGGTCTCGCTTGTATTGGCCAGCAAACGCTGCGGATATTTTAAAAACCATTCATGCAGGGAGGAAGATATCGCGATGGTCGTTGCTTCCTCATATTTGGATTCGTCTTTGAAAGTATCTGCCCACTTTTTCGTTTTCTTTTTGTCCCGCTCACCTAATTTTTTCTGCAAAAACTTCAAATATTGAATCCCATCCAACAACTCACTACGAACGTGTTGCCCATCTTTAAGCTTGGCTTCAATACCGTGTTGCCAATTGAGGGCGTAGTCCACCCAGCCCTGTAACTTATACTCATAAAACCCCTGCTTGGTGACCTTGAATGCAGCTTCAAAAACATCATTTTGCTGCTTTTGCATTCTTTCAGACGCAAAATCTTTATCGTCCTCATGTTTGTAAAGAAGTTCAGCTTGAATGATATCGTGCCCATCGGGAAGAATATCCGCACTTACTTGAACTGGGTCGTGTACCACTCTTTTGATAAAAAAGGAACCTGCTTCAAGCTGTGGGCGTACATTTTCAATAACTACCCTCTGTTGTTTGAGCATATTTTGGTTTTAGTTGGTCTTTACCATAAATATAGGCAATATCGTATAACCCGTTCCTGCCATTTTGGCTTTTGCAAAAAATCATTTTTTGGACAATGTTCACTTTTTGGAACGCTTTTTGGAAAGTACTTTCCAAACAGAATCAAAAATCAAGAATCATGAAGAAAATCAATACGTTTTTAGCAGCTTGCTTAGTAATCTTTTTAGTCGCCTGTGAGGGCCCTGCCGGACCTCCTGGGTTTGACGGGCTTGATGGTTTGGATGGGCGAGATGGTCTGGATGGCGTGAACATTACCGGGCAAATCATAGATATTGAAGGCACTTTTTCTACAGCAAATGAGTTTGCCATTTTCTTCGAATTCCCTCAAACCATTGAAGTATTCGATACGGATGTGGTACTCGTATATCTACTTTTTGAGCAGCTTGAAGATACGCAAGGAGGTGCTCCGATTGATGTATGGAGACTTTTACCGCAAACGCGAATTTTGGACCAAGGGCTTTTGCAATATAATTATGACTATACCTTTTTGGATGTCAACATCTTTTTGGAATCAGACTTTGATTTGACCACGCTACCCGCTGGGGATACCGACAATCAAGTTTTCCGTATCGCTGTGGTACCCGCAGACCAATTGGCTACGGGGAGAATGGACACTTCCAATGTAAACGCAGTTATGGGACTATTGGGTGTGGAAGAAAACGCTATTCAAAAAATCACTTTGGAATAAACAAACCCACTTTTCGAAAAGCCCTACTACCATCTAGTTTAGGGCTTTTTTTGTATCTGGTCTCCAAGCCTTAATTTTGAAAGGAAGGGAATCTTTTTTCGACCAAAAAGGAAAATGAACAATTTGGGAAAAAAATTGCTTTGGTTAGGTTTAGTATTGATTATGGGCTGTAAAGAAGTTTCGCGAGAAACCCAGGAACTGGCAGCCGAATCAGAAAATACGAAAGACTATCCAATAACCAAGACCGACGCGGAATGGCGGGCGCAACTGACGGATGTTGAATATTATGTTTTGCGCAAAGCGGCCACTGAAAATGCGTTTAGCAGCGAACTGTTGAATAATAAGGAGAAGGGCACCTATGTTTGTGCCGCTTGTGAAACCCCGCTCTTCCGAAGTGAGCGCAAATACAAATCCGGAACGGGTTGGCCTTCGTTTGACCAAGAGATTGTGGGCAATGTAGGATATTCCGTCGATTATAAAATTGGGTATGCGCGAACAGAGGAGCATTGCGCAACTTGCGGCGGACATTTGGGGCATGTATTTGATGATGGCCCCATTGCCACGACCGGTAAAAGACATTGTATCAACGGAGTCGCTTTGGACTTTGTTCCAGACTCAAAATAAACCTCTAAACTCTATCAGTTTTTGAAAAAGTACAGCGTAGAAAAAAGTGAATCGGAATGGCGAGAACAACTCTCCCCAGAATCCTACAAAGTTTTACGGCAAAAAGGAACCGAGTATCCCCATACCGGGGAGTTCAATCTTCATTTTGTCAAAGGCAACTACCATTGTAAAGCATGCAATGCCAAATTGTTTGAAAGCGAACACAAATTTGAAAGTGGTTGCGGTTGGCCCTCTTTTGACCAAGCTGTGGAGGGCGCAATCGAATATATCCGTGATACCTCCCATGGCATGATTCGGACCGAAACGGTTTGTGCCAATTGTGGCAGTCATTTGGGACACGTTTTTAACGACGGCCCTAGAGAAACTACAGGACAGCGGTATTGTATCAATTCCGTGAGTCTTGATTTTGAAGATGATGCCTCGTGACGCCGTTTGAAAAAGCATATCTGACCAGCGCCCGAGCAGAACTCTCGCGTTACAAAAGCATGGCCGAAAAAACGTTTGACCAATTAGATGATGCACAATTGTTTTGGCGCCAATCAGAATCCGATAATTCAATTGCCTTCATTGCAAAACATATTGTGGGCAATATGCGTAGCAGATGGACCAACTTTTTTACCGAGGATGGTGAAAAACCTTGGCGTCATAGAGATACGGAGTTCGAAGGGCCCTATGCAAATCGCAATGAGATGCTTTCGTCATGGCAAGCCGCTTGGGACATTCTTTTCTCCGTAATCGATAGTATTGACGAAGACAATTACAATCATACCGTTAAAATTCGCGGTGAAGCGCATAGCGTTCCCGCCGCATTGAACCGACAACTCGCCCATTACGCCAGCCATGTTGGGCAAATTGTATTCTTGGGAAAGCTGATAAAAGGCGAAAGTTGGACTTCCCTTTCCATCCCCAAAGGAGAATCTGACGCTTTTAATACCATGATGTTCAAGCCAAAGTCCTGAACACGAGTACTTCCTTTTTTCCGGGAAAACAGAGTTGGCAAATGGTACGGTAATTCCGTATTTTTGCACCTGTTTCTGAAAAACCAAATTTCTTTAAATCCATCAAAATCGAGTAAAATGAGCAATTTCGATGTTATTGTTTTAGGTAGTGGACCCGGCGGCTATGTTACCGCGATACGCGCTTCGCAACTTGGCATGAAAACGGCTATTGTTGAAAAAGAAAGCCTAGGGGGTGTTTGTTTGAATTGGGGCTGTATTCCTACCAAAGCGTTGTTGAAATCCGCTCAAGTGTTTGAGTATTTGAAACATGCTGAAGATTATGGCTTAAGCGCCAAAAAAGTTGAGCACGATTTTGATGCTGTAGTGAAGCGGAGTCGAAATGTTGCTGATGGCATGAGCAAGGGCGTACAATTCTTGATGAAGAAAAACAAAATCGAGGTCCTTCAAGGCTATGGCAAAGTAATGCCTGGCAAGAAAGTGGTGGTAAAAGGTGAACATGGTGACCCTGCGGAGTATTCTGCAGACCATATCATCATCGCCACCGGCGCACGGAGTCGAGAACTCCCCAGTCTTCCACAGGATGGTAAAAAAGTCATTGGTTACCGTAAGGCAATGACTCTAGAAAAGCAACCT
This sequence comes from Bacteroidota bacterium, assembly GCA_039027495.1. Taxonomy (GTDB): domain Bacteria; phylum Bacteroidota; class Bacteroidia; order Flavobacteriales; family Flavobacteriaceae; genus Flagellimonas. Next base: position 117,487 of record JBCCKH010000006.1, read on the forward strand.
AAAAAGATGATTGTGGTGGGAAGTGGTGCGATAGGTATAGAATTCGCTTACTTCTACAACTCCATGGGTACCGAAGTGACCGTTGTGGAATACCTTCCCAACATTGTACCGGTTGAGGACGAAGATATTTCCAAACAATTGGAGCGTACCTTCAAAAAATCGGGTATCAAAATAAAAACCTCTGCTGAAGTAACTAGCGTGGATACCAGTGGAGATGGCGTGAAAGCCACGGTCAAAACCGCCAAAGGGGAAGAAGTCTTGGAAGCGGATATTCTACTGTCAGCCGTTGGTATTAAAACCAATATCGAAAACATTGGGTTGGAAGATGTTGGCATTGCTACAGACCGAGATAAAATATTAGTGAATGACTATTACCAAACCAACATTCCAGGTTATTACGCTATTGGTGATGTTACCCAAGGTCAAGCGTTAGCGCATGTCGCTTCTGCAGAAGGAATTCTTTGTGTGGAAAAGATTGCAGGAATGCACGTGGAACCTTTGGATTATGGCAATATTCCAGGATGTACCTATTGTACGCCAGAAGTAGCTTCTGTTGGACTGACCGAAAAACAAGCCAAAGAACAGGGATACGATATCAAAGTGGGCAAATTTCCCTTCTCAGCCAGTGGAAAAGCGAAAGCCTCAGGAAATTCAGACGGTTTCGTAAAGGTAATTTTCGATGCGAAATACGGTGAGTGGCTTGGATGCCACATGATTGGTGCCGGAGTTACGGATATGATTGCCGAAGCAGTGGTAGCGCGCAAGCTCGAAACAACGGGTCATGAAGTCTTAAAAGCGGTTCACCCCCACCCGACCATGAGTGAGGCAGTGATGGAGGCGGTTGCCGATGCCTACGATGAAGTAATTCACCTCTAATTCATGCTGAAAGTTTTTAGAGCTACGGCTATCCTTGAAGGGATTTCCTATTTGTTGCTTTTTGGGTTTACCATGCCCCTAAAGTATTGGGCCGGGATACTGGAACCCAACAAAGTGGTAGGGTATGCCCATGGGGTGCTTTTTATCCTATATGGCGTTTTGGCACTTGTTTTTTGTTGGGAAAGGAAATGGAGCATCAAACGTTTTTTGATTCTCTTTGTCGCTTCTTTATTGCCTTTTGGAACGTTTTACGCGGACAAAAAGTATCTGCAGAACATCCCTGCTACGTAAAGCTTTCGATAGCCAAATCATAACTAGAAAGCCCAAAACCGAGAATAACACCTTTGGCCCCAGCAGAAATGTAGGATACGTGTCTAAAATCTTCGCGCTGGTGCGTATTCGAGATGTGTACCTCAACCACCGGCGTTTCAACTGCTTTGACGGCATCACCAATGCCTACCGAAGTGTGGGTATAGGCAGCTGCATTTAAAACAATCCCATCATAGGAAAAACCCACTTCTTGAAGTTTCGAAATCAATTCCCCCTCAATATTGGACTGATAGTACTCCAAAGTAATGTCAGGATACTTTTTGCGCAATTCTTCAAAATATGCCTCAAAAGTGGTCCCCCCATAGATTTCAGGTTCTCGTTTCCCAAGCAGATTCAAGTTGGGACCATTGATAATCATGATTTTCATATCTCCAAAAGTAAACGAAAAAGGGCGGTAAACATACCGCCCTTCCAAATTCCATTGCTAGTCCGCCTTAGTTGAAGGCGTACTTTATGCCAAATCCAAAGGCTCCGGCCTCTCCATCTCCTGCATCGCTGATAACGATAGCTGGACGCCAATCGAAATTGACTACGAGGGGCACACCATTGATTTTAAAATCCAAACCAGCATGTGGCCGAAGGGCAAAAATGTTGTCAAAGTCATCGATTAAAATGATACTCGGACCAATGCCGGCATACCACCGCAAACCAGGGGCTCCAGAAAACTGGTCATGGTAGGAATACAAAGTGGTGATTATGGTTGCATTATCTTCAAAGCCCAAATCCGCTTGGCCTACATGGTTGCTAGAAAAGAAGTATTTTCCGCTTGGGCCTACAAAAGTGGCATTATCGTAGATGTCGATACCAAGTCCAACAGCACCAGTGTAGCTGGTTTGTGCAAAAGTTACTATTGCAAACAATAGCATACCTATACAGGTTATCATCGTTTTTTTCATGTTCATAAGGGTTTAACGTTAATAGTTTTTGAATTGATTGTTGATTCGGGTTACTTGGGACTTATTTCCTTTGGAAGGAAACAGCTGTTCACATTCCATGAAAAAAATACCAAGACCCGTTATTTTTAAGGATCTAACCATTGGGCTGACCCACTATAAGAACATACGTATCAAAATAAGAAAAGGATGCCCGCAGTTACGATTCCAAAAGTTCCTTCGTCGTCCACCGCTTTGTAGGAAAGTGCAACTTCCGTAGTTCCAGAAATCTGTACTCCAATCATCGGCGCATAATAAAATCCACCATCATTTCCTTCATTAATACCAATTGCGTACCCCACATCACCCCCAAACTTAAAATCTGGTGTAATGAAAATACGTGTAGAACCCGCGATAGGCAAAAACTGCACATCTTCGAATTCCAATTCGATTTCAATAAACTCGCCGGATACCGTTTCTGTTTTGCCGAAAGCATTTATGAATCCTGTAGCAAATCCAAAGTCCAACGTTTTGGATACCCCCCAGTGATAATTGAAATCCAAGCCAATACTGAAACTGGAAAAGTCGGCTGCATCACCAACGGGTAATCCGGCATGAAAGCCCGCTCTAAAATTGGTTCGGTCGGTTTGGGCCGAAAGGGTTAACACGCCAATACTTGCGAATACTACAAAAAGAAAAAGCTTTTTCATCATGTTAAATTTGGTTGAGTACCTATAACGCAATCCGAAGCTTGGTAGTATTCTTACGTTGTCTGTAAACCGAAAAAGGTAGCGAATCCTATAAAAAACGATACCCCAATCCAATTGTCCAGAAATGCGTTCTTACCTTGATATCATCATCTCCAGTAAAAGAGTTGCTGAATTGATAGGCATATTGCGCCTTAAGTCTAAGGTCGTAACTGATATCAAAGCCAATACCACTTGCGGCTCCGAATGACAACCCTGTAAACCCATCTGGAATTTCTTCCAAACTGAAGTTGAACTGCGGCCCTGTGGAAAGGCTCAACTGGTCGGTAAGCTTAAACTCAGCAAGAATGGGTATCAATATCGCATTCGCATCCTCTATTCCCGCGAATAGCAGTTCAGAATGGACTCCAAATCCTTGATTGACTTCAAAATAGCCAAACCCGCCTGCGTAAAATCCTGAATTTGTGGTTGTCTCCGTGGTGTTATCCTGCTTTGTACTCAGGTTGGCACTGGCAAAACCACCTGTTATGCCCCAATGGACGTTTTGTCCATGCCCAAAAAAAACCCATCCTAAGAGACAGGCAATCGAAGTGATGTATCGTTTCATACTGTTTTTTGAATGCCGTGAAAGTAGTAGGTCGATGGAAAGACTGCTCTTCTCACTTGACGGTTGCCTTGTTTGACTTGACCAAATTCCATTCCTGAGGGAAAAGCAAATGTGTTAACTTGCCTATGCGAAATGAGGTGGAAAGACGCTTTACAAGATTATCAACACTATCTGGGCATTGAACGGGGCTTGTCGGAAAACTCCATGAAAAGCTACCGACGAGATGTCCAAAAATTGATGTCTTTTCTAGAATTGCACGGGCTCAAAGAAAATCCGATAAACATAACTTCTGACATCGTGCAACATTTTTTATATGAGGCTGCGAAAGACCAAAATCCAAGGTCGCAAGCACGACTGATATCGGGTTTAAAGAGCTTTTTTGGCTACCTGATTTTCGAAAACCTAAGAGATACCGACCCCCTGGAGTTGGTGGAATCTCCTAAAATTGGGCGCAAACTACCGGACACCTTGAGTCTTGAAGAAATTGATTTGCTCATCGCGGCCGTTGACCTTTCCAAACCAGAGGGCGAGCGCAATCGTGCTATTCTGGAAACCCTGTACGGTTGTGGACTGCGCGTTTCCGAATTGATTCATCTGAAGTTGTCCGACCTTTTCTTTGAAGAGGGCTTCGTTCGGGTGATGGGCAAGGGCCAAAAACAACGTTTCGTGCCTATTTCAGAAACCAACCAGAAGTATATCAACTTTTATGTGGATTTGGTTCGTTCCCACTTGACTATAGAAAAAGAGAGTTCTGACATCGTTTTTCTAAACCGTCGCGGCAGACAACTAACTCGCGCTATGATTTTTACCATCATCAAAAATCTCGCAGAAAAAATTGGGTTGAAAAAAAAGGTCAGTCCCCATACGTTTCGACATTCCTTCGCGACCCACTTGCTCATGAATGGTGCAGACCTGCGTGCCATTCAACAAATGCTGGGGCACGAAAGCATCACGACTACGGAAGTTTATGTGCATGTGAATCGAGAGCATTTAGCGCAAGTGTTACTTGATTTTCATCCAAGGAGTACAACATCCTAAAGCGACTATGGAGTATAGTTTCGAACCCCTTATATTTGAAAGGTGGTCTAAGCACTACTTTATTTGTCAGATACGCTTAAAGACCCGCGGAATAAACAACAAAACACCCAATAAACATGAGCAACATTTCCCAAACCTGGTGGAAAGAAGGTATTGTGTATCAAATATATCCCCGAAGTTTCAAAGACACTTCCGGGAATGGTGTGGGTGACCTCAAAGGGATTATTTCCAAACTGGATTATATCAAAAGTCTAGGAGTGGATATCATTTGGCTTTGTCCTATATATCAATCTCCGAATGATGACAACGGCTATGACATTAGTGACTACCAAACCATTCTACCGGAATTTGGTACCATGGCTGATTTTGATGAGCTCTTGTTCCAAATGCACGAACGCGGTCTAAAATTAGTGATGGACCTAGTAGTCAATCACACCAGTGATGAGCATCGTTGGTTTCAGGAGTCCAGAAAATCCAGAGAAAATCCCTATCGCGACTATTACCATTGGTGGCCTGCCGAAAAGGGAACACCTCCCAAACGCTTTAGCTATTTTGATGTGGACGGGAATGCTTGGAAATATGATGAAACCACCGATAGTTACTACCTGCACTACTTTTCGATAAAACAACCCGATTTGAAGTGGGAAAACCCGAAGGTGCGGGAAGAAATCCATAACATGATGCACTTTTGGTTCAAGAAAGGCGTAGATGGTTTCCGAATGGATGTGATTCCCTTTATTTCAAAGGATGACACCTACCCTGAATTGCCTGCGAAATTTGACGGCAATTTCATTCCTTTTTATGCCAATGGACCGCATTTGCATGATTATTTGCGTGAAATCAATACCAAGGTGCTCTCCCAATATGATGTGATGACGGTTGGCGAAGCCCCAGGGGTTTCTCGAGAGGACGCCCATCTTTTTGTAGACGATGCGCGAAAGGAATTGAACATGTTCTTCCATTTCGATTTGATGGCCTTGGACCGGGATGGTGATGAAGTATTTTGGATGCGGGAGGACCAATGGAAACTAACAGAGTTCAAAAAAATCTTTAGGGATTGGGATGAAATCTTCAAAACCAAGGGTTGGGGCAGTTTGTATTTAAGCAATCATGATTTTCCTAGATCGGTAAGTCGCTGGGGAAATGATTCACCTAAACATTGGCGCAACTCTGCTACCCTACTCCAAACTTTTTTGCTGACCATGCGAGGTACTCCTTATTTTGTGTTTGGAGATGAAATTGGGATGACGAACATTCGCTTCGAAAACATTTCCGATTACCGCGACATTAATACAATAAACCGTTACGAACTGCTGAAACAACAAGGCGTTGACGAAGCTACCTTTATCAAAAACGAGAAAGAAGCCAGTCGCGATAACGCCCGAACCCCAATGCAATGGAATGAAGGCGAACAGGCAGGTTTCACGGAAGCCTTACCGTGGATTCAAGTAAACCAAAATCACAAAACAGGGGTGAGCGTTGCGCAACAAGAAAATGACCCAAGTTCCGCGCTCAACTATTTTCGTAAAATAGCTCAGCTACGCAAGACTCATTTAGGGTTGGTGTATGGAGATTACCATGAACTTCTCAAAGACAGCGAATCGGTATATGCTTATACACGAGCTTGGGAAGACCAAAAATATCTTGTCCTTTTGAATTTCAGCACCACGACCACCCAAGTTGATTTATCCGCCGATGGGTTAGGCACCCCTCAGCTGCTATCATCAAATACCGCTGCCGAGGCCTTTCAAGCAGACGGTAATTTTGTATTAGAGCCGTATCAGGCGTGTGTGTATAAACTTTCTTCCTAAAGAAGACATAATTGAATTTTTAACTATTCATTAAAATATTCAAAGTCATAAAGCTCTATTTCCTCAATTTCATCTCTCCACTGTTCGACGGAAAAAACACCGGGGTAACTTGGTTGTATTGATGTTTCCACCGGATTCTTTCTTCCTCTGATTTTTATTCTAGCCTTATAGATAATTGGGCGCTCAAATCTGTGAACAAGGGTTAATAGAATTCCAAAATCAGATTCGTTAAAATTAATGTATATATCTTCAAATTCTTTGGGCTTTTGGTCTAGAGACATCATGAATTCCGATGGTTCAATAAGGCTAGTATCCTCAACGATTTCGAATCCAACGATTTTATCACCCTTCAATTCAGCTTTAAGATTCAATTCCTTTTTTAATGGGATTACGATTTTCCCTTCTGTTATTTTGGTTGTTTCCTGCCCAAGTAATGGACCGGCAAGAACTAGAAAAAATAAAATTAGGCTCCATCTCATCTCAATCAAATTAATTAAGGTTCCATTCTAAAATTGTAAAACCAGAAAATATATTTAGCAATAGATAGCCAGTCAACCCTAAACGAAACTACTCTAGTAAGTCGGTTGAAGTTTTTAAAATTCTAGCAAAAAATCAATTGGTAATTGGTATTTGATGCTTCTGACTTAGCGAATGCGCCCTACGAACTAATTCTGCAACAGATACTCCACCGCCTTCTCCAATTGCAAATCTTTTCCATTGGCCATATCACCAGGGAGGTTTTGCACCTTGATGTCCGGTTCCATTTGGTTGTTTTCCAAAAACGGTTCACCCAAAGGTTTCCATCCACCCATGGGTATTCCAAAATAGATACTGGGGTCTATTTGGGTTTCCCACCATACAAAGGTTCCTGTTCCGGGTACTGGCATACCCAAGGTTTTTCCGCCATTTTTGATTTTATAGGCTACGGGGAATAAGTGCGCATCAGAATAATTGCTTTCCCCCATCACCACGATGGAAGGTTTTATCCAACGGTTCCAAGGCTGGTACCCAATGTTCTGCCCGTGAGGAATAATGTCCATATACTTCTTGCCAACCAAAAAGTCGGACAAGACATCGTGGAGGTTTCCACCCCCGTTAAAACGGGTATCCACTACCAGAGCATCCGCACTGATGTGTTTTCCCAAAGCGTCTTCAATTACGGTTCGCATACTTCGGTCGTTCATGCTGCGCACATGCACATACCCAAGTTTCCCATCAGAGAACTTCAAAGTTTCTGCCCGGCGGGTTTTGACCCAACGTTGGTAGAGTAATTGGTATTCTCCTCCTAGCGAAATGGGTTTGACCACTTCTTGCCACTTTTTCGATGTGCTGGGGTCAGAAAGCGAAAGCAGCACATTTTGACCCACCTTTCGGTTCAGCAATTGATAAAAGTCCAAGTCCGGGGTTAACCGTACCCCATCGATGCTTTCAATTAGGGTTCCTGTTTTGACATCAGACACGGCCTTATCCAAAGGTCCACTTACCAAAACTTCTGCTACCCGAATGCCATCACCGGAATGCGCATAATCATACAAAAGACCCAACGAAGCGGTACGGTCTCCATTCTCAGGTCTGTGACGGTAGCCGCTACCCGTATGAGAGGCATTCAGTTCACCCAACATTTCGCTCAACATTTCCGCGAAATCATAATTGTTATTGATGTGTGCTAAAAAGGGTTCGTATTCTTTTTTGTAAAATGGCCAATCGACACCTTGTAGGTCCGGCACGTAAAACTTCTCACGCACTTGTCTCCAGCTGTGCTCAAAAATATAAGCACGCTCATCATCCTTTTTCAACAACATCTCGCCACTGGTGCCCAACGGCTTGGAGCTTCCATCTTTTACATCTACTTTCATGGGTTTGCCATCCGCCAAAATGAGCAAGAAGTCCCCTTCTTTTGAAAGTTCGATACTTCTGGCATTCCCTCCAATTTTGGTAAAAAGCTTGGTCTCTTTTGTTCTTAAGTCCGTGGTCCAGAGATTGTCTTTCCCTTCAAAACGAGTCAAATAGAAAAGCTTGTCTCCCTCTTTGGATAGCACAAAATCAGAAGCTCTCGAGGTGTGAACCGTAAGCTTTCTTTTGCGTTCGGACATGTTTTCCCAGTCAAACTTCAAGGGTTTTACATCATCCTCGTCCTCTTCTTCATCGCCTTTCTTCTTTTTCTTGGATTTCTTATCGTCGTCTTTGTCTTTTTTCTTGTCCTCTTCTTCCTTCTCTTTTAAAAGGCTGAGTTCTTCTTCAGATAGATTGAATCGGTCAAACGCTTCTTGGGTGAAAAACATCCCAAACACATCACCACTAGAGATGAACCCATTCTCCGTTCGGTTCCCTTGTCGCGTTGACGCCCAAACCATCATCTTTCCATCCATGGCCCATTTGGGACTGTAATCCACATAGCCACTTTGGGTAAGATTTCGAAGCGTTCCTGTTCCCGAAGCTTCAATCAAACCCGCTTCGGGCCAAAACATGCGCTCTTTTGGACCATATTGCACCAAAAACCACTTGCTGTCCGGAGACCATTGGTACCACATATCGCCATCCGCATAGGAATAGTTATGTTCCCCCGATAAAATCGTTCGTGTAGCCTTGGACTTTAAATTGATGACTTTCAAGGTAGTTCTATCTTCCAGATAGGCAACTTCCTTCCCATTGGGTGCATAAGCGGGTTGGAATTCCTCAGCATCTGAAGCAATGAGGGTTTCTTCTTTGAGCAAGGTGGCATCGAAGAAATACTTTTCGGCATCCCTGACAATGCTTTTTTGATAGAGGTTCCAGCTATCATCTACCTCAGCGGCATACAAGAGTGACTTTCCATCAGGACTAAAACTCACGCTGCGCTCTTGCCAAGGCGTATCGGTAATACGCTTGGTCGTCCCATGGGCCACGCTGCTCACAAAAATCTCTCCTCTAAAAACATAGGCAAATTCTTTTCCGTTGGGGGATAAGCTCACTTCGGTAAACCCGCGATTGACTTTTACAACCTTATCCAGATTTTGACGTCCATCAAAACTAATGGAGATGTTTACCTTTTGCGGTTGCCCCCCTTCTTGAAGGGTGTAAATCTCTCCGTGATAACTAAAACAAAGCGTGCCGCTGTCCGAGATGGTCAAAAATCGAACCGGATGATTTTCCAAATTGGTGATGGCAGTTTTGGTAGATGGACTGCTCAAAGCACTTTTGTACACATTAAAAGAACCGCTTTCTTCGGTTAAATAATAAAAGGTATCGTTGTCTCCGGCAAAAACAGGGTTTCGGTTTTCACCAGCAAAAGAAGAGAGTTGGGTGTAAGTACCACTGTCCAAATCATAACTCCAAACATCTCGTGTCACTGAGGAGGTATGGTGCTTTCGCCAAGCGTTTTCATAACCTTTTCGGTCGTGATAAATCAACTTTGTGCCATCCGGGCTGAAGGTGGCATCATGCGCTGGGGAGGTCAATTCCAAAGCTACTCGGCCCCCTTGGCTGGGCACACTGTATAGTTCTGCCATCACACCAGAAGGGAATTGCACGTTGGTATGCAGGTCTTGACGAACCCCAGTGAACACTATTTTTTGATTGTCTGGCGAGAAATCACTTGGCTTTTCATTCGTGGAGTGAAAGGTCAATCGAACCGCTTCCCCACCTGAAGCAGGCATGGTAAAGACATCAAAATTGCCATACCTATCGGACGCGAAAGCAATTTGCTTTCCATCGTGACTCCATACTGCAGAGTACTCATAGCTTTCTGAAAGGGTCAAGGGGATTGCTGTCCCACCAGAGGCGGAAACTTTGTAAATATCGCCTTGGTAATTAAAAAGAATAGTGTTGCCATTGGGTGAAATGGCAGGATATCGCATCCATAAAGGATTGTCTTGTGCGAAAATACCACTGAGAGATAGACATAGAAGGGCAGCAAAAGTTTGGAGAGTCAATTTCATATTCGTGTTTTTTGAATTGATTTGATTTACACCAGCGCATCGCTGACGATAGCGTAAGTTCGTGATTTTTTTGATAATTATTTAAGTAAGATCAAGGATTCTCTCGAAGGATGTAATGGCTATGCTATTAACGGTTTTCGTATCAAAATAACCCCAATGGCCAAAAACCAAACAATCTGTCCCAAGCCAAAGATTTCTTTGAAAATATCCAAAGGATAAACGGTGAGGATTCCCGCAATAGCCACCACAAGACCCAGTATGGAAATACCTTTTGGAATTTGTTTTCCTCTTAAACCCATTATACTCACGAGCAATACCCACAGCCCCCCTATGATTTCGTTTCCGCCACCAAGGCCCTCTGTCACAATATTAATACTTGAAAATACTTGTATGGCTTTGGCTGGATGGGATTCGCCCATCCCAATAACTGAAGAGAGACCAATATTGGCAATCATACCGCTGGCGATGACCAGAACCACCCAAACATATCCAAATACAGAAGCCATTTTCGAAAGAACTTCATCTTGCTTTTTGAAACGATGGTGCAAGGCCAGTACCAAAACCACCAGTACAATGCCAAACAGCACATAGCTCGTGAAATTCAAAAGGGACAGTATAAACTGATTCTCCGCCAAAAAATTCAAGTGTTCTTGGGCACTAGCATCGGTATTGGGATAAACCAATACCCCACCATATACCACGAATGCAGAAATGTAAATGAACGCTTCAATAAGAGCGCTAAAGCCTCCAAGTTTTTGTAAACTTCTTTCCCCCATGATTGTTTGGAATTTTGAAACTAGACGCTTCACGATTCGTTTTGTTACTTAAAACCGGAACTTATGGGTTTCTCGAGATAAGGTAGGACCTGATTTAGAGCAATTTATCAGGTGGTATTTCGTTATGCAAAAACAAGCTTGGTTTCCTTTAACACAGTTTTGTCTTAGGACCACAAAAACCAAACCATGAACAAACAAAGAATTGCCGTTTTATTGATTGCCTCCTTGGGGCTTTTGGCCACTTTTATGCCTTGGGCCACAGTACCTATTCTTGGGGGTATGAGTGGAACGGAGAATACTTTGGGATGGGTCTCTTTGTCGTTTTTTGCTATTCCTATGGTGATTAGTTTGATTGGTAATAAGCACAACGACCTCATCCGTATCGCACTTATCTTAACGATAACAGCAAGTGTTTTGGCCTTTATCACCTGTATTGGCCAACTTTACGTCTTTAATAGTATGGATGGTAGTGACAACCTTTTTGAAGCCATGCTTGCCGAACAAGTAAAAGTTGGTTTTGGGTTATATATTGCCCTTTTTGCAGGCCTTATCTTACCCTTGTTTGCGCTTTTAATGCGAGATTCAGAACTGTCTGCAAAGCAAGCCGAAGCGCTTAGAAATTATAAAAAGAAGACTACGAAAAAAGCAAAGCAACCTAAAGTTAAAGTACCGGAAGAAGTCGTTGAGAAAGTTGAAATCCCGGAGGCGGTTGAACCTGAAAACAAAATCGACAAGGAAGACCACAGTCGGTTTATGCCTTCTTAACTACTATAGCGCTTCACTGCGTTCGGAAACTTTATAGGTTTTCTTAAAAGGACGGATAATCAAACGTGCTTCTCTGTCAAACTTGACGTAGTTGTACACCCAGTTAATAAATACCACTACTCTATTCCGGAAACCAATGAGAAAATAAAGGTGTACGAACATCCAGACGTACCATGCAAAAACCCCCTGAAATTTAAAACTTTTTAAATCCACCACGGCCTTATTGCGACCAACAGTGGCCATACTGCCCTTGTCTTTATAGGCAAAAGGCTGCATTTCTTTGTTTTCGATGAGCCTCAGCAAATTGTTCCCCAAACTTTCTCCTTGTTGTATGGCAGGTTGCGCCATCATGGGATGCCCTTTCGGAAACTCCTCAGACGACATCTGGGCTACATCTCCAATCGCGAAAATATTTTCAAATCCTTCAACTTGATGAAAGGCATTTACGGGTAAACGACCCCCGCGTTGCAAAAGGGTTTCTGCATCCAAACCTTTAAGCGTAACTGCCTTTACACCAGCTGCCCAGACCAAGGTTGCCGCTTCGAATACGGTTGTCGTATTTGTGGTGATGGTTTTTCCATCGTAATCCGTAACACGGGTGTTTTTCCATACTTGAACCCCAAGTTTTTCCAAAAACTTCTCAGCTTTTTCCGAAGCTACCGGACTCATTGCGGGTAAAATTCGGTCGCCGCTTTGCACCAAATTGATTTGTGCTCTACGAGTGTCCAAATCAGGGTAATCTTTCGGTAGAATGCCTTTTTTGATTTCGGCCAAAGCCCCTGCCAGTTCTACTCCTGTGGGTCCGCCCCCTACAATGACGAAATTCATCAAGGCATCACGCTCGTGCAGGTCATCCGTAAGTAGGGCTTGCTCGAAGTTTTCCAATATCAAGCTGCGCAGATTCAGCGATTGTGGAATCGATTTCATGGCCATGCTGTTTTCCATGATGTTTTGATTCCCAAAAAAATTGGTCTCTGAACCCGTAGCAACCACCAAATAGTCATAAGCGATTTTACCAATGTTGGTTTGAAGGGTTTGTGCCGAGGTATCTACTTGAAGTACTTCCGCCAAGCGAAAGAAAAAATTGGAATACCCCTGCAACACCTTACGAATGGGGTATGCAATACTATCTGGTTCCAGTCCTCCTGTGGAAACTTGATATAGTAAAGGTTGAAACGTATGGTAGTTGTGCTTGTCCATCAACACCACCTGAACTTCTTTCCTAGCTAATTTTTTTGCTAAAGCGATTCCGCCAAACCCCCCACCAATAATAATTACACGTGGATAACTGGATTGCGGAATATTCATTTCTGACATATCGTAAAAGTAACAAAACCTTGGTGACCCAAAAACAGGAATACCCACTTACTTCATAAAAAAATTACCAAATTGACTCCAGGGCATCTATTCAGAACTAACGGACATCCATCCAAAAAAAATGTTGGTATCTTGTAACAAATCCACAGTTATTCCCACTAACATATAAACCAACCCGCAGATTGAACAAGGAACTTGAACACCAATTTGTTAGTGAGCTTGAAAATAACCAGAACATCGTTCACAAGGTATGCAGTCTCTATACGAATGATAGGGACTCGCACAATGACCTGTTCCAAGAAATCACCATACAATTATGGAAAGCTTACCCCAAGTTTCGGGGAGACGCCAAATTCAGCACCTGGATGTATCGGGTGGCGCTGAACACGGCCATTACCTTGTATCGGAAATCCAAGAAAAGGGTGAAAACCCAGGATTATGACTCGGTGATTTTCAAAATCAAAGCAGACGAATACGACGATACACAGGAAAAGCAATTGAAGTTGATGTACAACGCCATCAAGCAATTGGGAGATATTGACAAGGCTCTGGTCTTTTTGTACCTGGAAGACAAGGACTACAGTGAAATTTCGGAAACCTTGGGTATTTCGGAGGTAAATGCACGTGTTAAGATGAATAGAGTAAAAAACAAGCTTAGAACCATACTAAATCCGTAAACTATGATGGATGAGTTAGAGCTTTTAAAGAAAGATTGGAACAACCAGCAGGAGCATTTGCCCAAGCTTTCGTACGACCAGATATATAAAATGATTTGGAAAAAGTCTTCTTCTATGGTGAAGTGGATTTTTTATATCAGCATCATAGAATTTGTTTTCTGGGCGGCTATCAATATCATTTTCAGCGACCCACAATCCATGGAAGAGCTGAAAACCATGCACATTTACAACATCATGATGGTTTTGGGCTTTTTGAACTATGCCGTCATCTTATATTTCATTTTGAAGTTCTATTTGAACTACAAAAAGATTTCGGTCATGGATTCATCTCGAAAACTGATGAAAACGATTCTGAAGGTAAAACAAACCGTAACCCAGTATGTTTGGTTTAACCTCATCATTTTTACGCTAACGATGATCATCAGTTTGTATGGCGTAATCTTCTACAGTCCAGAAGGGCAAGAAATTACCAAATCTGCCTCCGAGCAGGCCAGTGAAAGTATGTTTTGGTTTTTGGTCGTAGTGGTATCCGTTGTATTTATGGCCATTATTTTGGTATTGATATGGCTCTTCTACCGACTCCTCTATGGTATTTTATTGAAAAGATTAAAAGAGAACTACAATGAATTAAAGAAATTGGAAGTTTAATACCGCCACTTTCTTTTTTGGTTTTCTTCTTCGTACGCAAGCAAATCCTCTTTGGGAATGACGCGCAAAAATGAGGGATGTTGCTCAATGGCGTACTCCAATTTTTCAATAATAGCTTCTACCGTTTCGTTATCGTAATCGATTTCCAAAGGTGCTTTGATGTGCATCGATTGCAAAATTCCTTTCTTTTTGACCCGAAGCCCACGTTTGTCAAAAGACCTTCTGAAACCATCAATCACTACAGGCACCACTACGGGTTTGTATCTTTTTATGATATGCGCCGTACCTTTTCGCAAAGGTTTCCAGGGTGTGGTTGTTCCTTGGGGGAAAGTAACGACCCATCCATCGTCCAAGGCAATTGCAATATTGCTAATGTCACTCATCTTTACCTGCCGGTTGACATTTTGTCCATCGGCACGCCAGGTTCGTTCAATACTAATAGAGCCTGCATAAGCCAAAATTTTGGTCAGCAAGCTTTTTCCCATGGTTTCCTTTGCCGCAACGTAGTAGAAATTCAACTTTGGGCGCCAGAGGTATCCCAAATTCTTTATGGAGTCTTCTCGTCCACTTAAACTCGCGTTGAACACATGGAACATAGCCACCACATCTGCAAAATAGGTTTGGTGGTTGCTCACGAACAATACATTGGTTTCAGGTAAATCCCGAATCACCTGTGAACCTTCAATCTCCAAAGTGTTAAAACCCTTATACCGCTGATGGGTAATCATTCCGGCGATACGAATCAGCCAAGTCTTTAAAAACAATATGTGCCCAAAAGGATTCTTTTTAAAAAGTCCCATATACATCATCCATTCTAAGCGAATTTACAAAATTGGAGATTATAGCACCTGTTCCAGCAAAGACTTGATTTCACTCATCATCATGGCCGTGGCGCCCCATACCGTATGACCATTTAATTTGAACGCCGGCACCTTTACATTTTTGGCGTAAGATGTGTTCAACGTTTCGAAATGTACGTTGCCGTCATTCATAAAATCCTCCAAATCGACATGAACTAAATCCTCCACTTCGGAAGGCTGCATCACAAAAGAACCCGTTTGGGTCAGACTGCCCACGAAAGGCTGTACCAAAAAATTACTAGGTGGAATATACACCTCGCTCAACTGTTTCACTACCTCTACGGTTTGTGAAGACACCCCTACCTCTTCTTCTGTCTCGCGTAGCGCGGTTTCCAAAAGGTCCTTATCTTCAGGTTCCACCTTTCCTCCAGGAAAAGCCACTTGGTTGGAATGCACACCTTTATATTGTTTTCGCAAAATCAACAACAAGCGCGTCGTTTGGATTTCATCCGGATAAAAAAGAGCCATCACCGCTGCCCGTTTTGGGTTCCGTTGGGCAATCTTCTCTTTTTCCATTAGCTGTTTTCGGAATGCAGGAGACATTTTATCATGCGAAGTCCCACCCGGTAGTGGGAGATTTTTTATTTTTAAAAGCTGCGGATAAAACGTATTGAATTCCATGAGGGCTTTACAAACGACACGAATTACAAGTATACTACTATTTTTTTTCCTAAGCTGCGGGCCGTCATCTCCCAAAGAAGAGAAGGAGAAGGAAGAATCGACAGTCCAAAAGGATACCGTAGCAGCGGTTTCGGAAGAGGTTACCGATACGGAAATCGAGGAGGAAGAGCCTTTCAAACTGAATGAGGAGAATGCCATAGATTTCTTCTTCAACTATGCCAAAGACTTAGAAGAGAACAAAGTTCGCCTGACCACGAGTATGGGTGCCTTTACGGTGCAGTTGTATGACAACGTTCCGTATCACAAAGCCAATTTTATTTATTTGGCGCGGCAAGGGTATTTTGACAACACCCAGTTCCATCGCATCGTAAAGGATTTCATCATTCAAGGCGGGAATTCCGATGACCGGGAAACGGCCCAGAAACGAGGTAAAATTGGACGCTACCTGCTCCCCCCAGATGCCAAAAAGGGGTACAAACACCACCGAGGTACCATCTCCATGCCCAGCAGTGAAAGGGACAATCCACACAAACTGGCATCGCCATATGAGTTCTTTATTGTGGTCACCAAACCTGGGTCGTATCATTTGGATGGCTCATATACCCCCTTTGGAAAAGTGATTGATGGGATGGACATAGTGGATGAAATCAACAGTGTGCCAGTGGGTGATGGCGACTGGCCTTGGCAGAATGTGTACATCTTAAAGGCGGAGGTATTATAAATCGGAAGTCATTCCGAACTCGTTTCGGAATCTATTAACTCCCTACCCTTAATCAAAAAGAACCTGAATCGAGTTCAGGTTGACAACTATTTAGTTGAGAACTTTACCAAGGTCATTCCGAACTCGTTTCGGAATCTGTTAGTTCCTATTCTTTATTAAAAAGAACCTGAATCGAGTTCAGGTTGACAACTATGGAGTTGAAGCTTCATGAAAAGTCATTCCGAACTCGTTTCGGAATCTATTAACTCCCTATCCGTGATAAAAAAGAACCTGAAACTAGTTCAGGTTGACAACTATTTAGTTGAGAACTTTACCAAGGTCATTCCGAACTCGTTTCGGAATCTGTTAACTCCCTTACCCCTAATCAAAAAGAACCTGCAACCAGTTCAGGTTGACAGTTTATTGAGGGTTTCGATAAATATTGGGCAATCGAATGTTCATCTTCACGGCACAAATACGAATCACGATAACAGCCAAAACGCCAATCGCATACGCTATTTTCTCTGGAGCGTTGAGTAGTGTCAACAAAAAGTACAATCCGCCTCCGGCGATACAAGCCGTTGCATAAATCTCCCTTCGAAACACAACGGGTATCTCATTACAAAGTATATCGCGAAGTACTCCCCCAAAACTCGCGGTCATAGTCCCCAAAGCAATGCAAATGACCGGGGCAAGATTCGCCTCCAAGCCTTTTTCAATACCCACCATAGTGTACAATCCAATCCCAATGGTATCGAACAGAAACAGGGACCTTCGAAGAAACTTCAGTTGTTTTGAAAAAAGGATGGCAAAGGCAACCGTTACAGGAATGACAATCACATAGGTGAGGTCTTGAATCCAGGTAACCGGTGTATTTCCAATAAGCAAATCTCGAAGCGTTCCCCCACCAATAGCAGTAACAAAGGCGATGATAAGTACCCCAAACAAATCCAAACGTTTGTCCATAGCTACGAGAACCCCAGAAATGGCAAAGGCCACAGTACCCAAAATGTCAGCTAATTGATAAATCATGCTACATTTTTTGGGTGTAGTAGTTGTAATCCTTCAACACGGTATCCAAAAACTGTTTATCGTAAAGCTGGGAATTGGTTTCGAGGATGGTTTCCACTTTATCCCGTAAAGCTTTTAGAGTTTTGAAATCACTACTCTGCTTTGCAATTTGATAGGTTTCCTTAATCAATCGGACATCCTTGTCTGTCAGCAAAGTAACGTTGGTAAAGGTTGGTTCATATTTGTCCTCTACCTCTTCCAAAATGGTATGGGACACCTTTACTTTGTTTTTGGTGCTGATAACGACGGTTCCTGCGGCGGCGTCTCCCGTGCGCTGTCTTTTGTCTGAAAATAGAATGCTCAAAATACCAATGGAGCCCAAAAATATCCAAATGTCAACCAAGCGAAGCATCCAGCGCACCAAAAGATTACTCCAATGCACAGGTGCACCATCTACACGGACAACACGCATTTTCATCAACATTTTTCCTACGGTACGTCCATTGAAAAGGCTGTGCATCAACAAGGAATAAAACATGGCTGGCAAAAAAATTAGCGCAACCAAACCTCTTTGTGTCCAGGTATCCTCATACACGTAGGATATGGCATCCGCAATAAGGTTGACCAAAAAGGCATACATGTACAAAATGAACCCATCTATCAAAAACGCAACGATTCTTTCGCCAATGCCAACGATTTTATAATCTAGGTTGACATTTTGCGTTGTATTGATTTGGAGGTTGCTCATATAATCCTAATTTTAAGCAGCCCGTAAACATTTGATATGCGCGAAGCGGCCTTTGTGAAGCAAAATAAGGAAAAATGGATAGCATTTGAAAAGGCGATGCAACAAGGGTCAACCACCCATCCCGATGAGGTTGCCGACGGCTATATTCATTTGACCAACGATTTGGCCTACGCCCAAACCTACTACGCTGACAGCAAGACACTTCTCTATCTGAACTCGCTCGCATCACAGGCGCATCAAAAGATTTACAAGAACAAAAAAGAGTCTAGAAATCGTATCGTGGATTTTTGGGGCTATGAGTTTCCGCTCTTTTTCATGCAATACCACAAAACGCTTTTAATTGCCTTTGCCATTTTTGGAGTAGCAACCCTCATCGGGAGTCTTTCCGCTTTGAACGATGCCTCATTTGTTCGGCTTATTTTGGGAGATGCTTATGTGAACCTGACCTTGAACAATATTGCTGAGGGCAATCCCACCGCCATTTACAAAAGTGGCAGTGAAATCGGCACCTTTTTGGGCATTACCATCAATAATATTCGTGTTGCGTTCTTGGCGTTTGCCTTTGGGGTAATCACTAGTGTGGGCACCGCCTATATTTTATTTAGCAACGGTGTAATGCTCGGCGCGTTCATCACTTTTTTTTATACGAAAGGGGTCTTTTTTGAAGCCAACCGCCAAATTTGGCTGCATGGTACGATTGAGATATCCGTAATTATAATTGCAGGGTGTGCAGGACTGATTATGGGGAACAGTATTTTGTTCCCGAAAACCTATTCACGTAGGGTCTCCTTCATGCGCGGTGCGAAAGATGGCTTAAAGGTCGTGGTCAGTACCATTCCTTTTTTCATTATCGCAGGCTTTATTGAAGGGTTTATCACGCGGTATTCCGATATGCCGGATTGGTTGGCCTTTATCATCATTGGTGGTTCGCTTAGCTTAATCCTCTTTTACTATATCCTATATCCTCAGATTTTAAATCGTTTAGATGGAAAAAAAATACTTCGAGCTCAGAATCAATAGGGACTTTGGTGAAATCCTATCGGTTTATTTTGATTTTTTGAAACAAAATATCAAGCGTTTCACCAATATTTTTTTGAACTACAATGGTATTTTCATTGTGGGCCTCTTGGTGACCAGTTATTTAATGGTTTCTGGTTTTGCTGGACTTATTGCTTCAGAAAATAACTATCTGCCAGGAAATACCGCACCGGATTTCGATAACTACCTGCTCTATATTGGTGCTGGGGCCATATTGTTCTTTTTCATTTTTTTGATAGCAGCTGGTTTGAACTTTAGTATTAGTTCAGCCTACATGATTCAGTACGAAATAAAGAAAGGAGAACCTATCGACAAAAGGGAAGTTTGGAATCTGGTCAAAAACAGAGGAGGCAGTATTATTGGCTTTATCCTATTATTGATTCCCATTTACCTTGTCTTTATGGTCGCTGTGGTGATTTTTGCATTCATTCCCTTATTGGGGTTTATTGCACAGTATATCATCCAGTTTTTCCTGGCGGCTTGGATTGGTGTATCCTTCTACAGTATGCTCTCTGAAAACCAAGGGGTGGTAGATGCCTTTCAAGAAGGCTGGAATTTGGTGAAGAAAAGTTTTTGGAAATCTGTAGGGGTTAATTTTATTCTGGGTATTCTCAATGGTCTTTTGTTCTTTATCATTTTGCTGATACCTGGGGTCATCGTCGGAATTTATACCTTCCATGTGGTCGACTCCAATATTGATGT
This sequence comes from Bacteroidota bacterium, assembly GCA_039027495.1. Lineage (GTDB taxonomy): Bacteria > Bacteroidota > Bacteroidia > Flavobacteriales > Flavobacteriaceae > Flagellimonas. The sequence continues at coordinate 137,508 of JBCCKH010000006.1, forward strand.
AACAGAGTCTATAGTATCTATGATAGTATATACCCTGGCCTTGTGTTTTTTGCTGGTGCTTTCGGCCTACGCCCAATGCCTCTCTCAATTTGTGAACGGTATTTTGTTTTATGCCCTGCATGAGAAAGAATACAACGTACACACCCGAAGTAAAATCGAAGAAATCGGCAAAACCAGTTCGTGAAGTACTTGTTTCTTTTCTTGTTTTTTTCACCAGTTTTCCTTCACGCCCAAGTTGCTGAGGGTTCGGATACCTTATCGGTCAAGTATGATACGCACTCCGTGGTATCGGAAAAGGAATTTTCAGAAGAGAATCTTTCCAAAAAATATAATGGAGATGAGTTTGATTACGAGATAACCACGGGCAAATCCCAAAACCTTTTGTTGCGCTTTCTCAATTGGTTGTCACAAAAACTCGATAACACTTTTGGTATTCAATTATCTCCAAACACCTTGGAATTCTTGCAATACACTATTTACGTATTGATGGGTTTGCTGGTATTGTACTTGTTGGTTCGGTTCTTTGTCAATGAAAACTTTGGCTCCATTTTTACCAAAAAGGCGAATGCCATCTTGGATATTGATTTAGCCGAAGAACACATCGAAGACTTGGATTTGGACAGCCTACTGCGGGATGCCTTGAAACAAAAAGACTATCGCCTAGCCGTGCGTTTCCAGTTTTTAAAGGTGTTGAAATCCCTGTCGCAAAGACAAATCATTGATTGGCATTTTGAAAAGACTAATTCAGATTACAGTCGTGAAATCAATGAAAACCGGTTGAAAAACGGCTTTGACGAAGCATCTTATTTGTATGAAAATATTTGGTATGGCGAACAATGGATTGACGCCGCACTTTATGAAAAAACCCAACATCGGTTTAGCCGATTACATCAAATGATTGCATAATCATGGACAAGAAGTCAAAAATCATATTGATTCTGTTTGGTGTCGTCATGATAGGGATTATCGTGACGGAAATCGTGCGTCCCCGACCCTTGAATTGGCGCCCCTCCTTCGTCAGTTCGTCCAAAATACCTTTTGGGTGTTTCGTACTGTACAATGAGCTATCCGCTATTTTCAATGAGGCCGAAATCGAAACCGTAGATGACAATACCTACGAATTTTTGAGTGCATATGACGGAGAAGCGCCATCCACATTTTTATTTGTAAATGATTATATCTTCTTTGACGAACAGGAAACCTACCAACTTCTGGATTATGTGAAAGAAGGAAATACGGCTTTTATCGCTTCAAAAGATGTGGGATACATTTTAAGCGATACCCTGAACTTGGTTGTTCAATCTGAATACTATCTACAGGAAAATGAAGCCGTTCTTGATTTTACCAATACCAACTTCAAAAACCAAACCTACACCTTTGACCGAGGTATACAACATGCCCATATTACGCGTTTGGATACGGTAAACACTGAGGTTTTAGGGCATATTTCCTTCACACGGGAGGCTATTCTGGAAACAGAAACGCCAGAAAAGGTGCGTAAACCCAATTTTATAAAGGTTTCCTTCGGAGATGGCAGCATTTTTGTCCACACCAATCCTGTGGCGTTTTCAAACTACTATTTGCTTAGGGGAAACCAAAAATATGCCGCAAACGCCTTTTCGTATATCGACCCCGAGCTATTGTTGTGGGATGATTTTAAAAAGTCTGGTAGAAAAGTAGTCACCTCTCCTATTCGGTTTATTTTGACACAGGCCAGTTTAAAATGGGCTTATTACGTAACCATGATTGGTATCATCCTTTTTGTGATTTTCAGGGCGAAGCGGGAGCAACGTATCATTCCGGTTATTAAACCTCTGGAAAATTCATCCGTAGAATTCGCCAAGACCGTAGGTTCATTGTACTATCAACACAAGGATTTTAAGGACATTACCCATAAAAAGTCAACCTATTTTCTAGCATTTTTGCGCAATAGGTACCACCTGGATACTTCAAAAATTAACGAACGCATGATAAAGGACCTAGCCGCCAAATCCGGAAAGAGCCTTTCTCAAACCAAAACCCTTTTGGAATTCATCATCCATTTGAAACAAAAACCATCACATACCGAACAAGATAGCATACGGCTGAACAAGCTGATAACTGAATTTAAAAATTGAACATGAACGAACAAGAACCCAACGAAGAGAAATTGGAATTCCAATCGAGAGTCGACCTCAGCGCTTTGCGTAATGCTGTGAACCAAATCAAAACCGAATTGGGCAAGGTCATCATTGGGCAACACGATATGGTGGAATTGCTTATTGTTTCCATTTTATCCAACGGGCATGCCTTGATTGAAGGAGTACCTGGAGTTGCCAAGACCGTAACCGCAAAGCTTTTGGCCAAAACCATGGATGTTGACTTTAGTAGAATCCAATTCACTCCAGATTTGATGCCTAGTGACATTCTGGGTACCTCCATCTTTAATGTGAAGACCTCGGAGTTTGAATTCAAAAAAGGACCCTTGTTTTCCAATATCATCCTCATCGACGAAATCAACCGCGCCCCAGCCAAAACCCAAGCGGCTTTGTTTGAAGCAATGGCAGAACGACAAATCACGATTGATGGACAAGAGTTCGATATGGCACCACCTTTTTTGGTATTCGCTACGCAGAATCCTGTGGAGCAGGAAGGTACCTATCGCCTACCCGAGGCACAACTGGACCGTTTTCTTTTCAAAATCAATGTGGATTACCCTTCTCTCGAAGAAGAAGTTGAGATTCTAGAACGAAAACACGAACAAAAGGGTGCTATCGAAGAAGACTTGATTGGCGCAGTACTAACCGCCAAACAGATTGCCGAGTACCAGTCCAAAATCAAGGAAATCGTAATCGAGAAAAATCTTATTACTTATATCGCTTCCATAGTGAACAACACCCGAACCAACGCCAACCTGTATTTGGGTGCATCACCTAGGGCATCCATTGCTTTAATGGAAGCTTCCAAAGCATTGGCGGCAATTCAAGGTCGGGATTTTATAACCCCGGAAGATATCAAAAAAGTGGCCGCACCCGTTTTGGCACATCGTATCATCTTGACCCCAGAAAGGGAAATGGAAGGCTTAACGGCGCATGAGGTCGTTCGTCAAATTGTTGAAAGCATTGAAATTCCAAGATAGGTTTTGAAAAGGTTCTTTCGCTCGATATATCTGCAAAAACGATTCTTCATCGTCCTAACCTTATTGGTTTTAGGGTTTATGGTGTCTTACTTTTTTGCGTTTCTCTACTCCAGCGTACGAATCCTGTTTTTTCTGTTTTGCTTGCTGCTCATCACGGATTATCTTCTTTTGTTTACTTCAAAGGGAAAAATCAAAGCCCAGCGCATACTACCAGATAAGTTATCCAATGGAGATGAAAATCCGATTCAGTTCCAAATTGGGAACGAATACCTATTTCCAATCAGAATCAAGGCAATTGATGAGATTCCGTTTCAATTCCAGAAGAGGGATTTTGAACAATTTAGCCATTTGGAAAAAGGCGGGAGCAAAATGTTTCAATATAACCTAAGACCAACAGAGCGCGGAACCTATTCCTTCGGGAGTCTCAATGTATTTGCAGAGTCCACTATTGGTTTCTTAAGCAGAAGGTATCGGTTTGACGAAAATGCTGAAATTCCAGTGTATCCTTCTTTTCTACAGTTGCGAAAGTATGACCTGATAGCATTTACCAATCGTTTGCACCAATACGGATTAAAGAAAATCAGGCGCATCGGTCATACCATGGAATTTGAGCAAATCAAGGAGTATGTGCAGGGGGATGACATCCGTAACATCAACTGGAAGGCCACCGCGAAGAAAAGCCAGTTGATGGTCAACCAATATCAAGATGAAAAATCCCAACCGATATACTCTATCATTGATAAGGGTAGGGTCATGAAGATGCCTTTCGATGCGTTGAGTCTTTTGGATTATGCCATAAATGCCACCTTGGTTATCAGCAACATTGCTATAAAAAAGCAAGACAAAGCGGGTATGTTGGCTTTTAGCAACAAGGTTGAGAATCGGGTAGTTGCCGAGCGTAGAAATTCTCAAATGAGTTTGATTTTGGAAACGCTCTACAATTTGGAGACCAACTTTGTGGAAAGTGATTTCAGTCGCTTATACATCGATATCAAACGCAACATCAACCAAAGGAGTTTGTTATTGCTGTACACCAATTTCGAGACCTTGGATGCTTTGCACCGCCAGTTGGGTTACTTGCAAGCACTTGCCAAACAACATTTATTGGTCGTCATCTTTTTTGAGAACACGGAACTGAACCATTTTGCGGAAACCCAACCTAAAAATACGCTTCAAGTATTTGAACAAACCATTGCCGAAAAGTTCGTTTATGAAAAGAAATTAATTGTCAACGAATTGAATCGCTATGGTATTCAAACCATTTTGACCAAGCCAGAAGACTTGACCATCAATACCATCAACAAATATTTGGAAATCAAAGCACGCGGACTCCTCTAGCGCGTTAGCAAATGTTGTGTCTGTAGCGTTTGCGAATTCGTAAAGCCCAAAGCGTTCAAGTTAGGCAACTCCCCATCATCAAAAACAATATCCGGTATCGGATTCAAACCAAAGAGTTCGGCCTGTACCCCAGTTAACTCAGTCCTATCGTATCGGTCCCTTTTTTTGGTAAAAACTTCAATCATAAGACCTACGGAGATGCCTCCTAAAACCGTAGCCAATAAATCTTCGTTATCCCAACCATTAGGGCGTTGTCCAGCATCTACCGCCTCCTTGGCGACACCAATCAAAGCACTTCCCGCTACAGCACCAACAAAGGTCCATGCTCTATCGCCATCGGATATTTGCTTGGCAATTCCAGCGCCAGCCAAACCATACAAATGACCCCCCAAAAAATGTAGGGCTTTATCGCGTTCAATTTGGCCGTGCCCCAAGGTAAATACTAGGAATAAAATGAGAATGCAAAGTCGCTTTACCATATCGCCCCAAATGTAACGAAAGCGCTTAAATGGCTACGTTAAACTTTGGGTTTTTTGAAGGGCAGCTTCGTATTCTTCGATGAACTGCACAACAAGTTCTGCTGCAGGTTTGATATTATGGATTAATCCGGATACCTGACCAATCTCCAGTTCTCCATTTTCAAGGTCTCCTTCGAACATGCCTTTTTTAGCACGTGCCCGACCCAACACCTTTTTCAACTCCTCTACTGAAGCATTTTCGGCATAGGCTTGTTGCACCTCATGGTAAAACTTATTTTTGAGCAAACGTACCGGAGCCAATTCTTTCAAGGTCAAATGGGTATCCCCTTCTCCAGCAGCAACGACTTCCTTTTTAAAATTGATATGGGAAGAAGCTTCCTCACTAGCCACAAAACGACTTCCGACCTGAACCCCATCGGCACCCAAAACCATGGCTGCCAACATCGCCTTCCCTGAACCAATGCCTCCAGCCGCAATCAGCGGAATATCGACCTTTTCTTTTACTGTAGGAACCAACACCATGGTCGTGGTCTCATCTCTTCCATTATGGCCCCCGGCTTCAAATCCTTCGGCGACTATTGCATCGACACCCGCGTCTTGAGCTTTTAAAGCAAACTTTACGCTGCTCACCACATGAACGACGGTAATGCCGTTATTCTTTAAATGCTGTGTCCAGGTTTTTGGGTTTCCCGCAGAAGTAAAAACGATTTTCACGCCTTGGGAAACAATAATGGCCATAAGCTCTTCAATATCTGGATACAACATAGGCACATTGACTCCAAAAGGTCGGTCGGTTGCTTTTTGGCATTTTTGAATGTGTTCCTTTAACACATCAGGATACATGCTCCCTGCACCCAAAAGCCCCAAACCGCCGGCATTGGAAACAGCAGATGCCAACCGCCAACCACTGGCCCAAATCATACCCCCTTGAACTAAGGGATATTTTACCTGAAACAATTCGGTAATTCGGTTGTTTTTCATGCTTATGCGATTACACCGGAACCTAGTAATTCATCGCCGTCATACCATGCTACAAACTGCCCTTCGGTTATCGCTGATTGGGATTCTTTGAAATCCACATACATCCCATGCTCCGTTTGGTACAGGGTGGCTTTTTGCAAGGGTTGACGGTATCGAATTCGAGCACTGACCTCCATATCTTCGCCTGGGGCAAGGGTCAAATCCTCTCGCACCCAGTGTACTTCGTCCTTATGGACGAACAAGGTTTTCCGGAATAAACCAGGGTGTTCCTTGCCTTGTCCGGTATAGATGATATTATTTTCCACATCGGTTTCGATTACGAACAAGGGCTCTTTGGTACCCCCTACATCCAAACCTTTACGCTGGCCGATGGTAAAATAATGAGCTCCTTGATGTTCCCCAACTATCTTTCCATCCGTTTTGGCGTACACCTTTTTTTGGGCTTGATAGGAAAGCTCATTTTCTTTATTGGAAAAAAGAGATGCTTCATCCTGAAACTGAAGGGCATCCGAAGGAATTTCCACAATAGCACCCTTTTTTGGTTTCAATTGCTGCTGAAGGAATTCTGGCAAACGCACTTTCCCAATAAAACACAATCCTTGAGAATCTTTTTTATCCGCCGTAATCAAACCATGTTCCGATGCAATGCTTCGAACCTCCGGCTTGGTAAGTTCCCCAATGGGAAACAGGGTCTTTGAGAGCTGCTCTTGGGATAACTGACACAAAAAATAGGATTGGTCCTTATTTCCGTCTACTCCCGAAAGCAGTTGATAGGTTTCCGTGCCATCAGCATTTTCAATGGTTCCTTTTCGGCAATAGTGCCCAGTGGCGACGTAATCCGCCCCAAGTTGTAAAGCAATTTTCAAAAAAACGTCAAACTTGATTTCTCGATTGCACAGTACATCCGGATTGGGTGTTCGACCCATTTCGTATTCGCGGAACATATAATTCACGATACGTTCTTTATATTCCGCGCTTAAATCTACCGTTTGAAAAGGTATCCCTAATTTTTCGGCAACGATTAGGGCATCATTGCTATCTTCCAACCAAGGGCATTCTTCAGAAATCGTAACCGAATCGTCATGCCAGTTTTTCATAAAAAGGCCAATGACGTCGTAGCCCTGTTCTTTTAACAAGTGGGCTGCCACGCTTGAATCAACTCCGCCTGATAGTCCAATGACCACCTTTTTCATAACCACCGTATTTGGAGGGCAAAAATACAAAATCCGAAGCGCTTTTTCATCGTGATGTGGGGGATGTCAAAATCCATGGATTCGTTTGCTTTTCGTGATACTCTTGTGACATTTTGAAGTTATTCTTGTAGCTGACCTTACGACCAACATTTAAAGTTGGCATAACCTAGAATTAAGGATGCTTTTAAATGGTTGGAACGATTATGCCTTACTTTCAACGAATAGAACACAGAACCAAATTAATGAAAATGAAAACCATCTCACTTTTCAAAAAAATTGCTTTTTTCTTCCTGGTAGCACTGGCCTTCAACAGCTGCAGTAACAATGATGACGATGGGGGAACAACTACCGACCGTACCGGCGATAACAACGACACCAATTCCTTACCCAATATCGTTGAGTTGGCAGAAACCGTTGATATCTTGACCACCCTTTTGGATGCCGTGGAGGCTGCCGGCGGGGATTTGGGCAATACCCTGGCCACTGGAGACCCATTAACTGTATTTGCTCCATCCAATGATGCCTTCAACGCCTTGCTAGCACAACTGGACGGATTTGACAGCCTGGATGATTTTGATGAAGCGGCGGAGAAGGAAATCCTGACCAAAATCTTACAATATCATGTTGTTGCCGACACCAAGGCGTTTAGTTCAGATTTATCGGATGGTCAAAGTTTACCCACCGTTCAATCTGAAAATCTTACCGTAACTGTAGACGGCGTTGTTTTCATCAATGACAAAACCGATGAAGCTGCTGAAGTGGTAGGCGCCGACAATGAAGCGTCAAACGGTATTGTACACATTATCGATAAGGTATTGTTACCCCAAGAAGTATTGGATATTCTTTTCCCCAAACCGACCATTGTCGAATTGGTTGTGGAAAGAGAAGAACTTTCCCAGTTGGAAGAAGCAGTTATCAAAGCTGGACTGGTTGATGCCCTAAACGGTGAAGGACCTTTTACAGTTTTTGCCCCAACCAATGCAGCTATCGATGAATTATTCGACTTGTTGGGTGATTCCTTCAATAGTTTTGATGACTTCGACAACTTCATCGAAATCCAAATCTTGGAAGATATCTTAAAGTACCATGTAGTACCCGGCAACATCGCGGCGGCTGACTTAAGTGCTGGAAACGTCAATACCTTGTTGGAAGGAGAAACTTTGGAAATCATTAGCTCCGGGGGAACCTTCGTTATTGGGGACGCGTCCGATGTAGATGCCAACATTGAAAATGCCGACAACTTCGCGAGCAATGGTGTGGTACATATCATCGATAAGATTTTGATTCCCCAAGAAGTGCAAGACTTTTTGGACACCCTTAACCCAGACGATACGAGCGGAGGCGCGCCTACCATAAAAGAAATCGTTGAAAGTACTGAGGAACTGGATTTTTTACGGGAAGCCCTGGAACTGACAGGGCTCTTGGAAACCCTAGGTGAAGAGGGACCCTTTACGGTTTTCGCACCGACAGGAGAATCGGTGAACATCATTTTTGGTCTTTTGGGTACTGGAATCAATTCCCTGGAGGATATTGACCTCTCCTTTGAAATTGACCTATTGCGTCAAGTACTCAGTTACCATGTTGTGCCCGGTGCAATTACATCTTCTGATCTGATGCAAGGACCTGTACCTACTTTGTTGGACGGTGATGGTTTTACGGTCATAGCAGATGGTGCAGGATTTGTGCTGCAAGATGGTTTGGCAGGATTGGATGCCAATCTATTGTTAACCGATATTCCCGCTAGTAACGGAGTAATCCATACCATTGATAGAATATTGGTTCCTGAAACCGTGATTTACCAAGTACTGACGGAAACGGAGCAAAGTCTGATGGCGCTTTTGGAAGAGCTTGAGGACAATGAGGTATTTATGACAGCTTATTTGTTGGTGCGTGACTCCCTAGAGGATGTATTGAACGGAGACGCCTTTACTTTTTTCCTACCCACCAATCAAGCCTTCCTAGAGCTCTTCGCACAGCTTGATGGCATTCATGACCTAACGGATTTTGATACCGAAGCCGAATTAAGGCTATTGGGCAAGATTTTAGTCTACCATTGTGTGGATGGCGTCAAAGGAACCTCAGATATTTTGTTTAACGGTCAAGAGCTTACTACTGTACAAGGGGAAACTCTAATTGTTGAAGTAGGCGATGAAATCAACATCTTAGACAAAACGACTATTCCAGCGAAAGTCACTTCACCTGATTTTGAAGTGCTTAACGGCGTTTTACATATCATCAATAAGGTGCTATTGCCCCAAGAAGTGCTGACTCAGCTTTCGTCCTAGAATCTTAGTTTTTCCTTTTTGTTCAATCCGGTTTGCGCTTTTGGGTAGGCCGGATTTTTTATATCCATTCATTTTGTTTAACCTGTTTTGTTAAACTTTTTATAAAATAAAATAAACAAAAGCAACTATCTCTGTTTAATTACATCTCGATAGTGTTAAACAAAAATATAGATATGAAAGCACTAATTAGATTAACACAACTTTCTTTTATTGCCTTAGCATTGGTTTTCATTGGTTGTTCAGACGACGACGATGGAAACAACCCCGTTATTCCCCTTGGAAATATCGTAGAAACTGCGATAAACACTAATGACCTTAATAGTTTGGTCAGCGCCCTACAAAAAGCTGACGAAAGTGCAGATAACGATTTGGTAGCCGCCTTGAGTGGTGATGGACCTTTTACTGTTTTTGCACCAACGAACCAAGCCTTTACCGATTTGTTCGCGCAATTGGATGGCTTTAGTACGTTAAACGACTTCAACACTACCGAATTGCAAAATCTTTTGGCTGTCATCTTGCAATACCACGTAATCTCTGGTACTGCCGCACTATCCACCGATTTGACCAATGGTCAGACCTTAGGAACACTACAAGGCAGTAACCTTACCGTATCTACCGAGGGTGGCGTGTTCATTCAAGATGCTACAGGTGTAGCCGCGGAAGTAACTGGAGCAAATGTGCAAACCTCCAATGGTATAGTCCATATTATTGATAAAGTATTGTTGCCCCAAACTATTTTGGACCAATTGGCTGATATTATTTTGGTTCCAATTACCGATTTGGCGATTGCCAACGAAAACTTGCAAAGTTTGGTTGCTGCACTTCAAGCAGCCGATGGAGACCTTCCTACCGTACTTAGAGGAGCAGGTCCGTTTACCGTTTTGGCCCCGACCGATGACGCCTTTGCTACTTTCTTGGATGGAACTCCTCTTAATGAGGTACCTGTAGAGACATTGACTAACGTTCTTTTGAATCACGTAATCAGTGGAGCCGCTTTATTCGAAGCAGATTTAAATATGATGGGGCAAGGGTACGCCAGCACACAAGCTACTGGTGTAAGTGATGCCAATATCTCTTTGTTCTATGATGCCACCGACGGTGTAACCTTTAACGGTATCTCTACCGTAAGCGCCGCAGACGTAAAAGCGTTGAATGGTGTGGTACATGTTGTGGATGCCGTTATCACCATACCAGATGTAGTAGACCACGCTGTTGCCAATCCAAACTTAACCGAGTTGGTAGGCGCTTTGACTACTGGTGGAAACACAACATTTACCGATTTGTTATCAGATGATATGGGAACATATACTGTTTTCGCTCCTGTGAATGCGGCTTTTGATGCGTTCACCAATCCTGCTGGAAACGACTTGAACGCTATTCTTTCCAATCATGTGATTTCTGGTGCCGCAGCCTTCAGCACTGGTTTGACCAACTCTTATGTCAACACTTTGGCAGAATTTGCCATGGATGAGCCATTGAGTCTCTACGTGAATACAGATGATGGGGTTACTTTGAATGGTGTAAGTACTGTTGCAATCCCTGATATTGTTGCTTCCAATGGTGTGATTCACGCTGTTGATGCTGTAATTGACTTGCCGACCGTGGTTACTTTCGCTACGGCTGACCCTAACTTCTCTACCTTGGTAGATGCACTAACTACCTTGACACCAAATACAGACTTTGTTGCTGTATTGTCTGCGCAAGATGGAAACGGTAGCGACCCATTCACGGTGTTCGCGCCAACGAACGATGCCTTCGCAGCTTTGGATGCTATTCCTGATGAAGCAGGTCTAACCCCTATCTTACAACATCATGTAGTGGCTGGTTTAAATGTTCGCTCAGGCGATTTGACTCCTGATGGGAACACCAATGCTCCTACTTTAGAAGGTGACGAAATCATTATTACCCTTCCTGGTACAGACGGAAACATTGCAGATGTTACCGACGGTGCTGGAAACACCGGAATTGGTATCATCCAAGTTGATGTTCAAGGCATCAATGGTGTTATCCACGTAGTAGATACGGTTCTACTTCCAGATACCAACAACTAAATATAAAAAGGGGGGCTTCTATCGGTCCCCCTTTTTCATCCCACTGTATTTAAACCTAAAAACACATATGAAATGAAAAAAATGCTACAATTCAAGCATTACTTGCTTGTGGCCGTGCTACTCCTTTTCGCATGGTCCTGTGAAAACGAAGACGATGTTGAAGCCGCAAGGGCAGAAATGGAAAGCAACATTGTCGAGACTGCCCAAGATACCGATGCGCTGACCAGTTTAGTGGCTGCTTTGCTAAAAGCAGATGAAAATGACGGAACGGATTTAGTCTCCACTTTAAGTGGCGATGGTCCTTTTACAGTATTTGCACCGACCAACGATGCCTTTGCCGAATTACTTGGTGGACTAGAAGGTTTTGATAGCCTCGAAGACTTTGATACCGAAGAAGAAAAAGACCTTCTGGCCAAAATATTGCGCTACCATGTCGTAGTAGGTACCGCCGCTTCTTCAGAGTCTTTGTCTGATGGGCAAATGATAGGTACTGCGCAAGGCGAAGAGGTTACTATCGATTTAACCGACGGAATCTTTGTAAAGGATGCTACAGACGACAAAGCAGAGGTCATCCTTGAAGACGTAACTGCTTCCAATGGTATTGTTCACGTTATTGATAAAGTATTGCTTCCTCAAGAAGTGCTGGATGCCCTAGCTGGTGAAGATGAAGATGATGACGATGATGATGACGAGCCTACCAAAAATTTGGTTGAGATTGTTGTTGAAACAGAGCCTTTATCCATATTGGAAGCTGCCGTGATTAAAGCAGGTCTTGCAGAAACTTTGAGTGGTGAAGGTCCTTTTACGGTTTTCGCTCCTACCGATGATGCCTTTGTGGCGCTGTTGGGTATTCTAGGTGACGACTACAACAGCCTAGATGATTTTGACACCGACGAAGAAATTGATTTGCTCCGCAATATCTTGTTGTACCATGTGATTCCTGCCAAGGTATTGGCAGCAGATTTAGCAGCCGGAGAAGTAGGTACTGCGTTCACTGGAAATAGCGTTGAAATTATTGAGAAGGATGGCTCTTTCGTTATCGGAGATGCCTCGGATGTTGATGCTGAAATCACTGATACTGACATCTTGGCCACCAATGGCGTAGCCCATACCATCAACAAAGTATTGTTGCCACAGGCCGCACTTGACTTTGTAGCCTCACTACAATTGAAGACTATTGTGGAAATCGCTATTGAAACTGAGGATTTGAGCCTATTGGTTGACGCTTTGATTAAAGCAGATGCTGGTTTGGTCGAAACCTTGAGTGGAGACGGTCCTTTCACTGTATTTGCACCAACCAATGCAGCATTCGTCGAATTGTTGGATATCCTTGGAGATGATTACAACAGCTTGGATGACTTCGATACGCAAGAGGAAATTGACCTTTTGATTGATATTTTAACCTATCATGTGGTTTCGGGAACAGCTGCTTTCTCTGGAGATTTGATGGATGGACAACAAATCCCAACCGTATTTGGTGACAATGTAACGATTAACATCAAAGATGGTGTGGTTCACGTTGCAGATGCCACGGATACCAATGCAACCGTCGTGCTTCCCGATGTAGAAGCCAGTAATGGCGTTGTTCACGTGATTGACAAAGTGCTATTGCCGCAGGTAGCCTTGGATTTTGTTGCAGAATTGCAATTGAAAACCATCGTAGAACTTGCGATTGAAACAGATGACCTAAGCCTATTGGTGGATGCTTTGATTCAAGCCGATGCTGGTTTGGTAGAAACGTTGAGCGGAGATGGCCCTTTCACAGTATTCGCGCCAACAAACCAAGCTTTTGCCGATTTACTTGATGCTTTGGGAGATGATTTTAACAGTCTTTCTGATTTTGATACGCAAGCTGAAAAAGACTTGTTGGTAAAAGTTTTGACCTATCATGTGGTTGCCGGTACTGCAGCATTTTCTGGAGACCTGTCTGACGGACAACAAATCGGAACCTTCCAAGGAGAAAATGTCGGTATCAGCATCAAAAATGGAAATATTCATATAACCGATGCTACGGACGACAACGCTTTGGTAGTATTGGAAGATGTAGAAGCCAGTAATGGCGTTGTTCACGTGATTGACAAAGTATTGTTGCCACAAGAGGTATTGGATATACTCAACCCTCCCGTACCAAACATTGTGGAACTGGCCCAGTCCGTTGATGATTTAAGTCTTTTGGTAGATGCCTTGATTCAAGCCGATGCTGGATTGGTAGGTGTATTGTCAGGTGACGGTCCGTTCACCGTATTTGCACCTACAAACCAAGCTTTTGCGGATTTACTGCATGCCCTTGGACCACAGTACAACAGTTTGGATGACTTTGATACAGCTGCCGAAAAAGAGTTGTTGGCCAAAATCCTTACCTACCATGTCGTAGCAGGAGATGCTTTTGCCGCTGGGGATTTCTCAAATCACCAACGTTTGGGTACCGTTCAGGGTGAAGACTTGTTCGCCATCTTGAACCACGGTGTCTTTATCCGAGACAAAACCCATGTAGATGCAGAAGTAATCGGTGCCGATAATTTTGCAAGCAACGGAGTGGTGCATGTTATCGATAAGGTATTGCTACCACAGGAGGTACTGGATGCTTTGCACTAAAATAACGCTACAATAAATATTTGTAGGGTTTTATTTACAAGACGACCCCTGCGGAAATCCTTTCGCAGGGGTTGTTTTATCTAGGGTTTTGAACCGTTCATCGATGACACATCAAAGGGGGTATTTTTACCATACAAAAAGGTATGGTTTGACAACTAATAATTTTTTAACCGGACCTTCCTTCCCATATTTGAAGTCCCAAATCTTACCAAACTATACCTATCAATGCAAAACTCCTTCGGTTTTCGGGGGAGTTTTTTTATTGCTCCTCTTCTTCTAAAACCTCAATGATCTCATAACCATCTTCCACAGCGGTATAGATGGCCTCATTCAACTCGTAGGCGGATACACCATCAAAATCAATTTCTTCAGCATCTTCAGGAAGTTCTGAAACCACAGCTCCTAAAGGAGGAGCAGAAATCTCGTACTCTTCACCTGACTGTTGGTAGAAGACACCATCAGCATATTGGTATCGTATGCCTCGGACGGATAGCGTCACAGCGGCGGCGGGCAATACACCAAGTCGAAATCCCCTTGGTGGGAAGGCGCGAACGTAAACACCGCCCCTTCGGGTAAAGAACATCCCTCCTACCGGATAATAGGTAACCCTTCTAAATACAACAGGACGGGTGTTTGCTGGCAGACGCCTTAGCGTTCTGCGGGTAACACGACGATTTACTCTTCGAATAGTTCGATTGACCTTACGTTGTTTACGAACCTCTTTACGTACCTTCTTTCGGGTCACTTGTGCTTCCGCATACTCAGTTGTTCCCACAAAGGTTAAGGTGAACAGAAATAGAATGAAATGTAGGTTTTTCATAACGCTATGTTTTGGTTTTCCCATTGGACCACCATAAAGCGAAAAGGTTTAAACCTAAATGATGGCGGCGCCTTCTATTTTCTACCTGCTTTCTTTTGTGCCTCAGCCTGCTCCATCATCTCACGCATTTTACGTTGGAACTTGTTCTCCTTTTTGGGTTTCTTTTTGTTCTCCTGAATCTGCGCATGTATTTTTTCCTCATCGAGAATGTAGTGCTTAATGGCCAACATGATGAAAATGGTAATCAGGTTGGAGATAAAATAATACAAACTCAGTCCACTGGCGTAGTTGTTGAAAAAGAACAACATCATCAACGGAGATAGGTACATGATAAACTTCATGTTGGGCATTCCCGGTTGCTGTTGCATTTGCATGGTTTGCCCAGTAGTTAAGGTCATATAAAAGAAAATCGCGATAGAAGCCAAAATCGGAAATAAACTCACATGATCGCCATAAAATGGGATGGCAAATGGTAAGTTAAAAATCGTGTCATAAGAAGATAAATCCTCCGCCCATAGGAACTTCTTTTGACGTAAGGCAAAAGACGTCGGGAAAAACATGAACAAGGAATAGAAAATAGGGAGCTGTAGTAAGGCGGGCACACAACCGCTCATGGGACTCACACCAGCCTTGTTGTATAGCTTCATGGTTTCTTGCTGCTTTTTCATGGCGTTGTCCTTGTACTTATCGGTGATTTCGGTGATTTCAGGTTTCAATACCTTCATCTTCGCCTGAGACAGGTAAGATTTATAAGTCACCGGGGACAAAGCCAAACGCACGATAATCGTCATCACGACAATCGCAATGCCAAAGGGCAAAAAGCCGCTTAAAAACCCATAAAATGGTGTAAAAATATATCGATTGATCCAACCAAAGATTCCCCAACCAAACGGAATGGAATCCGCCAAACCAAGGGTTTTGTATTGCTCCAAAACGGCTACATCAGTAGGGCCATAATACCAATTCATACTTTCCGAGAGCTCGCCGCCCTGCATCGACAGAGGAGCTCTAGTACTATAGGCCTTGGTAAACTTGGTTTCCTTGCTTTCTTCTTCCACTAGGTTTATGGAGGATAGTTCAGCAGTCCTAAAGTGTTTCTCCGTAGCCAGGATGGAACTAAAGAAATGTTGTCGGTACGACAGCCATTTCACATCTACCTCAGTCTCCTCATCAGAGTCACTGCTCTCCGACAACTTGCTTATTTTACCATCATCATGGTTGTATGTCAATCGAGTGTACCGGTTTTCATAGTTCACACTTTTATCGTGACGAATCCCATTTAAATCCCAAGCCAAAGTAATAGGTCGACCTCCATCGATAACGCCATTCAACCCTTGCGATTTAATAGAGAAGTCCACCAAGTACTCGGTTGGTTTCATTTCATAACGAAACTCCAAAAACTGATTTTCCGAAACTTTTGCTTTCATGGAAAGCACCTGATTCTCTCCGCTTTTCGATAAGGTAGGTTCAAAAAACAAATCAGCCGTTTCCAAACTTCGATTGTCTGAGGTAGAGAACTGTAACCCAAAACTGGCATTGCCATCTTTTACCAAATACACCGGGATGGAATCATGGGTAACAAAATTTTTCATCTTGGCCTCTACAATCTGTCCGCCCCTATTGGCAACTTTTAGGTAAAGTACCTCGTTCTCCAAGACTGTTTCTCCTTCTGCAATATTGGTGTTCGCAAAAGCCCCTACTGCATTCTTGTATTGCACAGTGGCTATGGAATCATTGGTGTCCAAAGTTTCTGTTGGTCGAATGGGGGCAGCGGCTTCCTGTTGTTGTGGTTTTTGTTCCTCTTGCGAAGCAGCAGCCTCAATTTTTTCTTGCTCAGCTTTTTGGGCTTCTAGTTCTTCCGGTGTCGGTTGATTTTGATAGAACATAAAAATGAGAATCCCAAAAATCAATACAAATCCTATGATAGAATTTATATCCAGCTTTTTTTCTTCCATGTATGTGGTTTAGTCGTAACTTCTTGGTTCTTCGAAGCGCAAATATATGTCCAAAACCCAGTTTTATGCCAAACTGGCATTGGTTTGTTCTTGATGATGTTGCAGCACTGCTCCCACGAATCCGATAAAGAGCGGGTGGGGATTGGCTACCGTACTTTTATATTCAGGGTGATACTGTACGCCTATAAACCAGGGATGACTCGGAATTTCCACGACCTCTACCAAACCTGTCTTCGGATTAACCCCTGAGGGAACCAGTCCCGCCGTTTCCAAGGCTTCGCGGTAGGTCCCGTTAAATTCAAACCTATGGCGATGGCGTTCGGATATCATATCTTTTTGATACACGCTATGAACCAAAGTATTGGGGGTCAACTCGCAATCCCATGCACCCAAACGCATGGTTCCACCCATATCGGTCACCTTTTTTTGTTCTTCCATGAGATTGATGACCGGGTGTGGAGTATTCTCATCCATTTCGGTAGAATTGGCACCTTCCAAGCCCAAAACCGTCCTAGCGAATTCAATTACGGCCATTTGCATGCCCAAACAAATTCCCAAAAACGGAATGTTCTTTTCACGAGCTAAGCGTACTGCATGGATTTTTCCCTCAATACCACGCTCACCAAATCCAGGGGCTACCAAAATACCATCGAGACCTCGAAGTCTTTCCGCAACATTTTGCTCCGTGAGATGTTCTGAATGAATGGAATGGACTTTAACCTTTACCTCATTGGCCGCACCGGCATGAATAAAAGATTCCAAAATGGATTTGTACGAATCCTGCAACTCGACATACTTTCCAATCAAACCAACGGTCACGGTATGCTTTGGGTTTTTGTGCTTTTTCAAAAATTGTTTCCACAGCTCCAAGTTTGGCTCTATGTGGTCCGATAAGTTCAACCGCTGAATCGCAACTCTGTCCAGGCCTTCCTCTTGCATCAACATGGGCACATCGTAGATAGTAGAAGCATCTATGGATTGTATCACCGCCTCTTTCTTTACGTTACAGAACAACGCCAGCTTATTTTTAATATCGTCGGAAATATGATGTTCGGTCCGGCAAACCAAAATGTCTGCCTTTATCCCACTCTCCATCAAAGTTTTGACCGAGTGTTGGGTTGGTTTGGTCTTCAATTCACCCGCGGCGGACAGAAAAGGTACCAAAGTCAAATGCACTACGATACCATTGTTTTCCCCAACTTCCCATAGCAGCTGACGTACAGCTTCGATATACGGTAGGGATTCAATATCACCTACGGTACCTCCTATTTCGGTAATTACAATGTCATACTCCCCGCTTTTACCTAGAATTTGGATGCGTTCCTTGATTTCATTGGTGATATGAGGAACAACCTGAACCGTTTTACCCAAAAACTCACCACGGCGTTCTTTTTCGATAACGCTCTGATAAATTCTTCCCGTGGTAACATTGTTGGCTTGGGAGGTCTGCACGTTCAGAAATCGCTCGTAATGCCCCAAATCCAAATCGGTTTCGGCGCCATCATCCGTCACATAGCATTCCCCATGTTCATACGGATTCAAAGTACCGGGGTCAACATTGATATAGGGGTCTAGTTTTTGAATGGTCGTTCGATAGCCTCTTGCTTGAAGTAGTTTGGCCAAAGATGCGGCAATGATTCCCTTGCCTAATGAAGAGGTTACTCCGCCCGTAACGAAAATGTATTTGGTCTGCGACATTTGGGTTTTCTATTACGGGATGTAAAGGTACGAATTGCGACTTTACCATGATTCAATCCTTGGGAAATTCTTTCTGCAATTTTCGAACAATCGGTTCCAAGCCATTGTCCTTGATGCTCAACATGGTTTCCAAATAGCGACCCAGCTTGCCCTCGGGAAACCCTTTTTGTGAAAACCAAACCAAGTATGGAAGGGGCAAATCTACCAAATAGCGGTCTTTGTACTTTCCGAAAGGCATTCGGTAGTGGGCCATTTCGACCAAGGCTTCCCTTTGTGAATCCAAATCCATCTCTCCTTCGAATTTACTATCTTTCTCCTAACAATCCATAACCCATGAAACGAAGAAATTTTTTTACCATGGCAGCGCTTGGCACAGCTGGTTTGACCTCGGCGAAAGCCCTTACTGCGTCCTCGCAACCGAGCACCAAGTTTGATTTGAAGCACAATATCAATCATAGTGTATGCCGCTGGTGTTTTAACGACATTCCATGGGAATCTTTTCTCGCCACATTGAATGATTTGGGCATCAAGGC
Source organism: Bacteroidota bacterium (assembly GCA_039027495.1). Classification (GTDB taxonomy): domain Bacteria; phylum Bacteroidota; class Bacteroidia; order Flavobacteriales; family Flavobacteriaceae; genus Flagellimonas. Next base: position 156,554 of record JBCCKH010000006.1, read on the forward strand.
GTTAGATCTCACGGGGCCTGAAGATTGGCCGCTGATGAAAAAATATAACATCCACGCCAGTATGTGCTGGGGTGCGGAAATCAACTTGACAGACGGTTGGAACGACCCGCAATTCCATCCTACACTTATCAAAAATTACACGGAAATGATTCCGAAGGTCGCTGATGCAGGGTATACCAATCTTATCTGCTTTAGCGGAAACCGAAGGGGCATCGATGATTATGTAGGCTTGCAAAATTGTGTGGACGGATTGTCACAAGTGTTGCCTATAGCGGAAAAACATGGGGTTGTTTTGCAAATGGAGTTGTTCAACCAAATCAATCACCCCGATTACATGTGCGATTCTACCTTATGGGCCGTAGAGCTTTGCCGCCGTTTGAACACAGAGAATTTTAAATTGCTGTATGACATCTACCATATGCAGATACAGGAAGGTGATATTATTCGGACCATTCAAGAATACCATCCCTATTTTGGGCATTACCATACCGCTGGGGTCCCAGGAAGGCATGAAATCGATGAATCCCAAGAGTTGTACTATCCAGCCATCATGAAGGCTATTTTAGACACCGGTTTCAAAGGGTATGTTGCCCAAGAATTTATTGTGACCTGGGAAAATAAAATTGACGCACTTAAAGATGCTTTCAAGCGTTGTGACGTTTAAAAAAATTACTCGTCTTTAGCCCAAAACACTTTTTGAATGAATTTTGCTTATACCATTCTGTACGTCGAAGATGTATCGGCTACGATTGATTTTTATCAAAAAGCTTTTGGGTTCCAACAGAAATTTATCACACCTGAAGCAGATTACGGAGAGCTCCTCACCGGAAGTACCACCTTGGCCTTTGCCAGCCTTACTTTAGCCGAGTCCAATCTCATAAAGGGATACATCCCCGCCAGTAAAAACGCTAAACCGTTTGGCATCGAATTGGCCTTCACCACAGAGAACATTGCCGAAGATTTTAAAAAAGCAATCGCCGCAGGAGCCAAAGAATATGCTCCTTTAACGGAAAAACCATGGGGACAAACTGTGGGATATCTTTTGGATATCAATGGATTTTTGATAGAAATATGTACGCCAATAGGCACCTAAATCCCACATTGAAATGAAAGCTTTTTTCTGCACCCTTGGGCTGCTTGTAGCGCAATGCACTTTAGGTCAAGATGTTCAAGACATCGAAGTACGCAAACAGAATATTTCCCGTGTTTTTAAAAACGTGGATAGTCTTTTAACGCAAGATGGTGGGGCCTTCTGGGGTGAATCGTTGAAAGGTTCTCTACTTTTTGTAGATCCCATCACGCGCGTGGTGTACGCCAATGAAAACACCCCTACCCAATCTCTTCGGAAAGATGGGAACCTATTCATTGGAGAATTCCCCAAGAACAAAAACATAGCCAATACCGCTCTGAAATGGGAGGATAAAACCTGGTCCATGGTGATGCTCCCTTTACCCGAGGAAGCCATACGGCAACAATCTTTGACCATACATGAACTGTTTCATCAGCTGCAACCCAAAATTGGCTTCGGCAATCTGAAAGAAACCGATAATGGGCATATGGATACCTATGACGGCCGATTCTGGGTAAAGTTGGAATTGGAAGCGCTCGAAGCTGCCCTAAAAGCCAATAATTCCGAGCAAACCAAAACACATATTAGCCATGCTTTATTGTTCAGAAACAAAAGACACCAAGATTCACTGATTCAAAATGCGGAAAACGAACTGGAACTGAATGAAGGTCTAGCAGAGTATACGGGCCTTATGCTTAGCGGCGCAAACCCTGCTGAGATAACGGAAATGCTGATAGCCAAAAAACAACGCTTTTTTGAAGCACCTTCTTTTGTCCGTTCCTTCGCCTACTTGACGATTCCATTTTACGGTTATCTTTTATCAAAAAGTGACCCTAAATGGCAGTTGGACATGACAGCAGAAACAAATTTGACTGCGTATTTCATGAAACGATTCGAAATTCCCACCTCAGCTTTGGAAAAAAACTGGGATGTTTCCAATAAAACCTACGATAGTGAAAGTATCCACTTGATGGAACAAGAACGTGCGGAAGCAAAAAAGAAACAGTTGGAGGATTTAAAAAAACGATTCGTGGAGAATCCTACCCTCACACTCCCCTTTCAGCAAATGAACATTTCATTCAATCCCAACACCTTAGTTCCCTTGGCCGGATATGGCACCGTCTACGTTACCCTTACCATCACCGATGTTTGGGGTATGATTGATGCCAAGCAGGGTGCCATGGTCAAGACCAATTGGAGTGGAGTTACTTTAAGTGAACCGCATTCCATTACTAAGGAGACTGTAACAGGAGAAGGTTGGAGTTTGCAGCTGAATCTAGGATTTAAAGTCGTTAAATCAGAATCTGGATATATGCTTAAAAAAGAAGAATAATCCATAGCTTTAGCGGACCAAGTTAGCAATCATCCTGTGCATATAATCCCGGCCCATATCTCCGATGCCAAAGCAATAACCGAACTCACTCTTCGGTCTAAAAACCATTGGAACTATGGTGAGGCCCAAATCGAAGCGTGGTATGACGAACTAGAAGTATCCGAAGCCTTTATCCATACCAATGCCGTGTACAAATTGCTGGTTAACGACCAAATCGCGGGATTTTATGCATACACTTTAGATAGCAATAAGGCGGTTTTGGAGTTTCTGTTCATAGCACCTGAGTATATCGGGAAGGGTATTGGAAAAGCGCTGATGGAACATTTTTTAAACAAGATGCACAACCTAAAGGTTGATTCCATTACCCTTGATGCCGACCCTCATGCAGAAGGCTTTTACCAAAAATTTGGTTTTGTAACGGTAGACCAACGACCCAGCTCCATTGCCGGAAGATATTTACCTATTATGCAACTGGACTTGACAACCAAAATGAAAAATACCCAGACTATATGAATTCCTTTCCGGAAGCTAGAATCGAAACCCTGACCGAAAAAAAGCTAGTGGGCCAATCCATTTCAATGAGTCTGGTCAGCAACCAAACCGGAGCGCTATGGGCCAAATCAATCCCACTGCTGAAAACCGTGACGAATAGCGTAAGTTCAGATAAGTATTCCATGCAGGTTTATCCGGAAGACTATTACAAACCCTTTAATCCTAACAACATATTTACCAAATGGGCTTGTGTTGAAGTATCGGATTTTGATAAAGTTCCGGATGGTCTGCAAACCTATCTTCTAGAAGGTGGGCTATATGCCGTTTTTGACTACGTAGGGCTCAGCACGGACACTTCCATTTACCAATATATTTTCTCGGAGTGGCTGCCCAAATCCGGGTATGAATTGGACAGTAGGCCTCATTTTGAAGTCCTAGGACCCAAATACAAAAACGATGACCCATCCTCAGAAGAAGAAATCTGGATTCCCATTTTTAAGAAAACTTTGCCATAAGACCCATGGCGTTTCGTTTTGGAATTCCGATTTTAGTACAACTTCCCGATATCATTCAAACACAATTCAAAATCTGTGCACATGACTATCAATAGAAGTATGACCAATATTTGCTCTGAAAATCTTGAAGAGAGCAAGGTCTTTTACACGACCCTTTTTGACTTTACTATCGCTTTTGATAGCGATTGGTTCGTTCAATTGGTTTCAAAGGAAAACCAATTGGAATTGGGTTTGGTAGACCGCAAACATGAAATTGTTCCGGAAGACTTCCAAAAAGCACCCGCCGGTTTTTATATCACCTTTGTTTTGGAGGATGTATCTCCAATTTTTGAGAAAGCAAAAGAAGCCAATTACCAAATTGTGAAGGAACCCCACGATACTTTTTATGGACAACGGAGATTACTTTTAAAGGACCCAGATGGAACTTTGATTGACGTTTCCGCACCCATCAAAAACTTTCAATTCTAAAAGGTTTGTACCACAATACTTACAATTTTCCAAAAACCGCGATATCCGTGAAGTGAACCGGGGTATTGATGAATCCGCTTACCTAATGTGCTTGCATTACCGCTATTCTTGTGCCATAAAATGGTTGGAAGGCCAGTACTCCTTCTTGAAATTGAAAAAGGTTCATGAAATTTTTACGGTATTTGTGTTGTTTGCTGTTTTTTCAAACGCTTTCCGGGCAGGAAGTAAACTTTACCGCAACTATTGTTGCAGGTAGGTCGATTCAGTTTTATGATGCTTCTCACTCAGATACTGCGATTACATCTTGGAACTGGGATTTTGGAGACGGGTCAACTGCAACAGAACAAAACCCTGTACACGAGTTCCAATCTGATGGTACCTTCACAATATGTTTAACCGTCAATGGAGGTACGAAGACCTGTAAAGAAAATGTATTCCACATCACGGAAAACCGTCTCAGAATTCAGTTTGATGATACACAGTGGCCCAATGGGGACATCACCAAATTATCCTCCCCTTTTGGACCCCGAATCAAAGATTCTGAATCGCGTTACGATTTTCATCGCGGTATTGACATTCCAGGAAATATTGGAGACCCTATTGTCAACATTGCCGATGGCATAGTGCGACAAGCAGCTGTAGAAGGTGACCCTGAAAACAATTTTAGTTCAACTGTCGTAGTCATCGAACATCAAATGGATACCCCAATTTTGTTTCAGGAGGTCCTCATTTCGAAGTACTATTCCATTTCATCACATCTCAACAGTATTGCTGCTGGAATAGCTCCAGGCCTGGAAGTAAAACAAGGTCAGCCTATTGGAACGATTGGTGAAAGTGGGGAAACCAATTTTCCACACAACCACTTCGAAATTCGACTTGGGCTAATTTGTTCTCGGGAATCGCAACGTAATGGAGGTTGTTCACAATCCAATCCTTTTCCGCAACCTACCGACCCTCATGTAAATCCCCTACTCTTTTTGGACTACAGGGCTTTTAATAAAGACGCTTTGACCTATGAGGTCGTTAAAGAAAATCCCTTGACCATAAAAGTGGTTTCGGATAGACCAGAATTGGATTTCAATGAACTTTTGGTTAGCAAGGATTCAGAAATCATCAAAATCAATTTTGATGACAGAAGCGGTATTGACATGAATGACATCGACAACCCGGAATTCAATGGAGTGCGTATTTCACCTGCACGCTACACGAGTTCTGGAGAAGAAAACTATGAGATAACGTTCACTTTATTGGATTTGGATGCCTTCGACCAAATTCAGGTCAGGGATATTTGGGGTCAAACCACAACTGTTGACACTGAACCCGAACCCGAACCCGAAATACCCGAAGAAAAAAGTTCTATCCTTCCCTATCCCAATCCCACTCAAGATGTATTGAATTTCAATAATGCCAACCTCGACGGAACTTATTGGGTTTTTGACACATCGGGCCAACTGATTCTAAGGGGAGGTCTTGCTTCAGAAATCAATCTGGAACAGCTTGCTTCGGGGCTTTATTATTTAAGAATCAAAACTGAACCTAATGGGGAATTGAAATTTTACAAAATCTTGAAGCAATAGAAGCTAATAGATGGATAACTTTTCTCCCAACGCGTTAAGGTCCAAACCACCATAGTTTCCGGAACTCATCATTAACAGCACTGAATTTTCAAATGCCAGTGCAAAAAGTGCTTCGTGCAAGCTTTCGGGGGTGGTAAAAACCCGCATGTTAGGGTGGGAAATGGCTACTTGAATATCTTCAGGTGCTACCGCAGGAAGCCCCTTAATCTGCAACGCTTCGGGGGAATAAAACACTAGCGCCTCGTCTACAGCATCCAAACTCCCTTCGTATTCTTTCAAAAACTCCGCATTCAAGCTGCTGTAGGTATGCAATTCCAGACACCCAATCAGTTTTTTATCGGGATATTGTTGTTTAACCGCTTTGCTGGTCGCAGTTACTTTACTAGGGGAATGGGCAAAATCCTTAAATAGCAAAGTAGTCTTTCCTTCGGAGATTTTTTCCAGACGCTTGGAGGCACCAGAAAATGAAGCAATCGCTTCATAGAAATCAGCTTCGTCTACGCCAAGTTGCTGGCATATCCACTTTGCTCCGGCAATATTGTTCAAATTGTGCTTTCCAAAAACCTCAATGGGAACTTCTCCTTCAGGGGTGTCTAAATACGTTATCCCATCAACAATGCTATGCTCGGGCGTGGCGTAGGCAAACTTACGGATGGTATGCTCCGATTGCTCCACAAGATTTTTGACGGCTTCATCTTCAGTGTTGTAAGTAATGCTTCCACCTTTTACAATACTGTCAATAAATAGCTTAAACTGCTCCTCATAGAATTCATAGGTGGGAAAAACGTTGATATGGTCCCAAGCAATTCCACTCAATAGTGCGATATTCGGTTGGTACAAATGGAACTTAGGCCTGCGGTCCAAGGTAGAAGAGAGGTACTCATCCCCTTCCAAAACGATAAAATCATTTTCTTCGGTCAGATGCACCATGCGGTCAAATCCCTCCAACTGGGCGCCAACCATATAATCCACCGAAACGTCGTTGTACTGCAACACATGCAGAATCATGGAAGTGATAGTAGTCTTACCATGACTTCCTCCGATAACCACCCGTGTTTTGAGCTTGGATTGTTCGTACAGAAATTCAGGATAAGAGTAGATTTTCAGTCCTAATTCTTGCGCCTTCGCCAATTCAGGATTATCAGCTTTCGCGTGCATCCCCAAAATAATGGCATTCAAACCTTCATGAATACGTTCTGAATTCCAACCAAAAGTTGCAGGAAGTAAACCTTGGGCGGCCAATCTACTTTTTGAGGGTTCAAAGATAACATCGTCGCTTCCTGTGACCTCATACCCTTTATGGGCCAAAGCAAGTGCCAGGTTGTGCATGGCACTTCCGCCAATAGCGATAAAATGAACTTTCATAAGCGCAAATATTCCCCAAAAATAGAAATTGCACTTTCAACCTCAAGTCTAAAACGCCGATTAATTTTTATCTTCGGAGCAAACAGTGAAACGATGAACCTCTCTGAAGTAAAGACAAAAGAAATCATGCCGGGTTATCATGGAAAAATGGTCCATTCCGAGTCCATGACATGGGCATTTTGGGATGTAGAAGACCAAGCCGAAGTTCCCGAACACCATCATCCACATGAGCAAATCATGCATGTAATTGAGGGCTCTTTTGAGTTTACGTTGGATGGGAACACCGAAACGTATGGTCCAGGAGATGTGGTCATCATTCCTTCCAATGTTCCCCATAGTGGAAAAGCCTTGACTCCTTGCAAGCTGATGGACATATTTAGTCCAGCCCGTGAAGAGTATCGTTAACTCTAATTTTCCACAAAATGAAAATTGAATTATCTGGGAAAAATGCCTTGGTAGGCGGAAGCACAAGCGGTATTGGTTTAGCTATTGCCCAACAATTGGCCGAAAGCGGGGCGCAGGTTACCCTCCTATCGCGAACTGAGGAAAAACTAAAAAAGGTCGTTTCTGATTTACCGACGCCCACAGGACAAACACACCAATACCTCACCGTGGATTTTTCTGATTTTGCATCATTTTCCGGACGGATAAAGCAATTTTTCAAGGATAATACGGTAGATATTTTGGTCAATAACACGCAAGGCCCTCCCGCCGGTGGAGCCTTGGAGCAATCCGTAGAAGCCTATCAAAACGCTTTTGATTTGTTGTTTAAATCTGTAGCGCTTACAACGGAGTTGGCACTACAACATATGATGCAGCAAAAATGGGGTCGCGTTATCACCGTATCCTCCATAAGCATCAAAGAACCCTTGAACTATCTGGCACTGTCCAATTCCATTCGGTCAGCTGTAATAGCTTGGGCCAAAAGTTTGGCGTTTGATGTGGCCCCGCACGGAATCACGGTAAATAGTATTTTGACTGGGTATTTTGATACGGACCGTATTGCACAACTCAACGCCAAAAAGGCGGAAAAAATGGATGTCTCCGCGAAGGAGGTTCGAAAAGCCATGGAAGAACAAGTTCCAGTAAAACGAATAGGAGACCCTGCCGAGTTTGCCTATTTGGCGACATTTTTAGCTTCGGAGAAAGCGGCCTATATCACGGGAACCAACATTCCAATTGATGGAGGGTTACTGAAATCCATGTAAGCTCTAGAGGCTCATTTTATCCTTGAAAATATAGGATTGCCGACGGGACACTTCCACCTCTTCACCGTTTTTCATTTTCAATTTCAATTTACCATTGAACCACGGAACAATATCTTGAATGAAATTGGTGTTCACGATTTGTTGTCGACTGACTCGGAAAAAAAGGTCATTTGGGAGTTTTTCTTCAATCTGGTTCAAGCTTTTGTATAGCAAGGGCCTTTTATCCTCAAAAAATACCCGGGTGTAGTTGCCTACGATTTCAAAATGGGAGATTTCACCAATACGGACCAACCAACAGGCCTCTCCGTCTTTGATAAAGATTTGGCTCGTTGGCTGTAGTCTTTCTTGCGATTGGGTAACCGTTCTTGCTTCCATTTTGGCTCTTACCTTTTCCAGAGCGGTTTCAAAGCGTTTGGGATTTACCGGTTTGAGCAGATAATCCAAAGCATTGTATTCGAAAGACTTTATGGCGTATTCGTCAAAAGCAGTGGTGAAGATGGTTATGGGCACTTCATCCAACATTTCGAGCAATTGGAATCCATCTTTCTCAGGCATATTGATGTCGAGCAGCAGCAAGTCTGGTTTTTGGGATTGAATCAATTCATAGCCAGCGTCAACATTTTCGGCCTCACCCACCAATTCCAGTTCCGAATGTGCTTTCAATAGTTCAATCAGCTCCTTTCGGGCCAATCTAGAATCTTCAACAATGGCTACCCGAATCTTCATGCCAAAGGAATTTTGATGTTCGCAACAACCTCATCGGACACTTCGTCCAACTGGAAAGAAGCCTTCTCCGCATAAAGTAATTTCAATCTTTGCTTAATGTTTTTAAGACCCAATTGCGTCGTGTTTTTTGCCATCCTGAGCTTACCCGTGTTTCGGACCTCAATGGTCAAAATATCATCGTTACGAAAAAGCTTCAATACAATCTTGCCTCCCGCTTTTAAACTTGATATACCATGTTTCACCGCATTCTCAATCAGCAACTGGATGACCATGGGGGGAATCACCAAATTCAAGGTATCTGGAGCAATATCTTTCACGAATTCAAGTCGGTCTTCGAACTGGATTTTGGAAAGATCTATATAGTTTTCAACGACTTCCAACTCCTCATGCACAGGAATGGAATCTACATTGTTTTTCGTGAGGGAGTAGCGTAATATTTCGGATAGTTTGGTCAACATTTCACGGGATTTCTCCACATCTTCCAACATCAAACCCCGAATGTTGTTCAAACTATTGAACATGAAATGGGGGTTGATTTGTCCTTTCAAGGTATTCAATTGGGCCTGCTTGAGCGTAGTGTTCAGTTCCAATCTTTCGATTCGATCGCGATTCAATTTCAAAAGCAATTTGATGACCAAATAGGTCACCAACCATGCGCCAACCAAAAAAAGTGAATTCAAGATTTGCAACCAGACTGCATCATAGGCCTTAAAAAGTTGGATTTCTTCATCGGTCAATTCAGGACCAAACTGATGATAGAGATAGCCAAAACCCCAGTTTACGAATCCGAACAAACATGCCGTTATTAAAAACGATATGCCAATCTTAATAAAATCGGATAGTGCAAAAGATTCGAAATTAATGTTTCGTTTTAGGTACCAACGCAACAGGGAGGTAGTGAAAATCCCCATAAAAATACCGGCGAAAAGGGAATACAGTTGTAGCTCAAAACTGATTTTCTTGCCCACGAACATGGAGATGCAATTGATAAATCCCCAGCCCAAAAATTGGAGTATCCAGAAAATCCGAGTTTGATTTTTCTCAGTAATGTTCATTCCCGCCACGGTTTGCTTTCAAATATACTAGAGTCTGATGGGATTTGTTCAATGCACAAAATGGTAAATCAGTTTCCCTACGCCAAAGCCCATTCCGAAGGATACCAACACGGCCAAAAAGGTTACCGCAGTTATTTTTAGGGCCTGCTTTTTTGAAAGCAAGTTGGTAGGCTTTTTAACGACCATTTTTCGCGCTTCTTTTTTCATTTCTGAAAAACTACAACTCTTCACAACCTTTTTTCCAAAAGCCAAGTAGAAAATCACTCCTGCTACGATAAACGATAGGATAGGAAATATTAGTTCTTTTTCCTTTCCAATTTGGAGCATACCGGTACATACAAACAGTGCGGCTGCAATGAGATAAACGATTCTTTCATTTCTTTTCATCTTACGCGTTTTCGGAGGTTTGTTCTACACGTCTTGCTTTTCTTTTTCGGCAGGCCTTTCTATCATTCAAAAAAGCAATCCAACACATGGAGATTGAAGCGTAAAAAATAGGAAAGTAGGTATCATAGTCCCATCCTTGGGTTTTTCCATATAAAACCACGATAAGTCCAATTACTCCAAGTAACAAAACAATCCACTGGTCAATTCTTAGTTTCATAATAAAAGGTTTAAAATAAGACTCCGAACAAGGAGGTCAACAAGGCTAAAATCAGTTTTACCAACGCGATCATAGTAGTCATCTTTAGGTTACGAGACGAAACTACAGTACAAATAAGGGGGAGCAAACCAAATTATGGCGAGTGGTAAAATGAATGCCGCGAACGGTAGGGCATAAAAAAAGGGCCCGAAGGCCCTTTGAATTCTATGGATATTAAATCAATCTTTTAAAGGAGTGGGTATTTCTTGGGCACCCAAATGCTTGGCATAAAAGCCCATCATAGCGCGGTACAACGCAATACGATTCTCTTCCTTGCCAAAGCCATGGCCTTCATCGTATTTCACCATATACGGCACGTCATACCCTTTATCTCGTAATGCGCTAACAATTTGGTCGGACTCGTCAATGTTTACCCGAGGGTCATTGGCGCCTTGCACTACAAACAATGGTTTTTTGATTTTATCGATTTGATATACCGGAGAAACCTCTTCCATGATTTTCTTTTCTTCGGCGACATCCTCATCATACCAGATTTCTTTGATAATCTTAAGGTATGGCTTCCAATAGGGAGGAATGGTCTTCATGAACGTAAATAGATTTGAAACGCCTACGTAGTCTACACCACAAGCATATAAGTCTGGGGTTTTGGTCAATCCGCGTAACACGGCGTACCCACCATGACTACCGCCGTAAATGGCAATTTTATCTTTGTTAATCCATCCTTGGTCCACAACATATTGAACACCATCTTCCACGTCATCCATGGCTTTTCTTCCGATTTGTTTAAAGCCCGACTCCAAGAATTCCTTGCCGTACCCTCCAGAAATCCTGAAGTTGACTTGTAGGGTTGCGTACCCACGGCTGGCGAACAATTGTGCTTCCGGATTGAAGCCCCAAGAATCTCGAATCCCTTGAGGACCCCCATGCGGATTTACAATTAAGGGCACTTTTTCACCCGCTAATGCTGCTTTCGGAAGCGTAATGTACCCATGCAGGGTCAAGCCATCACGGCTTTTGAATGTAATCGGGCGCATTTCCGCCATATCCCCCTCCTTCAATTGAGGCATTAGATTGTACAAGAAGGTGAAAGTATCTTTCGCCACGTCGTAGCTGTAGTATTCTCCATACAAGCGGTCGCTTTGAACAAAAATCAGCAACTGGTCTTCTTCGTCCGTAGCATCCGCAATGCTATATTGTTTCTCTGGGAAACGGTTTACGATTTTATCATGCAGCTTTTTGTAGTGCGCGCTAACGGGCACGATTTCAGTCTTTTCTCCCTCATAGGAAACATAGTCCAATTCGTATCCTCTTTTGCGTGAAGTACTCATATCGTCCACATCATAGCGGTCGTTTGAGAACACTTTGGATAGGATTTTATCTTCTTTCAAATCATACAGGATGATTTCTGCCTTATCATTGGTCAAATTGGAAAACACATAAGCGTCATGCGGATTTTCGGTAGCGTAGTTGAATTCCAAAATACCAAAGCTATCTTTCCAATTCAGGCTTTTTATCAGGCTATAGCCTCCTTTGCCATCTTCATAGAACAAATCTTGCTCTACGCCATCGCGCATACGCGTATAGGCTTTTAAACCTCCATCTTTATCAAAATCATAGCCGACAATTGGGTTGGAAGGGTCATCATTGGTGAAGAGTTGTTCCATTTCACCAGTGACCACATTCACTTTATAAGGCTCGAAGACTTGAGGGTTGTTCTTGTTCAAAGAAACGATGATGTGGTTTTTGTCTTCCTTGAGCAGCTCCGTGAATTCCGCACGAACCCCTTCAAAGGGCGTCAAATCCTTAAGGGCGGACCCATCAAGATTTACAGCGTAAACATGATAGTTTTCATCCCCACCGGTATCCATCAAATACGCCAAACGCTCGTTGCTAATCCAACCGTAAGCACGCACCAATTCTTCTTTTTCTTCAATGGCGCGTTTTACTTCAGCTGTTGCGATTTCCTTGACCATAACGTGCCGCTTTCCATTCTCATCCTTTTCGCGGTATGACATATATCGACCATCTGGAGAAAAGCGGAAGGTAGAAGCCTTGGGCCGTGCGAAATAGTCCTCTACTTTATAACGGTAATCGCCGACATCCAATTTGGACAACGCTAACAGTTCATCATCACTACTGGCCAAACTAGGGTCCCCAGGGATGGTTTTTTCCTTCTTCTCCATTTTTAGGGGCAATTCCATACCGCCTTGGGAAAAAGTTCCCTCTAGACTTTCACCTTTCAATTCACCCACATACGTAATGCCAGCTTGCTTAAAGGCAATGGTCAACTTCCCTTCTTCAAAGGAGGTTTCATCCATGGGAATGTCAGTGGCGCCTTGAGAAGGGCTATCCATGGTGGATTTCAATGCGCCTTCTTCTTCCATGACATTGAAGACCAAGGGCATTTCAGTGCCTTGTACCTCTATGCTGCCATGCCACGAGCCGGTGATGTCTTGCGCATGAAGGGAAAAACTTGACATAAGGGCAAATAGGACGCCCAAAGTCCATTGTAATTTTAGTGTTCTTTTCATTTTGTTGTTTTTGATTTCCTCTTTTTGGGATTTGCTATCGATAAGACTTTTTTAAAAAGCATATGTTACAAATCTTACCAAAGGTATTTTTAAGAAGCCCATTTTTCGAACGAAATATGGTCAATGGTAAATTTGTCTTCTTGAACGGATTTACTTCTTTTCGGGCGGATACTTTGAAAATACTTTTGCCACCACGGCCCTCAACATATCTTCCCTAACACTTGGGGAAGCATTGTCGCGATAGCCGCTATCACTCACCGCCTGCCAAAAAAGGGCATCCCGGTCGGCATCTACAAAATCGAATTGAATCATTCGTTGCAACCCTCCTGAACTGATTGGAATTCCTACGGATAAACCTCCACCGACATTACCACCCGTACCCCCAACACCCAAGCCTACATTGTTTCCTGAGTTGCGCCGGTATTCGTTGCTGAGAATATTGATGAAGAAATCAGGTTCTTCGGAAAGCTTGTATCCTTTGGTAGTTAAGGTTGAATCCAAAACACGAAGCAAACGTCTCTCGTCCAATTGGCTCAAACCGGTGTTCATATCCGAAAAGTAGTTGTAGGTAGTATAGTTGGAAAAGTTGGTGCCTCTATCGTAATCATAGTCCACTTTTACAGCGCTACAGGAAGCAAGTAAGACCAAAACCCCTAATATCAATGCTTTTTTCATGCTCTTCGCTTTAATACTAAAGTTACGGAATAATGGGGTTCTACTTGGAAGAAAAACCTGCTATTCGTTCAATAGCTTCCAGAGTTCGTCCTTCAATTCTTGCATACCTTGTTGCGCTACAGAAGAAATAAAAAGGACAGGGGCATCTTTGATATCCTTGGCCAACTCTGCCCTCATCTCACTCATTAATTCTTCATCCAGCATATCCGATTTGGAGATGGCCACCAAACGGTCCTTGTCCAACAATTCTGGATTGTAGCGCCGAAGCTCATCCAACAAAATTTGATATTCAGAAGAGACATCTTTGCTATCCGCAGGAATAAGAAACAACAAGGTGGCATTGCGTTCAATATGACGAAGGAAATAATGCCCAAGGCCTTTTCCTTCAGCCGCCCCTTCAATGATTCCAGGAATATCGGCCATCACGAAACTGGTAAATCCACGATGTTGCACAATACCCAAGTTGGGTTTTAAGGTGGTGAACTCGTAATCAGCAATTTTTGGCTTCGCGGAGGTCATGACCGACAACAAGGTCGATTTTCCAGCATTGGGAAATCCTACCAGACCAACATCAGCCAACACTTTCAATTCTAGCGTCACTTGCATCTCTTGGCCAGGAATTCCCGGTTGGGCGTAACGAGGCGTTTGATTGGTGGGACTTTTAAAGTGCCAGTTGCCCCTACCGCCTTTTCCACCTTCCAAAACAATGCGTTCTTCCCCATCTTCAGTGATTTCGAAAAGAACGTTATTGGTTTCTGTATCTCGAATTACGGTACCAAGGGGTACTTCCAAATAAATATCGGACCCATCGGCACCCGTACTTCGGTTTTTGCTACCGTGTTCGCCGTGACCCGCCTTAAAGTGTTTTTTGAATTTGTAATGAACGAGCGTCCAAAGATTTTTGTTTCCCTTTACAATCACGTGACCCCCACGACCACCATCACCGCCGTCTGGACCACCTTTGGTGATGTACTTTTCCCGATGAAGGTGCACAGAACCTTTTCCACCTTTTCCCGAGGCCACATATACTTTAACGTAATCTACAAAGTTGCCTTCGGTCATTTGATGGTTTTAAAAAGCAAAAGAATTTTGACTACAGTGCGTCGATGACGGCACTCAACCGTTCCGTGATTTCAGCAATTTCACCTATTCCATTAACGGAGTGGAACTTACCTTGTTCTTCGTAGTATTCTCGCAACGGGGCTGTTTTTTCATTGTATTCATCAAAACGGTTCCGAATTTTGGACTCGTCTTGGTCATCCGAACGGCCACTTTCTTTACCACGTTCCAACAATCGGGATACCAAAATATCATCATCAGCTTCCAATGCAATGGTGGCATTCACCTTCATGTCTTTGGTTTCCAAAAAGTTATCCAACGCTTGGGCTTGGGCAGCCGTTCTCGGGAACCCATCAAAAATAAATCCAGCAGCGTCAGGATTTTTTTCTACCTCGTCTTTTAGCATATTGATGGTCACCTCATCCGGAACCAAGTCCCCTCGGTCGATATACGACTTGGCGAGTGTGCCCAATTCTGTTCCATTTTTGATGTTGTAGCGAAAAACATCTCCGGTTGAAATATGTTTGAGGTTATACTTTTCCTTTAAAAACCCAGCTTGGGTTCCTTTCCCAGCACCAGGCTTACCAAAAAGCACAAGGTTAATCATATGTGATTCATTTAATTGATATACTGCTCTCAAATTACGCCCCAATTCATTGTAATCCAGTCCATAACCCACTATGAAATTATTGGGAATCTCCATGCCCACGTAATCGATAGTATATTCACCATTATAGACACTGGGTTTATAAAAAAGGGAAGCAATTTTAAATTCCTTGACGTTTGTATTGGAAAACAAATGGACCAATTGTTTGAGAGTCCTGCCAGTGTCAATGACATCTTCCAAAATCACAACACTTTTGCCCTCGACCTCTTCGGGCACATCCAATAGGCTTTCTACAATTCCGGTGGAAGTCAATCCCTGATATGAACTAAGGCGGACAAAGGAAACCTCGCAAGGATGAGGATATGCTTTGAGAAAATCTGAAACAAACATGAATGCCCCGTTCAAAACACCCACAAAAACAGGCACGCTATCTTGGTAATCCGCCGCAATTTTTTGAGCCATACGTTGAATGGCGCTCAAAATCTCCTCCTCCGATAAAAAGGGCTTGAAGAATTTGTCATGAAGTTTTATCAAGGCGGCGTTGGTTTAATTTCAAGGGGCAAAGATAACATTTCTTTAGCTGGTTTGCGCGAAGCACTTTATGGCTTGGCGGATTTCCATTATTTTTGTGGCTATTCCAATTTCAGCACATGGATGTTTTTTCAAGCCCATTCACCTTGGGAATTTTAGGAGGCGGACAACTCGGTAAAATGCTTCTTACGGAAACAAGAAAATGGGACATTCGCACCAAGGTAATGGATCCTTCCGCCGAAGCACCATGCCGAATCGCCTGTAACGAATTTGTCCAAGGAGACCTTTTGGATTTTGATACGGTCATGGCCTTTGGACAAGACGTGGATGTGCTGACCATTGAAATTGAGAATGTAAATGTGGATGCACTAGAGGCCTTGGAAGAGAAGGGAAAAAAGGTATTCCCCAGTGCCAAAACCCTCAAAACCATTCAAAACAAAGGGGTTCAGAAAACTTTTTACCAAGAGAATGAAATTCCTACCTCACCTTTTACAAGGTTTACAAGTAGTTCCGAAATTGAACAAGCGCATCAAGAGGGTCGTTTGAGTTTTCCATTTGTATGGAAAAGTGCTCGTTTTGGATATGACGGACAAGGGGTAAAAGTCGTTCGCAGCCAAGAGGATATTACTGCCCTTCCCGAAGTAGAATGTTTGACAGAGCAGTTTGTGGACTTTGTCACCGAATTGGCAGTGATTGTCGCTCGTAACCCCAGTGGTGAAATGGTAACCTATCCTGTGGTCGAGATGGAATTCCATCCCGAAGCCAATCAAGTGGAGTATGTCATTTGTCCCGCTCGGATTCCTTTGGAAATTGCGGAAAAGGCAAGAGAAACAGCTTTATTGGTTGCCCAGAAAATGCAACACGTAGGTCTGCTGGCCGTTGAAATGTTTTTGACCAAAACGAACGATATCTTGGTCAACGAAGTAGCCCCGAGGCCTCATAATAGTGGGCATTACAGTATTGAGGCTAGCTACACAAATCAATTCGAACAACATTTGCGCGCCGTATTGGACATGCCTCTCGGTAACACGGATAGTAAACTTGCCGGGGTTATGGTAAATTTGGTTGGAGCAGAAGGCCATACCGGTGATGTGCATTACGAAAATATGGAAGAGATTTTGGGGATGCCAGGAGTAACGCCTCATTTGTATGGTAAAAAACAAACCCGACCCTTTCGTAAGATGGGGCACGTTACCATTGTGGATGTAGACATGCTAAAAGCACGGTCCGTCGCACAAGCGGTCAAGGAAAAAATAAAAGTTGTAAGCCGATAAACCTATGAGCAAAGTAGCCGTAATTATGGGAAGCACCAGTGACCTGCCAGTCATGCAAGATGCTGTTGAAATTCTAAAAGGATTTGACATTCCAGTAGAGGTAGATATTGTTTCTGCCCACAGAACGCCAGAAAAGCTCTTTGAATTTGGCAAAAATGCCCATTTGGAAGGCTTTTCGGTGATTATTGCCGGTGCTGGAGGTGCGGCGCATCTACCTGGGATGGTAGCCTCCCTGTCTCCCCTACCGGTCATCGGCGTTCCTGTAAAAAGCAGTAATTCCATCGATGGTTGGGATTCGGTACTTTCCATTCTACAAATGCCCGGGGGTGTTCCCGTAGCAACTGTTGCCCTAAACGGAGCAAAAAATGCCGGAATCCTCGCTGCACAAATTATCGGTTCATCTGATAAGTGCGTCCGCGACAAAGTTGAAGTTTACAAACAAGGCCTCAAGGAAAAAGTCATTCAAGGCGCAAAAAGCCTAAAATCCTAAAAAGAAATACACAATACCTATGGAGAATCCACTTTTAGTGGCTTTTGAAACTGCCCCTTTCGAAAAATTGAAAAATGAACATTTCAAACCTGCTTTTCTATCGGCCATTGATGCTGCCAAAGCAGAAATTAATGGAATTGCCGAGAATCCGGAACCCCCATCTTTTGAAAATACCATAGAAGCATTGGAATATTCTGGTAAAAAATTGGATAGAATCTCCAGTATCTTTTTCAATCTCAATGCAGCCGAAACCAATCCGGAGATGCAACAGATTGCCCAAGAAGTCTCTCCGCTATTGTCACAATTCTCCAACGATATCAACCTGAATCAAACATTATTCGAAAGAATAAAACAGGTCTACGAGAATCGTCAAACGCGGAACCTAAACGAAGAACAAAATACCCTTTTGGAAAAGCGCTATAAAAGTTTTAGCCGCAATGGCGCCAATTTGGGGGAAGACGATAAAAAGCGCCTCCGGGAAATTGATGCCTCTCTCGCACAGCTAAAACTGAAATTTGGCGAGAACGTATTGGCTGAAACCAATGCCTTCGAACTCCATATTACCGATGAGGGTGATTTAAAAGGATTACCTGAGGGGGTAGTTGAAGCTGCGGCCCAAACCGCCAAAGCCAAAGAAAAGGACGGATGGGTATTTACCTTGGATTATCCTAGCTATGTCCCTTTTATGAAATATGCGGAAAACAGGGCACTACGGAAAAAACTATCCATAGCATTTGGCAGCAAAGGGTTTCACGGCGACGAGCTTGACAATCAAGACCACGTACTCCAAATTGTAAGCTTGCGCCATGAACGCGCCAACCTTTTGGGATATGCCACCCATGCCGATTTTGTTTTGGAAGAACGCATGGCGGGAACGCCTGAGAAGGTGATATCTTTTTTAAATGAGCTCATGGAAAAAGCACAGCCCTCGGCAAAAGCGGAGTTTGCCGAAATGGAGGCTTTTGCCAAGGCAATGGATGGTATTGATACCCTTCAAAAGTGGGATGGTTCGTATTACGCTGAAAAGCTAAAACAGCAAAAATTCAGCTTGGATGACGAAAAGCTAAAGCCCTACTTCAAGCTGGAAAATGTAATTGAAGGCGTATTCAAAGTAGCCGAAAAGTTGTTCGATTTACGTTTCGTTCCCATCTCGAATATTGAAAAGTATCATGAAGATGTCAAGACGTATGAAGTGAATGATAGTCAGGGTAATTTCATTTCGCTGTTTTATGCCGATTTTCATCCCAGACCGGGCAAACGCGGCGGCGCTTGGATGACATCCTACAGACCACAGTACCAAAAAGACGGGAAAAATCATCGTCCGCATGTATCCAACGTGTGCAACTTCACTAAACCCACTTCATCCAAACCCTCATTGCTCAGTTTTAACGAGGTAACCACCTTGTTTCATGAATTCGGGCATGCCCTCCATGGCATGCTTGCCAATACAACCTACCCTAGCCTTTCGGGAACCTCGGTTTTTTGGGATTTTGTGGAGCTTCCCAGTCAAATCATGGAAAACTGGTGCTACGAAAAAGAAGCTTTGGAGCTCTTTGCATTGCATTACGAAACAGGAGAAGTTATCCCCATGGAATTGGTCCAGAAAATAAAAGATTCTGCTACCTTTCAAGAGGGGATGGCCACCCTGCGTCAATTGAGCTTTGGTTTTTTGGATATGGCTTGGCACAGCTCTGACCCTAGCAGCATTGCATCTGTTAAGGCATTTGAAACCAGTGCCTTTCGGGATACTCAATTGTATCCGGAAACAGAAAATACCTGTATGAGCACGGCTTTTGCGCACATCTTTCAAGGTGGGTATGCTGCAGGATATTACAGTTATAAATGGGCGGAAGTATTGGATGCTGACGCCTTTGCTTATTTTAAGGAAAACGGCGTGTTCAATAGGGATATCGCAAAAAAATTCAGGAAACACGTACTATCTCAAGGCGGAACCAAGGACCCCATGGAGCTCTACAAAGCTTTCAGAGGTACCGAACCCAAGCTAGACGCTTTATTGGAACGTTCTGGCCTTTTGAAAAAATCTGCTTAGCACAGCCTGTTAATCTTATGGTAAAGTAAAACGTCATGAACATTTTGTGATACTTTTTGAAGTCGTTTGTATTTGATAAAACATGTGATGATTAACTAAAATCAAGTATTTTTAGTACTTCAAACAAATATGGCAGCTTACAAACTCAATCCCGACAGTTGGGTAGATTTATACGCAGACTACCTTTTTAACTATGCCATCGCAAGAGTAAGCGATGCGGAAATCGCAAAAGATTTGGTGCAGGAAACGTTTTTTGCAGGATTAAATTCCGCCAAGAACTACAAAGGGGATGCCGCCGAGCGCACTTGGTTAATTGCAATTTTAAAAAGGAAAGTAATAGACTATTACCGAAAGAGCAATTCCAAAAAAGGAAAGGCCGAAGTGCGCATGGGATATAATTCAGATGCCGAATCTGAAGGAGATTGGTTGGAAGAACAGGTTTCTGACCCCTACGCAAAGGATGGTGACCTCAAATTGGAAAATGAAGAGTTGGGCCTTGCCATTGAAGAGTGCATTTCCAAATTACCCAAAAAACAATCTTTGGTTTTTAAAATGAAAACCATGCAAGGAATGAGTACAGAAGATATTTGTAATGAATTGGGAATTAATCCGTCCAATTTATGGGTTATGATCCATAGAGCGCGCACGTCACTTATGGGTTGTATGAATCAAACATGGTTTTAGACGAATGAAAATATCTCTTGAAAAAGCAAAACATATTTGCACCAAAAGTCAATATGGTGAAGCTACTTGGTGGGAATTGCTTCAGCTGAATGTGTATTTGCTCTTTAGCAAGGAATGCTCTGATTTTTCGGCAAAGAACAAGAAACTAACCTCGCTTTGCGAACGTGCTGGTTTGAACAACTTATCTGAAGAAGATAAAGATGATATGAAAGAGTTGCTCAAAAAACGTCAGTAAGCCACCTTTAGAAGCAATAACCAAATTAGCATCCAAAAAATAGGAATGCCTTCTACCCAAAAGGCGGCAAAATACTTCGAATTATTTCGCTTCACCTGAAGCAGTACCTTAATTAGAATTGCCACTAACACCGCATTCATTGAAATCTCCCTTAGGGACAGGTAATCCTTCAGAAAAGGCATGGCCATAATCAAAAAAGACAAGGCAATTCCGAGCCAAATGGTCTTTTGAACGCCTAAAAGTTGCGGGACGGTTTGTAACGAAGGGGCATCTTTTTCCATATCCCGAATATCGAATGGCAGTATCAACACAAAAACCAATACAAACCGCTGGATGACAATCACTCCAATATCCCAATCAAAGCTCAAATTCGCCTCTAGCACGGGCAACATTACCGTGAACCCGGACCAAATCAAACTCACCATGAAAATCTTGAAACCACCCACATTTCTAAGGTTTTTGAAACGACCCAAAAAAGGAATGGCATAGAGCAAGGTCAAAAGCCCCAAAACAGCAACCCCATACCAAACCCTGGGTTTAAGCTGTACTAAAAAAAAGACACTGCCCAAAAAACATAACACACTAAAAAAGCGAATGTACCGGTAGTACTTTTTGGAAACCAACCAATACTTTTCGGCCTCTACCCCATATTTAATAAAGGAATAGCCCACAACTGTGGCCAAAATTTGAAAAAAAAACAAATTCCAATCCAATGAAATGTTTAACATTAAGGAGGTAACTACTGTCAAGGAAGCTACGGAAAACCCAACATGAATGCTGGAATCCAAATAAAATTGAAACAACCACGAAAAAGGCTTCATTAAACAGAATTTACCAATGCCTCCAAAACGTTAATTTACGGTTAACAACTTTGGTTTGCACACCTCCAAAAATGCTTATTTTCACTGAATTATTGCCTAATTTTGCACAATATTTAAGGTATTATGAACACTGAGAATTTCGCTGCAAGACACATCGGTATTACAGAGGATGACGTAACGCAAATGTTGCAAACCGTGAATGCCGAAAGTATGGAACAACTCATTTTTGAGACCATTCCCGATGACATTCGGTTAAAACAGGATTTAGACTTACCCCAGGGTATCAGTGAACATGCCTTTTTAAAACATCTCGAAGAACTATCCCAAAAGAACCAAGTATTCCGCTCCTATATCGGTTTGGGATACCACGAAGCTTTGACACCTTCGGTCATCAAAAGAAATATCTTGGAGAATCCAGGATGGTATACGGCCTATACGCCCTATCAAGCAGAAATTGCCCAAGGACGTTTGGAAGCTCTTCTCAATTACCAAACCATGGTATGTGACCTCACAGGTATGGAACTGGCGAATGCTTCGCTATTGGATGAAAGCACCGCAGCTGCGGAAGCCATGACCATGCTGTTTGATGTGAGAAGTCGTCAACAGAAAAAAGCAGAGGTGACCAAGTTCTTTGTGGACGAAAATGTGCTCCCACAAACTTTAAGTCTTCTACAAACTCGTTCTCAGCCCTTAGGTATTGAATTGACAGTTGCCAACCCAGACGAATTCGATTTTTCACAGGAGTTCTACGGTGCGATTTTGCAGTACCCAGGGAAACACGGCGAAGTTCAAGACTATTCCAACTTTGTAGCCAAGGCGCATAGCTTGGATATTAAAGTAGCCGTTGCCGCAGACATTTTGAGTTTGGTGTTGCTTACACCTCCTGGGGAATGGGGTGCTGATGTAGTCGTGGGAACCACCCAACGTTTTGGTATTCCTTTAGGATACGGAGGACCACATGCTGCCTTCTTCGCTACCAAAACCGAATTCCGTCGTAACATTCCAGGTCGCATTATCGGTGTGACCAAAGACACCGATGGCAACCGTGCGCTGCGCATGGCGTTACAAACGCGCGAGCAACACATCAAACGAGATAAAGCCACCTCAAACATTTGTACCGCACAGGTACTTTTGGCCGTCATGGCCGGAATGTATGCAGTATATCACGGACCAAAGGGAATGGCGTTTATTGCAAAGGGTGTGCACCAAAAAACAAGAATCTTGTCCGCTAGCCTAACCCAGATAGGCATCGTTCAAGAAAATACCCAGTTTTTTGATACGCTAAAAATTAAAGTCTCCGATTCAGAAAAGCTTAGAACACTTGCAGAAGCGAAAGAAATCAATTTCAACTTTGTGGATGATACCACAGTAACCCTTTCGCTAAACGAAGCAACCAGTATAGAAGACATCGAAGATATTCTCGCTTGTTTTGCAGAAATGTTGGGTATCGATGCTCCTTCCTTGGTCAAGGAAGCCGAAGAAGTCTTGACAAATGCAGTAGAACGAACCAGCGACTATCTAACACATCCGGTCTTCAACTCGTACCATTCCGAAACGGAATTGATGCGCTACATCAAAAAATTAGAGCGAAAGGATTTGGCCTTGAACCACTCGATGATTTCGTTGGGCAGTTGCACTATGAAACTGAACGCCGCAAGTGAAATGCTTCCGTTAAGTTGGGCCCGATGGGGCAATATCCATCCATTTGTTCCCGTGGAGCAAGCTCAAGGCTACCATGTAATGCTCAAAGCCTTGGAGCAGCAACTCAACGTCATCACAGGGTTTGCAGCCACATCCTTACAACCCAATTCTGGAGCACAAGGAGAATATGCCGGTTTGATGACGATTAGGGCTTACCATGAATCAAGAGGCGAATCGCACCGTAATATTTGTATTATCCCATCATCTGCACATGGCACCAATCCTGCTTCAGCGGTAATGGCTGGCATGAAAGTGGTGGTTACTGGAACGGATGCCCATGGAAATATTGACGTGGTAGATTTAAAAGAAAAAGTAGAAGCCCATTCGGAAAATTTGGCCGCTTTGATGGTGACCTACCCTTCCACACATGGTGTTTTTGAGTCGTCCATCCGTGAAATCACTTCGCTGATACATGAACATGGCGGACAAGTGTACATGGACGGAGCGAATATGAACGCTCAAGTAGGCCTAACAAATCCAGCTACCATTGGTGCTGATGTGTGCCACTTAAACCTTCATAAGACATTTGCCATCCCCCACGGTGGTGGTGGACCTGGTGTTGGACCCATATGCGTAGCAGAACAATTGAAGCCGTTCTTGCCTTCCAATCCGGTAATTGAAACAGGTGGGAATCATTCCATAACCGCCATTTCCGCTGCACCGTGGGGCAGTGCCTTGGCTTGTTTGATTTCTTATGGCTACATTAAAATGTTAGGTGGAACTGGCGTTACCGACGCGACAAAAATCGCCATTCTTAATGCCAACTACATCAAGGACCGCCTGAACGGGAAATATGATGTGCTTTATACCGGAGAACGTGATCGTGCCGCGCACGAAATGATAATCGACTGCCGTCCCTTCAAAGCAAAAGGCATTGAAGTTACGGACATTGCCAAACGATTGATGGACTACGGGTTCCATGCGCCTACGGTTTCCTTTCCCGTGGCTGGCACTATGATGATTGAACCTACTGAAAGTGAAGGCCTTGCGGAACTGGATAAATTCTGTGAAGCGATGTTGGCCATTCGTGCTGAAATTGATGAAGTTTCCGCCGAAAACTCCGATAACGTTTTGAAAAATGCTCCGCATACCTTGACCATGGTCACTCAAGATGAATGGTCGTTTCCGTATAGTCGTCAAAAAGCGGCTTTCCCATTGTCTTTCGTTTCCGAAAACAAATTTTGGCCTACCGTTAGAAGAACAGATGAAGCCTTTGGCGATCGTAATTTAATCTGTACCTGCGCGCCTATAGAAGCGTATGTAGAAGCCTAAGAAACCATAGTAAATAATAGGGTTAAGCTTCAATTTGTAAAATAGATTGAAGCTTTTTTATTGGTGAAAATTGTTAAAAACGCCCTTGAACATCGTAGCGGTTGCTATGCGTGCATAATAGTAAGGAGCACCATGCCGTATTTTTAGCAAAACCTTAACAATGCAAATAGGAATAACGGGGACGGGTAGTTACATTCCTTCAGTGATTACCAAAAATGAAGATTTTTTAGAAGCTGAATTCTTTGGAAATGATGGAATTGCTATAGCGCAAGAGAATCAGACGGTAATTGAGAAGTTTCAAGCCATTACTGGAATCTCCGAAAGAAGATATGCCAAACCCGATTATACTACATCCAAACTAGGTCACTTGGCCGCAGAAAGTGCGATTCTCGATGCCGGAATCGATAAAGAAGAACTGGATTACATCATCTTTGCACATAATTTTGGCGATCTTTCCGTAGGGCATACTCAAGGGGATACCTTGCCCAGTTTGGCTACGCGTGTCAAGCACCTACTCGATATTCAAAATCCGTATTGTGTTGCTTATGATATGATTTTTGGTTGCCCGGGATGGGTTGAAGGCATTATCCAAGCCAAGGCATTCATCAAAAGCGGAATGGCCAAAAAATGTTTGGTCATCGGAGGCGAAACGCTATCACGTATTATTGACGAACACGACCGGGATAGCATGATTTTTTCTGACGGTGCAGGAGCCGCCATTGTAGAAGCCAACCCGGATTCGGGTGACATCTTGAACCATGCCTCGGTTACCTATTCCAATCAAGAAGCATTCTATCTGTTTTTCGATAAAACCTATAATGCAGAAGGCACCTCTGATTCACGGTACATCAAAATGCATGGTCGCAAAATTTATGAGTTCGCTTGTACCCATGTTCCCAAAGCCATGGCCGACTGCTTGGACAAAGCCGGTGTTTCCATCGATAACGTCAAAAAGATTTTCATTCATCAGGCCAATGAAAAAATGGATGAAGCCATCATCAATCGTTTTTATCGCATCTATAAAAAACCAGTTCCCAAAAACATCATGCCCATGAGCATCCATAAATTGGGGAATAGTTCCGTGGCCACCATTCCCACCTTGTTTGACCTTGTACGAAGGGGGGAAATGCCAGAACACGATGTAGAAACCGGAGATGTTGTCATCTTTGCCAGTGTAGGTGCGGGAATGAACATTAATGCCCTTGTTTACCGGGTTTGATTCCAGAAGAGACATCCACATAAATTTTAGGATTTATGCTTTCATTTTTGGAATTTTAGCGGATGTACGAAAACAACTTTCCCAATAAGCGGTACAAGCATACCCTAGAATTTTTACAAAAGCACATTGCTCAAAAAGAATCTATTTTGGATTTGGGCGTGGATAATCCCTTTGCCAAAATAATGAGGGAACAGGGGTATTCTGTTGAAAACACTTTAGGAGAAGATTTGGATGTTGATTTCAAAACGGTACAAAATTCTGATGCAGAGGTAATTACTGCCTTTGAGATTTTTGAACACATGCTGGCACCTTTCAATATATTACGTGAAATCAAGGCAAAAAAAATAGTGGCCAGCATTCCTATGCGACTTTGGTTTTCCACAGCCTATCGCAGTAAAACGGACCCTTGGGACCGACATTACCATGAGTTTGAGGATTGGCAGTTTGATTGGCTATTGAAAAAAGCCGGTTGGACGATTAAAGATTCCGCCAAATGGACCAATCCTACCAAAAAAGTTGGATTTCGACCATTGCTGCGACGATTTACCATGCGCTATTACATTGTATACGCAGAAAGAAATTGAACCATTTTGGGTTTTCAAATGCATTTTTTGGAATTTTAGGACATGCGAATAAGCATCATCATTCCCGCGCACAATGAGGAAAAACATCTGCAACAGTGTTTGGATAGCTTCGTGAACCAAACCCAGCCCCCTGAAGAGCTTATACTGGTTGATGACGGGTCTACGGATGAAACACATGCTATCGCCCAAACATTTGCACAAAAGTACCCGTGGATAAAGGTATACCAACACAATGCATCATCGGAACATCTCCCTGGCAAAAAAGTCATTGCGGCCTTCAACTATGGTTTGTCTAAAACTTCGGAAACTGAACTGATTGGAAAGTTTGATGCGGACATCATACTCCCAACAAACTATTTGGAACAAATGCGCAATCATTTTCAAAGCAATTGGACATTGGGTATGTGTAGTGGTCTGCTTTACGTAGAAAAAAATGGAAAGTGGGTTTATGAAAATATAGCGGATAAAAACCATATTAGGGGTCCAATCAAGCTATATCTCAAAGCCTGTTTTGAAAAAATAGGCGGCCTTCGTGAAGGCGTGGGTTGGGATACCGTTGACGTACTGCTCGCCAAGTATCATAAATTTGAGACCTTAACTGACCGAAATTTAAAAGTAAAGCACCTCCGCCCTACGGGACATGGTTACTCTACTAAAAAGCGGAAGGAAAAGGGAAAAGCGCTCTACAGAATGCGATATGGATTGGTCTTGACCAAAATCGCGGCATTAAAAATGGCAATACAAGCGAAACGTCCGATGTTGTTCTTCCAAATCTTGTTGGGATACTGTCAAGGGGTTTTTGGTAAAATTCCCCACTTTGTGACCTCGAAAGAAGGTGCTTTTATCAGAAAGTATCGGTGGGCGGGTATTCGGAGTAAACTCTCCTCATAACCCCTTACTCCAAAATCGCCCCGATTGGCTTACCTGTAGTTCCATTCGGAAAAGCAATCCCCAATAAAGACGCTACCGTTGGTGCAATATCCGGAATTTCAGTTCGGTCCACGGTGCTGCCTTTTCGAATGCCATTTCCAAAAAACAGTAAAGGAACATGGGTATCATAAATCATAGGGGAACCGTGGGTGGAACCTGTAGGCCAATAGCTGGCAAAACCCGGTCGAAGCACAAACAATACATCTCCTGAGCGCTTTTGGTGATACCCCATTTGAAGCACATAAGGCACTCCTTTGGTATATTCGTGCTGCCACATTTGATACCCGGTGTATACCTTGTCGATTCCTGGGTAATCAACAATCTCATGTGCAATGGTCTCCTGAGCCTCTTGTAAATCAATATCAAGATTGGCCACCACCTTGTGGTCCAAAAATACTTGGTTGTTCGATATATTTTTGACGATATCCGTGGTGCCGTAATGGTATTTCAAAAACTCGTCAAAGGTCTCTCTGTTCTTTTTGCTATTAAAATAACCTGCGGGCACTTTTTGGTCTTTCAAGTAATTGGGAACCTGTATGGCACCATGGTCGGCAGTAAGAAATACGGTATACTCGCCCATACCAACCTTTTCATCGAGGGTCTTTAAAAGTCTGGTCAAATCCAAGTCCAATCGCAAATAGGTATCTTGAATTTCTTTGGAATTGACCCCAAATTTGTGCCCAATATAGTCTGTACTCGAATAACTTATCGCCAAAAAATCAGTATTAAGGTCCTGCCCAAGCTCTTCTTTTTCCAAGGCTTCCAGCGCAAAATCCGTGGTGATATTATTACCATAGGCCGTATACTTCAATATCTCGAAATCCCTGTCCTTGCTTAACATGTTGGGTGTAGCATGGGGAAATACCGGAGCGGTTTCCTCTTTGAATGGGGTTTCATAAGGACTCTTATCAGGTCCACTTTCTTTATACTCCGAAATATCCTTTAGCGTTTCCCAAGGTTTCTTGTATTTGGTAATCGCATCTGAGGCATTAAATTCCCTAACCCATTGCGGGAGTTCGGTCATATAATAAGTACTGCTTATCCATTTTCCTACGGCATTTCCTTCAAACCAATAGGCTGCATTGGCCATATGGCCACCTGGCAACACCGCGCCTCTGTCTTTTAAGGCCACCGCGATGACCTTGCCCCGCTTCTGTGTATGCAAACGCAGTTGGTCGGTTATGGTAGTAGACAACATCCGATGCGGTGACATTTCTCCTGCTTTCGAATCCGTACCCACAGATTGATAGCGGTTATCGCCAGCACAATATACTTCTTCATCATTGGCTTTGTCATACCAGGTATTCCCGATAATCCCATGGGTTCCAGGGGTAGTACCGGTATATACCGAGGTATGTCCGGGGCCTGTACTGGTCGGGGCGTAGTTAAAATGATGGTTTTTGCAAGTGAAACCATCCCGTATCAGACGCTTGAAACCATCATCTCCGTAATGGTCCCAAAATCGGGTTAAATAATCATAACGCATTTGGTCTACGATAATACCTACCACCAATTTGGGTTTGGCAGCAATCTCCAAGGGAGGTACGGCTTCAAGGTTATTCTTCTTTTTGCGCTGGGCGGAACCATTCAATCCCAAAAAAAGAACCAATCCCAAAAAAATACATTTACTGCCGCTCATTCTGTGTGAGTTGAATTAAATCCTTTCAATATTACTTCGTTAAAATTTAATTGAAGGTCAAATGCGCAGCAATATTCTTATTTTTATCCACGAAGCCGATTATTAGTTCATGAATTATCTGGAAGCGATAGGTAAATACTTCATCATGGTTTGGGAAGTATTTAAAAAACCAACCAAATGGCCCATAATGAGGTCCTTGATTCTCAAGGAAATAGATGAGTTGATTTTCGGTTCTTTGGGTATTATCATTTTCATTTCGTTTTTTATTGGAGGGGTTGTGACCATACAAACGGCCTTAAACCTCAACAATCCTTTAATTCCCAAAAGTTTGATTGGGTTCGCTACGCGCCAATCCGTGATATTGGAATTCGCCCCTACGTTTACCTCTATCATAATGGCCGGAAAAGTGGGTTCTTACATCACTTCAAGTATTGGTACCATGAAGGTGACCGAACAAATTGATGCCCTTGAAGTTATGGGGGTAAACTCGCTGAACTATTTGGTATTTCCCAAAATCATCGCCATGCTCATGTATCCTTTTGCAGTGGCCATTGCCATGTATGTCGGAATTTTGGGCGGATGGATTGCAGGCTCTTTTGGAGGTTACGCTCCAGCGGGAGAGTTCATTAAAGGGCTGCAGCTGGATTTCATTCCGTTTCATGTGACCTATTCCTTTATCAAGACTTTGGTATTTGCCTTTATTATTGCCACTGTTCCTTCGTTTCACGGATTTTATATGAAAGGGGGCGCTTTGGAAGTAGGCAAAGCCAGTACTACCTCATTTGTTTGGACCAGTGTGGTTATCATTATCTTGAACTATATACTCACCCAATTGCTTTTAGGCTAATGATTGAAGTAGAAAACGTACATAAGTCTTTTGGAGACGCTCATATTTTAAAAGGGATTTCCACCTCCTTTGAACAAGGAAAAACCAACCTTATCATCGGGCAAAGTGGTTCGGGAAAAACCGTGTTTTTGAAATGCCTTTTGGGATTGTTTCATCCTGAGGAAGGAAATATTGTTTACAACGGACAGAAGTATTCCGAATTGAAGTTGGATGAACAACGGAACTTACGCCAAGAAATGGGAATGGTTTTTCAAGGTAGCGCCCTGTTCGATTCCATGACGGTTGAGGGCAATGTGAAGTTTCCTTTGGAAATGTTTACTAAACAGAGCAAGAGCGAAATGAATGACCGCGTCGATTTTGTTTTGAAACGGGTCAACCTAGCTGATGCGCATGAAAAATATCCGTCTGAGATTTCTGGGGGAATGCAAAAAAGAGTTGCCATTGCTCGGGCCATTGTGATGAATCCCAAATATTTGTTTTGCGATGAACCAAATTCTGGACTTGACCCCAAAACCGCCATCCTTATTGATAACTTGATTCAAGAAATCACCAGGGAATACAACATTACGACGGTTATCAATACCCACGATATGAATTCGGTAATGGAAATTGGCGAGAAAATCATATTCTTGAAAAACGGATTTAAAGAGTGGGAAGGAACAAACAAAGAAATCTTTAAAACGGACAATGATGCCGTTACCAACTTTGTGTATTCCTCCGAACTTTTCAAAAAGGTGCGACAAATGTATCTGGAAGAGCGGAATTAACTCCGCTGGCTAACTAAAAACCCCTTATCGTGCTTCTCTTACGCGCAAAGTGGAATCCTTCAGACGAAGCTTAAGCCATTTCTGCAATTTCTCTGTATCGGTTTGTTTGTCTTTTCTCCGAGTCTTTTTTTTCCAGCGTACTTCCATAATGGGAATGGTATCCATTTTCTTGAAGTTCGTACTGACCTGATACGCAAAACCAATGCCTTCCACATTTTGATAATTCGCCTTGATTTCGGCCCCAATGGCATCTACGGGAATCTGTTTACCGGCGTTTTTTGACAATTCTGCAATAGTTTGCTCCAATAATTTGATTTGCTGGTCTTTGCTTAACAATTCCGCCTTATTGCGCTCGTACAATTCGCTGACATAGTTGAACTTTTCTTGTGAGTCGTCACGTCCCCCTTGCAAAACCCGAAACTCGGCGTCCACCAGACGGGAATATTTGTTTTTCTGTGTACGCCACGTATTGATAACGTTATCGGGAATCAACTCATCTCCCATACAAACCAGCTCAATCAACGGTTCTTTACCCTCGCGAAACTCGATTTTCGTCAAGTTGTCCACGTAGCGGCCTGCACCGTTGAATTGATACACCTCTATGGTTTCTTTTAGGAAAACTTGAGCTTGTTTCTTAAAAAGCGACTCTTGAAAAACATTGTAAAAGGTGATTCCAGCGGGAATCATAACCGCAATTCCAATTACGGAAGCTACGCGAGCGATAAAACGTCTTCGTTTTGAATTGGCATAGCGAACCATCGGAAAACGAAGAAATTTCACTACCAAAAAGGTCGCTAGACCAATAAAGATGGTATTGATGGTAAAGAGGTACATGGCCCCCCAAGCATATTCAAATTTATTGATGGCCAATCCGAAACCCACAGTACAGAGTGGCGGCATCAAAGCAGTAGCAATGGCTACACCAAAAATCACACTGGCAATAGTTCCCTTTTTTGCCCGAGCGATGACCAAGGCCAATCCCCCGAAAAAGGCAATAAGTACATCACGAATATCTGGTTTGGTTCGCGCCAAAAGCTCGGATGATTCATCTCGTAAGGGAAAAAGATAGAAAAACAAGAATGCCGTGAACACACTAAGCACCACCATCACTGCAAAGTTCTTCAGTGAACGCCGTAAGGTATCAATATCATTAATCGCCAAAGAAAGCCCCATACCCAAAATAGGACCCATTAGGGGAGAGATCAACATCGCTCCGATAACTACCGCGGTGGAATTTGCATTTAATCCAATAGAGGCAATAAAAATCGAACAAATCAAAATCCAGGAAGTATGCCCCTTAAAGGGAATGTCGGCAATGATGGATTCCTTGGTGGCTATCGCATCGGTGTTGGTTCGGATTTCCAAAAGTTCGGAAAGGAATTTGCGAACACTGGCAAAAAGCCCTTTGAAATCCTTTTTTACTTCCTCTCCACTGTCTGGCGTCGGTGTTGGGTTTTGGTTCGGATTGGTTTGCATATGCTCTTAGGTGTATTGTTCACCAAAAGTATCTTTTACCTTTTTCAATACTTTTTTGATGTCTTGTTGTTTCGCTTTGGGATAAATTAGCAATACATCTTCCTTATCCACAATAATATAATCCTCAACACCATCAACTACCACAATTTTATCTTTTGCGGTTCGAATCATGTTGCCTTTGGCATCTTCCATCAAAACTCTTGCGCCCACACTGGCATTCTCCGCATCGTCTTTATCCAACTTATCATAGAGCGCCCCCCAAGTCCCCAAATCATTCCAATCAAATGATGCCGGCAAGGTGTAAATCGCATCGGACTGCTCTAAAATCGCGTAGTCGATGGAAATATTCTCTGCTTGACCGTAATGCTCATCGATAAAAGTCTGCTCATCTTTGGTGTTGTAGCACCACTCCCCTTTCTCAAAGAGACTAAACTGAGTTGGCTGATAGGTCTTAAATGCTTCGACTATGGTTTTTACACTCCACATAAAGATACCAGCGTTCCAGAGAAAATTTCCTTGACGTAAAAACTCTTTGGCGGTTTCGTAGTCTGGCTTTTCTCTAAATTGGGACACTTTTTTTATGGGAAGGTCACTTTCCTTTTCATACTCAATATACCCAAAACCTGTGTTAGGAAAGGTCGGACGGATACCCAAAGTGCACAAAACTGCTTCTTTTTCACATTTGTCAAAACAAGCCGTCACATCTGAAACAAAAGCGTCTTCATCCTCAATCCAATGGTCACTTGGTGCAACCACCATTACCGCATCGGGATTCATTTTCCGAATCTTCAATGCAGCATAAAGAATACAGGGAGAGGTATTTCGCATGGCAGGCTCCAAAACCACCTGATTGGGTTGCATCATGGGTAATTGCTCCAGAACCAAGTCATTATATCGCGCGTTGGTGAGCACCAAAATGTTTTCGGTGGGTACAAAGCGATTCAAACGCTCAAAAGTTTTTTGGATGAGCGTTTTGCCCGTACCGAGCATATCATGGAACTGTTTCGGATAGGACGCGGTACTCACCGGCCAAAAACGAGAGCCTACACCCCCTGCCATAATCACGGCGTAATAATTTTTGTTCATTTTTTTATCTAGTGTATATAACTCACGACTTCCAAAACGTAGCGCGTTGGATTTCGTGCAAACTATAAACTTATCGAATCAATTCAACCTCTGCATTAGGTTGAAACAAATATACTTTTCCAGTACCCAACTCCACACACTCATAGCGTTTAATTCGTTTATTTCCTTTTTTAAATAGTTTACCGTTGTAAATCCGGAAAGTACTTCCTTCAGGAATTTCAAAAACGTATTGGTTTACCCGTTCTTCCACATCATACGCTTTTAGCGCAATGGATAGTCTAGCATCTGTACTGCTGCTCGCTTTAGGGTTTTTAAAATGTTGTGCAATCAAGGGAAGTAGGGCGCTTGGAAAAATCTCGGGACGAATAAAAGGAATCATCAAATGTTGGAAGGTTCGTTTCCATTCCAAACCATGGGGTTTGATGCGGCGTCCAAACTTTTCGAAAGCGACCAAGTGCGCAATTTCGTGTACCAAAGTTATCAGAAAACGGTAAGGGTTCAACGATGCATTTACCGTGATTTGATGCCCGCCTCTGGGCAATCTTCTATAATCGCCATGTCGTGTAACGCGGTGGTTGACCACCTTTAAATGAACCCCATGGGTTTTGATGAGCTCAAAACAGGGTTCTACCGCACGTTCCGGAAGGTATTTTTGCAAAGTCGCATTCACTGTCCCAAAATTAGGGGTTTATCGGTTATGTTGGCCCGC
Source organism: Bacteroidota bacterium (assembly GCA_039027495.1). Lineage (GTDB taxonomy): Bacteria > Bacteroidota > Bacteroidia > Flavobacteriales > Flavobacteriaceae > Flagellimonas. The sequence continues at coordinate 190,153 of JBCCKH010000006.1, forward strand.
TAGTGAGGGCTTACTGGTTTCAACGGTCTCATTTTCTCTAGTAATCCACTGTCTTTCCTATTGAAAGGGGATTCTTTCAATCCATCAACTGAAAGCGTTGTTTCATCAATTCACTATTCTACCAATCTTTTTTATTGGAGTTCTTAGCGGAAACCCTTAAACGAACTCTTATGCACGAAACCGTCCCAAATCTTCGGGGGTACCTCAACCGAATCCATTTGGAGGAGTTACTAGTCTTGGAAAAAATTCACCTTCGCAAACAAAAAATTTTCAAAACACTAAAATACTTGGTTTATGCAACAGCAGTTTTCACGCTGCTAGTAATTAGTTTTGAAAGTGATTATGTTTTACTGGACATTCAGGAAATCAACTTCTTGGATGTATTTATGCAATACTTGTTTTTTGCATTTGTTCCTATTACCATCGTATTGATTTGCGCATTGCTACTTACTTCATATCAGTTTAATCGCAAGCTGAACGGATTTTGCGTCATGGATAAAACTCCATTTGCGCTTTTGAAGAAAGAAATTGACGCCTATTTCAAGGAAGAAAACAAATCTTACAATTTTATAAAAGCTAAGGAGTAGAGCTACTAACCTGTAACAGCTTCCCGTTGTAAAATTCCTGTCCGCTCAAGGCGAAGTTTTTGATGTAGTTCGCCATTGCCTCGGCAGTTAAAGGTGCTTGATAGCCAGGGAAGGCTTCTTCCAACATTTCCGTTTGAACGGCACCTAAAGCGAGCACATTAAATGAAGGGCCCGTCTCCTTGAATTCTTCGGCCCATAGCTCGGTTAAGGTGATTACCGCCCCTTTACTGGAACTATACGCGGATAGACCCGGAAATTTCATGCTTCCTTGCACTCCACCCATGGAACTTATCGTTACCACATGGCCTTTTTTGTTCATTTTAGGTAAAACTGCTTGGGTGATTTTGGCCACGCCAAATACATTGACGTGATATACTTTTTCAAAATCTTCCATGGACATTTCCAAGAAAGGCTGGTTTACCAAACTACCGGCATTATTGATAAGAATGTCAACAGTATCCCAAGAATCCAGAACAGATGCCAATCGTACAAAGCTCTCATTGCTGGAAAGGTCAAAGGGAAAGGCGGTGACGTTTTCCAATTCCAAATCCAATATGGGTTGGGCATTTCGAGACAAGGCCAACACTTGATGCCCTTCTTCGGAAAACTGCTTGACCATTTCAAAACCTATGCCTCTACTGGTCCCCGTGATGATAATATTTGCCATAGTATAACCCCTTGAATTATGCTGGGGCTTAATATTAAATTACTTGATTTTCACTTCCTGAGTTGGTGCGTTGGCCATGCCATCTACAATGGGAATGGCTTTGTTGATTAAACCGGTCATGTGCTTTAAGTTCAACGCCTCAAGTTCATCGTCTACCTTATGGTAAAACATAAAATTCGTAAAATCGAAGGTACAGAATGTGTGGGCAGGAATACCAAACTCTTTATAAAAAGGATAATTATCCGAACGTTGGAATAAATTGTACTCTGCCGAGGTGGGCAAGTATCCTACCCAACCATCTTCAGCGGAATACCCATTGGCGATTTCAGCAAAATTCGATTTATGGTAACCCGTAATGTAGACACCATAGTCCTTTCCAATCATAGGAACACCGGTCATCTCAAAATTAATCATGAGATACAGATTTAAATCTTCGTTTTTCATCCGTTTGGCCAAATGTTTGGAACCTAGCAATCCTTTTTCTTCTGCGCTGAACAAAGCAAATATCAAACTTCTTTTGGCACCACCTTTCTCTGCAAAATAGCGTGCAATTTCCATTACGGTGGTTGTACCGGTAGCATTGTCGTTTGCCCCATTGGCGATGGCATCTCCCTTGTCTAAATTGATGATTCCAATATGGTCGTAGTGTGCGCCGACGATAATCACCTCTTTCTTCAGCTCCGGGTCATTCCCTTCTAACCAACCCAATACATTAAAGGCAGGTTTTCGAAAGTTGCTCAACGTATCCCTGTATGTTGTATAATAGGGCAGGATATCATGGGTCTTAAAAAAGTCTTCAATATAAACCGCAGCAGTCTCAATTCCCTCGGTTCCAGGGTCGCGACCTTTAAGAGCGTCCGACGCTAAAAACTGCATAAGCTCTCGAACTTCTGTTTCAGAAGTGAAATTCGTTTCAGATTTATCCGAAGTCTTATCGTTTTCTTTGGATGAGGTCTTTTGGGATGTACCACATCCAAGGTGTATCAACAGTATCCCTAAAAGGAGAATTTTTGCCATTATTTACATATTCCTTAGCAATTAAAGATAAAAAAAGCACCCGAGTTCGGGTGCTCTATTTTAGTGTATCTTATTATCAGTAAAACTTACTTTACTACGCCAGCATCGTTACCGGATTCTCCAAATACGCCCGAAGCGTTTGAAGGAATTGCGCTCCAACCGCACCATCCACCGTTCGGTGGTCACAGGCTAAAGTGACTTTCATGGTGCTACCCACCACAATCTCTCCGTTCTTGACGACTGGTTTTTCAACAATTGCCCCTACCGACAAAATCGCGGAGTTGGGCTTGTTGATAATGGAAGTGAACTCCAAAATACCAAACATTCCCAAATTGGAAACCGTAAATGTACTGCCTTCCATTTCGTCCGGTTTGATTTTTTTGCTACGCGCACGTCCAGCCAAATCTTTTACCGCAGCACCGATTTGAGTCAAGCCCAATTGGTCCGCAAATTTAATCACCGGTACAACCAAACCTTCATCCACCGCCACTGCAACACCCATATGGATATGCTTTTTAAATAATGTAGCGTCATCAGTCCAAGTGGTGTTGACTTGCGGATGTTTCCGTAAAGCCATGGCACACGCTTTCAGTACCATATCATTGAAAGATACTTTGGTATCAGGCAAATTATTGATTTGTGCACGAGACACCTTGGCATTGTCCATATCCACTTCAATGGTAAGATAGAAGTGTGGTGCGCTAAACTTGGAAGCACCCAAATGCTTGGTAATGGCTTTACGCATGGAAGAGTTTTTGACCTCTTCCACCATTTCTTCACCTACTGGCGTATATATTGGCACGGCGGGCTGTTGCGGTACTTCCGCTGCTGTTTCCGTCACTACTTTCTCCACAGGAGCAACAGTGGCCGCAGCAGGTATATAATTTTCAATATCTCTTTTAACGATTCGGCCATGGTCTCCTGAGCCTTTTACGGTAGACAAGTTGATCCCTTTGTCCGCTGCCATTTTCTTGGCCAATGGCGAAGCGAAAACGCGTTGCCCATCCGAGACGGGCGTTTCAACAACATTAGGTGTTGCGGTTTCTTCAGATTTGGCTTCAGCCGCAACCACAGGGGCGGCATCAGCAGTAGCTTCCAAGGGAGCATTCAAAACAGCGGTTACATCCGTCCCCTCCGGTCCAATAACCGCAAGTAAGGAATCTACTGGGGCACCTTCGCCCTCTTGAATGCCGATATGGAGTAGTGTCCCCGAATAGAAAGACTCAAACTCCATTGTGGCCTTATCGGTTTCAATTTCGGCCAAAATATCACCTTCTTCCACTTCATCACCCACTTTTTTCAACCATGAAGCAACAGTGCCTTCCTCCATGGTATCGCTCAAACGAGGCATTTTAATGATTTCAACACCATCAGGAATCGCTGCGCTTGCCGCAGGTGCTGGTGCTGCTTCACTAACGGGCTCTTCTTTTTCGGCCACGGGTGCTGCTTCTGCTGGAGCAGCTTCTGAAGCACTTCCATTCAAAAGGGAAGCAATGTCTTCTCCGTCTTCTCCAATAATAGCCAAAAGTGAATCTACAGGTGCACCTTCGCCTTCTTGAATACCAATGTGCAATAGGGTCCCTTCATGAAAGGATTCAAACTCCATAGTGGCCTTGTCGGTTTCAATCTCAGCGAGAATGTCACCTTCTTCCACTTTATCCCCTACATTTTTGAGCCATTTGGCCACGGTACCTTCTTCCATGGTATCGCTCAACCTGGGCATGTTGATTACTTCTGCCATTTTCTCTAGAGTTTATGTTGTAAAAATGGATAGTTTTCTTGTTCGTATACGGAATCGTATAGTTGTTCGATTGGTGGAAAATCAGAATCTTCAGCAAACTTCTCACATTCAGAAACCAGTGCTTTTACACGAGCATCCATTTCTTTGATTTCATCTTCGCTGGCATAGCCTTTTTCCAACAATACATCCTTCACCTGGGTGATAGGGTCTATTTTTTTATATTCCTCAACTTCTTCTTTGGTTCTGTAATGTTGCGCATCAGACATGGAATGTCCACGATACCGGTAGGTTTTCATTTCCAAGAAAGTAGGTCCTCCTCCAGTTCGGGCGCGTTCAATGGCCTTGTCCACCTCTTTGGCAACAATGGAAGGATCCATTCCATCTACCGGAGCGCAAGGCATTTCGTAACCCAAACCAAGCTTCCATATTTCAGTAGTATAAGCCGTTCGTGCTACGGATGTTCCCATGGCGTATCCGTTGTTTTCACAAATAAAAACAACGGGGAGCTGCCATAGCATAGCTAAATTGAAGGTTTCGTGCAAGGAACCTTGACGAACCGCTCCATCTCCCATATAACAAAGGGTTACGGCATCTCTTTTGAAATACTTGTCCGCGAAAGCCAAGCCTGCTCCCAAAGGAATTTGGCCTCCCACAATGCCATGCCCTCCGTAGAAACGGTGTTCCTTGGAAAAAATGTGCATGGAGCCTCCATTACCTTTGGATGTTCCCGTAACCTTTCCGAACAATTCGGCCATCACTTTCCTAGGGTCAACACCCATACCGATGGGTTGCACGTGATTACGATAGGCCGTGATCATACGGTCTTTGGTAAGGTCCATAGCATGAAGCGAACCTGCCAAAACCGCTTCTTGTCCGTTGTACAAGTGGAGAAACCCACGAACTTTTTGCTGGATGTAGACGGCTGCTAGTTTGTCTTCGAACTTTCTCCAAAATAGCATGTCCTCATACCACTTAAGATATACTTCCTTTGTTATCTTCTTCATTAACGGTTGTATTAATTAAAGGCTTCCTAAACAAGAAAAGCAAAAATACACTAATATCTGTTTTGTAAAAAGCTTTGAACTTCAAGAATTATCCAAAAAAGAATTGCCAAAGGCAAGGGGCAATAAATCGGCAACGGCATTACAAATATATATTGGACCTTCTTGCCCTTGCATCAATATACGAATCGGGGAATTTTGCTTCTGTTCGTACTCCATCATGGCTTGTCTGCAACTGCCACAGGGGCCTGCCGGTCGGTCAACGACATGCGCTTCGGCTGCCGCGCTTATTGCGACACACAAAACCGCAACATTGGGATAAATCGCTCCCGCTTGGAATATTGCCACGCGTTCGGCGCAAAGACCAGCAGGATATGAAGCATTTTCTTGGTTATTCCCAACCACAATCTCACCATTTTCAAGAAGCACCGCTGCGCCTACCTTAAACCCGGAATACGGGGCATAGGCGTTCTTCCGTGCCATTATTGCGGCTTCAAGAAGTCTTTTATCGGGCGCCTCAAGTTCGGCAGTGTTACTACACTCCGTAAGCTCAAATTGTATTTGGTATTTTTTCATGGTGTAGCTTGGCAATGTACCAAAAATAAAAAAACCTGTTCGTGAACAGGTTTTCTTATGATTATATTATGTGGTGAACTTTTAGTCGTTGAAAAATTCCTCACCAAAATTAAAGGTAAGTGAGAAGCGCAAAGTGTTTTCTAAAGGATTTCGTATCTGAGACGTGGAGAACAAATAAGACAGGTCGATTTGCGCGGATTTGAATTTGAATCCAGCACCCAAAGTGGCAAATTGTCTTGCTCCTTTTTCCTCGCTTTCATTAAAATAGCCTCCTCGAAGCATAAAAGCTTCACGAAAACGATACTCTGCTCCAAAAGACCAAGTAATTTCTTGTAATTCCTCACTGAAACCATCGGGAGCATCTCCGAAGGATTCGAACGCACCGTTCAAAAATCCAATTTGTTGGTATTCATCATTATCCTCGGCAGTAATTACGCCATCACCCGTAAAATCACGTGGCGTGGGCACCAAAAGTTTGTTGAATTCCGTATGAAGGCCCAAAACGTTATCGGCATCAAAAATAAAATCAAACCCTGCTCCAAACCTTAAGTTGGTAGGCAAAAAGTTTTCTTGTCCGCCTTCATCGTATTGAATTTTTCCTCCTAAATTGGAAATATTGAATCCCGCTCTCCAACGGCCGTCAAAACTGTTGTAGGCAATTTCCCGGGAACGGTAAAAACCACCTATATCAACAGCAAAGGCATTGGCAGCCTGTGAGTCTTGCGTGGCATCTTGGAATCTCAAGTTGGAACTGATGAAACGTCCAGCTACCGACATGGAGAATGTCTCACTTAATTTCAAAGCGTACGAACCATCAATCGCAAATTCGTTTGGCTTTACCAAAGTAGCATCTTCATCAATGGTTTGGCGCAATTCAATTTCACCTAAACCGAAATACCGGAGACTAAAGGCAAAAGCACCTCTGTCGCTGATTTTGTTGTAAAAACTGGCATTTAATAGGGAAACGTCATTAACGATACTCTCCAAATAAGGGGTATAGCTAACTCCAACTCCGCTTTTTTGGGTTGCAAAAGCGTACTTGGCAGCATTCCATTGTTGCGAAAAGACGTCGAAAGTGGTCGCAACCCCCATATCTCCCATACCCGCTGCACGGGCATCGGCAGCAATGGTCAAAAACGGAACAGCTGTGGTAATTGCGCGTTCTTGTTGAGCATGTACGTTAGCGATCAACAAAACGGTAAGTACAAGAAGTAACTTTTTCATTCTAGGTTTTTAGCGTTAAAAATGTTGGGGCAATAACACCCTTAACTTTTTTCAGGTCATATAACTCTACACAGTAAACGACCAATTCAACAAAATCTTATAAACCCCTGGTTGTTTTTTGATGAAGGGTAAAGTTTTCATTCTTTTTCGGTGCATTTTTCGGGGAGAAAGGTAAATAATACCGACGTTAAAACCGCAAGCTATCATACTAATTCGATGTTGTGGTCGTTAAGTACAATGAATGCAAAACATTTTTTGTCCATTATTTAGTTTGAACAACAAAATATAATGGATGAAAGTGCGTTTAACATTCGTGAAATCAAAATCAAATTGAAGTTAGGTTTAGGGCTGAACCCTTGAATTAAAAGCACTCAATCCCAAATTATGAAAAAACATCTTATCAAAGTTGTACTTTCTAGCGTAGTAGTGGTCGGAAGCGTTGCGAGTTGTAAGAACTCATCGTCTTCTGGATCCAAGAACGTTTCGAGAGCCACGGGTTGGAATATTAACGCCAAAGAAGGCGGTTTCCAATATAACTCCGATTTTAAGGAGCAGGAAACTCCTCCAGGAACAGTATTTATTGAAGGGGGTACTTTTACGAAAGGTAAGGTACAAGATGATATCATGCACGATTGGAACAACACCCCAACACAACAGCACGTGCAGTCCTTTTATATGGATGAAACAGAGGTTACCAATTTGATGTATTTGGAATACCTTGACTATATTAAAAGTGTCTATCCACCCGAAAACCCGAATTACAAAAATATTTATGACGGTGCTTTACCAGATACCTTGGTGTGGCGTAACCGACTTGGTTTTAACGAAACCATGACCAACAACTACTTGAGACACCCGGCTTATGCAGAGTATCCAGTGGTAGGTGTCAATTGGATTCAAGCTACCCAATATGCCGAGTGGCGTACCGATAGGGTAAACGAAAGCATGTTGGAGCGCGAAGGTTACATCGCCAAAGACGCTAAGTACAAAGCCCTTAATGGTGAAATCGGTGGAACTTTTAGTACTGAGGCTTATTTGAACAATCCTGAATCCGTTTATGGAGGACAGATTGATTCCCTTCAGGGCAAGCAGAAAAAAGATTCTATTAGCAACTTCGCCAAAAGAAGTAGTGGTGTTTTGATGCCAGAGTATAGACTACCTACCGAAACCGAATGGGAGTATGCTGCACAGGCACTCATCGGTTCAAGGGAGTACAATAACTACCGTGGTAGAAAAAAATATCCATGGGAAGGTGATTACACCCGTAATGGACAACGTGTAGGTCGTGGTGACCAATTGGCCAACTTTAAGCAAGCCAAAGGGGATTACGGCGGAATCGCGGGATGGTCTGACGATGGTGCGGATATCACCGGAGAAGTAAAGTCTTATAAGCCAAACGATTTTGGATTGTATGACATGGCTGGAAACGTTTCTGAATGGGTAGCGGATGTATACCGTCCTATCGTGGATGACGAAATCAGTGACTTCAACTACTACCGTGGTAACATCTTCTTGAAAAAAGCGATTGGCGAAGATGGAAAAGTAACTGTATTACGCGATTCCATCGTGTACGACACTTTACCAAACGGAAAGGTAGTTGCCTTGAACTTACCAGGAGAAATCAAGGAAATTCCTGTGGATGAAGAAGAAACTTATTTAAGAACCAATTTCTCGTCTAGTGATAACAGAGGCTACCGTGATGGTGACCCAGGTTCTTCACGTTTCTTCCAACGCTTTAGTGATGAGGATAACAATCGTAAAATGTACGATTCTCCAAAACACAAGGTGGAGCGTGATTCTACAGGTAAATTGTTGAGACAGTACGATACGTCCAACTACAGAACATCCTTAATCAACGACGAGGTACGCGTGTACAAAGGTGGTTCTTGGAGAGATAGAGCTTTCTGGTTAGATCCTGCACAAAGACGTTATTTGCCAGAATATATGGCTACGGATGACATTGGTTTCCGTTGTGCCATGTCAAGAGTAGGTTCGAAATCAAAATCGAAAAACAAAACGGTTCGACACAAAAAGTCACGTAAGTAAACCGTAAACGATAAAAATGAAAAAGCCTTGGCCGTTGGTCAAGGCTTTTTTTATATTCGATTTATGGATATTGCACAACTTCACTCCTACTTTTTGGAGAACCCGAAGGTCTCAACAGACTCCCGAAAAATTGAACCTGGGTGTATCTTTTTTGCCTTAAAAGGACCCAATTTCAATGGAAATGCCTATGCGGCACAAGCACTGGAAAAAGGTGCACGCTATGTGGTTATAGATGAAGTTGCGTATCAAACCAACGAACAAACGCTGTTGGTTAGCAATGTTTTGGAGACTTTGCAGCACTTGGCCACCTTTCACCGTCGCTATCTGAAGCTACCAATTATTGCCCTAACGGGTTCCAATGGAAAAACCACTACTAAGGAGTTGATTCATGCTGTGCTTAAAAGAAAATATAAGACCGTAGCAACCGAAGGCAACCTCAACAACCATATTGGGGTTCCCCTCACCCTACTTTCCATGACCAAGGACACGGAAATGGGAGTGGTTGAAATGGGGGCCAATCATCAAAAGGAAATTGCATTTTTGTGTTCTATCGCCGAGCCAGACTTTGGATACATCACCAATTTTGGCAAAGCACACTTAGAAGGCTTCGGAGGCGTAGAAGGCGTTATCAAAGGTAAAAGTGAACTTTATGATTATTTGTTGGCCCATGACAAGCAGGTTTTTTTCAATGGGGATGACGCCATCCAAAAAGACAAACTGGCTACCTACGTCAAGAAATTTGGTTTCAGCCAAAGGGATAGTCCGTTCTATCGCATTCAACTCGTTCAAAAACAACCTACACTGCATATCCAATTGGAAGACATTCAGATACATTCTCAATTGATGGGGGAATACAACTTCCCAAACTGCTGCGCCGCCATTACTATGGGGAAATACTTTAACGTACCCTTATCCGACATCAAAGCCGGAATTGAGGCCTATCTACCGGACAACAATCGTTCGCAATTGGTAAAAAAGGGAGCCCATACGTTGGTTATGGATGCCTACAACGCCAACCCGAGCAGCATGAAAGCGGCGTTGGAAAATTTCAAGGCCATGAGTTTTGAAAAAACCATGCTCATTTTAGGAGATATGTTCGAATTGGGAGAGGACTCCGCCGAAGAGCATCAAGCTATTGCTGACTTAGCGCACGGTTTGGGGTTTGATTCGGTCCATTTGGTCGGAGAACATTTCTCAGGAGCAAATACCACCCATCCCCAATACAAAACATTTGAGGCTTTTCAAGAAGGGTTTTCACTACCAATTTCAGAAACATCATGGGGCATTTTAATCAAAGGGAGTCGTGGTATGGCGTTGGAAAGAATCCTAACTCGCTTCGAATCAGAATCATAAATCTTTCCTAAAAAACGGTTTTTCAACGATTCTTTTGAAATGCAGTTCGTTACCCTGCGTACTAAGTACCATGGAAACAACGAATTTGAATACTCCAATTGTGATTTTTGATGGTGAGTGCAACCTATGTAACGGGGTTGTAGATAAATTGACTCGCACAATTCCCAATGAACGGGTGAGTTGGGTTCCATTTCAATCTTCATTAGGACAACATCTTTTACTAGAAAATGGTTTGTCCACCACAGAAATGGATTCGGTAATCCTTTTTGAGGGAGATACCTTTTCCAAAGATTCTGATGCCTTTTTCAAACTTATTGCACAAGTTCCACGATTCAAATGGACCGCTTTGGCCTGCCTATCCATTCCCAGAGGGGTTCGAGATGGAATCTATAAGGTTTTTGCCAGAAATCGTGTGGCTTGGTTTGGAAAGTCCCAGAGCTGTTCACTAGGGTGGTAAAGTGGGATATACTGGATTCGAACCAGTGACCTCTGCCCTGTCAAGACAGCGCTCTAAACCAACTGAGCTAATATCCCATTGACAAAAGTGTCGTAATATCGGAAAAAGTTACCAATCTCCGTATTCTGCCGAATTTTTTTGTGTTTCGTGAAGGGTGATATGCAGCAAATGTGTCGTTTTCAAATGCGGTTTTAAGATATCGTAAATCACCCTTACGAAATACTCCGTAGTGGGAAACAGACTTTCGAACTCCGGACAATCCTCATTAAGGTTTTTATGGTCAAAACGTTCCTCAACTTCATTTTTGATGAGTCGCCCCAATGCACCCAAGTCCATCACAAAACCTGTATCCACATCTACTTCGCCACGAATACGAACCTCCAACTCAAAATTGTGGCCGTGATAATTGGGGCTATTGCACTTTCCAAAAACTTCAATGTTTTTTTCATCACTCCAATTGGGATTGTGCAGGCGATGTGCCGCATTGAAATGTGCCTTTCTACAAATGGTTGCAATCATGCTGCAAAAATAAGAAACCGACCCTTCTTGCCCATCCGAAAAAGCAAAAACAGCTTCTTTTCTACGCGGTGCGATGCCAATAGGCCCAAAGCAACAAAATAGGATGAACGACAACCAACCGTACCCAAGCACCCCAAGGCGGAATACACAATCCATCGGGTACACAAGAACCAATTTGAATGAAATAGATGTGAGAAGGAATAAATGCAATCAACATCGCTAAAATAAGATAAACGGACCACCTCCGGGTTTTCCAAAATAGCAATCCTATCGCCGCTACTATTTCCAAAATTCCGGAAAGACTATTGATGAACTCCGGAAACGGGAGATAATCTGGAATCAACGGCCCATAAAACTCGGGGTTGATAAAATGGTTGGCTCCCGCATAGGCGTAAAAGGCCGCCATAAGGTAAAGGCTAAACTTTTTCATCGGTCAAGGCCCATTTTTTCTCTTCATGGACCTTCTTCAAAATCAAAAAGAACGGAATCCACCATATAAAATCATTTGTGATAAGGGTATAAATAAATTCAAAAGGGACCAAGTCCTGTCCATAATTGAAGAAAAAGCCCAGTGGACCAAAAATCTTTCCCAAAAACCCAACCGCTACGATGGGCCAATGGCGTAAAGGGTCAAAAGAAGCCCACCAGTAACCCAAACCGTAAACCCCAACAATCATACCCATCCCTTGCCAGACCATAGGATGGTTTAGGCGTTCCATGCCCACCAAATCAAAAAAATGATTTGGAAAAAGCACTACCCAGGCACCCCATAGAATGTTGTAAACCGCGGCAAGTTGTAGTGTCAGTTTCATTCCGTTCCCATTTTTTCCCATTGATAATCTGACCCTAAACGAAAGCTTCCTAAGAACTCAAAATTGCATTCTAAAGGGGAAAGAATCGATAGGAAAGATTCATTCTTTTTGTTTTTGTACAAATGATACACTTCGCCAACATTGGGCTGAAAACTAAATTTAGCGCCATAGACCAAGTTGTTGTATTCGTACCGCTCCATCATATCTTGGTATTGCTGACGAATCTCATCGAACTCTGCGGTAAAGGCATGATTGACCTTTCGAACATTTTGATTTTTCCAAGGCGAAAGATTCGTAGGAACTATTTTGGGCGACCCTACATTGGTCGCGTAGGGTTTTAAAGCTGCAGTATAGGATTGCTCTTTTTCATCAAAAACCACGTTGTCGGGTTTTTTTGGGGATTCTTTTTTGTCTTTCGTATCGCTCATCAATCTGTGAATTCAATCAAAATTATTTCGGTCTTCCAAAGTATGCTTGGCCAAGATTCTCCAATTCTCTTTTTTGACATCGGTATCTTTTCGCATCGACCACAAAATGTCACTAGCCCTTTTTCGGGTGGTTTTGAAATCGATAAAAGGATAAGGATAATCGGTTCCCAATTCGAAACCAATCAGCTGCTGCTCCATTAACGACATTTTCCATGGTTCATGTATAAAGGCATTCGGGACACTTTGTAACTCAGGCACCCATTTTCGGACGAAAACACCTTCAGGGTCATGGTCCAATCCATTTTTGGTCGGATTATAAATCCGGATTTGGTTGATTCCCGTGACTCCGGCTTGCATTTGAATTTGAGGATAATGGATTCCTGGTTCAAAATCTAGAAAACATCGCGCTAAAAATTTAGCGATGGACTGCCAAGGCAACCAAAGTTGGTGGGTCGCAAAGGAGACCAACATGGCGCGCATGCGAAAGTTCACATAGCCTGTTTGGCGTAAACAACGCACTACAGCATCTACCAAAGGAAACCCTGTAGTCCCTGATTCAAAATGTTTCAAATAAGTTTGATTCTCCTCTTTGTGCATTTTTCGATATCCCCGATTGACGGATTCAAATTCCATTCGGTCTTCCATCTCAAACTTCTGAATGAAATGCGCTTGCCAGCGCAATCTGGAAGTAAATCCATCTAAGTTTCTTTTTTTGGGACTTTGCGGCCGTAGTTCCTTGGCCAATTGCCAAACCTGCCGGGTTGATAAATTTCCCCAAGCTAAATATGGTGATAAACGACTACACGAGGTTCGAGAAGCTTCAGGCTTGGAAATGTGTTGGTTATAATCCAGATAGCGGCTTTTTAAAAAAGTCTTTAGATATTTTTTTGCTTCCGAAGCCCCCCCTTTTTGAAAATTACAGCGCTGAACCTCATCCAAAACCACCATCTCCACGTTTCGCATCTTCTTTTGTAAGGTCGAAGGATTTAAGATTTGACCCTGTATTGGTTTAAAAGAAAATTGAGGTGCCATCATATATTCCGTCCAAGTATCCCGCCAACCACTGCGATTCTTGGAACCTCGAAAAACACCATTGTTTACATACTCACGCCAAACTATGCCCCTATTCTTACAAAACTTGGCAAAGGCCTTGTCCCTATCGTAGGTTTTTCGAATGCCCGTTTCCATGTTGGACAACACATGTTTGACCTTGACCGTTTGAAGCAGTTTATCAAAAAAAGCTACTACCTCTTCTTTTACCACCCAGACCGCGGTAGCATTGGCTTTCAGCTTTTCATTCATATCCTTGAGGGACTCCTTAACAAAATTCCAGTGTCGCTCCGAATAATGTTCATCCGCAACAAGGGAAGGTTCAAAAAGGTATAACAAGATAATGGGATAACCTGTTTCAATAGCACGGGCAATGGGTTCATTATCCTCTAATCGAAGATTTCGTTTTAACCAAACCACCTGTATTTCTTTCTCTTGCATTCGATTGCCACTGCCAATGGATTCAGGTTATCAAAAAAAGATAGCATGAAAACCTATAATCCAAGGGTAAAACTAGTAATTTTGTTTATCTAAATCTCCCAAAGAATAAACAAAGTTGGAAAAAGAAGCGTACAAAATTGCCATTATCGGCGCCGGTGTTAGCGGGTTGACCGCTGCTATTGTTTTAGAAAATCATGGATATGCCCCGGAGATTTTTGAAGCTTCCGATGCCGTTGGCGGACGGGTACGCACCGATGTGGTCGAGGGCTATCAACTAGACCGCGGATTTCAAGTACTGCTGACAGCATATCCCATGGTGTCCAAATATCTGGATACAAAAGCGTTGGAAGTTCAACCCCTTCGCTCAGGAGCTTTGATTGCCAGCAACGGAAAAAAATACGCTTTTGGGGACCCTACGCGAGATTTGGGTTTCCTTTGGTCGACGTCCACTTTTCCTTTGGCTTCTTTTCGGGACAAACTGTTGATTTGGAAACTGAATCGAAAGCTTAAAAAAGAATCCCTTGAGCATATTTTTGAGCAACCAGAACAAACCACGCTCGAATTTTTAAAAGACTATGGATTTTCAGATGCCGTTATCAATGCCTTCTTTAAGCCGTTTTTTTCAGGAATTTTTCTTGAGGACCGTCTGAAAACCTCAAGTCGGATGTTCTGTTTCGTTTACAAAATGTTTGGAGAGGGACTTGCAGTGATACCCAAACGAGGTATTCAAGCCATACCCGACCAGCTCAAAAAACAGCTGCAAAAGACAAAAATCCATCTTGATAGTAGGGTAAAAACCCTGAAAGAAGGAGAAATCCATCTGGAAAATGGAACAGTACACAAAAACCATTTGGCCATTGTCGCAACGGAAGCATCCGCATTGATTCCTGCGCTGAAAAAACAGGCGATTGCCTGGAAAAGCTGTGATACCCTCTACTTTGAAGTTGAAAAAAGGAGCATTGACTCTCCTATCATCGGGCTTTCGGCAGATACGGGCAGCCTCGTCAACAATATTTTTTATCCCAATAGCATCGACGCCAAAACCAAGGGGAATCATGAGCTTCTAAGTGTAACGGTTGTGCAAGAACACAACCTTAGCGAATCGGATTTGATTCCGGCCGTCGAAAGAGAATTGGAATCACAATTTGGGATACAGCCTTTGCGCCACCTAAAATCTTATAAAATAGCCAAAGCCCTCCCGGATATACAAAATCTGCAATACAATTTGGCCGAAACCGAAACACGATTGAACAGCAGAATTTTTCTTTGTGGGGATGTGCTGCTGAACGCTTCTTTAAACGCGGCGATGATTTCGGGAGAACAGGCGGCGATGGGAATTATCCATACCTTGGAAGATAGTCAGGATTTGGCGTTTTTTACCTCGGAATACCTTTAAAGCATTTAAAACCAAAGCATAAAAAAGCCTCAAGGAATCTTGAGGCTTTTTCCGTGGGCGCGAAGGGATTCGAACCCCTGACCCCCTGGGTGTAAACCAGGTGCTCTGAACCAACTGAGCTACGCGCCCATGCTTTCGCAAATGGGAGTGCAAATATAGTATCCTTTTTGTTTTACCAAAAGAAAAATGCTTAAAATCTCTAGACAACTTCTGCCACGGTAAAGGTGCTTCCGCCAATAAAGATTACATCTTCTTTTTCGGAAGCTTTTTGAGCTGCTTTCAATCCTTTATTGACACTTTCATACGCCTTCCCTTTTAATCCCATGCTTTTCCCTATTTTCCTTAGCTTTTTGCTTTCCAAGCCTCTAGGCACGTTGGGCGAAACAAAATAGTACTTCGCCTTTTTTGGAAATAATTTTAGCAACGCTTCCACATCTTTATCATTTACAAAACCCAGTACAAGATGCAAGGTTTGACCCTTCTCCTTTTTCAGTTGTTTGAGTACATCTTTCAGGCCTTGCTCGTTATGGGCCGTATCACAAATAATTTTGGGTTTGTTGCCCAGAATTTGCCACCGTCCCAAGAGCCCCGTGTTTTCCACAATCTGGAGTAGTCCTTTTTCAATATGCTCGGGCTTTACATCAAAGTTCTCTAGCTTTTTAAATAAAGTGAGCACTCCCTGTTTGTTTTTATGTTGATAAGCGCCTTTTAAGTCCGTTTCGTAACCCACCCCTTCAAAGTCTTCGGCAAAAAAAATAGGACTTCGTTTTTGAGCTGCTATCAATTTGAAGATGCCTTGGGTTTCTTTTTGGGTTTCGCTAATGACCACAGGCACCTCTCGTTTGATGATACCCGCTTTTTCCATAGCAATTTTTTCCAGTGTATCACCCAAAATACTTTGATGGTCCCAACCAATGTTGGTGATGAGGCAGATTTCAGGCTGAATGATGTTGGTAGAGTCTAAACGTCCACCCAGCCCTACCTCAATGACTGCAACGTCTACGTTTTGTACAGAGAAATATCGAAAGGCCATTCCGACCGTCATTTCAAAAAACGACAAATCATTTGCTTCCAAAAAGGGTGTATGGGTTTTGACAAATGCCATTACCTCATCTTCCGACAACATTTCCCCATTCACTTTGATCCGCTCTCTGAAGTCTTTCAAATGGGGAGAAGTATATAACCCCACTGTATAGCCCGCTTCCTGTAATATAGATGCAATCATATGGCTGCTGGACCCTTTGCCATTGGTCCCAGCAACATGGATGCTTTTGAAATCATTATGAGGGTCTCCCAGATACGATGTAAACGCCTGAATGTTATCCAACTTATGGTTAAGGGCAGCTACACCCTTTTGCTGGTACATCGGAAGTCTGGAAAACATCCAGTCCAAGGTTTCTTGATAAGTCATTGGACTACTGGCCAAGCTTAAAATTAACCTCGATATGGCCTTCCTGACTGGTTGGCGCCTTGGAATCGGGGTTCCATTTATACATCATTGCCGTTTTTCGGGCAGGTTCCAAAAGACAGGGAGCATTATTAGTAGTACCTTTTACGCCAGGAATTGCTTTGATTACTCGACCTTGTCTATCTACGAATATTTTCACAACAACCTTCCCATCTTCGTTGCATTCCTGCTGTACCTTCCCTCTTGTGGAAAGGGACCGGCCTCTTAAACCATAACCTTTACCACCATCTCCAGACCCAGGTTGACCGTAATATGTGGCTGCATAAGGGTCGCCATCTGGGCTGCCCTTGTCTCCTGATTTTGTGTCATCCCCTTCTCCAGAGTCACTTTTACCCTCAGCTTTTCCGATTCCTCCAATTAAAGCGTCTACACTTTTCTTTTTGGCTTCTTGGGCTTTACGTTTTTCCTCCTCTGCGCGTCGCTTGGCATCGGCCTTGCGTTGGGCCTCAGCCTTTGCTTTGCGAGCAGCTTCATCCACCTTTCGTTTGCGTTCGCGCTCCTGGTTGATACGAATGGATTCTTGCGTTTCTTGTGTCAATACTTTTTCGGTAGGGGCATCTGAAACCGGTTGGCTTGGCTCGGTAACCGGGATAGGTTCTTGCTGTTTCACCGGTTGGGGCGTCCGTTTGGGTCTTGGGGCCTCTTTCCCTGAACCAAAATCCATGGTGCCAAAGTTTATGGCAATCCCATTTTCGATAGGCGGGTCCATGTACGTCAGACCAATGTAAAAGAGAATAAGCAGCAAAGCGCTTAAAAGAATGGTCGTAAGCGTAAATGATTTTTTCTTGTGTCTCGTGTCTAGTAAAGGCATTACTTGGGTCGCACTGCCAAAATAACCTTGTAACTGTTCCTATTGGCGATATCCATAACGTTCACAGCTTCTTTGATGGCGACGCTTTCCTCTGCCCTTAGGATGATGGTAGGCTTTTCTTGGCCTTCCAGTGCTTTTTTTAATTCAATTTCAATGTATTCCTCGTTTATCTGCTCGTTGTTCACAAAATATTCCAAGTTCTTGTTGATAGTAACCGAAACATTCTGCGTATTGGTCGATTTCCCTTTCGCCTTAGGAAGTAGCAAATCCAAAGCATTTGGCGCATTTGAGGTTAGCATGAAAAACACCAACAACAAAAACACGATATCCGTCATGGACGACATGCTAAATTC
Organism: Bacteroidota bacterium; assembly: GCA_039027495.1. Taxonomy (GTDB): domain Bacteria; phylum Bacteroidota; class Bacteroidia; order Flavobacteriales; family Flavobacteriaceae; genus Flagellimonas. The sequence goes on from JBCCKH010000006.1 coordinate 208,100, forward strand.
CGGACTGACCTTATTTCTACCCTTTAACTTCATGGTTCGGGATTAAATCGGTTCGTTCAATAAGTCCAAAAACTCAACGGCATTGGCCTCCATCTTATGAACTACCTTATCCGTTCGATTTACCAAGTGATTGTATCCAATATAAGCGATAATACCTACTACAAGACCTGCTACGGTGGTGGTCATCGCCGTATAAATACCAGATGCCAGCGAACCCATTTCGGCTTGGCCTCCACTGGAAGCCATTTCGTGGAATGCCAAAATCATACCAATTACCGTTCCCAAGAAACCAATCATTGGCGCGGCACCGGCAACGGTTGCCAGAACGCTGACGTTTTTCTCCAATTTGTACACTTCAAGGGTACCTGCGTTTTCAATGGCGGTATTGATGTCATCCAAGGGTTTTCCGATACGCGCTACGCCTTTTTCGGTTAAGCGGGCAACGGGCGAATCCGTCTGGGCGCAAAGCAGCTTTGCCGCTTCCAATTTGCCATTTGTGACGTGGTCACGGATTTGATTCATAAAGTTTTTATCGATTTTGGACGCAGCCTTTATAGCAAATATGCGTTCAAAATAGATGTACAAGGCAACAAACAAAAGCACAAAGAGTACCGCAATAATGACGATACTTCCCGTACCTCCGTTTACGATCAAATCGATTACAGAAAGTGTTTTCTCTTCAGACATCGCAGCAGTGGTGTCCACCGCAGATTCGAGTTCTTGATAAAAGTTCATATAAAATCCCCAATTTAAGTTGCAATAATAACGGAGATTTTACTGCTAAAGTATTTTGTTAAAAGAATATTCGTATCCCGATGAAACAAATGGCGCCCGCAATGAATCCAAGTGCTGCCAACCAAGCAATTTTTTTGAGGTACCAGAAAAAGTCAATTTTTTCCATCCCCATGGCTACAACACCGGCTGCAGAACCGATAATCAACATACTACCACCCGTTCCGGCAGAGTAGGCGATAAAATGCCACAACGGATTGTCAAGTGGCTCGGAGAACATCCCTAAGCTTGCGGCTACCAAGGGTACGTTGTCAATTACAGCAGAACCAACACCCAACAGAATAACAACCAAATCCGAAATCTGGGTTCCGGCTATTTCTGTACCCAATAGTGGCGTCCCTTGCTTAAGACCTTCTGCAAAATTGAACAATAGCCCCAAAGATTCCAAGGCAGCAACTGCCATTAAAATCCCTAAGAAAAATAAGATACTGGGAAGTTCAATCTTGGTCAATGCGCTATGCACAGGACTATGATGCGCATGTGCATCACTATCGGGGTCTACCGACGAAATGGCAATTTTCTTGTTACTGTAAATTTCAGCAAACGTTGCTACCACGGCGAGGGACAACATCATACCTACATAAGGAGGCAAATGGGTGACCGTTTTGAAAATAGGAACAAATACGATAGCACTTAACCCAAGATATAACATCCTTGGCCCATATTTGGATTTTGGAGGTGTGTCATCCTCCGCCTCAATAGTTCCTTTGAATGGACTCAAGAAAGAACCAATAAATGTTGGTACCAACATGCAAACCAAAGAAGGCAACAGCAAGTAACTTATCAATTTTCCAGTAGACACCTTGTTACCAATCCACAACATTGTGGTGGTCACATCACCAATCGGCGACCAGGCCCCGCCCGCGTTAGCCGCTATCACAATGAGACCGGCATACCAAAGCCTTGAATCCCGGTCATAAACGATTTTCTGTAAAATAGATATCAATACAATCGTCGCGGTAAGGTTATCGATAATCGCGGAAAGGATGAAAGCCAAAAACGCAAAAATCCATAAGATTTTTTTCTTGCTACGGGTTTTCACAAACGTTTTGATGGTTGCGAAGCCATCAAAATAATCTATGATTTCAACAATGGTCATGGCACCCAGTAAGAAAACCAAAATTTCAGAGGTCTTGCCGAGATGGTGCAGCAAGGTTTCCTCTAACAAATGCATCTTTTCCTCATGTTCCAACATGCCAAAGTTGTCCATCAAGGTATGCTTGGCAGAATCGAACCAAGTTGAAAACCCATCAACACCAAAAGCCATCATCGCCCACAAAATGGCCATCATGGCCAGTGCGGGAATCAGCTTATCAATTTTAAGGGTATGTTCTAAGGTTATGGCCAGATAGCCTAGCACGAAGATGACAATCAACAGGGTTTCCATAGAGTTCGTTGGTTTATTTAGTTGTAATGCAAAAGGACTGGCCTTTCGGTTTAAAGATATTCAAAAAGCATTTTCCTTCATAATCCTGATTCAAAAAAACCAAAAATGACTTTAATAAGACCCTAACCCTATCGGATTGCCCTTTTATCAATAAAACCTCGTTTTCACTAAAAATTATCTCGCTAGAACTTATCTTTGCAAAGCATTTTTAAATTATTCACAATACTATGGATTTTTCATTGTCAGAAGAGCATTTGATGATTCAGCAAGCCGCAAAGGATTTTGCGGAGGCCGAGTTGCTTCCGGAGGTAATCGAACGTGATGACGCACAGCGTTTTCCAACCGAAGAAGTAAAGAAAATGGGCGCTCTGGGCTTTATGGGAATGATGGTAGACCCAAAATATGGTGGCAGCGGCATGGATACCCTATCCTATGTATTGGTTATGGAAGAGTTATCAAAAATTGATGCTTCAGCCTCGGTTATTGTCTCCGTAAACAACTCCTTGGTTTGCTGGGGAATGGAAACATATGGTACAGAGGCGCAAAAAGAAAAATACCTGCCAGGGTTAACCTCTGGTGATGTTATTGGAGCTTTTTGTTTATCAGAGCCTGAAGCGGGTAGTGATGCAACATCCCAAAAAACAACAGCTTTCGATAAAGGCGACCATTACATTCTCAACGGAACTAAAAACTGGATTACAAACGGAAGCTCCGCCTCAGTATATCTGGTCATTGCCCAAACCGACATTGAAAAAGGCCATAAGGGCATCAATGCTTTTATTGTTGAAAAAGGCATGCCTGGTTTTGAGATAGGACCCAAAGAAAACAAATTGGGGATTAGAGGAAGTGATACACACTCCCTTATTTTCAATGATGTAAAAGTTCCGAAAGAAAACCGATTGGGTGAAGATGGCTTTGGATTCAAATTCGCCATGAAAACCTTGGCCGGTGGAAGAATCGGAATTGCTGCCCAAGCCCTTGGAATTGCTGCAGGAGCCTATGAGTTGGCCAAAAAGTATTCTAAGGAACGAAAAGCTTTCGGTACCGAAATCTCCAATCATCAAGCCATCGCGTTTAAACTAGCGGATATGCACACCAAAATCGAGGCAGCTCGTCATCTGGTTTACAAAGCTGCATGGGACAAGGATAATGGTTTAAATTATGATTTATCCGGAGCCATGGCGAAATTATATGCTTCCGAAGTGGCCATGGAAACAACGGTTGAGGCAGTACAAGTGCACGGTGGTAATGGTTTTGTGAAGGACTATCATGTAGAGCGTTTGATGCGGGATGCCAAGATTACACAGATTTATGAAGGTACTTCTGAAATCCAAAAAATAGTGATTTCGCGCAGCGTTATTAAAGGATAGTAAACCTCTCTCCATACCACCCCTTAAATTTTAGGGGGTAGGTACCTTACAAAATGTTCATTTGAAAAGGAATCCCCTTAAAGCGTATAGGAGGAATGCAAATTGTAGGTCGCTTCAAGTAAAAAACCCCATTTACCAATAGGTAGTGTAACAAATACCTCCTGATTTTTAAATAATCTTAATTTAACATTACATTTTTTTGGATTTTGAAGGTTTTTCATACCCTTAATTCAAATGCTGATGATTTTCTACAGTTTATTTTGAATTGTTGAAATAATCTCAGTTCAAATGATATTTTTGAATAAATATCATAATTATGGGTTTGGAGCGTCAGGGGTTGTATTTGCCCGAATTTGAGCATGATAATTGCGGAGCCGGTTTTATTTGTAGCCTTAAGGGAAGAAGGTCAAATGATATTATTCACAAAGCCCTTGAGATTCTCGATAAATTGGAACATAGAGGGGCGGTAAGCGCAGATGGCAAAACAGGCGATGGCGCAGGAATTCTGATTGATATTCCACATGATTTCTTTACAGATGTTTGCAATTTCACTCTTCCTAACCCTGGGGACTACGCTGTTGGAAACGTTTTTCTTCCCCAAAAAGAAAATCAGAAGGCATTTTGTATTGACACCTTCCAAAAAAATATTGAAAAACAAGGCTTAGAACTTTTAGGCTGGCGCGATGTTCCCGTGAATCGTTCAGTCCCGGGAAGAATTGCTAGGGAAACCGAACCATTTCTTAAACAAGTCTTTATTGGAAAAGGTAATGCCCTTGATGATTTTCAGTTCAATCTAAAACTTTTTATTGCCCGAAAAATAACGGAGCATACTATTATAGAAAGTAAACTTTCCCAACTGCGTTTCTTCTATTTGCCTAGTCTTTCCACCAAAATCATCATTTTTAAGGGACTACTGGTTCCTGAGGATATCAGCAAGTACTACGAAGATCTTTTGGACCCTCGTGTGGTAACGCGTTTGGCTCTAGTGCACCAACGTTTTTCAACCAATACGTTTCCCACTTGGGATTTGGCGCAGCCTTTCCGATATATGTGTCACAATGGCGAAATCAACACGCTGCGAGGTAACGTTTCCAGAATGCGTTCCCGAGAAGAGTTGATGGAAAGTGATTGGTTTGGAGAAGATATTAAAAAAGTATTGCCCATCGTACTGCCTGGAAAGTCCGATTCTGCAAGCATGGACATGGTTGTTGAATTGCTTTTAATGACAGGTCGTTCACTTCCCGAAGTGATGATGATGCTAGTTCCTGAAGCATGGGAAAAAAATACCGAGATGTCTGATTCCAAAAGGGCATTTTACGAATACAATTCCTGTTTGATGGAACCATGGGATGGCCCCGCTTCCATACCCTTTACTGATGGCAACTATATTGGCGCGGTTCTGGATAGAAATGGACTTCGTCCTTCACGTTATTCCGTAACCAAAAAAGGCTACGTCATTATGTCATCTGAAACCGGTGTTGTCGACCTACAACCTGAGGATATTGAATTCCATGGGCGTTTGGAACCTGGAAAGATGTTTTTGGTGAACATGGAGGAAGGCCGAATCGTAAATGATGAGGAAATCAAAGAGTTTATCGCAAAACAACATCCGTATCGCAAGTGGTTGGATAAAAACTTGGTACATCTTCGTGATATCCCATATAACGATTGCCCTGTCTTCTTTGGTGAATTCCCCTTGGAAACCCGAACGGCTGCCTTTGGATACACCTCCGAGGACATCAATACCATTATAACCCCAATGGCCAAAAATGCCAAAGAGCCTATCGGTTCAATGGGGTCAGATACGCCAATAGCAGTGCTTTCAGAAAGACCTCAGTTGGTGTATAACTACTTCAAACAGCTTTTCGCACAGGTGACCAATCCGCCTTTGGATGGTATTCGAGAAGAGCTGATAACCGATATCAGTTTGACCTTGGGAAGCGATGACAATATTTTCGATTTCTCCGAAAAACATTGTCGCAAACTCAAAATCCAAAATCCAGTTATTTCAAAAGAGGATTTGGACAAAATCAAAAACTACGACCGAAGCCCTCACTACAAAGTGGTATCCATATCCATCTTGTATGAAGTATCCAAAGGTCACAATGGTTTGGAAGAAGCCTTGGACGGTGTACTATCACAAGCTTCCAAAGCAATTGACGAGGGGGCGAACATTATCATACTCTCCGATAGAATGGTTAGTTCCGAAATGGCACCTATACCCGCCCTTTTGGCCTGCTCCTATGTCAACAGTGGACTACGCCGTTTGGGCAAGCGTTCCAAACTAAGCATTATCATCGAGTCGGCAGAACCTAGGGAGGTGCATCATTTTGCACTGCTCTTCGGGTTCGGAGCGAGCGCCATCAATCCCTATTTGGTAAATGAAATCATTGGGCAACAAATCAAGGAAAAGAACTTGCCAGAGCACACTTTTGAGGAAGCCATCAAAAATTACAATAAAGCGGTCGGCAAGGGAATTCTGAAGGTCATGAACAAAATTGGAATCTCAACTTTGAATTCCTATAGAGGTTCCCAGCTGTTCGAATGCATCGGTATCAACACCAAGGTTGTGGAACGCTACTTCCCCAACACGCCCACTCGAATTGAGGGCATTGGGTTGTACGAAATTGAAAAAGAGATTTCAAAGCGTCATGCCAAGGCATTCCAGAAGCAAGATTTGGCCGCCAATCTTGATTTGGAAATTGGAGGGGAATATCGTTGGAGGCGTGACGGTGAAAAACACATGTTCAATCCGTTGAGCATTGCCAAATTGCAGAAGGCTGTTCGCCAAAACGAACCGGATACCTATCAGGAATACTCAAAATTGGTCAACGAGCAGTCCAAAAACCTGATGACGATTCGAGGCCTATTTGAATTTTCGAATTTTGACCCCATTCCCATCGAAGAAGTCGAGCCTTGGACCGAAATCGTAAAACGTTTTAAGACTGGTGCGATGTCATACGGAAGCATCAGTAAAGAAGCGCATGAAAACTTGGCCATTGCCATGAATCGTATCGGTGGAAAAAGTAACTCCGGTGAAGGTGGGGAAGATTCAACCCGTTTTTATAAAAACCAATCGGGAGACTGGAAAAACAGCGCCATCAAGCAGGTGGCCTCGGGAAGATTCGGTGTTACCTCCAACTATCTGACTAACGCCAAGGAAATCCAAATTAAGATGGCGCAAGGTGCTAAGCCAGGTGAAGGCGGACAACTTCCAGGACCTAAAGTCAACCCAGCTATTGCCAAGACTAGAAACTCAACCCCTTGGGTAGGACTGATTTCACCTCCGCCACATCACGATATATACTCTATTGAAGACCTTTCGCAGCTGATTTATGATTTGAAATCCGCAAACCGTGAAGCACGAATCAATGTGAAACTGGTTTCCGAAGTAGGTGTCGGAACCGTAGCAGCAGGAGTATCCAAAGCAAAAGCAGATGTTATTCTCATTTCAGGGTTCGATGGAGGCACAGGGGCTTCTCCCCTAACTTCCCTTAAGCATGCAGGTTTACCGTGGGAATTGGGTATTGCTGAAGCGCAGCAAACTCTGGTTCTGAATGATTTGAGGAATCGCATTGTATTGGAATGTGATGGGCAGTTAAAAACCGGAAGGGATGTTGCTGTAGCCTGTCTGCTTGGTGCGGAAGAATTCGGTTTTGCGACCGCTCCTTTGGTCGCCTCCGGTTGCATCATGATGCGGGTTTGCCACTTAAATACTTGTCCTGTAGGCATTGCAACACAAAACCCCGAACTACGAAAAAGATTTAAAGGAAAACCGGAACATGTCGTGAACTACATGTATTTCGTGGCGCAAGAGCTTCGTGAAATCATGGCGCAATTGGGCTTCAGAACAGTAAACGAAATGGTAGGACAGGTTCATAAATTGGACCGTAAAAAAGCCATTGACCACTACAAAGCTTCTGGAATTGACTTGAGTCCTATTCTGTATCAAGTTGATGTTTCTGAGGATACCGCGCTATATAATACTGAACAGCAAACCCATGCTGTTTCGAATTCCATGGAGTTTGATATCATCGCCAAGGCACACCCAGCGCTTTTCCGAAAGGAGAAAATTGCATTGGATTTCCCAATTCATAACACGGACCGTGCCGTTGGAGCCATTATTAGTAATGAGATTTCCAAAATCTATGGGGAAGAAGGTTTACCAGAAAATACTTTGAAGTTGAATTTTACCGGTTCAGCGGGACAAAGTTTTGGTGCTTTCGCGACACGTGGCTTGACCATGGTAGTCAACGGAAATACCAATGATTATCTCGGAAAAGGCTTGTCTGGCGCAAAACTGGTTATTAAAGTACCTTATAATTCCACGCTCCAACCTGAAAAAAACATCATCACTGGAAATGTAACCTTATATGGGGCCACGGCGGGTGAAGCGTATATCAATGGAAAAGCTGGGGAACGTTTCTGCGTTAGAAACTCTGGCGCTAAGGCAGTCGTGGAAGGTATCGGAGACCACGGTTGTGAATACATGACTGGAGGAACTGCCGTCATCTTGGGGAGTGTGGGTAGAAACTTCGGCGCCGGAATGAGTGGTGGTATTGCCTATGTATACGATACAGATAAAACCTTTACCAGTCGTTGTAATGGCGAAGCATTGAATCTATTGGCCGTGGAAGACTCCGAAGATATCACTGCGTTAAGAGAACTTATCGAGAATCATTATAACGCTACCCTCAGCCCGATTGCACAGTACATTTTGGAAAACTGGGAACAAGAGTTGTCCAAATTCATAAAAGTGTTCCCTGAAGAGTATCGACAAGCTCTTATCAGGTTAGAAAAAGAAAGCGTTCAATCACAAGACTAAGAGAGATGGGAAAGATTACAGGGTTTATGGAGTTTGACAGAAAGGTTGAGGCCTACAAACCTGTCGAAGAACGAATTCAAAACTATAAAGAGTTTACCGTACCGCTAAACAAAGATGACATGGGCAAACAAGGTGCCCGCTGTATGGATTGTGGTATTCCCTTTTGCCATAGTGGATGTCCTCTTGGAAATTTGATTCCAGATTTCAATCATGCCGTGTATCAAGGAAAGTGGGAAAAAGCGGCCAGAATTTTACATTCCACGAACAACTTTCCAGAGTTTACGGGAAGACTATGCCCAGCACCCTGCGAAGAATCTTGTGTTTTGGGTATAAACGCAGACCCGGTTTCCATTGAAAACATTGAAAAAAATATTGTGGAAACTGCCTTTGAGAACGGTTGGATTACCCCCAACCCTCCAGCCAAAAGAACCTACAAAAATATTGCCGTGGTAGGTTCAGGGCCTGCCGGACTAGCTGCCGCACAGCAATTGAACCGCGCAGGACATGGGGTTACCGTCTTTGAACGAGATGAAAAAATTGGGGGACTCTTACGCTATGGTATCCCTGATTTTAAAATGGAAAAAAATATTATCGATAGAAGATTGGAAGTTTTGGAAGCCGAAGGCATTCGATTCAAAACCGGTATTCATATCGGCGTGGATGTAGAAGCCACTGAATTGCAAAACACATTTGATGCGGTGGTTTTGTGTGGTGGTGCTACGGTAAAACGTCAACTTCCTATTCCTGGAGCAGATTTGAAAGGTGTGGTCCAGGCGATGGAATTTTTACCCCAAAACAATCGAAAAGTTGACGGAGTCCCCTATAAAGGTGAAGAACTATCCGCAAAGGATAAAAAAGTTATTGTAATTGGCGGAGGAGATACCGGTTCTGATTGTATTGGAACTTCCATACGGCAAGGGGCAACTTCGGTAACCAACTTTGAAATTATGCCCAAGGGAACCACCGCCCGTCCAGAAAATCAACCTTGGCCGTTTTGGCCCATGCGTCTCAGAACGAGCTCTTCCCATAAAGAAGGAGCAGATAGAGTATTCAGTATTGCAACAAAGGCTTTTGTTGGAGACGATGAAGGCAATCTAAAAGCTTTACAAACAGTTGAAGTGGAATGGGTACCGCAAAAAGGCAAACGTCCTATCTTAAAGGAAATTGAAGGGACAGAAAAGGAATGGCCCTGCGATTTAGTATTACTTGCTTTAGGTTTTACCGGCTCAGAAACTGTTATTTCACAACAACTTGGTTTGGAGATGGACGTGCGAACCAATGTAAAAGCTTCCACGCAGAATTATGAAACCAATGTACCAGGTATTTTTGTCGCCGGGGACCAACGTCGCGGACAATCTTTGATTGTTTGGGCCATATCCGAAGGTAGACAAGCCGCACACCATGTGGACAAATATTTGATGGGGGTTTCGCAATTACCTTTAAAAGGTGAGGGTGATTTACCCAGAATATAAAAGAGGTGTTTTAAGTTTCTTAACAACGTCATTCTGAATTCATTTCAGAATCTTTAGACCCTATTCCTAGATTTTTCAGAAACTGAATCAAGTTCAGTTTGACCTTGTATTAGCTTTCAAAACACCCCTTAACCAAAATATATCAAGAGAGTTGTTAGCGTATCAATAATCGATGCACTTCGGTTTTCTCTGCCGTCGTCATTTTGAGGAAATACATCCCTTTGGTGAATTCCTCCACATTGAAATCGGTTCCCATGCGATATTCCCCGCTGTAAACCACTTTTCCATCCAATGAAATCAACTCAAGTTGAACCGTTTCATATTTGCTATTATCCATTCGAAAGGTGGAATAGGTCGGATTCGGATAAAAGATAGTTTTTGGTGTTTCTTCCAAAATCACGTCATACGTTTCAATTTCTTCAGGAATCTGAGCTCGTAAGGGTACGGAGAATTGAAACTCAAAGGCCCCAATATCGAAGGCTGTTCCCGAAGGTCTTGAAGCATCATTCTTATCAAAAGTAATTCCCCAGCTAGTCAGGTTATCGCCTACATTTACTACCGCTGAACTATCTGTAGCGGGACGATAATCATTATTCAAGACATCTTCAAGGTCCAAAGTATCAATCTGGCGCGTCATGATATTATGATGAATTTTCGTTAATAAACTATCGCGTGTCGCCCTTTCATTAAAATCAAAATAGCTTTCCTGATTCTGCTTCCAAGTGTTTCCCCCTTCAAAGTCATAACCTGGGTCAACCACCAAGTTGTTTACAAAATGGGTTGGTACTTCGCTTTGGTTGCGATACAGGTCCGCAGGGTCAACCGGATGTAAGACCGTAGTATTGTAGTGCACTCCAGCGCGTTCAGGTTCAATAATCGTATTGTTCGCGATATAATATCCTTCCGTATCATCAACAAACTCATGGCGATGATGCAGAAAAATACCGTGCATTTTCGGCTTCACAAAAATGTTGTTGAACACTTTGGTGCCACTCTCCCCATTGATGATTTGCATACCCCAACCTTTTTCAAGTGGGCCATTTTCAATATAATTGTTGTACACTTCATAGGTTCCGCCACCCAAACTCATGGCAAAAGCCTGTCCCCAACGGCCGTCTGTTCCATAGTTATAAATTTCATTATCTCTGACTTTGGCGTCCAAATGCGCCAAATTCACCTGAATGGCATCCCAACCTGTGTTTTCTACGATATTGTGATGAACATCCACATGTTCCAGCCAATGACCATAAACTGAAGTACCACTACAATTCCTGCCACCATCCAGCTTGTAGCCGATGGTAAATCCGATATACATTCCTTCCCCGCCCGTATCGTGGATATAATTATCATGGATGTTCAAGTTTTTCATCACAAAACCGTTGGAGCGCCAGGTATCAGGTTTGCTACAATCAGGGTCCGTTTTGGCCATGAATCCCGCAAAACCAGCTGATGCCACTTCAATATGATCCATTTCAACATCCGTTGAAAGCGCACTTAGCACCACCCCCATAGACCAGGAACCCGTTCCGTTAATCTTAATCCCGTAGGTATGGCCGCTATCTCCAGAACCTGTTAGATGAATGTATTCGCTGTTTTTGAACTCGAGTGCAGAATAGGCGGTTTCGTTCAATACGACCTGACCACCACAATTCTTAAATACGATAGGGTTACCAGCTGTTCCTTCGAAATCATAAAATCGAATTCCAGCATAATTCCCGGCGGGTATACAAATGGTATCCCCAGGCGAATAGCTGACCTGCGAAGCCCAAACCAAATTTAAGGTTGTACTGGACAGACCCGATAAGGTCACATCGCAGTTGCACGATTGTGCTGAAACAAAAACCGTCGTGAAAAGAACGGATAAAAAAAGTAAAGTTTTTTTCATGGTATTTAGTGTTTTGGTTAACTACTGAATACCATAGCACTTTCAAAGGTTCGGGGGAACGGCTTTGTAAGCTGAGACGAACCAAATATATAAAAATGTAAGATTTTACCTACTTTTATTAGAAGAATATAACATTATCGCTTCAACTTTTTGTTTTTGATAAGTGGATTGGCCCAGAAACCAAGGAAAAGGATGTACAACAATCCTATGCAGTTAAACAAGATTCCGATGCGTAAAGAAGTAATATCACTCAAAAAACCAATAAGGAGCTGAAAAACGGCACCGCCCACTATTCCGGTCATTAGAATTCCTGCGAAGGTACCATGATGTTGTTCAAGGGAATTCAAACCTAGAGATATGATTATGGGGTACATCACCGCCATAAAAAAACCACACGCTTGAAACCCATAAACTGCCCAGTTCACGGAACCGAATACTGCACCCAAAAAACTTAGAATCGTAAGGACGGTGAATAGTTTCAAAATCAACTTGCTGTCGAAGATTTTTAAAAGAACCAAACCAGCGATACCCCCAAGGGTCATCAAGCCCCAAAAGTTGGAAACAATGGATGCTCCAACCGTTTCAAAATCCAATCCATGGTACTGTTGCATGAACTTGGATATCCAAAAAGATATGCCCTGCTCTACTCCCACATAAGCGAAAATCCCAAGAAAAAACAAAATGACCGTTCTGGATTGCAATAGCTTTCTAAAGGTACCAATGCTTCCAAGTTTTTCTTCTTCGTTCTGTGAGACCTCAGGGAGTTTCAACAAAAAGGTAATACCAAACAAAAGAATAGCGAATGCGGCAAAAATGCCATAGATGCTTACCCAGCTCAAATTAGCAGCAATCAGGTGCCCAAAAAGTTGATTTGAAAATGTTTCTAGTGTATTTGCTTTTTCCATTTCCACTATCATCCAACTATAAACCAGCGGAGCTACAAATGAAGCCAACCCAAAACACAATTGTCCCAATACTGAGGTTACCGCATAGTTTTCCTCTCCACCGGCAATTCGAAGCAATGGATTAATTACAACTTGCAGTATGGCCATGCCACAACCGATGGTGAACAAGGCAATTAAAAAGAACGTAAAGGTTGGCAACAAAACAAACAATAATGAACCCATAAGTGCCAGAAGAAAGGCCATAAGCAACAATTTCTTTTGTCCTATTCGTTCAAGCAGCAGTCCCGCAGGAATTGACATTACTCCATACGCCAAAAAAAACGCGAAGGGTAAGAAAGAAACCATGGTTTTGTTAAGCTGAAAGCTTTCTGAAGCGCTAGGGTTCAATGCTCCGAGAATATTGGTCAAAAAGGAAATAAAGAAAAAGGTAATCAGCACATAGGCTACAGCGCCATAGTACTTTGGAGTTGAGTGGGTCATAGGGAAAGATATGAATTTTAGAAATTCCTAAGACCTGATAATAGGGCATAAAAAAAACCCTCCGAAGTCGTTATGACTAAGGAGGGTTAGAAGGAGGCGGCTACCTACTCTCCCACCTGGTGTGGCAGTACCATCGGCGCAAACGGGCTTAACTTCCCTGTTCGGGATGGGAAGGGGTGAACCCCGTCGCCATGGCCACCTAGATTTTCAA
>JBCCKH010000007.1:0-218158 GCA_039027495.1 Bacteroidota bacterium
CTTCTAAGCAGACGGTCATAGGTTCGAATCCTATCGCGATCACCACTTCAAAGCCCCAGTGTTTCTGGGGTTTTTCTATTTTCCACAGGTTTTTTCGTTACCTTTAGATAGGTGCTTGTTTCGCTAAAAATAGGGGTTTAGCGAAATTATTTCCGTAAAGAAGCTTTGATATAAAGTCAGGTCGATATCATTTATTTACAATTAACTTTTTCACTATCCCGTCATTTGCTCCGTTGGTTTGAAGGCGTACCAAATAAATTCCTGAAGAAAACCGATCAGTAGGTAGGGAATATTGGTTTTCTCCAGGAAATGCCTCTACTGGATTAGAGTATAGAAGTTGACCTAAAATAGTAAACACTTGTAGTTGGCCTCGTACTGCATTTGGACTTTCAAACAATACATTTGCCTGACTCCTGGCAGGATTGGGAAAAATCACCATCCTAGGTTCATCGGGCAGTGGTTCTTCCATTTCGCCCGCTTGCGCATCTTCTTCTGGGTCATCGTTCCCCTCGCCATCCATATCTTCATCTTCCTCATCCTCTATATCAGGATTGTTTTCCTCATCTAAGTCAAGCATTAGATTGAACTTTATTTCAGCGATACCATAACAACTTCCTCCCCAATTGGAATTAGCGGTCAATAAAACATAACGTGTTTTTTGTCCTTGAAAATCAAAACCCTCAAAGCCACTATAGACTGGGGTCCCTGTTCCTTGTGGAAAGTCATAGGTACCTAATTGTGTCCAATTGACCCCGTCATCGGAGTAATCAACGGTCACGCTTCTGAACCCGTTATTCAATTGGGAAGGGTCATTGACGTTCCACACATGCACTTTTGAAATGACGCGCTCTGATCCTAAATCGTATTGAATCCAATGACCTGATGGTCGATTAGTGTTTGGATTTGTGGACGTTTGGCAAGACTGCCAGGTATTTTGCCAAATGGTCATTTCTGGTGTTGTGCATTGTGCGCTTGTCCATTGTATGGTGATTAGAAAAAGTAAAAGAGGTAAAATTTGTTTCATGGCTATTTTTTTAAAGAACTACTTCGCTGGAAATGCCGCTATACTTGCATAAATCCAATAGGGGGTGCGGAACTTGGCGTATAAAAGTTGAGCAGATTGGGAAAGATGTTCAATAAATCGGTATCCGTTACGCCAAACCATCGGGCCAATTCTGCAAAATATTCATCGGTGGATAGGGTTGGTATCAGCACCCCGTTACCCACATCCAAAGAGTTGTTCAGTGCCAAATCAGGATAGGTGCCATACACCTGTCCCCCGTTTACACTACCTCCCATCACCATGACATTGCCACCCCAAGCATGGTCGGTTCCATTGCCATTAGAAGTCAGCGTCCTTCCAAAATCAGAAATGGTAAAGGTGGTCACATCATTGCCCACGCCCAACTCGTTCATGGCAGTATTGAATTCATTTAATGCCCGACTCACAACACCCAACATGGCATTTTGATTATTGGTCAGCTCGTCGTGATGGTCCCAACCGCCGAAGGTGACAAAAAAGGTCTGGCGACATACATTAAGACTGTTGCGTGCAGCTATGGTGCGCGCAATCATTTGCAAGCTTTGGGAGAGTTCACTCTGTGAGAATTGGGTCGCTAGATTCACCCCACCGACAGCAGTACTAAAAATTTCGTGGGTGTCTTGGGCATTGTTGACTACATCAGCGTAGGCTTTCTTAAAAATATCATTGTATTGTTGTTCCATAAGATTGTCCACCGCTTGGGTACGCAACTGGTCCAATACATTGGATTGTCCATATCCTGTGATTCCTATGCTCCCAGTACCTTGGTTTCTTATGGTGTATTCGGCTGTGGAATTCCCAGATTGAAACACGTTTCTTCCAGAAAGCGAGATGCTCATGGAAATGTTTTGGTTGTTGTTCATGGCTTGCAGAATATCTGCCATGCGTCCGCCCCAGCCCTGAGCAGAGCGGCTGTTGGGAACAGAAGTTTGCCATTGCTGTATCTGATCGGCATGGGAAAACAGCCCTAAGGGCAGGTTTGCCGAGCCGTTGTTGTATTGGGCTAGGGTAGTGGGTTCCACCAAGGTGCCGATGTTTGACACGAAGGCCAAATCTCCATTATTGAACAATTGCTGTACTTCAGGCATCGCGGGATGTACACCTAGTGGAATTTGACTCCCTGAGGTTGGGGTCAAGCCAAGCAATGTATTTTGTGCCAGGGCCAAATTGGAACGGGTAGTTGCATAGGCATTGTATGCTGAATTACTCGTTGGCACGAGCATGTTGAACGAATCGTTACCCCCAGCCAAAAGTATGCAGACCAAGGCTTTATAGTTGTTATTGGCTGGATTGAGATTGTATTTTGCCGTTCGGCCTGCGGCGGCGTTTGCCATGACCAGATTAAAGAGGGTCGAATAAAAGGTGGTAGTTCCTATGGCGGCACAACTGGCCGTACCCAGAAATTTGCGACGACTCATATGGTGGTGTTTTCCCATAACAAAGTTTTTATAAGTGGACGAGGTCCAAATGGTTATTTAATGGTTTTATTTGAGTATGGCGTAGTCTGGAGCGATCATGGTCAAATACATTGCTAGGGCCAATCGGTCATCGTTGGCATCCAGTTGCTCCAAAGCATTTACAATAATGGTTTTTGTTGTGTTCGAGAGTTGGCCACAAGCCAGTAGAATATCCAGCCGCGCTACAAGTGCTGTGGGGTCGTCTATCAAATCCATTTCATCAGTAAGGTCCGTGGTAGGGTTGGTCATTTCTATAAAGGATTCTTCAAAAACCCATTCATCTACTTTATTGACATAGCCTATGGATGTTGAGGAATTGTGTATTTGAAAAACCGGAGCCACCAAATTTGCCCTGGCTATGTCGCCTTGGGGCTGGTAGGCCGGAAGGAAAAAGTTAAATACACTGGGGGAGTATACTGGTGCTTGACCGGTAGCTTGAATCCAATCCAACATATTATCGACAAGAAAAGTCTGGTTTTGGGCATTGAAAGCCCTTAGATAGTTTGTAAATCGGAGCAAAGGTTCCCTCATCTTTCCAGCTGTCGGGTTTGAAAGAGGATTGCAACTACGTGCTTCATTGTCCAAAAGAATGGCTTTGATAACAGCTTGCATGTCCCCACGTACACCATTGCCGTTATCGTTGTAGGCATTGGCCACACTGTTGATGTATTGAGGGCTGGGGTTGGAAGTCACCAAAAACTGTATTAGTGCATTCCCAATAAATGGTCCTACATTGGGGTGGTTGTACAAATTGTCAATGGCACTTTCCAAATCTTGTAGCCCTGTTTGGCCTGCTGGCACCACCTGAGCATTAAGCAAGCGTTTTTCTCCTGGCTCATGCCACTGTTCGTACATTTTCATGGGATACGTGGAGAAGCTATCCAAATCCAATTCCCCGATATCAATTCCCCATTGCCCTTCGGGCCGACCGTCCCCAAAACCGGTAAAAATTTTGGCAAATTCACGGATATCATCATTATCGTAGGTTGGGATGAAATTGCCATTACCGTCCAATTTTTGGGAACCATCATTGTTCAGTTCGTATAGACCAATGGAAAATAGTTGCATGACCTCGCGGGCATAGTTTTCATCGGGATGGATATTATTTGCGGGGTCTGACCTCGGGTTATTGAAATGGCTTAGATAAATACCCATGGAGGGATTCAAACTGATATCGCGCAATAGCGTTCGGTAATTATCAAAAGCATGGTCGCCCAATATATCATAGTATACGTTACTGAGGTTTCCCACATCTTCAAAGAAGTCATTTCCAAAGCCTGAAACTACCAAAAGTTCGCTCAGATTGTAGTTCATTCGTTGGCGAAGTTGGTCAGGGGAACTAAGCACATAGTTCCACCAAGCGGACCTGTAATTGGACCAGCCCTGACCTTCTTCACCAGCTTCTGCAATGATTTCACCTAAATCTTCATAGGACTGTCTGGGTAGGCTGAACTGCTCATCAATCCAGGCTTCAAAACCCATGGCAGCAGCCATTTGAATCGTCTCGTAGTCATAGCCCATGGTAGCTTGCGCCAAAAAACGGGAGGCATCTACCAACGCATTGGTATTAACAACTTCAAATCCGTCCACAGATTTGTCACCAGTTGTCGTTGCATTGTCGTTATGACTTGTGGTTACCGTGATACCATTATCATGTCCCGCTCCAAGAAAATCACTATGGGTTTGACCTTGCAAGCAAAAACTGTAAAAAATAAATGGAATAAGGAGTACAACTTTTTGCATAATTGATTTGGGTTTTACATGGTTTTTAAAAGGGAACAGGAAAAAAAGGATTTACCCCACCCCCCCCCTCTAAATTTTTTTAGGGAATGCATTATTTGTGTTCATTGAACGAAGTTGTTTCTTGTGAGAAAGATGAGACTGTGGTCGACGACCTAATGCAAGAAGAAGTTGTAAATAACCAAGATGACGAAAATTTCAATGGTGAAGGAACGATGATATTACTGAATAGGATATGGATGACGGCACGGATAACGGAAGCCAAAGCAATGACTGCCCTTGTTTGAGGAGAATGGCAATCGGAATAGCGCTTTTTATCCCGTGGATACCCTTAGTCAAAAGACAAGATGTGACCAAGGGCGAAGGAAATACCAAGGTCACTCCATCAAAATACCTTGAAGTACTTCGAAATAGCGATTGGCTATAAATTGTGCCCCAGCTTCATTGTAATGCACATCATCCGCTAGCATCGCATCTGTGAAACCAGTGGCCATATCCACTACCAATACGTTGGAGTTGGCGGTGCTTTGAGCAGTGGCAATGGTCACAACATCTCTTTGCAGGTTGTTGAAATAGTTGGTCAACTGGGGTGTCATTTGGTCACTTCTTGCTGGAGCCAACTGCTCCATGATAATGGTCACATTAGGGTTTAACGCTTGGATGGCATCGATAGTACCATTGATGTTTGTCAGAGCAGCATCGTACGGAAGCCCCTCCAATGCGTCATTCCCGGCAGGAGAACTAAAAAGTACAATATCCGGTACTCCTGTTTGGGCTATCCAAGATGCAATTTCGTTCAGAATTTGCCCTGATGTCCATCCCCCTCGACCCTCGTGGTCTATATCAAAAGAACGATTGTTGTATATGGGATAGGAAGCCTCATCCTCTTGAGTGCCGATATAATCAAAATTTGCACCAGTATCGACCAACAATTTCCAAAGTTCATAGCGATAGCTTTCAAATTCAGGCCGAAGCCCCTGTACCCTTGACGCGCCCAAAGGCATAATAAAGTTGGTGGAAGTTGTAGGATTTTGGAGCTCTTCCATAGCAATAGATTCCCCATCATCATTTGAGCAAGAGAAAAGAAAAACTAAAAGAAGGAAAAGAAAGGTGTTAAAGATGTTTTTCATGATAAATTCTTATTTGTTTCTAGTTCAATTTTATAACTTTCTTGACTTCGTCTTTGCCGTCATCAAGGTTTTTGATTTTTAGCAAATACAATCCTATTGGTAGACCGGAAACGTTAATTTGCGGTGAATTTCCAGCAGGAAAAAAGGTCCCGATGAATCGCCCATCAATAGTAAACGCAGTAACCTGAAAATTATCAGGGGCGCCGGATAATGAAATAATGCCTCTAGTAGGATTGGGATAAACCACCAAGATATCTTCAGGATTTGCATCATTGGGGTTTTCCCCAGATTCAGGGTTGCTGTTGTCCAGATCAATCATCCCCGTCAAATGGTTGTAATTCGGTAATGACCTAGCCACCTTTGTATTGCCTGCACTTTGGATGCACGTATTTATCTCTTCAAATCGTGTTTCCTTCAAGAACTCCACACATACGGGAATATTAAGGGTTTCGTTCTGCCATTCCCTAATTTTACCACCTGAAATTTCAGGTACGGCTATGGCATCTTCTGGCAATAGTGAACCCCCAAAAGACATTTGATACTCATTTTGTGTCTGCTGATTGTTTTTGCCGGCAAATTCGGGTAGGATATAACGTGTTTCCTCAAAAAAGGTATAAGGCTCGGTATCCAAGGGCAATGGGGTGTAAGATGCTGCTTGCTCATCAAAAAACAAGCGTTGATTTTGATAATTGCCGTAGTTCAAAATGATTTTATCAGGAAGCAAGAAGTAGGCCGGATATTTATCTTCTGGCGGAGTGAAAAAGGCCTCCATTTTTATATCCACAGGATTGTTAAAATTGGTGTCAAGTTCCGTGGTCAGCCCTTCTATTCGCATATCCCTATAAGACAACCCTGTAGAAGGAATGTACATGTTCACTCCGTTTTTCAGATATCCCTTGGTTACGGTTACTTTGCCTTGTGTGGGCAGTAGCAATCCGGTTCCAAAACCTTCAACACGAACGTTATCAAAAACTTGTTTTTCCATGGCCCTATAGTGGCTGGCCCATATTCCCCTTGAAATGTTGTTACCCTTATTATTGATTAACCTGATATTTCTCAGCGTTACCCGCTCTGTAAAATGAAGTTGTATCCCATCCCTGGCAATGTTCCAAGCTGTAAAACCGTCAAAAGTGGAATGAATCGTAGCGATATAATTAGAGTCATAATCATTTATATCGTTAAAAAAGGTAGTGTGCAAATAATAGCTTGCCAAACCAATACTGGTGGAGTAAGCCATGTTGTTACTGAATCCTGCAATGGATACCCAACCCGTGGCCAATCCAGCTTCATTATCAATGGCATTAATACTGCCGGGTAATCCTAAATTTTCAGGTCTGAACGTGTTGCGAAAGGTACCTGATGGAAAACCGGGTTCTATCAAGCCTTCGGGCCAATAAATAAAAGCGTGACCAGAGGCCCCGGATACTACATTTCCACTCAAAGAGACTCCACCGCCATGAATCCAAAACCCATCTCCCTGAAAGGCAAAGTCTTGTGCAGATTCTCGGGTGTCGGGAGCATTATCGGGTGCTTCAAAACGCACGGGATATTCCGTATTGACCGTCCGAATGGCAATATTGTTCGTAAAGGAACCCAATTCATCACCGGATTCCGTCTGGAAACCCCCTCCGATAACATTGTAGGAAACGTTATTATCAAAGTGCACATAAGAAGAATGGCTGGCATAGGCCCAACCTGGATCGTCTTCTACCACGCAACCTTTGATAGTAGCCGGTGTTAATGATGGATGAATACCACCCCTATGAAAGTGAATGGAATATCTACCCCTTACATTGGTTCTTGCACCGTTAACAAATTCATCTTCCTCACCCAAGGTCCAGTCATCTATGGGTCTATCCTTTCTAGTCCTGCCCATTTTATGGAGTTTTACATGGTTAAAATTAACATCGAGGGTATGCATGAACATGATATGTCCTCGGTCCAAACCATTATTTCCAGTGGCATTTTCTGAGGTGATGATAATGTTTCGTGAAAGGTTGGCAACATGGATTTTAAGGTCATTGGAGGGGGTAAGATGATTTTTGGTCAACGGTCGGCTAAGTTGTATTGTTGAACCATTAATGGATGCAATAGTGGCTACTTCATCGCTGGCATTATCAATGGGGTCGGTTCCTGCAATAACAATTCGATCACCAACCCGCCAACCCAAAGGTGCATTTTGTAAACTTAGTCCGGTCTCACCAGCTGCAGGATTGATGGCAACGGTAGCCCAAGCATCCTTTGGCATGCCATACGCCACCGTCTTTCCCATCAACACCAAGCCTTTTTCCCATTGGTCGGTACCTAATTGTATGTCACCTTCATCAATAATGGTGATTTTGCAAGTTATCCCTTCGGGAATCGGGTGGGTCGCGTTGCCTATTTCCAATTCACCGGACATACCCTGAACAATGGTTTCTACATTAAGAGCGGTGTTAACTGTATTTGAAAATTGTAGCTTTCCATCGTTTCTAATGATTTTTATTCGCGTATTGATTTCGCCGTCAACCGTTAAAACAAGACCGGAAGGGATATGGATTTTTGCGCCTTGGGTTGGAATTGTACTATTGCTCCAAGTAGATACGGAACTCCAGCTTCCTGAGTTTTGAACGACATGAGTGGCTTCATTTGGACGCAATAGATTCAACGGGCTCGAAATAGGTAACGGTAGCTGGGCATTTGTAACAAAGCATATGAAAAGGCATAGCAGAAAAACTAAGGGTTTTCCATCAAAAGTGGTCGTGGTAGATTTCATGACATCGCAGATTTTATGCTTTCTACCATGGGAACAGGTTTGGGTAAAAAGACCCTACCCCTAAAAACTAAATCGTAATAAAAAATTTGGGGTAAACCTTAAAGACAGTTGCTCCAATTGTTCCAACTCTTCTTGTCCGGTTTCTGGATTAAAATCCAATTGGTAAAAAACGGAAAGCGGAATTTGGCGATTGTAAATATTTTGAAGTGAGAACCCTATGATTCCGGAGGATTGATTTTTTGAGGAGAGTCGAAAACGATATTGTGCTGAAGCATCCAGTCGATGGTAATCAGGAAATCGCTCTCCGTTGATAGGTCCAAAAATGATATCGTTGCTCATGTTATTAAATCCAGTAGCCTGGGTAAATGGGGCTCCTGTTCTATAGTTCCAACCCAGGGAAAGTCTCCAATTTCCATTTTCATAAACGTTGGATAGCGTTAGGTTGTGGGTGATATCATTGTTTCCTGGAAACGAGGCATCATCAATTTCAGCGAATTCATAGTCTACATTATTATGGGTATAGCCCAACCAAAAGTTAAAGTTGCCCAGTTTTTTCTTCAGTAAAACATCCAGCCCAAAAATGATACTGGAACCTATGGAATAAGATTGTTCGGCATTGGCGAACCCATTGGTAAAGGTGGTCAACCCGTCAATGTTTTTTAAATACCCATCAATGTCCAAGGTCCAACCGTTGGAATCAAAAAGTAGTCCAGTAGAAAATTGGGTGCTTTCCAATAGCGGAAAGTTTTCATTATCGGTCAAGGTCCAAATACCGCTTTGTAACCGTAAGCGGGTGTCATCAAATTCAACAAGTTGGCTAATGGTCTGGTAGCGTTGTTCGCCGGTCAATTTGAGGCGTATTGTTTTACCTATCGGGTATTCGAAATTTAGCCGGGGTTCCCAATACCAATCATCCAGCAAAGAAAATTGGGAGACCCGTATACCGAGATTGACAAATCCTCTGTTTTGTGGACGGTAGGTATATGCGGTATACACGGAGTTGGTGGTATTTTTACGCGACAAAAGTTCATTGAAACTGTCGTTGCCTGATTCGGGGTTTCCATCTTCATCACCAGAAATTTGATAAAAAACATCATTGGTAAACCATTGATAGCCAAGCTGTACCTTGTGTTTTTCTGAAAAAAGGTAAGCTAGACTCGTTGTTATGCCATAATCCTTTACCGAATTTCTACGAAGGTTTCGTTCGGCAAAACCATTGGGGGCGCTAAATAGATTTTGATAGGTGCTTTCATAATTCGTGTAATACGTACTTATGCCATGTTTGAGGTGTTCTCCTCTTTTTCCTTTCCATTCGAAACTTACACCATTATTTTCACTGGTCAATATATCACGTTCGAGGTTTTCATCAATTTGTAACCGAAAATTCAAATCATTCCGAGTCAATAAACCGCTCAGATAAATACTGTCAGTCTCCGATGGCCTAAAAATGAACTTTGCATTGGTATCATAAAAGAAAAACGTTTCTTCACCTTCTACCAGGTCCTCATCGTTGTCATTGGCAGAGACATTGCCTACCACGGTATTTTGGAAGACTTTTTCGGAAATGGCGTCAAACGTTGGTGTACCCAACCCTGCAATGTCTGCATACGAACGTCTAGCTGAAGCTACAAAGCCCACTTTTTTTCCCAAAGGCACCTTGACATGGGCATCTGCTTGTGTGCCATTCGCGCCAATGGCACCATTCATTTTTAGGGGAATCTGGATTTCTCCTGAAATATCAATGACCCCTGAAATTCGATCGCCAAACTCGGGATTCGCCCCGCCTTTAAAAATTTTGGCATCGGAAGTAATATTTGGATTAAAAATGGAGAGCATTCCAAAAAAGTGTCCCGTATTGTAGAGCTTAATTCCATCGAAAAGTATCAAATTTTGATCAGGAGATCCCCCACGTATTTGAATATCAGAGACCGTTTCGTTAACCGTTGTAATCCCAGGAAGCCACTGCGCCGACTGAAATACATCCGGTTCTACATTACCGGGCAATGGGGCTTGTTCTGAAACCGAAAGGCTAATTGACCCGTCTTTGTTTTTGTCGATACCGGCAATAAGATAGGATTTCACAATAACCTCGCGTAAGGATTCTGCCTGAGGGTTTAGAAAAATGTTTTTGCATTGGGATGTTTCAAAATCATTAGGAAATACCTGCTGGGTTGCATAGCCGATATATTGCAGGAGTACCCCGTTGGTAAGTGTTTCGTCTTCAATTGAGAAATAACCGTTTTCGTCACTTGTAAAACCCTTATTAGTGCCTTTGATTACTATGGTGGCGTAGGGCAAGGGAGCTTTGGAAATGATGTCAAATAGATAGCCACAAATCGAGCTCTTAAGGTCAGGGGAACTAATAATAATTTGATTTTCACCGATGCGCTCGAATACCAACCCAGTGTTTGAATTGATAAATTCCAAAAATTCATTAAGCTCTATGGAAGCTGCTGTTTTCGTGATAGTGATATCTGCAATGCGTTCATCGGAATAGGAAAAGAGCAGACCTGTTTTTTCCTCCAAGTCGGCCAATACCACCTTCAGTGGGGTATTGACGTAATTGACCTGAACGGCTTTCTGTCCTGAAACCACATGAAAACCCAAAAAACAAAAAAAGAAAAAGAGGTTTTTTACTTTTGGGACTTTTTTATTTCCAAAAAATTTGCCGTCAGTGGAGAAAAGTGAACACTTTTTAAAATAAATAGCACCAAAAAGTAGGAGAGTCATGGTTATTTAGCACTTTACAGAATCCCAAATCCCTACTCTTGCACTTTGAGTATGAATCCTGTTTTGATTATATAGCCTTCTGATGGCAAGGTGTAAATTGAAATCAAATTAGGGCTAACTTGCTGTTTTAAAAAATATTTCTTCAATTTCAAACCTTGTTGCTTTGCATTCCTTGTCCCGCTGACGAAACCACTTATCGTACTTTTTTAATTATTTTTCAGCAAAGGTTTCCAGATACCATTGAATTTTAAAGTTTAAAGAAATTAAGGTAATTGCAATAAGACTTACCATAATCTTTGACTAGCTGAAATCAAAATGGGAAATGAAACAGAATTTCATACAAGAATATCCCATAAACAACCTATTAACGACGCAGCCAAAAAAGGCGAGAAACGTACTATTGGATTTTTAAAATTAACAAACTCAATAAGTTTTCAAGTACGGAGTCAATGGAATATTTGAAAACCAAATTTGTTTAATTATTTCCTTAAAAACTTTAACAAAAATTTAATTTAACATAGAACATTGATATAAATATCTGATTTTCAATACTCTAATCTAGAGATAATCATTAATTTTTATTTAGAGTAATTCTAAACAATTTTTATTTGATAGGTCATAAACCTATATTCATGCGGGTTATTCTCCAACATGGAAACCAAGACAAATCTAAATACAACCGAATTCTCGATAAAGACGGAAAGCGATTTTAAAGAGCTTTATGATTTGTTTTGGGAACCTGTATATGCCATATGCGTAAACAATACGGGGGATAGGGAACTGTCAAAAGATATGACTCAAGATATTTTTTCCTCCTTGTGGCAAAGGAGGGAAAAACTCGTTATAAATGGTTCAATTGAAAATTACTTGGCACGTTCGGCAAAAATGAAAGTAAGCGAGTATTTCAGAAACAGGGAAACCCAAAAGAAGCACCTTAAGGTAATCGAAATATTACAACAAAAAACAGTTCAAAATACGGATGAAACAGCAGTAATTTCCCTTTTCAACAAGCAATTGGATTTCCTTTTAAGGGGTTTTTCATCTACTACAAAGAAAGTATTTCAACTGAGTCATGAAAAAGGTTTGAACACAAAACAAATCGCAGCAGCACTATCAACCACTGAAAGAAACGTTCAATACCATAAAAAAAAGGGACTACGTAAATTGAAAATCGCCCTTACTAGAAGGGTTTTAGGCCTTCTTTCCTTCTTTTTACAACTATTTAGCATGTTGTAGAAATTCAATATGCCTTAAGGATTTTTCTACCCTAGCTCAATTAAAACGAGCACAACCGTAATGCTTGCCTCTACTTGGACAGTATAACCAATATTCCTTTCCGAACAATCGAAGAATACAGTATTTCAATTGTACGATTCTAATTTCTACCATGATACTTTTCTTCTATGTCTAATAGGTTCTACTTCTTGAAGGGGATTCAAAAATCTGGAAAATGTTAAAAAATCGTTAAACGCAATCTTTGCATTTCGTTTTGTCCACCCTTACGCTACTACCTAAAAAAAAGCTGAATCCTAAGTTGAAGAGACATGGCAAAAATCAAGATGAACAAATCATTACTTACTAAATACTATAACAATTCTTGTACCGATGTGGAGAAAAAAGCAGTAGAGGCCTGGTTGAAAGCCGATGACCTTGATGAGTCTTTGTCCATATCAACAAAGGAAAAGATAGAAATCAAGGAAGAAATATGGGAATCCATTCGTAGTAAAAACAACCTTAAAACGGGACGAGTTCTTCGTTTAATCAGAAAAAGCCTTAAGGTAGCGGCAGCAGCCTGCATTATTTTCGCTTCGTTTCTGGGTGGACGCGTCTCCGCAAATGTAAATGCCCCCACTATCAATAGTCCAACAAAACTAAATGAACACCTCTACATATATAGTGGAAAGAAATCCTATGGCAATCTTCCAGGTGAGCTGTTCAAGGTACAGTTTGATGGCAGATTACGCTTCTACAACGCCTCTAAGAAAACGCAGAAGCTCATGGTAGGCGATAGTGTGTTTACGCTCCATCCCAAGCAAAACTATTACCTCATTGGAAACACGGAAAGCGCGGAGCTAACCACTGGAAGAAATGAAATTCTTGGCACATATGGTAGTAATGACCTTTCTGCGGGCTTTGCCATATTGAGGATACATAGATAATCCATGAAAGGATACGCAATTATCGTGGTCATGCTCCTTAACTCATATCCCTTACTTGCCCAGCGGACTGTGAAGATAGAAGGCCGTATAACGGATGGCAAAGGACGACCCTTGCCGTATGCAAACGTGCTCATAAAATCTTCTGGCATTGGCACGGTAAGTAGGGCCAACGGATATTATGCTCTTGAGAAAGTACCACTGGGAATAACCATGGTTACCGTAACGGTACTGGGCTTCAAATCGGAAAACCGAACCATAACCGTTCGCAACAATACCAAAGGGTTGGACTTCACATTGGAAGAGGGCACCGAGAAACTGGAAGAAGTGGTCGTGAAAGGGAAAAGCGATGCCCGAAAGCTGCAGGAGTCCGCCCAAGCCGTCACCGTGGTGACCACCGAGACGGTAAAGTTACAGACCGCGGACTTGGGGGAAATCATGGCCAAGACCGAGGGGGTGAGCGTACAACGTGCGGGAGGCCTGGGTTCAGACGCTCGTTTTGCTCTTGGAGGCCTATCGGGCGACCAGATACGTTTTTTCTATAATGGCATCCCGTTAGACTACTCACCCTATGCGTTTGGCTTGGCCAACGTGCCGGTCAACGCCATTGATCGGGTGGAGGTCTACAAAGGGGTAGTTCCCATCCAGTTCGGTGCCGATGCGTTGGGCGGGGCGGTCAACCTCGTACCGCCGCAGACCAACAAAAAGTTGGGGGGCTCAGTGTCGTACCAAACCGGTTCCTTTGGCACCCACAGGGCCACGGCCAACCTGGAACATTATAACGAAGACTCCGGTTTTTTTGCCTCCTTGGGTGGTTTTTATGACTATACCGACAACAACTACAAAATAGACGTGGCCGTACCCAACGAACTGGGACAATTGGAACAGTTTGAGGTGGAGCGTTTCCACGATGCGTATAGGGCCTTTGGAGTCAACTTTGCCTTGGGACTACGCAATAAAAAATGGGCCAAGGAACTGAGTGTTGAAGGGTATTATGGCGATTATGACAACGAGTTACAGAATAGCCAGGCCCCTGGGCTTATCGATGCGCCCCGGTTGGGCATCAACAATGCCGTGGCAGGCATCCCTTTTGGAGAGGTCGTCTTTACCAGCTTCTCAACCGGGGCGAACCTGCACTACAACGTGGAGCTGGCCCCAAAATGGCAAATAGATCTAAAGGCGGGCTACAATTACAATGAACGGGAATCCTTTGATGTCAGCAACAACCTATACAACTGGTTCGGCGAAGTGGTTCGGGTACAGAACCAGCCCGGGGAGTTCGGTCTCGCCGATAACCTGATCACCAAGAGCGAGAGCGTTTTTTCACGACAACAGACTACTTATACCCTAAACGAAAAACATCAATTTAACTTTTCAATCGCTCCCACCTTTGCCATGAGAACAGCGGATGACCTCTTGGTTGAAGGTCCATTCGACCCTGCTCTACTGGATGGTGAACTAATGGACTTTGTTACAGGGTTGGAATACCAATTGCAACTCTTTGATAACAAACTTCAAAATATTGCTTTTCTAAAAAACTATCGGCAAAGGGTAAGAATCCAATCGGTGGATCTCAATCTAGAAGATGTTCCGTTAGAAGAACGTTTGGTCAGTGAATTCGGTACCGGCAACGGATTAAGGTACAATTGGTCCGAACGCTTTTCCACCAAACTCAGCTACGAGTTCGCCTACCGCCTGCCGCGGCTCGATGAAATCTTCGGTGATGGGCAATTGATTCGGGAAAATCTGGAACTGCGCCCGGAGAACAGTCACAACGTAAACCTACAATGGAACTATACCAACAGGGAAACGGCCAGGGTGCAATGGCAGGTACAGGGCAATTTTTTCCTGCGGCGTATCGACGACCTGATTTTTTTACTGGTGGATGCCAACGATTTTGGCTCCTTCGAGAACGTCTGGAGCGCTACTTCCGAGGGAGTGGAGCTCAGTGGAAGGGTGGCCAACATCTTGGGCGGGCTATCCCTTTCGGGCAATGTCACCTATCAGGAATACCGAAATACCAGCGATACCGGACCCTTTGTACAGTTTAGGAATGATAGGATACCCAATGTACCCTATTTTTTTGCCAATGGGGCGGCAGAGTACGGCTTTGAGGACCTGTTCAAGCAGGGGCACGGTCTCTCCCTGTTCTGGGACGTGCGCCACGTAGGTGCCTTCTTCGTGGGCTGGGAAAGCGCCGGGCTGCAACAGTTCAAGGCCGAGGTGCCCGACCAGACGGTGCACAACGCGGGCATCACGTATCGCATAAACATAGGGAACGTACAGAATTCGATTACCCTGGAGGGGCAGAACCTGGCCAATGCCAAGGTCTTTGACTTTTTCGGGGTACAGCGGCCCGGTCGTGCCGTCTTTGTCAAACTGACCACCCAATTTTAACACGTATGATGATTTATCAAAACAATTAAACTTTAGAACAATGAGAACGATTAGATTATTTGGTCTTTTACTGTTTATGGGCCTATTTTTTATGGCCTGTGGCAGTGATGACAATGACCCTTCGGAGACCGACCCCATTGCCCAACCCGACCCGGATACTGACCCCGATTCAGATGCCGGACTGCCATCAGGATGGCTCACCGGATATTTCAGTGATTCACCACAAGGAAGGCTTTACTACATGGAGGCGAACGAAAACATTCCTAATCAGACAGATGTCTCGAATGCTGTAGAGTTGGGCTTTGGTGCAAGAATCACATCTTTTGGTGAAAATCCATATTCTTGGAATGATGATGCCGGTACAATTACGAAATGGAACGTTGATAGGTCCACCCTAGAATTTTCCGTTGAGGGTATTATTAGCTTTGCATCACTGGGTATATCTGGAAACATCGGTCTAGATATAAGATTCGTATCGGAAACCAAGGCTTATGTGCCATTTATTGCCGAAGGGCTGATTGTTGAGTTCAGTCCAAGTGCAATGGAAATTACCGAGGTAATCAATTTTGATTTCCCTTTTGCTGAGCCTGTAAATGCATTTTATTTCACTAATGAACCTGTTTTTATTCCAGAAACCGAGAAAATCATCTATGGTATAAGCTATTTTCCAACAGGATGCTGCGAGTACGATGGCCCAAATGGCTTTCCAATAGCGGTCTTGGATACTAGGACAAATACAGTAGAGTTCAAGCAAGATCCGAGATTATTGTCGGCAGAATCTTTAATACGAGGCGAAGACGGAAATATCTATATCAATCCTGGGTTAGGCCATTCGCTTGCCATGGAATACATGGATAACCTTCCGCCCGGGGCTCCCACTGAATTAAACGTTTTGAGATTGGATCAAGATGGAAATTTTGATCCGGACTTTAGTTTTGATCTTCAAAGTGCCTTGCCGACCCAATTCGCCAGAGCTTTTGAAGTTCCTTCATCTGGAAACAAGATTCCATTCATTTATGCAGATAGTACCGTCTCAAGCTTTGATGAAAGCTTTAACGATAGATTCACCATATTTGATAATTTTGACGACTGGCCTGTTGTTACTGTAGATTTCATTACGGGTGAAGTTGCTCCTTCCGATTTTGATCAATACGAGTACATTGGTTTTCCCCATACTACCAATGGAGTAAACTATGCCGTAATAGGTACTTTTGACCCTGATGCCGAGACAGGATCTTCAAATATTGTTAGACTAGAAAGTGGTTTTAATCTTACTTTGCTTACGGAGCATCCTAATGGGGCTATGCAACGTTTGGCCCAACTGTGGTAATAACTGATTACTAGGCTCATGGGTTGCAGCAATTCGCCGCAACCCTTTCCAACTGTAGTAGCTTCTGGCTATTACCATTTTCTTAAGTTCTTCATGACCTTAAAAAAACTCTTCGGTAAAGTACACCTCTGGCTCGGATTACTATCGGGGCTAGTGGTGTTTATATCAGGGGTTTCTGGCTGTATCCTGGTTTTTGAGGAGGAAATCAAATCAATTGCCTATTCAGATATATATTACGTTGATGCAGTACAGAATGATTCCAAACCGGTCAGCGAGCTTTTTGAAGCCGCTCGAAATGGTCTGACTAGAGACCTACCTGTGGTAGCAGTACAACTCTATCCCGAAAAAGACCATTCCGTAAAGTTTTATGCGTTCAAAACAACCGATGACGATGGCATTTGGTACTGGGATGACCGTGAGTTTTTTAATCTTTATATGAACCCCTACACTTCAAAGGTACTTCAAGAAAAAAATGCCGATCTTGAATTTTTCTTCCTCATTGAGCAGCTGCACTATAGCCTGCTCTTGAAAGCCGCAATCGGTAAGCCCATTATTGGCACGTCGGCCATCATCTTCATCGTCATGCTCATCACTGGCCTCATCCTCTGGTGGCCCAAGCACAGAAAAGCATTTAGAACCAGCACCTGGTTTCGTTGGAAGAAGACCACCAAATGGAAGCGCAAGAATTACGATCTCCATAAGGTCATAGGCTTTTACAGTTTATTCCTAACCATCTTTATCCCCCTTACGGGCCTGGTGTGGGCCTTCGATTGGTTCGATACCAGTGTGCAATGGATTGCTAACGGTGGAGAGACCTATGATCAACACTTGGTAGCGGTTGAATCTACCCCAATTCCACAATCTTCGACCCATCCTTTGGATATTACACGCCTCTATTTAAAACGGAATTATCCGCAGGCCAAGACTTATATTATCGATTTACCGCAAGATTCTTTGGGTACTATAAGAGCTTTGGTAGATTATAGGGACAATACGAAAGATATTCGTCTTCAATTTGATCAATATACAGCGAAGCTGCTGGCTCAAAAGGGTTGGGAGGAGAAAACCAACGGTGAAAAAGTAAGGACGTATAATTATGACATCCATACTGGAGCTATTGGGGGCCTGCCCGGAAAGATCATTGCCTTTTTCCTTAGCCTTTTTGCCGCCAGCCTGCCCATTACCGGGTTTTTGATTTGGTGGGGGCGTACCTAAGCGAGAACATTTTGCAAAAAAAATACACGTTATCTGAGTCCAAATAGCCTCGCTTATACCCTTACTAAATGCTCATACCACCTCCATATTAAATTTTGGTCATTTACGCTTTGATTTTGGTTAACACAACGGCCTTCTTCCAAAATACATTTGTAGTGTAAAATTTATTCTGATACAAAATTTAAATACAGTACGATGAAAACAATCAATTTAAAAACAGCAAAATTTCATGCCAAGGTCTATTTGATCTTCGCTATGATGCTTGGTGTAATGGCCATAATTATCTTTTCAGCTTTTGAAAAGAAGGAAGAAAACGAAATTGCACAGAATGAACCTCAAGGACTACCCGTAGAAGTATCCCATCCCGTGTTTGAACAAATAACGGAGTGGGATGAGTATACTGGTCGTTTTGAGGCTAGCAATCGTGTAGAAGTCCGCGCAAGAGTTAGCGGCTATGTGGAAAAAGTAAGTTTTAAAGATGGTCAATCGGTAAATAAGGGAGATATCCTATTTACTATAGACCAAAGACCATTCAAAATTGCCTTGAACCAAGCGAGAGCCAGTTATGGGCAAGCACGAGCAAGACTTACAATCGCTCAAGACAACTACAATAGAGTACAATCCTTACGTGAATCTGGAGCGGTTTCTGCGGAAGAGTATGACAGCCGGAAACAGGCCCTTGCAGGTGCAAAAGCTTCATTGCAGTTGGCCCAAGCCTCTGTAGATAATGCAAAATTGAACCTTGAGTTTACTAAAGTAAAAGCACCTATTTCAGGTCGAGTAAGCCGAGATATGGTGAATGAAGGTAACTTAATTGATGGTGGTTCTTCCAACTCAACCTTGCTAACCACTATTGTATCTACAAGCCCTATTCATTTCTATTTTAGAGGAAGTGAATCGGATTATTTGAAGTATTCCAGACTTGCCCAAAATGGGGAAAGAGGCTCTTCCCGTTCTACTGCAAATCCTGTCCTTTTGAAACTTCAGGATGAAGATGACTATGTGCATGAAGCGGTGATGGACTTTGTGGATAACGAAATTGACAGAAGCACAGGTACCATTGAGGGTAGAGCTACTTTGGAAAACAAGGATGGTTTGATTGAACCTGGGATGTTTGGCAAAGCAAGATTATTAGGAAGTGCAGAGCACGAAGCTATTCTTATCCCAGATGAAATCATTGGGACCAACCAGTCCGTTCGCTTCGTTTATGTGGTCGACCAAAACAACACGGTCACCACAAAGAATATAGAACTTGGACCATTGCACACCAATGGATTGCGAATTGTTAGAAATGGATTGACCCCAGAAGATCTGCTCATTACCAATAACATTCAGAAAATCCGACCTGGAGTTTTAGTAAGTCCTATCCAAAAATCTTTAACGGAAACCGAAGAAGCCCTTGCTGTCGCATCAGCAGAATAAGCATATATCCAAAATATATTGTATTCCCGTATTGCGCTCTCCACTTGTCAAGAGTGGCCCAAAGGGTGCAACAGGGATACTACTGCCCTAAGGAAAGCCCTCGGGACAGTCCAACACTAAAAAAATAGAAATCATGAAATTCAGTCACATTTTTATCAAAAGACCCATTTTCGCAGCGGTACTTAGCATTTTGATTATCATCGTGGGCGGATTGGCATATGTTTCCTTGCCCGTATCACAATTTCCAGATGTAGCACCACCAACCGTTCAAGTAGTGGCAACGTATCCTGGAGCGAATGCACAAACCCTCTCTGAGACTGTTGCTACTCCGCTGGAACAAGAAATCAACGGTGTTGAGGGAATGATTTACATGACCTCCCAATCCTCCGCCGATGGGGTGGTTACCCTCCAAGTCGCCTTTGAATTGGGCACGGATTTAGACCGTGCACAAGTGCAGGTACAAAATCGAGTAGCCATAGCAGAACCTAGATTACCTGAATCCGTTCGTCGCTTAGGAATTACTACAAACAAAGTTTCCCCAGATATTTTATTGGTAGTCAATATGTATTCTCCCAATAAAACCTATGACCAAACCTATATTGGTAACTATGCAACACTTCAAATGATTGACCAAATCGCCCGTATCAAAGGCGTTGGAGATATCCAAATCTTTGGTGCTGCTGAGTATGCCATGCGCATCTGGTTAGACCCTGATAGAATTGCCAATTTGGATATGACAGCAGGTGAGGTAGTAGCAGCCCTTAGAGCACAGAATGTACAAATTGCCAGTGGTACCCTAAATACCTTACCTTCTGGAAGCCAATCTGCTTTTGAAGTGAACATTCAGACCCAGGGAAAACTGGTTACCCAAGAGCAGTTTGAAAATATCATAATTAAAGCAGGAGAAAATGGTCGCATCGTTCAATTGAAAGATGTAGGCCGCGTGGAATTAGGAGCTCAAAATTATGCCACAAAAGGCTATTTGGGCAAAGACCCTGCGATTGCCATGCCAATTTACCAACAGCCTGGAGGAAATGCACTGGAAACCGCAGCAGCTATTCAGGATAAAGTGGCCGAGCTTTCTGAGAATTTTCCAGAAGACTTGGAATATAAGATTGCCTATAATCCTACCGAGTTTGTTCAAAAATCAGTGGATGAGGTCTACCACACCATTTTCGAAGCTGTATTGCTCGTCGTATTCGTGATTCTACTTTTCTTACAATCATGGCGAGCTGCACTCATTCCCATTTTGGCCATTCCGGTTTCTCTAATTGGAACTTTTGCGGTAATGCAGGGGATTGGCTTCTCTTTGAACAATCTTACTCTTTTTGGGCTTGTATTGGCCATTGGTATTGTTGTGGATGATGCCATTGTAGTAGTAGAAAATATGGAACGCTATTTGGCTAAAGGACTTTCACCAAAAGATGCTGCCAGAAAAACAATGACTGAGGTGACTGGAGCATTAGTAGCGGCCAGTTTGGTGCTTGTCGCAGTATTTCTTCCTACCACCTTTATGGATGGCATTTCTGGTGAATTTTACAAGCAATTTGGCGTTACCATAGCGGTTTCTACCGTGATATCCCTATTTGTTTCGCTAACATTGAGTCCTGCTTTAGCTGCATTGCTGATGCGTCACGAGGCCCATGATGAAAATAAAAACACACCATGGGTATTGCGTCCTTTCAAGTTTTTTGGAGATGGCTTCAATCGATTTATGGAGGTATTGTCCCTTAGATACGGAAAAGCAGTTAGCAAATTAGTCCGAACCGGTTCTATGGTTATGTTGGTGTATGGCGGACTTATCGCATTGACAGGCTTGGAGTTCAATAAAGTACCCAGCGGATTTGTACCTGCAATGGACCAACAATATTTCATTACAGCTATCCAGTTGCCACCAGGTTCATCTTTAAGCAGAACAGACAAAGTGGTACAAGATGCCATAGAAACCTTATTGGAGGTTGATGGGGTTGCCAATACCGTATCCTTTACTGGATTCGACGGAGCATCTTTTACCAATGCTTCCAACGCAGCGGCAATTTTTGTCACCCTTGAAGACTTTGACGTAAGAACGGAAAAAGGAATTGGTTATGAAGAATTGTTGGGAACACTCCGAGCAAAAATGGCAGAGGTAGATGATGCCTTCGTCGTAGTTATCCCACCTCCCTCTGTTCGTGGTATTGGGAACGCGGGTGGATTCCGGATGATGGTTCAAGACCGAGCCAACTTAGGAACCGATGCGCTATTAAATGCTACGTACCAGCTGGCTGCTGCCGCTAATCAAGATCCTAAACTTAATAGTGTATTTACCTTCTTCAACAATCAAACCCCTCAATTGTATTTGGACATTGACCGTGTAAAAGCGGAACAATTGGGAATTGATGTGGCTGAAGTCTTTCAATCTTTGGAAGTGTATTTAGGCTCTGCTTTTGTGAACGAATTCAATTATTTGGGAAGAACCTACCAGGTTACTGCTCAAGCCGATGCGCCAAACCGATTAACTCCGGACGATATTTCACGAATCAGGGTGCGAAACCAAAATGGTGAAATGGTACCACTAGGTACCATCAGTACACAGAAAGATATTGCCGGTCCTAATAGAATTCCAAGATTTAACCTATATCCCTCCGCCTCTTTGGTTGGGGATATTGCCCCGGGGTATAGTACAGGACAAGCGTTGGATAGAATGGAAGAATTGGCTGCCGAGATTTTACCTCAAGGGATTTCCTTTGAGTGGACCGAGATGGCCTATCAACAAAAGCAAACTGGAAATACTGCTGGAATTGCTTTCTTACTTGCTGTAGTATTTGTATTTCTGCTTTTAGCAGCGCAATTTGAAAGTTTAGTACTTCCATTGGCCGTCATTTTTATAGTGCCAATGGTACTTCTATCAGCTATGGTCGGAATAGACCTCGCTGGATTGGACAATAATATCATGGTACAGATTGGTTTGGTCGTCTTGGTCGGGTTGGCTAGTAAAAACGCCATCTTGATTGTAGAGTTTGCTAAACAGTTGGAAGACCAAGGAAATGACTTGAAAACAGCTGTAATCGAGGCATCCAAACTACGTTTACGCCCTATTTTGATGACCGCTATGGCATTCATTTTAGGAGTAGTACCCTTGGCCATCGCAACCGGAGCAGGCGCTGAACTCAGAAATGCATTAGGTATAGCTGTCTTTAGTGGGATGCTCGGTGTTACCTTATTTGGAATTTTCTTGACTCCAGTGTTCTACTACCTAGGCAGAAAGTGGACCACCAAAACTAAAAAAGTGGACGTAAAGGATGCAAATCATCATCAAATACAAACAGCACTCTAACATATTAGATTTTGGTCATTTAAAGGGTGTTATTGGTTAACTACATACACCCTTTGAGACCGAAATTTGTATCAAGAAATTAAAAAGAGAAATCATGAAAAATCTAACACTAATAACAGTATTGTCTCTCATATTGGTTTCCTGTGGGGTTACCAAAAGGGACTTCGAAGTCAACTCAAAAATTGATGTTCAGGAAAATTACCTAGAAAATGTAACTGACCATGTTTCTTTTGAAGAAAAAGAAAGTCAAGTAGTAACCGAATGGTGGTCAGAATTTAATGATCCTATTTTGGATACCTTAATTGGAAAAGCTAGAAAGCACAATTTGGACATTAATGCAGCCATTGCCAACTTCTATGCTTCCCGAGCCACTTTGAAAAGCACAAAACTGGATAGACTTCCTACGGTTACGGCAAACGGCGATGTCAACCGAACTGGTTTGGGCGAAAATATTTTTGTTCCCGGTGCTAACCCAACTTTTACAACCTATACAGGAAGTTTTGATGCCTTTTGGGAAACGGATGTATTCGGAAGGGTATCCAATCGAATTAAAGGCGCATATGCCAATCAACAATCTGCCATCGCAGATATGCAAGGGGTGTATGTGACCATCTTTGCAGAGGTGGCAAGAAACTATATGGAATTCAGAGGTGCCCAATACCAATTGGATATTGCCCAGCGCAACCTAAAAGGACAGCAAGCCACCTATGATTTGACGGTTAGGTTGAAGGATGCAGGAACCAGTAACAGCTTGGATGTTTCTAGAGCATTGGCTCAGTTGGAAAACACCCGCGCTACCATTCCTCCTTTAAAAGCAAGAATAGCTGCACTTAAAAATAGCTTGAGTGTTTTGGTTGGCGAAGTGCCGGGAAACCTGGATGGAACTATCGTGAATAAAAAACCACTTCCGAGTCTACCAGTTTCGGTTGGTGTGGGAAATGTAACGGAGTTGTTGAGAAGACGTCCTGACGTAAGGCAGGCTGAAGCACAATTGCAACAACAAATTGCACACTACAATCTTTCCGTAGCGGAACTTTATCCCAATATCCGATTTGGAGGTTCTATTGGATTTTCGGCTGTGGATTTCTCCAATTTTGGAAACAATGAGTCCTTCACATGGAGTATTATTCCAAACATAAGTTGGGCTGCTTTTAATTTGGGAAGGGTCAAACAACAAATCAATCAAAATGATGCTTTGACATTAGCTGCCCTTCAACAATATGAAAAAACGGTTTTGGAAGCTTTGGAAGAAATCAGCACAGCGATGACCAATTACACCAATGAATTGGAACGAAGGGAAACCTTGCGAAAATCATCAATTGCCAGTGCGGAAGCGGCTGGAATTGCGAAAAAACGATTCAATGCAGGTCTAGATAGTTTTATCGATTATCTAAGCGCTGACAATACGCTATTGTTGGCTGAAAACCAATTGGCCATTAGCGAAATTGCCTCTGCCACCTCATTGATTGCCATTTATAAGGCCCTTGGTGGCGGATGGGAAATTGTTGCAGAAGAAGAACTTGATGAGCAATTTGAAACAATGAAACTGCAAGAATCCAAATAACACCTGTACTGTTGAGACCCCAAGTCCAGCTTGGGGTCAATTCAACTAGCCAAACTGAATACAGCTAAAGCTTTTTCAGTTTAGCGTTTTATTGATTTTAGTGTTGGATAGAACAGCGACTTCTTCGCAAGGAGGGTCGCTGTTTTTGCTACAAATAAACTACCTTTCTATAGTGAAAATAGAGGGCATATATACACTGGCAACCATTCAAGAATACTTTGACTTCATCAATTTTAAATGCCCTGTTTTCAACGGTTTTGCCATAGGAAGATTGGAGGAATCTGCTAAAGTGATTCCGCAAGTAATGCCTCCATATCGAAAACGCTTTTTTAAAATCATGCTTATTCTGAGTGGAGAGATAGATATGCGGAATAATGATAAAGCCGGGCACCTGAAAACCAATACACTGTTCTTTTCAGGCGAAGGACATATTCAGTCTTGGGAAAGTATTGCTCCCATGAGCGGGTTTGTCCTTTATTTCACATCTGATTTTTATGCTACGGTACACAAGAAAAATAAATTGCATTCCGATTTTCCTTTTTTCACTCAAAACGCTTCCATGAGTATTGCGATTTCGGACAAAGAAAGTGAACATTTAAAGCGCACTTGCGAAAATATCATCACCCTATCCGAACAGCCTTTGTCAAACAAAGAGGATATTTTTCGGTCCTATCTGAATATCGTATTGCTGGAATCCAAGAATTTGTATGAAGAAAAAATAGGCACCAATGATGTAGTGCAAGACTCCGATAAACGCATTCTCAATCGTTACAATCAACTAATTGAGCTACAATATGATACGGACAAGGAGCATGTATTGAAATCGGTCCAGGAGTTTGCGGAGTCCTTATCGATACATCCTACTCATTTAAACTATGTGGTTAAAAGCCTCACGGGGAATACCGCTTTACAACTGGTTCACAATAGAAAATTACAAGAGGCCAAATCTCTTTTGCTTCAAACATCAAAAACGGTTAGTGAAGTTGCCTACGACCTCCATTTTGATAATCCTACTCATTTCGTACGCTTTGTGAAAAAGAAAACTGGTAAAACACCGCTCCAACTTCGTAATTCATAAAATTGGTCATTCCTTCTTGGTTTTTGGTTTTAGTCACCTTCCTTTTCAAAACTACCTTTAGTATGAATTAATAGTTAATTAAAATCACAAAGTGATGAAAAAAATAAAAACCGCATTTATCATTTGGATAGCGATTTATCCAGCGATAACTGGAATCTTATTACTATTTGGAGAATATCTGAACCACCTACCGCTTATGGCTAGAACCTTGGTTTTGACCATTGTTCTTGTGCCGTTGATGGTGTATTTTCTTATTCCCTTTTGGACCAAGGTGTTTTCTAAATGAGCGGTAACTTCAGGCAGGAGCATCGCCAAGCATTGTTTAATTTAAGTGAAAAATAGTTGAACAAAAGAGAATTTTAATTTACATTTGCCAAAAATGACCATCAGTCACTATATGGTTGCAAAGGTAAATCCTATAAAGTCCGCACTCCGTAAAGAGCAAATCATCAATGCTTCAGACATTGTATTACTGGATGTTGGCGTAAACGATTTTACCATAGATAAGGTTATTGACTATTTAGGCATAGCGAAGGGTACGGTATACAAATATTTTGAACGAAAAGATGATGTCTTGGCCGAAATATGTACCAAAGCGTTAAACCAATTGCACAACTATTTTAAAATGAGTGAACGAAATAGTCCTAAAGGACCTGAATGCACCAAGGCCATTATCATGTCCAGCTATCACTATAGTATTGATTATCCAAAGTATTTCGAGCTTATTGTGTATTTGGAGCGTCCTGAGTTTAATACTACGGCCGAGTCGCACAGAAAAGCCAGTAAGCGGATTCAAGATTTCTTTACAGACCACATTGAAAGACAGAAAATAGAAGGATACTTTCGGAAGGATTTGAACGCGCTTTTGACGAATTATTTGGTTTGGGGTTCCAGTATGGGTGTTATGCAATTTCTGGAATCCAAAAAGGTCTTTTTAGCGACAGAACAGAACATATCACAAGAAGAACTTATGGCATCTTTTGTGGATGTTCTTGTTAACGGAATGATTGCATAATTTTTTTAATTAAAAGTGACTAATAGTCATTATATGAATAATAATACGAACCATATATTGCTTACGCTTATCGCCTTTTTGGCGACCAACGTGCTCTTTTTGATTTTGCTCATTATTGATGAGGGCATTCTATGGGAAAAAGTATTTGACGAGATGTCATTTCTGAATTTTGTGGGCATTGCGAACGCTGGCCTGTTAGGAACTTCCTTGGCAGCCAGAACCTTTAAAGGATTAGGCGATGTGATGACGTTACAAGGGTACTTGCCCGGTATCCAATTCACGGTTAAATTATCACTTTCCATTAGCGTTTACGTCGCAGCAGCACTTTTGGCCACCGTTATTCACTATCACCTTTTGGTTAAACTCCCTTGGTCTGAAGCTCTGGCCATGGCGTGGAAGTTTTCAGCACAGAATTATTTCATTGCCACCGTTTTTTTCATCGGATTGACCAGCGTATTGATGTTTTTCATCTCCAATCTTGAACGTAGATCTGGGAGTGTGGCACGACTGTTTTCCCAATCTATGGGAGAGGTGCTTAAGCCACGGCTAACAGAAAGAGGGTTCATGTTCATTGACCTAAATAATGCCACAAGTATTGCCGAAAAATTGGGAAGTGAGCGTTACGCCAATCTCCTTCGTGATTGCTTCGGTATGTTGAACGAATTGGTAGCGCTCTCTCCCTTTGAAGTTTATCAATATGTTGGGGATGAAGCAGTAATTACCTGGAAAGCTACCCTACCCAAGTCAGATAGTAAATCCCTTGATCTTTTCATGGACTTTAAAGCATATCTGGAAGAAAATGACCCTAGGTTTATTCAATGCTATGGTATTCAGCCACGCTTTAAATGTGCTATTAACAGCGGTTGGGCCGTACAAAGTGAAATAGGCAAAGAAGTGAAGCACTTGGTGTATCACGGTGATGTGCTGAATACCACAGCACGACTATTGGGGCAATGCCATCTACAGAACACCGATATCATTATTTCCGAAACGGCGATTGTTGAAAAACGACTTTTAGAGAACAAATATGAACTCAAACCAATGCGATATGTCAATTTAAAGGGAAAGAAAAAGATTGTAAGTGCCTTTGTGGTGAAGGAGGCAAGGCAAGGAAACGAATTTTTGCAAAATCAACATCATCTTTTTTCAGAACAAGAAGTGACTATTAGTCATTTATTTAAAACAGTTTAAAAATGGAACAAAAAAACAAGAAATCGAAAATTGATCAATTTAATGTGAGGTACACCCAGTGGGTGATAAAATACAAATGGGGGGTACTCCTTGCGTCCGTGGTGCTAATGATAGTATGCGGTTATGGTTTTGGAAACCTGACGTTCAACGCCGATTCCAAAGTGTTTTTCAGTAAGGAAAATCCGCAACTTCAGGCTTTTGAAGCGCTAGAAAATGTGTACTCGAAAGATGATAATATCCTTATCGCCGTGGAAGCCAAAAATGGTAATATTTTTACCAAATCACATCTTACCGCCCTAAAATCATTGGTAGATAGCGCCTGGCTGACCCCTTACTCTTTTCGGGTTGATGCCCTTACCAATTTTCAATACACGAGGGCTGATGGTGACGATTTATATGTCTCTGATTTAGTGGGGGATGTTTCCACTTTAGACACCCCAACCATTGCAAACATCAAAAAAGTAGCATTGGAAGAACCTTTGTTGTACAAGCGATTAATCAATGATAAGGGTAACATTACGGGCATCAACATTTCCACAAAACTGCCAGCAGACCCCGAAGCGCTTAACGAGGCTGTCACCTATATACGTGGAGCAGTAAGTAACTGGTCTCAAGAAAATCCTGATTTACAAACCTATATGTCTGGCAATATGATGTTGAGCAACGCCTTTAGCGAGTCTGCACAAAGCGATGGTCAGACCCTAATTCCGTTGGTATTCTTGATATTTCTGTTGATGATTTATATCACCACAAGATCGATGTCAGGTACCCTAAGTGCCATATTGGTCGTGTTCTTTTCCATATCATGTGCTTTGGGTCTGGCCGGTATTTTGGGTATTGAGTTGACCTCGGTTTCTGCGAACACACCAATTGTCATTAGTACTCTGGCCATAGCGGATTGTATTCATATTCTAATTACGGTCATACAACAAATGCGGAAGGGGAAAGCGAAAAACGAGGCAATCATTGAGAGTTTGCGCTTAAATACCGTCCCAGTTTTTATTACAAGTGTCACTACCATTATCGGCTTTTTATCCTTGAACACCGGCGATGTTCCACCATTCGCAGACTTTGGAAACATCTCCGCCATGGGAATGTTCTTTGCCCTTGTTCTCGCCTTGACCCTATTGCCCGCCCTGCTCGCCATTTTACCAATGCGGGTCAAAACCGTTGAACCAACAGAAACCCAGAAACCCGGGTTCTATTTGAAGTTGAGCGATTTTATTGTAGCAAAACGCACTCCTATTCTAATCGGTTCGGTAGTACTTATCGCTTTGGGCGCTGTTTTTATGATGAGAAACGAATTGAACGACGAATATCTTGAATATTTTGACGAGTCCATTTCGTTTCGGACCGATTCGGAATTCATCAACCAAAACCTTACCGGCATTTACTCCCTGGAGTTTTCGATTGGCGCAGGGGGAGCAGAACAAATCAACAATCCCGCCTATCTTCAAAAGTTGGAAGACTTTGCCGCTTTTGCCAAAGCGCAACCAGAGGTAATACATGTAAGTTCATTTTCGGAGGTTTCAAAAAAAATCAACAAAGCCATGCATGGAGATGATGTTTCCTTTTATGGCATTCCCAAAGCACAACAAGAAGCCGCCCAGTATCTTTTATTATATGAGCTCTCCCTGCCCTATGGATTGGACTTAAATAACCAAGTGAACGTTGACAAGTCGGAAACACGGTTCACCCTTACGCTGAAAGATTTATCCAGCAAGCAAATGATTGGTTTTACAAAAAAAATGGAAAGCTGGTTAAGGGATAATACGCCAGAATATATGCATGCAACTGGTACAAGCCAGCCCTTGATCTTTGCCTATTTATCTGCACGTCAGTTGAACAGCTTGGTTTCGGGTTCGTTGATCTCTGCCTTATTAATAACGCTTATCCTCATACTTTGTTTCCGTAGCTTCAAATATGGCTTGGTGAGTATCATACCGAACATGGTACCTGCCATAATTGGTTTTGGCATATGGTATTTCTATCTGGGCTATGTCAATCTGGGGATGACAGCGGTCTTTGGGATGACCCTGGGAATCATTGTTGACGATACCGTTCACTTTATTTCAAAATACTTGAGG
This sequence comes from Bacteroidota bacterium, assembly GCA_039027495.1. Lineage (GTDB taxonomy): Bacteria > Bacteroidota > Bacteroidia > Flavobacteriales > Flavobacteriaceae > Flagellimonas. Next base: position 29,626 of record JBCCKH010000007.1, read on the forward strand.
GCGAAACGCGAATTGGGACTGGAAACCAAGGAGGCCATTGGCTATAGTTTTTCCACTGTGGGTAAAGCCATTGTGTCTACAACCTTGATTCTCTGTGTTGGATTTTTAGTGCTCGCACAGTCCTCATTTTTATTGAACGCCGCATTAGCATCGATAACCACTATAGTCATTATTGCTGCGTTGGTTGTCGTATTGGTAACACTACCTGCCGTACTTCTGGTAAACAACAAAAAGAACGTAACATACAAGAACATTTTAAACCGTAAAATCACTACATCATGAAAACAATTTTTATTGCCGTCGCAGCATTTGTATTTGCGATATATCCTGCAGACAATATGGATGACAAGGGACTTGCCCTTGCGAAAAAGAGCAAAGACAATGATAAAGGCTATGAAAGCGAAGAAGTTGAACTTGAAATGATCTTGACCAATAAACAAGGTCAAGTGAGTACACGCTACATGAAAAGCCAAACGCTGGAAGTAACCACTGATGGCGACAAGTCCATGATAGAATTCAATAGCCCAAAAGATGTCAAGGGTACAAAGACCCTAACATTTACGCATCGCAAGGGAGATGACGATCAATGGCTGTTTTTACCTTCAATCAATCGTGTAAAACGTATTTCATCTTCGAACAAATCGGGGCCATTCGTGGGCAGTGAATTTTCATTTGAGGACCTGACTTCATTCGAAGTGGAAAAATACACGCACAAATTTGTAAAGGAGACTACCTTAAACGGTGAAAAAATGGCTGTGGTGGAACAAGTGCCCTTGTATTCCGGCAGTGGGTATTCCAAACGCCTGGTGTATATGAATGTTGAGAAGGACTATCGCTTTGAAAAAATCGAATATTTTGATCGTAAGGGCGCGCAACTTAAAACACTGGTATACAAAAATCAGAAACAACATTTGGGAAAGTATTGGAGACCCAGTGAGTTGGAAATGACCAATCACCAAAATGGAAAAAAGACCAGTTTGAAATTTGCGAATCACAAATTCAAAACAGGGCTTACCGAGCAAGACTTTAACCAGTCAAGTCTAAGAAGTTAGTTCAGCAAGTACAATGATAAGTAGAGCATCGGTCGTACTACTGTCCTTGGTTATCTTAGGTATTCAGGCTGTATGTAGAGCCCAAGAGAACAAAAGATGGGATACTGATTTCAGCACGGAAATTGAGTTGGAACAACGCCTGTTTTTTAATAAAGGATTAAATGAAGGGCAAGAGCAGTTTTTTACGTCTGGTGCTTTGCTACCAGAAATAACATTAGAGCACGAAAATGGTAAGCATCAGTTCGGTGCAAAGTTCTTCGGCCGTTTGGCCCAACATGATGACCAACGCTCGCATATTGATGTTAGGGAACTATTTTACCGTTATAAAGGCAAGGGCTGGAGTATCCTTATTGGTTCCAATATCGTTTTTTGGGGCGTTACCGAGTCTAATCATTTGGTCGACATTATTAACCAAACCGACCAAGTAGAAGGCTTGGATGGCGAGGATAAGCTAGGGCAACCTATGGTACAGTTCACTAAAAATACCAACATCGGAGCTTTTGAGTTCTATTATTTGCCTTATGCGAGGAGAAGACAGTTTCCGGGTGTTGAAGGTCGATTTCGATTTCCTGAGGTCTTGGCACGTAATGACATTCCATTTGAGAACGACGCGGAGGAGTTTTCCCCTTCCTTCGCTTTTCGCTGGTCACATTACTTGGGGAGTTTCGACCTGGGATTTTCCAATTTTTACGGTATTGCCAGAGAGCCACAGTTTTTGGGTTTTGATCTCTTGACAGGACTACGGTTGAGCTACCCGGTCATTAACCAAACCGGGACGGATGTTCAGTTCACTAAGGATGCATGGCTGTTAAAACTGGAAAGTATCTATAGAACATCCGATGATCTTAATTTTTTTGCGTTCACGGCTGGCTTTGAGTATACTTTCAGCGATATTAAATCATCTGGAATTGATGTAGGTGTCGTTTCAGAATATCTTTTTGACGAACGAAAAGAACTCACCTTTTCCGGTTTTGACAATGATATTTTTATAGGAACCCGGGTGGCCTTTAATGACGTTCAGAGTACGGAATTCATTACAGGAGGTATTTTTGACCTTTCGAGAAGTACCTACTTGTACAGTTTTGAGGGCAGTCGAAGAATCGGTAAAAGTTGGAAATTGGCAGTGGAAGCACGCATTTTTGGAACAGTTTCCGAAGAAGAGCTGTTGTTCGCCTTTCGTGAGGATGATTTGTTCCAGATAAAGCTTTCAAAGTTTTTCTAAGGCCGTATCCTTAATTGAAAATATGATACGTTTCAACCAAAAGCACGGCAACTTTGTGTCGAAGTTGTCGTGTTTTTATTCTCTATCTTCCTAAAGTGAAATCAAATACGAAATACTACAAGGATATTTACACCTTGTTGGAGGGCCTCAAAACCGTTCAACCGTTAAGCGCCGATTTTCACATCCATAAATTTTCCGATACGCCCGATAGCTGGATTAAGGAAACCAGTATTTTTAGAAGCGATACGTATTCTATTATCCTTCTTACCAAAGGAGAGGCGGAATATAAAATCGGACTATCTGATTACCACATCACGGATGGGAGTATTTATTTTCAAGCGCCACAACATCTGAGGTATTACAATCGCCTATCGGATTGGGAAGGCTACGTAATCGTTTTTATGGATAGTTTTATTGATAATCATCCGACACTAAGAAGCCTAGTGATGGGGTTTGAAGGTTTTAAAATCACTTCCAAGGTGTTGGTGCCATTGAGCGAAGCCGCTCTGTCCGAAACGGAACGCATGTTTCAACATTTGTATAAGATCAGTTACTCTGAAAGCCATTATCGTTTTGAAAAGGCCAAGTCTTTGTTGGAACTTATAATGCGACAAAGTGTCGAGCACTATACGCTCTTGTATCAAAACCAAAAAGAGACCAAGCAAAATCGAATTGTTAAGCACTTCGAGAAAATTGTGGAGGAACACCTTTATGAGATTACCCAAAACAAGGTAGAACGATTGATGAGCATAGCTGAGATTGCAGAACGTATCAACATCAATGCGACCTATCTTGGGGAGGTATTGAAAAAAGTCACGGGCAGAAAACCAAAGGAAATCCTTTCCGATAGAATAGCATTGGAAGCACGCTCGCTTTTGAACAATACAGACATGGCAATTAACGAGATTGCCTACTTTTTAAAATTTCAAGATGCTTCAAATTTTACAAAGTTCTTTAAACAAAAAACTGGATTTTCACCATCTGAGTATCGTAAATAGTATAGTATTCCATAAAAAACTGGATTTTATACCAGAATTACTTATTTCTTCACCATAAAAAAATCTGTAGTCTGTAAGACATTTGTAGTGTAATTATAAAACAATACAAAATGAAAACAGATAACACATTTACCGTAGGAGATTTTAAAATCAACAGAATTGGTTATGGTACGATGCGCGCATCAACAGGGCGTGGTGTCTGGGGAGATAACCAGAACAAGGGTAAAACCATTCAAGTCATTCGGACTGCCATAGAAAATGGCGTCAACTTTATCGATACCGCGGATTCTTATGGACCTTATACTTCGGAATTATTGGTAGAAGAGGCCATCAGGCCTTTCAAGGACCAAGTGATGCTTGCCACCAAAGGCGGAGCTGTGAAGTACAAACCAGGTGCCGTTTTGGCCAATGGACATCCTTATTACCTACGCACCGCAGTTGAAGGTAGTTTGCGAAGATTGCAGACCGAAACCATAGACCTGTACTTTCTACACCGGGTGGACCCGAACATTCCCATTGAGGAATCTGTTGGCGCTTTGGCCCAATTTCAAAGGGAAGGTAAAATCAAACATATCGGAGTTTCCAACGTAACGGTTGAGCAATTGGTAAAAGCGCAGTCGGTAGTTAAGATTGATGCTGTTCAAAATGCTTTTAGCTATAAAGACAGACGTTATGAAGAAGTTGTAAACAAAACAACTAAAGAAAACATTGCTTTTATAGCTCACACACCGGTTGCGGTCAATAATTGGGATGAAGCCGCTTTCGCAAAAGCAAAAGAAGAAGGTGTTTCCACCAATCAGCTTTCCCTGTCCTGGTTGCTTCAATATGCACCCAATGTGATTTCCATACCCGGAACATCGTCTGAAAAGCACTTATTGGAAAATTTGGAGTCTTATCAAGTGAAATCCAAGATTTATGAAGAAGCGTAAAACCGTGTTGATTGTCTGGGTAGCCATTTACCCAACAATTTCCGGAATCTTGTGGGTTTTTGGAGAAGTCTTAAATGCATTACCCATTCTATTACGTACTTTCATACTAACCGCAATCTTGGTACCGACAATGGTTTATGTCCTTATTCCTTTTTGGACTCGGATTTTTACCAGAAATTAAAGCGCTAAATCAATAGTAAGTGATACAAAAATGGCTTGTTAAAACAGCATCCACCCTTTTCCCCAAAAGGGTGGTCGCTTTTGCATACGGTCAATTGACCAGTCCACAAATTCGGAAGTTACGGGATAACGAGTTGGTGGTTTTGGACAAATCTGAAAAAGAAATGTTCAAATTTCAAGATTTTGACATTCAGTTGTATACTTGGAAGGGAGGCCCAAAGAGGAAAGTGAACCTTCAAAATTTATGTTTTGGGGCACTACATATGGTTGTAGCATCCCATATCTACTAAACTTTAAGGTATAAGTTTTCTAAAATTTGGCTCACTTTCAGAACATCCTTTTCGTCCTTTAAAGACATATCATTGTCTTCCATATACTTTTTAAGTTGACTTCTTTTATCGGGAAGCATTTCCAAAATATTGTTCTTGGATGCGCGAAACAAACGTCCATCAGATACACGCAATAAAAAATAGGTATGATGGAGACTTACTTTGTCTTTCCCCACTTTTTCCATGGTTTTCGCGTCGATAAATGCTTTTTTGATACGAATATTGGAAAGACGATATAGCGTAAAGTTCTGGCCTTCACGCATCAATTCATAAAATCTTCTTTCGTCCGAAAATCTATTAAAAGACTGTCCATTGAAAATTACCTGCGTTACTTCCCTATCGTTTGGAAGACGTTTAGGAATTCCTTCTTTGTCTTTGATTTCAAATTCATTTTTGCCAAGGTTGAAATTGCATTGGTCATAGGCTATCACCTCTCCCGAATTCAAACGAATGGAAACTTGATTTTCCCACGATTCACTTAGGTAGAAGGCGTTTTGAGCCCTGAAGTTTCTTGATTTTTGGGAGTTATAAAATATTTTTCGGTTGTTGGTATCGAAGCCCTCCAAAAGAAAGTCGGTCTGCAACATCGGGCGGTTTTCCAAAACAATGGCTTGGGCGGAAAGGGCAGGAGTTATAAGTAACAGAATACCTCCTAAAATGAAACTTTTGATCTTCGAGTTTGATGTAATTTCGTTCATAATAATTGATTTGAATTAACAGTAATCACCTTATAAAAGGTATTTAAAAACTGGATTTAAATCAATAAATATCAAGGATTTAACCTTAATTTATCAAATTGAAAACCCTTTCCTTAATAGTAGTTTCACCTATTTTTCAGAGCCTTCATGCTTAAACTTTTTTAATACCCTTCTATACTTACTTATTCATTTTGGACTCGTATTTTTAACGAACACTGATTTTAAGACGTAAAACCACGTGATACAAAAATGGCTTGTTAAAACAGCATCCACCCTTTTCCCCAAAAGGGTGGTCGCTTTTGCATACGGTCAATTGACCAGTCCACAAATTCGGAAGTTACGGGATAACGAGTTGGTGGTTTTGGACGAATCTGAAAAAGAAATGTTCAAATTCCAAGATTTCGACATTCAACTGTATACTTGGAAGGGTGGCCCCAAAAGCGTGTTACTGATTCATGGTTGGGAAGGTCAGGCTGGGAATTTTGCCGATTTGATTCAAGCCCTACGGCAACAAGATTATACCATTTATGCGTTTGATGCGCCATCCCATGGCTTCAGCAGTAAAGGAAAAACAAGTCTCTTTGAGTTCACCGAATTGGTGGGAATATTGATTAAAAAGTTCAAAGTGACCCAACTGGTCAGTCATTCCTTTGGTGGAGTGGCCACTACTTATGCGCTTTATCAGAATCGCGATATCGCAATCGATACTTACGTGTTATTTACGGTACCCAATCGCTTTTTGGAACGCATTGATGATGTCGCCGAACAAGTCGGCATTACCGAGAATGTAAAAAATAGACTTATTGCGAAATTGCAGGACGAAATACAGCTAAATGTGGAAGAATTAAACGTTAGTGATTTTGTTCAGCATATTCAAGTAGAAAAGGCACTCATTATCCACGACAAAAATGATAGGGTTATTCCGATTGAACGTTCCAAGAAGGTCAAAGCGCATTGGAAAAATGCTAGTTTTCTTGAAATCGAGGGCACAGGGCACTTCAGGATACTCCGTACCAAAACGGTGATTGACCAGACGATTGCTTTTCTAAATTCTTAAGTTATTTATGTCTTTGTTTTTCACTTCGTTAGGTTTTATACACTGAGACAAACGTTGTGCGTCTAACCATTCTGCGACGCACTCCAATTCCACCTTACTTAAAATCCATTTTTCATTAGATTTTGGTCATTTCTGATGTGGTTTCGGTTATCCCTAAGGGGACTCCTGATTTTAACTTTGTACTGTATTTAAAACCAAAGAAATCATGAAAACGGAATATAACAACATCGACAAACCTTCTCTCCTTTATACAGTTATAGAAGAAATGGTCTTCTTGGAAGAAACTAAAAAATTAGCAAGCTATTTATTAAGAAAATTAGAGGTTTTGCAAGTCAAATTCCAGAAGCGATATAATGGATTCATCAACAGGGAATGGACCAAAGCCTCGTTGATTCTTGCCGGTTATATGAGCTTTTCCAGTCTGCTGATGTTTGTTGCCTATAAAATGGTAACAATTTTATGATTGGTGCTTCAACTATGAATGGCTTACAGGAAATAGATTGACTTTGTCTTGGAATGGGTTAGGTTTTGGTCAGTCACAAAATAGTACTATCTTTCTTTATGGCGAAAAAAGAGATTCCTGTTTTTGAAACCAGCAATGACATTCATGCCGCTACGGGTTTTGACCATCGGAGTCATATTCCGGGATTCGATATTTTCACCATGGAGTCTCTGGAACCTTCTGCAAGGCGTTGCATGCCTCCCTATCGACAGGGGTATTATCAAATAGGAATTTTAAGCGAATCTGCCGGAGCCCGTATCAACTTGAATACCAACGCGGTTGATTTGGAGCAGTTTCCGTTGTGGTTTGTGGTTCCAGGGCAAGTATTTTCATGGGTCCGTGACCCAAATACCAAAGGAATCCATATTCAATTTCGGAAGGAATTCATTTCCCAAACGATTCCTGAGCTTACAGAGACTTTTCCCTTTTTAAAAATCACGGAGAACAGCGTTTTTTTAATGACTTCAGAAGAACAAAGGTCCCTTGAAATTGATATGCAGCGAATGCTTTCCGTTTTTGAAAACCCGCATCCGTATCAAGAAAAGATGTTGGAAGGCATGTTGGTGGCCCTCTTGTACAATTGTAAATCCATCTATGAAAGATTTAAGACCAAGGAAAGTCATTTAAGCCGCAAACAGGCTTTGTCCCAAAAATTCCAACAGCTGGTTGATAAACTATATGTCGACTCAAAAAGCGTTAACGATTACGCCGAAAAACTGAATGTAACCCCTAATTATCTTACCACAATTGTTAAGGAAGTTACTGGGAAAACAGCAAAGGATTTAATTCAAGAGCGGTTGTTTCTCGAAAGCAAAACCATGTTGTCATTTACCAGTTTGGATGTTGCTGAGGTCGCCTACCAACTCAACTTTCAAGAACCAACCCATTTCACACGCTTTTTCAAGAAATACAGCGGTACTACGCCCAATAAATTCCGTCAAGCGCTTTAGGTTAACTTTTGGTCATTTTCCCAAGTAAACTGGTTATTTTATCAAGTGAACTAGTTGGAGCTTTGTATTCAGATATTAAAGTTTTATACTATGAAAACGGAACGTGTTGCGCTGATTACCGAAGCAGGAAATGGATTAAGTTCCCAATGGGCCAATATTCTAAAGAATGCTGGATTCAAAGTAGTCATTGCCGCAAAAGGAATTTCGTATACCCATCTAGATGAGCAAAACCTCGAGGATATCCAGCTTTCGAAAGTGGATTTTACCAAAACTGAGGAGGTGGTTCAATTATACGCTTTCATCAAGACACGTTATGATAAATTGGACGTGCTGGTCAACAATGCCGAAATGGCCAACGGGTTCGGACAAAAACTTTCTTCGCTCAAAATGCAGGAAGTCAAATATCTGTTTGATGAAAATCTTTTCTCGGTAATGGAATTAACGAAAACACTTCTTCCACTTCTCAAAAAAGGGCAATCTCCAAAAATCTTGAACATTAGCAGTGCACTAGGAAATGTAAACAAAATGGGACGGGATGACTTCCCTTATTCGGATTATAAGATGACCGCTTATTCAATGGCCAAGGCTTCATTGGAAATGTTCACCACATTAATATACGGAGAACTTAAAACAGATGGGATTCTAATCGCTAGCTTTGATCCAGTTAAGATGAAAAATTGTACCCATAACAGCGTTACGATTTGTAGAGAAGTTCAAAAGGAATTCCTCCAACAATTGAGCATGGACCCAACGGAACAAATACAACGGGTTCAAAAACGGTAAATCTGTCTCCCGTGAAAATATAGCAATGGCCTTTTTTAAGTAAAGCTAGCCTTGATTTAATACCGCCAGCTTTTCAGGTCAGCCCCTTTTGGCGCTACATTTTGCACCTTCTCCACATATTTTTTGATAAACATTCGGTGATAGCGCAGTCGGCTGATGTGATTCCCATTCTCGTGGTCGCCGTTCCAGCAGTGTTCGGCTCGGTCTCCATAGTCTACCTCACCATTGTAATAGGGCGCAGTGGTTTCGGACAGGATTTCCTCGGCCAGATAAACCGCATTGTTGAGGTAATAATTGTCCATATCCCCGCAATATAAATGGATTTTGTTTTCCCAATCTGACCCGTGTTTGGGCCAATCGCGCTTTAAAATATAGGCAAGGTCATAGTTGTCTTTCCAGTAGGCGGCTACCTCTTTGTCAATTTCCCCGGTAAGGCGATTCCAGACGCGTTTCGGATAGCCCTCTTCATCTATTGGCGAATAGGTAGCTTCCCAAATATCCCATTGCTGACCGGACCGACCTTTGGTGCCCAATACCAATTCGCGATAGTTCATATCTTTCAAGGTGGCGTCCACATTGCCCAAATAATCCCGATGGCCGGCAACCAATGTTTTTCTGAAGGTGCCCTCGTCGTAATAGGCATTTTCATCTTCATAGATGTTCACCAAACAATAGGCTCTAAAGTCAATAGGGTCAGGACAAGCGGCAAAACACATCCCATACTCTTTCGGATACTTTACCTGAACCGCTAGCGCTTCCCATCCGCCGGTACTTCCACCGTAAACAAATCGTGACCAACCTTCGCCAATTCCCCTAAATTGTGCTTCAATATGAGGAATGAGTTCATGGGTAATGGCATCACCATAAGGACCTTGTGCTTCGCTATTGACCGCGTAGGAATCGTCGTAGTAGGGGGTGGGATGCTGGATTTTGATGGCTATAACCCTTGGGAAATCAGGTCCTGTCCAGGTTTTGTAAAAATCATAGGCTTCCTGTTGTACCATAATATTATATCCGTCCACATCAAATCGCTCGCTATAATCCGGTTTTAAATCAGGGTCTGGCGGGGTAGTGCGAAACCCACCAAAATCACTTGGAAAATGCCCATGCATTATGGCAAGGGGGTATTTCACTTCAGGATGCGATTCCCATCCTTCTGGTAGCAATACATGTGCCCCTAAATACATATCCCTTCCCCAAAAATCACTCAGCAACTTGCTCTTGATTTTGATGTGCTTTACATATTTGGTATTCTCAGGTTCGGGAATAGGCGGTATTTTTTGGTCTAATGTTAAGGATAGCGATGGCAATGCACCTTCTTGAATGGTGACTTTTTGAGGTGTGGAATAGAGGTTGCCTGGCGCTCTGTTCCAACGTTGTCCTTCGCCTCGGTCCATGGGTAATTTAACGACGTGCCCATCTACCCTAGTAAAGGTTTCGTATTTGTGAAACACCACCTGAACGAAATATTCTCCTGATGGCAAATCCTCAAAACTTTTAATGGGATACCCAAAAGCTTCCATATCAAACTGAAGGGGTTCTCCAGGTTTCCAATCGTTTACATCCATCCCAAAGCCCTGGCAGGTTTTGGAATCGTCCCGCAACTGAAACCGTGGTTCCGTTTCTACTTTTTCTGAAATCAAAACGATTAGCCTTCCGTCTAAGGCTTCTTCATAATGTTCCGCTGGAAAGGCGAGCTGAATGTTTCCTGAATCCTTGGGATTGGTGCAGGAGAAGAAGCAACAGCTAAGAAGTAAAATAAGAGGGACGAAAGTTCTGGTAAAGATGGAATTCGATTGTTTCATTGGGTTGTGGGTATTTATCCATGCGTTTATGTTCCAAAAACAGAAACAATACTGCCTGTCTTTAAAGATAAAGGATTACAGGAATCTGAACGGGGAATCACCGAAAGAGATTATCCCACTTCCTTCCGCAGTACTTCCAAAGGCGGACTTTGCAGCACACTTTTACTATTCAGCAGTCCAATAAGAAGCACAAGAATCAGGATACCGGGCAAAACCACCAAAAAAGGTATTAGGGAAGGAACAAAGCTGACTTCAAAAACGAATTTTGCCAATAAAAAACTACCGAAAAGTGACAGGATGATTCCAATTCCCCCACCCAAAAGTCCCAAATAGCAATATTCGAGAGCCGTAATACGAAGAATCTGGTTGTTTTTGGCCCCTAAAGTGCGCAACAGAACGTTTTCCTTTATCCTTTGGTATTTACTGGTTCGAACGGAACCGATAAGCACAATGATTCCCGTGAGAATGCTAAAGAATGCCATAAAGTTGATGACCCAAGCAATTTTCCCCAAAATATCTTCTATTACCGTAAAGATTTGCCGCAAGTCAATGATGGATACAGTAGGAAACTTTTGTACTAGCAAGCGTTGGAGTGAAGCCGATTTGTCGGCATCAGGTGCTTTGGTGGTCAAAACATGAAATTGTGGTGCTTCTTCCAAAACGCCTGAAGGAAAAAGAATCGAAAAATTAATCTGCATTCGCGCCCAATCCACTTCTCGTAGGTGTGCCACACGAGTTTCGGTCAATACTCCTTGAATATTAAATACCAGCGTGTCGCCCACTTTTACTTGGGCGTCTTCGGCTACATTGGCAGACATGGAAATCGGAACAAGGCTATTTTGATTTGCCTCAATCGGCCAAGAACCGTCAACGGTTCGTTCAGAAGCAACCAAAGAATCCCGATACGTAACTCTAAATTCATGGAACAATACCCAACGATTTAGTGTCGCAGTGGAATCCAAGATAAGTTCTCGTACGGGACGGTCCTTTATCTTTTGCATGCGCATGGTTACGATGGGGATGTTGTTCAAGACTTGTAATCCTGACGCTTCAATGCTCTCCGCCGCTGCAACTTTTTCTTCGGTTTGCACATCCATTAAGATGAGGTTCGGGGTGTTTTCGGATGCTTCCAAGGAAACTTGAGCCAAAAGAATATCCCGTGTAAAGTAGAGCGTACTTATCAAAAAAGTACCTAAACCAATCGCTAGAATCAGCATCCTTGTTTGATTGTTGGGCCTGTATAAATTCAAAAGACTCTGTCGTGTGGTGAATCCCCATGAGGTGGGGAAATAGCGCTTTATGGTTCTCATAAAAATGCTTGCCACCCCGCCTAAAAGAGCAAATACAACCAAGACCCCCAACACAAAAACCAAGGCGTACTGTATACTTCCTATCAACCAATACGAAAAGCCAAAAACGAACAAAAGAATGCCCAGCATTACCGAAATTTGAGCGGTGCGGGATTTTTCATACCCGTTCTCCTCAACACGCAATGCACGTAAAGGAGAAACAAACCAGGTGTTCAATAAGGGCATTAAGGCGAACAATACGGACAACAATACTCCCAATATCAAACCAGAAAGGAGTGCCATCGGTACAAGTGAAACCTCAATTTCAAAGGGTAAAAACCCTTGCAACAACAGCGGAAAGGATTGTTGGAGCAGCAATCCGCCCAACACTCCAAAAATACCACCCAATAACCCCATGCCTGCCATTTGTACTAGATAGATCAAAAAGGTTTGTCTTCGAGTCGCGCCGATACATTTCAAAATCGCTACGGACCGTAATTTTTCTTGAACGTATATGTGTATGGAGCTAGCAACACCCATACAACCTAACAAGAGTGCTATAAAGGCAATGAGGTTGAGAAACTTGCCAAAGTTGTCGTAGCTTCTACCAAGTTGTTCTGCGGTGCTGATATGGGTATCCAAGTCCGCATTTTCCACATCCAGTTGCGGGTCCACTAGCTTATCCAATGCACGTAAATCTTGTTTGGGTTCGGCAACAAAATAAAAATCATATCCCACGCGACTACCTACCTGAACCAATCCGGTCGCATCCACGGCATCATATGGAATTATAACTGGAGGAGCAATGGAAGCCCCGATGCTGGACGTTCCGGGTGCTGAAATCAAGGTGCCCAGAATAGCGAATACTGAATTTCCCAGTTTGATGGAATCCCCTGGTTTCAGTCCATACTGTAGCATAAGGGTAGCATCAACCAAGGCCCCTTCTTTGTTTTGATATTGCTGGGCCGCAGACTCAGGTTCGGTTTCCAATTCCCCATAAAAGGGATATGGGCCATCGATGCCTCGAACCCCTACTAGTTTTGAATCTCCGCTTTTGGGGAAAAGCGCCATCGAAGGAAAACCAATGGCACGTCCGTCTGCGCCTCCAAGGGAATCGATAATGGACAACACCTTTTCATTTGGAGGTTGATCGCTGTCAATTACAAAATCCGCACCCATCAAGGCCTTGGATTGAATAGCGATGTTTTCCTTCAAATTCTTGCTAAAGGATTGAATGGAAACTACTGCGGATATGCCCAAAATGATGGAAGCCATGAACAACAGCAGACGGCTAAAACTTGCTTTGCTATCCCGCCAGGCCATTTTAAAAAGCCATTTCCAACCAGCAGGTGATTTTTTCTTTTGGGATACTTTCACGATTCCATCAAAACTTCGTTTGAAACTATTTTCCCACCTCGTAATTGCAATAGGTGCTTGCACTTTTTGGCCAACTCCAGATCATGGGAGACGATGACCAAGGTGGTGCCGGCTTCTTGGTTGAGCTCGAATAACAATTGTACCACACGATCACCCGTATCTTGATCAAGATTTCCGGTGGGCTCATCGGCAAACAAGATAGAAGGGCCATTGGAGAAAGCACGGGCCAGTGCCACTCGCTGTTGCTCCCCGCCTGAAAGTTGCGAAGGGTAGTGGTGCCACCGATCTCCCAACCCTACCTTTCCCAAAAGTTCTTTTCCCGTTTTGGATGCATTTTTTACCCCCTGAAGTTCCAAAGGGACCACCACATTTTCAAGAGCCGTTAGGGTAGGCAACAATTGAAAATTCTGAAAAATAAAGCCAACGTTTTCATTGCGCAACAACGCTCGTTCATCTTCATTTAAAGTGCCCAAATCAGAACCACATAGCGTCACGGAACCAGTGTCTGAATGGTCCAACCCGGCACAAAGCCCCAACAATGTGGTTTTTCCACTCCCAGAAGGGCCAATAATGGCGAAGGTATCTCCCGTATTGATACTAAAACTGATATCGTCCAATACGGTTAATGATTTCGAACCGCTGACATAAGTCTTCCCAAGATGCTCAACGTTTAATATCTTTGACATAGCACAATTGCTTCTTTTTTTTCGGACAGGAAAATAGGTAAATGATTTTATTCTAACCCCCTTTACACCATGCATCACCTCTTAAAGTTTCGTTATTTTTTTCTTCTTATTTGTTTGATTTCTTGTCGTGATGATGTCAAAAGCACTTCAGAAGTTTCCAAAGAGAGCGATGCGGGCGAGAATCCTGTTGAAGAAGTTACCTCTGAAAAGGTAATCTTGTTTTTTGGAGACAGTCTTACCGCTGGTTATGGTTTGGAACTTGAAGAGGCTTTTCCGGCACTGGTACAAAAACGTTTGGATTCTTTGAACCTAAAGTATACCGTAATCAATTCTGGGCTCAGTGGAGAGACTACTTCGGGAGGTCGGAATCGTTTGAATTGGGTGTTGAAACAAAAGGTCGACGTTTTTGTTCTGGAATTGGGCGCGAACGATGGACTTCGCGGTATTCCCTTAGTGGAAACCCGTAAAAACTTACAGGAAATAATCAATCTGGTCAGGGATAAAAACAAAGACACCCAAATTATATTGGCGGGGATGCAAATTCCGCCCAATATGGGACCGGAATACACATCAGCGTTTCGCAAGATCTTCCCTGAATTAGCCAATGAAAATGAAATTGCCCTGATTCCTTTTTTGCTAGAAGGTGTAGCAGGTATTCCCAGCTTGAATTTGGAAGATGGCATTCATCCAAATATTGAGGGCCATCAAATTGTTTTGGAAAATGTTTGGTCCGTTTTGGAAACGGTGGTGGACTAACCAAATTCCTGTTCCATTTTTTCTGATTTATTTGTTTTCCAAAGCAGTTTTGGCGTCTACCAGTCGTTTTTTAAAACCATCATAGGTTTCTTTTTGGAGGAGTTGCTCCAAGGCAGCAAGATGTGCTGTTTTAAGGGTTTCGTCTTTTTGGGTTTTGATGTGCGGAATCACCCCAACACCTTCCCAATCTGTTTTGGTGACCGGATGTATATTATATTCCACTGGAAGCTGGATGAGGAAATTATCGTTCATTTCCAAAAAATCAATGCCATGGGCCGCCCCTGGAGTAATTTGCCCCACAATCGTGGCCTTGTTGAAATGCTTCATGCAATAGGCAAACCCTTCTGCCCTAGAGAAGGTTTTTTCACCAACCAGAATGTAAACAGGTTTGTTCAAATAGCGTTCTCCATCAATTTTTGCTAGGGTAAATCGAGAGGTTGTCTCGTCTGTGGTTCTATTGTAGCTTTTGTTCCAAAGGGTAGGTTGGTCATCAAAGAAATAGCTTCCCAAATAACTATCCGAAGTATAACCGCCATCATTTTCCCTTAAATCGATAATCAAGGCATCGGTATTTGCGACATAATGCATTGCGGCATCCATGGTTGGTTTGACCCAATCCAGTAAATGGAAGAAATTGAATTTTACGTATCCCACGTTTCCATCCAAAATCTCCACTTTTTCAAACCCAAAATTGTCCTTTTGACCGTATAGAAAGTTAATATCTACTTGCTCTTCTGTTTCTTCTTTTTCGGGTTGCGGATTGTTTTCCCGTTCTTCCTGTCTTTTGCGCCATTCCCGTCTGGCTTTTACCAATTCGGGTCGGTATTGGACCAAAAAATGTTTGTCTTTTGAGATAGCGATGAGGTCATTTGAAAGTACTTCCGCGAAGGTCTTAAAGTCAGTAATAGAAGTATACTTTCCCTTGTTATGCATATTATCCAAAGCCCTATTTATGCCCTCCACCCTATCAACAAGAACATAGTTGGCATCAATCAATTCTTTTATCCGTTCTATAATGGTCCGTTTTTCATCGTTTGAAATGGTTTTTTGCGCATGGAATACCGCTGATTTTAAAACCAAAAGAAACACTAAAATACCTTTACACCGAAACATAACTTTTGCACTAGGAATTTTGGACCAAGAAAACTTTTTTCACTTCTAGGATTGGGGATTTTTGATAGGAAGTTGTCCTAGACTATAGCATCAGACTCTTTTACGGATAGCTTCAAGATAATATGAACAAGAAAGAACCAACCTTGCGTAGTATACAAAGTGTTATGTTTTATTTGGCAAAAAGGATAAAATCTATTTTATCTTGCAACGCCATTATAGGGTATACCGAGGACTAATTTTTTTGGCGGATGAGTTTAACTTTATATGAGCTCTTTCTGGTTTTGATTATCGGGCAATGTGTTTTTTTAATCATAGCCATCCAGTACATCTCTAAGAAAAATACTGGGGCCAATAGGATGATTCAGTACCTACTGGCGATTTACAGCTATTACTTGTTGGAGCGTGTGATGATTCCACACTTGGGATGTGGCCTTTTCTTTCAATATGGAATTCTATCCAACTCTCTCTATTTGGTTATTGGACCCTTCATATATGTATACATCAGAAGGTTGCTTTTTTCCCAAAACGGCAGCTATCAATTGTCCTATTATCATTATTTACCTGTCTTTGTTTACTTGACGTACTATATTTTTCATTTGTATTTCTACAGTTCGGTTCAAGACGTAGGTCGTTATCGCTACATCTATTTGTTTTGTGTAGAGATTCTGTTTTTCATTTCCATTTCAGCTTACCTCGTTAGATCTTGGCTTCTCCTAAATTATTACAAGAAGAACGAACGACTTGAGCTTTCGTTCAATCAGACCATTACCAAGTATATCACGGTAATGCTTATATGCTTGTATGTGTATATGACGTTTTGGTTATTGGGGATTTTTGAACGCTTCTTTTTTAAGCTGTTCATTGACATTGGAATGATATATGACATCTCCTGTTTGATTTTTGGAATTCAGATTTACGTTGTCGGATTTTATAGTTTGAAACATCCAGAAATTTTCAAGATTCAGTTTCCTGCTGCGCGGGAAAATGAGGCAAAAAAGAAGAATGGACCAGACCCAAAGGAAATAAGTGCCATTCAAAGCTTGGTGGATGCCTTTTTCAAGGAAGAGAAGGGCTATCGCCGGCCAGACTTGAGCCTGTCGATTCTGGCGAACGAAATCGATACGACCACCAACAAATTGTCTTGGGTACTTAACAATATCTACCATAAAACATTCTATGAACTGGTGAACGAATATCGCGTTGAGGATTTTTTGGAAAAAATCAAGGAAAACAAGCATAAAGAGTTTACCGTAATTTCAATAGCATTTGAAGTAGGCTTCAATTCCAAATCTACTTTTTACAAGGCGTTTAAAGAAATCAAAAAAGCAAATCCTACGGCATACATCAAAAAAATAGAAAGTTCAGAAAATACAAAAGCGGTGCGTTTCGAGTAAATGCGGATGTACATTTGAATCACAACATCCCCTTTCCGTTGAACTTTTTTTGGTTTCAGTGAACTTCCAAAGCGCATATTCCTCCGTATGACCCTTGTACACAAATTATTGACCTTTTTCGTCAAGAGCCAAAACCGCTTTCTTGCCAATTTTGTTTTCGTTAATCATAAATTCTTGAGCAAAATGAAAACGAAACGTATGATTTTAGTTGCAGCGTTCATTTTTGGGGGTTTTACCATGGCCAAAGCCCAAAAAACAGACGCTATTATGACCAAGACCCAGATTATCAACGCTTCTGCGGATGAAGTTTGGGGAAGACTACGAAAACTGGATAAAGTGGAGGAGTTGACACCTGACTTTATTGGCGATTCATGGGTAACGGGACCTATTGGCGTGGGAGCGACCCGAAGCTGTTCCGCCCCAGGAGAGACCAGAAAAACTGCGGGTAATCCCGCCTTTACCGAAACCGTTCTGGCCTATGATGACGAAAAACGATTCTATTCATATGCAGTAGCCGGGGTGCCCGCAAAGAACATGGTAAATTCCTTTAAAGTAGTGGACCTTGGGTATCAAAAATGCATGGTTGTATGGACTTCCAGTGGTTGGACTTTTGTGGAAAACCCACAAATGAACAAGGAACAATTTGTAGGTTTTTTGGATACCGTATCCAACCAGATGATGGCTCAACTCTATGAATTGCACAATGCCAAGTCATAATTAGATGTTGAATGTGATCAAGAGCACCTTTACCTTAAGGTGCTCTTGACTTTAATATCTTTAAAGTATGAATTGGAGGAGTTTCGCGATATTCTGTTTTTTGTTTTCATCATTCGCTACAATAACTTCTGGACAACGTTTCGTTGTAGACAGCAAGATTTTGAACACCAAGACCGAAGTTCACATTTTCCAGACGGGCAATGCCGAAGAAATTGAATCTGTGATATATTTTACGGATGGGGAAAAACTGCTGCAAGCTGGAATTGAGAAAAGATTAAATGCTCTTTTTAAGACAGGGAAGATTCCAGCTGCTTATTTGGTGTTTGTGAGTGCCGTGGATTTAAACGATGCGATTGACAAACGCAACACCTATTTTTTTTGCAATCCCGATTATCTCGATTTTTTTGAAAATGAACTACTACCCAAGGCCGAAACAACTATCGGAAAATCATTTGTTCCAGAACAGAGAGGCTTGGTGGGTATATCCTTTGGCGGGCTGAATGCCGCTTGGTTTTCTGCAAAGGCAACTTCGTTCACCAAATATGCCTTGCTTTCTCCAGTGACGTATCCCTGTAAAAAAGTTATTGAGGAAATCACTTTTTCAAAAAATGATGACTTGAAAGTATTCATATCCACAGGAAAAAATGATGCAGAGCATTATGTGGGACCCCTTACGAGCATATATAACGCAAAGGGATATGAAATCCACACGGAGAAAACCCAAGGGGGGCATGATTTCGACAATTGGGCAGGTCAGCTAGAGCTTGTTTTTAACTTTCTGTTCCGTTAAAGATGATTTTATCATACGATTCATACCAGTTGAAAGAGACCAAGGTGTTTGAAAAGGTGGTGTTCCGCCCCCCTTTTAAACCAGCTGTGACCTTTGAACAAGAAGCGTGTTTTATTTATTCCATAGCAGGGGAGGGGATGCTTTATGGCGGCTTGGAACAGGGAGCGGTATCCTCTAAGGAAAGTATTTTGATGAAGTGTGGTTCGTTCGTTAACCACTGGAAAAGCGCTGGAAACAATGAATTTTGCGAAATAATTGCAATACATGTCCACCCTGGAATTTTGGACTTCATTTATGAGAGCAATCCACCTGATTTTTTGAAGACAGAAAATGTAGCGAGTACCCACGTCTTTACAAAAATTCCACAAAAGACGGTAATAGACGAATACATCAAGGGGTTGTTGTTTTACTTCGAAAATCCCGATTTAATCAATGACGATTTGATTGTTCTGAAACTAAAGGAACTGATTTTGTTGCTGTACAATATTGATTATCCAGGCATACGGGATTTGCTCAGAAGTCTTTTCGACCCAGTGGTTTTAAATTTCAAGACCGTCATCCAATCACAATTATATCAAGAATTGGAAATTAAAGATTATGCCGACTTGACCAATATGAGCGTTTCCACCTTCAAGCGCAGGTTCAAGAATGTGTTTGAAGATACCCCGGCGCATTACATCTCCAATAAGCGCTTGGAGAAAGCTGCTGAATTGCTACGTTTTACCGATAAGCGAGTTACCGATGTTTGCTTTGAATGCGGCTTCGGCAGTTTGAGTACCTTTTCCAAATCCTTCTCAAAGAAGTATCAAATCGCACCATCGGAATACAAAAAGGCATTTTGACCTTTTCAGTCAAATTTTTGGTCTCTTTCACCAAATGAATTGTCACCGTTACCTAGAAATTTGTAACACCAATCAAACAAATAAACAGTAAGGTATGCCGAATCACGTACATATTCAAGAGTCCATAGTTGTTAAGATTTCCAAGGATAAGCTCTGGGACATAACCGCTTTGCAATTCGATAAAATAGGAGATTGGAGTGCCGGTGTGATACATTCGGAAGGGCATGGTACAAGTCAGCTCGGTGCGGTTTGCTTGGAAAGGCAATGCAACCCCAGCTATAAAGGCTTTAAAAAGACTACGGAAAGAATTATTGAGTATTTGCCCGACAATTATCAATTCACCTATAAAATTATTGAGGGACTACCAGGAATGGTTCAAAACGCTACAAACACATGGACACATGTTGGAGATGAAAATCAAACAACCATTACCATGGATGTCAATATGCATTTAACTGGATTTATGGGATGGGTGATGAAAACCCCAATGAAAAAACAAATGCGAAAAATCTTGAGAGAAAATTTGGAGGAGTTGAAGGTTTTTGCAGAAACGGGACAAGTTCATGACAGGAAAAAAAGTGTCTAAAAAAAATTACTAGACGACCGGTCAATTTTACTATCTTTGCTTCAAAAGAGCAAGGAAATATGTTGCAATCGACGAAGCATGCGGAAAAAATGGATTTTCTGATTGAAAAAGGAATGATGTTGTTATGGCGCAAAGGATACAATGCAACAAGTGTTAAAGACATTGTTGAAGCAGCACAGGTACCCAAAGGCTCGTTTTACTTTTATTTTGATAGCAAAGAAGATTTTGCGGTAAAGGCCTTGGAAATGTATTTCAGCAAAAATTTTCCGCCCGCCTTGGAGATTTTGCAAGATAAAACGGTAGGGCCAAAACAGCGACTTATTAATTTTTATGAGTTCCGAGCGCATATCATAAAAGAGGAATTTGATTGTAAGATGGGTTGCATGGGCTGCAATATGGCCAATGAAATGGCAGAACATAGCGAAGCGATACGCAAAACCATCGAAAACAAAGTGAACCTTGTAAAAGGGCATATTACCGAAGTAGTGGAGGAGGCGCAAAGCTTTGGCGAAATGGATGATTCCATTGATGCAGTGGATTGGGTCAACTTTGTTGAGGATGCAGGTAGGGGAGCGATGGTAAGCATGAAAGAAATGGATAGCAGTTATTCCGTTGACAATTTCGTAAGAATGGTGAAACGACTTCTTTAATTTTTTTTGAATTATTAATAGACGACCGGTCAACTATTTTTTACATATGTCCAATTGAAGAAGGCAAAAAACCTCAATACATAAACAAGTAGTAATTAAACCTATACTAAATGAATGCACTTAAAAAGGCTGGACAAGCCAGCAATACCTTTGCCAAAAAGTGGGCTGAATTTGTAATTCGGTTCAAGTGGCCCGTACTTATCGTCTCCTTACTTCTTGCCCTTGGACTAGGTTCACAGGGAAAAATGCAATTCGATGGGGATTATCACGTCTTTTTCTCAGAAAGCAATCCCGAACTGGAAGCTTTTGATGCACTCCAAGAAAAATATACCAAGGATGACAACATTTTCATTGTGCTCGCGCCAAAAAACAAAAATGTTTTTACTCGGGAGAATCTGGTCGCGATTGAGGAGCTAACTACTGAGGCTTGGAACACACCTTATTCCTCTCGGGTTGATGCTATTACCAATTATCAGCATACCCGTGCTGTTGGTGATGATCTTTACGTGGATGACCTATCCTATGAGTCCGCGAATAAATCTGATGCAGAAATCCATGCCATTCAAGAGGTAGCGCTAAAAGAACCGCTTCTACTGAATCGTCTTATCAATGAAGATGGTAGTGTTACCGCCATAAATGTAACGGTACGACTCCCCGGTGTGGATAGTGCTTTGGAAATTCCTGAAGTCACCACAGCTGCACGAAGCATGATAGCGGATTTCCAAGAAAAACATCCTGAATTTGAAGTATATACTACAGGCTTGGTCCCCTTGAACACCGCATTTTTTGAATATTCTGAAAAAGACTTTGCACGAGTAGGTCTCATGATTCTTATTGTGATGGTGCTGACCCTAATACTGACTCGGAACATCTTTGCCATGCTTTCCACCCTTTTGGTCTTCGTCTTTTCATTGATGGCAACCTTAGGTTTCATAGGCCTATTGGGAATAAAACTTACTCCGCCTTCAGCGGTGTTCCCCACTATGATTCTAACACTGGCCGTTGCGGATAGTATTCACATACTCATCACTTATTTACAAAAAGTACGTAAAGATGGATTGGACAAAAAGGAAGCTTTGGTAGAAAGCATGCGATTGAATTTCCTTCCGGTTTTGATAACCAGCCTTACCACGGTAATCGGTTTTCTCACCTTCAATTTTGGTGATGTTCCGCCCTTCTGGGATTTAGGGAACATTGTGGCCTTCGGGATGACCATGGCCTTTCTTTTCTCAACCACCTTGTTACCCGCCTTGATAGCCATCTTTCCACTATGGAGAAAAAAGGAAACAGTAACGCAAAAGGAAGTAGCCAGTTGGTACACGAATTTGGGACTTTGGGTCGTGCAACGCCCCAAAGGTATCACTGTGATTTCCCTGGCCATTATAGCGGGGTTGGCCTATTTGGGCTCTTTCAACATCTTTAATGATGAGTTTGTGGAATATTTCGATACTTCAGTTGAATTCAGAAAGGATAGCGATTTTATTAACGAGAACCTTACAGGATTTTACAATGTGGAATTCTCCGTGGGAAGTGGAGAAAGCGGCGGAATCAACAATCCAGAATATCTTCAAAAATTGAATGAATTTGAAAACTGGTTGGAAGACCAGCCCGAAGTCGTTCATGTCAATGCCTTTACCGAAGTGGCGCGAAGGGTCAACAAATCCATGCATGGGGATGACCAAGCCTATTATAAGGTACCTACAAATCGCGAGGAGGCTGCCCAATACTTACTGCTGTACGAGCTTTCTTTGCCCTTTGGTCTTGATTTGAATAATCAAATCAATGTGGACAAATCCGAAACACGGGTGACCGCCACCTTGGAAAACAACTCCAGCGTAGAGATGATTGCCTTTACGGAAAATGCTGAAAAGTGGTTGAAGGATAATGCCCCCGAGGCCATGCATTCCATTGGGGTAAGTCCAACCTTGATGTTCTCCAAATTAGGATTTCGACAAGCGGACAGCATGTTCAACGGGAATATCGTGGCGCTTGTGCTCATCTCCCTAGTACTGATGTTGGCCCTAAGAAATGTGAAACTAGGGTTACTCAGTATCATCCCAAATGTGGCACCAGTACTTGTCGGATTTGGCTTGTGGTGGTTGTACAAAGGCACCATCAATACGGGAATGGTAATCGTGTTTGGAATGACTTTAGGAATTATCGTTGATGACACGGTGCATTTTATGAGCAAATTCCTTAGGGCTCGAAGAGAATTGGGATACACTGCTCCGGCTGCCGTGGTCTATGCCTTTGAAACGGTGGGCCGTGCCTTGGTGACCACGACCATTGTACTTATCGCTGGGTTTGCGGTGCTTTCCACATCGCCCTTTGCGCTAAACAGCTATATGGCACGCATCACGCTCATCATCATTACCTCCGCCTTGATTATTGATTTCTTGTTATTGCCCGCGTTGTTGATTTTGGTAAGTGGGGACAAAAAGGAAACTGTGATATCCAAAACCATTGCGCCTCAAATGCAATTGGACAAATAAAATTCAAAAACACTTCAATTAATACAAATAAAAATGAAAAAGCGATTCATAACCAGTATTACCTTCTTAACAGGTTTTGCGTTGATAAATGCACAAACAGCTGAACAGCGGGGTTTGCAAATAGCCAAAGCCGCTGAAAAGGCAGACTTGGGTTTTGGAAGTTCAACCGTGGAACTCAAGATGACCTTGAAAAATAAAAACGGGCAAACTTCTGAACGGTATCTTCAAACGAAAACCCTTGAACTGACTGAAGATGGGGACAAATCCCTAATCGTATTCAACAGTCCGAAAGATGTGAAAGGAACGGCAACGCTCACCTTTACCCATAAAGTAGGCAGTGATGACCAATGGTTGTTTTTGCCATCCATCGCACGGGTAAAACGTATCTCTTCGAATAACAAGTCCGGTCCTTTTGTGGGAAGCGAGTTTGCTTATGAAGATTTGTCGTCACAAGAGGTAGAAAAATATAGCTACAAATTTTTGGGTCAGGAGGGAACTATGTTAAAGGTGGAACAAGACCCTGTGGACCCTAAATCCGGATATACCCGACGTGTCGCAACCTACAATAAGGAAAAGGGCTATCGTCTGGAAAAAATAGATTTCTACGACCGTAAAAATGCCTTGTTGAAGACCTTGACCTATTCCGGTTACAAACTGTACAAAAGCAAATTTTGGCGGGCAGGTAGTTTGAAAATGGTCAATCACCAAAGCAACAAGGAAACTACGTTGGAGTTCAGTGATTACAATTTTGACCAAAAGTTATCGGATGAGGATTTCTCGCAGGTAGCGCTAAAAAGAGCAGGCAGGTAACGAGCGGTGGTTTTGCGTTGATAGTTGGTTGTTGAACGTAAAAGGCTGGCACATTACACTGCTTGGCCAGCCTTTTACAAATCCATACCGCTATCGCCATGTGATTGGAAAAAGCACTGCACTTTGTAGTGCAACCTCCAGTTGGGAGTGATGCTGTCAACGTTAATCCTGACCATAGAATCAAGCGCAATAGTGTATCAATTTCAACAACATGACACAAAGTAAAACGCTTACAAGTCTCTTTTGGAGCACCCGTCCATACCTTAAAAAAATAGTTTTAGCGATAACCAGCTTGGCATCATTATCTCTTTGTTCCCAACAGGAATCACAAGAAGCAAGGGTAACCCATGATATCGAATTGGAGATTGCCGGGGAATACCGGTATTTTTATGACGATGCGCAGTTTCCGGACCAGCAAGAGCACTATCCGTCTATTGCATTTATCCCAGAATACTCCGCGGAATGGAACTCTGGATATGAGGGTATCAACTTCAGGGGTTTTTTTAGACTGGATCGCGACGACGAACGAACCCATTGGGACATTCGTGAACTCTATTACCAAAAAGCCAAAAACAATTGGGAACTGAGCATTGGACTCAAGAAAATCTTTTGGGGCGTCATTGAAAGTAACCATTTGGTGGATATCATCAACCAGACTGACGCCGTAGAGACCTTTGACGGCGAAAAAAAGTTGGGACAACCCATGGTGCAATTCAGTTGGATTACCAACAACTGGGGGAATTTCGATTTCTTTTACTTACCCTTTCACCGAAAAAGGACATTTCCTGGGGAAGAAGGCCGATTGCGTTTTGGTACGGTCATAAACCAAGATGATATTGGTTATGAAAGTGGAGCAGAAGAGTGGCGACAGGATTTTGCCGTGCGCTGGAAACATTATATCGGGGCTTTCGATATCGGTCTTTCCCATTTTTATGGCAACGGACGGGAGCCGCTTTTCATTTTCACACCGGATGGGGAAATTGATTCGTTTTATCCGACAATCCACCAAACAGGGCTTGATGTACAGATTACGCATGATGCCTTTTTATGGAAACTCGAATCAATTTATCGGTATGCCAGCGCCCAAGATTTCTTTGCATTTGCTGCCGGCTTGGAGTATACCTTCAGTAATATTGACGGCAATGGTTTGGACATTGGTATTCTAGGGGAATATTCCTATGATGGGAGGGATGAATTGGCATTAAATGCCCTTCAAGATGACCTGTTTTTTGCAACTAGAATTGCCTTTAACGATGTTCAGGATACTTCCATCTTGATAGGGGGAGCGACGGATGTAACATCGAGTAGCAGCATTTTTAGCCTTGAAGCCTCAAGAAGGTTTGGGTCTAGTTGGACCGCTGAAGTGGAAGCCCGTATATTTTCAAATATTGACCCTTCAGAGCTTATTCTCAGCAACTTTCAACAGGACAGTTTTTTGAGAATTGCCATATCCCGTTTTTTTTAAGTTTTGTACGAGGTGATTGGCCTTCAATCAGCGTTCCATTTGGAGGGATACGATAGTCGGGTCGATGGTTCCATCCTCATCGAAGTCAATTTCCAAGTCTCCCGCAAGACTAAGGATATCTTCTTCTGTCAAAGTGATATTCCAGAGCACTTCATCTCCAGGACCATCGGAATCTTCCAATAGCAACAAACGGTCTCCTGAAAAGCCCATTTGCCCTGAAAAATTCACTGTAGATCCTTGGGGCAAGGAAAAGCTTCCAGTGAATCGTCCGTCGTTGGCAATGTTCAAGGTAGCAGTTGCTCCCAACGCGGAATAATCTACATTTTGGGCTTCGTTGTCCGGTACATCAAGGTCTTGAAATCCAATAAAGACTGAAGTCCAATTTCCTGCAATATCCGCTATGGAAAGCGTGTCCCCATCCAAGGAAAAGTTGATATCGTCTTCGTCATCGCTACAGGACAACAGTAACGTAAAACAAAATGAACACAAAATAAAACCGACCACTTTCCAGATTCTGGTTGGTTCAGAACGGAATGACAAACTGTTGCTGCTTTTCATATCAAAAGGTTTTCTCAAACCTAAGCATCAAATAACCTGAGGAGTAACACTGTCGTTACATTCTTTACTACGGAGGTTTCTTTTTAGGGATTCAGTGTTCAGGTATGGCTGCCATTTTCACTAAAACGCTTATTCTTTATCATCCAATTCGCGAAGCATGTCTTTTGCACTTTTACCTACAGTTCCGTCGGAATCCAAGGTTATGGTTTTGTTCAGGAATTCTCTCGCCTTTTGTTCCTCGCCTAGATTGAGGTGGCCCATGGCTAGATTTTTCCAAGCCTTTGGAGAAGCAGGGAAAAGTTCGGTAACAAATGACAATACCCCAACGCCAACTTGAATGCCTTCTCTGGTTCCACTTTTGGCCAGAAGCAATCCAGCTTTGCTGATTTCTGTCTCAAAATCGAAAAAACCATATTTGGGGTCTTTTATCATTTTCGGAACTTCCCTAGCCAATTCTTCTAGGTTTCCGTTAACGAAGCCGTCGGTGATGTAGCGCATGGGGTTGGGTATAAAATTGTCGTCTGAAAAAGTCAGGGCTGCATCAAGTATAGGGTCTTGATTACTTGTATATTCTGCAAAACTCATATCCACGGGCAGGGAAGGGGCCAGCCACTTGGCATTTTGCCAAGCGGGTTTATCTTGCCACCAGGCATAAGACAAATACAAGGCTATTTTACTATTGGGCATATTTGTGATGCGGATATCTCCATAAAAATTCACGTTTTCCGCCGTAGGTTCTCCCACAAAAATGACATTGGTGTAGTTATCCAATTCGTTTACCAGATTTTGGCAGGCCGAAAAGGTGCGTCGGCCGAGTATCACGAAGAAGTTCCCCACTTGGTTTATGCTTTTGTTTTCCATGATTTTTGTGATGAAAGTTCTGTTCTTGAAGTTGTTTCCACCACCATTCAATCGAACATCCAGAACCAATTTTTCAACAGGATTGTTTTCGATAAAATCAAAGAGCCGCCCATAAAACGATGCCATTTTTTCTGAGGGGTCATCTTCTATTTGGCTCAGCCTAACGTAAACGGTTTTGGCTTTGGGCAAGTATTCCAAAAAGTAGAGCTTTTCGATGTCTTTGAGATAGAGGGGGGTATCATCGGTGCTTCTAGCTTCCAACCAATTTTCGTTTTCAAATACATAACCATAGTGGTTGGGAATCCTTTCATTTTTGGGTAAGGCCGTAAACGAGGTTTCAAAGGTTTTCCCATCTTTTTCTAGGGTAAGCGGAACCGAGAATTGGAGTTTGTCGGTGATGCCTTGCGCGTGAAGGACCTCGGGAATGGTCAAGAAGTTTATGCCATGCGCTTTAAAAAATTGGGAGTTTTCAGCACTCACTACGGGATAGATTTTCTGCAAAGACTCAGCAATGGGAACACCATTGATTTTTAAAACCTTGGCACCAAGCGCTTTCGAGTAGTCTTTATGAACGCCTTGAACATAGATTCCATCCGAAAATTGATAAAGGTTGAAGGGGAGCGAATGAAATGCATAAGGGGCTTGGTCAAAAGCAACACCCATGTGGCCGTATTGGAACAGTGCTATGATGCGACGCATGCCAACAATGATTTCGTGAGGGGCCAATTTGGGTATGTCTTGGTATAGGGCTTCCACTTCTGCATCAAAGATTTCTTTTGTGGTTTTCACAAACAGGAATGGGTAATCCGTATGAATGGTGTTTTGTAAAAAACGAAGGTCCTCCCGCCACTGCGAGCTATTTAGGGTTTGCTGGGCAGATACGAGTGAGAAACCCAGTATGAACAAAATGATTATTGATTTTTTCATGACGTATGGTTTATTTGATTTTTGTATGAGAAAAGCTGGAGAGCCACGGCGTATGCATACCATTGCCCAAAGCGCCTTTTTGATTGATTCTACTGGCCAACAGGGTGGAAAAATAGGTAACCCCGTGTCTTATCGCTTCTTCGTCTACACCGAATTCTGGCGTATGGGGCATTGTGGTGATTCCTTTTTCTTCGTTTGAGGAACCCAGAAAAAACATCACCCCAGGAATTTTTTGTTGGAAGTACACAAAGTCTTCATTGAAATACGGCACCTGTCCGTAAAGCGGTTTGATATGCTTATCACCAAATATATTTTGAAGCGTTTGCAAACTCACTTTAGCCAGGTCCGGGTCGTTTTGTACAGTTGGATTCCCAGTTAAAGCAGATGCGGACACATACGAATCGCCGAATTTGGAACGCACTATAGTATCTGTGATATGTTTTGAAATACGTGCTAACCTATCGCCATCCGTTTCGAAAAATGTGCTCTCAAAAGCTATGCTTTTTTCATCTTCGAAGACTTGGAGGGTTGGATTTGAAAAGAAGTAATCCTTATAAATCGTATTTGGATTTTCAATACCATGTTTGGAGTGGGTGAGGTGTTCCAGCGACCAAGGTGTGCTTTCCGGTTTGTGACGGACCAATTCCTGTAGGATGGTTTTAAAAAAGACATTGAATTCTTCTTGGTCAAGACTTTTGTCAAATGTGATTTTGATTTTACGCTCGTATGCGAACAATTCTTCTGGTTTGGTGGCTAAGGAACCCACTTCCATGGGAAAAACATGAAGGCCATACATTTCATCGGGATGGATTGCTTCGAACAGACCATCTTCAACCATGGTCTTCGCCCCTTGAAAGGTCTCTTCCGCAGGTTGAAAAACAAAGTAAACCGTTCCTTCGATATGGTGTTTCAGCTTGCTTAGTACGTTGGCGATGCCAAGGCCAATCGTCGTATGCACATCATGTCCACACAAATGTGCTGCACCTGGATTTTTGGATTTGGGATAATGGATGTTACCCATGGTTCTAAGGTCAATGGCGTCCATGTCGGCACGCCAGGCAATTTTCTTCCCTTTCTTATCACCATTTAAGATGCCAACCAGCCCGTAACCCGCAAATCCTTTTTTGACCTCCAAGCCCAAATCCAATAAATAGTCTTCCACGATCTTGGCGGTCCGTTTTTCCTGACCTGCCAATTCAGGATATTGGTGTAAATCCCTTCGAATCTGCACCAATTGTTCAAAAATCATATTGGTATTTTCCGTGAGCTGTACCACGCTCAGTTCCGGTTGTTTTGGTGTACAGGAAAAGTTCAAAAGCAGTATTAGGGCTAGAAAGGCGACTATGGATTTCATCTCAGTTCATTTTCGTTTTGTAAGACATCATTTGTTTGAAATAGGCATGCCAAAACCCTATTTGATTTCTTGGGAAGCATGTGATTACCTTTCCAAAAGAAGTTCAAAAACAAGGATGATTCAGAAAAGTGTGACCTAGGGATACGCTTATTGACGAGAGCATACGTTTAGGGCCGAATTCGTAAAAATTTGGGCTAAACGCGTAGGGCAGATTTGATGGGTTTATAGTAAGTATTGGATAGCGGAATATCCAAGCCATTCTGATGGAAGGTTATTTTCGCATTTTGCGAATTGCCTTTTATGGCTTCGATGTTGGCGGTATTCACCAGATACGACCGATGGCACTGCTGTAAAAAGGGTACCTGTTCATGAATAGCGGTTAGGGTATTTCGGAACGTTTTATGTTTGGTTTCTTGGTCTTTCGCGTAGAATATCTCCACATAATTCTCGGAGGATTTGACGAACAATACCGCATCTTGCGGCAAGACCACTTTCTCCCCTTTGTTCAACCCATAAAATGTAACTCTGGCAGAAGCTCCTGGCGTCACAAGTGTTCCGAACCGGTTTCTGAAATAGAGATAGAAGGGGAGGAGGATTACCATAATTGGTAAGAGGGAGGTACGGAAAAACCAGAATCCATGTGAAATATACGCCGCTGTGCCATAGTCTTGATAGAACAAATCATTCAACAAAACCTGATTGTAAAAGTGGATGGGAATGCTGGCTAGCAATACCAAAGCAAGAAAAGCCAGGCCTTCATAGGCGACCGTCCATTGTTCCTGTTTGGAACGATACCATAGGTTTTCCAACCGCCCGGTGAGCAAATAAAAAATCGAAAACACGACCCCAAAGCCACCCAATATGGAAAATTTGTAATTCGATTCGAACCGGTCCGTGTCAAACGGCCCCAAAAAAATCATGATAAGGGCAAGAACTCCGCCCAAGATGAGAGCGATGACCAATTGGTTTCGTACACTGGTATTGAACGGTATGGGTTTGTGCAAAAAATCAAGCATGCAGCCTAGAAATGGAGGTATGAATATAAACTTTTATGGGAAAAACGATTGCAGTTTTAGAACAACACGGAAGATAAAAGGTCAACCGGTATACCCTAAGACG
The DNA here is from genome assembly GCA_039027495.1 of Bacteroidota bacterium. Classification (GTDB taxonomy): domain Bacteria; phylum Bacteroidota; class Bacteroidia; order Flavobacteriales; family Flavobacteriaceae; genus Flagellimonas. Next base: position 59,917 of record JBCCKH010000007.1, read on the forward strand.
TATAGGTAAGAAACTTTTTTACAGATATCAAATCAAGACCATTTCATTGAAAATCCAGCTGATTTCATTGAAAATCCGATTTTGGCAACACTAAGGGCACAAAATATGTTGTTCTTTAAATGAAAACAGAGGTAATCCTGTAATCAGTGATTCACCTTTTTGCAATGAAATTTAATATCAATTGTAAAAACTAAACCCTAAGCGGATTCAAACGTCCAAAACATGAAGTGTTTTCCCCAAATATTCCATCGCTCGTTTCGTTTGTAATATAGAGGGTTAGGATATTCCGAGAATTATATATTGAACAATGTCTTTACAAAATCTTCCATATAAGGCACATGGTCTTTCCGAAACGGAGGCCATTGCTCATGCCCTTTCGAAACTAACTTTCGGTCCCACCGAGGATTTAATCCAAAAAGTTCAGGCAGAAGGTTTGGAGCACTGGTTGGAAAAGCAATTGTCCGAACCTGTTTTACAACGTTTTGAAAATGAAGTAGCGCGTCGTTTTCCCATAACCAAACTCTCGGTGAAGGAAATCGCGGAAACCTATCCGAGTCCCGCAATTTCGCTGATTCTGATGGGTATCAAATTCCGAAAGGACAAACAGTTCAAAAAGGAATTGGAGGAAAAACTGGAGGTCAATGATATGCTGGCGGCGATTAATACTTCGGTAGCCCAAGTGGATAGACGTGCGCTTTACGATTTGGAAGGGGGGGCATTCCTGAAGAAGTATTTCGATAAATTGGAGTTTGGCAACTTCATGGAACTTATGTATCAGTTACGAGCCCAAAAACTATATCGGGCGGTGCATAGTCCATATCAGATTCAAGAAACCCTTGCTGATTTTTGGTTCAATCACCTGAACGTCTCCACCACGCGGGTGAACGATACTGCACCCTATGTGCTTTCCTACGATAGGGATGTAATTCGCGCAAATGTTTTGGGGCACTTTCCTAAAATGTTGAAAGCTAGTGCGCACCATCCAGCCATGTTGATTTATCTGGATAACAATCATTCCAATGCAGCAGAGAATGCCCAAACCTTGGACAAGCGCAAGCCGCCGTCCAAAAAGTTATTGGAATCCGAATTCCGACAGTTTTTGCAAATGCCCGGCATCAATGAAAACTATGCCCGTGAACTTTTAGAACTACATACCTTGGGCGTGGATGCCGGATATACCCAGAAAGACGTGGAAGAGTTGTCACGGATATTGAGCGGTTGGAAGGTGAATCCTCTATTGATAAAGTTCCATTGGTTGCTTACTTTTTTCATCAAACAGGGCATCAAAAAAAACAAGAAGTCTTTTGTAAAGGATGCTTTCTTTTTCGACAGTACCCATCACGATGCCGGTACCAAAACCTTTTTGGGAAGGCGCTTTATGCAAAGGGGCGGATACCAACAGGGTGTTGAAGCAATAGAAACCTTGGCGGCCCATCCAGCTTCGGCAAAATTTATTAGCACAAAATTAGTCAAACGTTTTGTGAGTGACGATGCGCCAAAATCCTTGGTGGATACTGTTGCAAAAGCCTATACCGATAGTGCGGGTCATATCCCTTCCATGATGCGGGCGATGGTGCAAGCCGAAGAATTTTGGAACCCAAAACATCGTTTGTCGAAAGTAAAAACGCCTTTCGAGTATGTCGCTTCTGCCTTGCGAAGTAGCGAAGCGCAGATGGACTCGGAACAAGAAACCTTGCGATGGATTGTTCGCATGGGTGAACCCATATATGGGTATCAGGTACCCACGGGTTTCCCCGACAACCAAACCTACTGGACGAGCGGTACGGGCCTTATCAATAGATTGAAGTTTGCCAATGCCCTCGCCGAGAATAAAATTACCGGGATACGTGTACCCGATGAATTCCGGACGAATAGCTGGAAACAAGAACTGAGCAGTCCAAAGTTTCAAAAACAATAACTATGTGTGAAACGGAAAAAAATACCCATTGGAGTCGTCGAAGTTTTGTAAAAACAAGCGGACTTTCCCTTTTTGCTACAACCTTGGGGGGCATACCGAGTTTTGTGGCCCAAGCGGCCACGGCTGTATTGGAGCCTAGGCCTTTTCAACGAAAAAAGGTATTGGTTTGTGTGTTCCAAAGGGGCGCCATGGATGGCATTAGCGCCGTGCAGCCGATTGACAATGCGTTCCTCGAAAAACATCGTCCCAATCTGGTTTTTTCGGCGACCGGCGCTTCAGACCAAAAATTGTTGGACCTTAATGGTGCTTTTGGATTGCACCCCGAGTTAGCTCCTTTGGCTCCCTATTTCGAAAACGAGACCTTGGCCATTTTGCATGGTGTAGGTTCTCCAGTGCCCAACCGGTCACATTTTGATGCCCAAGACTTTATGGAAAGTGGTACGCCGGGGGTTAAGGGAACCCAATCCGGTTGGTTGAACCGCGCCGTAGGGGCAATGGGCCATGACCCGACCCCTTTTCAAGCGGTATCGTTTACGCCTACATCCCCGAGGTCTTTTTATGGCCAGCATGCCAATATCGTAGTACAAAACCTTTCGGATTTGAGTTTTTCCCCTGAAGAACTTCAAGAATTACAACAACTGAAAGCCTTGTATCAAAATGAGTCTATGGCAGCGTTGAGCAATGCGGGTTTATACAATATTGAGGCCGCCGAAATGATGGCTTCGTTGGACGTGTTAAACCAGCCTGCAAATCCCAATTCAAATTACCCGACTTCACCCTTGGGTCTCGGTTTGAAACAGACAGCCAAACTCATCAAGGCCAATGCCGGGTTGGAAATAGCATTTGTAGAAAGCAATGGCTGGGATACCCATAGCCGGCAAAACGTAGACTATGGTGGATTCACCCTTCGCGCTCGGGATTTGGCACAATCCATCGCAGCCTTTTGGGAAGATTTGGGCACCCTACAAGACGACGTGGTACTGATGACCATGACGGAATTCGGGCGTACCGTATTGGAAAACGGTTCCTTTGGCACCGACCACGGGCGTGCTTCCTGCAGTTTTATTTTGGGCAATAACGTCAAAGGCGGAAAAATATATGGCAACGTTCCAGAATTAGCCTTAGAAAATTTGGAAGACGGGCGTGATTTGCCGGTGACCACCGATTTCCGTTCCTATTTTGCCACCGTAGCCTCAGAACATTTGAACATCAAAGACAAAGCCACCTTGTTCCCGGGATGGGATGGACAGGTATTGGATTTGTTTCGGTAGGCATTCAAATGGATTTATGGTACTTAAGTTGCTGCAGGATTGCACCTTGTGGCATTACTAGCGCTTCAGCGCAAAATGTCCGGTCAGTATTTTGCCCTCATCGTATTCGTAGCGGAACCAATAATCTGAAGCAGGCAAGGGATTCCCTTGATACATGCCATCCCAACCTGGGCCAGTGGGAGAGATTTGTTGGAGCAACTTGCCATAGCGGTCAAAAATATAGACTTGTGAATCGGGGTATTGTTCACCACCGATAATGTTCCAGAGGTCATTGGTATTGTCGCCGTTGGGCGAAAAGAACTTTTGATAGCCCATAACCACAATATCCCGGTCCAAGACACGACATTCCAAAGGGTCGCGTACGTAAACCGTATAAGAACCCGGGAAAACTTCAAACACATTATCAGGTTGGAAATTGATACCATCAATGGAATATTCAAAATCTCCAATACCCATGGCATCAATGGTCAGTACGATGATATCCGAATTGCCATCCGTTTGAACCGTGAAACTTTCGGGCGCACCGGAAGAAAGCACTTCAAAGTTTGAGGTTCGTTCGCAGGTAAGACCGTTTGTGGTTTGGGTGACAGTTAGGCTGTAATTCCCTAGAGCTTCTACAGCCAAAGTGGCTTCGCTAGAGAGTAGATTATCCTGTTCATCGCGCCAAGCATAGCTTTCAAAAGTACCCGCATCAATCACCAGCTCGGGGTCATCTGGGCAGATGACGTAGGTTTCTTCCAAAGTAGCCGCTGGTAATGGGTTTATAGTTAACGTAAAAGCGGAAACATCGTAGCAAGTTTCCAATCTAGAATGCTGTACCCGCGCCCAAAGGGTTTCTGTCGCAGCGGTGTTTTGATAATTGGTTTTTGAAACGGGATTATCGTTATTCAAGGCCTCCAACTCGCTGCGGTGGTAGCTCACCAGATACACTTGTGCGTCTTGCCCATTCAAGATTTCGGCATCTTTTGTGGAAAGGTCAAAAGTGTAACTTCCCGTTTCTGCGTCATCGCAAATAATGATATCCGCAGCGGTATGCGCGGTCGGAATATCCAAAACTTCCAGTGCGAAGCTTCCCGTGCTGAAACAATGGGCGTTGTTATTATTTTCAATTCGGAAAAAAAGTGTCTCTGGGTTTACCGTATTTTGAAACGTATCCGCTAAGGTATTTTGCCCTAAATCTGCATCATTTTGAGTGTGATGAAAGGAAACCGAGTAGTTGGTGTTTCCATCCAAAATTTCAATCCGTTTTTCGTTCAAGTTGAAGGTGAAAATCCCGTCATTATTGTCATCACAAACCAACCCATCTGGGATTGTTGGCGCGAGTGGCGTGTCAAAAATGAGCAGCTGAAAGCTGGTGGTCGCATAACAACTAGCGTCGGAGGCATTGGCCACCCGTGCATATATAGTGTTTTGATACCCAACACTCAAATACGCGGTTTCGTTCAAAGCATTCGTACCCGTGTCCGCATCGGTCTGTGTGGCGTGATAAGTGATATTTAATGTAGACGCATTTTGGGTTCCAATTAGTTCAGCTTCGGTTTGGGTCAAGTCAAAAATTGCTTCACCGTCATTGTTGTCATCACAGTATTCCAAATTGGTTGGGGTATTGGCAATGACCTGGTCAATCACCTCCAAACGAATGGCACCCGTTTCGTAGCATTCTGGGTGGGTGGGGTTTTCCATCCGAAAATAAATCGTTTCGACCGGCAAAGTATTGGTAAAACTATCGGGCAACGGATTGGTATTGCCATCAGCATCGGCTTGGGTGGGGTGAAAGGTTACCGCAGAAAATACCGGTGTTTCATTGGCTAATAAATCGGTTCGCATGGCATCCAAATCAAAAGTGTGGAACCCATCCCCATCGTCATCACAAATGGCCAGGTCTGGTATGGCCGCTGGAACGGGCTGTCGCTTCACCAAAATGGAAAACGAACTGGTATCGTAACACAAAGGGCTTAGGGTGTTGGAAACTCTAGCGTAAAAGGTGGTGTTGTCATAGCCCAACACTTGGTCGGTATCCAACACATGGGTTAGGTCATCCGCATCTTGCTGAGTGGCGAAATACTGAACGGTAAACCGCAAGTGGTCTTGCCCATTCAGAATGGCGGCATCTTGGGTGGTTAGGTCAAGCGGGTAATTCTCTGTGTTGTGGCACACTTCCTGCGGGGCAGGCGCATGGGCCACGGGTACTTCGGCAATGGTGATTTCCATACTATCTTCTTGGGTTCCCGAGATAGAAGTTACCCGCAAGGTGACCGTATAATCGCCCGGGGCTGCATAAGTATGGGTTGGGTTCTCCACGGTAGCAGTAGTGCCATCCCCAAAATCCCACAACACGCTGACAATGGGTTCGGAAGGGTTCGCATAAAACTCTGTCACATCACCCAAACACAGATTGCGAATATCCAACTCCACATTAAAAAAAGACTGGATAAAAGGCGGAAGCCCCGCCCACGCAATTCGTCCGTTTAAATCCACAGAACGATACACAAAATTACACGCAGCTCCTAGGGCATTTGGGTTTTCGATACTGTACAAAAAGTCTCTAGAGCTAGGAATACCATAAATCTTACCATCTATTCCTAGTTGAAGGGCAAATCCAATACCGAATTCATACCCTATCAAGGTTTCCGATGCAGGAACATCCGGTGCCTGTAAATTGTATTGAAAGAGTTCTTGGTTATAGGAGCGCGGAACAGTAATGGTTGCATAAAGCCTATGGCTTGAGGGTGAAAACTCTACACCATACGCATTCAATCTCGGAGAAATTTGACGCGTATTACTGATGGTACCAGTTGCGCTATCAAAATCAAACAAATATACGCCCATGGTATCAGAGCATAGCGCCAGTTTGGAGCCATCAGGCGAGACCTTCATCTGTCCTACAGAGGCATTGGTGCCTGTTGAATTCGGCGGATTTTCAAAACGTAGTGGGGTGGGGCTCTGTACGGGCGTGGTGTTCAATCCTGCATCGGTAATGACATAGGCATAAAAATCGTTGCTGTCCCAAGGGTGGGCAATGAGCCAAATATCATTGCCATTACTATGTTGCACGGCAGTAAGTCTTTCGTTGCTTTGCACCATTAACCGAACGTTTTTGACCGCGGTAATATCGCCCAGACCACCATCCAAATCCATGTCCACTACCGAATAGTGCATGCCATTGGGGCCGGCCTGTGCATCCACGGTAAAAATGTAATAGATGTTTGGGGTGTTGGGTTGGGGAACAATAATAGCGGTTTGTGTGCTGTTGTCATGCCCAAGTAGACCTGTGCCGTTTGGCATGATTTGGTGGTTTCGGTTCCAAACGGTAATACCGTCGGTGTATAACAGCAAATTCCCAAAACCATCGGCAATACTCGCACATCCCTCATCGGTGTCCAAGGCACCGTCAGTCAATGCGACCGGAGCACCCGAACGAAAATCAAGGCCAGCATTACCCCCGAAATACCAAATAGAGGCTTCCAGTTGTGCCTGGGTGGCAACAGTAAAAACCAGAAAACAAACGGAAAAGAATAAGCGTAGGTTCAAGGTTGAGCGGTAAGGGATTTAGTACAAGAAAGATACGACGATTAGCCCCCAATACAAAGTCCATTGGTCGAAAACGTAGTGTTTTTCTGTAAACTGATAGGTTTTACGGCTCAAAGGCCAAAATCGAATTCGAGCGCTAGGTTTAGCCCTCAAAAACAAACAATTGTGCTAAAGAAATTTCCAACGCTTGGGCGATACGGCCTAAAGTGACTAGGCTGGTATTTCTTTCGGCCCTTTCGATTCGTCCAATTTGGTTTTTGGTCAAATCTGCTTCTAGGCCCAATTGGAATTGGGAAAGCCCTTTAAGGTTTCGGAGTTCTCGAACCCTTTCCCCAACCAGCTTCATGAGTTTAATATCCTGCGAAGTGTATTTATGATGCACAAGGCAAGATTACGATACGCCAAAAATGAATAGAACACCACGATGGGGTATTTTGATATTTTTACTATCTTCGTTTTGAACGTAGCTACCCCTATTGAACTTTTAACCGTTTACCCTATGGCTACGGATTGCCTTACTACCCAATTGCAAACTTTTTTACAAGACCCTACCCGTGAGCGCGTGGTGGTGGTATTCCCAACCCTGCAAATACGAACCTTTCGGCATGGGGAACAGCTGCACAACTTATACCTTGCCCAAAAGCGCTTGCGCTTTCTGAAAACAAAAACGGAGGATGTGCTGCGGATACAGGTGTTGGACAACTTGGTATTTCGGTTTTCGTTTGTATTTGATTCTAGTGCATTTCATATACAAAACAAAGTCCGCGCTCAAAAGTTACCTCGCCCTTTGGACAAGGGTTGGATACGCATTCAACACAACAAGGTGCAACTGGGCTTTTGGATTGATGGGCCGGATGCTGATTTACAGGTATATGTGGAGCAGCGGTATTTTGGGTAGTTAAAAGAAAAAAGCTGTGGTTCAGAAAGTATCACTGCTAGTTTTAAACCGTCGGCAAGGCGTGTTTGATAATTTTGTGTTACAGTTGTTACACTTCGGTTCGGGGGAACCTAACGCTGGGAGGTGTTAGGAAATATGCAAACCAAATCCCTATCATAAAAACGAATTGAACCCGATGAACCTAAAAGTGCAGCACTTCAACAATATGGTATGGCCCAAACAAAATAAGCGTTGAAAAAACCCTTACCTTAGCAGGTTTTTAACTACACGTATTGACATGAAAAAACCTCTTCTTTTCCTTTTCTCCCTCTTGATAGTGCAACAAATATGTGCTCAAAATGATTTTAGACCGGGTTATATCATAACCAAGGAGGGCGATACCCTCAATGGATTCGTGAATTACAAAGTTGGACTCAAGAAATTTGAAGTATGTAGTTATAAAGAAACCAAAGAGCAAAAAAATCCCGTCGACTATTATCCCAACCAAATACATGGATATGGTTTTGTGGGAGATCGTTTTTTTGAGGCTAAAGAAATCAGGGCAGAAGAAAGTAAAAAAGTATTTATAGAGGTTTTGGTGAAAGGAAAAGCCACCTTATACCGGTATAATACCGATTTTTTTATCAAAAAAAATGACTCCATATTCAAGCAATTGGTCAATGAAGTATCCATTGAGTACACTGAGCTTGGTTATAGAGAAAAACAAAGCAATAGACATATCGGGGTATTGACTTACCTTTTTTCGGATTGCCCCAAGGTCAAGAAAAAAGCACAGACCGTTCAATTGAAGGAAAAAGCGCTTGTAAATCTGACCAAAGCATACAACGACTGTTTCAATGAACCAAGTATTGTTTTTCTGGAAAACAAACCTTGGCTTAAAGCAAACGTAGGGTTCTCACCGGGTATGAATTTTTCATCGCTTACCATTGACGAAGCTATCGAAAATGAAGGTCCTGGTTTTTTTTCCAGTGAATTGGGTAATGCAACGGCATTTTCCTTTGGTGCTTTTGTTGATATTTCGGTGCCCAGAGTAAATGAAAGAATATCCATTCACACTGGGGTACAATATGTATCGGCTAATTTTGAAGGATCTAGTACAAGGTCCAATAGATTTTTCAATTTTTCATACGAAACTACAACTGAAATGGAACAGCTTAGAATTCCAGTAGGTATCAAGTATACGTTCCCTGAAAAGAAGATTACCCCTTATTTCGCTCTTGGAGTTATGAACAATATCAACCTAAAAACCAATATGGTCTCTGTGGTTGAGCGGGAAAGAATAGTTAACAATGTCCTCGAAAACTTTGAAGAATCCGCTGATTTGGATACCACAAGACCCGGGTTTTGGGCTGGCATCGGCATCAAAAAAACGATAAAGAATACGTTAAATGCTTTCTTGGAACTTAGATTTGAGCGCACCACGGGATTCGTAGGTGAAGAACGGTTTCAACAGCAATATCGATATGAATTGCAAAATTTTCAGCTGTCGATAGGGTTAAGCCTATAGCTTGATTTTACAAGAATAATCTAAGTATTCTTCGGCTCCGCAGTAGTTGTATTGCTGCGGTACATTATAGCATCTTCATGATTTGTAATATGCAAATGACCTCGAGCAATACCGAATGTTTTTCCAAATAGTTTGATGCCAAGGAGTACAACCAATGCGCCGGTTGTGCCACAAAATTTTCGGCAACAGGGTTGTTATGTATGTAGTGTATCTTGTTCCAGGGAAATTTCTCGGTGTATAATTCAATCGCATGGTTGCCCATTTTCCAAAACTGGAACGCTTTGTTTTTTGTTCCGTTGTGTTTTTCTTTTTTGAAAATCGACATAAAATTTTCCCTTCTGGATTCTGGTTCATTCATGATTTGTCGTAAAATGGTATGCGCCAAGTGTCTCTTGAAATCGCGTATGGTATCGCTCAATTGAAAAGGGGAATCACAGTTGGCAATTAGATGCAAATGGTTGGTCATGATGCAATAGGCATATATATTCAATCCCTTGTGGGCGATGCAATATTGCAATGCGGCAACAATCGCTTGTTTGTGGTTCTTTCGGGTAAAGACATCAGCCCAATCCACCACGGTCATGGTCATATAATAGGCCCCATTGGTTTTAATGGTATGTTTTACGCCTTGTTGCATACCCCGGCTCCGCAGTAGTTGTACTGCTGCGGCATGATTGCTCCCTGCTTGAAGTATTTGCATTTGTGTCTAACATTACAGCGTCCTCATGATTTGTGGTATGCATATGACCTCAGGCAAAACCGAATCTGTTTCCAAATAGTTTGATGCCGAGGAGTACAACCAATGCTCCGGTTGTGCCACAAAATTTTCGGCAACAGGGTTGTTATGTATGTAGTGTATCTTGTCCCATAGAAACTTCTCGGTATACAATTCAATGGCATGGTTGCCCGTTTTCCAAAACTGGAAAATTTTGTTTTTTGTACGGTCTTTTCCTTTTTTAAAAATCGATATAAAATTTTCCCTTCTGGATTCTGGTTCGTTTATAATTTGTCGTAAAATGGTACGCGCCGAGTGTCTCTTGAAATCGCGAATGGTGTCACTCAATTGAAAAGGGGAATCACAGTTGGCAATTAGATGCAAATGGTTGGTCATGATGCAATAGGCATATACATTCAATCCCTTGTGGGCGATGCAATATTGCAATGCGGCTATAATTGCTTGTTTGTGGTTCTTCCGGGTAAAGACATCGGCCCAATCCACCACGGTCATGGTCATATAATAGGCCCCATCGGTTTTGATGGTATGTTTTACGCCTTGTTGCATACCGCAATGTATAAAAATTGCGCGCATGCGATTGGCTTATATGAAAGCGCGGTATTGTGTAACCGACGACTTTACCGCAGCAGTACAACTACTGCGGAGCGGGTATGTATTCAAAACAACGAGGTGCAACTGGGCTTTTGGATTGATGGGCCGGATCCGAATTTGAGGGTTTATGTGGAGCAACAGTATTTGAGTTGACGTAGAAAAGAAAAACCACGGCGATTTGCCGTGGTTTAAAAATTATTAACAAATGGACGCTTTCAGCAGTAATCGTTTAACAAGTTTTTTTACAACTGTTAAGATTGGTGTGACAACCGCGCAGCGTGGATTATTAAAAAAATCTTCCGCAGTACAGTTAATTAGACGGAGCAGAAGTGTATTAAAGGTTTACTACTCATTCTTGAGTCTGACCCCATCCTTTAATTCTGATTCATCGCTTAAACTAAAAGTTTCATAGAAATATTCATATCGGGAAAAATCAAAATTATAATCAATTTTACTTTCAAACACAAGAGAAGTCTTCTTATCTATGGGATACTGTTTGTACATAAGAGGGTCATCTTCAGAAGGGTCAAAAATTATTGACAGTTCTTCTAGGGAGAACTCATCTTTTAACAAAATTCTTTCCCCAACATATGCCTCACCATTCTTTTCGTAAAATGTTATTGCCCTTTGAATCTTGAACTTCGTTTTCATTATATTTACTTTTTATCCGTTCTTCTTCCTTTTTTTGCCTCACTTTTCTGTTCTCCAGTTTCTGGATCATAGCCGCCTTTATGTGTTTTACCAGTTTTGTCATAGATTTCAACTTCACCGTGTTGCGAGTCCCATTCACCGATATCTCCATTTGGTAAATGCCATCTAGCCCTCTCGTTTTTTTTCTTAACTTTTACGGCGCCAGGAAAACCAGGAAGTGTTTTTGGTGGAGGAATATAACCTAAAACTCTTCTTAATATCTCGGCATTGGTGCTGGTATTAACCCAGTTTTCACCTGCCTTAACCAAAGCTATCGTTGCTACTCCGGTTACAAAAACCCCAGCAGCCGGTACATCTGCCACCGGTGAAGGACCATCTAAAACAGCTAAACCGAGTGCAGTGGCTACAACTGTACGTTCCATTTCATTCGTATGAAAATCAATTACCTTTGTTACGTTGTCGTCCTCTTGCGATTCGCCATCTTCCCCTTCATTACTTACGTCTTCTACAACAGTGACACCTTCAAAGATGGTAATATCGTTATTTTCGTTATCTCTAAACTCATCATAAATCGAATCATCTGGACATGCTATTTGATTTCCATTTACATCGTAGCAATAGCCGCCATCAGGATCAAATGATGTAATTGGGTTATTGCCCATTGCCAAATATGATGAAAGAAATTGATTATATGGATCTTGATTAACAAATCTGCCAATAGAGGGGCTATAGTGCCTCAAGTCAAATTCATACATATCGTAATCAAAAAAGTCTTCTAGCTCCTTTCCTTGATATTGCCATTTACCCGCTAGATCACTTCCCACGGATGAGGTTACTTGGTTATAACCTTTATGCTTCAATCCAAAAGGATAATAATTATTCTCTTTAATAATTTCCAAATCGGTTTGCTCCAAAGTATATGATAATCGTATATTGCCTAAATGATCTAGATAATGATAAATATAATCATACTCACCGTTGACATAAGATATATAGCCTTCGGAATGGCTGAAAAATTGTAACTGATCATTCTCATAAATAAATTTCCCTGCATAGTCCGAAGTAATTAAGGTAGAGCTATTATATTTTTTTAATTTCTTCCCCGTCGCATCATAAATATATGTAATATATGCAGAATCTATATCAACTCTTGTGGGAAGATTCATGTAATTATATAAAATGTTGGTAATGTTCTTGTTGGTATCCGATATCAGGTTCCCTTTGATATCATATTGATAATCAACATTTGTATCTGTGATATTGATGGCATCGTCCTTAAAACCATATTGATCATTTGCCGTGTCTTCCACGATTGTCAATTGATTTCCGTCGTAGGTATAGGCGAGCACGTCCATATCCCCAAAACTGGTCGCTGCGGCATTGATATGCCCCTTACGGTTCAAGGTCAGGATGTTACCGTTACGGTCGTAGCTGATGTTGGATACATCGTAATTGGTCGTGGAGAGTCCGCTGGCCGTTTTGATTCGGTTGAGCGCATCATAGGCATAGTCATAGCCCTTTAGCCCTGTATCGGTATTGGCCGTGCGCCATTCGGTACGGGCGATGTTCCCATTGTAAAGCGCACTTGGTCCCTCGTCATAGGCGATTCTAAAGGCGAACAAATCCTCATTGTTCCGGGTCAACGTATTATCGCTGTCGTTGGCATCGTTTATCCCGGTAAGCCATCCACGCACGTTATAACTATAGTCTACGTTCTGTAGCGCATTGGTCGCCGAGGCATCGCCGCCCACTTCCTTGCTTTCCAACTGGCCCAGCTCGTCATAGGCATTGCGCACGAGAAGTTCTGAATCGTTGCCCGCATTTGGGTTTACCATAAGGGAAGCCGTTCCCGAAAGGGTTACCGTACCGGACAACGTGACACTGGCCGTGGCCACCTGGTTGGTGGTCACCGTAGGTCCGCTGAGCACCAAATTGGTCGGTGCCCCGCTGCCAGTACAGGTCTCCCCCAAGGAAGCATCCCCGATACACTGGGTGTGTTCCACCAATCGACCCGTATGGTCGTAGGTGAAATTGTCCAAGGTCACCACAGTCAAGCTGCCCCGCTGGTGCTGATCACGGCTGGTTAGTACCCTTCCATCAAAGCCAAATTTTGTCGTGGTTATGTCAACAGTACCCAAATAATCATTGTTTCTTTCTGTATATATGGGCATAGCTTCACTATCATAATATGTTAAAGTGACAATCCACGCTGTTGGGGTCGTATCAAGCACCCGAACCTTGGTACCTGTCGCCAAACCTTTTATCCTGCTATCACTGGTCACGCCAAAAGCGGTCTGAGCTTGTGGCAAGGGTGTAGCCGAAAAGTTGTAATCATCATAATAGTTGATGGTCAGGATTTCGGTGATGCCCGATGTTGGGTAGGCCCCGTTATCGTAAAAAATCTCCACGTCGTCAGTAAAGGCACTGTTTTGGTCGTTTGTTTGACGCGTCACCCAAAGGTTGCCAGAAGCCGAGTTGGCACTGGTCTGAACGGCAGGCCGGTCATCGGTGTTGGTCACCTTTCCGGTATAGGCCTCACGGCCCCAAGCGTCAAACTTAACAAATAACCATTCATCGCGAGTTCGCTGAATTGCATCCTGGGTCATGATGGGCTGGTCCAAGGTGTTGTACACGATGTATTCCTTGCCCTTGCCTGGGAGCTGTTTTTCCACCAAACGGTTGCGCCTGTCGAAGACATAGCGGTAAGCCAGGGCATCGATGTTGGTGGTCAAGCTTGACAAGCTTGCGTTCGAGGCATCCATCAGCGGTGGCAATACAAAGGCTAGTTTTCCGTAATCATCGTGCACATAATAGGTGTCATGGGCCGTTATCGTACTGCCCTCAAGGGCATAGGTTCGTTTCAAAATCGTTTGCCCGCTTTTGTCCTTGAACTCTTCCATGGTATGGAGCTTGGTCGTCCCGCCCGGGTGGTTCTCATCCAATGTTATATTCTTTGTAAGTTCCCCTTGTGCATAATCCCCATCATCGGCCAAGGCCGGGAAATAGGCATCGCCTGTTAGGGTCAAGTTGACACGAAAACGGCGTACGTTATCGCTAGTTGTATTCGTCTCATATTCAAACTCAATTTCGTGCCCGGCCCCCTTGGCCCAGGAGTTCCCCGGTGCCGCCTGGCTATCGGTACGGTCCAATGGCGAGGGCTCAAAAGTGGTTTGGCTATAGGGATTCAAGGTGTTCTCGTACTTGGAGGTATTGTAGAACTGCTCGGTGGCCGTTTGGGCCCCGGTCCTAAAGTCCGCCACGGCATTGTCGGTTACGGCATAGGGCAGCCACTGTTTTTCGCTTCGCCCAAGGGCATCGTATTCCACAAAGGCCACGATGTCTTTTCGGGTCGGGCTCTGGGCAATGGCCGTCTGTTGCAGGGGCCTGCCCAAGCCGTCCAAAAAGGTGATATCTTGTAACAGGTCATCATCTTGGGTAAAGTGGGCCACATTGCCCACGTTCTCTTCCCTGTAGGTCCTGGTATATACGTAGTTGTGGTCCTGCGGGTCAGTGGCATGGCCGCCGTTGCAGTCGTTTACGCTGGAGCTTACCGTCGGGCAGAGGTCGTCCGCATTGGCCACGTAGTTCTGTGGCTGTATGCAAGTAACTGAGGTCGCCACTGCCGGGTCGCCCAGCCCATCGCCATCCAAATCCTGGTACCAGATACGCGGTTCAATCACATTGGCATTGTTGTCGTCGCAATCGCCCATGGGCAGCACGGTCTCCGTATGCCCCGGTCCGGGATAGGTGCAGGAGCTTACCGTACCACTGGCGACCTGGTCGCCGTCGAGGTCCACGTACCAGGTGATGGTATTGGCTATATTGGCGGTCACCGCAAGCCTTGAGGTAGCGGCACAACCGCCAGTCGAATTATAGCTTTCAGCATAGTACACCGTCGCACTGGATAGGGACGGGGTGTTGAAGGTGGTTCCCGTGGCCAACTCCGTGCCGCCCGTGGCGGCATCGTACCAGCGAATGGTGTTGGCATTGCTGCCCGGGGTGGCGGTCAGGGCCACGCTACCGTTGCCGCAGCGCGAGAAGGAGGTGTTGCCCGTGGCGAGTCCCGGCAGGGGCCCCACGGTGACGCTCACGGTCTGCACCGGTCCCTCGCAGCCGCCCACGACGGCCGATACCGTAAAGTCGGTAGTACCGTTGGGCACCGTAAGGGTATAGGGGTTCGTACTGGTCTGGAAGACCCCGCTGGCATTGTACCATCGATAGGTCGCATTGGCGATGCCCGAGGCGGTCAGGGTCACCGAGTTGCTGCCACAGGTGGAGCCCACGTTCACGGTGGGCGCTTGGGTCACCGGTGGCAATATGGTCGCGGTTACCGCGACCCTTGGTGATATCGGGAAGTCGCATCCCATGGAGTTCTTAAGGTTTCCGCCCACATAATAGGTCACCGTACCATTGGTACTGGCGGCATAGGTGGAGGAATCCGTAAAGGTATCCCCAGTGAACGGAGTGCCTCCGGTGGCAGAGGTATACCATTCATAGGTACTACCGGAGCTTCCCCCCGTGGCACGGAGGGTGAAATTGTCGTTTTCGCACACGGGACCAGAAATATCGTTCACCTGTAGTGTTGGGGTATTGTTCGTGGTAAAGGTGGCGGATACTAGTGTCCTTGGACTCTCGCATCCGTTCTGCTTTACGCTTACCCAATAGTCGATTGCGGAGGTCACGCTAAGCGTGGTCTTGAACACGGGATTATTGGTGTCCTGTGTGGCTTGTACGGTGCCCGGTCCATTTTGTGAAGTATACCAAATATGTTCCACACCTGGGGTACCCGTGGCGATTAGGAGGTTCTCGGCCTCCAGCACGACGGAGTTTGGACTGCCGCAACTATTGCTGCCACCGGTGGTGGTAGGCGCGGAAAGGTCCAACACGGTAACGCTGACGGTGCGAAAACCACTATAACAATTGTTGCGCTTGGCCCGCACGCGGTAGGTCCGGTCACTGGTGAGCGTTGGGGTGGTGAAGCTCGTTCCGGTGTCAAGGACGGTGCTCCCCGAGCTGGCCAACCACTCATAGGTCACCCCGGAACCCCCTCCCGAGGCGGTAAGGGTAGCACTTTGCCCGCTACATATCGGGTTTACAGAAACATTTGGCGTGTTTGGCGTATCGGTCACGGTGATGCTGGCCGAGCCGCTGGAGGTACTCCATTGGCTGGATGACGTCTTGAAGGCCCTGATGTAATAGGTCCCTGAGGAGGTCACGTTGTAGGTGCTTCCCGAACTGCTCGTCGAGGTCCCGCTGGCGGTGGTCTGCCAGTACCAAAATACCCCAGTTGGCGGCGAGCCGCTTCGGGTAAGGGTACCGCTATCGCAATTGCTGCTGGCCTGACTGGCCGTGGGGTTGGGCGGGGTATCCGGTATGGTGACCGTCACGCTCACCGAGTAGGTTTCGTATATGAAGTTCTGGAACACATCGGCGCCGGAGGCGGAGAGCAGCTCATCGGTGCCCTCGTCGAACTGAACGCTCACGTTCACGGTATCATCGTTGAAAAGGGGGTTCCCCTCACGGGAGAACCATTGGATATCGTCCACGTTTCCGGCCGGTGAGATGGAGTATACGCTCACCTGTCCCTGGTTTACGTTGGCGGGCCCCGATATGGAGAACTGTGCCGCCATGGTAACGGGCAACAGCAGGACGATAAGGGTTCTTAAAAATCGTATCATCGTGGTATGGGTGTTTGGGATCATGGAGGTCTATTTTTTGTTGCGCTTCAAGTGGAGCTCTGGATACATCAGTTGTGACTTGTGGCCTAGCTCGATGGAAAAACCGAGCCTGTCGGCGTTGCCATAGAGCAGGGCAAGGGCCATTTGCTGGCCGCTACTGGCCGTCAGTAGGATACCGCTGCCCCTGGCCTGGTAGGTCCATGTACCGGAAGTGGTCTTTCCCTCGGGCGTGCTTATGGAAAAGGAACCATCGGAAGCGAAGGTATACCGGCGCTGTTCGTAGGAGCGCTTGTCCTTGTTCCTTTTTTCCAGGGAGGCAGCCTGGTCGTGGTCCATGGCCTTTTGGCTCCTTTTGTTATAGGTACGCTGGTAGTCCACGTTCCAAACGCCCACTACGGAGGTCCTTTCCTGTTTTTGCGCATTCGCGGAAGTGGCTGCGAAGAGCATGATGATGAATAGGCACCCAAGGGATACCCTGGCCCAAAAGTTCGTATGGGCATTGAAATGTGTATATGGGGTCTTCATTATTGTTGTCCTTTATAGTGGTAGAGATAGTCTTGCAATGTCCTTAGCTGGTCGTCCAGTATGGTCTCCAGACGGTTCTGGGCATCGTAACCGTAGTGGGTGGTATAGCCGCGCGGGTCGGTGACGCTGGTCACCCCGATGGGCACGTCATAGGTAAAGGTGGTCACCATGGCGTTGGGGAAGGCTTCCCTTAGGTCTTGAAGCTCATCCCTCAAGGTACCTTCTGTTGCCGAATCGACATCCAGATTGGAGGCTCCAACGGCATCGTTGATAGCGATGGTTTGACCAGTAGTTAATCCAGTATAGCTGGCGTTCTCCATCTTCGCGATGACCTGGGTACCGTTGTAGCCCCAGATAAAGACCGTGCTGGGCCCGTTGGTCCTGCGTATCTCCCTGGGGTTCTTCCGGGCATCGTAGTCCACATAGACCAATCGTTCCTGGAAGGTGTCGTTCTCCTTGCGGGTATAGACCCTGTCCGGTAGGAAGCTCCCGGATGCGGTTTCGTCAAAACGGGTCTGAACCGTGTTGAGCGGTTCGAAGTTCCCGGAACCCTTCTTTCGGAAGACACTGGTCTGTACCGGTTGGTAGACCATGTTCCGCGCCACCAGGGAATCTATCGCCCTGTTCTGGGATGCCAGATGGTCGGGGCTCGTCTTGGCATTGAAGGCATAGTACTCCTTGGTAAGGGTCTTGTCGCCCCAACTGTCCGTGGACTCGGTCTCGATGGGGATCATGTGCAAAAGGGCCGTGTCGCCGTCCTCGTCATAGCGGTTGAGGGTCTCGGTGATAATGTTGCCGTTGTCGGTGTACTGGGTCGCCTTGGAGGTCCAAGGTACCATATAGCCCGAATGGATTTCGTATTCCTTGATGTTGTCCACGGTCTGGCCGGATTGGGGGCTTGCGATGTTGATGCCCCCAACGATAAGTGATTTTACCTTTGGCAGTTGGCCGCCTTGATTGGGGTCATAAGAAAGCAATCTATAGGTGTTCTCCAGCTTGGCGATGGTATCGTAGCCGGTTCCATTGTAACGGTAGTCCACCTGTTTCAATAGCTTGCCGCGAAGGTACTCCCGTGAGTTTTCGGTTGGCACGGGCACGGTCTCTATGCTCACGGGACCCACTTGGAGGACCCCGCTGAAACCATCATGTTGGACAAAACTGAAATCCCTGTCGTTATAGTCCTTTGGTCCGGTAAAGTAGTACTCGCTCTTTCCCTGGGTGCCGTCGTCACGGGTCACGGTGACCTTCGAATAGCCCACCACGTTTCCGGCGGTCTCCACCAAGGGATATTGTGAGGTGTTCGTCCTTACCGCTAGGGATAGGGGGCTTCGAACCGTATTTCCTTGGGGGTCGGTTTCTGAAAATGTGTTCTGGAACCAGTACTTGGGCACGTTGACCACACTTCCAGATGATTGTCCGTTATCCCCATTGTAATCGAAGGTACGGTAGTGGGATACCCCTGCTCCCGCATGGTCGGTTATCTTGGCGATGCGCACCCCGCCCACGTTCTTGGTGGGGGAGTCCGACTCTTCTTCCCACAGTACATTGATGAGGATGCCCTCGTTGTTGGTACCGGGTCCGCAAATGTTATTCGGCCCCTGTAAGGTAAACGAGACTTCGTAGTTTCCTGTAGGAACGAAGACGTTCGTTATCTCCAGTATAAGGGGGTCCCCTGATGAAGGGTTCCCATCTGCAAAGGAACGGGATTCCTCCACCTGTCCAGTGTTCGTATTGAAAACGGTCACTATGGCAGTGCATCCAGCCGGTGGGGGTTGTATTTGCCTAAAGGTCATTACCGTTTCCTGTACATCTTCAGAATATAGGTTGACTGCTATAGGGTATGCCACGTCGGGCTGGTCCATGACCTGGCCATCCGATTCGGCCAAAGCAGGAAGTTTATCATCAATGGCCGTATTGCCCTCGTACTCGAAGATGGTGAAACCACCAGTTGGATAGTCCACTCGTTTCAATATCCCCGCCTGCGCATGGGCAGTACTCGGCTCTCGGTTCGCGGTTCCTATCAACCTTGTGTACCATCCGGCCCCACCGGATTTGTAGGGATCCCAATAGCTCACCAACTGCTTGGGTTGGAGCCTGGCATTGTTCTGGCCATTGTAGTAGCCCCAATGGTCCTTGGAATAGCTGTCCGTTGCCGGCAGGTAATGGTTGATATCGTAGGTGAAGGTATGGGGCGGCAAGGCCTGTCCAGTGCTACCCACCTCCTCGATGCTGGTCAATACCAGGCGGTTGTTCTTGGAAACCGATAATCCAGGACTGTCATCCACCAGATCGTTGGCGGTAAGGTATTTGTAGTTGAAATGGTATTCCTTTATAGTATCCCCTGCGATATCCTTAATGAGGATATGGTCAAGGGGATAGTTTCCGGCCAGGTCCTTGCGCTCGGAAGTGGATGCGATAAACTCTACCGAACCTTGGCTGTGGGTAATCTTTTTAAGGCGTTTGGTGAGAAAGTAATCCTCAACAACACCCACGGTCTGGTTGTCCAACCCAACTACGGTGGGCACCATCCTGAAGTTGGAATAGTAGAACGCGTCATACTCGAAGTCCACCGATAATGTACTGTTGTTGTCCTCTATTTTGGTCATCTGCCAAGTGGTCGGATAACATTGCGAGAGGTAGTAATTGCCCCCCACGTTTCGGGAGTTGCTGCGCTCCTTTTCCTCGAAATGGTACTTGAGGCCCTGTTCATCCTCGATATAGAAACCATCCAAACCATTGGTGTTGGTGCAATCCTGCACGCTTCCATCGTCATAGGGTGGTACGACCGCTTGGTATGTGATGCGCTTGTCTGTAAATGGTTTTTGGTGTACTTCTCCTGTTTGGGTGTAGTCGAGAAAGAAGGAACCACTGCCTGATGGGGTGCTGTACATGAACTTGTCGAGCTCCCCATCCCGTATGCCATTCGCGATTTCCGAGATGAACTGTGCATTGGTCGGATTGCCATTGCCATCAACGGTCTCACTGGGAATCTGCGTATAGCTGAGGAATCCTCTTCCATTGATTGCTTCATCCGCCACCCCGCGCTTGGTGCGCGATACCGCG
This sequence comes from Bacteroidota bacterium, assembly GCA_039027495.1. Lineage (GTDB taxonomy): Bacteria > Bacteroidota > Bacteroidia > Flavobacteriales > Flavobacteriaceae > Flagellimonas. The sequence continues at coordinate 80,286 of JBCCKH010000007.1, forward strand.
CCCCCTGCGTTCAGGGCCCAACCAAGGCCGACCCAACTGGCCTGTTCCTCTACCTTGATGCCATTGCCACCGGTATAGTTCAGTACGATGGGCACCGTGATGTTGCCCTCCTGTATGGTGTAGAGCGGGATGGATACGTCGACCGTCCCGGAATAGTAGTTCACCGAGTTGTTGCCATAGCTGTGCAGCGAGGCCGCGGTGGGCGTCGGTGGTGCTATGGTGGGGAAGTCGGGGTCTTCTTGTGCGAAGAGGCCCGTTCCCGTCAATAGTGCACCGATAAAGGCAACTAACCCTGAAAGTTGTAGGTTTTTACTTTTCATCTTGCAACTGCTTTTCAAGGTTTTCGATACGGGTTTCCTGTTCCAAAATGTATAGGGTAAGCTCCTCTATCTTTTGCAACAGCAAACGGTCCATTTGCGCTAGGTTCGTTCCATTTTGCTCGGCCTCTTCGGCTGAGGGCATCTCGGACAAATGACCGTGCTCGGCGATGAACTCGCGCACTGCTTGTAGCGATGGTAGTTCGTAGTTTGACTCGAACACGAAGTCCGGCCAGGTATCTTGGTCCACGCGCACCTCACGGGCACGCAGGTGTCCCTCGACGGCCAGTTTGTAGCCGCTAGGCACGGTGCTGCGGCCGATGGCTACTTCACCAGAATAGCTGGCGGTGGTACCGCTCTCGCTCCATACGGACCCGGAGCTTGGAGGCCCTTGGCCATCCACGGTAACGTCCAAGGTCTCGGAACATCCGGTGGCAGTATTGGTGATGATGTACTGTCCGACATCAGCTACGGAAATCGAAGCGATGATGTAGTTGTCTGAATGGACCACCCCGGCAGGGTCGGTCACGGTGACGGTAAGGGTATTTGGTATCGCACTGAACCATACCTCGTATCCGGAGCTGAAGTCAACGGTGCTTCCGGTATACCATGCGTTTTGGTATTTCCATTCCGGCGTAAGCCCGGAACTACATTGTGCTTGGGTTTTCGTAATACAGGCGAATAGGACCAATAGAAGGCCCAATGAAAAATGCTTTTTCATCGTGAAAGGATTTAATAAGATTTGTAAGGGTGTTGTTTTAGAATGTAGTCGTCCACTCGAAGGGACCTTGTTTTGTAGGTAGCGCATTTGGGGTGCGAGGTGTTTGTTGGGTTAAACTTTTAAACCTTCACACAGCGTTCTCAATGCTTGCACTAATATCTGACCTTGTCTTGAAAATTTATAGGAAAAATCTGTTTTTTCGATGTAATACATTCGTATACTACTTGGTAGTACTAATAATAATAGGTATAAGAAAAAAAGTATTTTTTGTGTAGGTATGTGAAGTTTTATTTTCTTTTTTCTGAAAGAGTATTTGTAGTCCTCCGAATTAATTTTAGTAAAATCTTACAATAATTATATGGATTTAGTGTTATCACTAGAGCCCAAACACTACAACTACCGATGAAATCGAAAAGACTTATGCACAAGGTTCCTGCCTTGAATCTTCAGGAAACTTTGATTGTTTTGGCCATTATTGGAATCCTTCTGCTTTTGGCCCTTCCCAATTTGATGCCCCTCATTTCCAAAGCGAAAAGCATAGAGGCACAAACCCAACTCAAAGCACTTTATAACGCGCAAACCACCCACCGTTACATGTACAGCACTTATACGGCGGACATGAACCAATTGGATTTTGTGGCTCCGAAAACCGTGAAGGAAAATGGAACGGCAAATTATACGTATTCCGTGGTTGCTGCAGACAATGGAACCTTTAAGGCTAGGGCGGAGGCCATCACCGATTTTGATGGCGATGGCGTAATGAACGTTTGGGAGATTGATGAGAATGGAAATCCGAAACAAATCGTAAAAGATTGATATGGTTTTGACCGCACTCATTTTCGTGGTTTTTGGATGTATTGCCTACCAAGATTTCAAGGAACGCGCTGTGACGTGGTTTTTGTTTCCGCTTATGGCTGTGCTACTGTTCTTGCTCCATTTGCAACAGAATTCATGGGAGCAGGTGTTATGGTTCAGTATGTATAATCTTGCATTGGTTGGAATCCAAATCGGAATTCTTTGGGCATATACCCGTTTCGTTGCGAAAAAGGGGTTTTTAAACACGAGCTTTGGTCTTGGAGACCTTCTTTTTCTTGCCGCTTTTGCCTTTGGATTTCCAACCGCTACGTTTCTTGTATTGTTGGTAAGTGGCTTGGTATTTTCACTATTACTTCATAGGGTTTTATCCTACAAAAAAGAAAACCTTACGGTTCCATTGGCTGGAATGCTGGGCATTTTTTTAAGCGGCATATTGCTTAGTTCTTTACTGCCTCAAACCCCATCTTTATATCAGTTGTAATATGGCGGAAGTTCCTTTTCAAATACCCGTCCATCTTCAGCAACGCATCTCTGCGGAACAAGCACATCATTATCGTATTGTACCCGTAAAAGAGGAGGCTGACACCCTTGTTTTGAAGACAGATACGAGTGCTTTGGATACTTTATTGCAAGAACTCCAAATCGTATTGGATGATTCGGTTTCATTGGAGTCGTGTGCGACGGAGGAATTGGAACGTTATCTTTCGTCCAACTATCGCATTGCGTCAAGTACAACCTCAAAAGCCTTAGGGTATACCGCGGATTTTTTGGAAAAGGTCATTGTTCAGGCCAAAACCATTGGAAGTAGTGATATTCATTTTGAGCCGTATGAGGAACGGTGTCGCGTTCGTTTCCGTTTGGATGGAAAGCTCATGGAGTATTATGAAATTCCTTTACAGGATTATCCTGCTATCATCAATAAAATCAAGGTTCGCGCGCGATTGGATATTGCCGAAAAACGGCTTCCGCAAGACGGGCGAATTACCTTGGCTACCCCTACCACCGAGTTTGATATTCGTGTATCCTCGGTGCCTACCTTGTATGGAGAAAAACTTGTACTTAGAATTCTTAGTAAAGATGCTGGAGCACTACAATTGGAAGATTTAGGTTTTACAAAGGAGGAACTTGACACCTTTCGGGAAGGCGTAAAACGTCCCAATGGAATTCTATTGATTTCTGGACCTACAGGGTCAGGTAAGACGACGACATTATATGCAACTTTGAAGGAGTTAAATCAACCTGAAACGAATATTTTGACCATCGAGGACCCGATTGAATATACCTTGGAAGGCATCAATCAGGTACAACTCAAAGAGAATATTGGATTAGACTATTCCAGTGCCTTGCGTACGTTTTTACGACAAGACCCGGACATCATCATGGTTGGGGAAATCCGTGATGTGAAGACAGCGAACATGGCTATTAGAGCAGCATTGACGGGGCATTTGGTACTGTCTACCATACATACCAATTCATCTTGGGCTACGATATCAAGATTGATAGATATGGGGGTTCCGCCTTTTTTGATTGCCAGCACCATCAACTTGAGCGTAGCGCAACGTTTGGTTCGAAAACTATGTCCCAGTTGCAAGCAAAAGGTACCCATGGAATCGCATCATTTCCCCAATTTGGGTAATAACATTTCCGACATTAAGGAACACTACATTCCTAAAGGTTGCAATGACTGCTACCATACGGGATACAAAGGTCGAAAGGCCATTTACGAGATACTACCGATTACCAAGGCTTTGGAAAGCCCTATAAAAGAAGGACACACTGAAATTGAGGAACACTTGAATCAAAACCGAATCAAAACCCTTAAAATCAATGCCATTAATTTGGTGAAGCAGGGGGAAACTTCCATTGAGGAAGTGTATTCCCTTTTGCTATAGCAAGTATGAAACAATTTCTTACCGCTTTCTTGTTGACCTGTATTTGCGGGTATGGCTTGGCGCAAACTGGGGATAGAATCCAAGAACTGGACAATCAACTTCAACGGTTTGCTCTTGAGTACCCTGAATATAGCGAGTCCATCAAATTGGAAATGGACGCCACGAATGTTACCCTACCAAATTTATTGATGGGGTTGTCGCAGGTGCACCAATTGAATTTAAGTGTGGGTCAAGATGTGATGAACATCAACGTGGTCAACAATTTCACCAACGTAACGGTCTCCGAATTGCTATTGTTTTTGTGCAAAGAATATGGGTTGACCATTGATTTTACGGGAAGCATTTTATCCGTTAAAAAATATAATCCACCACCACAACTACCAGAGGTACGCGACATCGGTGTGCAATACAGTTTGAGCAACGATGCCATTTCATTGGATGTGGACAATGCTCCTTTGGAAAAAGTCTTCCGACGCGTGATGGAAGCTTCCGGGAAAAATCTGTTGTACTCGAATGCACTTCGAAATCAGAACCTTTCGTTGTATTTGAACAATACGTCCTTCGATACGGCCATGGAAAAACTAGCAGCGGTCAATGGACTTCTGCATTCAAAATCCAGAGATGGTTTTTACCTTTTCAGCGCATCGGAATCCCAAGGCAACCAAGGCGGAAACAACTCGGTAGGATTGCAACCTGGCATGTATTATGAAGTATTGGATTCTGTCAACCAAATGCTCAATGTGAATTTCAACAATGCTTCCATTGCGAATATCATTGCCGCTTTGAGTGTGGATTTAAATTTGGATGTCTTTACGGCGACACCTTTGGAGCAAGCAGGAACGGTTACCTTCAACGCGAAGTCAATTCTCTTTGATGATTTATTGACCCACCTTTTTGAGAGCAAACAAAACGCATTCCCAATCTCCACAAACGTAACAAACGGAGCCAGTTCGCGAAGGGGAGCCACAGCTTCCACGCAGCCAGCATCATCTCAAGGAAAGTTTACGTTTAAAAAGGAAAACAATATTTACTTCTTTGGTACGGCAGACCAATTGAGTTTGCGGGAAGTTGAAATTGTGCAAATGATGCATAGGTCCGTGGAATTACTGAACGACCCATCTTACTATTCCGGTGGTTTACGCACAGCGGGTCGCACCAATCAAGGTTCGGTGAATTACTTCGGAAACGGTCCGAATTCGGGTGGAAATTCTTTGCAAAACCAAGGTTTAGGGCAACGTAGAACCATCAATACGGGCGGTAGTCAATTCGACAACTACCAAGATGGCGCTGAAGCGCTAGTAAATATCCTTCCAGAAGAAATTAAATCGGAGTTGGATATCAAAGTTGATTTTGAATTGAATAGTTTTTTGGTGAGCGGACCCTCTTCCAAAGTAGAACGTTTCAAAAGCTTTATCAAACAAATTGACAGACCCGTACCTGTTGTGCTCATCGAAGTGATGATTATTGAGGTGCGAAAATCTGCTATCGTCGAAACCGGAATTAGCTGGGGGATAGGTGCCGAACCGACCACGACCAGCGGGTCTATTTTTCCGTCTGCAAATATTACCCTAGGAGCCAACACGGTCAATAAAGTTATCGGCGGTTTTGACGGATTTGGTTCGTTCAATATCGGAAAAGTAGTTCCTGAATTCTTTGCAACCATCAAGGCACTGGAAGAGAATGGAAATATAAAAATTCGGTCTACGCCAAAACTATCGACCTTGAATGGACATCGCGCCAACTTATCCATAGGAGAAACGACTTATTACGTGATTACGAACCAGAATTTTTTCGGGTCACAGATTCCAACAACCTCCGAGGTTCGGAATTATGCACCTATCGACGCGGAATTGGGAGTGAGCATCAAGCCCTTGGTTTCTGGAGATGGTCAAGTGACTTTGGATATCAATGTGATTCAATCAGATTTTAGTGGCGAGCGGATTGAGGAAGATGCTCCTCCGGGCTTGACCTCAAGGGAGTTTAGTTCCATCATTCGAATGCAAAATCAAGATTTGGCCATTTTAGGTGGACTTGAGGAGAAACTAAAGAACGACTCCGGCACCGGGGTACCTTTTCTTGCTAGAATTCCCGTCATCAAATGGTTGTTCAGCAAACGAAAAAGGGAAGACACCAAGCAAAAACTTACGATTCTCATAAAACCAACCGTCATTTATTAGTGTTTTGGTTCAACACATCTTACATACGGTCAAAGGAAATCGATATTATTCGTTGGAGATAACTACTTCATTGGATGGTGAGCGTTTTCATTTGTTGGAATTACGACGAAGCAAGGGCGAACTCCATTTGGTTGGGGAACAAACCTTTAAGAATCTGGATGAAATTCCTGGTCAAACCAAGAGAAATATACCCATTTTTCTGATTTTGAATACCAATTCAGTGCTACTCAAATCAGTAAAGAAAACAGGCGAGCAATCGGCTCCTGATTTACTCGCCTTAGCTTTTCCGAATCTTGACCGCGAACAGTTTTACTATCAATCCATTTCCAGCAAGACGTCAGATTTCATTGCCTTGACGAAAAAGGCCGAATTAGAGCATTGGTTGGAAAAACTTGCTGATTTAAAGCTCCAAGTGTATGCTATAAATTTGGGTCCTTTGGCCATTGAGCAAATTGCTGAATGGATGGATGGAGAGATTACCTTTTCTGGATTTTTGGGTGCCTTTACTAAAAAAAGTCTGAGTCGACTCAGTCTATCAGATTCAACTGAAACCCATTCACGAACGGTGAACGGAATTGAGATTTCATCAGACGGCCTTCTGGGTTTCTCATCAATCCTATCTGATATTAAAGGAGTTGATATCACCGGAAATACCGCGGGGTTGGCAAAGGAATTGTCCAACACTTTTTTTAACCAACGCTTTTTCATTTTGGGTATTCAGTACGGTTTGTTCCTTTGTTTTGCACTTTTGCTGATTAATTTTTTGGGATGGTCTTTTTATACTGATAAGGTCAATACCTTTCAAGATTCCCAAGCACTGAATCAAGAACAACTATCGAAGGTCAAACAATTGGAAAAGTTGGTCGTTTCGAAGCAAGAAAAATTGGAAACTTTACAGCGCATGGGGAACACGCGTTCTAGTTGGTACTTTGACCAAGTGGCGCAGCGAATCCCGTCTTCTATTTTATTGGACCGTTTTGAGTACCATCCGTTGCGCAATCAAGTGCGCCCCAACAAACCCATTTTGCTAGAGAAAAACAAAATTTTAATAGAAGGAACAGCCCGAAACGAACAAGATTTTTTGTTATGGACCCGCGCTCTTGAAGATAGGCCTTGGGTAAAAGGGGTTTTTATTGACGACTATGGGAATGCCCCAAAATCTGGTATTCGCTTCAGTATAACGCTTGAAATTGATACAAATGGATAAAAAGAATAAACTCTTGCTGGGTAGCTTTGTAGCCTTGTTCTTTTTATGCTATCAATTTGGCTTTAAAAAGACGTTTGCGGCAAGAAGCACCTACCTCGATTTGAGCGAAAATGCTCGGCTTCAAGAGAAAATACCAGAAAGGTTGGCAAATTTGCATCAAAAGAACAAAGCTTTGGATGCACATCTCAAAGCACTCGACTTAAGTGGCAACTCATTCCAAAGTGACCTTTTGGCTTTTTTAAACCAAGAGAATGCAAAACACCGAGTAGTCATCAAAGATTTCACCGCGCCGCATGTTCACGAAGACGAGAATGGCCTTAGAGAGACCTACAGGGTAACTTTGGGTGGAGGCTTCAATGAAATGCTCAAAACACTTCATGCCTTGGAACTTAAACAGGGTTTTGGAAGTTTGGAACATGTAAAACTGGAGAAAAAAAGGGATTTAAAAACCCGAAAGACCTTGCTTACGGCAGACGTCCATATTGTGTTGTTGAAATAATCACCCCAAAACGCTGCTCAACTGGAACATGGGCAAATACATGGACACCAGAATCACGCCCACGAACGCACCTACAAAAACAATAATTACAGGTTCCATAAGGGTAGACAACAATTTTGATTTTTGTTGCAAATCCGAACGATATTGACTTTGCAATCGTTCGAAGATGTATTCCGTTTGGTTGGTCTCTTCAGCAACTTTCATCAAAGACGCCATTTTAGCATCGAAAAGGGAAATGTCTTTAACACTTTCCGCCAGATTATCTCCTGAAAGGATTCTGGATTCCATATGAGTCAAAGCTTGCTTCAAGGGATGGAAACCAATCATCTTCCGAGTCATTTTTACACTTTCTATCATCGGAACTTTTGAAGTGGTCAATAGATGCATGGCCTGTGTAAATTGGGCCAGGTACAAACATTTAATGAAAGGACCCCATATGGGCAATTTGAGCAGAAAAGCATCTTTTCTCGCCTGGAAGGCCTCATTTTTCAAAAAGAAACGAAATGAAACTATCCCCGCTGCAAATAGAAGTAAAACCAAAAGACCATATTTCTCAATACCATGGGATGCCGCAATAATCCATCGGGTGAGCACAGGCAACTTTACTTGGTTTTGGCTAAAAATATCCTCGAACATCGGAACCACCATTCGTAGCATAAACACCACAACCAAAAAGGCTGTGGCAAAAATGATAGCGGGATAGGTCAACGCGTTGATGAGTTGCTTGCGCTGTTGGTTTTTGTTGGCAAAGAATGAACCGAGTTCTTGCAAAATCTCATCCAAACGTCCACTTTCTTCTCCTATTTGAACGGAATAACATTCGTACTCACTGAAGAATCGTCTTTTCCGAAGTACTTGATAAAATGACTGACCTGCATCCAAATCCTCTACCATGTTTTGATACAGTTCGGTCAAATTTTTCTTTTTTTGGTTCTCTGATAAAATTTGGAGTGCTTCCCGCAGATGAATTCCAGCTTTGACCAGAACACCCAATTCGGTGTAAAAATGTTCTTTTTTGCCATTGCCAAAGCCCTTTCCAAAAAGAACGATTTCCTTTTTGAGCAAACGGTCCAACCCCTCTAGAGACTGGTTTGCTTCTGATTTTGGAATAGATGGTTCTAGTTTGAATCCCATACCGTTAAATTCATTTGTGCCGTTGCTGCATTTTCCTTTCGAACGAAAACTTCATGATTTCGTTTTCCATTCGCTATCACAAGCTTCATCGCATCAACAGGTCCGTTTTGTACTTCTGCTCCGAAGAGATAAAACTGTTTTTTAGCTATGGTAATCGCCAGGGTATCATTTTCAATAATAGTTCGCGTGTCTTCAAATCGATAGGTTTGTGGACGAGCGGGGTTACTGAACAGAAGTTGGTTGGTTTGCATATCAAACCAAATGGCATCATTGCGATTGAAATCCATCCATAAACGTTGTTTTACATCATGAATTTGATGCGATACGGCGTAGTTGTTTTGAATCGCATGCATTTGTTGTTGCACCAAACGCAAAACCATAAAAGCCATGCTCACAACAATGGTAGTGATGAGCAACACCACGAGCATTTCACTTAAGGTAAAGGCCTTTATTTTTTGGGTCTTTTTCAAAGCTGAACTACAATTTTGTTTTCACCTTCTCCCTTAACTGCCTGAAAAACGGGCTCTTCTGAATTCATCTGTGAAACCGTAAGGGTCCAATCTTTTTGTTTTTCCAGATAGGGTAGGGGTAACTTTTGATTTTCATACTGGTATTCAAGCCATAAAAGTTCTTGTCGAACGGAAGCTTTACCGTCATCCATATGCGATTGAAAAACAGTATTCAAAACCAAGCTAGAAACCATAAAAATGATAACGATGAGCACCGAAGCGACCAAGGTTTCCATCAGGGTAGAAGCTTTTATTTTCTTTAGTACAACCATTTCATAACAGCATTTGGAGATTCATTTGCATATAAAAGTCCCGTATACGAATTGGGCAACGATTTGATATCGATTTGACCGTTGTACAAATGGTTTTGGTAGATGGCTCCTTGTTCCATCGCAATGAAACTGGTGGTACTAACACTTCCTTCTACTCGTCCTTTCAGTTCTAGAGCCCCTTGGCTGTAGATTTCCCCCATCATCAGGGCATTTTCAGCAATACTGATATTGGGAAACAAGGGCATTTTAGCAGAATGACTTTCTAAATAGCAGGCAATGCCTCGAACCGTACTATTTTTCCCAATATGGATTCCAACCTGGTCCAAATTTGAGGTTTCTTTGATGCTTTGGTCAACCAAAGCCAAAACGGTGGGGTAAGTCAAATTGCAGTTCTGCCCGACCTTGATACGCTTGGAAGCGAAGGCTTGAAAATTACCCTGAGCGCCTGGGGCTATGGTTATTTTGGGAGCCATTAAAATGACATCTTCCAATTGGGCGGTTTGTTTTACGATAATACTTTGGGAGGCCCTAATCACGATACGACCTGAAAGCTGAATGCCATCAAGCGTTAATTGTGTACCGTCTATTATCTGAATAGGTTGCTCAAAACTATTGCGCAATGATTTAAGCTCCTGAACAAGATTATGGTTGCTGACTATGGGGATATTTCCTTCCGATAATGCGAAAAAGGTTGTCTTTTGAAGGTTGGCCAATTTAGGAAGGGTTTCGGTGCTTCGCTTTTGTTGACCAAAAACCAAGTTTTGATAAGCATATCCGTTTCCCGCAATGTTTCCAGTTTTAATGCCGCGTTCCGGCAGAAATGCATCTCCAATTATTTTTGCTCGACCCGCTACAACCAAAGGTCTTTGTCGGTCTTTTAGATAAAGTGCTGGGCGTTTTTCATTTTGATGACCTACCAGCGCTATCTTGCTATAGGTCAGTTTTCCATGGATGACTTTGGCTTCCCGGATTTCAAAAATGCCCCAAGGTTCCCGGACGACTTCGATTTGTCTTCCTTCTTTAGTGGTTTCCGTAAAGAGCATATCAGATTGAGGAGAACCATCCAACTGAAGGGATTGGTGCAGTGCAGCATTGTTGGCCCGAATCAAGTCAACAAAAACTTCCGACTTTTTTCGAAACTTGGCATGTACGTGTGAGATAAGAACGAAAGCGAAAAGCAACACCGCTATCAAAGTACCGATGAAGAGTACAAATTGAAGTGCACCTGCTTTTATTTTTCGTAGTTGAATCATTTTTGCAAAGCGATGGTTTCTGTATGCCCGGGGTATCGAACAGTAATGGCCTGTTTGTTTCCTTTCAACAAGCGCACCTTTTCAATGGTTTGATTTATTTTCATGAGGTGCTGTTTTCCGTTGATGGTCACAAAAAACATGCGCCCTTTTTTACCATTTTCGGCCATGGAACCAGAGTAAATGATAGGAATTTTAGGTACTGGGGGTATTTTTTTTAGCTTCTTTTTGGTTTTAGCAGGTTTATCAGATTTTGCCCAAGTTCCTAGAAATGGGTCGCGGTAATTGGCACGAATGGCAAACGAATCGTTCTGGATTTCTGGAATGCTAAAATCAGCGGTATTGACAACGACTGGATTGTTTTCCGAATCGGGCGATAAGGTTTTTACAATGCGAAAACCTAGAATACCCCAAACCACGACAACCAAAGCCAATAACAAATATGTTTTTCGTTTTTGCTGCATTCTATTGCCTTAGTTTGATGGAACCGCTACGGTAAAGTCGTTTACGGTAAAGTTTGTTTCAAATGCCGAATTCATGGCTTTAACGCGCCATTGATAGGCCCGGTTTGAAAGTTTTTGGGATACTCGGGTGCCTACAAAAGTAGAATCCAAGGTTAAGGTGCTATCCAAAACGATTTGTGCGGCACTATCAAAAGACGGGGTTGCAATTTGAACTCGGTAGGCATCAATGTCCACATCAGAAATCTCGTTCCAAACAAAATTGACAACACTATCGGTCACCACTGTGTTTTCTGCAGGAGCGAGCAATACAACACTTTCGTTGGAGATGTCTTGCACTTCGATAATATCTTCGCAACTGCTAAGTATTATGCAAGAAATCATGGGATATAGGAGTAGTTTTTTCATCTATCGGAACTTTAGATATTCGTTCAAGTTGTCTTTCGCCAGGGGTTGGGTAACCGTATTTCCTGGACAGGAGTTATTGGATGGAATCAATAAACCAATTTCAAACGCCCCGCGATTGTCTTTTTGCCAACAGGCTTGATGTGTTTCAAAATCGAATACCTGAAGGGCTGTCCATGGGATTTTTACAGTACCTGTATCACTTTCGGTTTGTAGAGAAAGCAAACCATTTTCTTCTTTCAACCATAGGTTATGGGCTGTTTCAATTAGCTTTTCATGCGTTTGGGGAATCACGGCAGATACCTTTGTCAAGATTCTGAAATCATCATCTTCTTTTAAGAAATTCAGAAGAGGTTGATTTTGAGCCGTGTGCAATTCTTCGGTCATTGCAACGATATTGGTCAAAACCAGCTGATAAAACACACATTTTCCTGGAATCGAATCCTGAAATACTTGGATATCTGAGTTCCCTAAGGTTTTCATGCGCTTAAGATATCGTTGGTAATCCGAGTTGTCCATGGTTTTGGTAACCACTTCTACACGATGCATTTGGTGTATTCTTACACAACCAATACTTGCAAAGGAATCATCTTGCAAGAATGGAGATTCAACTTTTCCTACACTTCCCAAAATAGGTACGGGTAGGGTGGTAGCTGTGGTCGGTCTTTTGGTAACACAGGAAAGAAATAGTGCCGCGATGGACACCAATAGAAGTACGGGGCGCATAGTAGGTAAAGATTCTTACAATACTAAACGAAAAATAATGGAATGTGTTGTGCGTAAAATTGAAATAACATCTTACAACGAATTGGGTTTTTTGAGGGTGAAGGAAGGTATTCATCAAAACCTCACTTAAACCTAGTTTGATAATGATAGACAAAGACGTTTTTCCCCACTCAGCTTGAATTCACAGTATATCCAGGGAAATTCTTACCACTATTATTTAGAATTCATTTAAATAATTTTTAAGTACTCCACGAGGTGTTTATTTTTGGTGCTGGAATGCAATCAGAAAAATCCAAAAACCAAAGATTGGGACCCAAAAGAATTCTTATGGCTACTTTACTTTTTGTTCTGCTCGGTACTGCGATGGAACTCTATCTTTTGGAACATTATGAAGATAGGCTGCAATTGATTCCTATGCTTTGCATAGCGCTGTTATTGGTTTTGGTGGTTATACTTTTTTTTCAAAAAAATGCAATCGTCAAAGGGATTTTCAAGTTCGCCTTGTTGCTTACCGCTGCAAGTGGGGTGTATGGGGTTTTTTTACACTTAAACGCAAACTATGAGTTTGAACAAGAAATGAGACCCTCTGCCAAAGGTTGGGATTTGTTCTTGGAAAGTCTTTCAGGGGCGCTACCTACCCTTGCTCCCGGGAGTATGATTGTGTTGGCACTAATTGGATATTCATATTTAACACTCTTAAAACAACAACAATGAGAAAACTGAAAACATTGGTACTTGGTCTTTCGGTAATAGGATTGGCGATAATGTCATGCAAAGGGCCAAAGGAAAAACCGGAAGCGGAAGAAGCCAATGCCGAACAAATGGAAGGTCAGAAGGAGGAGGAAATCGCCGCCACCAAAAACACGCTTACATCAGGCATGGTACTCAATGCTAATCTTGCAACCGAAGAAGAGTTGAAAGAAAGTGGTCTTACCTTGGAAATGGTGAGCCAAATTATAGAAAACAGACCATTTTTGGCCATGGCCGACTTGGATGCTTTAGTTGGGGAAGGAGAAGACAAAAACAGTCTTTATCACGCGGTATTTGTGCCCTTCAATTTGAACACAACCCCTGAAGCAGATTTCAAAATGATTCCTGGAGTTGGAGACCGTATGGCCCATGAATTTGAAGAATACCGTCCGTATACCAGCATACAACAGTTCAGACGTGAAATTGGAAAATATGTTGATGAAAAGGAAGTCGCACGCTATGAAAACTATGTTTTTGTGCCGGTCGAGCTAAATACGGCTTCGGAAGAAGATATCAAGGCATTGCCTGGCGTAGGAAACCGGATGGCACACGAATTCGAGGAATATCGCCCGTACAAGAGCATGGAACAGTTCAGAAAAGAAATTGGCAAATACGTTGATGATAAAGAACTGGCGAGGCTTGAGCGTTTGGTTTATTTGAAGGAATAGCTAGCGCGTTAATAAAAGGAAATTCACAAGAGCGGGCTGTAGATAGCCCGCTTTTATTTTTCCATCAAATATTGGGCAACCGCTTCGTAAGCTGGTAATGAGGTAGGGTCAATTTTTGAATTTTTGGCCTCGGGGTGAGAAGCGAAACGTACGATGACCATCTCGGCCACGGGGTCAATGTAAATGGTTTGCCCATGGACGCCACGTGCAGCAAAAGCCCCATTACTGTTGTGGGTTATCCACCACATGTTTCGGTAACTCCAACCTTTTAAGGAATCTCCGTAAACGGATTTATCAAACTGACTTTGATTGCCACCTTTCATAATGTCCTCGACAACAGCCATCGGTAGAATTTGTTGCCGATTGAACGCTCCTTTGTTTCGTATCATTTCACCAAACATCGCCATATCCCTCATATTGGCGCTGAATCCACCGCCTGCAAAGGCAATACCCGCACCATCCACTTGGAAGTACCCTCTGATATGGGTCCCAAGTGGCTGCCAAATCCGTTCGGAAAGCAATTCTGGGATACTTTTTCCGGTAGCACGAGAAATAATCCAGCCCATTGCATCCGTGTTGATGGTTTTGTATCCAAATACGTCACCATGTTTCCCTTCTTTGGCAACGGTGGCCAAATAATCGTAATAGTTGTTGGGGCCTGTATAATCTTTGGGTTTGGGAAAGGGATTTCCAGCGGTTGAAAATGACCATATTTCCGCTTTGGGGTCTGAGTAATCTTCGCTGTATTTCAATCCTGTGGTCATATCCAGGATTTGCCGAATAGTGGCGTCACCGAATGCAGAAGTCTTCAATTCAGGCACATAATCACTTCCGGTTTTGTTTTCGTCCAAAACACCTTCTTCAATTAACATTGCCCCAAGCGTTCCCGTAAAGGTTTTGCTTACGGACATCGCCGCATGTACCCCTTCCGGTTTTAGGCAACCAAAATATTTTTCGTAAACGATTTTTCCTTTGTGCAAAATCAGCATTCCATCCGTATAGTTTTGCGAAAGTGAAGCCTCCCAAGTCATGGGTTCTGTGCCATTCCAGGGAACAAAGGTTAGGCTATCTATGGCTTTATCCAGTGCAACCTCAAACGCATATGGGTTATTTTGGGCTGATTTGACCTCAGTAGTGGGCATGAATTGCCGCATATGGCAAACACTGTAACGCAAGGCAGGAAACCGAAAAAAACTACCATCAATGGCCGATATGGTTTTGTCATTAGGTGGCGGAAATCCCAGCATCCAGCCCAATTGATTGGGGTCGGATTGTTCTGCGGTCAAGGGTTCTTGGGCGGCAATGACAAAGCTTAACAGCAAAGCAATAGAAAGAACAGTATGAGTTTTCATGAGTTTAGGCATTGCGAATGAAATATGTCATCCAAAACAGTATTAAGGTATCCTAAATTATCGTGCTTTGAAGTACTATTCCTCCGATTTTGAATGAATTGCACAAATATTTTTTGAATGGAATGGGCTAACTCCGTTTTGTCCTAAATATATTGGGAATCTACCAATGCCCTGTTCCAGTTTCCCCTTTAAAAGGGCCGGTCAAATCGGAAGTAATCCATCCCGCGTAGAAGCGTCCTGGTTGCGGGGTTACCCGTTCATCGTTTACATAACACTCTAAATGTTGGGGATAAAACCCCAGATAGTCCTTCAGCGTAGCAAATTCAGTAAATGGGTTGGCATAGGACCAAGCAACTGCAAGACTCGGTTGTTCCGCTAAGGCCCAATACGTAGCACTCCCTTTCCACTCGCATAAAGAGGTTTTATTTGGCACCTGTACCAAAAGGTCAAGCTTAATATCCTTGGGAGGGACGTAATAGGTTGGAGGACTAGCGGTTTCTAGCACAGCAAGTGCATCATTGGTTTGTACTAGGGTTTCGCCCTGATACAAAATACAAACTGGCTTATCAACGGCTTCAATAGCGGGTGGTCTCGGAAAATCCCAAACAGAGCGTTGCCCCGGCTGCGGTTCTACTGCAAATTCTGGTCTTTTCTGCCCTTTGTGGTTCCAGTGCTCTCGGGCTTTTTGTAACCAGTTGGGTTGGTTTTGGTGTGGTTTTTTCGATTTCATAGCATAACCTAGTCAGACAATATTTCCACATGAATTTCGGGTTTTTTAAACAAAATGAAAAATAGCCAAGACCCAATTCTCTTTTTAGTTGCAATTGTTTTCGCTTTTACTTTCCTTCAAGGCCACAAACTCTTTTACTGAAGTGTGAACCTCGATTTGATTACCACTCTTTTTGCTTTTATTTTAAGCTTTCAGACCATTGTTTTGATTGTGCTTACTCAAAAACGATATCCGAATAGCACACGCCACCGCTTATTGGTTCTGATGCTGGTTTTCTATCTACTAAGCCTGTTGAATTTTGCAGTTTTCCATACTTTGTTTTTGTACAATTATGTTTCTTGGATTCCCTTTGTACAATTGGAACTCGTTTTTGGCTTTGGTCCATCGCTCTACCTATTCACAAAGAGCCTTACCGATAGTTCGTACCGCTTTACCTCTCGAGAATGGCTTCATTTTATTCCGGTTCTGCTGGAGTTTGTTTTTTACCGTACCTCTTGGTTTCGAACGGGTGCAATTCCATTATATGAAAGGCCCAGTTCAGTAGAAAATGTAATATTTCTGGCCGTTCAGTGGGGTGGCTTGTTATCAGTTGTGGTCTATCTCACCATCTCCATCTCCTTATTGTGGCATTACAGAAAATGGGTTAAGGAGCGTTTTTCAAATTTGGAAAGGCGACGATTGCATTGGTATGAAAAAGGAGTTGTGGCTTATGGGATTTTTTGGTTGGTGTGGATTTTGTTTCAGATTTCTGATATTTTTCTATTTCAACAGACCTTAAAGCCCTATTATTTCAATCTTGGTTTCATAATTGTGGCAATTCTGACCCTTTGGATTGCACTACAGGGGTATGCTGCTAAACAAAATGAAACTGCTGGGTTTCTTGGAGATTTAAACCGTGTCCCAAAACGGCAACAAGACACTTCTCAATTGGAATCCATTGCGAAGACCCTACAAGCTATTATGGACGAAAAGCAGTATTATCTGGATAGTGATTTGACTTTGTCGAAACTTTCAAAGCTGACCACCATACCAGAACGTGATATTTCCAGAGCATTGAATCATGTGTTGAATGCAAACTTTCACGAGTTCGTAAATGACTATCGTGTGGCGACTTTTAAGTCCAATCTTCAACTCGAAGAACTTTCCCATTTGAGTCTGTTGGGTATTGCCTTGGAAAGCGGTTTTGGCTCCAAGTCTACTTTTAATTTGGTTTTTAAAGCCAAAGAGGGAATTACCCCCAAACAATACCTTCAAAAAGTACAAACAAAAAGGTCCTAACCCGTGATTTAGGACGACTGCACTGTTTGTATAGTTGACTTTAGCGGAAAAAACATGAACAAATATGTAGCGGCTGCACTGTTCAGCACGGGATTATTATTTTCCTCCTTAGCACAAGAACTGGAGCCCATTGAACGGAAAATAGATAGTTTAATCGCTCAGGGTGAACTACCCTCAATGGCCATTGGAATCTTTAAAGATGGAAAAGTACTTTACAGCAAGGCATTTGGGTACGCCGATATTGAAAAAGGAATCCGAAGTACGGTAAAAACACCATATCAGTTGGCTTCTTTGACCAAGCCCATCACGGCAATGGCAATTATGAAACTGCATCAATCACGCATTATTGAATTGGATGACCCCATTTCCAAGTTTATTCCTGTTCAAAAAGTTGACTCCACTTTCCGTGACCCAACAATTCGACAAGTATTGAATCACACCGCTGGTCTAGGCACGTATTTTGACCTAAGCTATGCTGATGAGGAAATCCAACCTCAAACCTTTTTGGACGCTTGGAACGCCTATGGGACGGTTTTTCAACAACCTGGCGAAGTCAGTGAGTATTCGAATTTGGGGTATGGTTTGTTGGACTACATCATAGACCTTAAAATTAACGAGGGTTATGGAGCCTATTTGAAATCTGAAATTTTTGCTCCCTTACAAATGAAGAATGCCTTTCTAATTGCGGATGGTGACACCACAGAAACCCTACTTGCAAAAAAATATGGACCTAATCAGAAAGAACTTCCTTTTATTTGGAACAATGCCCCAGGTGCCGGAAACGTAGCGGCAAGTGTGGAAGACCTTTTGAAGTTCGGGGCGTTTCATTTACAAATAACAGATAAGAAGGTACTACGTTCCGAGCATTTGCAAAGTATGCAGCAGTATCGGGAGCCTAATGCACTATTCCATTACTACGAGGACACCTATTATAGTTTGGGTTGGTATGTAAGGAATTCAGATAGGGGACAAAAAGTAGTCTGGCATGAAGGTGGGATGATGGGCGCTAGTACGGTATTGAAACTTTCCCCAAATGAAAAAATAGCTGTCGCAGTGGTTACCAACACCTACGCCCCAAAACTCCTACGAGAAATTACGGATAATCTGGTCGCTGAATTTATTCCTGAATACCAGCCTTCTCCCTTGAATGAGATTGCCAACTACCAACCCGCCGCGAAGGATTCTTCTTTTTTGGGTACCTGGAAAGGAACAATACAAGTAGAAGGACGGGCAATCCCATTTTCCTTGAATATTACCGAAAACGATTCCGAAATTCAGTACATTGATTTTGAATTTAGTTCGTTTTTGACCGATTACCAACCAATTCCGGTAAGTTCCAAGTTGTTGATGGGAATACATTATGAAAACTATTTTCTAGGTACCGGTATTGGAAATTTACCCGCCAAAGCCATCCGAAAGGAATTTCCACATTTTCTCTCCTTGAAGTTGTATCGCAAGGGAAACCAACTTACCGGAACCATAGTGAATCTCGCAGCAGCCCAACGCGAATATTATGCACTCCCATATGCGATTTCTCTTAAGAAACAGTAAATCCCTTAAGATATGCGATTACCTTCTTCGCCCAGAATACTGCATGGCTTCTCCTTTTCCAAAGCCGTAGCTAAAACCGAAGGCCACGAAACGCGCTCGGAAACTTCGATTGAACACCTCAAAATCGTTTTGTACGATTTGGTTTTCACGAATTCTAGAGGCAAATGCATCCCGAATACTGAGGTTCAACACCGCTTTTCCCTTAAGTAGTTTTTTGCGTAAGCCCATATCCAAAAAAGCGATTTCACTAATTTCACCCTGAACGGTTTGGAAAGCAGAACGATAGTTTCCGGTGGTCTCAAAATCAATATCCCATGGTAATTTCACTTTCGTCAAAAGCTTTGAGGACCATTGGTCGGCACTAAAATCAAATACCGTGCCCTCAAAACTACCTTCACGGGCAAAAGTGTTGTAATTGAAATCCAAATTGAACGTCAACCAATTCGCAGGGCTGTATTTGGTGTTGAATTCTACCCCCCAGGCGTTGTTGGTACCAATATTCTCAGGTCTTCGGATGTTTACGTTGTTTTCAAAAGTTGAAATACGCTCAATGATATCAGTGGTATAGCGATGGTATACCCCAAGGTTCAAAGACGTTTTCCCTACAAAGAAAATGCCCGTAACCTCATATGAATCGGTAAATTCTGGTTGTAGATTGGGATTTCCTTGGCGAATGTTGAAGTTGTTACGAATATTGAAGAAAGGATTCAAATCCCATAGCCGTGGGCGATAAATCCGTTTCGAATACCCGGCTTGTAGGGAGACCTTTTCAGTGAATTTATAGGAGGAATGAACGCTAGGAAACAGGTTGGTGTAGTTTTGGTCATTGGCTTCATTCGTATTGACCAACAGCGTGCCCAATTCGGTATTTTCCAAACGCATCCCTGCTTTTAATCCCCACTTTTTGCCTTCATAGGCAGCCGTTCCATAAACCCCTAGCACATTTTGGTCGAACTCAAAGATATTGGTCAAGCCAGGGTCGCTTACAAACACACCATTTTCTAGATTCTGCACCTCAAAATCATTGCCAACGTCATTTAAAACATATTGCGCACCGGTTTCAATGCTGAATGCATCGGAAAAGGGTTTGGTATAATCTAGTTTGAACGTATAAACGGATTCTTCAAAATTGGTTCGGGTAATCTGTTCCGCATCACGGTCTTCCCCCGAAATGGTAGTATCGAGAAAATCAGAATTCTGGTCTTTTCCGAAAAAGTTTCCCAAGGTGCTGAAGATGAGGTCATGGTCTTCGTCGTCTTCAAAATCCTTTTTGTATTGCAGTTCGTACTGGAATTTGGGGTTTCTGGCATCTGTTACCTCAGTTCGTTCCCATTCAGATGTGCTCGTACCCGAAGCATCCAAGGCCGTAAAGTTTGTGGTAGAGGGCTGGTCTTCAATTTCCAAAGCGAAATTCCCTGTGAGGGTTAGAACGCTGGTAGGGGTGATATAATAATCTGTACCCAATATGAAATTATAGAAGGTTTCATTTCGAAATTGGTCTCCAGTAGACAAAATACTAGTACCCGTTGTGCGGTCGGTATTGCGCACCGTAATTTCATTGGGAAGTTCCCGATAGCCCACCCCCAATTGGGTAAACAGGTTTAGCTTTTCCGTGCGTCGGTTGAGACTTACACCTACACTATGGTTGTTGGGTGCCCCGGTGTTAACGGAAACAGAACCATTTAGTCCTCTTTTTTCTTCTTTTTTCAGAACAATATTGATGATGCCCGAGGTGCCCTCCGCATCGTATTTGGCCGAAGGATTGGTAATCACCTCTACGCGTTCAATGATATCGGCAGTGATTGTGCCCAGAGCATTGTTTTCATCACTGGTCAATATGGATGGCTTCCCGTTGATGAGTACCTGCACACCGTTGCTCCCGCGCAAGCTGATTTGCCCTTCTATATTCACATTGACCGAAGGAACGTTATTCAAAACTTCAAGAGCACTGGCCCCCGTGCTACTCAAGTCCTTTCCAACATTAAAAACGCGTTTATCCAACTGAAAAACGGTTTGGGACACCTCACCTTCTACCACGACTTCTTCCAGTTGTTGGGCGTCTTCTGTAATTTCTATGGTTCCCAAATCAATGATGCCATTTTGGGCCGAAGAAGCTTGAATGGTCTTCTTCTCAAATCCGATGAAACTTATTTCCAAGTAATAATTCGTAGCGGATGTTTCCAGCGTAAAGGTCCCGTCTTCTAGAGTTGTGCTTCCACTGATGGCCTGTTTGGTAAGTTCGTCCGCTATCATAACCGTTGCATAGGCAACGGGTTGTCCAGAGGTTTTGTCAACTACCTTTCCGGTATAGGTAATGCTTTTTTGCTGCGCTTGGAGCGCTAGTTGGGAAAATAAAATGAGCAGGGAAGTAAGTAATGGAACCCTCAGACCATTCATGATAAATGATTTTATTACAAAGGTCAGGTATGTAAAGATAGTGATGGAATTTAATTCCGTGAACGACGTAGCTTTTCCTCCAAACAACAGAAGTCCTAACTCGGGGCTGATTTCGGCGTTTGCCCATCGAAAACCGTTGTTTACAGGATTATGTTTCGCGCAGTGTTTTCTGCGCTGTACTTTTATCATTATGACCACTTCACAAAAAGAACTCGTTTTTCAGGTTGTTTTGATTGTCCTGGTCTTTCTCTTTTATTCATTTGATGCAGAGAATCCTGGATTTAGGCCCTCCCAGGTGGCCTTTTTTTCAACACATGTACTTGCGGCATGGGCGATTGGTTATTGGTTGATGCCCAAATATTTGTATCGCAAGAAATATTTGATGTTTTTCGTTTGGGTGGTCGCTATCGTGGTGGTGGTCATTGGTTTGGAAGAACTGGTTTTGGAACAAGTCTTTTATCCGGGCACGCGAAGAGCGAGCCGGTTTCCTGGGGTTGTTTTTTCCCTGCTTGGGGTACTTCCCGTTATCACCATTCTTGCTGGATTTAAATTTGGATGGGATGCCCTTCAGAAACAAGAGCAGATTGAAGCTTTGAAAAGCACCGTTCAAGAAAGTGAGTTGCAGTTTTTACGCTCTCAGATTAACCCACATTTTTTGTTCAACAATCTGAATAATTTGTATTCGTATGCCCTCGAAGGTTCTTCTAAAACCCCTGAAATCATCTTGGAATTGAGTGGGCTTTTGCGCTACATGCTCTATGAATGCAAAGAAAAGTTTGTGCCGCTGGACAAAGAAATCAAACAGTTACATAATTTTATTAAGCTCAATAAGCTGCAAATAGAAGATAGGGGCGTAGTACATTTTTCGGTTGAACACATCAAATCCGATTATAAAATCGCTCCTTTGATTTTAATCGTTTTTATTGAAAATGCCTTTAAGCATAGCCAAGCGGGACAATCTGAAAATATAGCCATTGATATCCGCATAAAAATGACGGGGAACACTTTACATTTCCATTGCACCAACAACTATGAATCTTCCGATGGTTTGGATACGGTCGCGGCAGGTATCGGGTTAACCAATGTGCTAAAACGACTGGATTTGCTGTATCCAAACGATTATACGCTGTCGATTGTTGAAGACGAAAACCAATACACCGTAGATTTGAATATGACTTTACAAAAGAACGGGGTATGATGACCTGCCTTATCGTAGAAGACCAACCGCCCGCGCAACGTATTCTCAAAAAATACATTGAAGATATTGGTACATTGCAATTGAAGGCTACCTTTCCGGATGCAATTCAAACCATGCAGTTTTTGGAAAAAGAGCGTGTTGACCTACTCTTCTTGGACATCCACCTGCCCAAGCTATCCGGTTTGGATTTTTTGAACACCGTACCAAACCCTCCAAAAGTTATCCTTACCACTGCATTTTCAGAATACGCTTTGGAGAGTTATGAATTCAACGTGGTGGATTATTTATTGAAACCGTTTTCATTCCAACGTTTTGTAAAAGCTGTGGCCAAAGTTTCCGAATCTCAACCAGGGCAGGACGTTAATAGTAAACCCAATACGGAAAATCTTGCACCGAAAGAACTCTACATCAAATCTGGGTACGAATTGGTAAAAGTTCTGGTCGATGATATCATTTACATTAGTGCCGATGCGGATTATACGGAAATCATCACCGCGCGGAAGAAGTACATTTCCAGCGACCCCCTTCGTATGTGGTTGGAGAAACTATCCCGCACGCAGTTTCACCGTATTCACAAATCCCATATTATCAATGCAAAAAGTATTGATAAAATATCGGGAAACCGGGTATGCTTGAAAGGAGGTGCTGAATTGCCTATTGGCCGCGCCTATAAGGACGAATTTATGCAGCGCTTGCTGGGATAAACCTTTTTTCGAGTCGTCAATATTTCCACGAATACCTTCTTCTCCATTGTATTTTTCTAACTTAGGGTAAAGAACATTCTATTCTATAAAGGTGTTATAGGACGTTTCATGCGGATTGGCAAAATGGTTTTTGTATTCGTTTTACTTCTTATTTCATGTGGCGATGATGATACGGATACTGAAAACCAAATCTTGACTTTTGGTTGGTATGCAGGACCGATTTGTGTTGGCGATTGTACCACGATGTACAAACTGGAAGAGGGCAAAGTATTTCAGGCAATAGACCCCGATAGGCCTGCAGGAAATGTCTTTGTTGGAAATTTTCAAGAGTTTCCCCAAGCGAGATATGAAGATTATGATGAATTGATACTACAATTGCCTTCCCAGCTTTTCGACGTAGCGGATGGATATATCGCTTGTCCGGAATGTATCAATGAGGATGGTGGATTTTACATAGAGCTGTTGAACGCAAACGGTACCCGTCGCACTTGGCGTTCCTTTAACGCTGATGTGCCCCAATATTTTGAAAACTATCGCTTGCTTCTTATCGATAAGTTGGCAGAATTGAATGGTTTGTAATTTTCAAAAGTAGAATGGGGTTGGGTTAGTTTTTATTTTACGATTGGGTTAACTTTATGGAATACTCGATTATTTATCCATAATTCACTTTACCTTAGAATTATACCACACCAAAACCTTTTCATATGTCTCGTTTTTATTTTCTGTTCCTATTGTTCTCGGTATTTCAGATGCAAGCTCAGGTTGCCGTAAAGATTTCCGAAGTTGAAACCGACGAATCCATAACCTTTAACGCGTTCAATACATTGGAAGAACCTGTTGAAATCACTTTTTATTTGAGTGAGGTAGTGGGAATGGAATTTGATGGGAAACCTGTGGTTAAATTAGTGGAACCAGGTCAAACCTTGGAAGTAATAACGTGCAAAAAAACGCAACCTCAAATTGCATTTGTATACGATTATCAGCAAGTGCTAATGCCATCTAAGGGATACGATGAAGAAGATTTCAAACAATATGAGTCTGGTATTGTGGTATTCAGCAAAAATGGCTGTACGCGTTGCACATATGCGACCGATTATTTGAATAGGAATAAAGTAGACTTTACTTTGTTGAATAT
This sequence comes from Bacteroidota bacterium, assembly GCA_039027495.1. Lineage (GTDB taxonomy): Bacteria > Bacteroidota > Bacteroidia > Flavobacteriales > Flavobacteriaceae > Flagellimonas. Next base: position 104,435 of record JBCCKH010000007.1, read on the forward strand.
TTCAACCAGCCCCGCCTATGCTGAATATATGTGGGATAAACTACATGAACAGGGGCATCTTGGCAATCGTATACAAACCCCGGTAATCATGGTACAAGGTACCGTCAGCCATTCGCATGAAAACCTGAAACAATTCGTAAAGGACCTAAAATAGCATCTAGTTTTTGGTAACGACGATTTCCATTACACGGACACTATCCGGAATCTGTGAAATATCAATTTCATAATTAGCGTCGTAATAATCCAAACGATATAAATGCTGCCTATGAAGCACGTGGACCCTCGACTCCATTTCTGAACCATGTACTTTGGGAGTCTTCAAAAGTTGTTTGATTTCACCGAAGGTGCTTCCTACGCGTACCCCTTCATAAGTTGTACCTCGGTTATCCCAAATATGGATGGACTCAATTACGTTTTCCCCGTAAGCATATCCCAAGGTGTCTTTGTTCCACAAAATGTAATTGACTGGAAATTGGCCCTCTCCACTTTTCAAACTTCCAGGGCGCAGAACTTTCGCATGAGCTATGGTTGAATCCCCGATTGCGATTCCGAAGTAACTGTTGGATTCTATAGGCGGCATGAATTCCATTTCGTCTACCATTTCCTCTACTGGAATTTCTGGAATGGGTTCTTCATCTGGTATACTGGTGGATTCCGTAATCGAAGTATCCTTAGCGACTTGAATGGGCTCGGACGGCTCTTGGTTTTTCTTCGATTGGCATCCTAGCATGGTCAAAACCAGCAACGGGATATAGCGTATTCGTTTTGGTATCATCATATAGGAATTTACGGATTTTTCAATGGATTTTTATGAAATGGACGGGATTCCCTTCGAGACTCAAAGGAAGTTAAGAAGCTTGTATTTCATCTAAAATCCATAAAACAATGTATGTATTTTCAATACCTTTAAGAAGGTTAATTACTTGAAAACTTAATCTTTACTCTTTTGAAAAAACACACCTCACCGGAGCACCATGCTTTTTTTCACGCTATAGTCGCCTTCCCAATAATGGTCTTTCTACTGCTTTTCATCAGCTGTGGCCCAAAAATTTCAAAACAATCGGCCTTGGACATTGCGAAATCCTATATGGCACAAGACAGCGTGTTGTCCATCAATTTTGAGGAACGTACGGAGCACATCGTCAATGAAGAAGGTGTTTGGCATGTCTCGTTTCCCCTAAAACCACAGACCAACAAACGAGGTGGAGAACCGCACTTGTTCATTGACCAGAAAACAGGCGAAGTAGTAGAAACCTATTTTACGCGCTAGGTATGAAATCGGTAGTATCAAACGCATTGCTTTTTGTTTTCTTGTTCGCGTCCCAGTTGTGGGGACAAACTACTTCCTGCCCATCATTGGACATTTTTGAAATCTTGAACGACCCGGTGGTACAAAACGCTCTAGATGAAGCATGGCGGGATAGCCAAGAGGGCACGCCCAATGAACATGAAGAAGGTGGGTGGATTGTGCATGAAATTATTGAAGGTTCTTCCGACCCCTGCCAAGAATATCAAACGCGAATTTATCGTTGGCCTCCTGGGGTTTCCGATGAGATTATCGCCAGTCAGCGCCCGACCGGTGATAACCTTCGGATAGTAGCAGACTTCCACACGCATCCTGGGCCTGAAAACGACCCCAATTTTGTGAACCATGTGCCCAGTTTATCAGATTTACAGAATTCTGCAGATGATAAAATTCCGGGAATCATACGATACGGAAGTGGTCTAACCTCCGCCAACACTTATGATATTATTTTTGATGGCAGTTATATGATTGAGTATAACCTCCGTAGGCTGCGACAAGGTATAGAAACTGAACTTGCCGGTTTTTACGACAGCCGGATTGCCTCTAGAAGTCAAATGGAAAATGCGGGTTATCGCGCCCAACAACCGGAATGGGAATGTGAGGAGGAGGAGAGTGGTCTTCCAGAAGGCTCTGAGGAGTATCAAGAAGCCTTCGAAAACAGCACGGGCATTTCAGCCAATCCAATGCAACACAAGGATAGACCCTTGCAATTTGATTACCGTTTGGAAGCCAGAATTATTTCTCCTTCTGCTTTGACTGTAGAGTGCTTCGTCAATAGTGCTGACGGTTCGGTAGGGATTTTTGAAGAGCAAATTGAAAATATCACCTCGGCTTTGGGTGATTTAGCGGGCGATGAAGACCTTAAAATACACTACGTGGTATTGGGCACAAATCAGGGCGGGTTATCCAAGGTTGGGTATTACGGTGAAGCTAAGGACATGTTTGAAGGGGCCCCTCCTTTGGTGGGAATGTCCGTTGTTACCCCTTCACCACCAGCGGTAGACTGTATGCTCAGTCGTCTTGAAAAAACTGGAGAGTCCACCACCTTTAGGGGAGAAACATTTCCTTGGTATAGTATGCAGGTTACTTCCGATGGGGAAACGGTTGAAGTATTCTTGGCCATGAAACCTACGCTGATGACTTCTCGAGCTTCAGATTTCAGAAGTCTTGTAGGGATTTTGAAGGACCCCGTGGGGCATCAAAATTATTTGGTGGTCGAATATCGAGCAGATGAATTGCACATTAAATTACAGCAGATTGAACGATTGCCTAGATATCGACAAATGGATTTGAGGGATTACACGGTTCTCACGGAACTCAATACAAGTACCAACACGCAACGCTTTGATGAACAAGATGATATGCAGGTCGTAATGGCAGCTGTTCAAGAAGCGTATGAAGGATTCGAGGAATGTGTCAAACGCTATCGTGGTACCGAAACGGAGGCTGAAATACGGGATTGTTGGAACCGGCACCTAAAACCTTTGCGCAAAGAATATCCGCATTTGATTCCACCGTTTGAATACTGATTTTTCTAGAATCTACAACTAAACAGGTTTTATCAAAAATAGTTTAAGATTTTAGCACATCTTTTATATCGTCCAACTTTTTGAACATGGCATTGGCAAAGGGGCAGAGGGGGAGAATCTTAATATCCTTTTCTCGTGCCATTTCAACAATTTTGTAGAGCATTTGTTTTCCAACCCCTCTTCCCTTGAAGGCATCATCCACTTCGGTGTGATCTACAATGATGAAGTTGCTTCCTGGAATGGAATAGGTCATCATTCCTGCTCTTTTTCCCTCTTCTTGGGCTAGAGCGAACCCTTTGCTTTCCCGTTCTTTGATTGTGATTTCCATAGGTTTAATCTCGTTTTTGATATCAGCCGGCATATCAAAATGTATTCAATATACCGGCTGATACTTAATTTTTACATGGACAATAATCCTGTTATAAGTTAACCATTTATTGCATGGGGACTTCCATGAGCAATAGCTCGGTATTATTGTTCGCTGTAATGTCCAAATGCGCTACGTCCCATAGGCCAAAACCATCTCGTTTCTCAAGTGGTTGCCCATTGATGGTGACCTCACCTTCCAATACAAAAGCATAAACACCATTGTTTTTGGCGTCATTTAGTTCGTAGGACAGGGATTTCCCAGCTTCCAAGGAGGTCATGTTGAACCAAGCATTTTGATGAATCCAAACCCCTGCATCTTCTGGATTTGGGGACAACACCTGTTGCATTTTGTTTTTACGGTCTTCCAAATCCAACGTGATTTGGTCATATCTCGGAGTAACCCCTTTTTCGTTCGGGAATACCCAAATTTGAAGAAATTTAACGGGCTTGTCCTTGTTCGCATTGTATTCGCTATGCATGATTCCCGTTCCAGCGCTCATAACCTGAATATCTCCTTGTTTGATAATGGCCGAAGTGCCCATACTGTCTTTGTGCTCCAAATCCCCTTCCAGGGGAATGGAAATAATCTCCATGTCGCGATGCGGGTGGGTACCAAAACCTCTCGCTTCGGATACCGTATCGTCATTCAACACGCGCAAAAGACCAAAATTCATACGCTCGGGATCGTAGTAATTGGCAAAACTAAAGGTATGTCTTGATTGAAGCCATCCGTGATTGGCATTTCCTCTGGTATCCGCTTTGTGCAATACGGTTTTCATGGTTTTTGATGTTTTTTGTGTAGGAGTTTCCAAACTTTCTTTCATTGTTCTATGTTTTTGAATTCGTGCAAAAACAGAATACCCAGTCAAGCTTGTAAATGCAGCTAAAAGGGTTTTGTGGATAAAGTCTTTGCGGTTCATTTTAATTTGTTTGCCTATTTGTAAGCGAGTTTTGTGCCAAGTATTTAAATAATTGAAATACAATAGTTTAAATGAATATTTAAAAGCATAACACTTCTTATAATTGAGAAAATTCTGTTATTTGAGAAATTTTATATGTAATTTAACAGCCAAATGATGTGCTAATGAAGTCTCCTTTTTCTGATTTGGGTATTGATGCATGGTTGTTGGAGAACCTCCCTTATAAACTGATGTGGATGGACCGGGAGGGACGTATCGTTTATGGCAACAAGTTGTTCTGCGACCGTTTGGGGTATCGCGTTTCAGAGATAACAACGTTGACAGTATTTGATATCAACCCTACCGCTACAGCAGAAAGTTGGAAGGCGCACTGGAATGAGGTGGCGGAAAAGGGTCAAAACCACTTTACCGCAATTCACCAAACCAAAGAAGGAAAATTCTATGATGTGGAGGTTTTTGCTCAGTTTTTCTCAAATAATGGAAAAAATATTATTTGTGCGGTAGTCAATGAGATTTCTGAATCCAGCTTTTATAAAAATTTGTTGCACCATTCTGAACGCATCACAAATGTTGGTGGATGGAAATTAAATCTACAAGACGGTGCGTTGCTCGTGACCGAGCATGCTTTGTGCATTTTTGATTCTGAAGATAAAGACGATTTACTTCCAGGAAATATCATTCACCAATTCGAAAAAGGAGATACATTAAAAAACCTTTTGCGTAACGCAATGCGCAATGGAGAACCCTTTGATGAGGTGCTTACCTTACAAAATGGAAAACATGTTCGCTGTCTGGTAGAACCTTTCATGCGGAAAGGCAAGGTCTATCAATTGATTGGTGCCTACCAAGATGTTAGTGAGGAATATCGAAACCGTATGGATTTGAAAGAGAAAGAGTTACGGTTAAAAGCAGCGCTGGATGAGCTATCTGAGTTAAAGAATGAGTTGGAAACGGACAATCAATATTTGCGGGAGGAAATCAATAACAAAATCAATTTTGAGAACATCGTATGCCAAAGTGAAGCTTATCGCGAAGTTTTGGAATTGGTCACACAAGTAGCAGTGACCGATGCGACAGTGCTCATTACTGGAGAATCCGGCACAGGAAAAGAACTTTTGGCCAGTGCGGTGCACTTGAACAGTACCCGAAAAGACCGCTCGTTGATTAAGGTAAATTGTGCGACCCTACCCAAAGAGCTTATTGAAAGCGAATTGTTCGGACACAAAAAAGGCGCTTTTACGGGCGCTATTGCCGATAAAGTTGGCAAATTCGCCTTGGCTGACGGTGGTACCATTTTTTTGGATGAAATTGGGGAGGTCCCTATCGATTTGCAGTCGAAATTGTTGCGCGTGCTTCAAGAGGGGGAGTTTGATGCTTTGGGTTCAGAAAAAACGACCAAAGTAGACGTTCGCGTCATTGCGGCCACGAATCGTGATTTGCAAGATATGGTAAGCAAGGGCACCTTTAGGGAGGACTTGTATTACCGGTTAAACGTATTTCCCATCCATAACATTCCCTTACGCTCCCGAAAGGAAGACATTCCGCTTTTGGCACAATTCTTTCTTGAGAAATATTCCGTTAAGGCCGGCAAGTCTTTTAGAAGAATTTCCAAGAAAACCATAGCCCAGTTGATGGAGTACAGTTTTCCTGGAAATATTCGCGAGTTGGAAAATTTGATAGAACGCGCGGTAATCATTGAAAACGGAACCACTTTACAACCCGGTAGTTGGATGCCTTCCTACCGAGGAACGCCTGCTTCCAAAACATTCAAAACTTTTGAAGACACCCAAAGGGATTACATTATTGAAGTGCTGAACCACACCCATTGGCGGGTCAGCGGACCCAAAGGGGCTGCCAAAATCCTGAATATGAAGGACAAGACCCTATTCGCCAAAATGAAGCGATTAGGGATTGAAAAGCAAGTGGGTTTGCGGTCCTAATTACCTCTATTAGGGCTATTTTCCCTCCACGGTATTGTTTTCGATGTATTTCTTGAAGTTTTCCATACGGTTTTCTACGACATCCTGATAATCATCACCCTTATACCGTTCGAAGGTTTTTTTGGACAAACCTTTATACCAAACTTTTTCCTCTAATACTAGAGTGTTTTCCTTAACCAGGTTTCTTTGGATATAAATGTTTCCTGAAGATAATTTGTAGCGCAGGGTGTACGATTCATTTTCCACGATATCCTCAATCTCAATTTCAAGGATGGTACCACCCTCAAGAATGGTTTGACAGCGTTGGTTTGCCTTAAGTTCCATAGGGCATTTCACGGCTATCACCTGCTTATCCCATAATTTGATGTTTGAGCAGTCAACCAGCGCATTCCAAGCATTTTCTGGTGTTGTATTCAGTTCAACCGAATGGTTAAACTGCTTTTCCGAAGATTTTTTTTGTGCGGCAACAAAGAGCGGCGCACAGAAAATGAGCAATAGACCAAATTTTTTCATGATTTTGTTTTTAGAGATTAATCATGACATAAACTTCGGTTTACCCAAAGAAAAAAAATGTGTCATTTGACACGCTAACAAAATTTTAAGATTTACTAGGCTGCGGTTAGCCTTCGGCGAATGCGGTGCAAGGTCTCCCGTGATGTTCCAATCAGCGAAGCAATGATTCCGACAGGAACTTCGCGGATCATCTCAGGATTTTTTTGCAATAGGTCGACATACCGCTCTTCCACGGTCATTTTGGATTTATTGTTCGCTTCAATGACCTTCAACGACAGGATTTGCTCAACAATACGATTGATAAAATCGCTTAGGGATTTGCTTTTCTCCTTTATGGCGAAATAATCCCTTCGCTTTAATTCACAAAAGCGCACATCGGTTAGCGCCACGCACTCATCCTCCGCAGGCGTCTGGTTCATGAAGCTATCCAACACTGTCCAACAAATATTGGGACTTACTACTTTAAGGGTAACCCTTTCCCCCAATTCGGTATGTGTGTAATAGTGCAAATAGCCACTTTCCAAAAAATAAATGGAATCCACATGATGATTGGGAGAAATGAGCACGGCTCCCTTTTTGAGTTCTTTGATGGTACATTGACTCAGCAAAAAATCCATTTCATCATTGGGCAAATTCCCAAACCCTTTGAAATATTCATAAAGCATTTGCATACCTTAAAATTAATGGATTTCTCTGAAAAACAAGTATGCAAACCCAGTGTATTTGGAATATCGCCCTTCACCGGATGACCAGCCCAGCCCGTAAAACGAAAAGTGGGGCAAAGGTTGCGTCTATTTCTTCGTTACCACCAACAGCCTGGGATATAAAACCAATATCTATAAAGGGAACGAAGTGGTCATTTACGTTGAATTGAATCTCGTTGGTAAAATTTAATCCCAGACCTTGTAAGGTACCACCCACGTCATCAATATCGTCGGCCGTAATTCTACGATACCCCAGATTAAAGCCCGGTTTATACGAAATCGTATTACCAAATTGGAATTTGGGTTTGAGGGCAAAGCCGAACTCGTAAAAGGTCACACGCTCATCCAAAAGTGCCAAGGTCGGGGTGGAAAGGCTAAAGTTTGGACCTATTGCGAACTTTTTGGTGATAAAAAAGTCGTAAAATACAAAGAGCGAAAGACCACTTTCCAGGTCAAAGCTTTCATCCGTTTCGGGAAGATAAACTTCTCCGCTGGTTAGCACTCCCACAGATAACCCAAGTTCATTGGTTTGTGCTGGCGTTTGAAAGGTGGAAAAAAATGCTACCAGGAATACAACTCCATGAAATACCTTGTTTTTCATATTATGTTTTTAAAGGTTAGCGGAACCCGGTTTAGGTAATATTTTCCGAGATTCCATAAAGGGACAAGGTATTTTTATTGGATAATTATTGATGATAGAGGTGTTTCAGGTTTTAACACTTTGGTTACTTGTGTTCTAGACCTTTAGGGAGAACCGATTGATTACGACTTGGCAAATTGGGAAGGTGTCATGCCGAAGGTTTCCTTGAAGCACTTGGTGAAGTAGGAGAGGTTGTTGAAGCCCACTTCATAAGCTATTTCAGAAATGTTGCCCCAATTGTTTTTGATGAGTTTTGCAGATTTTTGCAGGCGGATGTTGCGGATAAAATCAGAAGCGGGTACTCCGGTCAAGGCCATTAGTTTTCGATACAACTGTACGCGACTCATACCCATATGCCGGCTTAAAAAGTCTACGGTGAGGTCAGATTTATCCAAATATTGAAGCACCAAATCTTTAAATTTCTCTAAGAAGCGAGCATCTTGGGAATCTGCAACTTTGGAGGATTGCTCGTGAAATAATTCATGTTTTAATTTTTCTTGCAGCCGCTTTCTTTGTCGCAACAGGTTGGCCACTTTAAGGGTGAGTTCTTGTTTGTCGAAAGGTTTGAAAATGTAATCCGTTGCACCATCACGAAGTCCTAGTATTTTATCTTCCTCAGTGGCTTTGGCAGTAAGCATAATAAAGGGAATGTGAGACACAACAGGGTCCTTCCGAACATTTCGACAAAGTTCGCCACCGTCCATTAAGGGCATCATAAAATCACTAATGATAAGGTCTGGAACGGTATGGACCGCTATTTGCAAAGCCTCCATACCGTTTTTGGCAACAATTACATGGCCATAGGGTTGCATCATTTTTTGGATGTATTGTTGCAACTCTTGGTGGTCTTCCACGAGCAGTATGGTATGTTCTTCCTGTAAGGTCCCGAAGGGTAAATGCATCGTATTGGATTCGACCTGGGGAGGTTTCGCACTCTCTTGTACCAGAACGAGGGGAATTGAAACCTCAAAAACGCTTCCTTTTGGATGATTATCCTTAACCTGTATTTCACCACCCATACCGTCGACCAATTCTTTGGTGAGACTTAGGCCAATACCTGTCCCTTCCGAGTTTTCATCGGTGCGATAAAAACGTTGGAAAACAAGTTCCTTTTCCTCTTTAGAAAGTCCTTTGCCCGTGTCTTTTACACAAAGCTGAAGCGTACTATTCGTTTCATTGGTTTGCGCCTGTACCCAAACGGTTTCTCCAGCTGCCGAATACTTTATGGCGTTGGATACGAGGTTGTTCAAAATACTTTCTAGTGCATCGATATCCAACAGCGCCGTAATGTGCTTTATCGAAATAGTAAAATGTAGCTGAATGTCCTTTTCCTTTGCCCAAGAATCAAAAGCTCCGATTACAGCCCGAATATGGGCAAAAACATCCACCTCGGTGGGGGCGCTGGATAGGCGGTTTTCCGAAACCTTTGCGTAATCCAAAAGTTGGTTGATCAAACGTTGCAGTCTTTGGGTATTATTTTGAACGAGTTTCAGGTTTTCCTTAACCGCGGGCTCGTGTTGGTTTTGCAACAGATCGTTCACAGGACCTTGAATCAGTGTTAGCGGCGTTCGGAATTCATGGGATACATTGGCAAAAAACTTTGACTTCAGATTGCTCAGTTCTTGTACTTTTTCAACTTCCAAATGTTCCAAACGAAGCTGGGTTTTAAGTTTTTGCCGGGTCAAGAAAGATCGTAAAAAGTAGTACATAATACCCAGCACAATAAGGGTGTACGACAAGTAGGCCCACCAACTTGCCCAAAGTGGAGTTTTAATATAAAAGCCGAATGAGGCGGTTTGCTGTGGCCATGTGTTTTCGTCGGTGGAGGCTTGAACTTCAAAAGTATATTCTCCTGGATCCAGATTGGCAAAGGTTGCCGACCGATTTTCGGTATACGTCCATTGCTTTTGTATCCCCAACATACGATACCGATATTGAACCTGCTCTGGTTTGTTAAAATCAATTCCCGTGAACGCAAAGGAAATGGTATTTTCCTCCGCCTTGAGCGTCGGACGCCCATTCTCGTTTCCAACATGATTTTTTTGAAGCGCCTTATTCAAATTGTTCGGCAAAATGATATTGGTGATTTTTGCTGCAATAGCAGTTGCTTTGGGGATATTGGGTTTTGGGGTAAATTGGTAATATCCGCCATACCCACCGATAAACATTTGATTATTGGTTTCATCAAATAGAATATTGTTGCCCAAATCGGTTTTGACAAAATCCAATGCGTCACTTTTGTTCAAAAAACGGAAGGTCTTTTTGGTCAGGTCAAAGTGCAACACACCTTGGGAAGTGGTTGCCCAATAGTTCTTGTGCTGATCCTGCACTACCCCCTCAACACTTACATAAGGCATTCCTAGGATTTGGTGTAGGTCCAGCATTTGATTTTTGGATTTGACAAAAAGATTCAACCCTCCCTGACTACCGATAAAAATGCTATCCCTATCGGGTGAATACAATGCCAATACCTCATTGTGCAAAATACTATCGGTCTGAACCTCAAGACTGGAACGTCGCGTGAGGTACTTTCCGGTTTCAAGGTTTGACACAACAACTCCATGGTTGGAAGCACACCATAATTCTTCCTTGGATACTCTGAGGACATCCCTGAAAACAGACCTCCCGCGAGCATGAAAGCCTTCGGATTCAGCTAGCCATTGGTTAAGCCCATAATTGGTGGAAACCCAAGTAGTGCCGTACGCATCATGGTGAATATCTAGTACGGTATCGTGGGATAGTCCTGTATTATCGCCTGGAGTGTACCGGTACTGTTCAAGCGTATTCGCGTTGGTATCCCAAACCAAAACACCATTGGAGTTGGTGCCGACCCACAATTTGCCGTCAGCGTCTAACTGGGAACATATAATTTGTTTGTTTCCAAGTTGTCCATCTGATGGATATGGTTTTCCAGTGCTGTCAAAAAAGCCATTACTAGTACCGATAAGCAGTTCGCCGTTTAAAAGTTCCATAGTCCTTGCCATGGCATTTTGCGGCAATGATTTTTGAAATCCAAAAGGATTGTCGGTTTTGAAATATTCTACCATACCATGGGCCATTCCCAGCCATAAGTTTCCCTCATTGTCTTTATAAGACGAAATAATATCATTTTCGGTTTTGTACGCCAACTGGAATGCTTGCGTGTCTTCGTCAAAGCGATACACCAAACCATAAAAGGAAACGATAAAAACGGTGTTTCCGAGCTTAAAAATATTGTTGAAAGAATCCGCGCCAAGGCCTGAGTTGGTTTGACTATCGAAATGCTTTACCTGTTTTGTTTTGAGATTCCAAACATTGATTCCACCAAAGGTCGCCGTGAGAACCTTACCAGAATCCAAGAAAGTCATATCCCGGACCACATTGTTCCGAAAATTCATGCGCTGCTCCGGTAATTGTTCCATAAGAAAGTGTTGGAACACCCCTTGTTTCACGTCGAACAAATCAAATCCCTTGCCATTAAGGCCAATCCAAAACCTTTTGTCACCATCAGACTGAATGAAGGTAACATAGTCTTGGTGCAAACTTTTTGGGTTGGTTTTGTCGTGTTTGAAATATACAAAACCATCGGTTTTTGGGTCAAATTTCCCGATACCATTGCCATTGCTGGTTACCCAAATGTTTCCGTCGGAGTCTCCTAAGATTTTGGTAATCCAGATGTTTTCGGGAACCCCATCGTTATCCGAGTCATTTCTGTAATGCTTAAATATTTCGTTTTCGAGGTTAAGCACACTAATGCCACCAGACCTGGTTCCTATCCAAAGCTTGCCAGAGGCATCTTGAAAAAGACATAGGATGTCGTTGTCTGAAACTGAATTGTCATCATTATACTGTTTCTTGTAGATTCGGTATTCCCTTCCATCGAATTTATAGAGTCCGCGATTGGTTCCAAACCACATAAAACCTTCTTGATCTTTTAGCATGCATTGCACAAATGTTCTTTGGTCCGACTCTGGCAATTGAAAGGTCTTGACGCTTTCAAGATTCGTTTGGCCTTTTAGGCCTATCGCGAAACCGGCAAACAACAGGGAAGTGATGATTCTTGCAAATGGCATGGTCTAAACGGCGCTACTCCAGTATGGGTTACTATTAAAGATAACAAACCTTATGGAATGTTCACAATTCAAAATCCAAGCGAAAAGCGCGTGCGGCAAAGCTGGGTAACATCTGTATTAAAATTGGTAACCCCAGTGTTAAAGGAAAACAATGCTTCGTACCAATTTCAAGGAACTAAACTCTAACTATGAAAAGTTTCAAAAACATCGTCTCTGTTTTATTGATTTGTCTTGGCTCAACGGTAATGGCCCAGGAAACTTATGAGGACACCTTTGGTGGATTTGTCATTGATTTATATGAAGGGATGCAGCCAGTTCCCAAAAAGCATGATGCGGTTTTAGGACTAAAGAACAGCTCTTACAGCATCATTATCCAAATGAATGAAGACGAAATGGACGTGGAGAAGGCATATGCCAGGTGTGTGGATAACCTTATCGCCTCGGGTATGTCAGAAATGAAACAAAAAGTTGGGCACCGCAAAATGTTGGTCAACGGTAATATGGCACGTATGGGCACTTATGAATCAGCTTTTGAAACCAATGGCATTGAGGTTACTTTGATTGGAGCGGCTTTCAGTATTGCATTGGAGGAAAATACGCTTTCGGTATTGGCGATTATGTCACCCAAGGTATATGAGAACTCCCTAAAGGAATTTGAAAAGTCAATATTTTCCATTAGACTCCCCAATCAAGAATTGACTGGCACTTCACAAGTCGAGGATTGGGACATTACCCTTAAGGAAATAAATAAGAGTATTCCAAAAGAAGAGGTTACTGAAACAGTTGCCACTTCGACCAAACCAACAGCCGTAAACTTTGGTGGCGTTTCGTTTATGCTTCCACCAGGCTGGGCAGAACAACCGAAAAACCGGAGTGACCCCGATAACTTTATAGGAAGATTGACCAAAACAGTAGATGGTGTTGAAGTGATTGTTATGGGATTAAAAGGTCTCATTTGGAACAAGAAACGCGCGAATCAGGTTGCCGCAGAGGTAGTAAAACAGGTATTTCCTGACGGCGTACTTGAAAAGGCATTGGAAATAAATCTTACCAACAATAAAAAGGGAACACTTTATAAATACACTGGAAATGCTATAGCAGAAGGCGAAGAGGTACGTATGGCCACCATTAGTGTGGTGCAAAAAGTTGGAAAACAATTCTTAGTCTATTTTATGGCGTTACCGGATGGTCCCACGGAGGACCTTGAACGCGATATTATTGCTATCGCCAACTCCGCAAAATGATACCTAGCCACAAAATCCATTGTTGGAATGCCCTACATATCATGATTGCCCCTCTCATACTGGTAGGGTGTTCTCAATGGTCCTTGGGGCAACAGGAAATGTGGATGTCCTCAACGGACGCGAACATTATCAAAAGAGCATCGAAACAATCCAAACCCCTGTTTCAGTTGCCTATCGGTCATAGCTATGTGCAGAATATGCAACGCTTGGAAGAAAACCTTCTTTTTATGGGTTTGCGTGAAACGACTCCACGATTAAAGTCTTCCGAATACCTCATGTTACACGCCGAAACCGGAGAGATTCTTTGGCGTTGGCCTTGCCAAAAAGGAGATTACAGTACATTTTGGATTACCAAGGGTCACGTCATTCTGAAAAAAGAGGATGGAAAGAAAAACACTTTACTTGCTTTGGATAAAAAAACCGGTAAGCAAACGTGGAGCAAAGCTTTTAAAAAAGGGAACATTGAATTTTTGATAGCGCCCGAAACAGAACATTTGATTACTTATACATTTGAAAAAGAAGATATCACCGTAGAAAGTTTTTTGCTCCAAACAGGAAACTCCGTATGGAAAAATTCATGGAGCGAAACCTTCGATGGAGTTCCCTTTGCGCTGTTCGATGACAACAAAATCTTTGTCTTCAAGGAAACTATTACCGTAATTGACGTTGCTTCTGGACAAAAAGAATATAATGTAAACCAAGGGAGGGTTCAAAACGATTCGTATTTGTTACCTGCTTTCGACCAGCAATTCCTGTATTATGTGGACCAAGACCACAAACTCAAGGCCCTCAATAAACTGGATGGCTCCCTACTTTGGGAAAAACCATTTGACACATCATCTACTCCAACGAATATTAGCATTACCAACGACAATCTTTACGTTCGCGTCGAAGGGAGTCGACGGACCTTTCAGCTTTTCAAGGTTGACAAACAAAATGGAGAAATGAGGTGGAATACAGATTTTCCAGAAGCCCTTACCAGTAATTTATTGGAAGTAGAGCAGACTTTATACGCCGCAAGTGCCTCGTCGTTATATGCAACGAACTTGGAAACGGGTGAAATGAGATTCAAAAAAAGTATTACGCGAGTAGGGCAAAGCTTTCCTACCGCACTTCGTATCGCGGATAGCACTATTGTATTTGTGGGAGAGTTAGCCATAGCTGGCTTCGACCATAAAACCGGTAAAGAACGCTACAAATACGGTTTCTCTCCGGTGGAACTGAACTTGCACTTAAACGGGTTGGATGCATCATTGCCAAGGCTCTCCAATGACCTTTCAGCCATCAATAACACCAGAGTGGATAATTCAACTTCTACAATGGGGTCAAAACAGCGTGCCTACTATCAAAAAATGGCTGACGAAAGCTATTCGGATTACCTCAAGTACCGAAATGAGAATTTACCGGGTTCTAGTTATCGAACGAACATGGCAAGGCATCGTTCCCGAATGTATTCTGGAATGGCAAGAATGCAAGCAGGACTTAATGTGAGTTTCGCTATTCTTGAGCTGGGGGATGCCTTGGAACAAATGATTCAGGCGCAAACCACCGAAGCGGAAATCCGGAAACAAGAATATTTTCGAAAATCCATTTTGAAAGTCTACCAAAATGCCCTTAAGGAGGATATTGTTATCCGTCCCAACTCCGAAAACTATGGAGCGGACGACAATTATGTTAGCGTTAGTTTGATTGCATTGGCCACCGGGGAACGTCAAAATCTGCTGTTGTCCCCACAGTATCGCCAATATGGATTATGGAATCTAATCGATACCGAAAAAAAGATTATTTATCATCACGGGGTAGGAATGGACCCAAAACAATATAAACTCAGCAAATCTAGGGTTGCGCCCTTGGTGAGTTTCAAACTAGTGGAAACCTTTTTGATTGCGCAGCCTTACTAGATTTCGTTTTTCTTGTTGAACCCTTTACAAAATCCTATCTTAAACACTTAACCATATGATGATTTGGACAAACTTAGTTCGGAGATAGAAAGACTTACCAATGGTACACAAGAAACTACTCGTGTTATTCTTTCCCATTTGGCTTTGATGAAGTTGGAACAAGGCGATTTTTTATTAAAACAAGGGCAGTATTGCAATCAATATTTTTTTGTACGACAAGGCACCGTTCGGCTTTATTACGAAAAAAATGAAAAAGACTATACCGTTTGGATGGGAACGGAAGGCCAAATATTTACGGAATTGGACAGCTATTTGTTTGGAAAACCTTCTCTGGTTTCCATTGAAGCGGTTGAGGATAGTCTAGTATATCGCATTAGCAAAGATAAAAGTGATGCGCTCGCGCTAGAGTTGCCCGAATACAATACCCTACTGCGCCGCACTGTGTAAGAGGCTTTCGCAAATATGTCTAGAAATATCATTTCCTTCCAAAGCGACTCCGCCCAAGAGCGCTATCAACGGGTAGAAAAAGAGAAAAACTGGTTACTAAAATATCCATTGAAATACATTTCCAGCTTTATAGGGGTGACCCAGAGCTCTATGAGTAGGCTTAGGGCGAAAAGGGATTGATTATTTGCCTTAGGACAAAAAATTTCGAAAAATACCAAACTAGTTTTGGGCTAATCTTAAACAATGCCCATTATGATTTTTATTGTTGCCGCCCTAATCGGACTGACATTGGCCTTGATTATCCTTATTCGTGTATTGCCCGTCAAAATCCAATATTTGGAAACCATTAAAGTGAATGCCCCTGTAAATTTGGTTTATGATGCCATTCGGTATCAAGAAAGATTAATGGAATGGTCGGCTTGGCCTAAGGAAACCAAATCGCTCTGTGCGGTGAAGAACACAGACGGACAAGTAGGTGCCCAAACCATTTACATGAACAAAAAAGGAAAGGAATTCGGCTATCAAGAAATTACGGAACTAATACCAAACGAAAAAGTTAGTTTTTACCTGAAGAGTTATGTAGCACCTTTCGAAAAAGAGGTCAGGTTGTATTTTTTACTCAAATCCATGGATGAAGAAACTACGGAGGTAACCCTATGGTTTGATGAAACCCTGAAAAAACCACATTTTCTTATTGCCTATTTTGGCGGAATACCGAAATGGGTACACCAAATGCATTTGAAGGACCTTGCTGGTTTAAAACAGTATACAGAACACTCAAGCTTTGTGGTTTGATGTATCAAGGAAGACAGTATATCAAACAATTGGAAAAGCGAAAAGGCGGCTATTATTACCTTAAGGTAGATGCTGTTTGGGTTAAGAGATTACCTCGGAAAAGGGCGACACGACTTATTTGTATCCTTGAAGACAAAGTTGAAATACGCTGTGGCCTAAATCACTTGGGTGATGGGAATTTCTTTATCATATTGGCCCTCCGATACCTGAATGGTTTGGGAAAGCAATTGGGTGATGAAATCGAGTACCAATTAAAAGAAGACCCAGAACCTTTGGGTGTTGCAGTTCCTGAAATTTTGACCGTGCTCCTACAACAAGACCCAACGCTTGAAAAACAGTATGACGCCCTTACCGATGGAAAGAAAAGAAACCTAATTTTCACCATTGAAAAAATCAAGGATTTTGATAAAAAAATCAAAACCATTGAAACTTATCTCAGAGGCCAAAAATAGTCAGGTCAAAGCCCTAAACGCTTCATAAAGCTCTCTTTATAACTTTCTCCTATCGGGATTCGGATATCATCGATTATGATCTTGTTCCGTTGGATGGATAAAATACGCGTAATGTTGACCACGAAGGATTTGTGTACTCGTATAAACTGGTCAGGATTCAATTTGAGCAAGATGTCTTTGAAATTCATCAAAGTCAATATGGGTTTCGGGTCCAGGGTATGGATTTTTAGATAATCCTTAAGTCCCTGGATGTATTTGATTTCATCCATATTGATTTTTACACTCTCGTAATCGGATTTCACAAACAAAAATTGATTCGCGGTTGAAGCCCCTGAAGACGGGCTAAGGTTGCTGTTATTGCCTGAGACTAGGTTGTTGAGCTCCGAAAGTTTTTTGACACGGTTAATGGCCTTTATAAAGCGTACAAAGGGAATTGGTTTGACCAAGTAGTCCACCGCATTAAGGTCAAAACCCTGAATCGCGTATTGCGGATAGGCGGTCGTAAATATGAAATGCGGTTTTTTGTCAATCGATGCAATGAAATCAATCCCATTGATTTGCGGCATTTCAATATCAAGAAAAACCAAATCGATTTTTTCTTTGGAAAACAATTCAATGGCCTCAAACGGATTCGTGAAGGTACCTGAGACTTCAATCCCCCCCAAATCTTCGCAATATGACCGTAAGACACCAATGGCCAGCGGTTCGTCGTCAATGATGATACACTTTAACATGACAGTTGTACTTCTAGGTTTACCTGATACTTTCCATCCGTTCTTGAAATGCGTAGGGCGTGTTCGTTTGGATAGAGCATATGTAAACGGTGTTTTATGTTCTCAAGTCCAATGCCCGAGTTCTCCAAATCCCTTTTATAAGGACCTATGGTATTGCACACCTCAAAAAACAAGGTATCGGATACAATTTTCATTTGAATGTCTACATGGGTGTTGCCCTTAAAATCCGTTCCATATTTAAACGCATTTTCCACAAAAGGAATAAGCAATAGCGGGGCAATGAGCTTATGGTCATAGTCTCCCGTTATTCTGGTTTTTACATTTTCGCTACTGGTGAGGCGCAAAATTTGGAGTTGTACGAAGTTTTGAATGTATTCGATTTCTTTGCCCAACGGAACCAACTCTTTTTTGGCCTCGTACAACATATAGCGCATTAGTTCCGAAAGGGTAATTACCGCGTGAGGTGCCTCAGAAGATTTGTTGCGAACCAAGCTATAAATACTGTTCAGTGAATTGAACAAAAAATGGGGGTTCAATTGTGCCCGCAAAAACTGAAGTTCGGTTTCCTTGCGGTTTACTTCCCTAGTTTGGCTCAACTTTTCTCGGCGGTAGAAATCTTTGGTAAGCCCCATAACCCCACCCAACAAATAGAAGGAGAGGGTCACAATGGCTGTTACGGTTTCCGAAAGGGTTCTCAAAGTGGTTTGATCAACATTCCCCACAAACAGTTCCAGTCTTTTCAAGGGAGATTCCATAAAAAAGGAATTGAGCACAAGGTTAAAAAGGAACAGGGTCAATACCGAGACCAAAAGATATTGCCATAGTTTCTTTTTAAGGAGAATTCTGGGCACAAATACCAGGTAGTTGACATAGGTCAAACAAGGGGTCAGTAAAACACGAGGAAGAAAACCAACTTGAATCGTACCAAATTGCGCAAAGTTGACGGCCATTGGAAATGATACCAAGCAAAGCCAGATGATAATATGAACGTAAACTTCTTTTATCCGCAACATGTCGTCGTTAAAATTACAATCAAAGTTTGGAATCTTCCCGGTGGGATACTTCCAGAACGAAGTCCAATTCAGATTTAGTAAGTACCGGAAGTTGTTCATTTCTAATTTTTTGCAATACGATATTACCCAAAGCCTCGGCCGTCCTTCTCGTTGGAATGGGTCGTTTGCCATTCAGGATGGGCATTATTTTTTGTCGGACCAATATGTTTTTTCGTTTGTATATGGTATACATCCATCCCTCAGTTTCCGGATTTCTTTCTACCACAAGTTGCAATCCATCCTTTCTCGGGGAGGCGTCTTTTTTTTCATACACTATAAAAATGAAAACCGCAATGGCAATGAGCATGCCTAGCACCAAAATCAAGCTTGAACCCATAGCCTTGGACTTTTTGCGGTTTTCGGCTGTCTTAGGACTAGTCGTCTTCATCTTCTTCTTCCAACGGAAAGAACTCACGGTTGTCATCCAAGTACAGACTACCGCTCCTTCCTAAGGCCAAAAACGCTCGAGTGCCATCATAAAAACCAATACCTCCTTCTCTGGCTACACCTTCGTAAGCTGTTTTTTCTTCCCAAAGGTCGGTCGAAGGATTGTACTCCCATACGGAGCTCAAAGCTCCCGTACCGCGATTGCCTGTGGCGATATAACCCTTTCCACCCATAGTAAAACCTACAGCGTTGCTTCGGATGATGGTGTAGTCATCGTCATCGTCAATGTCCAAAAGTGCAGTCCAGGTATCTGAATCCATATCAAATGCCCAGAAATCGGTTTGGTTTTGTCCGTTGGATACACCGGTACCCAAATAAACCGTATTGTCAATGGTGAAGGTTGTGGCATCACGACGTTTTGTACCACCAAAACCAACCAATTCGGTCCAGTCATTGGCAATAGGGTCGTACTTCCAAAAGTCCTTTCTGTCATTGTCTCCATCAAAACCGGTACCCACGTACCCAGCACTTGAGGAACCGAAGCCCACCGCGCCGCGCCTTGGGTTGCCTGCAAAGTCTGCAATTTGGGTCCAGGTATTTGAGTTGGGATTGTATTTGTAGAAATCGGTTAATTCGTTATCACCGTCAAATCCCAATCCCACATAGCCTTCGTCACCTATGGTGAATGTTGTTGCTGCGCTGCGGGCAATACCAGGAAAAGAAGCACCTTGTGACCAAAAATTACCGTCCATGTCGTACACCCATAAGTCACTTAAATAATCGTCTCCGTCATATCCCGTTCCCATATATCCTTTGCTCCCAATACTGAAAGCTGCAGCGCTACTTCGTGGGGTGCCATCCAAAACGGAACGGTCTACCCAATTTCCAAGTTCTTCATCTCCATCATCTTCCGAACAGGAGATACAGGCTGTTAAAAGCAGCACTGCTAAACTCCTTAGGATGTTTGTTTTGTTGCGTTTCGTTGTTAAATCCATGCTATCTATTTAAAATTGTATTGAATCCCAATTGAAAAGTAAATGGAGCTGTCGCTACCAAAATCATATAAAGTTGTTTCGTCTGTATCGGTAATTTCGAATTCGTCAACAAATTGGTAACCAGTGCTCAAGGTGGTGGTGAAATTTGGTTGCAGACGATATATGTATTCCAACCCAAGTTCTTTTCCGTTCAGCAATAAGAAGGATGCGGAGTCCACGGGTTGTCCATTTTGAAACCATGAACTGGAAATATGACTGTAGCTTCCATCAAAGGCGCTGCCCAAGGTGATACTATTCCTTTCGTCCCATGCCAATCCAAAAAGACTTTCAGGAAATCCCACCCTAACAAACCATCCGTTTTCCCAAGTCATGTCGAATGCTATGCTTGGTAATATTTGGGGTGCTCCAAAAGCGACGTTTCGAAAAACACCAATAGAAAGGGTCTGGCTTTTATTGGTTCGTTGCCATGTTTTGGACACTGTAGTCTCAAAAAGTCCGTAAAAATCATCTCTGGTCAAAGATTGGCCCCAAGTTGTGGATAACACTGGGTTCAAGATTACTCGAACGCTGTATGCGGAACCGAGTTTTTTTTCATAATCCAAGGACAATCCCAACGTGTGTATCCTGTTGAGGTTGGACAGGGAGTTTAGATTCAAACCATCAAAAAAGGTGAATTCCCGGTTTTGATATTCTGCCTTGAGGGACACATTATGCTTGCCTTGCCACAGTTGTTGTCTAAAACTGGCATCCAGGTCCGACACGGTATTCCCACCCAAATCGGTTATGACCGAGTAGTCCATACGAGCAATTTCGGTTTGTGCTTTTAAAGGTGCCATGAAAAACAACAAGGACATAATTGTAAAAATTCGATTCAAATTGACTTTTGAGCCAAAACTATCCTTGGTATTCCCTGAGGAGAAAAAAAATATACCATCAAGTGGGATGTACAGACCAAACTGGGATTTGTATCTACGAAAAAGTCAGTTTGCGGAGAACGGGGAAATTGCATTCTTGGTAGAGGGAAATGCCCGTTAGGTATAGTTTTCTATAGGGTTTGCAGTTGATTCGATTCTTTTGTGCTGGTTTGAAAACCCAAAAACGATAATGAAAAAAATGTGCATTTCTTTAGGCTTGACCGCTTTGGTGGTAGCATGTGCCGTCGATACTTCCGAAATACCAACCCTTGAGGTGGGGCAGGACTTCGTTGATTCCAACGTTAGGGTCGTAACCACAGACACGTTTACGGTTGCGGTAACCACTTTTAGATTTGATAGTATCGTTACCTCAGGAACGGACCGGTTGTTGGTAGGTCAATATCCCGATGAATATTTTGGTCGGGTCAAGACGGCTACCTACATCGAACTCGCCCCTTTAAACTACTCATTGCCCTCGGATGCGGAGTTGGATAGTGTGGGGTTGGTTTTGGGCTACGACAATTACTTTTACAATGACACCACGCAACTTTCACTACTCAACATTCATGAGCTCAGTGACGAGCTTCGGGTAAGCGATAATGTTTTCTACAATACCAGCAGCATTGATTTTGAGCCTGTTCCCATATTCAGCTATTCATTTTTTCCCGAGCCTATTGATGAGGATTCTTTGTTCATTAAACTACCTATAGAATTTGGAACTGAGCTCTTCAATAGGATTCAAGAAAACAACATAAACTCTGTTGATGAATTGAGAGAGTCCTTTAAAGGCCTAACCATTCAACCTGGGGAAGGCGACGCGTCGAGCGTTATTGGATTTTCTGCTAATCCGAATCGAAGTTATCTCCGTTTTTTCTACAGCATTCCTGATGAGTTTGATGATATTGAAGAGACTTATGATTTTGTGATTAACCTGGTAGGGCCACCCAAAGTTTTCAATGCGATTGAAAGCGACGTGACTGGTTTGCCATTGGATACTTTAATCGATGAAGAAATCAATCTTCCTTCAAGGCTGTCCAACAATAGGGGTTATGTACAATCTGGAATTGGCTATGTGACCCGAATTCAATTCCCAACCATAAAACAACTGTTCGACATACCTGGGCAGGGTACCATACTGAGCGCTATTCTGCAATTAAAACCTTCACCAGGGACGTACACAGAACTAACGCCAATTCGTGACTCTTTGATTATCAATTTGATTGACCAGAACAACCGAATAACGGAACGGCTCTTTTTTGGTGGAGAACCCGTATACGGGATTATCAATGAACAACTGGAAGAGTTTGACGAATTGATTTATGAGATTCCCATTGGGGTGTATCTCGACCGAGAGCTAAATGAAACCAATGAAATAGACGATGCCTTTTTGGTGTTTCCTCCAGAATTTGGACGCAGTGTGGACCGTATCCTTGTGGAAGGAGAGGATAGCGAAGATTTTCGGGCAAAATTGATATTGACCTATGCCATTTATGACGATGACAACGAATAAGCAAATCTTCCTTTTAATTGGATTCATAGGTCTGTTATCGAGTATAAAAACCACTGCTCAGACCAATCGATTGACGGGCTCTCCCTATTCATTGTTCGGATTGGGTATCGAAACGGGCTCAAACGTCGGGAAAAATGCTTCGTTGGGAAGGGCGGGTTATGCACTTTATGGACAAGATTTCATCAACCTGGAAAACCCGGCGTCTTTTGGAACCCAAAGCAAAAACCGCTTCATCTTCGATATTGGATTTTTGGGAGAATTGAGTAGCCTTGAAAATGCCAACACGGAAGAAAACCGTTTGGCTAGTAATTTTTCAAGCCTTGCATTTTTGGCTAGCATAGATGAACATTCCTCGTTTGGACTTTCCTTGAGCCCTTATTCAGATGTGGGCTATTCACTTGTGGGTATCGAAAGCAATGTAGAAGGGTCGTTTGAACAATTTGCAAGCAACATTTTTGGAACCGGAGCCTTGAACGGCTTGACGGTAAGTTATGGGCGCAGTTTTTGGAATCGCATCCGCTTGGGAGCAAAAGTCACCTACCTGTTTGGAAGCATTGAAGAAACTGAAGCTGTTTTTGCTGGAATCAGCGGACTTACGGTCGTAGAAGAAAGTAGTTACAAAGGATTGCAATTGGGATTGGGTCTGCAAGCAGACGTCTTATCTTTTTTATCCTATGGCTTTACCGCAACCTTCCCCACGGAACTCTCCGGCAACCAGGACCGAATTGTTCAAAAAACACTGGATTTGGTGCAAAGTCCGGTGGAATCCGAAACGGATATTGATTTAGCCCCTTTCGATTTACCCTTTGAAATCAACAACGGCATTTTGGTCAAACCTTGGCAACAACTTTCCCTGAACTTGGATTACAGTTTAAAGTTCTGGGAGTCCACTGGGCAAACCGATAACGTGGGTGATTTTATCAATCAAAGCGTGTTTTCTGGAGGGGCTGAATTTATGGCCAACCCAGAAGGATTCAAATACTTCCAAAGAGTACAGCTTAGGGCCGGTATGTTTTACGATACAGGGTACTTGTCCATCCGCGGGGAAGATATTTCCAGCACCGGATTCTCTTTTGGGATAGGATTCCCGTTGAGCCGAAGAACAGGCTCTAGAATCAACCTTTCGTATACCAATATCGATAGGGGTAGTACAAATGGCATTTTGGTAGATGAAAACATCAACTCGGTAAACCTCAATATTACCCTAAAGGATATCTGGTTCCTAAAGCGAAAAATTGACTAAAAAGTATAGACGAACCATGAAAATGTATAGACAAACCAAAGATTTGAGAATATCTGCAATTAGCGCTAATTGGTCTTTTTTTCAGGCGGTTAGGTATATTTTGTTTGTTCCCTCGTATCGCAGCGCGCTAGTTTCGTTTTTGAAATTGAAAAGCATGAAATACTGCACACTCCTTTTGTCTTTTTTGCTGGCCCATTCCCTTTCAGGACAGATGGCTATGCTTATGGGAAACCCACAAGAAGTAGAACCCTTGTCCATTGATTATGGCGTTATCCCTGACCTTGGTGGGACGGAAATAGAAAGATATCAAATTGGGGCCATGTTCGGCAAAAGGCTGGGTAAAGGTCAGTTCGGTATTGGGGTTGGATATCAATATCTGGATTTCACTTTTGATGAAACCACCAACCTTTTGGATGTATCGAGTTACGCTCAAATGCACATCATAGGAACCAATGTTTCTTATGTAAGACCTTTGAAAAACAATTGGGGACTGATAGTCATGGGAGGTGCTTCAATCATGTCCAATTTAGACGATGGAATCACAGGCGAAGACTTCGTGTTCAATACCCTTATCGGTGCCAACAAACGATGGGGTGACCACAGTAAAGGTTCCAGTCTATTATTTGGACTCTTGTACGGTACCCAGTTTGGTGAGCCTACGATTTTACCTGCCGTATCATTTCGGCAGCAATTGAACGAACGATGGAGCTACTCTCTAGGACTGCCCATCACTGGAATCAACTTTCAGTTTCACCCAAAACACCGCCTTTCGGCATTGGCATCACCCCAAGGAATATTTGGCAACAACTCTAGCGAAGTAGCGGTAGATGGAAATCGTATTCTGAAGGATACCAAACTCCAATTCAACGGAATCAACGCGCGTTTGGCATACCGCTATCATTTTGCAAAACATATAGCATTCCTTACCGAGGTGGGGTTTGTGCCCGGTGCCACGCTAAAAATCCTAGATAGTGACAATGAAGAAGTTTATGACTTTGAGCCCGGTAGTGGGGCCTATTTCAATCTGGGACTCCGCTTCGTATTGAACCCTCAAAATCTAAAACAAAAATCACAAAAACCCGATTGATATGAGAAGTAAAATGCTATTGACCTTAAGCTTATTTGCCTTGGCCACCAGTATCGGCTTTGCACAGAAAATGGACCCTGATAAAATGGCTAAATACCAAACCGATTTGATGGTAAAAGAACTTGACTTAAATGATGAACAAGAAGAAAAGGTCACGCAGTTGAATGTAAAGTACTCTATTAAAATGGCTGATTTGATGAATCGCGAAGGTTCGATGCTCGGTAAGATGGGAGAGATGAAAAGCATCAAAAAAGAGAAAAATGCTGAGTTGGAAAAAGTGCTTTCCAAAGAGCAAATGAAAAAGTTTGAAAAAGAACTCGAACCTGAGATGCGCAAGACCATGCGAAAAAAAATGAGTTAACATGAAAAAAGTCCTTCGGATTGTTTTGGGGATAGCCATCGTACTGGTGGGTGTCGTCTTGTTTACAGTGATGGCGCGACAAAGACCGCCAATTGCAACAACAGAAGAAACAGAGATACCCTTGGTTTCGACCAGCTTGGTATCCCCAAGCAATCTACCGTATGTGATTGAGGTCACTGGAATGCTTAGCGCAAAAAGAAAGATTGAAGTATACAGCGAAGTACAGGGCCTTTTGCAATACGCCAATATTCCTTTCAAAGTGGGAAATAGTTTTGGTAAAGGACAAGCTTTACTTCGCATTAATAGCAACGAATACGGTGCGCAGGTACAATCCAATAAGAGTGAATTGGTCAATCGCATTGCGGCCATGCTACCCGATATGGAAATGGAGTTTCCTGAGGCAGCTAAAAATTGGGAAGCTTATTTAGACGATTTTGATATGCAGAAACCACTAGCTGCATTACCTGAGCCTCTGTCCAACGCAGAGAAGCTTTTTGTGACCGGACGAAACATCTATCAACAATATTACAGTGTCAAAAACCAGATGGAACGCCTCGGCAAGTATACCATTCGTGCACCATTCACTGGGGTGCTTACGGAGGCAAATGCCAACGCAGGTACATTGATTAGGAGTGGACAGAAGCTAGGAGAGTTCATCGATCCTTCTCACTATGAAATTGCATTGGCCATTCCTGCGCAAGCCAACTCTTTTGTAGCAGCGGGTAAAACCGTTATGCTTCAAACCTTGGATGGTATTTACACGTATGAGGGAAGGGTAGCACGAACCAATGCAAAAATTGATAACGCCACGCAAACCATTTCGGTGATTGCCGAAGTTTCACACCCCGATTTAAAGGCAGGGCAATACCTTAAGGTATCCATTGCAGGCGCGCCGCTGGAGCAGGTAGTGCAAATTCCTTCCAACCTTATTGTGGAAAACAACATGGTCTATGTGGTGCAGGATAGCACCTTGGCCTTAAAAGAAATCATTCCTGTGAATTATGTGGGCGACAGTGTAATGGTAAGAGGTTTTGAACCGCAGACGGTTTTGGTCAACCAATTGCGCGCTAACGCCTATCCGGGTCAAAAGGTAACCTATTAAGCAACTAGCTATGAAGAAGTTTTTAGGTTATTTCATCAAGTATCCCGTTGCTGTCAACATCTTTATCGCGGGTTTTCTCATTTTCGGATACTTGGGATACCGCCAGTTAAAGTCCTCAATCTTTCCCTTATCTGACCCGAGTATCATCAATATTTCCGTGTCTTTTCCCGGTGCGTCCCCTCAGGAAGTAGAGGAAGGCGTTGTTGAAAAAATTGAACGAAACCTTAAAGGTATTGAAGGGGTAGACCGGATTACCTCGGTTTCCAAAGAAAACGTAGGTACGATAAATGTTGAAATCTTACTCGATTTTGACATTAACCAGGTGCTAAATGAGGTCAAAAATGTGGTAGATAAAATCCCTTCGTTTCCCTCTGGCTCCGAACCACCAGTGGTGGAAACCATAAAACCGAGTAGGGCTGCGGTAACCTTTGTGGTCACCGGAAAAGATATTCCGTTAAGTGTCCTGAAAAGCAAAGCCCAAGAAATCGAAGATGATTTGCTTCGTGTAGGTGGGATATCCCAAATCAGCTTACAAGGTTTTCCCGAAGAAGAAATTGAAATTGCCCTGACCGAAGAACGCCTACAAAGTCTTGATTTGACCTTTGACCAAGTAGCCCTTGCAGTTGCCAATGCCAATATTTTGGTCACAGGGGGGTCAGTAAAAACCAATAGCGAGGAATATTTAATTCGTGCCGACAACAAATTCCGGTATGCAGAAAAGTTGGGTGATATCGTGGTGAGACAAGCCTCGGAAGGTGGAAAAGTGTATTTGCGGGACATTGCCACCTTACAGAACACCTTCGACGAAAGCCCAAATAAAATCCGGTTTAACGGTCAAGAAGCGGTTGAAATTTCCATTACCAACACGAACTCCGAAGATTTGATTGGTAGCGTGGAGAAAGTCAAGGAGTACATTAAAGTGTTCAATGCGGAGCATCAAAACCTTGAAATGGCGATTACATCTGATTTTTCAGAAATCATTCAGGGTAGAATTGACCTGCTTCTCGAAAATGCCATTGTTGGAATGATCTTGGTATTGCTATTGCTTTCTTTCTTTTTAAGGCCAGGCGTAGCATTTTGGGTAGCTTTTGGTCTGCCCATTTCCTTTTTTGGGATGTTTATTTTATTGCCCCATTACGGGGTTACCTTAAATATGCTTTCTCTTTTCGGGATGATATTGGTGATAGGAATTCTGGTGGATGACGGTATTGTAATTGCCGAGAACATTTATGCGCGAACTGAAAAAGGCGAATCTCCGATTAAGGCCGCAGTGTATGGTACACTGGATGTTATTGTGCCTATTTTGTCAGCCATTTTGACAACCATCTTAGCGTTTTCTATCTTCTTCTTTTTGGATGGTCAAATTGGTTCTATTTTTGGGGATATCGCGGTGGTAGTGACCTTAACATTGCTGGTTTCATTAATTGAAGCCCTGTTGATTCTACCAGCGCACTTGGCACACTCCAAAGACTTACAAGGAAAAACCAAACCCAACAAATTCAATCAATGGGGTGATCAGGTAATCGTATTCCTTCGAGAAAAAATGTATGCACCTGCCTTGCGCTTCACCCTGAAGAACAAGTTTGTCTCCTTTTGCATTTTATTGTTTTGCTTCACACTCACGTTGGGCGGATTTGCTTCGGGCATTATCAAGCTGACGTTTTTTCCCAACAATGCGAGTGACCAAATCATCATAGCGATGGATACCCCTCAAGGTACCAGAGAACAGGTAACGGATTCATTGAGTGCTTGGGTCGAAAACAAAATTTGGGATATAGACCAGAAACTTGGCGAGAACGAATTAGGGGAACCTCATGTGGTTTCAACGATTCGTCAATTGGGGCCTGGAAGTGCTTCTTCACAACTCACGGTAAATCTATCTCCCAGTGAAACACGAGCGATAAGCTCACGGGTAATTGCTAGCCAAATTCGTGAGGCTGTCGGTGAAATCCCTGGGATTGAAAAATTGAGTTTTGATTCAGGGGCCAACGTAGGCGGAAAACCGGTTTCTGTTTCCCTTCAAGGAGAAAACATTAATCATTTAAATAAAGCAAAGGAAATCGTTTATGACCAATTGGGGCAAAACCCTGATGTCAAAGATATTATCGATACCAGTCCAAAAGGCGGAAAGGAAATCAAATTAAAACTGAAACCCAATGCTTCCTTAATGGGACTCACACTAAATGATGTGATGCAACAAGTACGTAGTGCTTTTTTCGGAAAAGAAGTGCAGCGGTTGCAACGGGGTCAGGATGAAATCAAAGTTTGGGTGCGTTATGATGCGGAAAACCGTTCCAGTATTCAAGACTTGGAAAACATCAAAATCGTAGGCCCTAACGGTAGAATTCCGCTTTCGGAAGTAGTAGGCTACTCCATCGAACGCGGTGATGTCGCTATCAACCATTTGGATGGAGTAAGAGAGGTGACGGTGGAGGCGGATTTGGCAAATCCCAAGGCCAGTGCTACGGAAATCATGAGAGATTTGACCACTCGCGTTGCTGATATTGTGCACGAACGGTACCCTGATGTAAATATTAGCGTGGAAGGGCAGAATCGTGAAGTAAACCGTATCTCTACTTCGGCAATGAATGTGCTTCCCGCAGCAATCTTTTTGATATATGTGACCATTGTCTTTGCCTTTCGTTCCTATAGCCAGCCTTTGGTGCTTTTGGCGATTATTCCTTTTTGCATCATAGGGGTTGCCTGGGGGCATTGGTTGCATGGTTTTCCCATGAGTATCGTATCCTATTTGGGGATTATTGGTCTTTTGGGCATTGTTGTCAATGATGGGCTGGTGTTCACCGGCCGCTTCAATACCTTTTTAAAGGAGGGGCTTCCTTTTGACGAAGCGCTGTTTGAAACGGGGCGGGCACGTTTCCGAGCAATTTTCCTTACTTCAATCACCACAATTGCCGGTCTCGCCCCGTTACTTTTTGAGCGTAGTCTCCAAGCCCAGTTTTTGATTCCCATGGCGATTTCAATTAGCTATGGTGTGGCTATAGCCACTTTTTTAACCCTTTTTCTATTGCCTATTTTTCTTTCAGCCACCAACCGACTAAAGGTTTGGGCAAAGCAACTTAAAACAGGGAAAAAACCAACACGAGAAGAAGTAGAGCGTGCTGTAAAAGAATTAACTGTTGACCATGTTGAATTTTAGACTTTTTATCTTGGCGTTTCTGGTATTTACCGCGGTTTCGGGTCAAGAAGTGCTCTCTGCCGAAAAAGCGGTGGCCATTGCTTTGCAAAACAATTACGATTTGCGACTGGCCAAAAACAATACGGAAATCGCCAGTTTACAAGCAGGCCTTTTGAATAGCGGTTACTTGCCCACGGTCAGTGCTTCAGGAGGTATTAACTATTCCGATGAAACCCAAAGTGTGCTTTTTTTGGACGAAACATCGACAACGGTTGATGGGGCTATCACCGAATCCTACAATGCTTCCGTTACCGCCGAGTATGTTATTTTTGATGGTTTGGTCCGTCGGTTTACCCAAAAGTCAAATGAACAAAACCTCAATCTGCAAGAAACCAAAGAGAAACAACAAATTGAGAATACGGTAATTTCGGTCTACGAAGCCTTTTTCAATGCGGCCTATCAAAAACATTTGCTGGACAACCTCCAACTCAATCTTGAAAATTCAAAAGATAGATTGGACCGGTCCCAACGGAAACTCAAGTACGGGCAGGGCACCAAACTGGATGAGTTGAACGCACAGGTTGACTTGAATAATGACAGTATTGCTTTGGTAGACGCCAAACGCAGTTTGAACAACCTCAAGAGAAACCTCAATGTGCAGTTGGGTAGAGAAGTGGTCACGGATTTTACTATAGATACCTTGGTGGTGTTTAGGCCAGCCTTGCAAAAGGAAACTATGGTGGAAAAAGCAGGTCAGAACAACATTCAGGTGCAACTGGCGAAAGAAGATGTGCTGCTTAGCGAATTGGACATCAAAGTCAACAAAGCGCAATTTTTACCAAAGATTAGTGGTTCTGCCTCTTATCGCTGGAATGAAAGCAAAAACCCGCCAACCTCTTTTGCATTGGAAAATGAGGCCTACGGGGTAAACGTAGGGCTTAGCTTACGATGGAACATGTTTGATGGGGGTAATGCCACCCGTGTGAAAACTGCCAAAATCCAGAAGCTGAATCGTGAAATTGAACTGACCCGAGTGAAGGAACAAGTCATGGCGGATGTGTTGAACGCCTTTGAAAATTACGATATTGCCCGTTTTACGCTACGTACGGAAGAAAAAAACGTAGCAACCAATGAACTAAATTTTGATAGGTCGGAACGGCAATATAGTTTAGGACAAATCACTTCCGTTGAGTTCCGCCAGGCACAAATCAATCTATTGAATGCACGAAACAATGTGGCACGTTCGAAGTATGATTTAAAAATTGCTGAACTAAACCTTTTGCAGCTTGGGGGTATACTCTTGGAGTAAAAAAGAAAGGACAGCGGAGATTATTTAGTGCTAACTCAAACCCACTTCTAGAAAAAACATAAACATTTAATGAAATTAGTTTTAGAGATAAAACCTCCTAACTGTCCTTTAAAAAATCAGTAGGAAAAAATATACTACTTAAATTTTAGCGTATTACACTCAAAAGTAGGGTGTATGCGCAAAGATTTTTGAGCGAAATTGATAAACGGGTCTTTTCAACTAACGGATGCCGAAATTCATTTTACGTAGATTAATTTTCCATTACTTCTTACTGTCAATTTTGCCTGCCTCGTTGTATTTTCATTCCTTATAACGCTAAAAGCAATCGTATGACCATTTTTGTGGATATGGACGAAGTTATCGCCAATACGTATCAAGCACATATTGATTTATACAATCAGGAACATGGAGGCAACTTAAAAAAGTCAGACTGTTCGGGAAAAGAGGTGTGGCAATGTGTTCCAGAAGCATACCAAAAGGATATTAGGAGACACGCCTATCGAAGAGGATTTTTTACCGATTTGAACCCAATTCCCGGGAGTCAGGATATCTTAGAAAAATTGTCTCAAAAACATCAGGTATATGTAGCCTCCGCAGCAATGCAGTTCCCGAATTCCCTAGAGGAAAAGTCGGATTGGTTGGACCAATATTTTCCATTTATCTCATGGAAGAACCGCATACTTTGCGGCTATAAACATATTTTACGCGGAGATGTTTTAATAGATGACCGTGCCTTTCACCTAAACAATTTTGACGGAAGGGGTATTCTTTTTAGTTCGCCCCATAACCTTGAGCAAAATGATTTGGAGCGAGCGGATTCTTGGGAAGACATCGCGGCGAAACTTTTGTAACTTGGAGTATGTTTATACCTGCCCCTAAAAATCTTGTCTGGAGTATCCTACTTCTTTTGCAAATGACGGCTTGCTCCTCGCAATCCAAGCTCATTTCTGACAGTATGCTTGCAGTTACTGAAGAAAAACTGGACTATTTTCTATATTATCCAGAGGGTTATGAAGACAATAGCAATGAAACTTTTGGTTTATTGTTGTTTTTACATGGAGGAGGTGAGGCCGGTGGCGGTTTGGACGATTTGGCGAAAAACGGCCCACCGAAAATGCTTGTAGATGGTACACAATTTCCATTTTTGGTATTGGTACCACAAAATCCACACAAAAAAATGTGGTGGAATACCCATGCGGTAATGGAGTTGTTGGATAAGGTGGTCGCCGAAACCAAAGTCGATGAAAATCGAATTTACCTGAGCGGATTGAGCAGGGGAGGTGGCGCTGCTTGGGAATTGGTCACCCAATATCCCAAAAAATTCGCAGCCTTGGCCGTGGTTTGCGGTATGACACCTTTACCGTATGCACATTGGGTGGACAAAAAACTACCTATATGGGTTTTCCATGGGGCCAAAGATGAAATAATTCCGGTATCGGAATCCGATGAAATGGTGAAGACCTTAAGGGATTCGGGATATTCCGTAAAATATACACGTTATGATAATTTGGGACACAATGTTTGGGACAAAGCCTATCAAAATCCAGAGCTCTACGATTGGCTTTCAGCGCAAAGTCGTTAGTCTGTTTTTTTTATCCTTCTTGGGCCTTTCCAGTTGTAAAAAGGTCAATAAAAATGTGGACGAGCCTTCAAAAGATATGGTTGAGGTGCTTGATGAGACTAAAACAAAAGACTCCGTTGAAGTAGCGCCCGTTCCAGTTCCCTTAAAGGAGTTTGGAGATACCGCCGATACGGTATTCGTCCGTCTTGCAGATTATAGCCACGATTTTGTATACGATATGCGTTACGCCACCACCAATAATTTTTTAAAAGAAAAGGTTTACGATTGTGCGGAATGCTATGTGCGAACGAAGACCGCAAAAGCCCTAATTGCGGTAAACCAGGAATTCATGAAGAAAGGCGTGCGGCTAAAGTTCTTTGATTGTTATCGTCCAAACTCCGTACAACATAAAATGTGGAAGATTCTACCGAATCCACAATATGTAGCCAATCCAGTAAAAGGGTCTATACACAATAAGGGCGGTGCGGTGGATATTACTTTGGTGGATAGTACAGGGATAGAACTCGACATGGGTACTGAGTTCGATTTTTTCGGAAAAAAGGCCCATCATGATTTCACCGACTTGCCTGAAGAAGTATTGGCCAATCGTAAACTATTAAAAGATACCATGGAAGCCAATGGGTTCTGGGGCATACGAACCGAATGGTGGCACTATAATTTGGCTGGCGCTTCCAAGAATACAATAGCTGATTTCAGATGGGATTGTCCTGTTGAAACGGAATAGGAAATTAGATACGTTCACAAACAAGCATGGTCAATTCCTCATTCATGGTCTTGGTGAAGAAAAGATAGGTTTCCCCGCCATCCAAAATTCCCAAACGTTTTCGAATTTGTGCCACCGTCCAAGGAAAGTTCTTTGCGATAACATTGGCTTTCGTTTTACTCAGCTTCTTTTTGAGCACTTTGGGTTTAAAAGGCTCCTGTGAAAGAATCAAAAAACGCCTCCCTGGAAAATCAATCCATTCATTTGCCGTGTACAAATGGGTATGTTCGTGAAGTTTTTTGAGACCATAAGCATTTCCGATAGACTTGAACGCTCCTGACTTTAAAATAGCTCTATTGGGTTCATAGAGGTACGTTTCAGGGAGTTCGAATTGCGAAACGGTATTCGTTTCTTCTGTTAAGTTGAAATCAAAACTCTCGTTCTGGATTTGCCTCAGATTTATGGTTTTGTAGTTGACGCTTCCCTCATATCCTTTCTGTAATACATAAAGCACTTCTTTCACTTCATTGCGTACCGCAACAATATGAATTTCCTTTAGGTGTTCTAGGTCATTTTTTGCCCTAGTGATATCCAATAGGGGAGCCGCTTTTATGAGGACGTTTTCTGCTTTCTCAAAAAGCAACGGAAGTATTTTAGGAACATTGGGTTCACAATCTTGAAATAAAAAAACCTTCCCTACGTGGTCTTTTCGTCGGGCGGGGTCTAGATATATCCAGTCCCAAGGTTGGGTGGAATTCTTCAGAATGGCCAATGCATCTTCCGCATGAAATACTACCTCCCCACCTTTTAAAATAGAATGATTATGTTGCGCAATTGTACTCAATTCTTGGTTCCTTTCACAGTGATGAACCACCTTGAATTTTGAAGAAAAAAAGTAGGTATCCACTCCAAAGCCGCCCGTCATATCCAGCATCATTTTTCCTTGTACCAAATCCGCTTTGTACCCTGCGGTTTTTTCAGAACTGGTTTGTTCAATAGAAAGTTTTTCGGGATAATAAATTTGGGCGGTATTGAACCAAGTGGGAAGTTTATCCTCGCTTTTTTTCTTGGCTTCGATTTGTCCTGCGAGTTCTTTTTGCGAAATGGTCGGAAATTGTTGGCCTTGCGTAATAACTGACATGATGTCAGTATTCAAATTTTTTTGTATAAAATTCTGTACACCAGTATTTAAAACATCTTTATTCAAATAATAACTACAAGTTTTTCGTTAGCTTTTTTACAAAAGTATTTTCAGCCAAAAATGCCTTTAAAATGACTTTGATGGCGGTATATCCGGGTACTGCCACCACCATTCCTACAACGCCAAACAACAATCCAGCAATAATGATAACAAGAAAAATTTCGAGCGGATGTGACTTAACACTAGTGGAAAAAATAAAAGGTTGCGAAAAGAAATTATCTATCAACTGGCCAATGATAACACCTATCAAAACATAAAGCGCTTTTGGTAAAATCACACTACTAAAATCGTATCCTAAGAAGCTGGTCATGGTCAGTGTAATCATGATTGCTCCCCCGGCCAAAGGACCGATGTATGGAATGATATTGAACAACGCACACAAGAAGGCAATAACGATGGCATTTTCGACACCCACGATGAAGAGGGTAACTGTGTAAATGACAAATAAAATTAAAAGCTGTAACAAGATACCCGCAAAATATCTTGACAACAATCCTTTTATTTTTTCGATGGAAGCAACCATATTGCCTTCTTTGTTATCAGGCACGAAAATGAGCAATCCATTTTGCAGGAGCTGGCTATCCTTCAAAAAGAAAAAGGAGATGAACAGAACAGAAAAAAGGCCAATACTGAAGTTGCTCAGCACGTTTACAAAAGCGTTTAGAAAGTTTGGAATAAATCCGAGGTCAAGCCCTTTGATAACACTTTCTTCCAAACCAGATTCTTGCAACAAATCATTCACTCCATCAGTGGTCATTCCGAAGTACTCCACAATTTGGAAGTACAGTGTATTGAGGTTGGCTTTCAGTTCTTCCAAATCCAAGAGGGATAGATTTTTGCTCTGCTCCGAAATCAAAGGAACGAACAAGGCCAGAATACCAAAGAAAACTCCCAGCATCAAAACCATGGTGGCGACCACGGCCAAGGTATTCGGAAATTTGAGTTTGTTTCGCAAAAACAGGATAATGGGTCGTCCCAATAAGGCGACCACACCTGCAATCGCGATATAGGCGACTACCGACCTAATGGTATAAATGAAATAGCAGAAAAGCACCGCACCGGCCATGATGGCCACAGCACGAATGATTCCTCTGGATAGGGTTTTGGCTGTCATGATTTACTGTGTGAACGCATATTGGACGATGTTCGCTCCCATTTGTAACGCCTTGGTCCGGATTTCTTCTGGGTCATTGTGGACTTCGGGGTCTTCCCAGCCATCTCCTAAATCGCTTTCAAAGGTGAACAGCAATACCAATCTCCCTTCGTGTGAGATTCCAAAAGCTTGCGGCCGTTTGCCATCATGCTCGTGAATTTTGGGCAACCCATTGGGGAAGGCATACTTTTGGGTAAAAATAGGATGGTCTGCGCCAAGCTCATCCAACGTTCTATCGGGAAACACCTTCTTTAACTCCCGTCGCAAATAAGGTTCCATGCCATAGTTGTCATCAATATGCAGGAATCCGCCTGAAAGCAAATACTCCCTGAGATTTTCAGCTTCTTCATTGGTGAAAAATACATTCCCGTGCCCCGTCATGTGGAGGAAAGGATATTGAAACAATTCAGGTCCATCGGGTTCAACCGTTTGAGGTTTGGGAGCGATGCGCGTATCGATATTGGTATTGCAAAATTGAATAAGATTGGGGAGCGCGGTTGGATTGGAATACCAATCGCCCCCACCGCCGTATTTCAGGACCGCGATTTCTTGCCCCGACCCCATAAAGGACACCACAAATGCACAAAATGTCCAAATCGCCGTAAGCTGTCTCATCCTTTTACGATTAACTATAATATCAAATGTAAATGATCCATGGTTAAAAAGTTAGTCCAACCCTTCGCAATAGTAGTTTTTGGAATACTAGCCGTATTGCTTTTTTGGAATGCGAAAGAAATTCCTTCAGAAACCACAAAAACGGCTGAAAAAATTGAATTCTCGGAAGATGTAAAGGTGGTCTTGGAATTGTTCACATCCCAAGGTTGTTCCAGTTGTCCACCAGCCGACAAACTGTTAGCGCAAGTACAAAAGCAATATCCCAAGGAAGTTTTGGCCCTCTCGTACCATGTAGATTACTGGGATTATATTGGTTGGAAAGATCCGTTCGGAAGTTCTGCCTACACCAAAAAGCAAAGGGCTTATAATCGCAAGTTTCGTGAAAATAGCAATTACACTCCCCAACTTGTAGTGAACGGAAAAGAACATCTGGTGGGTTCCAATGCACGGGTGCTTGCCCAAAAGTTAAATGAATATGGCAAACAAAACCTCGAGAACAAAGTGACCTTGTCGGCGGTTAAAAAGACGGCAGGAAAAGTGGATTTTATGTATGCCGTTTCTGGAGATTTGGATGAAAAGCTCCTTCGGGCCGTTTTGGTGTTGGATGAAAAGACCACTTGGGTGCAACGTGGGGAAAACCGAAATCGAGAGTTACAGAATTCGCATGTGGTAGCAGCTGAAAAGTATTTGGAGTTAAAGGAATCCAAAGGAAGCCTTTCAATGGCTATTCCAGCTTTGGTTTCAAAAGATGATGCGGTTACCTTGATTGTTTTGACTGAAAACGAAGCACTGGATATTACGGGGGGTACCCAAACCAAACTTTAAGAAGGTCCTTCAAACAATGCAAAAGATGCGCAGGCCATAACTGCGGCCGTCTCGGTACGCAATCGGTTGTTTCCTAAAGTAACGGGAACATAGTTCAAGTTCAATGCACTTTGAATTTCATTTTCTGAAAAATCGCCCTCAGGCCCAATAAGGAAAACAATATCCTCTTTGGGCGGAAGAAAATCTGTGAGTGGATTGCGTTGTCCCGGTGCACAATGCGCAATGAATTTCGCACTGCTACGATTCTGTTCCAAGAAATCCTGATAAGGTGTCAAAGGATTGAGTTTGGGCAGGTACGCTCGCAAGGATTGTTTCATCGCTGACACCAAAACTCTTTGTAGGCGTTCTTCTTTTATGACCTTTCGTTCAGACCGCTCACAAAGTAAGGGGGTAATTTCGTTTACCCCGAGTTCCGTTGCCTTTTCCAAAAACCATTCGAAGCGTTCGTTCATTTTGGTAGGAGCAACAGCTATATGTAATCGATGGAGCTTTTTGGGGATTGCAGTGATATCTCCAATAGTACCTTCACAATGCCGCATTTCCGCCTGGGTCAATACGATGTTGAAAAGGTGACCCTGCCCGTCCGTCGCATGCAACACGTCTCCCACTTTTTTGCGCAAAACCCGTACAATATGTTTGCTTTCATCCGCTGAAAAAGATAAGGTTGTTTCAGTGACGGGTGAGGTGGGGTGATAAAACAACTGCATAGGATGTCAAAATTTAGGCTGAAGTACCAATCGCATAACGTGCCTGCGCTGCAACATTCGGATTGCTTTGCACACCTTCTAGATATTTAAGGTATCCTACGATTCCAATCATGCCCGCATTATCCGTACAATATTGGAATTTTGGAATATAGGTAGTCCAACCTAAGGTTTGTTCTGCTTCTTTCAAACGTGCGCGGATTCCAGAGTTGGCCGCTACGCCACCGCCAATAGCGATGTGGGAGATGCCGGTTTGTTTGGACGCCAGCTTCAGCTTGTCCATTAGAATTTCCAAAATGGTATGCTGGACAGAAGCACAGATATCATCTATATTTTCTTTGATAAAATCTGGATTGCGCTGTGTTTGTTTTCGCAAGAAGTAAAGGATACTGGTTTTTAATCCGCTAAAACTAAAGTTAAGACCATCTACTTTCGGTTTGGGAAACGAAAAAGCATTTGGATCCCCATTTTGTGCATGTTTATCTACCAAAGGGCCACCAGGATATGGTAGTCCCATCAGTTTTGCGCTTTTGTCGAAGGCTTCTCCGACCGCATCGTCCAAAGTTTCTCCAAGGACTTCCATGTCAAAGTAATCCTTGACCAAAACGATTTGGGTGTGCCCGCCGCTTATGGTCATTCCCAAAAAGGGAAAAGGAGGTGCTTTCATTTCATCCTCCTCAATAAAATGGGCCAAAATGTGGGCTTCCATATGGTTGACCTCAATCAAAGGAATATCCAAAGCCAAAGCCATCGATTTCGCAAAAGAAGTCCCTACCAGCAAAGACCCCAATAAACCTGGTCCCCGCGTGAAAGCTATGGCTGAGAGTTGTTTTTTGTCGATATTTGCTTTGGCCAAGGCCTGATGCACTACAGGAACAATATTTTTTTGGTGGGCACGTGATGCCAGTTCCGGAACCACACCACCATATTGCTCGTGTATTTTTTGGGTGGCCACCACATTACTAAGTACTTTTTTGTTGCAAAGCACAGCTGCCGAAGTATCATCGCAAGAAGATTCAATGGACAGTAGATATTTTTTATCCATAAAGTATCGTGTTTGGAACAAAAATTGGTCGAACAAAGG
Organism: Bacteroidota bacterium; assembly: GCA_039027495.1. GTDB lineage: Bacteria > Bacteroidota > Bacteroidia > Flavobacteriales > Flavobacteriaceae > Flagellimonas. The sequence continues at coordinate 142,944 of JBCCKH010000007.1, forward strand.
TAAAACATAAAGCCCTATCAGAAAACTGAGGAAAATATTGCTACGGTCCCTATTGGGGTTGTTTTTGTTTCTGGCCCTTGTCACCATCATACTCTCTTTGCCTCCGGTTCAAACGGCCTTGGGTCGCTATGCCACGAAATCCATCAATGAGGAATTTGGCACCAATATTTCCATTGACCGACTGAGCCTGAATCTACTCACCCTTAATACAGGCCTCAAGGGCATCTATGTTGAAGACTATAAAAATGATACCCTTTGTTACATTCAAAAGCTTTCAACTTCAGTATTGAGCTTGCGCAATATTGCGAACAACCGAATGGAGTTTGGAGAGGTTGATATTGACGGGCTTTATTTCAATTTAAAGACCTATAAAGGGGAACGTAACACGAATCTGGACGTATTTGTGGACAAGTTGGATGATGGTTCCCCAAAAGACCCAAATACCCCTTCATTTTTTATGTCGTCTGATGCCATTACCATCGAGGAAGGGCGTTTTTTGCTTTCTGATGAGAATTTTGAGAAGGTGGAGACCCTGAATTTTGATGACATCAAAATCAAAGCAAATGATTTTCAGATTTTGGGCCCTGAAGTTACTATAGGAATCGAAGCTTTGAAGTTAAAATCGAAACGGGGACTGGCTCTTGAAAATCTTTCCACTGATTTTAAATATACCAAGCAGCAGATGCGGTTTGATTCGCTCCGGATAAAAACAGAAAAATCGTATATCAAGGGCGATATGGTAATGAATTACAACCGTAAGGATTTTGCGGATTTCATCAACAAAGTGAACATTATTGCCAGTTTTGATGATACGGAAGTTGCATTGGACGATATCAATCGGTTTTATGACCAATTCGGAGAAAAAAAGCAAGTGACTTTCTCTGCCGAGGTGAGTGGGGTGTTGAACGATTTGATTGTGGAAGAACTATTTCTACAATCTGAAAATACCGGGGTACGAGGAGATTTCGAATTCCAAAACATGTTTACGGAACAGGCGCCGTTCATTATGAAGTCCGAAATTGACAACCTGACCAGCAGTTATTACCAGCTACGGTCTTTATTGCCTAACATTCTGGGAAGAAGCCTACCGAGTTCCCTTCAAAAATTTGGTCAATTCACCCTAAGGGGAGATGCTGAGGTAACCGAGACCTCCTTGGACGCACAGGTCAATTTGAATACGGCCTTGGGGAGCTGCTACACGGATTTGCAAATGACCAATATTCAAACCATTGATGACGCTTCTTACATCGGGTTTATCTCGTTGATTGATTTTGATTTGGGAACTTTTGTGAACAATGCAAAATTGGGTCGAACCAGTCTGGATGTAAATGTGGAGGGAAAAGGTTTTATCGCGGAGAACCTGAACACTGAAGTCATTGGTGAGGTCTACAAACTCCAGTTTAACGATTATGAATACCAAGGCCTAAAGGTTTCTGGAATTTTCAAGGAAGAACTATTTGATGGTTCCTTGACCAGCACAGATGAGAACTTCAAGTTTGATTTTAAAGGGTTGGCTGATTTGGGCAATGATGCCAATCAATTTGATTTTATTGCATCTGTGGATTACGCTGATTTGAAAACCCTCAATTTCATCAACGATAGCATTTCCATCTTCCGCGGGAATCTGAACATGAATATTGAAGGCAATTCTTTGGATAATATATCGGGTAGTGTCCGCTTTTCGAACACCACCTATCAAAACAAGAATGAAACCTATTATTTTGAGGATTTTGCGGTTTCCTCAACTTTTGATGCCGATACCGTTCGAACGGTGGAAATCAATTCCCCCGACATCATAACCGGATATGTGAAAGGCAAATTCAAAGTCAACGAGTTGGATAAACTCGTTCGGAATTCCATTGGTAGTATTTACACAAATTACCGCCCTTTTGAGATTTCGGATGGACAACGATTGAACTTTAATTTTAAAATTTACAACAAGATTGTCGATGTTTTTTTCCCAGAGGTAGTTTTTGACCCTAATACGTTTCTTCGCGGGAATATTGAAGCGGACCAAGGTGACTTCAAATTGACCTTCAAATCGCCCAACATCGAAGCTTACGGCAACTCTTTTGAAAACTTGGAGTTGAAAATCGACAATAAAAACCCCCTCTTCAACACCTTCCTCTCTGTGGAGGATATGTCTACCGTGTATTATGATTTTAAGGATTTTAGTCTCATCAACACCACTCTGAAGGATACACTGTTTTTTAGAACGGAATTCAAAGGGGGCAGCGACTTGAACGATTCATATAATCTAAACTTCTACCACACTTTCAATAAGCAAGATAAATCGGTCATTGGTTTGAAAAAGTCTGAGCTTCGCTTCAAGGAAAACCTTTGGGTGCTTAATAAAGAAGGTAACGACAAAAACAAGGTCATTATCAATCGCACACTGGATAGTATCCAAATTGAGGATGTGGTGATGGACAATGAAAACAATGAACAAATACAACTTCGGGGTCAACTGGCGGATTCCACATATAAAAACCTTGACCTGCAATTCAAGTTGGTTTCTCTGGATAAAATCACCCCCAGCATTGACAGCTTAAAATTAGAAGGGGGTGTCAACGGTTTCTTGAATATCCTTCAGAAAGATGGGAAGTATTTACCGACCTCTAGTTTGAAGATTGATGATTTTGCAGTCAACGACATGCTTCTTGGAAATTTGGAAATCGGTATTTTTGGAAATAACGACTTGACGGAGTTTGGTGTAAGTACTTGGCTGGAAAACAACGGAAAGGAAAAATTAAGTGTCAACGGAAAGGTCACCAATCAGAACAAAAAGACCCGTCTCGACTTGAGTGCGAATTTCACGGATTTTTCGTTGGAACCTTTTAGTCCCTTGGGCGAGGATGTCATTACCAATATCCGGGGAAACCTCAATGGAAATGCCAAAATCGTGGGTGATGCCGAAAACCCTTCCATAAATGGGGAATTGACCTTGAACGATGCCGGATTGGGCGTTCCTTATTTGAATGTGGACTATAATTTTGCGCCTTTTTCCAAAGTGCGTCTTTTTGACCAAACCTTTTATTTCGAAAATATAGGGCTGTCTGATGTGGATTATGGTACGACCGCCACGCTTGATGGCACCATCAATCATACCGCTTTTGGGGATTGGTCCTTGGATTTGGATGTGGATACCAAAAATGACCGCTTTCTGATTCTAAATACTGAATTTGATGACGAGGCTTTGTATTATGGTAAGGGCTTTATTAATGGAACGGGAAGTATTTACGGCCCCACGGAAGGGCTCACTATTACGGTGGATGCTTCAACGGCAAGCGGTACTTCGCTCAAGATACCTTTGAGTGATGTTACTAGTGTGGGGGATTACTCCTTTATTAATTTTGTTCAGAAAAAAGGAACCAAATCCTTCAAGGAAGAACGGGTTTTGAAAGACTACCAAGGGCTGGAGATGGCTTTTGACCTGGCGGTAACTCCAGAAGCCGAGGTAGAAATTGTAGTGGACAAAAGCTCGGGGAGCTCTCTTAGAGGAACTGGGGAAGGACTGTTGCTGATTGAAATCAACACCAACGGTAAATTCAATATGTACGGGGAGTTTGTGGCCGTAACTGGGGAATACAACTTTAAATATGGTGGGGTAATAGACAAAACCTTTAAAGTACGCCCCGGAGGACGGATTCTCTGGGAACGCGACCCCTTGGCCGCGCAATTGGATTTGGAAGCCATTTATGGACTCACCGCGAATCCCGCACCGCTATTGGATAATGCCGGATATACCGGAAGGATATCCACTGAGGTAGTGGTGCGACTTACTGGCGAATTGGAAAACCCTCAAATTGAATTTGATATTGACTTTCCATCGACCAATTCCGTAGTCCAATCCGAGTTGGAATATCGTTTGCAAGACCCCATTGTAAAAGAGCGTAATGCCTTTTTCCTGATGGCTCAGGGTACTTTTGTTAACGCACAAAGTGGTATCAACCAGCAAGCCGTAACCGGTAACTTGATACAAACTGCATCGGGCTTACTGAATCAGATTTTAGCGGGCAATAATGATAAACTGAATTTTGGAGTCACCTATGAACAGGGATTTTTGGATACCAATGCCGATATCCGAACGGAAGACCGAATTGGTGTAACGGTTTCTACCCAAATCTCAGACCGTATTTTGGTCAATGGAAGGGTAGGGGTACCGGTGGGAGGTGTTTCTGAAACCGTCGTTGCTGGGGATGTGGAAGTCCAAGTATTGCTGAACGATGAGGGTACATTGAGTGCCAAGATTTTTAACCGGGAAAATGAAATCCAACAGTTTTTGGCAGAAAGGCAGGGCTATACCCAAGGGGTTGGACTTTCCTATCAAGTGGATTTCAATAGCTTTCAAGAACTTTTGCAAAAGGTTTTCAAAAAGAAACCAAAGCAAGAACCAGAGACCGAAGTCCCTGCTGTTCGGGCTACTCAAATTATGGGAAAAGACAGTTTGATTCGATTCCAAACAAAAAGTACAACGTCTATCAAAAAGCCCCGAAATTAGACTTTAAAATAGCTTTTGGTTAAACAGAAAATTACGAAAACGTTTGCGAAAGCGGCTGATTGTAAATTACTTATTATCCCATTCTTTTATTTAATAAAGTTTCCTAGTTTTGGTTTCTTAATTTTTTGAATGACATCAAATATCAAAAAAATAGGCGTTTTCACATCCGGTGGAGATTCTCCCGGAATGAACGCTGCAATTCGTTCCGTGGTGCGTACTTGTGCGTACTTGAAGATAGAATGCGTTGGGATTTATCGGGGCTATCAGGGAATGATTGAAGGAGACTTCAAACCCATGGATGCGCGTAGCGTGAACAATATTATCAATAAAGGAGGAACCATACTCAAATCTGCCCGTTGCGATGATTTTCGCACCCCGCAAGGAAGGCAACTCGCTTACGACCAATTAGCTAAAGAAGGTATTGAAGCTTTGGTGGTCATAGGAGGTAACGGAAGTTTTGCAGGAGCACTGGTCTTTAATGAAGAATTCAACTTCCCTGTGATGGGAATACCTGGAACGATTGACAACGATATTTTGGGTTCTTCGTTTACCATTGGATTTGATACCGCAATCAATACCGTGGTTGGTGTGATTGATAAGATTCGCGATACGGCGAGCTCACATAACCGACTATTTTTTGTGGAAGTTATGGGACGCGATGTGGGGCATATTGCCTTGAATGCAGGTGTTGGGGCTGGTGCGGAAGAAATATTGATTCCTGAACAAAACCTAGGTCTCGAAAGGCTTTTGGATTCGTTAAAACGGAGTAAAAAATCTGGAAAATCATCCAGTATCGTGATTGTCGCCGAGGGGGACAAAATCGGAAAGAACGTTTTCGAGCTTAAAGAATATGTAGAAGAACATTTACCCATTTATGATGTTCGCGTTTCGGTGTTGGGTCATATGCAGCGGGGGGGCAATCCAACCTGTTTTGATAGGGTTTTGGCGAGCAGAATGGGCGTAAAGGCAGTAGAAAGCCTTTTGGAAGGCAAATCAAACTATATGGTGGGTATACGAGATAATAAACTCATCCTAACGCCCATTAGTGAGGCCATTAAGGCCCACACCGAAGTTGATGAAGAACTCATCAAAGTTTCGGATATCATGACAACTTAATAAAATCAAATACTAGAAAATGTCAAATTTAAAAATCGGAATAAACGGTTTCGGAAGAATCGGAAGATTGGTTTTCCGAGCCAGCGTAAAGCGAGACAATGTAGATGTTGTAGCCATCAACGACTTGTTGGATGTGGAACACTTAGCATACCTATTGGAGTACGATTCCGTACACGGTAGATTCGACGGAACGGTTGAAGTAAAAGAGGGTCACTTGGTAGTCAACGGAAAAACCATCCGAATTACTGCGGAAAGAGACCCAAAAAATTTGAAATGGGACGAAGTTGGTGCGGATATTGTAGCAGAATGCACCGGTATCTTCACTACCCTCGAAACCGCTCAATACCACATCGATGGTGGTGCCAAGAAAGTTGTGATTTCTGCACCTTCTAAAGATGCACCCATGTTCGTGATGGGTGTAAACCACGACCAGGTTACTGCAGATGACAAAATTGTATCCAATGCAAGTTGTACGACCAACTGTTTGGCACCAATGGCCAAAGTATTGAATGATACCTTTGGTATCGAAGAAGGTCTGATGACCACAGTCCACGCAACTACTGCAACACAAATGACTGTGGATGGTCCTTCCAAAAAGGATTACCGCGGGGGACGTAGTGCTTTGTTGAACATTATTCCAGCTTCTACAGGGGCCGCCAAAGCGGTTACAAAAGTAATTCCTGAGTTGCAAGGAAAACTGACTGGGATGGCTTTCCGTGTGCCCACCGCAGACGTATCCGTTGTGGATTTGACAGTACGTTTGGAAAAGGAAACTTCGTATGAAGAAATCAAAAAAGCGTTCAAAGCAGCTTCTGAAGGTCCTTTGGCAGGAATTCTGGGATACACCGACGAGCCTGTAGTTTCCCAAGACTTCGTTAGCGATACACGGACCAGTATTTTTGACGCTGGTGCTGGCATCGAATTGAATTCCAAATTCTTCAAGATCATTTCTTGGTACGATAACGAAATGGGATACTCCAACAAATTGGTTGACTTGGCGGAACATGTTGCCGCGTTATAATCCAGTTTAGCTAACTATACTATACCCCCGGTCTTTATTAGGCCGGGGTTTTCAACCTAATAACCATACCTATGATACTGATAGTGGATAGTGGTGCTACCAAATCTGATTGGATTGCACTCGATAACAACGGTGACCAGCTCTTTTTGACGCAAACCCTGGGTTTGAGTCCCGAGGTGTTGACACGAGAGGTCATTGAGGACCGGTTGGCGAACAACTTTGAACTTTCCAAGAACAAAGAGTCGGTTGAGCAGTTGTACTTCTATGGTGCTGGGTGTGGAACGGACAGGATGAAAATTTTTTTGAAAGAAATTTTCAAGGATTTCTTTCCAAATGCCAAAGCTGAGGTGCGTGAAGATACGTTCGCCGCGATTTATTCCACCACCAAAATAGGGCACCAAGGTATTGTTTGCATCTTGGGTACCGGTTCCAATTGTAGTTATTATGATGGCCATCAGCTTTTTCAGAAGGTAACCTCTTTGGGCTATATTTTAATGGATGATGGCAGCGGAAACTTTTTTGGGCGCAAACTTTTAAGGGACTACTACTTTCACAAAATGCCTCAGGATTTGGGTATTCGTTTTGCCAAGGAGTACGACTTGGATGCCGACGTGATTAAAGACCATCTCTACAAACAACCGAACCCCAATACTTATTTGGCCACTTTCGCGCGTTTTATCATCGAAAACAAAGAGCATCCCTATTGTCGTGGGGTCATTGATAAGGGCCTACAGCAATTCGTAAACAATTACATCATGCAATTTGAGCTTGCCACGAAGGTACCCATCAGCTTCGTAGGTAGTATTGCACACTTTTTACGGGATGAGCTCGCTACGGTTTTAGAGCGCAACGACCTTATCTTGGGGGTAATCCGACAACGCCCCATTGAAGGATTGGTCGAATTCCATAAGAACACTATTTAATAGCGATCATAGAGATTTCCACGTTCATGAACTTGGGAAGATTCGCGACCTCTACGGTTTCCCTAGCCGGGGCTTGGTCTTCGTCAAAATAGGAACCGTACACTTCATTTACTTCTGCAAACTGGTGCATATCCTTTAGGAAAATGGTGGTTTTCACTACATGTTCAAAACCCATTCCTGCTTCTTCCAAAATAGCCTTTAGATTCTTCATAGCCTGCTGGGTTTCGGATTTAATATCCGTGTCTAGAAGCGTGTTTGTCTCAGGGTCTATCGCAATTTGCCCAGACGTGTACAGTGTATTTCCTACGAGCACCGCTTGATTATAGGGTCCAACTGGTGCCGCGGCTTTTGAAGTCTTGATGATGGTTTTCATGATAGTTTATTTTTAGTGTTTTAACGTCTACTGGTAAATGGCTGGCTTCGGTTCTCCCATTTCAGGTCACTGAGGATGGAGCTCTTTATCCCAATAAAAAAGTACCATCGCTCAAAACGACCAAAGGGCGTCCAATCAAAACTCAGCCGAAAACTGTCCAAATCCCGGTCGAAAGTGAATCGGGTATCCGCGAAACCCTTGTTTTTAATGTCATATCCAGAATTGAATCCCACCTTCCATTTAGGTGTGAGTTCTAAGTTGCCGGTGAACATTAGGGAATGGTTGGTGATTTCACTTTGTCGATTGCTGTTATTGTATGTGGCGACATAGGTAAATCGGGCGTCCCAGGGCAACTTGTTTCGAAAAGGTTGGTTCTCACGGGTTTCCTCTTCTTCATCCCGTTGTTGGAAAAAATTATCCTGATTCGCCAAGTTGTTCAATTCAAACGGATTGTTTCCATAGTCGGGGTCTTGTTCCTCTTCGTCAGCATCCCGATTGTTTCGCGCTCCTTTTTTGAACATTTCGCTGTTCAAGGAAAAACCGGTATTCAGGCGTGCCGAGGTCAAACGCAAAAGCCCACCCCCATTATTGACGTTGAAGGTATTGATGCGCCTTCCGTTGTTGTCAATGGCATAAGGGTCTAAAGTGGCGGCAAAATTTATGGGCACTTTGGGTATGATTTCCGTTGCTCCATTCAAACTGATGGGGCTCAACTTTAAAGAATCCGCCTCAAAATTATAACTGGCCGACATCGTTAGGTTGCTCAGTATTTTCACCTTCCGGGGTTCTAAGGCTGTGGAGTCCTTATCCCTAACCTTGGCTTCAAGGCTATTTTGCAAGGAGAAATTAAGGGCGCTGCTTTTGGTCAATGAAGGGCGTCCGTACAAACTAGTTTCAAATGGGGTGTATTGCACATCTTCGCCATCCCCATCAACATAGCTATCGTAGAATTGTTCAAAACTGGGTGCGTAGCCATAGCTGATGGAAGGACGCATCACGTGCCGTATCGCCTGTATTTTTTTATCTTCTCCAAAATTGAAGGTTCCGTAGAGTGTTGTACCCACACTAACCCCTAAATTGTAGCGATTGAAACGTTCAAATCCGGCTATGGTATCGGTTTCCACCTCTTCTGTATTTTCATTGAACCTTCGTCGGATGGTTTCAAAAGCCCATACATCCTCATACGTTCCAGAAGTGGTTACACTAAAATATTTGGCCACCTTGAAATTTGTGGAAATGGGTATACGGTGTCGTGCTCCAATTCTTGAATTGTCGAACATGCCCTCAGAGAAAAAGTTTTCCTCGGCCGTGGTCAACGTATGCTGGGCATTGGCGTCGTATTGAAAGTTGACGTTTTGAATAATCCCTTTTTTGAGCCCGTCCCTTTCCGCAAAAGGAAAAATACGTTCCATACTCGCTTGAAACGTCGGTAGGGACATCACGATTTCTTGGGTTCTTGAGTTTTGGGTATGCGTCAAGGTCATACTGGTATTTACCGATGGATATGCAGGAAAGGTCTTGCTATAACTTATGGAAGAAGCAAAGGTGTTGGTTTGGACATCATTTCGATTCCGTTGGTTCAAGGAATTGGAAAAGAACTCGCTACTTCCCAAGTTGACCGATGCGGAGAACCTTGAATTTGGACTGGCCTTCGCATCTTGCGTATGCCGTATTTGAATATTATAATTCGTGGTCCGGCTAAAATCACTAAATCCCTTTTGACTCTGTATCAGGTTTTCAAAACTAAAGTTGATGTTGCCTTTAAATCGGTAACGTTTCGTATAGATAGACTGCCCCCGAAACCCATAACTTCCATTGGTATAATAATCCCCAGTAACACTTAGGTCTACATAATCGCTAAAAGGAAAGTAATAGCCTCCATTCTGAATAAAATACCCTCGTTGAGGGTCATTTCCGAAGGTTGGGAAAATCAAACCCGCTGAGCGACCCTGACCCAAAGGAAAATAAGCAAAGGGTAATGCTATTGGGGTGGGTACATCAACAATATACATATTACTGAAACCAGCAATTATTTTCTTTTTCGGAACGAATTTCGCGCGCCGAATCCTAATGTAGTAATCAGGGTCGACCGTATCTTTTGAGGTTGTGAGTTTCCCTTCGCTCAAAAAATAAACAGAGTCATTTTCTTTTTTGGTGAGTTCCGCATATACCTTCATGGCGTCGCTACCAAAGGACCCGAGTCCTGCGTCTTGTTCGGTTCTGGAATTCCAAATCAACGCTTTTTTGGTATCAAAATTAAACCGAATCGAATCCGGTCGAACCTCATTGCCGCCTTGTTTAAAATAAGGGAATTGGCTGTATACTCCGGTAGAATCTTTAATCCGACCAGCGTAGACTTCGTTTTTCACATAATCCATGACAATGATACCTGCCTTTAGCTCGGTATCTTGATAATAAATTTCTGCCTCGTCGTAGAGGTATATTTTGTTTTCATTTTGACTCAGGCGAACATAATCCTTGGCCTTGTACTTGATTTTATCCAACAAGGCGGCATCACTTTGTGGTGTAGAATCCAGTTGTATGGAATCGGTTTGAATGCTGTCGTTCAGGATATTGGCTGGTATCAGAGGAGCGGTAATGCTGTCATTAAAAGCCTTTATCGGTAATGGTTTGATAAGGTCTTCTTGAGCGATGCCTACGTTCATTAAGCCTAGAAGAACAAATAGGAGCAGGTAAAACGGTTTGTTTGATTGCAACGTGATAAATCCTATTTTTGTGGCAGTTTGGCTCAGTTTTTGGGCTCAAACTTACATATATTTTTTCTTCCGTTGCCTTGGGATTACGATATTTTTAACCCTAACGGAATGCTAAAAATCGAGAGTTCTTATGATGACAATGCGGCTTTTATTTCTCCTTTTTCTGTTTTCCTATACCGCGCTTTTTTCTAATCACAAAAACAATACCGGGAATCCTCCCAAGGAAAAATTTGTTGTGGTTTTGGATGCAGGCCATGGCGGACATGACCCCGGAAATCTGGGAAATGGGTATCTGGAAAAGAACATTGCTTTGCGTATCGTGTTGCAAGCGGGCAGGGAGTTGGAAAAGAATCCGAACGTAAAGGTAATCTACACCCGAAAGGACGATACTTTCGTCGACTTGTTCGTAAGAGGTAAAATTGCAAATGAAGCCAAAGCGGATTTATTCGTGTCGGTACATTGTGATTCCCATACCTCAAATGCCTACGGTGCTGGGACTTTTGTGATGGGCTTGCACAAAAACAAGCAAAATTTTGACGTGGCCAAGAAAGAGAATTCCGTAATCTATCTGGAAAGCGACTATCAAGAAAAGTATGCACAGTACGATATCAATTCCCCTGAATCGGTTATTGGATTAACCATAATGCAAGAAGAATTTTTGCAGCAAAGTATTTTGCTGGGCAAAAAGCTACAAGATGTATTTACCAAACGATTGAATCGAAAAGATAGAAAAGTCAAACAAGCTGGGTTTATCGTGCTGCATCAGACCTTTATGCCCAGTGTTTTGGTTGAAGCTGGGTTTTTGACCAACAAAGACGAGGGCAGTTATTTGAATTCTAGTAAAGGGCAGTCTGAAATGGGAAAGGCTATTGCAGATGCGGTACTAGCCTATAAAGCAGAAGTTGATAATGGACTATCTGCTTTAGAATTTCAGGAGATTCCCGACGCTCCAGAGGAAACTCCAGAAGAAGTCGTTGAGGAAACCAAGGAAGAGACACCAGCTGTGGTGGAGGTAACCAAGGAAGTAAAACCTACTATTGTGGAGGCAACCAAACCCAAGGTAAAAGACCCCGAACCTGTGAAAGAGACTTCCGTGGCTCAAAAGAAACCCGATTTAAAAAAGGAAGTAGTTTCACAAAGCGACGTGATATTTAAAGTACAGCTTGTGGCCAGCGGGCGAGACATTCCTTTGAAGCCAGAAAATTTCAATGGGCTAAACCAACTTTCGAAAGAGCCGTTCAAAAATTTGTTCCGCTACATGTATGGTAACGCCACTTCCTATGATATGGCCCAACAGCTTAAAGCAGAAGCCAGCACCAAAGGATATACATCAGCTTACATCGTAGCGTATCGCAATGGGACTCGGGTTCCGGTAACAAATGCCATGAAATAGCGTTTGTCTTTTAGAAAACCCGTGTAAAAATTATTCCTAATTTTGTTGGGAACCGAAAACCGAATCCTTTGAAACTGACCAGAGAAATCAAAACCGGTATTGTCGTCTTAACAGGTATTGTGGCCTTCGTTTTTGGCTTGAGCTACCTTAAATCCTCACCTTTCTTTGAAGATTCCAAGACATTTTATGCCGTTTACAACCATGTGGGCGGTCTACAAGCAGGAACTCAGGTGACCATCAACGGCTTTAAGGTGGGTAATGTGACCAACATCCGTTTTAAGGACGATAGCGGAAAATTATTGGTGACATTTTCCATCAATAACGATTTTGAGTTTTCCAAGAACAGTAAGGCCGAATTGTATGATACAGGTATTATAGGAGGTAAGGGAATACAAATCAACCCCGTATTTGATGGTTCTCCTATCGCGCAATCGGGGGATACTTTGGTTAGTGAAAGCAAGCCAGGAATTACGGAGCTTGTACAACAAAAACTCACTCCCCTCCAAATGAAGGTCGAAGGTGCCGTTTCGCATGCCGACACCCTACTGATGAATGTGAACTCAATTTTGGATGAGCCCACAAAACTGGAATTGAAAAAAGGAATTGTTGGGCTTAGCGAGCTGGTACAAACCTTCAAAACTTCAGCTGACCGTCTGAACAAGCTTTTGGATGACAATGGAGGTTCCTTGGACAAATCCCTAAAAAATATTGATAGTATCACTACTAACTTTGCCCAGATATCCGATTCGTTAAACCAAGCCGGATTAGCGCAAACCCTAACAGAGTTTCAAAAAACAGTTACTAAACTGAATGCTGTTCTACAGAAAATAGAGAATGGGGAAGGAAGTTTGGGGAAATTTGCCCAGGATGAAAAACTGTACAACAACCTCGCGGAAGCCTCTCGGGAACTTGATTTGTTATTGCAAGATTTCCGTCTGAATCCCAAGCGCTACGTCAATGTATCGGTCTTTGGAAAGAAACAGAAAGTATACGAACTTCCAGAAAATGACCCTGCCGATAAACAATAGCAAGTTAAATAGTGAATAAATTTATTATGCATGCATAATAAATTTTGTAATTTTGAAGTTAACTATGTCTATGATTGCGTTTATACCAAATATCATTTTTGCACTTCTACTTACCCTGGGTATTGGGTATTTTATCAGAAATGTAAAGAAGCTCACTCGAAACATTAAATTAGGTAGAGATGTAGCGGTTAACGATAATAAACCACAGCGTTGGAAGAATATGGCCCGAATCGCCTTAGGTCAGACCAAAATGGTTGTTCGGCCTATTGCAGGGCTAATGCATATCATCGTATATGTAGGCTTTGTTATCATCAATATTGAGGTATTGGAAATCGTATTGGACGGTCTTTTAGGTACCCACAGAATTTTTGCCCCCTTGGGACCCGTATATGATTTTTTGATTGGTTCTTTTGAGATTTTGGCCTTTTTGGTAGTTGTAGCGGTGGTAATCTTTTGGATTAGGCGAAATATTATCCGTTTAAAGCGTTTTATTAAACCCGAAATGGAAGGGTGGCCTAAAAAAGATGGTAACCTTATACTCTATATCGAATTGGTTTTGATGTTTTTGTTTCTGACCATGAACGCTGCGGATTATCAACTTCAACAACTTAATGCCGAGCATTATATTCAAGCAGGAGCGTTCCCCATAAGTCAATTCATAGCACCACTGTTCGAAGGAATGTCCATTCCGCAATTGGTGATTGTAGAACGAACGGCTTGGTGGATACATATTTTGGGAATATTGGCATTCCTGAATTATTTGTATTACTCGAAGCATCTACACATTTTATTAGCTTTCCCCAATACCTATTACGGTAAATTGGTGCCTCAAGGCAAATTCAACAATGTAGATTCCGTCACCAAGGAGGTACAGCTGATGATGGACCCTAATGCAGACCCTTTTGCTGCAACGGATGAAGAAGAAGGGGAGCCCGAAAAGTTTGGGGCTTCTGATGTGATGGATTTGAATTGGGTACAATTGATGAATGCCTACACCTGTACAGAATGTGGACGCTGTACTTCGGAATGTCCGGCCAATCAAACCGGCAAAAAATTGTCCCCTAGAAAAGTTATGATGGATACCCGGGACCGTCTCGAAGAAGTAGGGAAAAACATGGAAGCTAATAACGGTGAATTCAAACCAGATGGCAAACAACTATTGGACGATTACATTACGCGTGAAGAGCTTTGGGCTTGTACCACCTGTAACGCTTGTGTTCAGGCATGTCCAATCAGTATAGATCCTTTGTCCATTATCATGGAAATGAGACGTTATTTGGTGATGGAGCAATCCGCCGCTCCAATGGAATTGAACAATATGATGTCGAATATTGAAAACAACGGTGCACCTTGGCCGTACAACCAAATGGACCGTTTGAACTGGGTCAACGAGTAATCTTGAAGATATGAGCGAAGGATTGGTAGTTAAGACGATGGAACAATATATGGCCGAGGGAAAACAGCCCGAAATTCTATTTTGGGTGGGTTCTGCCGGCAGCTATGATGATAGGGCCAAAAAGATATCTCGTGCTTTCGCGCGCATACTCAACAAAGCAAATGTGGAGTTTGCGGTGCTTGGACCTGAGGAAAGTAATACCGGAGATGTGGCCAAACGTGCGGGCAATGAGTTTTTGTTCCAGATGCAGGCTATGATGAACATTGAGGTTTTGAATGGGTACGAAATCAAGCGTATCGTTACCTGTGACCCACACTCCTTTAATACCTTAAAAAACGAATATCCCAGTTTGGGTGGCAATTATGATGTTGTTCATCATACCGAATACATCAAAGAGTTGTTGGATTCGGGTCGTTTATCGGTGGAAGGAAAAACCTATAAAGAGAAACGAATCACATTTCATGACCCTTGTTATTTAGGTCGGGCCAATTCCGTGTTTGATGCGCCGCGTGAGGTTCTCGAAAAAACAAATGCCAGTTTAGTAGAGATGAAGAGACATCGGAAAACAGCGTTGTGTTGTGGCGCGGGTGGTGCACAAATGTTCAAAGAACCTGAAAAAGGAGATATGGACATCAACATCATGCGCACAAAGGACGCCTTGGAAACACAACCGGATATTATTGCTACCGGATGTCCCTATTGCAACACGATGATGACCGACGGCATCAAAGCCCATGAAAAAGAAGAAAGCGTGACCGTTTTGGATGTTGCGGAACTCATAGCCAATTCCCTTTGACATGTTAGTGGATTTTGAAACGTTACCCGATGAATCTCGTGTTTGGATTTACCAGTCCAATCGAAGCTTTACCGATGCCGAAATAAATGAAATTAAGGAAGGTTTGGCGCAATTCTTAACACAATGGACGGCTCATGGCAGCCAATTGAACGCAGGGTTTACCATCCGTTACAAACGATTTATTGTGATTGCTTTGGACCAGTCGCACGCGGGTGCCTCGGGTTGTTCTATTGATGCTTCCGTTCATTTTATTCAAGAAATTGAACGAAATTACGATGTCGTGCTCCTGGATAGAATGAACGTGTCCTATAAACAAGGCGAATACATTGCATATAAAACCTTGCAAGACTTTAAGAAAATGGCCAAAGACCGCGCTATTTCAAAAAATACTATCGTTTTCAACAATTTGGTAACCAACAAGCTGGAGTTTACGGAGCATTGGGAAGTTCCGGCCAGCGAAAGTTGGCATTCAAGGTTTTTATGATAAAAAACCAAGAATTCCCTTAAACCGCTTTCAGAATACATCGTTTTTTTTAGATTTGAATCCCAAAGGGACACTTTCTGATGGTTTTTAGACGCATCGTATTTTGCATTACTTCATTTCTTTTTTTCGTTTCATCCATAACAGGCCAAAAACAGCCGCTGCAAGCTGAAGATTCTCTTGCCCAAATTACTTGGGTCGAAAATCAATATGAAAAGATGTCCCTAGAAGAGAAAATAGGGCAACTTTTCATGGTAAGTACCGCCGCAGGGGATGTTGAAGCCACCTCAGAAAAGCTAAAAAAGCTAATTGCCGACTATTCCCTGGGAGGAGTCATTTTTTTGAGAGGTCAGCCCAAAGCTCAGATAGAAATTACCAATACCATCCAAGCAGCATCCAAAACACCCCTTTTAATTGGCACGGATGCCGAGTGGGGTTTGGCCATGCGTTTGGATTCTACCTTTGCATACCCCTTTAATATGACTCTGGGAGCGGTGAAAGACACCAATTTGATAGAAAGAGTGGGGCGTCATATCGCAAAACAAGTCAAAAGAGTTGGGGCACATATCAATTTTGCCCCTGTTTTGGATGTAAACAGCAACCCGGATAACCCGATTATTGGTAGCCGTTCGTTTGGAGAATCTCCCATCAATGTGGGCCTGAAGGGCGCTGCTTTGGCAAGAGGGATGCAAAAAGAAGGCATCTTGGCTTGTGGCAAACACTTTCCCGGGCATGGCGATACGGATAAAGATTCTCACGCTGAGTTGCCTCAAATCATGGCTTCAAAGGCCAAAATGGATTCCATTGAGTTGATTCCATTCCAAAAACTATCGGACCAGCACATTGATGCAATTATGGTAGCCCATTTGGAAGTGCCCTCAATCGAAACCACTCCGGGCTTACCTTCTTCCCTGTCGAAAGCTACGGTGACGAATCTACTCATTAAAGAAATTGGATTTGAAGGATTGATTTTTACGGATGCCTTGAACATGGGGGCTTTGACGGCAACTGCCTCAGAAGGAACAAACATATCCTTGAAAGCTTTTATGGCGGGAAGTGATGTGGTTTTAATGCCCAAAGACTTGCCTTCCGCTTTCGATGCGTTCAAATCCGCCTATGGATCCGGCAGATTGACCGAAACGCGATTGGCACGTTCTGTAAAAAAGATTTTGATGGCCAAGTTCAAGGTCGGTCTAAACCAGTATCAACCATCAGCGACCGAGAATGTGGTTCAAGATTTGAATACGCTTCAAGATAAAATTCTAGCTGAAGATGTTTATGAGAATGCCTTGACGCTTGCAAAGAACAATGTATCTCTGGTGCCTATTCGAAAACTGGAGAATAAGAAAATAGCTTATGTGGCATTGGGTGATGGGGCGCATGCGCCATTCTACAACATGTTAAAGAATTATGCGAAGGTTACACAGGTATCTGCCAATAGCATTTCGGAATACAAAGAGAAACTCTCCAAGTATAATTTGGTTATCATTGGTTATCACAAGAATTCGAAAACGCCTTGGAAGTCCTATAAATTTTCAGACGAGGAACTTTCTTGGTTGGAACAAATTGCAGGTTTACGCACGAGCAATACTATCTTCGCTTGTTTTGCCAATCCTTATGCACTGAAAAACGTAGCTAATTTTAAAAGTATTGATGCCCTTCTGGTCTCTTACCAAAATGACAGCATCGCGCAACAGAAGACAGCGCAAGCGATTTTTGGGGCTATTTCCGTTAAGGGAAAGTTGCCCGTGAGCGTTCAAGATGTGTTTTTGGAAGGTACTGGCATCGAAACCAAAACATTGGGTCGATTGGGCTTCACCTTACCAGAGCGTGTAGGGTTAAGTGGAACAGGGCTTTCATATGTAGATAGTTTGGTTCAGGTTGGTTTGGATTCCTTAATGTTTCCTGGCGCTCAGGTTTTGGTCGCTAAAAGAGGAAATATAGTTTACCAGAAAAACTTTGGTTCGCCCACCTATGAAGGCACGGCCAGAGTAAATGGGATGCATATTTATGATTTGGCATCACTAACCAAAATTTTATCTACGCTTCCAATGATTATGAAAATGGAGGAAGAAGGTAATATTGCTTTGAACAATACCTTTGAAGAACTTGTCCCTGAATACGCGGATTCAGAACTAAAGGATGTAACCGTTTTAAAAGCGCTTTCACATTATGGGCGACTTCCGGCTTGGATTGCTTTTTATCTCAGTACACTAAACAAAGAGCGAAAACCTTCAAGGGAATTCTATCGATTTGAACCTACCCAAGGGTTTACCAATAAGGTTTCGGACGACCTTTACATCACAGACGCCTACCGCGATTCCATTTACAATCGAATTGGACGCCAATCATTGAAATCCAATCGGTACCGCTACAGTGATGTCGCCTATTACGTTTTCAAAAAATACATAGAAGAGCATTATAGCAAACGCCTAGATGAGTTGGTAGAAGATTTCTTCTACGAACCGATGGGCCTACAGAATACGGCTTTCAATCCGTTGCAAAAGTTTAATAAGGAATATATCGTGCCTACTGAGGAAGATCAGTACTTTCGCTATCAAACGGTTCAGGGCTACGTCCACGACATGGGTGCTGCCATGCAAGGGGGCGTTGGGGGCCATGCTGGCTTGTTCAGTAATGCCCAAGATGTTGCCAAAATCATGCAAATGTACCTCCAAGGCGGCATGTATGGTGGAAAACGTTTTTTGCAGGAAAGGACCATCAAAAAATTCAATACCTGTTACTTCTGCCATAAAGAAGTCAGGCGTGGAGTGGGTTTCGATAAACCCCAATTGAAAGACTCTGGACCCACTTGTGGCTGTGTGTCCCGAAAAAGTTTTGGGCACAGCGGCTTCACGGGAACCTATACTTGGGCTGACCCCGAAGAGGAGCTAGTATACGTATTTCTTTCCAATCGCACCTATCCGAGCGCCAGCAATCGTCTGTTGGTGGAATCTGGTTTGCGCACGCGAATACAGCAAGCTATTTATGATTCCATTATAGAATAAACCTAAAGAATTCCATTAGATTTGTGTTCATGAAGATTGCAATAGTTTGCTATCCTACCTTCGGAGGAAGTGGGGTAGTGGCCACAGAACTGGGAACGGCATTGGCCACCAGAGGACATGAAGTTCATTTCGTTACGTACAAACAGCCCGTTCGTTTGGGACTTCTCAATAATAATGTTCATTTTCACGAAGTACACGTTCCGGAATATCCTTTGTTCCGATACCAGCCTTATGAATTGGCCCTTTCCAGCAAATTGGTGGATACCATCAAACTATATGGTATTGAACTACTGCATGTGCATTATGCCATTCCTCATGCCTATGCAGGATACATGGCCAAAAAGATGCTTTTGGAAGAAGGTATTTACATTCCAATGATAACCACTTTGCACGGTACGGATATCACACTGGTAGGGAAACACCCCTATTACAAACCAGCTGTAACCTTTAGTATCAACAAGTCAGATGTGGTTACCTCGGTTTCACAGGATTTGAAACAGAGCACAATGAATATTTTTGATATCCATAAGGATATTGAAGTCATTCCGAATTTTATTGACTCCTCAAAGTACAAATTGGATTATACCGATTGCCAGCGTTCGCTTATGGCGAATGAGGATGAAAAAATACTTACCCATATCAGTAATTTTAGAAAGGTAAAGCGTATTCCTGACGTGGTGCAAGTGTTTTATAAGGTTCAACAAACCATTCCCGCTAAATTGGTCATGGTAGGAGAAGGCCCCGAAAAAGTACAGGCAGAAGCATTGTGCGAAAAGCTTGGAATAGCGGACAAGGTGATTTTTTTGGGCAACAGTACCGAGATTGACCGAATCTTGTGCTTTTCGGATTTGTTTTTGTTACCTTCCGAATCTGAGAGTTTTGGCTTGGCCGCGTTGGAAGCGATGATTAATCGTACCGCAGTAGTATCGAGTAATACAGGAGGAGTACCCGAAGTCAATAAGCAGGGTGTTTCAGGATTTTTGACTGATGTTGGGGATGTTGAAGCCATGGCGGAAAAAGCCATTTACATGCTCGAAGACCAAGAAAGATTGGATAAATTCAAGAACCAAGCGTTTGAAGTAGCTTCAAAATTTGATATTTCGAACATACTACCTCTATATGAAGAAGTATATGAAAAAGCCTATAAAGCACGTTTCAAGAACTCCTATTAAGTTTTTGACCCTAACCCTTTTGTGCAACATGCTGTTTTTGGCTTCCTGCAAAAGTCAAGACAAAGCCATGGCAACCAATGAAGTAAAGGGCATGGAAGCGGTTTTGGAAGATGGCTATTATCCAGTAGAACAAAAGCAGGCTTTAGTGATTGAAAGCGAGAAATCGCTAAAATCCTTCTTCAGTAAAGTAAACCGTTCTCGTAAACCTGGCTTGCCCGTTCCTAAGGTGGATTTCACCAAAGAAGTTGCTTTGGTGGTTTGTGTAGGAGCCTATCAATCAGAAGGTTATCCGAAACTCATGCAACCCAAAAATGATGGCGTGTACCATATTGTTGGGGCTCAAACCACAGATAATCAAGAAAATACAGCAGTTTCTTACCCCTTGATGGTGTATAAAGTGCCAAGAACTGAAGATAAGTTTGAATTCGTTTGGGAGCTAAATCCAGCGAAAATCAACAATTAATCGAGGTAATCTTACTGTTTAGAGGGTGTTTTTCTTCAGAAACACAATATTACTCTACTTTTGCCCTTCAACCCAAATGTTAGTTATGAGACATTCTGCAGTATTATGCTTGACTGTAATACTTTTTGGTAGTTTCAACCTTAAGGCCCAAGAAGAAGATTTGGCGCTTACCGCCAAGGATAGCGTTATCGTAAGTTCTTGGATTTTTGGCTTAGGATTGAATGTTGTGGATGATGCTGGTTCTGAATTCAGCAACTTCTTCAATTTTGATGAAAACCTTCATATCGTTTCCTTCCCTTCACGAATCAGTGCCGGAAAATACTTCAAAAACGGAGTCGGATTGGAAATCATCGGTACATACAACCGCTATAAATCAGGAAAAATCGTAGACCAAATCGTAATCAACGAGGACATCGATTATTACGCTGCGGATTTTCGCGTTAGCTACGACCTTAACCAAATTTTGGGGCATACCGGCTGGTTCGACCCTTATGTAGGAATTGGTGTGGGATATACCGATGCCAATAATCAGGGTAGAGGAACCTACAATGCCGCGGTAGGTTTTAGAACTTGGTTGTCTGACAAATGGGGTATTGATATCAACTCCACCGGTAAATGGACCATGAACGCGGATAATTCCTCTAACCACATTCAGCATGCGGCAGGAGTCGTATATCAAATTGAAGTAGAAAGAGGGCTAACCCGAAAAGGGGAAGAAAAACTGAGACGCTTACAAGAACTGGAAAAAGAACGGCAACGGGTTCAAGATTCTATCGATGCAGCTCGCAAAGCAGAAGAAGAGGCCAAGCGCCTAGCAGAGGAATTGGAGCGCAAACGCTTGGAATCGGAGAAAAACTCAGAAGAGGCCCTTGCTGAAGCAGCTAAACGCAAAAGGGATAGTATTGAAAATGCGATTCGTGCCTTGGGCAACGTGTATTTCGATTTGAACTCCTCTTATTTGAACAATAGGGATAAAACACTTTTGGACAAGCTTACCATAATTCTTGAAGAAAACGAAACTGTAGTAATTGAAGTGAATTCACATACGGATTCAAGGGGAACGGATAAATATAACTTGTGGTTATCCGAAAGAAGGGTAAACCGAACCAGGGATTATCTGATTGGCAAAGGCATTTCAGAATCGAGAATACAGATTGAAGCCTTTGGTGAAAAAAGCTTGGTGAACGAGTGTGATAATAATACGTATTGTACCGAAGAAAAACACAGCCAGAATAGAAGGTCTGAGTTCAAGGTAATCAAGATTTAGCCAGTACGGCGGGTGAACATTTGAACCATGGCCCTTATCGGTCATGGTTCTTATTTTTTTGACCAAAGGGTCTTGCCGTATTTTTGTAGTATACCAAAATGTGACAAACATCGTTCACAAAGATGTTGGAAAGGATAACACGATTTCTGGTAAACCATAAACTAATTCCAGTTGTTCTGGTCATTGGGTTGACCTTAATTGGTTTTTTTACCCTACCGCTTTCCCATCAAAACGCGTTATTTCCTTCCCTTAAAGTCAAAGTCGATGCGCTTCCAGACCTAGGGGAAAACCAGCAGATTGTCCATGTCAATTGGGAAGGCCAATCCCCACAAGATATCGAAGACCAAATTACCTATCCCTTAACATCCAGTCTTTTGGGTATAAGCGGGGTGAAGTCTGTTCGGAGCAGTTCCATGTTTGGTTTTTGCAATGTATATGTCATTTTCGAGGAGGATATCGATTTTTATTGGGCCCGGTCCCGTATTACCGAAAAACTAAATGCCCTTCCCGAAAATACTTTCCCTAATGGGGTGAAACCAAGACTTGGTCCCGAAGCCACGGCTTTAGGCCAAATTTTTTGGTATACGCTTGAAGGCCGAGATTTGGAAGGAAATGTTACTGGCGGATGGGATTTACAGGAGGTCCGAACGATACAAGACTTTTACGTAAAAAATACACTTGCCTCGACCAAAGGGGTGGCTGAGGTAGCCTCCGTAGGTGGATTTTTAAAGGAATATCATGTTGAGGTCGACCCCGAGCGTATGCGCTTTCATCAAATTGCCCTGAACCAAGTGGTACAGGCAGTTCAGAGCGCCAACCAAGATATGGGTGCCAGAACTTTGGAAATCAACCGAGCTGAGTACTTCGTTCGTGGTTTGGGACAGGTTGAAACCCTGAAAGACCTAGAGAACGCAGTGGTTTCTTCTAATGAGTTCACGCCTGTTTTTGTAAAAGATGTGGCTCGGGTAAGCTTGGGTCCGGCGGAAAGACGGGGCATTTTGGATAAGGGGGGCGCCGAAGTTGTAGGGGGAGTAGTATCAGCTGAATACGATGAGAATACCTTGGAAGTCACACAACGATTGCAGGAAAACATCAAAAGACTTGCCGAAGGCCTGCCTCAAAAAACACTTTCTGATGGAACCGTTTCCAAATTGACCTTGGTTCCTTTTTACGACCGTTCTGTTTTGATAGAAGAAACCTTGCAGACCCTTGGCAATGCCTTGTCCTTTGAGACGCTTATTGCCATTTTTGTGGTTTTCTTTATGATGCGGAATCTGAAACTCTCTTTCTTGGTATCAGCTTTGGTTCCCTTGGCGATTCTGTTTGCTTTTATCGCTATGCGTATCTTCACAATTGAGGCCAACATCGTCGCATTGGCGGGAATTGCTATTGCGATTGGCACCGTGGTCGATATGGGCATTATCCTTGCCGAAAATATTTCCCGACATCTGGATGAAAATCCGGAGGGAAATAAAAAAGAATTGGTAATTCAGGCAACACAGGAAGTTTCTGGTGCAATTGCTACCGCTGGTTTGACCACCGTGGTCAGTTTTTTACCGGTATTCACACTTACTGAGGTCGAAGGGCAGCTGTTCCAGCCGTTGGCATTCACCAAAACCTTCGTACTATTAGCGGCTATTGGACTATCCATTGTGGTTATCCCATCCTTTTATTTGCTTTTTGTAAGACCAAGACGAAGCCAGAATGACGTTCCGGTAGCAGGTATCCTAGCACTTCTTTTGGGAGTTTTGGCATTGGGTTTCGGTATTCGCTTGGGGTGGGCGTTACTTCTTTACGCACTGATGGAGTTTTTCTTGTTTTGGAAGAGATTGGAAGAGCAGCCCATCAAAAAAATACGACGTTGGACATCTTTGGTTATCCTATTTGGAGTATTGACCTGGTATTGGAGGCCTTTGGGTATTGGGTATGGCTGGTTGTCCAATGGATTTATGGTATTTCTTTTGGCGTTTGCTATTCTTGGCGGTTTGTACCTATTCCATCGCTATTATGAAAGACTATTACGTTGGGTTTTGGAAAATAAAGGAATTGCGATTAGTATCCCCTCACTTTTAGTGTTGGCAGGCTTCTTCATTTTTATCAATACCGAAAGGGAATTTATGCCTTCATTGGAAGAAGGAGATTTTTTGCTGATGCCTACTTCCATGCCACATGCAGGGGTTACGGAGGTAAACCAAACCCTGAAAAAGCTGGATATGGCGGTCAGTAACATTCCCGAGATAGATTATGTTGTGGGTAAAGCAGGTCGTGTTGAATCTGCATTAGACCCTGCACCGCTTTCCATGTATGAGAACCTCATTTCCTATAAATCAGAGTACATTTTAGACACTTCTGGAGAACCGATTCGGTTTGAGACCGATGGAGAAGGGAATTTTAAAACACTTTCTGGAAATACCGTTACTGCCGGTAGTGGTGTATCCCCAAAAGTATTGGTTCCAGACGATAACGGTCAGTTTTTTAGAAACTGGCGAGACCATATTGATTCCCCATCAGACATCTGGAAGGAAATTGAAAAGGCTACCTATCTTCCAGGGGTTACGGGTGCACCCTTTTTGCAACCCATCGAAACACGGCAAGTGATGTTGCAAACTGGGATGCGGGCCAACCTCGGAATTAAAATCAAAGGGCAAGACCTTGATACCATTGCTTTGTTTGCCACGCGTTTGGAAAATGTGTTAAAAACGGTTGACGAAATAGCTACTCCCACGGTTTTTGCAGAAAGACTCTTGGGAAAACCCTATGTGCTACTGGAATTAAAAAGGGACAGAATTGCGCAATACGGTTTGTCTGTGGAGGAAGTTCAGCAGACCATTGCCGTTGCTATCGGTGGTAAAATTGTGGGTGAAACCATTGAGGGTAGGGAACGCTATGGAATAAAGGTCAAATACCCAAGAGAATTGCGTGGAAGTCCTGAAGCGCTCGAAGAAGTACAAGTCCACTTGGGAGAGGGCGCAACGGTTCCAATTTCTGAACTAGCCTCTGTCGAATACGAATTGGGTCCTCAGGCGATTCGGGGGGAGGATGGCTTTTTAACTGCCTACCTTACGTTTGATAGAAATAAGGATGTTTCGGAGGTAAGTGCCATTGAAGCCGCTCAAAATGAAATAGCAAAACAAATCGACGATGGAACGCTAGTAGTACCAGCTCAGGTAAATTATGAGTTTAGTGGGTCTTACGTAAATCACCTACGCTCCCAACGGACCTTATCTTTCATTTTACCGCTGACGATAGTGCTCATTTTTCTATTGTTGTATCTCCAGTTTAAATCCACAAAGTTGTCCTTAATGGTCTTTTCTGCGGTTGCCGTGGCCTTTTCTGGAGGATTTATCCTGCTCTGGCTGTATGGACAACCTTGGTTTATGGATATTCAATGGGGAAGTCTGGATTTCAAAACTTTGTTTCAAGCCGATAAAGTTTATTTAAGTGTTGCGGTTTGGGTAGGTTTTATTGCGCTTTTTGGTATTGCCACAGACGATGGGGTAGTGATGGGCACCTATCTTAAGAATGCCTTTTCAGGAGTGACCCCTAGCAATAAAAATGAAATTCGAGAAAAAGTCATTACCGCCGGACTCAAACGGATAAGGCCGTGTTTGATGACGACAGCGACCACGCTTTTTGCCTTGATTCCGTTGCTGATGGCGACTGGAAAGGGTAGCAATATCATGCTAGCGATGGCCATACCCTGTTTGGGAGGGATGTTTATGGCATTAATATCACTGTTTGTCGTGCCCTTGCTGTATTGTTGGGACAAAGAGCTAACTTTGAATGCAAAATCAATTGCTACGGATGAAGTTTAACGCCAAACAACTCGTGCCCATAGTTTTAACTGCACTTATTAGCTTAGGTGTGGGGTACTTCTGGTTTGGAGGAGATGATTCCAACTTGGAAGCTGAACCTGAAACCGAAACCGTTGAGGGAAGATGGACTTGTTCCATGCATCCAGAAGTTGATGGTGAGGAAAATGGCACATGCCCGATTTGTGGTATGGATTTGGTTTTTATGCCTCATTCTCATGACGAAGCTTCTCCAAATCAATTTGAAATGACCGAACAAGCCATGGCATTGGCCAATGTTCAAACCATAACAGTTGGCGAATCCTCAGGAAAAGAAATTACGATACCCCTTTCTGGAAAAATCACTACCAACAAAAACACCGATGCGGTCCAAACTATCTTATACGACGGTCGAATAGACGAGTTTTATGCCAATACCGTCGGGAAAAACGTTAGAAAGGGCCAAACCATTGGAAAAGTATATTCCCCTGAATTGTATTTGGCTCAGGATAAACTCTTGACCTCGGTTTCATATCGTGAGACCCATCAAAAATTATACGATGCGGCGAGAAATACATTGGGTTTATGGAAAGTTACCGATGCGCAAATCGAAGAGATGCTTAAGCGGGGTAAACCCTTGGACAACTTTCCGGTTTATGCTGATGTTTCTGGAACTATTGTTGAAGTTTTAGGGGCAAAAGGACAGTTTTACAAACAAGGTGATGCTTTATACCGTGTTTCAGACCTCTCCACCGTATGGGCGGAGCTCGAGGCACACGAAAATCATTTGTCCAACTTGACGGTAGGGCAAAGTGTGGAGTTGCAGACTAGTGCTTTACCCGGAACTCGAATCACAGGTAAAGTCGCATTAATCGAACCCGTACTTCAAACGCATCAACGTATTGCCAAAGTTCGAGTGGTAATACCCAATCGATATCAATTGAAACCTGGAATGTTCGTAGAGGCAGTGGTAAAAGGTAGTTCCCAGAACAATGCCATTCTGTTGCCTAAATCCGCAGTGCTTTGGACAGGAAAACGTTCACTTGTCTATAAAAAAGTTTACACGGATGAAACTGTTTTTGAAGCATTGGAAGTGGAACTTGGGCAATCCTATGACAACGAATATGAGATTTTGGATGGACTCAATTTAGGCGATGAAATTGTTACGAATGGCACTTTTACACTAGATGCCGCCGCGCAATTGCAAGGCAAACTTTCCATGACATCCCTATCCAAAGCCAAACCTGAAACACCTAAAACAGACAAGGATTTATCAAGTCCTGTGCCATTGGAAATAGAATCTGATAGCGATATTTCCGTAATACTAAACCACTACTTTGGATTAAAAGATGCTTTGGTAGCCAGTGATTTTAAAATAGCGCAAGAACAAGTAAAAGTACTCGGCGAAAGCATCAAAGCAGAAAAACATATCAGCCACACCAAGTTACCCTCACTTATCCAAACTTTGGTGGAGGCTGAGGATTTGGAAGCGCAACGAAAAGCATTCAAACCCTTTTCGAAAGACTTTTTGGCCTTTGTAAAACAAAACGGTGGGATGGAGGAGACGCTTTACGTGCAGTACTGCCCCATGGCCGATAACAATCGCGGTGGTTTTTGGTTAAGTCTTCAAGAAGAAATCCGAAATCCCTATTTCGGCGATAAAATGCTGATTTGCGGTAAGGTAACTGAGGTTCTAAAACAGTAGGGTTTATTCTACTTCAAAAGTAAAAATCACGGTTTTGGAAGCATTTCCTTGGGCGTCACGTGTTAAAATCCGCCAGTAGTAGGTGTTTCCACTTTGCACTGTGATGCCGTCTACCCGGCTTTCTATTAGGTTTTCCAAAAAGAGTTCAGGCGGGGAAACCGTTCCGAAATACACGTCATAGTTTGCAATATCGTTATCCAAATCAGCACCTGTCCAGCTTAAGTTGACCGAGCTTCTATTTGCAGGGAAGGTTTGACCCATTTCTGGAGAAAGTATCGTTGCGGGGAAGGGTACGTAAGAATCTATACCAGGACCAGCATTGTAAAAGCTCCCGGTTTCACTTTCGGCAGAGTTTCCTGAAGCATTCATTAGGGTGACTACCCTCCAGGTATAGGGGTTTCCACGTTTCAAAATGATAGGCATTTGAACCGCATCACTTTGGATATTTTCCGTATTTCCTGTGGTTAAATCGGTTAACCGAACCAAATAGGAATCCCCAGTAACGGCTTCAGACCACTCAAAGGTTACTTCACTCTCAGTGTCAGATAATATAGTACCCTCAGTGCAAATGGAGTTGTTTTCAGGAAACACCAGGGTTACCTCTGTGGGATTTAAAACAAAAGAGGTCAAATCAGTATCGGCCTGACAGGCGACCAAGAAAAGCAATACGGAAAGAGAAAGGATTGGTCTTCTCATGATTTGATGAATTTATGTACTTGGTTCACGTTCGACTCTTGAATCTGTAGAAAATACATTCCGGGGTTCAAGTGGTCAACTGGAACTCGTGGACTTTCTCCACCATTGAGTTCCATGGTTTGTTCGAATAACAGTTTTCCTTCTTGAGAGTAGATGCGAACTATAGGCTGAACAAATTGATTGAGTCCCGTCTGTTCCAGTTCGAGATATTCAGAAGCTGGATTGGGATACAGTATGAGTTTTGATAATTGAGTGTTCAAATTTTGTGAGAACAATCCCTGACAGTTCTTATCGCCCCTTACTTCGAGCTGATTATTCTCTGCTGCCAATGGAAGGGTAATTTGACCACTTTCCGTAATGAATTCAGTGGTATTGAGACGAATATAATATCGGTTACTTCCGGACAATTTTAAGGTCACTGAGTTATCCACCTCGTTGCGGTTTACTTCTACCGCGATAGGGTCTGGTTCTGAAACTACAATGGTTGAGCACTGTTCTAATTGCGGATTATCTTGTACGGACAGACAAAGTTCATAAGTGCCTGGTGCCAGATTTTCAAATTGCGTTTCACCTTCAAATGTTCCTGTACGATTTCCGCTTGATGAATTTAGCGTATAGGGATGAACGTAGGGTTGCTGGCTTTGAATGCTTATGACGCCCTGTGCTGCGCCAACACAGCTGGTTGATGTTACTCTGATAATATAAGTATCCGCTGGCAACACAGCCAGAATGCAGCCCTCTGCATCCACGATTCTGCCTTGGGGAGTGTTTGGGCATTCATCTTGATTGTTGTTTACTCCATCGTTGTCATCATCCAATTGGGATGATGAACATCCATTGGCATCCACATTTTCGCCTTGTGGTGTATTGGGACAGTTATCAATGGCATCTGGGACACCATCTCCATCCGTATCATCAGGATTTGCAGGTGTTACAGACAAGGTAAGTTGTGTTCTACAGCCTTCTGAACTAATAAAACGGTACACCCCAGCCTGATTGGGCACTAGGGCACCTAAATTCAAATCACCGTTTGATGTGGTTCCGTCCGGTGCGGAAACGTTGAAGTCTTCTGTATTGGGTAAAATGCTCAAAACCACAGTGGTTCCTTCATCCAAAACCAGACTTTCGGAGCCACTTTGCCAAACCCCATCAATTTGATACTCTGGAACTATCGGATTTGCGGTACACGTATCATTACTCCAATAAGCGATATTAGCTGCGGTTACGTTTCCAGCATTCTGAAAGCTTCCACCTACCAAGAGCGTATCTTGAGTCTCATTAAAAATCATATTGCGTACGATATTATCAACACCGACATTGCTCTCGGTACCCAATGCTTGCCAACCTTGGACAATATTCCATCTCGCGATGTTCGCGACACGGTCATTTGTGGCGTTGTCTTGAGCTACGGTTTCAAAGGCACCTCCGACATACAAGTAATCCCCATCATGCTCCAAAGTGTTGACATTTCCGCTTACACCATTGTTCAAGGGAAACCAGTTTTTAGAATTTTTTTCCCATCGTGCAATACGGTTAACCGTTTGTCCGCCTGCTAGTACAAAATTACCTCCAACAAAAACATCATTCCCTTCAATGCTAAGCGCTTGCACAAAACCGCTGGTACCGATACCAAGTGCTTCCCAGATTTGCCCGTTCCAACGCGCAATACGAGGGGTATTTTTACCACCTGCGGAATCAAAGTTTCCGCCAACATATAGCCATCCATCCGAATCAAGTTTTAATGCCCGGATTTCATTATTGGTGCCCGTGATTCCGGTATCCAAGTCTGCCATGCCCATCCATACCCCGTTGGACCACATCGCAATATTGTTTACCGTTTGTCCCCCTGCTTGGGTGAAAACTCCTCCTACATAAATTTGATTTTGGAGCCCAACTTCCAACGCAGCAATAGGACCATTGGTTCCCGTGCCAAGAGCATTCCAGTTTTGTCCGTTCCAGAGCGCAATTCGATTTGCGGCAACCCCATCGATTTCGGTAAAGTCTCCTGCAGCAATTAGATCTCCATTCTCAAGCGTTAAAAGCGCATTTATAGGACCGTTGGTTCCAGTTCCCAAGGCTTCCCAAAGGGAAAAATTGGTGTTTTGGGCCAAATTGTTGACAGATACATTGCCTGCGTTGTTGAATTCACCTCCAACAACAAAAGTATCTGTGCCCAAAGGCGTAATGCTTTGTACTGGACCATTTGTGCCAGTATCCAAGTTGTTCCAATTACCAATGCCTTCGACAATTCTGGTTTGTGGACCATTATTTTCAAGGGAGAACTTGTAAATCTGGGCGTTGGGTGAATAATCGGAGAAATACAATTCACCCGCTTCGTCCAAGCCAAAGGAGGAAACAAAGTTTCCATTCGTTTTAAAGAGTTCCGTCACCTGAGTTTGTCCGTTATTCGGGTCATGGTCTAAGGCCCAAACCCTGCCAGAAACATAATCCCCAAAGATGTATTTGTCTTGAAGCAGGGTACTGGAAAGACTTCCTTGGTAAAAATATCCGCCAGTTATGGACACATCTCCGTTGTTATGATTGTAAAAGTGGATGGGTTTTATATCTGGTGTTGTGGCCAAATCCGTATTGTTTCCGTAACTGGGTTCATCCAGCGCCTCAAATTTGTTCCAACCGTAATTGCTGCCTAGGGTAATGATATTTACTTCTTCAAAATTACCCTGTCCCACATCTGCGCCCCAAAGTTGACCGGAAGGGGAGAAAGAAAATTTCCAGGTATTTCGGATTCCCCAAGCGTAAAGTTCATCCAAACCTGATAGTCCAATACGGGGATTGTCAGACGGAATCTCATAGTTGCCATTGGGAAGCTCTGGATTACTTTCGACTGGATTGTTACCATCCAAATCAATGTCAATTCTAATGATGCTACCAAAGATGGTTTCCAAGTCTTGGGCGTTTCCTTCAGGGTCACCGCCACCGCCGCCATCTCCAATCGAGGCATAGAGGTAACCATCTGGGCCAAAAGCAATTTTGCCACCATTATGATTCGACTCCGGTTGGTTCTTCTCAAAGCTTGCTATCAGGGTTTCGGTGCTGGCATCGGCTTGGTTAAGATTGTCATTGCTTACCTGATATCGGGCAATATTGATGCGGTAGTTGGAGGGCCTATCTGTAAAATAGACGTAGAAATAGCCGTTTTGATTAAAATTAGGATGAAAGGCTAGTCCCAGTAGCCCTATTTCCTGCCCATCACTGTACACGATTCGGTCGGAGATATCCAAAAAAACGGACACGTCACTCGGCTGAACATCTGGAGAGTTGTCAAATACCTTGATGGTACCTGATTGTTCAACAACGAACATGCGGTTGGAACCATCTACGGATGGTTGAATTTCAACGGGAAAGGCAAAAGAAATATCCGGATACGCTGGGGCGTATTCTACCTGGGCATTGATTTGAAATCCCAAAAAGAGAAACAAAACAACGCAGCGTACTAGGAGAGGATGGTTCAGGGCGGCCATAGAAAAGTACTTATATTACTTACGGCCGCAAACCTTAGCTTGGACTTTAAAAAAGGTTGCCTTAACCTTATGAAAATGTGTTTTTTTCATTATCCTGTATCAATGCGCTCTCTAGGCTACGCAATGGTACAAAGATGAAGGCGTAACACCATCCTTTTTCGGTAAAGTGCAAGAATGTTATCCCTAGTGCCTTGAAGGTATTGAATACTAGCGCTCTACGACGATATTTTCCATGACGAGGACATCCATTTGGGTACGTTCAAAACAAGCATATGCTTCTTCTGGAGTGTTTACGATGGGTTCGTTTTCATTAAAAGAAGTATTCAACAAAATAGGAACATCTGTTTTACTTCTGAATGTATCGATCAATTCATAATAACGCGGTGAAACGGACTTATCCACGCTTTGAAGTCTTCCTGTTCCATCCACGTGGGTCACTGCAGGAATCAAGTCATGTTTTTCTGGTTTGATGGGATACACTTTTTCCATGAAAGGAACTTCTTCGGTGTATTCGAAAAACTCGGGAACATACTCTTTCAATACAGAAGGGGCAAAGGGTCGAAAACTCTCCCTCCTTTTGATTTTAAGGTTTAGAAGTTCTTTCGCTTTGTCATTTCGTGGGTCTGCAATAATGGAGCGATTTCCCAAAGCTCTTGGTCCAAACTCCGCTCTACCTTGGAACCAACCCACTACTGCGGGTTCAATCAAACGTTCGGTAACGTAGTCGTACAATTCCTTGTCTTCAAGCTTTTTGTAGGATACGCCTTTTTCCTTTAGCATGGTTTCGATGGCGTCATTGTTAAACTTGCATCCTGTGCTTGCCGAACGAATAGAGGGTTTTCTGGCATTACTCAGATTATGATGGTAGTGATACAAAGCCGAACCCATGGAAATTCCAGCGTCATGACCTGCTGAAGGAATATAAAGATTTTCAAAGTCGGTATTGGCAATGATTTTACCGTTGGCTACTGAGTTTTGCGCAACTCCACCAGCGATACAAAGGTTTTTGGACCCAGTACGTTTTTGAAGGTGCGATGCCATATGAAAAATGATTTCCTCAGTAACTTGCTGAACCGATTTGGCCAAATCTTTATGATATTGGGTCAATTCTTCACCTTTTTTTCGAGGTTCTCCAAACAGTTTGGAAAACTTTTCAGTGAAAAAGGGGTCAACAATGGGTTGGTTATCCTTGTATACTACTTTGACCTCCCCAAAATAACTGGCATCCCAAGTCCAAAGCCCGTCTTTTTTCAAGGTGACCAATTTCCGAACCTTATCCACTAAAGTGGGATTACCATAAGGCGCTAGCCCCATCACCTTATACTCATCTCCATAATGTGGAAACCCTAAGAAATGCGTGAAAGCGGTATAAATGAATCCAAGGGAAACCGGATAATCGATGCTATCCAAAACAATGATTTTGGAACCTTTTCCTTGTGCTAACATTACAGTGGAAAAATCCCCAGAACCATCAATCGACATAATAGCCGATTCTTTGAAGGGACTCGCATAAAAGGTTGAGGCAAGATGTGCCCTGTGGTGCTCCACATTGATAAGCTTTTGGTTTATCATGTCAGGAGAACAACCAAATGCTTCAGCAAATTGGTCAGCTAAAGAAGTAATGTCTTTTCGGTTTTCTATTCTATTTTTTAACAGGGAAGTACCTGTTTTTAAATTTTTTAAGGCGAACAATACTTTACGACCCAGTTTGGCTTTTGTGTCCCTGCCAATAGTAATAAAGTCTACGTCTTCCAAAGTGGTGTTGGCCTCATCCAAACAAAACTGAATGGCTTGAGCTGGAAAACCAGCCCAGTGCTTTACACGGGTAAAACGTTCTTCTTCGGTGGCGGCAAGAAGTTCACCATCTTTAAAAATTGCTGCAGAGGAGTCTGCGTGGTGGGTATTAAGGCCTAGTATGATCATTTAATGATAAGATTGATTTTGCGGACCAAAGATACTTATGTGTTTGATTCGCAAGAATTTTTTAAGGTCAAATTGCAAATAACTACGTTAAAAGAAATAGGAGAGTACCTACGATTTTTCATAAAAGACATGAAAAAATGTGCGAATTACCCTTTTTCATCAGACGAAAGAAGCTTTCTTTTTAGTTTTTCCATGATTTCAGGATGGTTTTCATATGAAAACTTTCGGGCAAAGTACAAATCCTTTGAGGTAAGCTCTTCATAGTCTTTTTCCTGCCATATGTAGGGGTTGCCACGTTTCCAGTCAACATAACGGAGGTTCATTTTTTTGGAAACATTGTTTTTAAATCTAGAATTATAAAGTAATGTTGGAATGTAGACTTCATCAGCACAAAAGGTATGATCAAAGTACTTTTTAATAAAATCCTTCTGCTCTAGAACATAAGCAGCAAAATCATGGGTTATGCTAAACCAATTGCCACCCATATAGAAGTCTAAATTTAGTTTTCGGGTCCGATCTACAAAAAATATGGTTTGTAAGGCAGCGGATATGTACCGGACAATGCGATGCGTTTTGCGCTTCAAATATTTTGCCCATTTTTCGTTGTAGTAGTATTTATAGCGACTAGCGATTTTCCAGTTTACTATTTTACCGCCAGATACGAATTCTTTTCCTTCATTTTCTGAAAAGAATGCGTGAAGTACATCCTGTGATTTCAAAGGTAAGTCTGCGCCTGAAATCAAATGGTAATATGTATTATTGTCCTTTACGGAAGCTTCTAATAAATCAAGCGTTACATCAATCATACTGTAGCCGGCCCAATACATTTTTTTGCTTGGGATGCATTGGATAGTGGCTTTATTGCAGTAATTCACAATCTCCTCGGATTGGATTGTCGTAGATTTTGCATCTGTATGGATGTAGATTTTGTTCCTTGAATCATCCAAGACGGATAAAAGTAATTTCAGTGCTTCAGGTTCATTATGAACCATGATAAGGTATGCATGCGTCTTCAAGGCAGCAGTTGTTTAAGTTTAGGTACCAATCGCACCAAGGAATACATGAACGGTGGTTTCATGTCGTTGTTTTTGAAGGCTTGAATGCACTGTTTGTTACCTTCTATTACGTTTTTGAGATTTTTGCTCGTTGCACCACCCAAGCGCATGCGCACCATAGGTTTTGGAATATAATGGCTTTTTAATCCGTGGCGTTCGATAAAGCGGAGCATCAGTTCGAAGTCAGCGGCTAGCCTGAGGCTTTCATCAAAATACCCATACGTTTCATACACCTTACGCTTTACGAAAAAACTGGGGTGGGCAGGATGCCATCCCTTACGAAAACCGTTGGTTTTATAAGGACCGGTAATCCATTTTCGCACGATACTATCGGTATCCTCAGCTTTTACGTAATACAAGTCTCCAAACACACAATCTGCATTGTGTTTTTCAAAGGCTTGAACTACCTCTGAAATAACAGTATCACTATTGTAAAAGTCATCTGAATTCAGAATTCCAAGAATATCACCTGTAGCACGTTTTAAGCCCTTGTTCATGGCGTTATAGATACCGTCATCGGTCTCCGAAACCAAATCGGAAACGCGATTGGGCATGGATTTTATGATGTTAACGGTATCATCTTTGGAGGCCCCGTCAATAATAATATGTTCCAAATCCTCGTAATCCTGCCTTTGGATGGACGAGACACAGTCTGAAATGTATTGGGCACTATTGTAAGTGCCTGTGATAATGCTAACTTTCATGTGTCTGTAGAACTTTATGGGGAACAATTTGGGTTAATTGCGCATATAGTGATAGATACTCTTCGTAACGTTCATTTTTGTCAAAGCGTTTCACTACGTACTCCCTGCATTGGGCATAATGACTTTCGTTGAAATCAATTTTGATTTCATGGATGGCGCTTCGCACCGCTTCAATATCTTTTTTGGGTACAACACGTCCTGTTTTGGGTGTTACCATTTCCGGGCATGCGGTACTATTATAAACCACCACAGGAGTTCCACATGCAAGCGCTTCTGCTGTGGTCATCCCAAAGGATTCTTCAACGGAAAGATTCAAGTAAAGATTAGCTGTGGAATACCAAGCAACCAATTCTTCAAGATTTGCGGTTCTTTGAATGCCAATAATATTTTTTGGTAAATTTTTGATTTGTTCTTCCTTTAACCCAATCAATACCAAGCTTTCGTCTTCTTCCAATGTTTTGCTCAACGTGATAAAGTCTCCTAAACCTTTCTTTTCGGACCAAACACTTGCTACACCAAGAATGATGTATTTGTTCTCCAAATTGAACTGAGTTCGCAAGGCTTGGGATTTCGAACATTTGAAAACGGAAGTATCAATTCCATTATGAATTGTGGTTCTGTTGTGGTTTGCCAAAAAAGAGCGAGATACTTCTTGGTTCAACCAATTTGATACGGTAACCACGTGCAAGTTGGGGTGATTTCCAAACCACTTTTTCTTGCGTTGATAGCTATTTTTTGAACTATCAACTAACCAACTGGTAGGATATTCCTTTTTTTGCGGGCAACTGCTACACTCTTTTTCCCATTTGTAGCAACCTACATCTTCATAGTGGGTGCAATGCCCTGTAAACGACCAGCAGTCGTGTAGCGTCCAGACAACAGGAACATCTACTGAATTTAGATATCCAAAAAGGATTTCGTAATTCAAATAATATCCGTGAAGGTTATGCAAATGAATAATGGTAGGTTTAATTTCTTCAATATAGGAGATTAGTTTTTGCGTATCGTTTATTGAAGCAAGGCCATGTTTCCCGGATAATCTTGAGTAGGCCACATGATGATATATGCCCAGAGGCGTTCCTATACGATAGGTAGTGGAATTGGTATCTTTCATAAGCCTACCAAACGCGATGTGACTATCCCATCCCTTTGCCATAGCCAAATCACCGATTTCGGAAGCTATCCGTCCGGTAGAGCCGTAGTTGGCCTCGACGTTGATTTGGAGCAAAGTTTTTTTCATAGCAAAGCCGGTGCTTGGTTGGCCAAGTTCTCTATCACCTCGATTTGGTAGTAGGGGTTATAGTATTCATCAATGATTTCATAACACTTTTGTCGTATGGCCTCTCGGTCATAATCGGGTTGTGAAATCCACCGCAAAATCTTTTCGCTCAAGTCGGTTACATTACCTTCTTCAAAAAAATAACCGGTTTTCCCTTCTGTTATGGCTTCTACCTCGGGCATTTGATTCTCAAAATTACCATGAGTGATAACGGGGGTTCCATAACTTAGATTGTGTATCGCCGTTAATCCAACATTTCCTGGGGACACACAGACGTCCGCTGCAGCTAACAATTTTTCATTGGTCTTTTCGTCATAGCAGGCCCCATAAAAATGATAATGCCCTTCTTTTAGATGTTGTGCTGCATATTTTTTCAGTTCAGGTCCTTCAGGACCGTCACCAACAATCAATACATTCGGATAATATCCTTTTTTATTGAGGATGGCTACTGCCTCTAAAAAAAGGTGGAGTTTTTTAACGAGAGTCAACCTTCCTACGAAAAGCAAAACTGGCGCTTCAGGGTTCTTGAAGAACGGATAGATTTCCTTTTTGTTAAGATTTTGGATTCTTTCTCGAGCCTCTCGATGTGCATCATAATCCAATGAATTGAATATGATATGGATGTTTTCAGCTTTGAATCCATGTGACATCATGATTTTCTTGCTTCTCCGCTCATAAACCAAATGTCCGTTCGCGAGCTTGTAGTAGTTTTTACGCAAAAAGAGCTTTACACCTTTTTCATTGCCGTACATACCGTGTCCTCTAAAAACAACAGGGACTTTACGGATACGACAAATTAGGGCTCCAATCCAATTGGATAGTACATTGAATTCCCCTAAAAGAATAACCAAATTCGCGTTGGTTTTAAGACATTTGCCGATGACTCCCCGTTGCCAAACCAAAAACCTTTTGAACACCCAAATGTTTTTGATTCCATGCAAACTGGCTTTGAATTTGGTGAATGGAGAAACTGAAAAATCAATGGTTTTGATACCTGCGTATGGATTATCCCCAAAGGCAAAATGATAGTCCAGCCTCGGATGCGCCAAGAGCTTTGACCATTGTGCTTGCCGGTATAAAGAGGCAATATTGGTGATATGTAACACCTTTTTGGGTTCCATTTTAGCGCTGCAGCATCTTACGGGTTTTGGAAAGTAAGAACTTCGGTAAATTCAAGGGATGATTGGTCGCCTGTAAAAACGTATTGAACATGAATTTAGCATAGCTTGCTTCGTCCATATTCGCTAAATCACCTCCATTGTTGATAAAATCAAAAGTGCCGGCAAATCCAACGGGTTTTTCGTTGGGAAGGTGCCAGATATACAAATCTGTATCTTGTGGTTCAATGTTTCGGAAATGGTTTCGATTGGTCCACATCCGTTTGATATAATGATTCATTTCCCCAAGTTTCGCATCATGCTTATAATAGTAAAAGCTCAAGGCGTGTGCTTCCTCATTGAATTTGGGTTTCCCTGTGTCATTCTTATCCAAAAGGGTTTTGAACATATTCGGAAAGTCCTCGGCTACCCCTTTAATGAACGCGCCTGATGCCAAAAGAATTTCTCCACCACAATAAAACGGCGCTGCTTTTAGAGGCAAACCAAACTCTTCAAAAAGCACTTGCATTTGTCTGCGTGTGATACCATGAATTACATAGTCTTCCTCGTAAGGCATGTTCATAGTAGCTGCAGGATGCTGTTTGAGTTGGTCAAAAACTTCTGAAAAATCTTTGTTGAAAACACAATCCGAATCCAGTAATAAGAATGCGTCTTTTTCATCCATTTTTTCAGCCATGAAATCTACAATGGAGAATTCAAAAAATTGGTTTCGGAAACTTTGAAAATAATCTTGGGGTAGGGGATACTTGTTTTTAAGCGTGACCACTTCGATGTCGTTCTTTTTGAAAAAAGCATCCAAATCCATCCCATCAATTACAGGAACCGTTTCAGTGTTGGTAAAAAGAATGTGCTTGATTCCAGGGTTTTTTGCATGAAAACGAAGGGAGGTTTCGAAAAACACCACAATACATCTCCAATACACCGCTTGAAATTCGGGCGTGGACGAATTGCCCTTGTTGTTTGGGAAATTGGATTGTTCCGCCACCGAATCCAAATAGACCCATGTTCCAATATACTTTACTACTTCACTTTTCATTAAAATTGATTTTGCTAGCGATTTTTAGAAAGGTTTATATACATATTGGGGAAACATAGTTTTAACATTGCGGATAAGACCACAAACGGCACACGCACCGGAAAGTGTCTTCGCATTAAATTCAAGTTCGACGAAAAATCCAATCCAAGCGGGCTCTTCATGATTTTAAGTCGTTCTTTGAATGATTTCTTTGCAAACTTTTGGTAAACGTTCGAATGGTCATTATCGCATACACCCAAAAAGGTTGGCATGACCAATACGGGTAAATTCTTTTTCGCTGCTTTGAGCGTATAATCATAGTCAGCCACTCCATGTTTGTATCCTTCTGAAAGGGTTCCCACTTTTTCTACAACATCGTGGGATACAAACAGAATATTGGCATTGCCCAATTCGCATGACTGGTATCTGCCATTTGGAGGAAGGTGATTGTATTTGAATGTAAATTTATTGGTCAATTTGGCACCTCCATAGGTGAGTTTCCCACTTTTGGAATCCTGAGTGGAACCAATGTAAATCCCACCTTGGCCAAATTCTGTTTTACAATGAGTATCGGCATCCAAAAAAGCTTGCAGTACGTTATATTCTAGAATGGTGTCATCATTTAGCAAAAAATAGGCGTCAAAAGATTCCGACATAGCCCGTTTCCAGGAATTACGCATCCCTCCGGCCCAGAAAAGTTCACCATTCCCTTGCAAAATGTGCACCTGTGGAAACGTCTTCATAACAGCTTCAGAGGTACCATCGGTAGATCCATCATCGGTTAAGAAAACATCCATTTCCAATGCCGAACCCACCCTTGCTTGCGCTTGGTGTAAACTCTTCAGCGCATGTAAGGTTTTGTCTTTTCTATTGAAGCATGTTAAGAGTACTGCTAACTTCATCGATTTAGTTTAATAGCAATTAATCATTCCAAGTTTTGGTCCGTATCCATTATCCTAAATTTTTTTCTTTGGATACAAGATTCAGTAAGAAACTATGTAGACTTTGCTTTTAAGGTGTTTTTTGAATTAAAGGTTCCTCAAGCTTGTGCGCTGCTTGAATTTCAGATTCTATGTATGAGTTTAACATTCCCAGAATTAGGCAAAAAAGCGAAAAGAGAATGAAATACCCTTCCAATATGGGTTCGACAAAAAATGAAAGCATAAAGCTGGTACAATACAATATCAACTGACCATCAAATAGTCTAGGTTTTGGATGTAAGCGGTAAAGTTGTAATACCTTTTTTATTGAGGAAATGGTAAAGAGCATCAACAGAAATAAGGAAAGTAACCCTCCTACTCTTGTGGCATCCAACCATAGATTATGTGAAAACCCAAACTCCTCTACATCCCACCCCAAAGGGTCCTTGAACATTTGCTCGAACGATTTTTCCCATCTACCCGTTCTTCCTCCAGCGGAGGCTGCCCCGTTGGTTTTACTATCTGCCCTGTCTGCATAGGCGGATAAAAGTTCTGAGTTCGTGTCAAGAGTGACGTAACTGATGGCGACATTAACCCCAATAAAAATCAAGGCAAAAAGACCTATATTTTTTTTAATATTTTGTTTGCCCATTTTGTAAAATATGGCAACTACCAACGTGAAAAGCGAAAGCGCTATTTGCGTACGGCTCCCAAGACGCAACACACACAGCAAGGAGATTAGGTAAATGCCGCCAAGTATCAAAAGACCTCCTCTACTATAAAGTATTTTCCTATTTATGATTAAAAAGCCTGGAATACACATATTTAGTGCGAATCCTGCGGCCATATTGGTAGCACTTTGCAAATCACCTGTCCAAATATTGGGGACGTCACGTTTTGTTTTGACAAATCCATATTCAAGTATATCCATAACAACAGATATCATACCAGGCAAGGAAAAAGTAAATCCTAGAAGTACCAAAAACCAGAAAGCCCTTAAATCGTTTGAGATTTCTTTGAACAGGATTTTTCCACTTATGTACAGGGTAGTCGGTATTAGAGCGTATATGACAATAAACTGTGCTCCCAGGGAGGGCTTCATAGCATAAAATACGGCGTAAATCGCACTGAATAGAAACAAGGAAAATGCGATTCTATCAAATTGCGCCTTAACGGCGAAGGGGTGTGAAGCAAGCAACAGACAGGACAGATAACCGA
Organism: Bacteroidota bacterium; assembly: GCA_039027495.1. Lineage (GTDB taxonomy): Bacteria > Bacteroidota > Bacteroidia > Flavobacteriales > Flavobacteriaceae > Flagellimonas. The sequence continues at coordinate 183,505 of JBCCKH010000007.1, forward strand.
ATACAAAACCATAATTCAATGGGTCCAAAGCGTAAAGCAATAGAAACAGAATCAATAATTTGGTTTTTGAATTCATGGTACTTTTTAATTCTTGCTAAACATTTGTTTCACTCTATCCCAAATCAAACTTCGGAAAACTACCGTAGCTTTTCGGTATGAAAGGACTTTTGCAGAATATATGATTCGCCTGAACCTAAGATGTCTTTTGTTTTCAAAAGTATTGCCTTGTGGTTGTTCAATGTCATACAAAAACAACTCGTTTCCGGGAATGTTAGCTAAAATATTGCACTCTATCGGCTTAAGACTTCGTGTAAACCGTTGTACTATTTTATAGTTCAATTGTTTTGAAGTCAACCACAGTTGCTTTCCATTCATAGGTTTATATCCATAGAGGTCAACCTCAACAGTATCCATATCATATCCTAAAGATTCTTGCACCGACTCGCTCTCGAAAAATGCATCATACCTTGCTTTTGAATCTTTTAATTCTGAAAATTTATACTCTTTTTCATGTGCCGAAAAAAGTTCTACTTGATAAGTTGTGCTATCTTGACTTACATGCGTTCCCGAGTCATTAAAATTAGTACTTAAAGAAACTTTTGGATACAAAAAATAACGGTTCGTGTCCACAAGGTATGCTATGTAGAATTTTAACCAAGATTTATCCGACCAGTTGCTCACATTCTTTGGTATCTTATCAGATTTGGGTAGGTTTGGATGGTCCGTTAACCATTTTTTAAATCCCTGCCACTGATTGGCACTCCAAGCTTGCCCCCAAGAACACGCAAATTGAAAGTACCAATTATCAAAACCATCTTCAAGGGCCGTAAAGTACTCACCAGTATGGACGTTGATTTTATGATTGTAGAGTGCTATTCCACCAACATAATCTTTGTCTCCAGAAAAACGCAACGCCTGACTTGTATAATCGTAAAAATTGGGAGAGACATAAAGGTCATCTTCAAGAATAACGATTTCGCCATAGGTTTGGGTAAAATCACCGCATTGTAAAATGTGTTTTTTTAGACCAAGATTTACCGATTGTACAAGAACTTTTTTCTTTCCATGTTGCCATTCGAAGTTTTCTGCAAGGCGCACGACGTCTTGATTGTTTTCTGAGAAATCGATACTTATGATTAAGTTGATTTTATGAGATGGATAGCTTGCCTTGGCGATGGACTCCAACAACCTGCTTAACGATTTGGGTCTGTTATAAGCAACAACAACAATGGCAGGTCTGTTATTTTTCATTGCCTACGATTTTTTGAAACTGCTCGATATTCTGAAAGCTTGCAGAATGTTCTTTAATCCAATCAAAACTTTTGTCCCACCATTTTAAATCCACCAAAAACTCAATCTGACTTTGATTGAATCTTTTCTTGATTTCCTTTGCTGGTACTCCCCCATATATGGAGTAGGGGGGCACATCTTTGTTCACAAGACTACCTGCAGCCACGATGGCACCATCACCAATGGTTATTCCATCCAGAAGTGTAACTCTTGCACCAATCCAAACATCGTTTCCGATCGTGATGGAATAGGGATGTCCGTTTTCTTTCGTAGATGTAAACTCTTCGAACAATTGTTTGTCCGTAAAGGAGAAACCGCTTTGTTTCCTAGTAGAAAAAAAAGAAGGATGCGTACTCACAAAAGTATTTGTGGGATGGTTTCCAAATACGCATTTTACGTAAGGCCCAATGGAACAATACTTGCCAATCTTGGTTTTATTGATGGTAGACTCTATGCTAATGTAGGATGCAAAACCGATTTCGGAGTTTTGCAAACTGGTTCCTCTGGAAATAAAATTATTACCATGAAATACAGTGTCCCTGGAGAAGTACGTTTTGGGCCCAAAACGTACCTGCTTGGTACGTTTGAGTTGATACTTTTTCAAGTTTCGAAAAAGCTTTCCTGCTATGTTCCGAATTGCGTGCATCACTAATTGTGGGGAAACCTTGTTTTAGATTTTACCAATAGCATCCATCCTCAACTTTGTCTTTATCTTCGGGGGTCTCATTTTTTGAAGGTCTTACCCAAGCTGAATTGTAAAACTTGGAAATCACCGGATGATTATCCCATCTAGAACCTTTAATCCCAAAGAGAATTTGGGTGGCACCGCCCATATGAATGGCCTGTTTGCCCTTTCTTTTTGCATGTGCCCCCAAGGACATACCATAGGCACCGCACCCAATGATAGCGACATCAAAATCTATACTATCCATTTGGGATTTCATGTGCTCCAGTGCTTCAAACCAATCTTGAAATTGTGTTTTTTGACCTGCAATAGATTGAACTGAAGTAATTACCTTCAAATCAAACTCTGGTAATACACGCTGATTTTCAAACAGTTCGAACCTTTTTCCATACTGTTTTTGTATGGTTTTAGCAAAAGGATGTATCACCAAAACTTTTTTGCCCTTAAGCGCTTCCGTCCATGGATTTCCATGATAATATGGTTCAATATCAGAAAGAGGAACTAGAACTTTGTCTTGAATTTGTCTATTTAGGAGATATTCTTCCTTAAGCCAAATGCCCAGCACATCTATCTGTTTTAAGTCATTCAAGGATAGTTCAGCAAATTTCTCGACAATATCCCTATTGGGTGGGAAAATACCAGCGCAGATATGTGCTTGATTGATTACGGTATCATTTAAGCTTAGCGAATCCGTCTTTTTAAATATGTAATCCAAGTACTTTTGAGAACCGATTTTTTCATTCAAATATCCCGAAATGCAGCTGAATTCAACTGCACCAATTCTTGCTGTTAGAAATGGTCTGCCAGATGAAAGCTGTTCCCGTATGTAGGTTGAACAGGCTTCACCCTCAAGCGAATAGGAATAGCTCGTTTTTTTTGAAAGCCCTACGGTATCTAAAACTTTCCTGGGAACTTTTAAAAGCAGGCTACTTTTCATTTCTCTTTCTTAACTTCAAAATCAAAGTCTTCAATCTTGCAAAGTCTTCTCTTCTTGTTACATAAATCAAAGCCAGATGCAGCAGCACACTGCTTAAGGGAATAACAATTAACTCGATTATTGGCTCAGTAATCAACAAAAGGAGTCCGTACAAAATTATCAATTCCAGAACACCAATTAGCAAATAGGGCCATAAGATGCGTATTTGATCGAGGAATCCAAATTTTAGTAGTTTTCCTGGGTAATACGCGCCGATGATAAAATTGACAATTACCGCGAGCAATTCACCCAAAGCTAGGTATACAATACCGTATTGTATTGATATCAAGATGCATACAATTCGAATAGCCATTTTAGGATATTGCAAACGAAGCACTAAATTCGCTTTGTTTATAGTGTAAAGTGCGTTGTTGCTCAAAGACGAAAGGTTCGTAACGAAACGACTTAAACAGAAAATCTGTAAAATGGGTATGGCCGCAGCCCATTTTGCGGTCAAAAGCACGATAACAATAGGTTCGGCCAAAACCATTAAGGTTACCGCTATAGGAACGGTAAGAATTCCGAGAAACCTTAGGATGGTTTTCAATTCTGTTTGTAATGCATTTTCGTTTTCAGTTTTTGCAAGGTTTGGCAGTAACACAGTATCTAGTACCATTCCCAAAGTACCAATCGCGGTATCTGGAAATTGAATTCCTCTATTGTAATACCCCAAATCTGCCGTACTAAAACTCTTTCCAATAATCAACCAAGAGAATTTTCCAACAATTTGATTTAGCAATGAGGACAGTGTGATGTTAATTCCGAAACCAAAGAGTCTTTTTAGGGATTCTGTATTGATCATCAACACAGGTTTCCAAACCTTGGTTGCCCAATAAAAAACAAGAGTTATAAACGATTTGCTTACATGCTGAATCACAAGGGCCCAAACCCCAAATCCCTTTAGGGCCAAAACCATTGCAATAATTCCACTGAGCGCAATTCCGGCGAATTTGATAAATGCTATTCGCTTAAAGTCGAGGTCTATCGAAAGGACAGTGTTTTGTATAGTAAATAAGGCGTTCAAGATTAGTGTGAAAGCCAAAACCCTCAAAAGGTCTACTAGTATTTCCTCTTCATAAAAATTTGCAATTAGCGGTGCCGCAAAAAATAGTACAATATAGAGTACAACGGATATTAAAAGATTGAAGGTGAAAGTGGTATTGACATCATTTGGGTCCTTGTCGTTTCTCTGAATAAGTGCTTTGCTAAATCCACTGTCCACAAAAATCTGGGCAATTGCCGTAAAGACAATTAAAAGACCCAATAAGCCATAGTCCTTTGGGGAAAGGATACGCGCCAAAATAATTCCTATTGCGAAGCGGATACTTTGGTTTGCGAATTTTTCAGCCGTATTCCAAAGATAACTTAGAACCTTTACCGACATGTATTAAAGTCTGGAGTTGCTGGTGCCTTTGGCCAAATACCAAAAATACATTTGTTCAATACCCATATCTAACTCAACGGTGTGTTTCCACCCCAGTTGTTGGAGCTTGGTAACATCGGTGAGCTTTTTCATGGTTCCGTCAGGTTTTTCAGTGTTGAAAACAAAACTACCTTCAAAACCAAGCTTTTCTTTAATCAGTTTGGCTAAATCCCCAATGCTGATATCTTTTCCAGTACCGATGTTCACATGCGTATTTCGGATTTCTTTCGCATCGGTCTCAAAAGTGTCGCTAAAATCACGTTTTTCCATAATGAACACGCAGGCATCTGCCATATCTTCTGACCATAGGAACTCCCGCATCGGTTTTCCACTGCCCCAAATTTCTACGGACACGTTGTTATTTTCATCTGTGGTAATACCGTACTTCTGAAGAACTTCTAGTTTTTCGGATTCTGAACTATTTCCGGATACTCCTTCTATGGGTAAATGATGTAAATCTTGGTCAATGGTTTCCCAATCGGCATTTTCCAACGCTTTTCCTAAGTGGATTTTGCGAATCAGTGCTGGAAGCACATGCGACTTTTCCAAGTCAAAATTATCATTTGGTCCATACAAATTTGTGGGCATCACAGAGATGTAATTGGTCCCATATTGCAGATTATAGCTTTCACATAGTTTTATCCCCGCTATTTTGGCGATGGCGTACGGCTCATTGGTATACTCTAAAGTATCCGTCAAAAGATAGTCCTCTTTCATCGGTTGCGGGCTCAACTTCGGATAAATACAAGTACTGCCCAAAAACAATAGCTTTTTTACCCGATGCAAATAGCTTTGATGTACTACATTGTTTTGTATCATCAAATTGGCATAGATAAAGTCACCGCGATATTTGTTGTTGGCCACAATACCACCCACTTTTGCCGCCGCCAGAAAGACATACTCTGGTTTTTCGGATGCAAAAAAGGATGCTACTGCGGTTGAATCGGTCAAATCAAGCTCGGCATGGGTACGGTATACCAAATTGGTGTACCCCTTTCCCTGAAGGGCTTTGACCAATGCACTACCGACCAATCCGCGATGTCCGGCAACATAGATTTTAGAAGTTTTTTCCATTCCTACTCAAAGTAGTTGAGAATACGGTATCCACCGTCTTTTAAATATTGGTCTTTTTGCATGAGTTTGAGGTCACTTTGCATCATATCTTTAACCAGGTCTTCCAACTCATATTCCGTAACCCAACCCAACTTATTCTTGGCCTTGGAAGGGTCACCAATTAAAAGGTCAACCTCGGTAGGTCTGAAATATTTTGGGTCAACTGCCAAAACTTCTTTTCCAATTTCAAGCTGATATTCGGGGTTAGAACAGGATTTTACGTAAGCCTTTTCGTCAACCCCTTGCCCTTTGAATTCCAGTTCAATACCTACTTCTGCAAAACTCATGCGCACAAAGTCGCGTACTGGAGTGGTTTTCCCAGTAGCAATTACCCAATCTTCAGCTTCATCCGCTTGAAGAATCATCCACATCATGCGAACGTAGTCTTTAGCATGACCCCAGTCCCTTTGAGCGTCCAGATTACCCAAGTAGAATTTATCTTGAAGACCCAGCGCAATTCTTGCGGTAGCTCTGGTAATTTTACGAGTTACGAACGTCTCCCCGCGAATGGGTGATTCATGATTAAAGAGAATTCCATTGCAAGCATACATATTATACGCCTCCCTATAATTTACCGTAATCCAATACGCGTACATCTTAGCCACGGCATAGGGACTTCTCGGGTAGAACGGTGTTGTTTCGCTTTGGGGCACTTCCTGCACTTTACCATACAACTCAGAAGTTGAGGCTTGATAGATTCTGGTTTTTTCGCTTAAGCCCAAAAGTCTAACCGCATCTAGAATTCGCAAAGTTCCCAATCCATCTGCGTTACCTGTGTATTCAGGCGTTTCAAAGGAAACCTGAACATGACTCATAGCAGCCAGGTTGTAGATTTCATCAGGTTGTATTTCTTGAATGAGTCGGATAAGGTTGGTACTATCCGTCATATCACCATAGTGGAGGATGAATTTCCGGTTGGTTTCGTGCGGATCTTGGTAAAGGTGATCAATTCGGTCGGTGTTAAAAAGCGAGGAACGTCTCTTCAATCCATGGACTTCATATCCTTTTTTCAAAAGGAATTCGCTCAAATAGGCACCATCTTGTCCGGTAACCCCGGTAATCAATGCTACTTTTTTCATAAAACAGGCTTAGCTCTGAAAGAAATGTTGTTACTATTTAATGGTTAACTAACGTAGGGTGTAAGTAAAAATTTTGGCAAAAATAAAAAAAGCCGGGTGAGAAAACCCGGCTTTTGGACAATGCGTATCGGTAGTTCGTTAAAACGCACCAATGTTGTAATCCACTCTGTTTTTTCCGTTGGAATCTTTTGAGGCCTCGTTGGTTAGAGATGAAATATCTTTTCCTGCTCCTTCCAGAGGACTATTGTCTTGTAACTGGAATCCCGAAATATCAAATAATCCTGAACCATTGGCATTCATGAACATGGGATTCCCTTGTATATTATTCCTGTCATTATAGCCAGATACCACACTGGTTCTAGAGGCTCCATCAAAATGACAATTTTCGAACGTTGTATTGTTATTCAAACTAAAACCATTACTCTCAATTACAAATCCACGTGTGGTATTGAAGGTAGTGTTATAAAACTGAATATTGCTATTCGGTCTATTCGCTCTAATACCATATTCCACATTGTAGAAAGTACAGTTGATGAACATGGTATCATACGCTTCTCTGCTACCTTGGGCGCCAAATTCGCTCATAATGAATGCATATTGTGAGTTCTTCGCTACTATGTTGATAAACTTATTATCGTTACCGGGGTAATTTGTATTAATATTGGGGTCATTTGATGCGCCGTCTCTGTAGGAAGAACAAGCAATCGCCCCCCAAGTATTATCTATGGTTAGGTTGCGAAAGGTATTATGGTGCGCTCCGTTACCAAAGAACACCGAAGACAATGGGTCTCCATCACTGTAGAAAGCGCCTTGGATGTTTCCATTTTCCACAAGATTTTCATAGACATTCGCAAAATTCATTTCCACGCTGGTGTTGACGACCTCAAAATTCCGTATGGTGTTGGAATGTCCACCATTTTTAATCACGAAACCATGTCCGCCATGGGGTACACCAGGCATACGTTCACATTTGTTATACTCGAAAATCAAGTCTTGGGAATACGTTCCTCCATTACGTGTGATTAGGAACATATAATCTGTACCATTTGTGGTATTGTAGGAATAAACCATATTATTGGCTACCACTCCTGTATTCGCTCCTTGGAATTGCAAAGCATTCTGTTCTACATTCAAAAAGGTACAAAACTGGATATCTGCGTTTAATGCGCCTTTGTTCCAAACACCTGTACCCTTGTATCGGTCTGGATGGGAAGTATCCCTCATTCCTACGGTCATATTGCCTTGCTCATGGAAAATACAATTCATTACCTCGGCACTATCACTTGATGCGTTAATGAAAACACCTGTAGAATATCCACTGATAATAAAATTCTTGAGATGTACATGACTTCCATCAATTCTCATGGCCGTTTCATCTCTACGGTAGTTTTTTTGGAAAAATGGCATTTCTTCTGAACTGGGACCATTTTTATAATTGAAAGTAGCATCATTGGCTAGTTTCGTTGTACCTCGTCTGCCACGTGTATCCAAATTGGAAAGTTGTTGCTTTTCGGCATCAATATCACCTGGAGTTTCCTTGTATCCCATAAAAACAATGGGTTCTTGGGAGGTTCCAGAATTTCTAAAGGTTACTTGAAATCCAGAATAATTTCCTGCCTTTACATAGACTACGTCACCTGCACGAGCATTCGCTACAGCCTGCGGCCAGCTCCACGCTGTGTTTTCAGATGTTCCATCGTTTGAAGCGGAACCATTGGCAGTTACATAAAAGGCTCCCTCAACAGGGTGAACAAGATTGTTGCTTTCTTCATCCGAGTTCTCGTCCTCGTCAGTTTCTTCGTCTTCAGTATTAAGGTCCTTGTCTTCTATGTCCTTATTCACTTCCTCATACATACTAAGTTCGTCGTACAAGTCAGAGTCTTGTCCGCAACTTAAAACGAAAAAGAAAATAAATCCAATGAAAAACAATACCTTCGGTGCTTTACTAATTTGGGGTATTACCACAGCAATTTAGGTTTAATGGGGTTCATGTTTAGATTAAGCTCTGTGTCATTTGGGACTTGAATTTCACAATAAATCTTAAAACATCGACAAAACTTATCATTTTTTCGACCAAATGCACAAAAAGGGCAAAATCAAGTACGTCTTTCGGATACCGGATGGACGTTCATCGATTATGAATTCGATGAACTACATTTTTTTTTAACATTTGAATCGGAAAATGGAAGTTCATTGAATCCTTTTAAAATCTTTTCACCAAGACTCTTAAAAAGCATTTATACGATGGAAGTCATTTCATCGTTTTTTGAATATGGATTTTTGTACCACATATGCTGAAGTAAAACGGTATCATGGAACTAGTTTTCGTGATTACCTAAGGAATATTGCGTTGGATACGCTTTCCATATTGATGGGGGATGAGATGAAAAACGGCTTGTACGCCAAGCCAAGGGTGCATTTCTTGTATTTCCATCACATTTTTGAAGATGAAGCAGAAGGCTTTGAGCGCTTTGTGTCTTTATTGTCTGAAAAACACCGTTTTATTTCCCATTCCGAAGCGGTGGATAAGTTGGTCAACGGTACAGTAGACCAGCCGTATATCACTTGGAGTTCGGACGACGGTTTCAAAAACAATCTTATCGCTGCGGAGATTCTCAATCGATACGACGCAAGCTGTTGCTTTTTTGTAAACCCTGACACCATAAGTCTTACGGATAAAGAAAAGATTTCTCAGTTCTGCAATGATAAATTGGTTATGCCACCGATTGAATTTATGACTTGGTCAGATTTGGAGAAATTATTGTATCAAGGACATGAAATTGGTTCACATACCATGTCACATGATGATGTTAGCGGCATGGCACTTTGCGATTTCGAAGAAGATTTGGTGATGTCCAAACGAATTTTAGAACAGCATTGTGGGCCCATCAGACATTTTGCTTATCCATATGGTCGTTATGATTGCTTTAACAAGGAAGCGTACGATTTGGTATTCAAGACTGGGTATGATTCCTGCTCAACCGCTGTTCGTGGAAGTCATTGGGTAAATGAAGAGGGGATACCCAAGAACAAACTTTTTATACGTAGAGACCAAATCATAGCCGCATGGAAACCTTCACACTTACAGTATTTTGTTGCCAATTCTGCCAAAACCATGTCTCCTGAAGGAAACTTACTTCCTTATTGATTACCGTATTAGACTGAAGTGTCCATTGAAATCAACTTGTTGATTGGCCAATAAATCGAAGTAGCTTACCGTGAACCAATAGTCGCTGGAGGGCATTGGATTAGCACCATAGCTGCCATCCCATCCCGGACCAAAAGGATTGAGCTGGGTGAGTAACTTACCATGACGGTCAAAAATTTGAATCTTCACATCACCCGTTAAATTTGGATTATCGGTTCCAAGAATATTCCAGGTTTCGTTGGTACCATCCCCATTGGGCGTAAATACCGTTGGATAGTTCACAATCAAGAAAGGGGTGCTTCCAATAACGCCACCACAATCCGATAGACTACGAACATAAATGGTATGAAGGCCGCCAGGTACATTCTCGAAGAAGTTTTCCGCCTGGAACGGACCATTGGGGTCATCCAAACTATACTCAAATCTATCAAACAAAAGATTGTCGTTATTCACGATTGCCCTAACACGATTCCCTGAATTGAGTTCAAAACCTTCAGCGGTAACTTCAACTTGAACTGAAGTAGGGGAGAGCCCATCAATTACCTCAGTGGTATAAAGTACTTGTCCCCCACATTCTGAGGTTGCACCAATTTGATAAATGCGTAGGCTATAAACCCCTGCTTGGGTGACATTAAAAACTGCTTCTTCAATTCCGTCACCATTCGTATCGTTATCTGGAGTCCAATCGTACCGGTAGTTGGGTCCTAAATCCATTCCCAGTTGCACCGTGGTGGAACCTTCGCAAAGTCCAGCTGTTTCGGGAAGCATAATCTGCGGTTCGTTCAAAATCGTGATATCAAAACTGGATTCGTCAAAACAACTTTGTCCTGAACCCAAGGTGGCATAGACATAAAGCGTTTGTGAAGACGTAATCTGTTCACCAGCGGTCAGCAAGGCGCCAGAAGCAGATGGTCCTGTATAATATTGATTATCGGCTGATAACGGGGGAAGCGTGTAACTTTCACAAGCCTCAACGTTTGCCAACATGTCCGCGGTGGGTCTATCTACTATGGTCAAGGTAACCTCAGACCTACCGCTAGTACATCCAGAAGCAGTTTCCAAAGTTTCTACGAAGAACGAATAGGTTCCAATAGCGGTCTGGATGGGGGTAAAGGATGTTCCCGTGCCAACCAAATTTCCACCTGTGGCCGCGTCATACCAGTTTAGAACATCTCCACCAGTAGTTGGAATCTCGGCCATTAGGGTAGCCGTGGGTTCTCCAAAACAACTTGTGCCATTGACCAAGTTTACAGGATTATCCAAAATGGGACAACTACAATCCGGTGCAGGGACAGGAATCATTTGCACACAAGTAGCGTCTGTAAGAGTAAGGGTTACATCAGTTCCAGCAGGGATGTTTTGCACTTCATTGCCAACAACGGTTCCAGCTGTGGTTGTCACCGTTCCGCCTGTAATGGTAAACTCGATGGTATACGTAGCCAAGTCTGCTGAACAAACTCTATCTAGTACGGTTAAGACCGGTGCCGGAGTCACATTCACGGTGAATGAACTCTCGTCACTACAATTTGGTGTAGTGCCTGTTTCAGTGTAAATAAAAATCGTTTGTGTTGTGGTGATATTATTACCGGCGTTTAGCATGGTTCCCGTTCCGCCACTAGCGGTGTAATAATTGTTTCCAGTGTTCAATACCGGCAGAATATAGCTGCCGCAAACATTTTGGTCAGGAAAAACTTGTGCGACTGGTGTCGCGATAATGGTCAAAGTGACCGGGATACGCGTACTACTACAACCTGAGCCACTGTCTACCGTTTCTGCATAATAAATGTAGGAACCAGGTGCGGTATCAGCTGGCGTATATGTTGTTCCAGAAGCAAGTGCAGTTCCGCCCGTTGGTGCGGCATACCAATCAATTCGGTCTCCCCCCGTTAATGGAATGTCGGCGCTTAGGGCCGCTGTTGGGTCCCCGGAACAGTTCGCATTATCGACTTCATTTTGTGGTACATCCAAGTTTGGAATCACCACAATGGTACTCGTAATAGTTGGGGTAGGGGTGACGATACACCCTGAAACATCTTCCTCGACCTGAACAATTTCTAAGGTAACATCGGTAGTTGGAGCTGGTATGGTAAGTGTTGCCGCCCCAGCAGCATCCAAAGTAATTGTTGGAGTAGTGGTTCCACCGTCCGTGGTATAGGTGACGATATCATCTGGACCACCGGCGAATGTAAATTCTGCATCACTGCCGAAGCATATAGGTGTTGCAACAGGAGTTACTAGTACGGTGCCGGGTGCTGTGTTTACGGTTAAAACAGCGATAGATTGTTCATAACAAGTGTAATCATCTCCACTTACCCATACCCGATACTGATTGTTGTTTTGGGCTATGGTGACTGCATTCACGTTCAATGTATTCGTAGTTTCAGCCAAAGGCGTGAAGGTTACACCGCCATCCGTACTTTCGAACCATTCGTATTCGATTACTCCTCCACCTGCTCTGGAAGCACCTACAGTGAAAGTTGCATTACCGCCTTCGCAAGTATTTTGGTCCGTTAAAGGTGTATCAATGACTGCAGGTTCGGCAAAACTTCTGACATTGGGGTCCACTGGAGTAGTATATGCTGGAGTGCTTGTAACTTCGCCGTCACCATCAACCGTTGGTACGCCTGCACCTAAAATACCATCTCTTTCAAGGTCATCATAACCCGCTTCAATAGTATCTGGACATCCATCATCATCGGAATCAAAATCCAAACAATCTGGAATGCCATCACCATCGTAGTCAAAATTGACTCGGATATGGTCGTAACTACCCCGTTGTTGATTCAAGGCCGTATTTTGCGTATGTGTAATTCTAAAAACTAAATCTTCTCCAATAGCGGCCGGAGTTGCGGTAACCGGAAAGGTGAAATCCGTCCATACCCCATTGGGGGTTTCATGAGCCTCAACAGTAAGCGAACCTAGGGTGACAAATCCTCCCCCATCGTCAAATCCTCCTTCTATGAAACTCTGCCCGTCATTTCGGAACGGGTTGGTTGTATCAATTTCATCCCCTATGGCAATGGTTACTTGGTAGGTTCCCTCCTGAATAACAATAGCTGATACCACTTGTGTCAAAGAAGTGGTACCATTCAGATACAGGTAGGAGTCGTTGTCATAATTAGGGTCTGGCAAATCCACAATTCCAGTCCCATCTTTTCTGAAATTAGGTTCATAAGGGCCATAATCCGGGGCATTGACTAGGTGAATTCCTGCGCCTGTTCCGGTCATAAAGCCCCAAAAGTCTACAAAAGCGTTAAAAGGCGTGGGGCCTCCTCCCAAGACATTCGGGTTGGTTGGGTTTTCAAAATTATAAAACCCCCTATCCGTTCCAGATGTTAAATTACAATCTTCATTAATGTCAAGAATACCATCATTATCATCATCAAAGTCTACATCGTACCGTAAAATATTTCCTGAATCCAAGAAAAAACGATTCCCATCTTCCACACCATCTCCGTCATTATCCCATGGTACGCAATCTCTATTTAGCGTTGCATTAAGAACTGCCTTATCATTCCCTAGATAACCTCTTACAAAGCCAGTGACGGTTCCATCAGCAGCAAAACCGGTTCCATCAAGTGTTCCAGTACCCGTATCGATATGACCTGCTTCTACTACGTCATTGCAACCATCATCATCGGAGTCAATATCTACACAATCTGATGCGCCGTCACCATCGGTATCTTTGGTAATAACCACCCAATCATAATTACCTTGAAATTGATTCGCCGCTCCATTACTTTCATGTGTAATGCGCACTGAAATAGCTTGTCCCAAGGCAGGGTCTCCTGCATTTACTTCTCCATTTACCACAAACTCATGCCATACACCACCTTTTGTCTCATAACTTTCAACAGTTAAAGTACCGTTGGTGATGGGTTGAAAATTATTAATGTCCCCATCGTGATATCCTATTTGTATGATACTTCTTCCATCGTTTCTGAAAATGCTTCCAAAATCCGCACCATCGCCAATTCGGATAGATAAGTCATAATGCCCAACTTCATAAGTGGAATAAACCGTATTCAGCGTAATTGACCCATCACCGTTAATAAAGGCGTACGTAGCGCCTTCTAAGGCAGCGGCATAATTGGTTCCATCAATATTCAATGGATCTTCAATACCGTAGTTGGATGGAACTGGACCAGGTAGATACCTCCAATCAGCTATAGGGTCGGCCGGTAAATTATCCGTTTCAAATCCGAAATTGGCAATTACGATTTCACATTCGTTGGAATCCAAAATACCGTCATTGTCATCATCTAAATCTACATCATCATTATAGGTATCGGAGTCAAAGTCGAGAACTTGGGTGCAAACATTAATTCCGCTACTAAAAACAGCTTGGGTAAGTCCTGTGTAACCGGTTCCAATTGGAATTACACTTCCATCTGGGTTAACACCAGCGTTTGCCAAAATTCCACCTCCACCATCGGTGTGACCGGCTTCCGTTACATCGGGGCATCCATCACCATCAATATCGTCTTCAAAACAATCTGGTATACCATTGGTGTTTTGATCCCTTCGAATGATAATGTTATCATAATCTCCTCTTCCTTGATCCAGGGCGGGGTTTGTCGTATGTGTAATTTGTATAAGAATACCTCTACCCAACGCTGGGCTCCCTAGAGGAACATTTACGGTAAATGAAAAGTTGGTCCAAATACCATTTAAGGTTTCGTGAGCTTCTATGGTAAGGTCACCAACTGATTGAAAAACACCACCATTGTCAAAACCCACTTCAACAAACGTTTGCCCATCATTTGTAAAGTAACCATTTCCAATCGCATCACCCACTTCTAAACTGACCAAATAGGCACCAGGTTCGAATTCTACCCCCGCGTTTTCTAGGGTAATCGTTCCGCCGCCATTGATAAAGGCAATACTTGAACCATCAGGGATATCCAAATAATTGGATAATGGCGGAGATTCTATACCATAACTTATGTTGTTCGTGTTATCCGTTAACAGCCAACCGTCAATAGGTTGGGAAGCATTCGTTTCAAAGCTGTTGTTTGCTACAGGTACTTCGCATTCGAAAATGTCACGGATACCATCATTATCATCGTCAATATCGACTTGGTCCAAGATGGTATCCCCATCATTATCCAAAACCAAAGAACCATCTTTGGCCGCGTCGAAAACATCGTCATAATTGCCCGTATAGCCATCTACACCGTTTACGGTTCCATCCGCATTAATGGTACCGTCCAGCTGACCATTGTTGTCCGCATCGGTGTGTCCCGCTTCCAGTACATCGTTTACGCCATCCGCATCGGAATCAATTTCCAAACAGTTTGGGATTCCATCAGTATCTGAATCGTGCTGAACACGAACATTATCATAGTTTCCAGCCCAGAGATTAGGTGCTCCTGAACCAGTATGGGAAATGCGGACCAAAATACCTTGTCCTATAGCAGGGTCCCCAGCAAGTAAATCTATTGGTACTTGAAAGTCGGTCCATGTCCCAGGTAACGTTTCAGTAGGACCATCAATCACTCTTTGGGCAATAGGCGTAAAACTTGCTGCATTATTACCATATCCTATTTCGATTACAGATTCACCGTCGTTCCGAAACTGAGAATCTTCTATTCCATCTCCAACAGCAACGGTTAACACATAACCACCTTCTCCAAAAACTCCACTTGGGTTTGTAGTAGTCATTTGACCTGTCACACCAGTAGTAGCATTCATAAAGAGAAATTGAATCCCCTCTGGTGCTGATAAGTAGTTGTTTACTGGAACTAGTGCATGAGTACCCATGCCACTTCCACCTGTGGCGGTCCAACCAGCCGCCCCCGGACCTGGCACGGAAGTTTCAAATCCAAAATTTACTATTGGAACATCACAGTCATATAAGTCTAAAATCCCGTCATTGTCATCATCCAAATCACATTGGTCTCCGATACCATCTCCATCAGTATCCACAATGAGCGTTCCAACATCATGAATTGTTGGGCATAGGTCTGCTGTATCTAAAAAACCGTCGCCATCGGCATCTTGACCGAAAGCTACAGTGCTGACAAGAAGAAAAAGGGCAAGTAGTTGAAGTGTTCTGGTGCGCATGGTAATTTTTGTAGGGCTAGGGGTTTTCTTTTTTTGGTAATACAAAAATCCATGTGAAGTTAAAGTGAAGTATTGTTAAATCCCCTCAAAATCGGTAAACGAACGGTTTTATGCGATGATTGTCAAGGCATTAAAAAAGGGTGCCCGTTGGGGCACCCTTCTCATATTTTAAAAATATCGGTGAAAACTACTTTTTCCCGATTTGATAGTAGTGGAATCCTTTCTTTTCCATGCCCAAATTGGAATATTGATTTCTGCCATCAAAAATGACAGGTTCTTTTAGCTGCACCTTCAGTTCTTCGAAATCAGGTGAGCGGAATTCTTTCCATTCCGTCAATAAAATCATGGCATCCGCATTCTTGAGCGTGTCATATTTGGAAGTCAAATACGAAACCCCTTCAACATCCTTTAAGTAAAAATGTTGGGCTTCTTCCATGGCTTTTGGGTCGTAGGCTTGCACCTTGGCACCATGTTTCACCAATTCATTTATAATGTAGATGGCTGGCGCTTCACGCATGTCATCGGTTTCAGGTTTAAACGCCAGTCCCCATAAGGCAAAGGTTTTTCCGGAAAGGTCTTCTCCAAAGTGTTCGATTACCTTTTTAGCGATGACAAACTTTTGGTCGTTGTTTACTTTTTCCACAGCATCTATCAATCTGGGATGGTAGTCGTGCTCTTGCGCTGTACGTTTCAAAGCCTTAACATCTTTAGGAAAACAAGACCCTCCATATCCACTACCAGGGTATATGAAGCTATAGCCAATTCGACTATCAGAACCAATACCCACTCGTACCTTATTCACATCTGCACCTACCAATTCGCAAATATTCGCTACTTCATTCATAAAGGAAATTTTGGTGGCTAGCATGGCATTGGCAACGTATTTGGTCATTTCAGCCGAACGAACGTCCATGGAAATGATTCGCGTGTTGGTTCTAAAGAATGGGGCATAAAGCGCTCTCATTTGATCCTCAGCCTCAGCAGAAGAAACTCCAATCACCACACGGTCAGGTTTCATAAAATCACTGATAGCATCACCTTCTTTAAGGAATTCGGGATTGGATACCACCTCAAAAGGAATATCCACCCCGCGTAACTCTAGACGCTCTTTGATTTTGGCGGTTACCTTATCGGCCGTTCCCACAGGTACTGTGGATTTATCTACGATGATAAGTTGCTTTTCCATATGGTCTCCAATGTCAGATGCTACCTGAAGTACGTATTGCAAATCTGCTGAACCATCTTCGCCCATAGGAGTGCCCACGGCGATAAAGGCAATATTGCAGGTTTTTATGCTGTCCTCAAGTTTAGTGCTGAAACGCAAGGTGTCGTTGGCGACATTACGTTTGACCATGGGCTCTAGGCCCGGTTCATATATTGGAACAATCCCATTTTTGAGATTCTCTATTTTTTTCTCGTCAATATCAACACAGGTGACGGTATTGCCCATTTCGGCGAAACAAGTTCCACTTACAAGCCCTACATATCCTGTACCTATAACGGTTAATTTCATGCTTAACTACTTTAGTTTGTTGTTTGCAAGCTGCAAAGTTCTTAAAATGTATTTTGATTCAATTCCATTTTCGTTCAACTCATAAGTTCAACGACGGATTACCTAACTTGGTATTTTTGGTTATCGCTATTCTTAAACCATTCCACGAATTTTTGGACGCCTTCGTCCAAATTGATTTTTGGTACATACCCATAATCTTTGGTCAGTTCGGAAACATCGGCCCAAGTCCGAGAAACATCACCGGGTTGGTTGGCGACAAACTCTTTCTTTGCTTTTTTTCCTAAAGCTGTTTCAATAGATTCCACAAAAGTCATCAAGGATTCTGGCTTCCCTCGTCCCAAATTATAAACATTGTGGCTCACTCCACTCTTTTTTACAAAACCCTTTTTAATAATTTGGTACAATCCTTCAACTGTATCATCGATATAGGTGAAGTCACGAGATTGGTCCCCGTGATTGTAAATTTCAATGGTTTTATCCTCTACTATAGCTTTGGCGAACTTGAAATATGCCATATCGGGTCTTCCATATGGTCCATACACCGTAAAAAACCGTAATCCGGTTATGGAAAGCTTATGCAAATGGGCATACGTATGTGCCATAAGTTCATTACTTTTTTTGGTAGCGGCATACAAGCTTATGGGAGCGTCGGTTTTCGCATCAACTAGAAAAGGAACTTCAGATGCATTTCCGTAAATGCTTGAACTACTGGCATAAATGAGGTGGTTAACCATATGTTTCCTAGCTAATTCCAAAACATTGAAATAGCCTTGTACGTTTGCGCTAATGTATTCTTTTGGATTTTCAATACTGTAGCGGACGCCGGCTTGAGCCGCCAAATGAACAATGATATCCGGTTTAAATTCTTGGGTTAAATCTTCAAGTTCGGCATAGTTAACGATATCGACTTTAATGAAAACGAATTTTGGATATTTCTTTGATACAGAATTGATTGGACCTTCTATGGCTTTTATCCCAAGCTGCGATAATCGCTCGTACTTCAATTCTATATCGTAGTATGCATTGAGATTGTCAATACCTAAAACCTCAAAGCCTTTTTCCAATAGTTTTTGTGAAAGATGGTAGCCGATAAAACCCGCTGCCCCGGTAACCAATATTTTCATTCCGCTGGATTTCGGATGCAAAACTAAGGATGTTTCTTGGAATGCCTCAATAGAAAAGAAAAAAGGCCATGAATGGCCTTTTCATTAGTTTCTTACCATAAGCCGAATGGCTTTGGGTTCATTCTGCGTAAAGTCCACTTTCACATAGTACATGCCGTTTCGTAGGGTTCCAATAGGTAAAGTATAGGTACCCTTGGCATCATCGAATACATCATTTGGATTGAATGTGAAGATAAGTCTTCCGGTAGCATCAAATATCCCGAACTTAACCAGGGTGTCGCCGTCTGGCATGGTCACATACAAATCCGCCCAAGTTGAGGCAGGATTTGGCGCTGCAGTTATGATGGCTTCCGTGGTTGTAGGAACGTTTGGTGCGAGCACTTCTACTACTACCTCAGCAGTCCCCGTTTCACCTTGTTCATCTGCTACTTGAAGGATAACGGTATAATTACCAGCTTGTGTGTATTCAAAGGAAGTCTGTACGGAATTGGTCGTGCTACTATCTGCATCACCAAAGTTCCAATTGTATGTGGTTATTCCATTGTCATCGGAGGAACTGGAACCATTAAAATTAACTGTTAATGGTGCCTCACCGCGTATGGGGTCTGCTTGGATTACCGCGGTTGGTGACTCATTTACAGACACACCCACGGTAATTTGAATGGTTTCAGAGTCCGTACCTCCGCCATCGTCAGTGACCGTTAAGGTTGCTGTGAAATTCCCCTCTAGCTGATAAATATGTACGGGATTCGCTGTGTTAGAATTATTGCCATCACCGAAATCCCATGCATAACTTACTATGGAACCATCAGAATCTGTGGAAGCGTCTCCAGTAAATGAAACTTGCAACGGAGCATCACCCTGTGTTACGTTTGTATTAATTACCGCAGTTGGCGGTTGGTTTGTCGAATTTGTTACCGTAATTTCAATGGTTTCAGCGTCTGTGGCGCCACCATTATCGGTTACCGTTAAGGTCGCTGTGAAACTCCCCACTAGCTGATAAATGTGAACGGGATTTGCTTGGGTTGAAGTGTTTCCATCCCCAAAATCCCATGCATAACTTACTATGGAACCATCAGAATCCGTAGAGGTATCTCCCGTAAACGAAACCTGTAAAGGAGCATCACCCTGCGTTACATCTGTATTGATTACCGCAGTTGGCGGTTGATTCGAGGGACTGGTTACCGTAATTTCAATAGTTTCAACATCATTTAGTCCTTCTCCATCGAATACGGTTAATGAAGCTGTAAACACCCCTACAGATGCATAGGTATGCGATGGATTAGCCAGATTGGATGTGCCGCCATCCCCGAAATCCCAGCTATAGCTTACGACCTCCACATCATCGGTAGAATTTTCTCCTGTGAAGGAAACCAACAATGGCGAGACACCCATAGTAATATCTGCGGAGACTACTGCTCGCGGTGGTTGATTATCGAGTTCATTGGCATTGATTTCCACAGTATCGGAGTCATCCAAGCCCTCTGCATCAGTAACGGTAAGGGTTGCGGTAAATGTGCCGAGCTGGGTATAGGTATGCGTTGGATTCGCTTCTGTGCTTGTATTTCCGTCATCAAAATCCCAGAAATATGAAACAATCGCATCGTCATCGCTGGAGCCACTTGAATCAAATGTAACTTCCAATGGAATATTACCGGAGACGGGAGTCGCATCCGCTACTGCACTTGGCGCTTGGTTGGGTTCCGTTACCTGAATGGTGATTTCATCATTATCCTGTGCTCCTTCATTATCCGTTACCGTAAGTACTGCGGTATATTCTCCTGGTATAGTATAGGTATGAGAAGGGTTAGCAATATTTGCGGAATTGGTATCCCCAAAATCCCACTGATAAGAAACAATGGAAAGGTCATCGGTTGAACTACTACCGTTGAACGATACATTTAATGGTGCGTCTCCAGTTTCAGGAGTTGCATTGGCAACCGCCACGGGTGGCTGAATCGGACCCACATAGATGGTTAATTGAGTGCTGCAACCTGAACTTGAGGTGAAGGTGTAAATGCCAGCATCAGCAGCTTCTGCATTGTTAAGTGCAAAATCAGCCGAATTCAAGGTCTTGCTATTGCCATTTGGGCCTGATACAGTAAAGGCCAGAGGCATTCCATTGTAGGTGTCTGGAGACACACCTAATGCAATATTATCGCCTTCATTTATCCGAACAAAATCAGCTCCTATGACCGGTGAACCGTTACTGTTGATTTCATATTCACTTTGTAGATTCAAAGCCCCGCAATCCACTGTATTAACTGTAAGCTCAAAATCGAAGGTACATCCGTTGAAAGCGGTAAAGGTGTAGGTTCCAGAATCTCCGGTATCCAGGTCGTTCAAGACTAAATTGGATGTGTCCAATGTTTTGGAGTTTCCATTTGACGAAGTGCTTGAAACTTCAAACATGGTACCAGGAGGATTAACACTTAATACAAGGTTATTTCCTTCGTCTAATGAAAGTGCGGTTGCTCCATCAATAAAGGCACCCTCACCATTAATTTGATATCGCGATTCAAAGCCGAAAGCACCACAGTCTACAATAGTGTTAACAATAACATCTAGCGATACGGAACAGCCACCCGCTGTTGTCATAGTGTACGTTCCTGCATCATCTGCAGTGATATCGGTCAAAATCAAATCATCCGTACCATTGGCTTTGAAATTGCCATTGGCCGAATTGGAGGTAATGCTGTACGGCGTATTGTTTGGAATAATACTCAGCGTAAGGTTGTTTCCCGAGTCTACGGTTACTGAGGACTCACCAATTATATAACTACCCGTGTTTATTCTATATTCGGTTTCTAATCCTAAGGCAATGCAATCCGCCGTTTGAATTTCAATATCGAGCACCTGAGAACATCCTTCGTCAGAGATAATAAGATACTGTCCTTCATGCATTTGTTTATCCAAACTTTCAATGGTATAGTTATCTCGCACCGTAGTGCCATTTGGTAAAACAATAGAAACATCAACAACGTTATCGGGCAAACCGCTTAATACCAAACGGTCACCTTCTTCCAATTGTAAGCTATTCAGCCCACAGGGAACTGGACTAGAAGGATTATCGCACCAGAAGTTGTTAATACGATATTGTGTAGAGATTTCAGTATCGTCGGGGTCACAACTCCCCAAAACCACAAGCTCCAATACTGTAGGACATCCTTCAGGTGTGGTCAATGTGTACAAACCTGTATCGTTTAAATCAACAAAGCCGTCATCATCTGGACCAAAGAGCCTTGTATCAATCTGATATGCACCTTCTGCATTCAGGTCTGTATCCGAATCTACCGTTGGGCCATCAACAAATTCAGTAGTAATAAAATATCTACCAGCAAAATCTTTGGCTCTTATAAAGACTTCATCACCTTCTTCAGCATTGATTCGATTTCCGCTTGTCGTCTTCCAAGCACCATCGTTAATTTTGTATTCAAATTCAAGATAATTTCCAACACAGTCTGGTACAGTGCCATCCGTTTGGTCTAACCCTTCCTGAAACAGATTGCGAACTTCTTCTGGTCCTAGAGCAACATTGTACACTTTAAGAGCATCAATTTTACCATCTATTTCGTCAGTTATTCCACTTTCATTGGACCAATCTGGTCTGCTATCATCAACAGAACCAACTCTATCATCGTGAAAGCCAGAAACGGTGAACTTACTGTAGTCTGACCCATCATTTAAAAGACGAATGCTACCACTTGAAGCTTGCCTGCTTACTTCTACACCATTGGCGTACAAACGGGCAAATTGGCCATCGTAGGTGGCGACAATATGATTCCAACCGTCTAATGGGGCAAACCCAGCATAGCAATCTGTTCGGGTAAAACTAGTATTCCGAAAAGACCATTTGAAAAGGGTATTGTGAAATCCAAAAAAGATATCGGGATAGGAGTGACCAAAAATACTTACGTTTGATACTTTTCCTGCGGGCGTAAAGCTGTCACCATCGCGCCATACCCAAGCGCTTAATGTCACTTGGTCTTGGATGGTTTCGAAGGAGGCGTCGTACGGAATATCGATAATGGAATTACTATTGTGCTCCAAACCATCTAATTCTATGGCGTTTCCAAAGAGCCCAGTAACAAATTGGTGGTCAGTAGCGGTGGTAGGTGTACCGTCGTCTAGACGTTGTACCACAGTGCCATCATTTCCATTTCCGGAACTATCGGCCACAGCGGTACCGGAAGTCTCGTCAAATTCAAAATGGAGTACCAAGTTCGGATTTGTCGTTAGCGGAATGGCATCGCCAACCTTAACCGTAGTCGCTAAACTAGGGACACCATTCGTGTCCATAGCAAACAGCATGTAGTATCCCGGGGGTAATAAATTCCTGTCTGGAATACTCAAGGAGTGATTCGTGCCGGTGGAAGTGGTTAAAGGAATTCTACGTTGTTCATTATTCGTAGAATGCGTTGCGGCCGAAAACCGTATTAAAGAGAATTCTGAAACGTTTACGTTTGTGGTAACTGAAACAGAAGAATTATAGTCTACAACAGGTTCTCCGTAAGGTCCTGGTGTTGGATTACCTGTATCGACCGAAACGATTTGAGGTCTCGTTGCCAAATTTCCAGTACCATCATAGAGATATGGAGGACTATAAATTTCGGCGTCGAAATGGTTCACACAACCTGGAGTTCCATCGCAAAGCCCGCCACCTCCTACAAAAACACGTCCGTCTACCATCAATACGGCAACACTGTGATAGGTCCTAGGTTCTTGCATAGCAGCAACTGTGCGCCAAGTATTCGTATCAGGATTAAAAATTTCTGCACCCATTACGGCTGTGTCATCCGTAAAGACCGCTGCTCTTTCCAAACCACCAGTTACCAAAACCTCCCCATTGGGCAACACCGTACTGTTATGCATGGTTCGTGGATTGGCCATATTCCCAGTGAAAGTTACAGAAGGCGTTTCCCCATAGTTTACGCCATTGAGGTCAATCACAAAAGAATTGTCCCTTGCAGGAGAGAGTCCCAAATAACTTGCCCCGTATTCAGGTGCACCACCCGTTTTTAGAATTTTACCGGTGTCGAACATCACGGTATTTCCTTTCATAGAATAGGCATCGGTCACACCTGCTCCTGTATCTTCTCGAATACCAGCATCTACGATTGCTCCTCCAGGCACATCTGGGTCCATCCAGTGCATCATCTCACTTGGACCAGCATGAAACAACTTTCCATTTGGCGCAGGCCATAGCCATACGTGATTGTCTATTCGATATAGGCCTTGACCTTCAAGATCCAAATCATTATTAGTCCAAAGGTCTTCTCCGGTAATGTTGGAAAGTTCAATCCAACCTGTTGTGGGGGACCATAATTCAGCATCTTTGCCACCGTTTCTGTTCGGATTACTTGAATTATTGCTGTTAAAGTCGTTCCAAGAACCTCCTACTGTGAAAACGGTACCATCAGAAAGGGTTACATTCCCTTGATATCCTCTTGGGATGTTCATAGCTGAAGCTACTGACCATAATCCGGTTTGTGGGTCGAAAATACTTGTCTTTTCACTACTGGTTCCGCCAGCTGAAAGCAATCTGCCATCGGGAAGATTGTTGATTCCGGGACAGAACATATCATGGTCAGTATTGATAGTAAATTCTGAACCATCTACGCCTCCGTTGCCATCAAAACCACCAAAGGGATTAAAATATTGGGAGTAGGTCGCACCGTCCCCAGCTTCCATAAAGGTGTTTTTAAATTGGGAAGACCAGGTCAGCAATCGACCATCAGGTAAATTAGCAACGGCCACAGGTACAATACCAAATTCAATAGGGTCGCTCCAAGTACCGTTTACATTATTCTGACCTAGTAAGTTAGGACCTACTGTTAAGAGTAGTGCGAGAGTAAGAAAATGCCTTTTTTTCATAGCTGCAAAAGTGTAGTCTCGATGGGGTTTAACTTTTGCGAAAATACACCATGATAAAAAGCCTCCAAGAGAGAAACGTTCAAGTACGTGTTTTTACGGTGAAAAACAATCTGTTAAAGTAATATTCCAAACAACCTAAAGGATTATAGAAAAAAGCGAATGCTTTGGTATGCCTAAACACCTCTTGAGAAGAGTATTGTAGTAAGGGTTTTAAAGATAATCCTTACATCTAAGACTACAGATTTGTTTTTGATGTAATATAAATCGTATTCGAGCTTTCGGATACTGTCATCTAAATTTTGGCCATATTTGAACTTGACTTGGGCCCATCCGGTAATTCCAGGCTTGACCAAATGTCGTACATCATAAAAAGGAGTAAGTTCATTCAATTTTTCAACGAAGACTTTACGTTCAGGACGCGGACCGATAAAAATCATGTCTCCCCTTATTACTGAAAGGATTTGGGGTAGTTCGTCAATTCTAAATTTTCGAAGTATTTTTCCGAATTTGGTGATTCTAGCATCATTTTTCACAGCCATTTGGGCGCCAGATTTCTCTGCGTTAACCACCATAGAACGAAACTTGAAAATCTTGTATTCTTTACCGTATTTACCTACTCTAAGTTGGGTGTAAAACAAAGGTCCAGGATTAAACGCAAAGTTTAGCAGGTATACGAACGGAACCACAATAAGAAATACCAGTCCCGTCAGTAAAGAGAGCAAAAAGTTGAATGCGAAAGTGGTGATACTTTGGATATACCTAATTTTTCGGTTTTTCAATTGCAATACCTCATAAAGACTATCGTTGTGGGATTTAATGGGCAATGCTTCGTATACATTTTCATAGAAAGAGGTGTAAGTAATTATCTCCTTTCCACCCAATAGGGATTGTACCATGAGGTTTTCCATTTGATTGGAAAAGTGATTGTAATTCCGGGTATTGATAATCCATGTATCAATATTTTTACGATCAAGTGCCTCCAAATCTTCGAAAGAAGGAGTGTCCTCATTCATATAAGTTGAAACTACATTATAGTATGTTTCTATATCATCACCGTTGATGGAATTGATATTTTCATCCAAGGTGTCTTTAGTAGTCCGATCATATATGTACAATACATTTTTTGAAGTAGGGACAAATTTGAATACATAATCAAAAAGCAATCGCCAGAGCACTAATTGTATCGGAAAAAAAGCGACAAAAACAATCAAATGCAATCTCCAGTAGGCAAAGTCGAATACTAATGTGGTGATGGCAATCTGCAGTACAGTAAATAACGAGGCAATTGAAAAAACCCGCATCACTGAATTGGTCAGGGATTTAGGATTTTTTTCCAGGTTATAAATGTCCAGTACGTAGGCAATGGTGAAATAATTTACGACCCCAATACTAAAAATCGCAATCTGTATGTAGAAATTATCCTCATTCTGGTAATCAATGGCTCTCAGAACGAAATTTTTTAAGGAAAAAAACAAAATAAGGAGGTCTCCAAGCAACAGGATAGACTTCCTTTCTACAGTATTTATAATGTTTTTACCGGCCATGGACGTTTTGATCTATGTCTACAACGAGCTTTTGTAAGTGCAAGTATAATCCCTTTATTTTTAATCCAAATTTTCGCTCGAAAAAAGGGTTTCTCCCAATTTTTAATTCAAACATCCGATTTTTTCAGGTCTTTACCGAAAAGTAGATTCTTTTAAACCTTGGCACCTATCAATTGTCCTACTTTTGAGATTGCAACCTCAATTTCTATGCAGAAGCAAAAATTATTTAGCGAAAAACTGTTCCCCCTCGGTTTGATGTTCTTAATTGACGTGCTGCTCACCGGAATGTCCTTTATCTTATCGTATGTGCTGTGTTCGATGATTGTCCCAGACATCATTAATCACCGTATGTTGATACAGTTACCTGTTGTGGTAGCTTTAACCTCCTTGATTTTCCTTTCAATCGGAATATATAAAGGTGTAGTAAAGTATGACCGCATACGTGAAGTCTACAGTATATTTAATGCCATCTGCTTGGCTAATATATTGACCATCATTCTGGTGGTTATAAATGGCAAACTTATTATGGAAGAGGATTTTATGGTACCTCTTTCCATAATTATAGTGCACAGTATATTAAGTTTTTCGGCGCTGGTGGCTTCTCGCTTTTTGTACAAGCGTTTGATTATTGCACTAAAGAAAAAACTACGTCCTACAGCAAAAGTATTGTTCGTTCACGATTTTGATTCTCAAAATGAAGAACTGGACTCCTACATGGAAGCTTTTAAGGAAAAGGAGTATTCCAATGTCTTCCAGAGCAATACAAATCTAAAGGACCAAAAAAAAAGGCTATCTGAAACCGATTTAAAAGAGTTGGGTATTCAAAAAGTCTATTTTAATATCCGTCCACACGAGACGGAAAAGTTATGGGCCACGATTTCCAAATTCCTTTATCTAAATAAATCGCTTCATCTTGTATTTCAAAATGACAAGGCAAAGGCTTCAACGACGAACAATGAAGATTTTGTTTTTATTCCTCTTAGAAAGGAATATCTTTTTCCAAATATGTTGGATGCGTCTTCCATTAAAAAAGACCTAATCTCCAATTACAAGAATAAAACGGTACTTATCACAGGAGCGGGAGGCCTTATTGGACGGGAATTGGTAAAACGATTTGTTTCTTTTGGAAGCCAAACCCGAGTTATTCTCATAGATAATTCTGAGGCTGCTCTGCGAGGTACGATGGCGATTATTGATGAGGATTCAAAACAAAATTTTGTCCCAAAGCTCACAGATGTTAAGGAACGGGATTCTCTTAAAAAGATTTTCAAGGAATATAGTCCAAAGGTGGTAATTCACGCTGCCGGGAATAATTTTGATGAATTTTTTGAAGATAATTTCAACAAGGCGGTCAAGCATAATGTAATGGCCACCAAGATTGTCGCAGACCTCTCATTAGACTTTAACGTAGAGCGTTTTGTTTTCTGCTCGCATGCAGAAGCCGTATTGCCATATACCAACTTGCATGTTGGGAAACGCCTGTCTGAGCTCTATATCAATAGTTTAAATGGGATTAGCAAGAAAAAACATACCGAGTTTCGAGCATTGCGAATGGATAGGGTTTTTGCCAATGAAACCTCTGTACAGCAATGGTCCTTTATCAAAGGTAAGGACCAACGCCCAACTGAAGCTGAAGAATTAATAGTCACCAAAACAGATACGGCGAACCTGTTGTTGTCCTTAGGAGCTAAAAACATGGTGGTTGGGAAGGATGTTTACTTCACACCTAAAATAGGGGTAAACGTATCAAAAAATGTACTGAGCTCACTTAAAAGCCACTGGTCTAGAATTGGTAGCCCATTGCAAACTCAAATAAACGGTGGTCTTTCGGAGAGTGTTTCCGATTACGAGGACTTCGTAAAATGCAAGACAATGCCACTGTCTCAAGCCCTGAAAGTAGAAGAGGAGACGCTCAATCTATGCAAGGAGGAATTAAAGCAAAAAATCGAAAGCATTTGCTTAAACCAATTATTTAACGAGGAAGATTTTACCCCCGTATTCGAACTCATCCACTCATTCGGTGAGGGGCATTGGGAGAATCTTCATACATTGTACGTACAAAAAGCGCCCTTTCGCAAAATCATCAAATTACAAACCTCAAACTCAAATTAATCGTTTTTACCCCTTTTTAGCATGAAGAACCATATGAAAAAGTGCTTAGTTGCGGTATTGACCGTCGCCTTCTTAGCGTCATGTGCCTCAAAGCAAGACGTTGTTTATTTTCAAGATGCTTCCAATTTCGAAACCATTGTCAGCGATGACATTTATGCGTATAAATTCAAGGTAGATGATGTAGTAAGCATCCACGTTTCAACCTTGGACCAACAGGCGAGTATTCCATTTAACCTTTTTAAAGGCGCTGAAGAGGGAGGTATTCGTCCAGAACAAGTGGACTATATTATCGACAAAGATGGGAATATTGACTTTCCTGTTTTGGGTGCGATTAAAATTGAAGGACTGTCTCCAGAGGAAACCAAAAACCTTTTGAAAAACAAGTTGACAGACTATCTCAAAGACCCCATCATCAATATTCGATTAAAAAACTTTACCGTAACTGTTTTGGGCGAAGTCAATAGACCCGGTACATATCCTGTAAACGGAGAACAAATTACCATTTTGGAAGCTATTGGTCTGGCCAACGATTTGACCATCAAAGGAAAAAGAGAAAATGTTTTGGTGATACGAGATTTCAATGGCACCAAAGTGTATAATAGAATTGATTTGACTTCAAAGCAAGCTTTGAATTCGCCAGTATATTATCTTACCCAGAATGATGTGGTATATATAGAGCCCAATCAATCTGCGATTACTTCGTCTGCTTTGGACAACAGGGCGACCATCGCCGTTTCCATTGCTTCCGTGCTGATTACTTCCACAGTACTTATTTTGACTCGAAACTAGAATCCGAAGGACATACAATCATGAGCAAAACTTGGTCTGGTAACTCCAACGAAAGCGATTTTAAGGATATTCTTTTTTCCTACCTGAAATATTGGTATTGGTTTGTAGTCTCCGTAGTAATGTTCTTCATTTTTGCCTATCTCTATAATAGATATGCTACGCCGAAGTATGAAATGAAGGCCAAAATCCAGGTTTTGGAAGAGAAAGGAGCTTCTCCCGAACTAGCCGTCTTTAAAGATTTGGACTTTTTATCGGGAAAATCAGGAGAAGTACAAGATGAAATTGAAATTTTGAACTCCAGGACCAACTTCATCGAAGTAGTACGTAACATGAAAAGTAATGTGGTACTTACCGAACTTGGAGATATCAAGGATAGCGAAATCTACGGTCCAAGTCCCATAAAAGTGAATTTCTTGGCGCCAGATACGGTGATTTACCAGTCCACGTTCAGCTGTTTTCTAAAGTTGGATTCTAAATCAAGCTTTAAGTTCAAGGTCGAAGAAAACGATAAGTTCGAGACCAAAGCGTTTGGAAAAAACATCACCACCTCCATAGGAGACCTTATTATAACTCCAGATTTGGACGTCTACCCAAGTTACCGAAATGCCATCATAAGAATCAGTGTAAGACCTATTGCCGATGTGGCTTTGGGATATAAAGGCTTGGTGAAAATTAGCACAGATGATGAGTACAGTAAGATTATCAATCTCAGTGTAGAACATCCGAACAAACAAAAAGGAATCGATATCCTAAATGGTTTGATACGAGTATACAACCAAAATGCTATCGATGATAAGAAAACCATTGCTGACCGAACGTTTTCCTTTATCAATGAAAGAATCGCAGACATCTACACGAATTTGTCCGATGTAGACCAATCTGCCGAAGAATTCAAAACGGATAGGGGACTTGCTGATATCAGAAGCCAGGCGAGCATTAACCTGAATGTTGGTGCTGAAAACCAACAGCAATTGGAGAATGCTAGGAATCAATTAAACATTGCGTCTTCCATGCGTGATTTGGTAGATACACAATCGCGTAACGACCAAACGTTGCCGTCTAACATTGGGTTGTCTGACCCTTCTATCGCGAATACTACGGCAAAATACAATCAGTTGATTCAAGAACGACAACGCTTATTAAAGAGTTCAAACGAGAAGAATCCAATGATTGTAAGTTTGGACGAACAACTGAATGGCTTAAAAAACAGCTTGCGTTCCAGTTTGAACACGATGTCAAACAACTTGTCCCTGACCGTAAATAGTTTGAGCAGTCAGCAATCAAGGATTAATAGCAGAATCTATTCCGCACCGCGAAACGAGAGAGCACTTAGAGACATTACGAGAAAACAAGAAACTACAGAGTCATTGTATTTGTTTTTGTTGCAAAGACGAGAGGAATCACAAGTGGCTTTGGCCTCTACTGCACCCAAATCCAAAGTGATTGACAGTGGTTATTTAAATGATGACCAACCGGTTTCTCCGAACAAACTGAAAGTGTATCTCGCTTCATTGATTTTGGGCTTTTTGTTACCCTTTGGAACACTGTACGGGTATAAAATGGTGGACAATAAAATCCATAGCAAGTCTGAGTTGGAAAAAGAAGTTTTGGATTACCCCGTTCTGGCGGAGTTGCCTAGACTGAACAGGGCAGATAAGAAGTTCATTGATGACAACGATAGGTCGGTCCTAGCAGAATCCCTAAGGATACTTCGAACCAATTTGGATTATCTCATCAAATCCAAAAAAGGATTAGCGAAGAACAACGTGGTGTTGGTGACTTCAAGTGTTTCTGGAGAAGGAAAAACCTTCGTATCTACCAATCTTTCCATGATTTTTGCTTCGACCAATAAAAAAGTACTCTTGATTGGGGCTGATATCCGAAATCCGAAAATCTATACTTTTTTTACCGATAAAAATGTAGACCATTTAGGGCGGTCAGCAAAAAAGAAAAGTATGGGTCTTTCCGAATACCTCATGGATAAGGAGGTAACCGTAAAGGAATTGATTCAACCCATGTTGGTATATAATAACACCATTGACGTTATTTATTCCGGTAAGATTCTTCCCAATCCTTCCGAGCTTTTAATGAGCGATAGGATGAAAGACCTTTTGGCCGAAGTGGCTGATGAATACGATTATGTTATCGTGGATAGTGCGCCATTGATGCTCGTAACGGACACCTTGTTGATTAGCCCATACGTTAACCATACTATTTATGTAACACGAGCCGGTGTAACTGAGACCAAAGTAGTAGACTTCCCCATTAGTCTTCAAAAAGAAGGGAAGCTCAACGGATTGTCCTTCGTGGTAAACGACGTCAAGGAAGGAAACCTTGGCTACGGCGGTAAATATGGCTACGGTTACGGAATTAGTAAGAAAAAATGGTGGCAATTCTAATCTTGCACTGACTAATACTTCTTCCTTTCTAACGTATCTTAAATTTCATCGATGAAATGCACACTTCATCGAAATGTATGATGGGGCGTATCCAATGGATGGTCCCATTCGCTACTTTCGTTTCAACAATTTTCCCCCAACCCCGAATCCTACATTTTTCTAAAAAATTAACGAATGAAGTTAGAAAACTTCCGCAGCATTTGTTGGCTGCTGCTGGGTTGGACGTGTGGTGTTTTTGGGCAAAATGAAAATACAAATGGGAGGTGGAGTGACCCGGTTCCCTTTGGTATTGTGCCTGTGGCAGTAGCGAATCTTCCCGACGGACGATTGATTTGTTGGTCTTCTCAATTTCGAAATACATTTATTGGTAATGGCGATGGTGCCACGTTTACTGAGCTATTTGACCCCTTTGTAGGTACGGATGGACAGGCGCTTGGGGAATTCACGTCAAACACCGACCATGATATGTTCTGCCCTGGGATTAATAACTTGGCAGATGGTCGAATCCTTGCAGCTGGAGGCACCAGCAGTGAACGTACCAGTATTTATGACTGGCGTACAGGAGTTTGGAGCGTCGCTGACGAAATGAATATCCCAAGGGGGTACCAAGGAAATGTGACCCTTCCGAATGGCTCGGTTTTTACCGTCGGGGGCTCCTGGAGTGGTGGTGCTTGGACCAATAGGGATGCCGAAATATGGACCAGTGCTTCGGGTTGGCAGTTGCTTCCTGGAATCAAAGGCGATGATTTCTACACCTTCAACGACCTTTTGGGGGATTCCCAAAGCCCACTATACCGCGCCGATAATCATATTTGGTTATGGCCAGCACCTGATGGAAACCTTTTTCACGCGGGTCCTAGTCGACAAATGCATTGGATAAACACATCTGGTAACGGTACCATGATTGCTGCGGGCGCTAGAGGAAATGATAGTTTTTCCATGAAAGGAACAACCGTAATGTTCGATGTGGGAAAGATTCTGAAAGTAGGAGGGGCGGTGTCGTATGACGATGGTGACCCTGCTAACAATACGAGCTACGTAATCGATATCAATAGCGGGTACGGGAACAACCCCACCGTTACCGCTACGAGCAATACTTTAACGTTTGCACGAACCATGCACAATAGCACTGTCTTGCCCAACGGACAAGTTTTGGTAACCGGTGGCATAAGTGATGCATCACTTTTTACGGATACTGGAGCAAGACTTACCGCTGAGCTTTATGACCCAACGACCAATTCTTGGGCTACAGTTGCGGGAATGCAGACCCCTAGAACCTATCATAGTGTAGCCATCTTAATGGTGGATGGTCGGGTTTTCGTAGGCGGAGGCGGTCTTTGCGATTCAACTCCGGGATGCGTAAATCATTTTGACGCTGAAATATATAGTCCACCCTACTTGTTTGATACAAGCGGCAATTTGGCCCAACGACCAGTGATTAGTGCTCCTTCCGTAGCAAACTATAACACTTCTGTTCCTGTTACTGGAAGCACGGGCATCCAATCCTTTAGCTTGGTGCGTTTTTCGGCAGCTACTCACAGTACGAATAATGAACAGAGACGAATTCCTGTTTCGTTTAGTTCCTTTGGTCAGTCCTATTCGGTTAATATTCCCAACCAGAATCTACTACCACCAGGATATTATATGTTGTTTGCTATCGATGGTGATGGAGTCCCGTCCATCGCTGAAACCATTCAAATTGGACAAGGACTTCAAGACCCACAAAATAATGACCTCCTGGTCCAATTGGACTTTGAGGAAAACGCTGGAATTACCGTTTCTGATAGTGCTGGAAATAATGATTTCACCGTCGCTGAAAGAAATGATAATGGAGCACCTGTGACTGCAAATGACCACCAATGGAACGCATCAGGTGTCTTTGGCGATGCGTTGGAGTTGGATGGAAAATTTCACACTTCAAATACCCTTTTGGAGCTTCCGTATAACAATGATATCGCTCAACTAGAAGATGCGGTAACCGTAACGGCATGGGTTTGGCGTGACGCTGGTAGTATTGTTTCACAAACCGGTAGGCCTGCGAATGTCGCGGTTTTTGCCCATGATTATCCCGCAATTTTTGCAGGATTTCACAATTCTCTTTTAAAATGGTCTTTTGGTACCACCGACGGCTTTGTGGATTGCTATGCAGGACATGCCCCCTTGAATCAATGGATGCACATTGCGGTTACCTATGATGGTCGAGATGCAAAATTGTATTCCAATGGTATTGAGATTTGTAGCAAGCCGATACGCGGGAAGATTAGATTACGAAATGATAGTTCACCAAATAGTCGTTTCACTATCTCCGGATTTTATGAACACCGTACCAATTTACCAGTGGTGCCATACGGTAACCGAAGTGGTATCACGGATGAGGTGGATGGTAGAATTGATGATTTCCGCATATATAAAACGGCCCTTTCTGAGACTGAAATCCAATCCATTTATAACTTGGGACTTATAGCGAATGTTCCTGGAATTTCAGATTGTTCCACGCAAAGGATTGTTCCGGAGTACAAAATTGGACCAAACGGACAATGGCGCGAAGGAAATGTTATTGAAGCCCTCAAAGGGAGTCAAGTTTTTATTCGAGCCAAAAATTATCCAGGAGAATATTTTATCACCACACCGCAGTACGATGGTCCCACATTTTCTTCAGTAAATAGTACTAGTCGATTAACTGCAGAAGGGGCATATCAAGTTGATACTTACGTCTATCATTTCAACAACCCAGAACGTAATGATGGGCTGATTGATAGGTCAAATGTAGGACAGTTTGCCTTGACTACTACAGGCGGTTGTTCCACCGTTATCAATTTGCAATTGGAAATCTCCAACGAAAATTGTGAGACCGAGATAATTCCAGAGTATCGCCTTAATGGCGTATGGCAAAGTGGAGAGAACGACCTAACCGTCGAAGTAGGTACGGAAGTGGTTTTGAGCATGTTGCCTAATACGATTTCGGTAGAAATTGAATTGCCTAGCGGCCAAACCGTTGGAGATAATTTTAGCTTGGGGCAAGTTACTGCTGTAGACAGCGGAACCTATAAATTGATTTCTGAAGAGGGATGTATTGATTTTATCAATTTAACGGTCAATGACCCGAATGGAAACCAACCTCCAATTGCGAACGCGACCGGCAGTCCCTTGTCAGGTACGTTCCCCTTGTTGGTGAACTTCAATGGCGGTGATTCAACGGATGATACGGGCATCAGCAGCTACAGTTGGGACTTTGGCGACGGCAACGGAAGTTCAAGTACGTCGCCCTCGCACACCTATACGGCGGCGGGCAGCTATGTGGCGACCTTGACGGTAACGGACGCGGAGGGCTTAACGGATAACGACACGGTCACGATAATGGTTACGGGCGGTTCCGGCGGCGGTTGTGACCCCTTGACCGCACCATGGGCCTCACAGGACATTGGTGGAGTGGGCCAAGCGGGCAGTTCGTGCTATGACGCCGCTACGGGCATATACGAAATAGAGGGTTCCGGTTCCGACATCTGGGGCACCTCGGAC
>JBCCKH010000008.1:0-216905 GCA_039027495.1 Bacteroidota bacterium
GTAGCGAGAGGGAGACTTGAACTCCCGACCTCAGGGTTATGAATCCTGCGCTCTAACCACCTGAGCTACCTCGCCAGTTGCTGTAAAGCGGCTGCAAATATAAAGTTTAATTTTTCCCAAATCAAAAATCACTATTATTTTATGATTTGATATTAAATTTTATATCTTACTCGACTATAGCGCAATCACAAAAGGAAAAACAAAACACTAGAATGAGCGAAAAAACCAAATTTGAAATCGAGTTCGTTATTCAAGCTTCGCCACAACTATTATATCAATATATTTCAACCCCTTCCGGCCTTTCAGAATGGTATGCCGATAATGTGAATTCACGTAGTGAGCGGTTTACTTTTATTTGGGACGGGACCGAAGAGAATGCCAAAATGCTCAAGAAAAAAAGCGACGAATTCGTCAAATTTGCTTGGGAAGAAAATGAAGACGACAGCTTTTTCGAAATGCGCATCATTGTTGATGAGATTACGAAAGACGTTTCTTTGTTTATCACCGATTTTGCCGAAGAAGATGAAGTGGAAGAAGCCAGAATGCTCTGGGAAAATCAAGTTTCAGACTTGAAACAAGTTTTAGGCTCCAAATAAATACGACAAACCTTTTTTATCTTTGGCCTTGATTTTTTCAAGGCTTTTTTTATGGTCAATTTCAATGGAGATTTGGTGGCTGACAACCAGCCGTTGCTTAGTCCGTATAACCGAGGGTTAAAATACGGAGATGGGGTTTTTGAAACTTTGCGTTACGTAAACGGAACGGTTTTTTTCTGGGAAGACCATTATTTTCGATTGATGGCTTCCATGCGCATGTTACGTATGGAAATTCCAATGACCTTTACTCCTGAATTTTTGGAAGAGGAAATCAAAAAAACGATTAAGGCGAATCATCTGGAAGCGGCCGCAGTTCGCGTCCGTTTAACCGTTTGTAGAAAGATTGGTGGAAATTATACCCCAGAAACCAATGCGGTTGACTACTTGATTGAGGTAAAAGCGTTGGAGGTTCCTTTTTACTTCATTCCAGAGGGTTCTTACGAAGTAGAACTTTTCAAGGATTTTTGGATAAACAAAGACATGTTATCCCAGTTAAAGACTACCAATAGGATTCTCAATGTGATTGCGGGGGTCTATGCTAAGGAAAATGGCTATGATAACTGCCTATTGTTGAATGGAGAGAAACATGTAGTGGAAGCAATCAATGGCAATGTGTTCGTCGTGCAGGGTAAGACCGTCAAAACACCGCCACTCTCGGAGGGCTGTTTGAATGGAATAATTCGCAAAAAGTTGATAGAAATCATCACCAGCCTTTCCGAACTGGAACTTGTGGAAGCACCAATCAACCCTTTCGAACTCCAAAAAAGTGATGAACTTTGGATTACCAATGCGATTCAGGGTATACTACCTGTGACGAAATACCGTAAAAAGCAATATTCCAATAATTTAGCTAAAAATATTCTCGGAAAATTGAATTTGCAGGCGCGACTTCAGTCCACTAGTTAAGGGAAGGGTTTTCGGGTGCATTGGACCACAAAAGGTAGTCGCCACCCAACTCTACCATCTTTTCCTTCCAAAAAGCAGTTGAGGATTTTTCCAAAATTCCACTTTCATATTCGTTGTTCACGACCACCCAAGAATTGGAGCTCAGTTCTTGGTCCAACTGGTAGGAAGCCCATCCGGAATATCCTAAGAAAAACTTGATGTCTTGTTCCGTAATGGTCTTATCATTGATAAGTTCTACGGTACGATCAAAATTCCCACCCCAAAAGATGCCATCTGAAATCTCGATACTGCCATCAATCAAATGGGGCACTTTATGAATGAAATAAAGGTTGTCTTGTTCTACGGGGCCACCGTTGAATACCTGAAAGGGAATGGTGATTTCGGAAATGAGATCACTTATGTTGTAATCGAGGGGTTTGTTCAAGATAAACCCTACCGAACCTTCTTGGTTATGTTCCGCCAAAAGCACCACCGAGCGGTTAAAGGAAACGTCGCCGGTAAGAGAGGGTTCCGCAATCAGTAATTTTCCCTTTGTGGGTTTATCAAAGCTCATGACTACAAACTTGCTGTTCTTAAATGTAACATATTCTATTTGAATAACAAAAACCGCTTTAAAACAAAAAAGCACCTCGGAAAGAGGTGCTTTTCTGTATTTAGATAAGCAGAATCTTAGTTTACTGAAGAGCTCAATTCAGCACCCGCTTTGAACTTTACTACATTTTTCGCAGCAATCTTAATGGTCTGTCCCGTCTGAGGATTTCTTCCGTCACGCGCTTTTCTGTGATCTACTGACCAAGAACCGAATCCTACTAGAGATACTCTGTTCCCTTTTTTAAGGGCACCTTCTACGTTCCCCAAGAAAGATTCCAATGCCTTTTTAGCTGCTGCCTTTGTGATGCCAGCATCAGCTGCCATAGCATCGATTAATTCTGTTTTGTTCATAATAGATATAAATTAAATAGTTGTTAAAAAAACTTTAATGCTGGACAAATTTATATGGATTTGCATTTCACGCAAGTAAAACCGGGGGAAATGGGCACTTTTGTTAATAACTTGAAACGTTTGTTGATAAAGTGAACAAAAAATCACTCGCTCATGAGGCCAGCAATAGCAAGGCCTTAGCGAAGTCGAGCATTTTCATCAACACTTAGACCACGCAAAAGGTCATCCACTTTCATTCGTTTTTTACCCGGAAATTGCACCTCTAGAATTCTTAGGTATCCTCCATCCAACTTGATTGACATTTGACTTTTGGTGGCGTTCAAACTTCCTGATGGAACTTCATCCGTAGCAGGAAGTATTTCAGCGGCAAAGATTTTGATGTCAAGCGCCTTACCATTGTTTTCGAAAACGCACCAAGCACCAGGATAAGGGCTTAAACCTCGTATATGATTATGGATAGCAACCAAAGGTTGGTCCCAATCAATCCGACAGGTTTCCTTATGGATTTTTGGCGCGGACGACTGCTCCATATCATCCTGAGGGGTAGTGGAGAAGTTTCCTTCAGAAATACGTTGGCAAGTTTCCACAACCAAATCAGCTCCAAGTGCTTTCAATCGGTCGTGCAAAGCACCAACATTATCTGTTTCATATATGGGCTCGGTCTTTTGGGCGATAATATGACCTGTATCAATTTTCTCATCAATAAAAAATGTGGTTACCCCGGTTTGGGTCTCTCCACGAATAATGGCCCAATTGATGGGTGCGGCACCACGGTATTTGGGCAAGAGAGAGGCATGTAAATTAAAAGTTCCGAATTCGGGCATATCCCAAACTATCTTCGGTAACATCCGAAAGGCCACGATTACCTGTAGATTGGCTTTTAATGCTGATAATGAATCTATAAATGCAGGGTCTTTCAAATTTTCAGGCTGTAACACGCGAAGTTCATGGGCTAAAGCGAATTCTTTAACGGCCGAAAGCCTCACTTTTCTGCCTCGGCCTGCCGGACGGTCTGGCGCTGTTACCACACCGACTACTTCAAAACCTGCTTGTAAGATACCCTCCAAACTGCCGACAGCAAATTCGGGAGTTCCCATAAACACAATCCGGAGTGGGGTATTAGTCTTCAATACAGTACTCGTTTTTATAATTCAAAGATATTCTCTCATCTTCCAATAATTCGGCCAAGATATCCAAAACCTTTTGTTCTTTTTCACGACCCAAAAGGATAACCAAATCCCTTGAGGTCATATTTTTTCCCGCCAGACTATCCAAAATGGTTTGGGTCAAATCTTTCGCAGAAACACGGGTTCTCGCTATACAGACATCGCATATGCCGCAAGGTGTGTCGACTACTTCCCCAAAATAACCCAATAACACCGTATTCCTACATCTTGTGTTCTGCTGCACATACTGTAACATATGCCCAAGATTGCTGGTCTTCGTTTTTCTAAGGGTTTCCAGTTTTTTGGAAAAGGAACCAATAGTGGTTTCATCCTCACGCGGGACAAAAAATCGAATGGCCAAATCACTATTTCCTGGTTTGAACTCTACGATACCGTCTTTGTGCATTGTTTGGAGCTGTTCAAGCAAAACGGCTTCAGGAAGGCTTGTTTTTTTGGTCAACAACCCAATATTGATTTTGGTTTCATAATCCATCAACCCTCCATAAGTACGCAATAAAGTTTGCAGTGTTTTTCCCAATGGGAGATAGCGTTCTGCGTAACTAAAAAGGGTTGCTTTATCGGCCAAAACCTGCAGAAACGTAATAGGGCGACGCATTTCGGCAAGGTTGATAATATCATATTGGTCGAAAATCTTTAAGGCTTGATAGGTTTTACCAAAAGGAAAGTCATATTGATTGCAAAACGACTCGAAGGGTAGTCCAAATTCACCCTCTGGGAGTTCACCAAACGCTATTTGAAAAAAGCTGCTCAATTTACGGTACACCCGGTTCAAAAAGGCCACGTCGGGCATGCTTTCCAAAAACTGCTGCCTTGCTTTTTCAATATCTTCGGGTTGAAACAAAAGATGCGCTTGAGCTGGAGCACCATTTCTACCAGCACGTCCTATTTCTTGGAAATAGCTTTCAAGACTATCTGGAATTTGATAGTGGATAACCATACCAACATCCGCCTTATCAACTCCCATACCAAATGCATTGGTAGCAACCATTACAGGCACCTTGTTCTTCATCCAATCCTTTAATCGGCTTGTTTTTTCATGTCGTGGTAGCCCACCATGGAAAAAAGAGGAATTTATATCTTGTGCGCTAAGATAGCTTTGCAACTGCTGCGCCAATCTTCTGGACCTTACGTAAACAATAGAACTTGTCGAAGATTTTGACAATAGGGTTTTCAGGTGATAACGTTTGTTTTCTGTGCGTTTAACGTTTAGGGCTATGTTGGTTCGCGCAAAGGAATCTCTGAAAACCTTGGCGTTTTGCAATTCCAAATTCCTGATAATGTCTTCCGTTACTTTTGGAGTAGCGGTAGCGGTCAGTGCTATCAAGGGCGATTCGGGATGCAAGGTGCGCAAAACCGAACATTCCAAATAAGAAGGTCGAAAATCATTGCCCCATTGCGATATGCAGTGGGCCTCATCTATGGCAATTAGGTTGACCTTAAGTGATTTGATGCGTTCTAAAATCACTGGGTTCTTCAACCTTTCGGGTGATACATACAAGAATTTGTAGTTTCCATATAAACAATTATCCAAAATTTGGGTGACTTCTTCGGTACTCAGTCCTCCCATAAGCGCTACGGCCTTTATACCCTTCCGTTTTAGTTCGTCCACTTGGTCCTGCATTAGCGCTACCAAAGGCGAAACTACAATGCATAATCCTTCCTGTAACAAGGTAGGCACTTGGTAGCATACTGACTTTCCACCACCAGTAGGGAGCAAAGCCAAAACATCATTCCCTTCAAGCAAATCCTTGACAATAGCTTCTTGGGAACCCCTAAAACCAGAGTGTCCCCAAAATTGGGTCAATATGTCCTTTGCTTTCGTCAGCACATTTTAATTTTGAAGGTTGCGTACAATGAAATCAGTGCGGTTGGCAACGGTATCTTTTGGCAGTGCTATGGGTTTATAGCCAAACCTTTGATAGGTTGCTTCCAAAGCCTCATGAATTTGAATCGCTTCTTCGAACGATTCTAAACGTTCGTTATCCGAAACATAAATCGCTTCCCAAGGCGGCAACATGAATATTTTGTCATATTGATGTTGTTCACAGGCTGTGGTGAAATCCTTTCCGTAGGGTTGGTCGAAAAAATCCATGTAGGCCAAAACATCCGGAATACCA
Organism: Bacteroidota bacterium; assembly: GCA_039027495.1. Taxonomy (GTDB): domain Bacteria; phylum Bacteroidota; class Bacteroidia; order Flavobacteriales; family Flavobacteriaceae; genus Flagellimonas. The sequence goes on from JBCCKH010000008.1 coordinate 5,749, forward strand.
CGATCAAAAAAAATCACTGGATTTGATAATTCCATGGACTTTTGAAAATGTTGAACACGGCCTTGTAAAAGGTTTTTATTGAACTGGTAGGCGTCTTCAACGAAAACCAACGGATTGGTAATCATTTCCTTAGTGGTTCCCGTATTTTTTTTGGCTGCCGAGGTCATTTCCCGAATAATTTCATGAAAACAGGGAAAACCCTGAGCTTCCAATTGTTGGATGACCGAAGTTTTTCCGGTACCAGGACCGCCCGTAATGACTATACGTTTTGACTTCAAAAATTGCAGGCTTTGAGAAACAAAGAACGGAAAACAAGAGAAGGAAAAAAAATTCCACCGAACCCCTATCTTTGTTTAAAATTGATAACATGGAGCAGGATAACGCTGATGCATTTTACGCAAGATTAAAGGAACAACTTCTTGAGGATACGACCTGGCCTTCAAACTACCTTTATAAGTTCATCGTACCCACGAACCAAGAAAAAATTGATAGTATTACCCGTATTTTTGATAATACCGGGGCTGTAATCGATTCGAAAAAATCAAAAAAAGGTACCTATACCAGTGTATCTATCAACGTGAATCTGGCTGACCCAGATGCGGTAATCGAAAAATACAAAGCCGTATCCGAAATTGAAGGCGTAATTTCACTTTAGCACCGGCGATTCCCGTAATTTTAGTATTTTGCGGCCAATATAGTCTGCTTTCCACTTTCTTAAATCGTAAAACTTAGTTTTGAATTCAGTAGAACATCTAGAATATAATACGGAACGTGCCAAATTGTTCATACCCGAGTATGGGAGACACTTTCAAAAAATGGTAGATCACGCGGTGTCCATAGAGAATCGCGAAGAACGAAACAAGGTTGCAAAGTCCATCATCAGCGTAATGGGAAATCTTCAGCCGCATTTGCGCGATGTTCCGGATTTTCAGCACAAATTGTGGGACCAACTTTTTATCATGTCCAATTTTGAGTTGGATGTGGATTCTCCTTTCCCAATTACCTCAAAAGAAGTATTGCAACAGCGGCCCGAGCCATTGGAGTATCCGCAGAACCATCCGAAATACCGTTTCTACGGAAATAACATCAAACGCATGATTGATGTAGCCATTAAGTGGGAACAAGGTGATATGCGTTCGGGATTGGAGTATGCGATTGCCAACCACATGAAAAAATGTTACCTAAATTGGAACAAAGATAGCGTGGAAGATTCCGCTATTTTCGCTCACCTTAAGGAATTGAGCGATGGGCAGATTGACTTGGCTCCAAAAGGAGAAAGCTTGACGGATAGTGACCAATTCCTCAAAAATCGTCAGGCGAAATCAAATCGTAACGGTTCAAACAACAAAAAGGGCCAACGTAACACACGTTCCAAGAAAAGATATTAATTCCGATTACCATTTATGGGAGCTTTTAGGATAGAGGGTGGACACCAATTAAGTGGCGAAATTACCCCTCAAGGAGCAAAGAACGAAGCACTCCAAATTCTTTGTGCGGTATTGTTATCGCCTGAAAAAATTACCATCCACAACATTCCTGATATTATCGATGTCAACAAATTGATTGCGCTTTTGGAGGATTTGGGCGTCAAAATCCAGAAAAAAGGAGAAGGTTCGTATACCTTCAAGGCCGATGATGTCAACTTGGAATACCTCCAATCTGATAAATTCAAGCAAGACGGAAGAGGCCTTAGGGGGTCCATAATGCTAGTGGGACCGCTATTGGCGCGATTTGGAAAAGGATATATCCCGAAACCAGGGGGTGACAAAATTGGGCGCCGTCGTTTGGATACACACTTCGAGGGTTTCATAAAATTAGGTGCCAAATTTCGATATAATCGTGAGGAATACTTTTACGGTGTTGAGGCTACCAAACTGAAAGGGGCTTACATGTTGTTGGACGAGGCTTCGGTCACGGGAACAGCAAACATCGTGATGGCAGCGGTTTTGGCAGAAGGAACCACCACAATATACAATGCTGCCTGTGAGCCCTATTTGCAGCAATTGTGCAAAATGCTGAACCGAATGGGTGCCAAAATCAGCGGAATAGGTTCCAATTTATTGACCATTGAAGGTGTAGAACGTTTGGGCGGTACGAATCATACCATGCTTCCGGATATGATTGAAATTGGAAGTTGGATTGGTTTGGCGGCGATGACGCGAAGTGCCTTGACCATTAAAAATGTCAGTTGGGATGATTTGGGACAAATCCCGAATGTATTTCAGAAACTGGGGATTAAAATCGAGAAAAAGGATGATGATATCTATATCCCGAGTCATAAAGAGGGGTATGAAATCCAAAACTTCATCGATGGTTCCATACTGACCATTGCCGATGCACCGTGGCCTGGCCTTACCCCAGATTTACTGAGTATCATATTGGTAGTCGCTACACAGGCTAGGGGAGAAGTGTTGATTCATCAAAAGATGTTCGAGAGCCGTTTGTTCTTCGTGGATAAGCTTATAGATATGGGGGCTAAAATTATCTTGTGCGACCCACACCGCGCAACGGTTATTGGGCATGATTTCAAATCTACTTTGAAAGCAACAACGATGGTTTCTCCTGATATTCGAGCTGGAGTTTCTTTGTTAATTGCTGCGCTATCCGCCAAGGGAACATCGACTATCAATAATATCGAACAAATTGACCGAGGGTATCAACATATTGACAGCCGTCTTCGCGCCATAGGGGCAAAAATAGTTCGAGTTTAGTTCCAGAATATTGGACTTGTACCCAGTACCAAAGTCCACAATAAGGTGCGAAACCAATTACTTTGCACCAATTTCCTTAGTAATAGCGTATCAAACTTACCTGCCTGAATGTTGTTGTGGATGGGCACAAAGATTAGAAAAGTCAAAATCCAAATCAACAGGATAAGTATTCCTCTAGCAACCGAGATTACACTAAGTTCTTCGTACAAAGCGTAAAGGGCCAAAAACAATTGACCAACCATCAAAGGCATGACAATGATAGTTATGCGTACCGTGTAGGTTTTGTGCCAAGTTATTAAATCAGCTGTAGTATAGAATAAAAAGCTTGGGTAAATTACCAGCTGTACCATCCAAATGAGGACGAAAGTACCGCTATCAAAAAACAGCTGAAATAATGTCAGCACTTATTTATGTAGGGGTTCTGTAAACAATACATCCTTCACATTGGAAAAGAACTCCATAGCCAGTCTGCTCGGTTTGGCAAAAGCGTTGGATTGTTCAAAAAAATTGTCGATTTGTTTCATTTTTATGTAAGCGGAGCTTCCATTAAGACCGTAATCATGAAATGCCATACTCCATTCATCGAATATTCGATTTCGCAAAGGACTTTGGGATAAAATGGTCAAATCCGTATGACGTGGGTCTTTACTGATGCGCTCAAAAAGTGGAATCACTTCAGCTTCATCTCCCTCCAATAACTGAAGGAATTGTTTATTGTGGTAAAGGAGACATCCTGTAATTTGATGCTCGGCATTGTAATTTCTCGCATCACCCAACATTTTATAAATCTCGGGAACTGCGAAGGAATCACTAGCCGTAGAACGATACACTAGCGAATGCATTATGCAAAAATTGATAAAGGTTGCGTATCAAATATAGATTTTTTGTTCAATTTTTTCTAACAAAATCGACGAAAAGAGCACAAAAAGGTGAACAAAAACAAGTAAATCAGGGATTTTTAATAAAAAGCAACGATTTTTTAAGGTTATCTATCGGAAGTTGTTTTTGAAAAACTTAAACAGATGTTTTAAGACCTTTCTTCCAACATGCCGTCAGGATACAGTGCAAACCTACCTTTATCCTTGTCGTGAACATTATCTGGGTACGGCCAAGGCCAACCTCCGAATTGGGTCAGTTGGTACGCCTCCATGGCTTGCTGAATTTCAACTTCAGTATTCATCACAAAAGGACCGTACTTGGCAACAGGTTCTGCAATGGGTTTGCCTTCAAGCAATAAAAATGAGGCAGGCTTTTCTCCAATGGTGAGCGTGACTGCTTCATCACTATGTAAAGCAATCCCGAAATGGACATTAACCTTTCTTTGCCCAATATGGATAAAATCACCTTCGTAAAAATAAAGCACTCGACTAAGTCCAGCTTTAGAAGCGGGAAGGGTAAATTCCGTTTGGTCAGCCACTGAAATATTCCAAATATTTACCTGATTGTTGGGTTCGGCTGCCCAAGAATTTGGCGCAGGATTTGGGGCTTGTGCCGAATTATAACTTCCGGCAATGACCTTAACGCTAGCATTTTTTTCATGCACTACGGGAATGTCTTCATGCCAAAGCATTTTAAAATGAGGGTCAACAAATTTATCCTTGGCGGGCAAATTCAACCAGATTTGAAAAAGCTCCAGTGGATTTTCGTCTTCCTCATTTAATAAGGGAAACATTTCAGAATGTTGCACGCCACTACCCGCGGTCATCCATTGCACATCACCATGGCCGAAACGACCTGCGGCGCCCAAAGAATCGGAATGGTCACAAATGCCTTTGTTTACAATAGTTATGGTTTCAAAACCGCGATGGGGGTGATATGGAAAACCAGGAATGGTCTGCCCGTGGTACATACGCCAACCGTCTTTTAAGGTGAAATCATTTCCAATATTTCGACCTTGTAAAAGTTCTACGGCCGGACCCATGTTTGATTCTCCTTTGGGATAGTGGTCCAAGTGGTATACGCAAAACAGAAAGGGGTCCTGGGTCTGCCATGGAAATCCAAGGGGAAAGGTCTGAAGGATACTGTCGCTCATCGCTGTTTTTATAAAGTACCTCAATGATAGTCGAAATAGCGGTAGGTTATTGAGGTACAGGTCTTAAAAAGTGTTAAGAAAATGTATGGAATGATTTAAGGTAACGTCCTATTCTACATCAAATAGAATGATTATGAAACGCTTATTTCTCGTTTTGGTGCTGATGTCCTCCTCTGTTTTTGCCCAAAGGACTGTAGAGGGTCTTGAATTTTCAGGGCTGAAACGAACCAAAGAGCGTTTTTTGCGAAGGCTGGTAAAAGTGAAACCCAATAATGTAGTCGATACACTTAAGATAGCTGCCGATGTGGAACGGTTAAAACGGCTGCCAGGAATAGCGAGTGCTAGTTATGATCTTTTGGAGCGGGAGGGTCAAACTATCGTAAAGTATGATGTAGTTGAAAATTTTACCATTATTCCGGGATTGCGTATAGCCACAGCCAACAATGGAGATTTTGCGTTTAGGTTGTCCGCTTTCGAATTCAACTTTTTGGGCAATAACCAGCTTATAGGTGGTTTTTACTCCCGAAATGTTTTTGATTCTTATGGTTTTTTTTACGAGCACCCCTTTTTATTTAGTGATAAAGTAGGACTTGGGTTCAGTTATCAAGATAATACGACTCAAGAACCGGTTTTTTTTAGTGCAGGAACCAAGGACTATCGCTTTAACAGTCGTGCTCTTGAAGGGAATATCATTTTCTCATTTGATTTTCACAACGAAGCCGAAGTTGGCGCTAGTTTCATCAAAGAATCATATGATTTTATTGGTGAAGACCCTATTCCGGACACCCCATTTTCCCTAGCAGCTGATAGACTATCCTATCGTGCCTTTTACCGCTATATAAATATTGATATCGACTATCAGTATATCGATGGAATCAACAATGAGTTCACTGCGCAATACTTTACTTTTTTGGAAGGTGATGAACAAACGGAAACTTTTTTAGGTGACTTTTTGTCTCTGAGAAATGATTTTATCTACTATAAAAAAGTAAAGCAAAGAGGAAACTGGGCCAGCAGGCTTCGTTTTGCAGCGGCTATTGGTAATGAGGATTCCCCTTTTGCGCCCTTCACTTTGGACAATCAGCTCAATATCAGAGGGGTGGGAACGACCGTTGATAGAGGTACTGCAGCTATTGTACTGAATACGGAGTACCGCCATACCTTTTATGAAAAAGGATGGTTTGCATTTCAAGGAAACGCTTTCTTGGATGCTGGCAGTTGGAGAAATCCGGGGGAGGACTTTTCAGAACTCTTTTCCAGTACCAATTTTCGTGTATTCCCAGGCGTAGGGATTCGGTTTATTCATAAACGGATATTCAACGCCGTCTTCAGATTGGATTATGGTATCGGGGTTTCTGAGGATGGAAGTAATGGAATCGTTTTCGGAATTGGACAATTCTTCTAGTGGGCCGCCGTATTGATTTCTAGCCAGTATCCCTCCGGGTCTTGAAGGTAGATTTGTTTTACACCGTCTGCCCTGTCCGTGACCGCATTCTCGTTCCCAGGCCAATCATAAAAAAGCACATCATGGACCAGCAGGTTTTCGATGAACTTTTCCAAATTGGAAACCGACAAGCTGAAATGAATGCTCTTGTCTTTTGGAAACTCATTGAATTCTTTTTTGACCAGCTGCAACTTCGAATTTCCGTAAATGGTAAACCAGCGAAAACCAGGTTTTTGCTCTGGATGCGGAATTTCTTCCAACCCCATCACATCCCGATAGAAATCTCCTGTTTCCATGAGATTGCTTACTACCAAGGATTGATGGTCAAAATGATATGTTTGGGATTTTAGGGGTTTACTCGTGAAGGTGGTTTCCAAAAATACTTGCTGCCAAACCCCATCATAAACGCCCACCTTGAATTTGTAGGTGTTGGCATCAACATGTTCCCAATAATCGGTTACCGTAGTGCTCTGGTATTCATAAGTGTAGATGATGTCTTTGTTCTTCTTGCTCACGGTTCCCTGGGTTACACCGCCAAACACATCAAATTCGTAAAACATTAGTTGTTTGGCTTTGGCATCAAATCGCCGCACACCATGGTTTCGATTGCCATACTGGCTCTGTTCTGTATTGGTAAAGCCTTTGGACCTTACTAAGACCAGCGTGCTGTCAAGACTATATTCTACTTGAAGTTCTTGTTTAAAAATGGAACCATCACCCCATTTACCTTCTGCAGACCATTCTTTTTGCATCAAAGGCTCAAATAGGGCCAACGGTTTTTCTTGGGCTTGCAGGACTAAAATGCCGCATAAAAAAGACAGCAGAAAGCGTATGTGCATTATTGGTTTAGGGTTGCGAAAGGGCTTCTATTTTTTTCTGGATTTCATCGGCCTGGGCATATTTATTATCACTTTCAGTCCGATTGATTTTAGAAAGCTCAAAAGCTTCTTTCATTAGTTTTTGATACTGTTGTTGCAGTTTTTCGACCTCACTTTTCTTTTTGAACATTCCAAACATCTCTTTCTTTTTTTATTTGTTGGATGCTGTGAAAATCTAAAGTTGGGCTTTCGTACCTACTAGATAAAAGTACGAAAAAGGCCCTAGCTCACAGCTTCCTTATATACTTTTAAGCAACGCTCTCTGGCAAATTTATGGTCTACCATTTTTTGCGGATAGGTTAGTTCCTGAAGCTCAGGAACCCATGTACTGATATATTTTCGTTGCTTGTCAAACTTATCCACTTGGGTCATTGGATTGAAAATTCGGAAGTAAGGGGCGGCATCTACACCGCTACCGGAAGCCCATTGCCAATTGCCCACATTACTTGCTTGTTCGTAATCCAATAGTTTTTCTGCGAAATACGCCTCTCCCCAACGCCAATCAATAAGCAGGTGCTTGCATAGAAAACTAGCGACCAACATACGCACACGATTGTGCATGTACCCCGTAGTATTCAGTTCTCGCATTCCAGCGTCGACCAAAGCATAACCCGTTTGTCCGTTTTTCCATTTTTCAAACTCCTCTTCATTATTTCGCCAAGCGATTCGGTCGTACTTGGGCTTGAAGGCTTTGTGTACCGTATGCGGATAATGCCATAAGATTTGCATGAAGAACTCTCGCCAAATCAGCTCGCTCCAGAATACCTCGTTATCTTCTGCAATAGCCTTTTGAACCATTTTTCGAATGGAAACCGTTCCGAAGCGAAGGTGAGGCCCTAACCTTGAGGTGCCCTTTTCGATTCCAGGAAAGTTCCTTGTGGCTTCGTAATTCTCTATGAGTTTTGGTGTTGCCGTGTAGTCAGGAACCTTAATGCTGGCGACCTTAAATCCCATTTCATTAAGGGATATTTGCGGGTAATCACCCTTTTGGTAAAGCTGCTCAAAGTGTGAAAACGTATCGTAATTCAATACATGTAGGGAAGGATTGAACAGCGCTTTCCATTTGTTTTTGTAAGGGGTGTAGACCACATATGGCTTACCATCATCTTTGACTATCTCACTTTTTTCAAAAATCACCTGATCCTTAAAAGTTCTAAACGGAATTTTCTTTTGGTCCAGTACACTCTGGATTTCCGTATCACGACTTTTGGCATAAGGTTCATAGTCGTGATTGGTAAAAACCGAGACAACATCGTAGGTTTCGCAAAGTGTTTCAAAAATAGCTTTGGGTTTTCCGTGATACATCGCAATTCCGCTTCCGTATTCGGACTTCAGGGTTTGATGCATTTTTTTTAGCGCTTCATAGATAAAGCTTAGGCGTGCATCATCCTCCGGTAACTCATTGAGAATATCCGTGTCAAAAATAAATATGGGCATCACTTTGTGACCAGATTTTAACGCTTGATAAAAACCAACATTATCATCCAATCTCAGGTCACGACGGAACCAAAAAATGGAAATGGTATCTTTCATTTACGAAACGTTCAGGGTGGACATGCCGCCATCAATCCCAATAATTTGCCCAGTAATCCAGCTATTTTCCGAATTCAATAAAAAGGCTGCCATGTTTGCGATGTCGGTTTCGGTTCCGACGCGTTTCAGCGGATGGCGTTGTGACATCATTTCCTTTTTCTTGTCATTGCTAAGCAAACGACCTGCTAGTGGCGTATCGACCAAAGAAGGCGCGATGACGTTTACACGTATTTTTGGCGCATACTCCGCAGCAAGCGATTTGGCAAAGCCTTCAATGGCTCCTTTGGCGGCGGCAACACTCGTATGAAATGGCATTCCCGTGCCCACAGCAACGGTACTAAAAAAGACCATGCTACTGCCTTCGGCCATTTTCGGCAAAATTGCTTTTACAGCCTTCACCATATTGAAAAAATTCACTTGCATGTCTTTTTCAAAGGCTTCCAGTCCAAGCATTTTGATGGGTTTCAGATTAATGGACCCTGGACAGAACACAAATCCATGAATCTCTTCGGGTAGGGCAAGGCTGGATAAGTCATCTTGTTCCGCATCAAATGGGAAATGCTGAATATTCATTCCCGATAAACCTTCGGAGGTGCGCGAAGCAACAAAAACCGAGTTTTCGGCACTCATTGTCTTTGCAATTTCATTTCCAATACCGTAGGAACCCCCTACCAACACAATATTCTTTTTCATTTAAATAGCTTTGATTTCCAATATATTTTCTGCCCCTTCAACCGTTCCAAAAACTTCTGCTAGTCTTTGTTCCCTGAACTTAAAAATGGATTGGAGTTGTTTTTTGACCAATAGGGGATGGGCCAGTTTTCCCAAAATTACAAAAGGGAGTTTATAATCCACAATGTCTTGCATTTCTACGCCGCGTTCAACTTCTTTGATGAAGTGTTTATGATGCCAAAGGGCATATGGGCCAAACCGTTGTTCATCCACGAAATAGTGCTCGGTTTCCACATGGGTTATTTCAGTGACCCATTTCATCTCCAAAAAAGGAAAAGGGCGAACTTTATATTGTATGATTTGACCTGGAAACATCGGCTGTTCCGCCCCGTCCAAAATGTGAAAGCCCATGTGTTCAGGGGTGATGACCTTAAGATTTGCTGGATTGGAAAGAAAATCCCAGGCCTCTTTTCTGCTTATGGGCAAGACTTGTTTGGAACGAATTTGATACAGTTGCATAACCGAATTTGCACAAAGATAATTCAATTTTGTTTAAAGAAAATACTAAAAAATTAAACAAAGACATATTGTTTGTGTTGGTTCGATTTAAGGGAACCTTAACAAGTTCAGGGAAGCATTATTTTTAGTTTTGTGGCACTAACGAATCTAAAACATGAGTAAAATGAAAAAAATAATCGTTCTCTTTACGATTTTGGTTGCTAGTGCAGGAATGCAAGCTCAATTACAGACACCGCAACCTAGTCCTAGTTCCACGCTAAAACAACAGGTGGGTTTGACCGATGTTACTGTGGAATATTCAAGACCCTCGATGAAAGGTAGAACTATTTTCGGTGATTTGGTTCCTTATGATGCGCTTTGGCGTACGGGTGCCAACCGCAATACTATGGTAACTTTTAGCGACAGCATTACTTTGGATGGCAAAACCTTGAAGGCTGGTACTTACGCCATTTTTACCAAACCTGGAAAAACCATGTGGGAGGTAATCTTCTACACGGATACCAATAACTGGGGTACGCCAAGAGAATGGGATGATAGCAAAGTAGCAGCGAGAAGCATGGTACAAGTTTTCAATATGGAAATGCCGGTTGAAACCTTTACCATTACCATTGACGATGTGCACAACAACGGAGCAAGCTTGGGCATGATTTGGGAAAACACTTATGTGGGAGTGAAGTTTGAAGTGCCTACTGTGGCAAAAGCAGATAAGAGTATTGCCAAATTGATGGCAGGTCCTTCAGCGAACGAATATTACGCCGCAGCATCCTACTACTTGGATGAAGACAAGGACCTGAACAAAGCTAAAGAATGGATTGAAAAAGCCTTGACCTTAAATGATAGTGCATTTTGGTTGATGCGCAAGCAATCTTTGATTTATGCAAAGCTCGGTGATAAAGAAGCGGCCATTGAGGCAGCTAAAAAATCCATGGCTGCTGCTGAAACTGCAGGGAATTCTGATTACGTAAAATTGAATAAGGATTCCTTGAAAGAGTGGGGAGCGCTATAGACTTTCCCGTTTCATAAAAGAAAAAAGCCTGCCCTTGGGGGTGGGCTTTATTTTTTTACCGGAGGTCTTTGTAACAGTCCGTCAAAACTTTCCAAGACTACTGCCAGTAGGATAACCATCAAACAACCAAATGCATTCAGCCATAGATAGGACATCCAATCCATGAGCATGGCAATGATGACGATAATCTGGGTAACTACTGCGGAAATGAATACGGCGTTCCCCCGAACGAATTTGAAAAAGAAGGCCAACAAAAACACCCCAAGTACATTGCCATAAAATATGGAACCGATAATGTTGACCAATTGGATAAGGTTATCAAAAAGATTGGCTACGCAGGCTATTATAATGGCTAAAATACCCCAAAGCAAAGTGAACAGCTTCGTAGCTTGCAAATAGTGTTTCTCATCCTTATCCTTTTTTTGTTGCCTTTTGTACAAATCCAATGCGGTAATGGTGCCCAGGGCATTCAATTCGGAGGCGGTGGATGACATTGCAGCTGAAAGAATTACGGCCAGCAAGAGCCCAATTAGACCATTGGGCAGGTTGTTTAGAATAAAATGGATGAAAACATAGTCCTTGTCGTTGGTTTCCACGCTATCATTCGCTTGTTCAATTAAGGTTTTGGCAGCATCCCGATTCGCTTTCTCTTGTCGGTTGATTTTTAAAATATCTTCCTTTGCTTGGGCAATGGCATTGTATTCTTTTAGTTCCATAGCGCTAGCAAAAGCATATTGGGCTCTACGTTTTTCACCTTCTAAGGCCATATGGTCTTCTTCCAAATGTCTGTAATCGTCTCCATATTCCGAGGCCAGTACCGCTTCTGTTGCTGCAGGATTGAAGTTGATAGGGGAATGGTTGTACTGGTAAAACACAAAAACCATGGCTCCCACCAAAAGAATAAAAAATTGCATCGGTATTTTGAGGATACCATTGAAAATCAATCCCAATTGGCTTTCTCGTATCGATTTCCCAGAAAGATAGCGTTGTACTTGACTTTGGTCCGTTCCAAAATAGGCCAACGCCAAAAAGAAACCACCAGTAATTCCACTCCAAAACGTATAACGGTTGGAAGTATCCAATGTAAAATCCAAAATCTCAAGCTTATTGTTCGCTCCGGCAATTTTGAGCGCTTCTCCAAAGGAAATTCCGGTAGGTAGGGAGCCTAGAATGAAGAAGAAGGCAAAGAACATGCCCGTCATGATGATAAACATCTGTTGTTTTTGCGTGACGCTAACGGCTTTGGTGCCTCCGGAAACGGTATAGATAATCACCAAAATTCCAATTATGACATTCAACGTACGCAAGTCCCAGCCCAGTACAGCCGAAAGAATAATAGAGGGTGCAAAAATGGTGATGCCGGCCGCCAGTCCGCGTTGAATTAAGAATAAAACGGCAGTTAACGTTCGGGTTTTCAGGTCAAATCGCCCTTCCAGCATTTCATATGCCGTAAAGACTTTGAGTCTTCGGTAAATGGGAATAAAAACCAAACAAATGACCACCATGGCCAAGGGTAAGCCAAAATAGAATTGCACAAAACCCAATCCATCATGAAATGCCTGGCCTGGCGTGGAAAGAAAAGTGATGGCGCTGGCTTGGGTAGCCATCACGGAAAGGCCTATAGTCCACCATTTGGCATCGTTGCCTCCCAAAACATAATCATCTACATTTTTGCTGCCTTTGGTTTTCCAAACCCCATACCCAACAATGAACAACAAAGTGCTGCCCAGCACAATCCAATCTAATGCGGCCATTCAGTATTTCAATTGTTAAAAAGCATGATTAGGTAAAAGATGATGATATATAGCGCATTGATAAGCAGCACGATAGTATATTGCTTTTTCCATTCAAAACGTTCGTTCATCAACCTTTTATTTTTGAATCGCTTACCACATTGGTTTTTCCCAAGGACAGCATGTTGGCAAAAATGCGATATGCGCCAGGTACGCCGGCGGGAAGCTCCCTAAAAAAGCTTAACCCTGTATAGATGTAATGTCCTTTGCCATAAGAAGCTACGAGAAGACTTCCTTTTTTCACCCCTTCGCCCGTATCCCCCATGGCAAGAACAGGTGTAAATTCAGGCGCCCATTGATTGGGGAAGTACAATCCGCGTTCTTGAACCCAATCCTCAAAGTCCTTTTCGGTAATCTTATTCGGAAAATTTACGATGGCATGGTCTTTACTCAATATTTCCACGTCCGCCTTTTCATCGGTAACGCGGTCTCTTGAAATGGTCAAAGGATAGGGGGCAATATTGTCAAATTGCTTCCGCCATCTTCCGGCCGTGTTGTATTGTACGATAAGGTTTCCGCCTTGCTCCACGTAATTCAGTAGATAAGGTTGCTTGAATTTCAATGCATCAACGACGTTATAGGCTCGAATGCCAACAACGACGGCGTCGTACTTGTCCAGATCTCCGGGCTCTAAGGAGTTTAGCGCTATGGTATGTACTTTAAACCCTATTTGTTCCAAACTTTCTGGAATTTTATCCCCGGCGCCCATGATATATCCGATATGCTCTCCTGTTTTTTGGATGTTCGTGCGCACTACTTTGGCTTGTGAAGGCAACAGAACGGTTTGTTTGGGGATATGGTTGTAGTTGATTTCAACCAATTCCTTGTCTATTTTTTCTCCGGATACCTTTGCAACTGCTTTCAAGAATCCAGTGCTGTCATCAATTGAGGGCGTCACAGTGAAGGTCAGATTGATTTCCTCACCGGTCTTTTTAATATCAAACGGAATTTGTTGCGGCAATACCGTCCAACCTTCAGGATGTTCGAGCGATAAGGTACCCTCGAGGTTATCTTCAAAAGCCTTGACTTTTACCTGTACTGTTTTGGGTTCTGAAGAAGGGAAAACCACCACTTTTTCCGTGAATTTTGAGGACACCTTCGGGCTTATTACAAAGGGGTCAATAAGTTCTCCTTCATCCGGTTTTGAAAAACGATGTTGCACCGGCCGGGTAAACGAAATGGTTGTGCCATCAATGTCCAAAACCGCCTCCAAGGTGAAGGCATCCGGTGTTTCGGGTTTACCAATCAAATCTCGGTCCTCAACTTGATACATTCCTAAAGTTCCCTCAGATTTTAACCAATAGGGGCCTGATACTTTCATAGCCGCCGGCACTTCCAATTGTAAGGTAAGCTCGTTTTTCTGATTCTCTGCCAAAACCAGATTTGACATCATTGAACTTTCTGGCACTTCATTGATTTGAAGCGTTTTTAAGCTTACCGGAACCGCACTTCTGTTGATAGCCTCTATTTTTAGGGGAATACTAGATCCTGCTGTAATAAAGGAGGCTTTGCTATTGGCTTCCAAAAAAATCCCCGCGCATTTCAGGATAAGCTCCTTAAGAGGTTCGGATTTCATTTTTTTCCAATGTTCGTCCTTACTCTGTTGCAATAGGGCATAGGCTTTAACTAAATCTGGTACGTGTACGGAAGGGTCAGCAAAATTGAAATCGTTCTCAACTTTGTATAGAATCTCACCGATGGCGGCTCCACCTTCCATTCGGTCCCATCTAGTATTGATGCCTTCAAATAGATTATTGTCCTTCGGCATATCCCCTTTGAGCAATTCCACATACTCCTCTTGGGAACCGCGCTGCGTCAAACGACCAAATCCTTGGCAAAGGTGTTGACTACTGGCTAAAGAGGCAATTTCATTATTTGAAATTCCTAAAGCAGGGTAGTAGACTCCAATGTCCATGGAAACCAAGTTGGACTTATCCGCTTCCGCGAATTTTTCCCTACTGCCATAAAACCACCAAGAGGTGTTAAAAAACAGCCGTGAAGGCTGCCAAGTTTCCGTATAGCTCAACTGGTCCGCATAGGCATCGGTACGATTCGCCAAATCAAAAGCTTCTACACTTAACATTGCGGATGCAGTATGGTGTCCATGGGTGGTACCTGGCGTTCTATGGTCAAAACGGTTGATGATGATATCCGGTTTTAGCTGTCGAATGGCCCAAACCACATCGGCCAATACTTCTTTATTGTCCCATATGTTTAAGGTTTCATCTGGGTTTTTGGAAAATCCGAAATCATTTGCCCTTGAAAAAAGTTGGTGCCCACCGTCGACGCGTCTAGCACCCAACAGTTCTTGTGTTCGTAAAACTCCCAACAATTCTCTGAGTTCCGGTCCAATAAGATTTTGTCCACCATCACCTCGGGTCAAGGAAAGATAAGTGGTATGCGCTTTGGTGTGATTGGACAGATATGCAATCAAACGCGTGTTTTCATCGTCTGGATGTGCTGCTACGTACAAGGCCGTTCCCAAAAAATTCAGCTTTTGAAGCTTGTGGTGCAATTCAGCAGAAGTAGGGGATTTGAGGGATTGTGCGTAGAAAGAAACGTGAAAACAGATGGTCAACCCAAGGACCAGAAAAATGCGCATGGGTACGTTTTTAGCGGTTTTGCCAAATATAGAAAGATTAGCAAGAGGCCATTGTCGTTTTACGACATCTTTAACATGGACTTTTACAGGGTTAGATTCCCAGACTATCCCGCAGGACCAAGTGCTTATTTGCGTTCTGGGACCAATAGGCCGTCTTTAGTTGCTTCAATTTTTTTCCAGTTGTGGTCAAGGTTTTGGCGTTGGCACCATAGCCGCTAACAAAGGACTCCGACCAGCTTTCTATGGTATGGGGAAATGATTTGGAAAAGGCAATGGTCAAATCTCGCTTTAAGTCTGGATACGAAATGGAATATTCATACATATCTCCTTTTGCTACCAAAGTGGTTTCTGCATCGTACGCTTGCACCTTTCCATGTTTGAGTCGAAGGAATTCCAAAGAAGGAATCATTTTCACTTTGCCTTGGGGAAGCTTTTCCGGGGCGATACGTAGTTTGTTCCAAATCTCATTTTCCATCCAGTTTTTGGGCAATTCGAACGTTTCATCCGCTTCGCGCTCAAAATAAGAGTGTGAAGTGATTTCAAATTCCTCACGATTATTGATTTGGGCATACACTTGTCCACACCACTCTTGGGATGAAAAACTTGTCTTTATCGCATGCTGGTCATCTTTCAAAGGATAAAAGGTGCTGGACATGATGGAGTAGGGATAAATCCCAGTCAAAAAATTCTTTGTGGCATTCAGCTTTAGGACCTGAACATTATCTGGATTGTTGTAGTCTGCCTTTACCTGTTTTTCAGGCAAAAAGGGTTCAGTCACATAAATCAACACAGAAGTACCCTTCCGAATTTCTCCATAGCGGGCTTGTTCCAAGGTGTAGGAGGTAATCTCAGCCTCACCGGCAAACCAATATTTTTTGAACGCTTCGGTTATACCACCATCGTCGGTAGTTTCTTCTTTGGTTTCCGGGGCTTCATAACTGTCTTCTGAAGCAGTTTTGGTTTTCGCTTTGGTCTCATCGATACAACTTGATGTGGTGAGAACCAACAGCAAAGAACTTACAAAAGATAGCGGGATTAGGATTTTCTTGAGCATCACAGAAGTTTTTATAAAGGTACGCAAGCGGATTTAGCCCACCATGTCCATTAACGTTTTGTAAACGAGATGGGTAGGTAAGCCCACTACGTTGGTGTAAGAACCTTGTATTTCGGAGATGCCTATCAAGCCCAGCCATTCTTGAATACCGTATGCCCCTGCTTTGTCAAAAGGTTGGCAAGAAGCAATGTAAAACTGGATTTCCGCCAAAGGTAAATCTGCAACTTTCACTTTAGTTGTTTCGGACACTACATGTTGCGTCTTCGTTGAGGTAAAGCATACCGAAGTAATCACTTCGTGCCATTTTCCGGAAAGTTTCTGTAACATGACCACAGCTTCCTCCACGGTTTTTGCTTTGGCCAAGGATTCGCCTTCGTTCCAAACTACCGTATCTGAGGTTAAAACAATATCTCCACTATCCAAGTTATTTTGAAAAGGTTCGGCTTTGAGTTTTGCTAGATATTCAGAAATTTCCTTGCCTTTCAAGTGGTTGGGATAGACTTCCTCTACCTCCTTTTTGAGGATTTCAAACGGAAGCCCCATATCCATCAAAAATTGTTTACGTCTTGGCGAACCCGAGGCGAGTATGAGTTTGTGTCCTTTTAACCTTTCCGCTAGGGGATTTTCAATCATTTTTGGCACTTAGATTGTCGTTCCAGTCCCCTCGTACTTTGAGCACTTGTTCAATAATGTCCCGAACGCAACCATCACCCCCATTCTTATGGGAAACGTAATCACTTATTGCCTTAACTTCCGCCACGGCATTTTGGGGCGCGGTAGCCAATGCGACCATTTTCATGGGCGGAATATCGGGAATATCATCCCCCATGTACAATACATTTTTTGGGTCGATTTCATAAATATCCAAGAATTCCTCAAGAGGTTCTTGCTTGTAGTGAGCACCCAAATAAATATCGGTTACCCCTAAACCTTTCAAGCGTTCTTTGACCCCGGGGTTCGTTCCGCCTGAAATGATGCAGACCCTATAGCCTTTTTGCAATGCGGTCTTCAACGCATAACCATCTTTAACATTCATTTTACGCAACATTTCTCCCGAAGAGGTCACCAATATGGAGCCGTCGGTAAAAACCCCATCCACATCAAAAACGAAGGTGGTAATGTCGTTTAATAATTCTTTATAGTTCTTTTTCATGATAGTTTCGAATGGCTTGGCTCATTAGGGTATACATGTCTTTGGTCTGGCTATCGCTCAATTGTGACAGGTGTTTTTTCATGGTCTCCAAATCTCCCCGTTTCGCAGGTCCCGTTTGCGCCTGTTTGGGGGACAACGTCTTTAGCTTACGTGCTGTTTCATAAATCAAAGGTTTAAGCAAATCAAATGAAACGTCTTCCTGGGTACAAATGGTTTCGCTAATGGCGAATAAATGATTTACAAAGTTATTGGCAAAAACAGCAGCTAGGTGCAGTTTTTCCCTCTTTTTGGAAGATACGGTTTGTACGGTATCGGAAATCTTATTGCCCAATTCCAAAAGCAAGGTTTCCAATGCTGCTGAATTGGCTTCTACCAAAATAGGGATGTCCTTGAAATTAAGGGTTTTACCTTTGGTAAAGGTTTGCAAGGGATAAAAGACCCCTTTTCTATCCCCTCTGATACTTTCTAGGGGCGTTGCCCCAGATACGTGTACCAAAAACCTTTGGCTACTGCTCAATTGTTTTGAAACTTCTTGAATGGCATTATCAGAAACAGCAAGAAGATAGATATCGGCTACGGGTAAATTTTCGTAGTTGGGATTCAACGAAAATTTCTCCCCGAAAGGGTGGCTTTTCAAAGCATTTCGCCCCAGCACGGCAACAACCTCTATGGCTTTGTTACTTTCAAAAGCATGATAAAGATGTTCTGCCACGTTACCCGTGCCAACAAGTACTACAGTGAGCATGTTCAAAAGTACACAATTCGGGTTTTTACATTTTTTAAAAGAATTAACAATTCTGTTTAACCTTTTGAAACGCTACTTTAAATGGAAACTGCTTAAAAGGTGGTAATTTTGCATGCCAAACAGAGCATCATATCCATGATTGACATCCTGAAAAAGACACTTTTTTCTACCAAATTGATGGCAGTGCTTTTCTTGGTCTTCGCGGCGGCGATGGGACTGGGAACTTTTTTGGAAAGTTGGTATAGCACAGAAACCGCGAGGATTTACATCTACAATGCGACCTGGTTTGAAGCCATCATGGTGTTTTTTGCCATTAATTTTACCGGGAATATCTTCAGGTATCGATTGTTGAGTTGGAAAAAATGGCCTGTTTTGGTACTCCATCTGTCTTGGATTCTTATCATTATTGGTGCTTTTGTTACCCGCTATATTAGTTATGAAGGGATGATGCCCATACGGGAAGGAAAATCGGAAAACCGATTTTATTCTGATAAAACCTACCTGACCGTTAATATTGATGGGGATGTCAATGGGGAACCCAAGCGGAAAATTCTTCAAGATGAGGTTTTGATTACTGCGGAAGGAATGCGTGCTTCGCTCCCGTGGAAAGCCGACTTTAACGGGAAACAGGTTTCTGTCAGCTACGTAGATTTTGTTTCGGGGGCAAAAGAGGGATTGATTCCGGACGAAAATGGAAAGCAATATCTAAAAATTGTAGAAGCGGGTGATGGGCAACGTCACGAACACTATTTGGAAGATGGACAAATTGCTAGCATTCATAACGTTTTGTTTTCCCTAAACAATCGTACGAATGGCGCTATCAATATTCTTGGAGACGCCTCCGGTTTGCAAATCGAGACTCCATTTGAAGGCTCTTTTATGCGAATGGCAGACCAATTTCAAGGCTCGGTTTTCAAAGATTCCTTGCAAATATTACAGATGCGGTCCCTGTACAATATTGCGGGGATGCAGTTCGTGATTCCTGAGCCACTGGTTCGCGGGAGTTATGGAGTGGTTAAAATTCCAGAGGATGAAGTGACTAAAAATAGTTTGGATGCATTAGTGGTCAATGTACAGGCCAATGGGGTATCCCAAGAATTTAATCTCCTGGGAGGAAAGGGTAGTGCACAGTTTTCCGATAGAATTCAACTTGGCGATTTGAACTTGTCTTTGGCCTATGGTTCCAAGGTACATGAACTTCCATTTTCCATTCAATTGCAAGATTTTATTGCCGAAAAGTATCCTGGTACCGAAACAGGCTACTCATCCTTTATGAGCAAGGTTACGGTTCAAGATGAGCGTCCATTTGACTATGATATTTTCATGAACAATATACTGGACCATAAAGGGTATCGCTTCTTTCAGGCCAGTTTTGATCCTGACGAAAAGGGAACCGTCCTGTCGGTAAACCATGACTTTTGGGGTACTTGGATTACTTATATCGGTTACTTTTTACTCTACGCAGGTTTGATGGGAATCATGTTCTTCGGAAAAACCCGCTTTTCCGAATTGGCTAAAAGCTTGGAGAAAGTACGCAAGAAAAAAGCGGCGTTGACTACAATAGGTTTACTGCTCCTTACTAGTTTTGTTTCTGCCCAAGATTCGGAAGAGAGCCATCTCCATAACGTTCTACCCACACAAGAACAGGTCGATTCCATCATCCAAAGCACCAAGGTAGACCCTAACCATGCTGAAAAGTTTGGGGAATTGGTCATTCAGGATTCAGGAGGGCGTATGAAACCCATTCATACTTTCGCTTCTGAGGTTTTACGAAAGATTAGCGAAAAAAATACATATCAAGACTTAGATGCCAACCAGGTTTTCCTATCCATGATGCTAAATCCAGGCGCTTGGTACAATACGGAATTCGTGGCATTGGCGAAGCGCGAGAATGATAGTATTCGCAAAATCATTGGAGTGCCAAGTGGTACCAAGTACGTAAAAGCGACAGACTTTTTTGATGCCCAAGGGCGCTACAAATTAGAACCTTACCTTCAAAAAGCGACTTCTACCACTAATCCGTCCAACTTCGAAAAAGACTTTAAAAAGGTCGGGGAACGCTTAAGCTTGCTAAACATCGCTTTGAGTGGACAGATTTTGAAAATCTTTCCACTGCTAAATGATGAGAACAACAAATGGATATCGGCAGTGGAATATCGTTCCGGGCAATACCAAGTGTCCGATTCGTTGTATTCCAACTTCATCCAAAATGTTATGCCCTATTACTTAAGGGAACTTCAAGGTGCCATCGCCACTGGAGATTATTCCAGTCCTGATAAGCTGTTGGAAGCTTTTAAGCAAAATCAAATCAATCACGGTTTGGAAGTGTTGCCCTCGCCGAAGAAAGTAAAAACGGAAATTCTCTACAATAAGTTGGATATTTTCAATCGGTTGTACAAGTACTACGCTGTTGTTGGCTTCCTTCTTTTTGTGGTCTTGGTACTCAAAATTTTTAAGGAACGCGAAGTTTGGAAGGCCACTGCTTTTTTCTTGAAAGGCACTTTGATTGTTTTGTTTATCTGGCATACGGTCGGCTTAATTCTACGCTGGTATATTTCCGGTCATGCGCCTTGGAGTGATGCCTATGAAAGTATTTTATACGTGTCTTGGGCTACCATGGCCATGGGATTGGCGTTTGGGCGAAAAAGTGAACTGACCATTGCCGCGAGTGGTTTTGTCACTTTTATGTTGTTGTGGATTGCTCACCAAAGTTGGGTTGACCCTTCCATTGCGAACTTAGTTCCTGTTCTGGATAGCTACTGGCTCATGATTCACGTGGCGGTGATTGTGGGGAGCTATGGACCATTAACGATTGGGATGATTCTTGGGGTAGTGAGTCTGCTTTTGATGCTTTTGACCACTAAAAAGAACAAAGCACGAATGGACCTCAATTTAAAAGAATTGGTGATTGTCAATGAATTGACACTTACAGTAGGTTTGGTAATGTTGACCATTGGCAACTTTCTCGGTGGCCAATGGGCCAATGAAAGTTGGGGACGCTATTGGGGTTGGGACCCTAAAGAGACTTGGGCACTGATTTCCATTATGATTTATGCCTTCGTCATCCACATGCGTTTGGTACCCGGTCTTCGGGGAAGATGGTTGTTCAGTTTTATGAGTGTTTTGGCCTTCGCCAGCATCATGATGACGTATTTTGGAGTTAATTTCTATCTCGTAGGGCTGCACAGCTATGCGAGTGGAGACCAAGTTATCACACCAACTTTTGTCTGGTACACCTTAGCAGGCGTACTGCTTTTAGGTGGACTCAGCCTCTGGCGATATCGCCTGCATTATGCAAAATCTTAAAAAAGAGTTTTTTCGTTTCGAAAAAAAATTCATCTTTGCATCATTATGAAGTAATTAGAATTATGTCCGTGTTCGCGGTTTAGTGTTTTGACTCCAACATAGGTCAACCGTTCTCCTTTCACTAGGCCACCTTTCTTTTTGTACAACACATAATTCAGTCATAATGACGACCAATACCATATCCATAAAAAAATTTTTTACGTATTTCTGGGCTGCCATAATGGGCAAAGAGTCCAACTTCACCTCGGGTAGCATCCGAAAAGCCATCTTCATGCTTTCCATCCCCATGATTTTGGAGATGCTGATGGAATCCATCTTTGCTTTAGTAGACATTGCATTTGTTTCCAAGGTTAGTGTAAATGCTGTAGCTACTATTGGGTTGACCGAATCCGTAGTAACCTTGATTTATGCATTAGCCATTGGATTAAGCATGGCGGCCACTGCCGTCGTGGCAAGACGTGTCGGGGAAGAAGACATTGAAGGCGCTCGAAGAGCTGCCGTTCAAGCCATTTTTCTGGGAATTTTGGTATCCATAGTATTCGGCATCTTCGGACTCCTTTTTTCGAGGGAAATTCTAGGTTTGATGGGTGCTGAAGCCGACCTAATTGAAGAAGGGCATGGCTACACCAAGTTGTTGATTGGGGGTAACATAACCATCATGCTACTCTTTTTGATTAATGCCATTTTTCGGGGTGCAGGTGATGCATCCATTGCCATGTGGACCTTGATTCTTTCTAACGGATTAAATATCATATTAGACCCAATCTTCATATTTGGCTGGGGTCCTGTTCCTGAATTTGGTGTGGTTGGTGCAGCTATTGCCACCAACATTGGGCGGGGAACAGCTGTGTTATTCCAGCTAGGAATTTTGTTTTTCGGATGGAGCAAAATCAAACTTTTGGCCTCTAATCTTATTCTGGATGCCAAAGTGATGCTAAACTTGATAAGAGTTTCGGCTGGAGGGATTGCACAATTTCTTATTGGAACCTCCAGTTGGGTGTTTTTGATGCGAATCATGTCCGAATTCGGAAGTGAAGTCTTGGCAGGCTACACTATCGCTATACGGGTAATGCTCTTTTCGTTGATGCCCTCATGGGGGATGAGCAACGCGGCAGCTACCTTAGTGGGACAGAATTTGGGCGCAAAACAACCGGACCGCGCCGAGAAATCCGTTTGGATAACAGGAAAGTACAATGCCTATTTTATGGCTGTGGTTTCGGTACTCTATTTGTTTTTTGCTAAGGATATTATATTCTTTTTCAATACCACGCCCGTAGTGGTAGAAAAGGGTGCACTTTGCTTACAGGTTATCGCAGCAGGCTATGTATTCTATGCTTACGGTATGGTATTGACCCAAGCCTTCAATGGAGCTGGGGATACCCAAACCCCTACCAAAATCAATTTGGTTTCGTTTTGGGTATACCAACTACCCTTTGCCTATTTGGCCGCTTTTACCCTAGGATGGAAATCGACAGGGGTTTTCGTCGCGATAACCACGGCAGAGGTTTTGCTCGCAATTATTGCCATGGTTTGGTTCAAGAAAGGGAACTGGAAGAAAATACAAGTCTAAGGGGTTTATTATCTTTAGAAAAATTACGTTCGATGCACAAAAACCAAAAGGAAAATACCCTTTGCACACATGCTGGCACACTAGAGGATTCTATATTCAAAAGTTCGGTCTCTCCTTTGTACATGGCCACATCCTATGCTTTTGAAGACGTGGATGTAAAGCGCTACCCGCGTTATTTCAACTCACCAAACCAAGAAGGCCTAGCTGCAAAAATGGCTGCGTTGGAACATGCTGAAAAAGCGATGGTTTTCGCAAGTGGTATGGCCGCAATCAGTATGGCCTTAATGGCTTTTTTAGAAGCCGGTGACCACGTGGTTTTTCAACAAACCCTCTATGGTGGAACCTATAACTTCGCCAAGACACAGCTGGAGAAATACGGTATTGAATATTCCTTTACCGATGGTTGGTCTGTAGCTGATTTTGAGAACGAAATCCGTAGCAACACCAAAATATTGTATTTGGAAACGCCTTCCAACCCCTTGTTGACCATAACGGATTTAAAGGGCGTAGCTGATTTGGCCAAGAGACATAGCATCATGACCATGATTGACAATACTTTTGCGAGTTCTATCAATCAAAAGCCGATAGATTTTGGCATTGACATGGTATTGCATAGCGCAACAAAGTATATGGGAGGCCATAGTGATATCTCCGCTGGAGTTATCGCGGGAAGTACGGAAAACATGCATCAGGTTTGGGAAACCGCTATCTGTTTTGGTGCCAATTTGAGTGAATATACCGTTTGGCTGTTGGAACGAAGCATGAAAACCTTGGGGATTCGGGTCAAGGCACAGAATGATAACGCGCTGCAAATGGCAGAGTATTTAGAGCAGCATGATGGGGTCAAAAAGGTACATTACCCAGGCTTGAAAAGTCATCCCGAACATGATTTGGCTAAAAATCAAATGTCAGGTTTTGGTGGAATGCTTTCATTTGAATTGAATTCTGATATAGATGTTTCACTTTTTTTCAAACATCTACGTTTGGTAAAACCTTCAATGAGTCTTGCTGGAGTAGAAAGTACAGTACTTTCGCCGGTAAAGACTTCTCACTCGCTGATGAGTCCGGAAGACCGTCAAAAGCAAGGAATCAATGATAATTTGGTCCGTTTTTCTTTAGGGATTGAAGACTTTCAAGACTTACAAGAAGACGTAAACCAAGCCATTGTCGCAGCTAAACTTCAAAAAACAGCCATACCTACCGTATGAAATTGGATATTCTTGTTTTTGGCGCACACCCCGATGATGCAGAGCTCGGGGCAGGGGGTACCATCGCCAAGGAAATTGCCAAAGGCAAAAAGGTTGGTATCATTGATTTGACCCGTGGGGAGTTGGGTACCCGTGGCTCTGCGGCTTTACGAGATAAAGAGGCTGAAGCAGCAGCTGCCATCCTAGGGGTCAGTATTCGTGAAAACATGGCCTATGCCGATGGTTTTTTTGTGAACGATAAATCCCATCAGATAGGCATCATTCAAAAAATCAGGCAATACCAACCCGATATCGTTTTATGCAATGCTGTGGATGACCGACATATTGACCACGCGAAGGGTAGCACTTTGGTAAGCGATGCTTGTTTCTTGAGCGGACTAGTTAAAATTGAAACCAAGTTGAATGGGGACATTCAAAAACCCTGGCGACCTAAAGCGGTGTATCATTATATTCAATGGAAGAATCTTGAACCAGACTTTGTGATGGACATTTCTGGATTCATTGAAAAGAAGCGTGAAGCCATTCTTGCATACAGCTCGCAATTTTTTGACCCGGACAGTGATGAGCCGGAAACTCCCATCAGTAGTGAAAACTTTTTGGACAGTGTAGCGTATCGTGCACGAGACTTAGGAAGACTCATAGGAGTTGCCCATGGCGAAGGTTTTACCGTTGAACGCCTTCCAGGAGTTGATTCGTTGGATGATTTGATTTAGCCTGTGCGCTGGTAGCGTTTTTCCGCTTTCGGAACAGTGAAATAGAAGGTAGAACCTTTGCGTAGCGTACTTTCCACCCAAATTTCACCTTTGTTCTTGGTAATCATTTCCTTGCATAAAGAGAGTCCGAGACCTGTACCGCGCTCGTTATTGGTACCATAAGTGGTAATGTTGGTAGCATCAGCAAAAATCCTTTTTTGGATTTCTTTGTTCATACCGATACCCGTATCCCGTATTTTAAAACACCAATGATGTTCTTCTTCCAAAGTATCTAAGGTGATTAGGCCATTTTCAGGAGTGAATTTGATAGCGTTGCTCAACAGGTTTCGAACAACAATATCAATTTGATTGTGGTCCGCCCAAATCAAAATGTTCTCAGGCAGTTGGTTGATGATTTTAATCGATTTGCTTGAAGCTACCTCCGATAGGAGCTGAATATTCCCTGATACCACTTTTTCCAAATTGATGCGTTTGGGTTTGGTAACTACCCCATTGAGTTGGGTTTGACCCCATGACAACAAATTGTTCAGGGCAAAAGAAATGTTGTCAACGTCGGAGCGAAGTTTGGGAATAAAAGACAGAAACTCGTTTTTATCAATTTCACCATCAGAAAACAACTTTAAAATACTTTGCAAAGCTCCTATCGGACCTCTCAAGTCATGCCCTATGATAGAGAAGAGTTTTGTTTTGGTCTTGTTGATTTCAGAAAGTTCATATTCCCGCTCGCTAACTACTTTCGATTTCTGCTTAAGTTCGTTGTATAGCTTCTTTTGAATGCCCTCGCTTCGGCGAATCAAGAAAAGTATGGTGCAGAGAATAAGTACGGTCAAAATAGCAAAGTAGATATAGTTTCGCTGCTTTGCCAAGGCTTGTTCGTTACTTTCAATCAGGTCTTGTTTCTCCTGTTGGTGCTCTAATTTGGTTTCCAATAAAGCCAAGCTCTGTTTGTTCTTGTCTTTTGACAAAGAATCGGATAAGGCCTTGAAAATTTCAAGATAAAACAAGGCTACATCGGTGTTTTCTTGCTTCTTGTGAAGTTTATACAAGGTTTCAGAACATTCAATTTGCCCCTGAAGTGAATTGATTTTTTGGGAGAGTCTAAACCCATCTTTGGCGTATTCCAGGGAAAGGCTATCTCGGTCTAGGCCTAAATACACTTTGGCCATACCATTGAACAGCTGTATTTTTTCCCGGTCGTCATCCAATTGCTCTTTATGCAGCATGCTACTTTGGTCATACCAATACAATGCCCACTGGAATTTCCCTTGGTCTAAGTAAATACCACCTTTCACTTCATAAGCGTATGCCAACCACGCGTATATCTTTAAACGCTCGAAAACAGCAATACTCTTGTTGATGTTGAACATTGCCAGTTCATAATTTTTGGCTTCCCGATATAACGAAGCCATATTGCTTTGGGTTTCCGCTGTGGTTATTTCGTCCCCTAGGGCTTTGTTCACATTTTGTACGATGTCGTAAAAAGCTAGAGCATTTTTGAAATCTTTTTGGTCTGCATAAAGACCAGCAATATTTTCGTTCAGAATAGACTGCATCAATTTGTCGTCCTGTTTTGTGGCAACATCGATACCTTCCAGATAGAGTTCTAAGGCTTCTGCATAGTTGCCAACATAGGCATGGTCTTGACCTAGTCCGTTGATAATACCCAACTGCGTTTTTGTAAGGCCTAAATCTTTTGATTTTTTTAAACCCTTCGTATAGTAAGTTACCGCCATTTCAGTCCGGCCGGCATCGGAGTAATAATTACCCAAACTTTCCAAACATTGGGCAATACCTCCTTGATATTTCAGGGATTCGCTGTACTTCATTGCCCGATTGGTTATCTGCAACATGCTATCATTGTTGATGAAACGATACTGTTTGGCATGTTCGATTAACAGGTCGAGATGAAGTGAATCTTTTTTGTTGAAACGTTTGGTAGAGTACAAACGCTTGATACGATACCCTATGCTATCCCTTTTGTTTTCGTTGAGCGTATTGGAGTAAGAGAGACTTGTCCCAAGAACTAAGAGCAGTCCTAGGCATCCAAGGTGTAAGTTAAGGGTCTTCTTGATTCGGGGCATTTTAATATACGCTCACAACCTTTCAAAAATAGCGGTTGGTAGTCCAAAAGCGGATTTATTGTTGTGAAACCCCATATTGTGATGGTATGGGAAAAACAAACAGCCAAACAATAATGGGGTTAGTATTTTGAACATCAATTAGTTAAGTATGGATTTCTATGTTCTCTAAATGTTGTCAGGTGATGGGCTGTTTCTTGGTAATAATTTTCAAAGGATTTATGTAGCATTGATATAGGAGAAATGTTTTGATAGAATAAAGAAAAAAAATTACCTTTGCGACCGCTTAAAATGGTGGTTGTAGCTCAGTTGGTTAGAGCGCCGGATTGTGGTTCCGGAGGTCGCCGGTTCGAACCCGGTCTTCCACCCAAAAAAACCCTTGAAGTAAGATTCAAGGGTTTTTCTTTTTCAGATAATGAGTGCTTTATTTTGTGGCCTTGTCCACCACTACTTTTTCAGGTCGATTGGCTAGCTCCCATGCCGTGTGGAATACCAATCTGGTTCGGTTTTCGAGCAAATCGTAGTTTATTTTGTCTGGCGTGTCCCCGGGTTGGTGGTAATCGGGGTGCGTACCATTAAAATAGAAGATGATAGGGATATTGTTTTTGGCAAAATTATAGTGGTCGCTTCGGTAATAGAAACGATTGGGGTCATTGTCGTCATTGTACGTGTAATCCAGCTCAATATTCATATATTTTGCGTTCACCGCTTCGGAAAGCTCATGCAAATCCGTACTGAGCTTATCTGAACCAATCAAATAGATATAATTTCGATTCCCATTCCGTTTAGGGTCAATCCTTCCAATCATATCAATATTCAGATTCGCCACGGTTTGTTCCAAGGGAACAATAGGGTCGTAGTCGGTATAATATTTTGAACCCAAAAGTCCTTTCTCCTCCCCCGTGACATGTAGAAAAATGATGGAACGTTTTGGGCCAAACCCATCCGCTTTTGCTTTTTTGAACGCTTCGGCAATTTCCAACAAAGCCACACTACCTGAACCATCATCATCTGCACCATTGTTGATTTGTCCGCTCGCGGTCACACCAATGTGGTCTAGATGGGAAGAGATGACGACGTACTCATCTGGTTTTTCGGACCCTTTGATAATGGCCGCTACATTTTCCGAGTTCACGGCCTTGTTACCGCTGGTGATGTTCAAAACCACCTCTGAATCCAATATTTTTGGAGTGTTTTCTGTATCTATTTCAGGAACCAAGGTTTGGGCAATATTGGTTTTGAGCATAATCAGAAAATTGGTATTGGTTTCCGCAGCAAGGGACATTCTGCCACTCTGGTTGTTTTTCATGAAGTTGAAATAGCCTTCGTATCGGGCGTAATTTTGAGCATCGACATATAGCACTCCAATTGCTCCTTTTTCTATGGCCAACTTGCTCTTGTTCCCTATACCTTCAGACATATTGCTCCACTTGGATTGTAACAAGGTGCCTGAAACAATGTAATTACCTTTTTCATCCTTGGGTTCGCCGGCTTTAATAAGAACGATTTTGCCAGTAACATCAAAGCCATCGTAATCCGAATAGCCGTTATCTTCAATTCCATAGCCCAGATAAACCAAATCCTTATAAGTTCCTTCCGCAGCGGTAAAGGAAATCACCCCATCACCTAAGGTATGTGATGTCCCATTTAAGGTGATATTTCCCGTAGGAACACTTGCCACCTCCAAGGGGACTTCTTGAAAGTAATCACCATTTGCTTTAGCTGCCGGTATATTCAAATTCTCATAGGCTTTTTTCAGATAGGCAATCGCCTTTTTTTGTCCAGGTTGTCCTGTTTCCCTTCCCTCAAACTCATCGGAAGCATAAATGTAAAGGTGCTCTTTTAACTCATCTTCGGTAATGGAAGCTGCATAAGGAATAGGGTCGTACGATTTGTCTTCATCAGAAGCATCCTCAACCGTTTTTTGAGCAGAATTGCATGAGGCTATCAAAATGAAACTTAGGGACAATAATTTTTTCATCACTATTTTCTAAAGTGCTCAAAGGTACCTAAAAGTGTACAATGCTTTGTGGTTGACAGATTCAGAAAAATCTGTAATTCGGTAAAAGCCTGGATAACGGATTTTGAAATCGACCAGAACAGAGTATTTTTGCACCATGGTAAAAAACTACGTTGTTCTTTTTACAATTTTCCTATTCGTCCTGAATGTTTCTCTCGCACAGGAAATAAAGGTTTTTAAGCTAGAGGATTTTGAACTCAAGGGAAAAGTACACGTTTGTTTAGTGGTTACGGATTACGGTAACGAGTCCTTCGAATTTGATGAATCTGGAAGGCTGGTCAAAACCATTACCCAATATAATGACTCGGACCAAGACGTCACTTTATATAAATATGAGGATGGTTTTTTGGTGGAAAAAAGAATGGAGAGTTATAAAGATGGGGTCATTGATGAAGCTACCTCCATGGCGAACTTTTACGAACGTAGCGAAGGGGGTTCTGAAAAAATCATTGAGAAAATCATTTCGTACGATAAAGAGTTTTTGGAACAGCAAGAACATCAATATGACGCTTCTGGAAAACTTACTAAGGTGATTACTTCGAACGCCAATGGTGTTGACGAAACCCTATACGAATACAATACCTACAAAAACGAAACTACCGCAAGCCAATATACCAATGAGATTATTCAAAAGTCTGTGCGCACCTCACAAAAAAAACTGCGTAGTGGTATGCGAACGATTGTTTTGACCAAGGATTTCTTAGATGGCACCCCGCAGACCGCAGTTGAAGAAGTCAAAGACGAAAATGACCGATTATTGAGTAAAGAGTACTTTTTTTTCGATTCGGAAACCAAACAATTCGCTTCAGACCGGAAAGTATCCTTTGTTTATGATGCTGAAGGCATGTTGACCAAAGAAACCACGCAAACCGAAAACGCAAAATCCATACGGGAGTATATTTATCAATTTGACAATGGCTCACCCAAAAATTGGATTAAACAAATCATTACACCCGATAACAGTTACACCACGCGTAAAATCACCTATTATTCTGAAGATACAGAATAATAGTTTGAAGATGTAGTACAAAATTTGAGTATGGATAAAGCGAAAGTATTGGCAGTTTGCAATGGTATTTGTAAAAACACTTTGATGGAAACCTTGGCCATTGAATATGTTGATGTTGGTGAGGATTTCTTAACTGCTCGTATGCCCGTAACCAAAAAAGTACATCAACCTGATGGGGTTTTGCATGGCGGAGCTTCAGTAGCTTTGGCGGAAAGCGTGGGGAGTGCCGCTTCACAGATTTTTCTGGATGGAGAAAAGTTCTTCATACGCGGTCTGGAAATTGCAGCGAATCACGTAAAATCCATAAAGGAAGGTTTTGTATATGCCAAAGCAAGTTTCATACACAAGGGGAGAACTACTCAACTTTGGGAAATAAAGATTACCAATGAACAGGGCGATTTGATATCGAACTGTAAACTTACCACCATTGCCTTACCCCGAACCTAGCCAACAAACCACCTTTTTCGAAAAACTGCAAGATAGTTTGGAGAAAGGCTTCCCGTTTTGCGCTTATCGCAAACCTGGGGACATTTTGGTGCGTGCCGTATTTCAATCGAACAAAGTAATCTACCATACTCAAGGGTTTCAAGATAGCGGGTTTGTATTCGCACCTTATGAATGGAAGCAAAATGCAGTGTTTATACCCGAGAATGAAGTGATGGTTTGCCATTTTGAAAGCGCTTTTCACAAATTAGCGATGCAAACCAAACTTTTCAACCAAGACCGGGAAGCTTATGTTGCGCTGGTCAATAAAGCAATTTCGACCCTAAAAACCAGTGCTTTGGAAAAAGTAGTGGTTTCTCGAAAAGTTAGCACAAAGTTGGATAAGAGCCCTTTGGCCCTGTTCAATGAAATTTTGAAATCATACCCTAATGCCTTCTGTTATCTCTGGTATCATCCAAAAATAGGAACATGGTGTGGGGCCACCCCGGAAAGTTTTTTGAAAGTGGATAAAAATAGTGTACAAACCATGGCTTTGGCGGGAACCCTTTGGGCAGAAGAAAATGACACTCCAAATTGGACTCAAAAGGAAATACATGAACAGCAATTGGTAACTGATTTTATTTCAGATTCGTTGGGTCCGTTTTTGAAAGGAATTGTGACAGGGCAAGTAACCACCGTGAAGGCAGGGGGCGTTTTCCATCTGAAAACACCAGTTTCGGGAACGTTAAGGGTTCCGGACCAGCTAAGTGCACTAATAGAAGAGTTGCACCCCACACCGGCAGTTTGCGGGACTCCTACGGAACAAGCGAATACCTTTATCACGAAAAATGAAGCTCATGACCGTAAGTATTATTGTGGGTTCTTGGGTGAATTGAATCCGGGAGGAGAATCCAAGGCCGATTTGTTCGTGAACTTGCGTTGTATGGAATTGGAAGAAAAGGTAGCCCACATTTATGTGGGAGGGGGTATTACCCGAGATTCCAAACCTGAACAAGAATGGGAAGAAACCCAATTCAAAAGCAAAACCATGCTGGCACTTTTGCAATAGTGCCGTTTGGGTAGTTGCGGTTTATGCGTTGCGCCGTATTTTTGTTAAGATGAAATATTCCGATATTCCCTCCGCCCAGACCGTGGTATTGTACTTGAAGGCAGCGGGCATCAAACATATCGTTATCTCTCCCGGTTCACGAAATGCACCCCTGATTTTGGGCTTCACCAAAAATGATTGGTTTTCTTGCTATAGTATTGTGGATGAACGCGTTGCTGGTTTTTTTGCTCTAGGTATGGCGAAGAACCTCAAACAACCAGTCGCGGTGCTGTGTACCTCTGGGAGTGCCTTATTAAATTACCATCCAGCTATTTCGGAGGCCTATTATAGCGAGATACCTCTAATAGTCATTTCCGCAGATAGACCATCTTATAAAATTGATATCGGGGACGGCCAAACCATTCGGCAAGAAAATGTTTTCACCAAGCATATTGGATATGCTGCCAACCTCAAACAAGACGTAAGCCATGCTACCAAAACGGTAGAGGATTTTGGACCAAGTTTGCTTAACGACACACAGCAGCAAATTCAAGCGCATAACCAAACAGAACTGGAAAGAGCACTGTCAAGCTGCCACACAGAAAAGCTCCCCATTCACATCAACGTACCTTTTGAAGAGCCTTTGTATGGGACTACCCATACGCCATCAATTGCTATTCCAGATTTAAATACTTTCTCTGAGAATAGGGAAGCGTCCCTAATGGATTATGGAAGTTTTGCAGAGCAATGGCAAAAAAGCAAGCGCAAAATGATTTTGGTGGGAGTAGCACAACCCCATTTATTGGAGCCTGAAATTGTCAAAGCTTTGGGTGCGGACCCATCTGTTCTAATCTTTACCGAGACCACTTCGAATCTGCAACATCCTAATTTCTTTTCGAGTATTGATAGTATCATCGCCCCAATCGAAAAATCAGAAGATGCCGCGGAAAAGTTCGAAAGACTTCAACCTGAAATTTTAATAACCTTGGGAGGATTGATTGTTTCCAAGAAGGTGAAAGCTTTCCTACGCAAATACAAACCCTTGGAACATTGGCATGTGAGTCAAGGTAAAGCCTATGACACCTTTTTTTGTTTGAAAAAACACTTTAAGACGAATCCCAATTCTTTTCTGAGAGCGCTAACGGATTCAAGCCCGACCATTTCAAACTATACTGAACCTTGGCTAGCGGTAAAAACCAATTATGAAAAACGTTTGCCCCAATATTTGGAGAAGATTCCATTTTCCGATTTTTCAGCTTTTGCTTTGGTACAAAAAACAATTCCGGAAAAGTATCAAGTGCATTTGGCCAATAGTTCAACAGTTCGGTATTCGCAGCTCTTTGATATGAATCCATCACTTGATGTTTTTTGCAATCGCGGCACCAGCGGAATTGATGGAAGTACCTCCACCGCTGTCGGAGCAGCCGCACACCATCCTACACCTACCGTCTTAATTACAGGCGATTTGAGTTTCTTTTACGACAGCAACGCACTTTGGAATACCTATACCAGAAGCGATTTTAGAATTGTTGTGCTCAATAACGAGGGAGGAGGAATTTTTCGTATCCTTCCAGGCAAAGAAGAAACAGAGGATTTTAAAACCTATTTTGAAACCAGTCATGGGTTGGAGGCAAGTC
Organism: Bacteroidota bacterium; assembly: GCA_039027495.1. Classification (GTDB taxonomy): domain Bacteria; phylum Bacteroidota; class Bacteroidia; order Flavobacteriales; family Flavobacteriaceae; genus Flagellimonas. The sequence continues at coordinate 38,903 of JBCCKH010000008.1, forward strand.
ATCTAGCCCAAATGTTTGGCTTTTCCTACCAAAAAGTAGGGGCCAAAGCCGAGTTGGAACACGTTTTAAAAACCTTCTATGACCGCACGGACCAGCCGAAAATACTAGAAATCATGACCCCTAGAACCCTGAATAACAAAATTTTGTTGGATTACTTCGATTTCATATCTTAGAAGCAAGCTTATACACACTAATCTAAACTGAATACTAATTATCATGAGCAAAAGAGACGAATTGGTTGTTAAATATGCTGAAGACATCAAGTCGAAGTTCGGTGAGACTCCAGATATGGATTTGCTGAACAAAGTGGCGATAGGTCTTGGACCAGCAATTTACAACCTCGATGCCTCAAAGGTTTCTGGTTCCGATGATAAGGAACTGGAGACGGTCAAGAAAAATTTCTTGATGAAGAAATTGGGGCTCGCAGAAAGTGACGACTTGATGGCAGCCATCAACACGGTCATCGAAAAATATGGAAAATCGGAAAAGAACAAACATAGAGCTGTGATTTATTACATGCTCGCCAAACATTTCAACAAAGAGTCTGTTTATAATTAATAATGTTTAATTGGGGAAAGGCCGCCTTCATGGCGGCTTTTTTTATGGCTTGATTTTTAACCAAACGGAATGATACAACTTGGGAGTTACAATACCCTTCGCATTTTAAGGTCAACCAGCGTGGGTCTCTTTTTGGGAGATGATGAGGGTACTGAAATTCTATTGCCCAATAAATATGAACCCCAAGATTTTCAGATTGATGATAGCTTGGAAGTGTTTTGCTATCTCGACCATAGCGAGCGTCCCGTAGCTACTACCTTGACACCTTTTGTTGTTCGTGACAGTGTCGCGTCTTTGGAAGTAGTGGATTTGGGCCCCTATGGCGCTTTCATGGATTGGGGCTTGGAGAAAAACCTTTTGGTTCCTTTTAGGGAACAACGACAACCTATGGAGGTTGGCAAAAAGTATTTGGTACTTTGCTATTTGGATGAAACTACATTTCGCTTGGTTGGGACAAGACGGTTGGAACGACATGCGAACAAGGAACCATTGGATACCCCTCTGAACGAACCCTTGCAAGCCTGGGTATATCGAAAAACCCCTTTGGGTTGGGAATTGTTTTTGGATTCAGGACATATCGGGCTTGTGTTTCACAGTGATATTTTTCAGGCCTTGGAAGAAGGGCAGCGAATTACCTGCTACCTGAAGCAAATCCGTCCTGATGGAAAAATAGACCTTACTTTGGTGCCTATTGGCTCAAAAATGTTGGAACCCATGGCCGAATTGGTATTGCAAAAACTTCATGACAACAATGGTGTTTTGACCCTTCATGACAAAAGCGACCCAGAGGATATAAAAAGAGAATTGCAGATGAGCAAAAAGGCGTTTAAGAAAGCCATTGGGACACTTTACAAGGCGGGTAAGGTAAGCTTGGAAGCAGACCACATCAAATTGGTTTGAGCCTTCTTCATTACTAGGTTCACAACATTTTGCCCAAGCCGTTTTGTTGTGTTTGCAAAAATTTTACATTTGTAGAAATTTCGAGTAACACTTTGGTGTTTATGTAGTTAACAGGCACCACTACTAACCCACCTAATATGCCTTTTATTGAAGAAAATGATTTACTGGACTTGCATAAGGACATTGACAAGGCACAAATCATAAACGAGCGCTTGCTGGACCAAATCAAGTTCAAGAACAAGGATTTATCCAAGCTAAAATTGCAACGAAACGTGCTTTTGGGAATTACGCTGTTCTTTGTGGTGGGTACGCTGGCAATCACTTCTTTCACCGCTGGACTTAGCAGCAAAAACGCTTTAGATAACCAAAATGTTCTGGTATCCATCGACAGTTTGGATGCCGTAAAAACACGTCTGGACAATTTGAGACTTCAAAATGAGGAGCTGAGTTTGGTCAAAGAGTTTTACTTGGCAAAGGAGTTTTTGGAAAAAGACAAGATTTATTCCGTTCAAATAAAGTCATTCGTAGAGAACAATGTCACCTTGGCCTCAGAGGCGTTGACGAACACCTTATTTGTGAAAACCAATCCGTTTTACGCGTATTCCCTAGGGAACTTTGAAACCCTTGACGAAGCAAGGGATTTTAGGGAGCAATTGGTACAAATGGGATTCAATGATGCTTTCGTTGCTTCGTATCAGGATGGCAAACGCGTACAAATAGAAGACCCCTATTAACCTTGCACACCTTTAAGTCGTGGGTGCTTGCTGCCCGCCTTCGTACGCTTCCGCTTTCACTTTCAGGAATTATAGCTGGTACCGCCTTCGCACAGCTTCGCAATCAATTTGATTGGGCAATTTTTGCTTTGGCCTTATTGACCACCATTGGTTTTCAAATCACCTCAAACTTTGCCAATGACTATGGTGATGGGGTAAAAGGCACTGACGCTGTAGGTAGGGTAGGACCCAAAAGAGCGTTACAAGAAGGCCTTTTGGGTAAGAAACAATTATTAAAAGGTATTTGGATTACCGCCATGCTAAGCCTGTTGTCTGCCATAGTCTTGTTGTACAAAGCCTTTTTCAGCTCGAACATTACCTTATTTTGGATTTTTACCGCTTTAGGTCTTTTTAGCATCTGGGCGGCCATTCGCTATACCATGGGAGATAAGCCCTACGGTTATCAGGGCTTGGGAGACCTTTTTGTTTTCCTGTTCTTTGGCTTATTGGCGGTTATGGGAACAAGCTTGCTTTACACAAAGTTGCTGTATCTACAAACCATTCCTTTAGCCATTTGTTTTGGATTGCTTTGCGTTGGTGTTTTGAATTTGAACAACCTTCGTGACCATGTTTCGGATGCAAAACATGGCAAACGGACTATGGTTGTCAAATTGGGATTTTATAAAGGAAAAGTGTACCACCTAGCGTTAATTTTGGGTTCTTTCATTGCGTTATTGGTATTCGTTTGGGTAGAAAATTTCCCTATGAAAAGAGTATTTTTTCTCTTGGCCTACATTCCCATTTTTATTCACTTGAACAAAACTTGGCGCACGGAAGAACCTCAAAAATTAGACCCAGAACTCAAGAAGTTAGCCCTAAGCACCTTCCTGCTAGCGGTTTTGTTGCAGATTTCGGTAAATTATTTTTTGTAGCTTTGAAGTATAACTCACTAAACGTAATGTAATTGGAGCAACCTATAAAAATATTGATTGTAGAGGATAATGTGATTATTGCCGATGACATGCAATCGATGCTTGAAGAGATTGGTTATGAGATAGTTGACAACGTAATCGTATACGAACAAGCTGTTGACGTACTCAAGAACAATGAAGTGGATTTGGTACTCATTGATATCATTTTAGCTTCTGATAAAACGGGAATTGACCTCGGAAAACACATCCGTCAACATTACAATATTCCGTTCATATTCGTTACGTCCAACTCGGATAGAGCGACGGTTGAAAATGCCAAAACAGTCAAGCCAGATGGGTATTTGGTCAAGCCTTTTGAGCAACAAGATTTATATACATCCATTGAAATTGCACTGAGCAACTTCAACTATTCACGAAAAGAAAATTCAAAAGAGATTACCGGAACCGAAGGAGATAGTTTTACGTCTAATTCAGTGCTGAAAGATTCTATTTTCGTCAAAAAACAACACCTGTATTATCGTATTCAGTTTACAGATATTCAATTTATCAAGGCGGATAACGTATACCTTGAGGTGAATACAGCGGATAAGAAGTTTCTGGTGCGGTCTCCTTTAAAAGACTATTTGGAAAAGCTTCCTAAAAACAAATTTTATCGTGCACACAAGTCTTACATTGTCAATGTGGACCATATCGATGCCATCAACTCCAAGGACATTGTTATAAACAACAATTTGATTCCAATTTCCAAAGATTTCAAGGAGTTTATCATCTCATCCATGAATAGCTAACCGCTCAGTATTTTTATAATTCTTTTCTACGTTGCCGAAGGTATGTAGCCCTTCCATTGTTTGGCAGTATTTCGTTTCCTTTTGGCGTTGTTACATATTTTCAACCCGGTTTTTGGAGGTAAACTTCGCCTAATGTTCTTTTCGTATACAACATTGGACAGTTCACAACATAAATCGGCACTTTCACAACAATGCAGGATATCTCACCTCGAATGGATTTAATTTTGTGCATAATCTGGCGTTGTAATAGGGAAACCAATGCTTTTTAGCGAAAGCGCGGATTAGGCGAACTTTATTAACCAAATACTCGTTGACCAAAACGAACGAAGACATAAATAGTACACCCCTATTGCCGTATACGCAAGAGATTCAACACCGCTTGTCGTTATTTTTTCATTGTGGCAAACGCTGGTTTTTTTGTTTGTTTTTTGGATTTGGAATTTGTCTTACTGTTTTGGCTCAGGAAACTGACCCCGCAGAACAAGATGTTTTGCAGGAATTTCAAGATGCAGAACGACCAGGAAACCGATTTGATATCTTCTTCAATTCTCCAGACCGCTACAAAATCAATTCCGCATACGACTGGCTCGATATCGTAAAAGTATATCTCAGCAATTCCCAAAAAACAGACGACTCCATAGCCATTAGTCAGTACAAACTCATGCAAGCCCAGATTTACAATGACTTGGGCGATTATGATAAAAGTATTGCCTTGGCGAACGAAATCTATGGCAATAAGGATTCCTTGGATATGACTTCCAAGAAAATTGTCTTGGAGGTGTTGGACAACAACTACGCAAATCTGCAATTGTACGACAAGCAAATAGAAATCCGAAAAGAAAAGCGCGAAGTGGGCATCACCGATAACGTGGCCTTCTACGATATTTATAGCAATTTGGGATTGTACCGCAAAGCAAGAAACCAATACATCATGGAGGTCAAACCCACCATTGCGGACAATGATGCCTTTGGCTTGGCAAAGTATCATAGCAAAGTTGGTAACTATTTGAGATTGGATAATTCTGCGCCTACGGCAATCAGCGAATTGAAAAAAGCGAAGGCCTATTTGGATGTATTTGAAAATGACATCTCCAAACAAAAAACTGAGCAAGAGCTATTTGATAGTGAGTTGTTAAAAGCCGAAATTGAAGGGAATATTGGTAAATGTCATGTGCTTTTGGGCGAATACGAGGATGCCATCCCCCTTTTGGAAAGCAGTATTGAGGTTCTAAAGACCTCCTCCAGAAATGCACACCGCAGTGAAATAGTGGAAAACACCCTTAACCTTGCCGATGCGAATATGCAATTAGAGCGTTTTCTCTCCTCAAAGCGCAACTTAGATATTCAATTCGATAATATCACAACGCTTCAAAACATCAAGCGAAACAGCTTGCTCGCAGAGTTTTACGATAAAGTGGAAAACTACCAGAACGCCGCTACGTTTTACAAAAGGAACGAACGCATTAAGGATTCCATGAATCAAAAGCAATCCTCGCTTATCAAACAACAGTTGGTCACCATTGTGGCCAATGAAGATTTGGAAAACTCCCAACGGTTGATTGACGAACAGAAAAAAATCAACGAGCAGGCACGAACTGAAATGCGTGAAAAAGATGAACAAATCAATTTCGTATTCATCTCCCTTATTTTCACTTTGATGGGTTTTGCAGGTTTGGTGTATGCCTATTTAAAAAGTATCAAAAACCAAAGACTGATTGCAGAACAAAAACACATCATTGAAAACGCTTTGGTTGAAAAAGATTCATTGCTAAAGGAAATTCACCATAGGGTAAAAAACAACTTGCAAATGGTGTCCAGCTTGTTGAGCTTACAAACGAAAAATACGCGAAGTAAGGCCGCTATTGTGGCATTGGAAGAAGGAAAGAGCAGGGTGAAGGCCATGGCTTTGATTCATCAAAAGCTATATCAAAATGATGACCTTTCGGTCATTGAGATGCAGGGCTACATCGAAAGTCTTATCAATAGTGTGCAATCTGTTTATAAAAAAGGAGGACATAATATCAGTATTACCATCGACGCTGAAGGAACTGAATTGGACATTGACCGTGCCATTCCTTTTGGTTTGATTCTTAACGAGCTCGTATCCAATTCGTTCAAATACGCCTTTCCTGAAAATGATGAAAACGGTAAAATTTACATTCACCTAAGCAAAAATGGAGAGCAGGGTTATTTTGAATACACGGACAACGGTGTCGGTCTACCTGATGATGCCGAAGAACGTACCCATTCCTCCATGGGAATACGCCTTATGAACCGTTTGGTGAACCAACTTCAATCCAAATTGAACATAGACCGTGAAAGTGAAGGCGTACGTTTCTGGTTTAACTTTAGCTAGTCTTACGAATTAACGCACTTGACTTTTCAGCACAACTTTGTGCAATAACTTGGGAAAAAAACGCTTTAAGTAAACCCCTTGCACTTCTTTTTGACCAATATATACCTCAAACCGTTTGGCCAACATCGCTTTAATGATTTTTTGGGCAACTATATCCGCAGGTAAACCATTTTGCGTAGCCGTGTCGTTTTCATTTTGGGGGGTACCATCCGCGGTTAAGGCATTTTTGGCTACCTCAGTCTGTACAAAACCAGGGCAAACCATGGTCACATCAATATGGTCTGTCTCGTGCTCCATTCGCAAGACATCAAAAAATCCATGTAGCGCATGCTTGGCGCCACAGTATCCAGAACGGTAAGGGGAACCAAATTTTCCCATCAAACTAGTGACGGTCACAAAGTGTCCGGAGTTTTGCGCTATGAAATGGGGCAACAACGCCTTTGTTAAGGCTACCGTGCCCAAATAGTTGATATCCATCATGGTTTTATAAACGGAAAAGTCCGTTTCTGCGATTAGTGAACGCTGGCTTATCCCCGCATTGTTGACCAGCACGTCTACTTTACCGAATTTGGAGACTGCTTCCTTAGCAAAAGATTCCATGTTAGCGTGATTCGCTAAATCCAAGGGGAGGATTTCAACATCTTCTGGATTTGAGCAGGCGTTCTGGGTTTCTTCAAGTTTTTCAGCCCTTCTGGCGGATAGTATAAGCTTACAATCTAATGGTGATAGGGCGACCGCAAGTGCTTTGCCAATTCCAGAGGACGCCCCAGTAATCCAAATGGTTTTCCCGTTGAAGGTCTTCATACAGTTAGTTTATCTGAAAATATAAGTAAATTTGAAAGAATGCATGAGAGCATCTTACAAACAACACATACTGCAATTTAAACGACCAAGTGGAACCTCAAGAGGGGTGCTTTTGGAGAAAGAAACTTGGTTTATCATTTTAGAAGAAGGTGGTCGCTACGGCATTGGAGAGTGTGGTCTGCTACGAGGATTGAGTGTAGACGATACGCCCGAGTATGAATCCAGATTAAAACAGGTTTGCGATGCTTTGAACCAAGACCAATTGGACCTTGAAACGAATTTACAGGAGTATCCTTCCATTCGTTTTGGTTTGGAACAAGCTAAACTGTCGCTTGCGGCAGAAGACCCTATGGAGTTGTTCCCTTCAGACTTTTTGAATCATGCCGACCCCATTTCCATCAATGGTTTGATTTGGATGGGTGAACCGGATTTCATGCTCGAGCAGTTGGAAGAAAAACTGAAAGAAGGTTTTCAGTGCATCAAAATGAAGATTGGTGCCATTGCCTTTGCAAAAGAGCTGGAAATACTGGAATCCATCCGTAGGCGATTTGATGAAAATACCATAGAGTTGAGGGTTGATGCCAACGGTGCTTTTTTACCTCATGAAGCGCTGGACAAACTCGATAAACTCTCACGCTACCATATTCATAGTATTGAACAACCAATTCAGCAAGGCCAATGGCAAGATATGCGGCAATTGTGTGATAAGACACCAATTCCCATCGCACTAGATGAAGAACTTATTGGGGTTCATGATTTGGATAATAAGGCCGAGTTGCTCGAAACCATCAAACCCCAGTACATCATCTTAAAACCTAGTTTGTTAGGCGGTTTTCAAGCCTCTAAGGAGTGGATAACCCTTGCAGAACAGCAAGGCATAGATTGGTGGGTAACCAGTGCACTGGAAAGCAATGTCGGTTTGAATGCCATCGCCCAATGGACGTACACGCTTAAAAACCCCATGCCCCAAGGTTTGGGTACGGGCGGTTTATATACCAACAATTTTGATAGCCCGCTGGAAATAGTCAACGGGCAATTACGATATAATCGGGACAAAGAATGGTCCCAAAACTTAATCACGAAATTATGTACATAGAACAAGGCTACAAAGGCACACCGCCCTTGTGGAAATATCTTTTTTTACCACTTGGATTCATAGGCTTTATGGCGTTTAATTACGTCTTCACCGTCAACTCAGCAGTTAGCGTGGAAGATACCATGGAGATTATGATAAAAAAGTTCGGAGCCAATCTTGTCCTGATAATGCTGTTGATACCGCTCGTTGCTGGTTTCTTCTTGGTCTTGGGTTGGACCCGCTTGGTACACCAACAATCCATTACGGCTTTGACCACGTCGCGTTCCAAAATTGATTGGGGGCGCATTTTTTTTGCGTTTGGGCTATGGTCGATTTTGACCATTCTCATTACGGGAATTGACATTTACTTTAGCCCCGAAGATTATATCTGGAATTTCGACGTGAAAAAGTTTATTCCCCTAGCGATTATTGCCATCCTTTTGATTCCGTTGCAGACCAGTTTTGAAGAATACTTGTTCCGGGGATACATGATGCAAGGTCTTGGAATGGCCGTAAAAAATCGTTGGGTGCCTTTAGTGGTCACATCGGTGCTTTTTGGACTCATGCATATCGCCAATCCAGAAGTAGAAAAATTAGGGTTGGGCATTATGGTGTACTACATAGGAACAGGATTCTTTTTGGGGATTCTAACCCTTATGGATGAAGGTTTGGAATTGGCCTTGGGTTTTCATGCGGCCAATAACTTGACCGCGGCCCTTTTGGTCACAGCCGATTGGACTGCCTTTAGTGTGGATTCGCTGTATCGTGATATTTCCGAACCGGTTTTAGGTTGGGATATATTGATTCCAGTTTTTGTGGTTTTCCCGCTCTTACTACTTGTGTTTGCCAAAAAATATGGCTGGACCAACTGGTCTGACCGGCTTTTTGGAAAGGTGTTGGACCATACCGAATTTACCAATCACATCTCAGCGAAAAATCAGGATGCAACTAGTTCATAAAGATTTTCGGCTTAATAGCATAGCCTATCAACAAGAAGAGCTTGACGAAGTTGGGTATAGCCTTGTAAAGGAAGGATTGCCCCATGAGATGCCTATTGGGGATTTTATTTTGGATTGGTTGTCGAATAGTGAAACGGTAACGGTGCGAACCTCAGGTTCTACGGGAACACCAAAAACCATTACCCTATCCAAATTGGCTATGGTACATTCAGCAAAAGCGACCGCAGAACAGTTTCAGTTGTCCGCCAAGAACACCGCATTACTCTGCTTACCGATGACGGGTATAGCAGGTAAAATGATGCTGGTTCGGGCTATGGTCTTGGGCTTGCACTTGGATTATATTGCACCGGATAGCAATCCACTTGCGGCTACCCAAGCATCCTACGATTTTGTAGCTATGGTTCCGCTACAAGCCGAGCATTCTTTACAGGAACTGGGACGCGTAAAAACCTTGATTCTTGGGGGTGCCCCTGTAAGTTATGGTCTAGAGGAGAATTTGTCCACCCTATCCCTTAAGGCATTCGAAACCTATGGAATGACGGAAACCATAACTCATATAGCCTTTCGATTACTGAATGGACGAGCTGAAAAAGTATTTCAAACCCTTCCGCAAGTTACTGTGTCCTCTGATGATACGGGATGTCTTGTAATCAGTGCTCCACGGATTTCACCAGAACCTATTGTCACCAATGATATGGTCGAGTTGATTTCGGAGAAGCAATTTAAATGGCTCGGACGAATAGATTCGATAATCAACTCCGGTGGTGTGAAAATCATTCCGGAAAAAGTTGAGTCGACCTTAGCAAACCATTTGACACAAAGATTTTTTATTGCCGGAGTTCCAGACCCTACGCTGGGACAAAAAGTGGTTTTGGTGGTTGAAGGAGTAGCCGTAAGCGATGAGCAATCGGAAACCTTGAAAAGCAGCTTCCAAAAGCTTGAAAAATTTGAACGTCCTAAGGAGATTATCCTTGTACCTAAGTTTTTGGAAACCCCAACGGGAAAAATACAACGCTCCAAAACATTGGATTTGGTGTAATTCGTTTTTGTCGAGGTCTTGCATGACGCTTTTCCGCATTCTTGGAATGGTGTATCTTCCCTAAAACTTATTTCAATGCGACGTGTTTATTTGATTTTTGCACTTCTTTTCATTTCCTCCATTTGTTTTGCGCAACAAGTTCTACCCGAAAAAGAAAGAGCCCAAGTCGTAGATGCCCTTTTGGAGGATAGATTCCAGAATCTGTTGCCAGAACTCATGGACACCGCTGGAATCGATATGTGGATATTGATATCCCGAGAGTACAATGAGGACCCCGTGTTGAAAACCATGTTGCCCGCGACATGGCTCAATGCCAGACGCCGAACCGTTTTATTGTTCCATCGTGATAAGGCAAGGGATACCGTTGAACGACTTGCTGTGGCTCGCTACGACGTAGGGAAAAGCATCCTTTCCGCTTGGGATAAGGAAAAAGAACCGAATCAATGGAAGCGTTTGATACAATTGATTGAGGAAAGAAATCCAAAACAAATCGGATTGAACTATTCCAAGGATTTCAATATTGCTGATGGTCTGGTGAAAACAGACTACGAGGAATTTTTAGCCGCATTGCCCAAGAAACATCATAAAAAAGTGGTTTCAGCAGAAGCTCTAGCTGTTCGCTGGATTGAGACAAGGACTCCTAGAGAGATGATTATTTACAATCAACTGGTTGGGATTACACATGGCATAATTTCCGAAGCGTTCTCTGAAAAGGTTATCACGCCTGGTGTTACCACGACCACTGAGGTAGAGTGGTGGATGCGTCAAAAAATAACGGATTTGGGCTTGGATACCTGGTTTCACCCCACCGTGGATGTCCAACGTAGTAGTGAAAACGCCAAAGGTCATTTGTACTCGTTCTCCGGAAGACCTGAAAATGAAACCATCCTACCGGGTGATTTGGTGCATTGCGATGTGGGAATTACCTATTTGCGCTTGAACACCGACTGCCAACAATTGGCCTATGTGCTCAAACCAACTGAAAAGTCTCTACCAACGTTTTTGGTGGATGCCTTAAAAACGGGAAATCAGGTTCAAGATTTGCTGACGGACCAGATGATTCAGGGCAAAACTGGAAATGAAATTCTTAAAAATGCCCTCGACGCAGGGAAAGCTGCTGGTTTCCGCCCTACGATTTATACACACCCTTTAGGGACGTATGGCCACTCCGCCGGAACTACAATTGGTATGTGGGATGCGCAACAAGGCGTAATGAAAGATGATGGCGAAAATTATCCGCTAAACCCTAACACCGTCTATGCGATTGAACTGAATAATGCCATTTACATTGACGAATGGAAAAGGGATATTCGGGTGATGTTGGAAGAAGCCGGTTTTATTGGTGAAAAAGGATTTCGATACGTAAACGGACGCCAAACCCAACTCTTGACCATCCCAAGAATTAAGGAATATTTAGGAAATTAAAATTGGTTAAAACGCTGCTGTGCAATAACTTGACAAAGAGTTAGTACGTAATTTCCTTAATTGATTCACAGCTATGAAAAAATATTTCCTTCTCTTTATACTCGTATCCTCCACTATTGCTTTTGCAGATAGCCGCAAGGTTTTCGGTACGGTAACCGATGGTGTAGACCCTCTTGAAGAAGTTGTCATCAAAGTACTGGACACCGACCAAGAAGTACTTACTACCACTACAGGTAAGTACGAGGTAATGGCCGCTGAAGGTCAGATTATTGAATATGCCCACCCTGCAATGAAAACCATCCGAATTCGTGTGGAAGATGTTACACGGGTTTTGAACATTAAAATGTACTATGACGCGGAACAATTGGACGAAGTTGTCTTAGAGGAGCGGTTGAAAGAGAAGAATTACACGAAATATTTGGAGACCCAGTATTTCAAGAACCCAAATATTATTTATACCATTAATGGATACATTGATGCTACGGTCTCAGCCGGATTTGTAAAAGTCTATTCAGGTGATAGAGTGGGACCTAGAGGTCTATGCTTTTTGGCTTTGTTGGAATCTCGTTTTCCGAATCTTAGCGTATCCGGAGATTGCGTAAGTGGAAATGCTACGGTTACCAGTGGGCGCGCTGCTAGTTTGAGTGATGCAAGACGTGCAGATGGCTTAGGAGAGAACGACTTGTCCTTTAATGTTAATGGCAATGGTGTGATTTTTGACGTTGACGGTCAAGTATTTCAGTACCCACCCGTTTGGTTGCTGACCTCTGATGTTGAAAAAATCGCTTTGATAAATGGCCGTTCGGGAGCTGCTTTCTATAGCAGCTTTGGGGCCAGTGCGGTGGTCATTGTCAATACGGTACAGTCGATTCCATTGTCCTTAAAAAATGGCAATATGGAGTACAAAGACACCAAAATGGTGTTCGCCGTGTTGGATAAAAAAGAAGTTTCCAAAAGCTGGCCGACCTATTTGAAGCAATTACATGGGGCAAATTCATTGAAAGAGGCTAAAGCGGTTTATCAAAAGTTTTACAAGACCCACGCTAGCTCTCCGGATTTTCTTTTGGATAGTTACCGCTTCTTCTACCATTCTTGGTTCAAAGACGATTTTGCGGATGAAATCATTGAGAAGAATTATTATCGCATTCAGACCAATCCTGTACAACTAAAAGCGTTGGCGTACGTATATGATTCCCAGAAGCGTTTCGATAAATCCAACGAACTGTATCGTGAGGTATTTCAATTGCGCCCTAACTACGTGCAGAGCTATCATGACTTGGCGCACAGCTACGTCAACATCAAACAGCCTAAGAAAGCACTTTCCATCTATGAACGATTCAATTATTTAATTGAAGAAGGATTCATCCGCACGGATAACTTAGGTTTTACCCCTATCATTAAAAAAGACTACGAAAATCTTTTATTGTCTATTGATGATGATGCTATTGCTTTGGACGAAGAGCAAGCCAATTTGATTGGCAAAACCCGAATGACTTTTGAGTGGAGTGATAGTGAAACGGAATTTGAAATGAGTTTCATCAATGCAGATAAGCACTTCAGCAAAATGAATTATAGCCTACAGGAAAATACGGATAAGGTTTCGCGGGCCAAAGACCACGGTTACAGCATTTTTGAACGTTTTGTGGATGCCAACGACGCGGACAATTGGACGATTTATACCAAATACCTGGGGAACAAAAGAATGACCCCAAGCTATTTGAAAATTACGGTGTATCATAATTACGGCACTAAAAACCAAAGAAAAGACATCAGTACGTTCAAATTATTCTTGCAAGACAGAACCAAAGAGCTTTTGAATATCAAGGAAAGTGAAACCCTAGTACTGCAATAAAATGATAACGACGAAGAATGCTGTTTTTCTTGCGTTCTTGTTGTGCTCATCCATCATTGTTGGCCAAGAGGAACCCAATTCCCAGCAAGTAATTGAGGTAGAGTATAGGGGTGAGATTGTCGACCGTTCTACCGGAGACCCCATTCCTTATGTCAACGTAGGCATCATGGGAGCTCGTATGGGTACGGTAAGCAACAGCAAAGGAATTTTCAGACTTATTCTTGACGACCCCTCTAAATATGAAAACAAAAACCTGCTGATTTCATGTTTGGGCTATGAACCGAAAGAGATTCCGGTCAATGCCCTTCCCAAGGTTTTTGATGGTTTCCCCAAAATTCTGTTGGAACCAAAGGTTTACGCTCTCGACGAGATTACTGTTTCCAATTTGGATGGTGATTTTGTCAACCAGCGTTTGGGCTACCGAAATAGTGGTGAACAAGTATTTGGGTATTGGATTGGCGATACCGGGCTGGGTGCAGAACTCGCTACGCGTATTATCGCGCGAAAAGGCAAACGAAAACTCAAAACACTAGAGTTCGAGGTGTGGCATATTACTGCCGATAGTGTTCAGGTTAGGGTGAATATTTACGCTTCCAACAATAAAAAAGGCGGCATTCCCGGCGAAAACCTGAATACTTCACAACAAAATATTTTATACACGATTACCAAGGACACTAGAATTGGTCGAGTTGACTTATCGGACTATCACATTTTCGTAGAGAATGATTTCTTTGTCTCTCTAGAGCTATTGGGGATGTTTGGAGGCGATGAAATTGAGTTGATTCTGGCTGGAACCTTGTCACGCCCAGGTTCATTTCGAAAGTACGTTAGCATGGACCGCTGGGAGCGTTTGAGTTATTCCATGGCATATCGCGTACAAACCGAATACTGGGCAGAAGGTCGTGCATTGCGCAGGGCGGAACGAAAAGTGGCACGTCTGGAAAAAACGAATCGTTACGTATCTGGTTTTGTATTGGAAATGGGACGCCCAATAAGCAATGTGAAAGTGAGCAATACCCAAAGCAAGGAAGTCACCATTACCGATGAAAACGGAAAGTATCGCATTCTTGCCAAAACAGATGATGTATTGCATTTTACTCGTTCGGGATTCGCGGAACGTTATAAACGGGTGGAAGAGAAACCTACTGTCAATGTAAGTCTCGTGCGGGAAGCGCGATAAAGACTACACCTGTAAAACGCCCATATTGAAGGCTTTTTGGATAGGAGCATTATTCGCGGCTTCAATTCCCAAAGAAATCCAGGTTCGGGTGTTTTTCGGGTCAATGATGGCGTCCGTCCATAAGCGTGCTGCGGCATAATAGGGAGAAACCTGCTGGTCATAGCGCTGTTTCACTTTTTCGAACAATTCTTTTTCTTGATTGGCGTCCAAAGTCTCACCATTTTTCTCTAGCGCTGCTTTTTCAATTTGCAAAAGCACCTTGGCAGCCGAATTTCCACTCATTACCGCTAGTTCAGCACTTGGCCAAGCCACAATCAGCCTAGGGTCGTACGCCTTGCCACACATGGCATAGTTTCCAGCACCATAACTATTGCCGATAACCACAGTAAACTTGGGAACCACGGAATTGCTTACGGCATTGACCATTTTAGCACCATCTTTTATGATGCCTCCATGTTCACTTTTGCTACCGACCATAAATCCTGTAACGTCTTGTAAAAACACCAATGGTATTTTCTTTTGGTTGCAATTGGCAATAAACCGTGTGGCCTTATCCGCAGAATCGGAATAAATAACGCCACCAAACTGCATTTCACCCTTTTTGGTTTTAACCACTTTGCGCTGGTTGGCTACAATACCCACGGCCCAGCCGTCAATTCGGGCATAACCGGTTAGAATACTTTTCCCATAGCCATCTTTGTACGGTTCGAACTCCGAATGGTCTACCAATCTTTTGATGATTTCCAACATGTCATATTGGTCGCTTCTGGATTTGGGAAGAATACCATAGAGGTCTTCTGGATCCTCTTTGGGTGGCGAGGTGGCTACCCGGTTGAATCCCGCCTTTTCGAAATCCCCAATTTTGGACATGATGTTTCGAATGGTGGTTAGCGCATCTTTATCGTCCTTGGATTTATAATCCGTTACACCACTGATTTCGGAATGTGTCGTAGCGCCTCCCAAAGTTTCATTATCTATACTTTCTCCAATAGCAGCTTTAACGAGATAGCTTCCGGCCAGAAAAATACTTCCTGTTTTGTCTACAATCAGTGCTTCATCACTCATGATGGGTAAATAAGCCCCACCTGCGACACAACTTCCCATCACTGCGGAGATTTGGGTAATGCCCATACTGCTCATTTGTGCATTATTGCGAAAAATTCTTCCGAAGTGTTCTTTATCGGGAAAGATTTCATCCTGCATGGGAAGATATACCCCGGCACTATCCACTAAATAAATGATGGGTAGTCTGTTTTCCATGGCAATTTCCTGTGCGCGAAGGTTTTTCTTTCCGGTAATGGGGAACCAAGCGCCTGCTTTCACCGTAGCATCGTTCGCCACAATTACCGCAAGTCTACCAGACACATAGCCTATTTTTATGACAACCCCAGCTGAAGGACAACCTCCATGTTCTTGGTACATCCCGTCACCGGCCAAAGCGCCAATTTCGATACGCTCTGTATTTTCATCCAACAAAAAATCAATGCGTTCCCTTGCGTTCATCTTGCCTTTAGCACGATGTTTTTCCATTTTAGCCTTGCCTCCGCCAAGTGCTACCTGACCTAATTTTTTACGTAATTCTGAGAGCTGTAATTTGTTGTGGTCTTCGTTTTTATTGAAGGTAAGGTCCATAGAATATTGTTGCATTATCTCAAGGTTTAAAGATACGGAGTATTAATGAGTACCTTTGATGGATATGAATGGAAAGATTCGCTGGGGTATCGTAGGCCCAGGCAAAATAGCTCGAAAATTCTGCGAGGACTTGAGGTCCCATCCCGATGCTGAAATTATTGCCGTTGGCTCCAGAAATCTTGAGCGAGCACAACAATTTGCCTCGGAGTTCAATATCTCCAAATCCTATGATTCCTACGATGCCTTATTTTCCGATTCAAATGTGGAGGTCGTTTACATTGCTACCCCGCATCGATTTCACCACGAGCTATCCTTAAAAGCAATGGAGCATGGAAAACATGTCCTTTGTGAAAAGCCATTAGGTGTAAATGCTAAGGAGGTTAGGGAACTCATCGAATCGGCCCGAAAAAACAACGTTTTTTTAATGGAAGGCCTTTGGACAAGATTCAATCCTTCTATCGAAAAAATTGTAAACGATTTGAACCATCAGAGGATTGGAACCGTCCATTACCTCCATGCGGATTTCGCCTTCAATGCCATGGATAGGGATTTGGATTCTAGGCTTTGGAATCCAGAATTGGCGTCGGGCTCCCTTTTGGATATTGGTATCTATCCTATTTTCTTAAGCTACTTGGTTTTGGGCATGCCAGAAAAGATTCAAGCCATGTCTACTTTTCATGAAAATGGTACGGAAATTCAAACCGCAATGCAGTTTCAATACCCGAATGCTATGGCGTGTTTGTATTCCGGTTTTAGTAGCACCTCCAAAATGGAAGCGGAAATTTCGGGAACTAAAGGACACATATTGATTCAACCACGATGGCATGAAACCTCTAGTTATCGTATCGAGGAAGATGGTGTGGAAACGCTAGTAGAAACACCTCCTAAAGGTGGTGGATTCACCGAGGAAATTGAAGAGGTGCATTCCTGCCTGCGACGACAAACCTTGCAGAGTGAAAAATGGAGTTTACAACACAGTCTTGATTTGGTGACTTTGATGGATTCGGTACGGGAAAAGGTAGGTTTGCGCTTCCCTTTTGAAGTATAGCTTGCTTTTGGCTGCCTTTTTTCCTTTTTTTACGATATTTGATTTTCATTGAAACCTTGAATATGGGAATGAACAAGAACACTGTGCTAGCTTGGGCCACTTGGATTATGATTTTTGTTGGTATGGGAATGATAGCCCTTGGCGCTTTTAAATATGATGAAGTTGCCGGATACGGATTTGCCGCCGTTGGTATTGGTTTTTTTGCGGTAGCATGGGTTTTCAACGCACTTAAAGGACGGGTTTAGTTCGTAATATAATTACCAAAAACTTTTAGGATGTCAGACGATAAAAAAGTCATTTTCTCCATGTCGGGAGTGACTAAGACTTTCAAGACCGCCAATACGCCGGTCCTTAAAAATATTTACCTCAGTTTTTTTTACGGAGCCAAAATTGGTATTCTCGGTCTCAACGGTTCTGGGAAATCTACCTTGCTGAAAATCATAGCCGGGGTCGACAAAAACTACCAAGGTGATGTCGTTTTTTCGCCAGGATATTCCGTGGGCTATTTGGAGCAAGAACCGGAACTTGACCCCAACAAAACAGTTTTGGAAGTCGTGAAAGAAGGGGTTGCGGAAACGGTTGCCGTTCTTGATGAGTACAACAAAATAAATGATATGTTTGCGTTGCCTGAGGTGTATGAGGATGCGGACAAAATGCAAAAGCTCATGGACAAGCAGGCGACACTCCAAGACAAAATAGACGCTTCAAATGCATGGGAATTGGATACCAAGTTGGAGATTGCCATGGATGCGCTTCGTACACCGGAGTCGGATAAGAAAATTGAGGTGCTTTCGGGTGGAGAGAAACGTAGGGTAGCCCTTTGCCGCTTATTGCTGCAAGAACCCGATGTGTTATTACTGGATGAGCCAACCAACCACTTGGATGCTGAATCAGTGCACTGGTTGGAGCATCACTTGGCCCAATACAAAGGCACCGTGATTGCTGTTACGCACGACCGTTATTTTTTGGATAATGTAGCCGGATGGATTTTGGAATTGGATAGAGGAGAAGGCATCCCTTGGAAAGGCAACTACTCCAGCTGGTTGGACCAAAAGTCCAAACGATTGGCTCAGGAAACCAAACAAGCTTCCAAAAGACAAAAGACACTTGAGCGCGAGCTGGAATGGGTGCGACAAGGCGCAAAAGGACGTCAAACCAAACAAAAAGCAAGGCTTAAAAACTATGATAAGCTCTTGAGCCAAGACCAGAAACAATTAGAGGAAAAGTTGGAAATCTATATTCCCAATGGACCGAGACTGGGGACAAATGTGATTGAAGCCGAAGGGGTCAGCAAAGCTTTTGGAGATAAGTTGCTCTACGAAGACTTGAATTTCAAGCTTCCCCAAGCAGGAATTGTAGGGATTATTGGTCCAAATGGGGCTGGGAAGACCACTATTTTTAGAATGATCATGGGTGAAGAAACTCCCGACCAAGGTTCGTTTTCGGTAGGGGAGACGGCGAAGTTGGCCTATGTGGACCAGAGCCATTCCAACATTGACGTAAACAAAACCATCTGGGAAAACTTCAGCGATGGACAAGAACTTATCAATATGGGTGGAAAGCAAGTCAATTCCCGAGCCTATTTAAGTCGCTTTAATTTTTCGGGAAGTGAGCAAAACAAAAAGGTAAACATGTTGTCGGGTGGGGAACGAAACCGTTTGCATTTGGCCATGACCTTAAAAGAAGAAGGCAACGTGTTGCTTCTCGATGAGCCTACGAACGATTTGGATGTCAATACCCTTCGTGCTTTGGAAGAAGGTTTGGAGAATTTTGCAGGCTGTGCCGTAATCATTTCACACGACCGTTGGTTCTTGGATAGAATTTGCACGCATATCCTAGCCTTTGAAGGTGAATCCCAAGTGTATTTCTTTGAAGGTTCTTTTTCGGATTACGAAGAGAACAAAAAGAAACGTTTGGGAACGGACATTATGCCACAGCGTATCAAATACAAAAAACTTATTCGATAAGGATTTTGGTTTCAGGGTGGGCGTTTCTCCAAATGCGCACGAATCGCTCGCGATTCTCCTCATGGTCATAAGGAAACAAATAGGTCACTTCGGTGGCCTTCTTTGATTTTGTTTTGATGTTGTCCATTCTATTTCCACTTACAACGGCTAAATCGATTTTTTGAATTTCTTTGGGTAAAAAGGTTTTACTGCCATTCGCGCCAATAAAAAGGATAATGTTTTTGGTTTTTAAGGTATAGCCCATCATTTCATCCTCCTTACAATGGGCCGTGACAACCAGTCCAAATCGCTCTTTCTCATCCAAATGTTTCAAGGGGTCCAGTTGCGTAGTGAATTCTAAAGGTAGCTTTTGGGCCAATGGCCAAGGCACGAAGATTTTCGCGTTCTGTGTATTCAATTGTTGCAACGTACGAAGTTCGAAACTGGCTTGGGAATCATCCGTAATAAATATCAAGTCCAGTGTTTCTCCAGTGAACGATTGGGGCAGTTTTCCGCTGGGGTTAATCAAAAGCTGTAATTCCTGTAGTTGTAGTAGCAAACTTGTATCGTTCAATCTGTGAATTTGGATGGTATCGGTTCCAAATGGAACAATCGTCCATGCTTTTTCTTGGGATTTTAAAGACAATCCGAACCCCAAGAAAACAAAACCGAGGAGGGAAATTACTTTTTTTGAAAAACAAAATCCTATCATAACAAATTGAATAACAGGGCCTAATATTTTTTTTGATGAGAACTTCCATGGCTTTTCATCCAAGGAGTAATCCAAAAGAACAACCCTAGCGTATATAAACCAAACACGATTGATAGAATAACCTTAAACGAGGATCAATTAATTTACAAAGTTATGACTGAAACAAAAAGTAACAACGGATTGAAGGTAATAGCAGGGCTACTTGGGGTAGTGCTTTTAGGTACCATCATTTATACGGTTAGTCTTTACCAAGACAAAAAGAAAACTACAATGGCTCTTGAGCAAGAGAAAGATTTGGTTGTTGAGGATTTGAACAGCTTGAAATCTGAGTATGACAAAGCTATTTTAGAAAGCAATGCTACCAATGAAGAATTGGTTGCTGCAAGAGATAACATTGCAAAGTACATTGATTCTGTACAAGCTATGAAATCTGATATTGCCTCTCTATCCAGATATAGAAGACAGGTAAGCGTGCTTAAAGCAGAAAGAGAAGAGCTTTTGAAGCAAGTTGACTCTTTAACACAATCCAACACCCTATTGGCCATGGAGCGTGATAGTACTTTCGTTGAGTTGGAGAAACAAACTGTTTTCAATGATTCTTTGGTAGTACAGAACACTCAATTGGCTGATGCTGTTGAAAGAGGTTCTGCTCTTAGCTTGTCTACATTCTCTGTAGATGCTGTAAAAGAAAGAAAGAACGGAAAATTGGTTTCTACTTCCAGAGCCAAGTCTACTGACAAATTCAAAGTATGTTTTACGGTTGCGGATAACGTAATCGCTGATGCAGGTGACCGTGAGTTCTTCATTGAAGTATTGGACCCTCAAGGAAACGTATTGGGAGACAGCTTCTCCAAGTCTAGCGAAGAAGGTGCCAGCATTACCTACAGCAAAGGAACCAACTTCTACTACGAAAACAGTTCTTTGGACGTATGTGATTACATCAATAAGCCCGCCTCTGAGTTCCAAAAAGGAAACTACATGGTGAACGTTTATGACAACAAGTTGAAATTATTGGGTACTTCTAAATTCGCTTTGAAATAAGATATCCCTAACGATATACACTATCCATTTAATAGAAAAGCCCGCTCATTCAATTGAGCGGGCTTCTCTTTTGGATTTTATCGTTATTCCTGCGGCCACGTGTCGCCATAGCTTTAGCGGCGGCGCAAAGCGTAAATCCAATTAATGGGATAGGATTCCGTATCCCCGCCTGACCGGACGGGCAGGAAGTACGGAATGACAAAACCAGCAAAGAGCTCAATTTATCGTTACTTCAAACTCCCAACCATATCCTCAGGTTTTACCCAAGCATCGTACTCTTCTGGAGTTACATATCCTAAATTGACAGCTTCCTCTCTTAGGGTTGTACCATTTTGGTGCGCGGTATTTGCAATTTCGGCCGCCTTATAGTACCCAATTTTGGTATTGAGTGCGGTAACAAGCATCAAGGAATTGTTCAAAAGGGTTTTGATTACTTCATGATTGGGTTCAATACCCGCAGCGCAATTTTCATCAAAACTCACGCAAGCATTTCCAATCAACTCTGCGGATTGCAAAATGTTGGCCGCCATCATCGGCTTGAACACGTTCAACTCGTAATGGCCTTGGGTCCCACCAACACTTATCGCTACATCATTACCCATTACTTGGGCACAAACCATGGTCAAGGCTTCACATTGGGTAGGGTTTACTTTTCCAGGCATAATGGAACTTCCTGGCTCATTGGCAGGAATGATAATCTCCCCAATACCTGAACGTGGTCCAGAAGCCATCATCCGAATGTCATTGGCAATTTTATTCAAGGAAACGGCGATTTGTTTCAGCGCGCCATGCGTTTCCACAATAGCATCGTGTGCCGCCAAGGCTTCAAATTTATTAGCCGAGGTTTTAAAAGGCAGCCCAGTGAATTCCGCTATGTATTTGGCGACAAGCACATCGTATCCTTCAGGGGTATTTAGGCCTGTTCCAACAGCGGTACCTCCCAAAGCCAATTCACTAAGATGGTCCAAGGTGTTTTCCAACGCCTTCAGTCCGTGATCCAATTGTGAAACGTAACCTGAAAATTCTTGTCCCAGGGTTAATGGGGTGGCATCCATCAGGTGTGTTCGCCCTATTTTCACCACTTTTTCAAAGTCTTTTGCCTTTTGGTCCAGCGTATTTCTAAGTTGTTGTACTCCTGTGATAGTGACTTCTACCACCTTTTTGTAGGCAGCAATGTGCATTCCTGTGGGAAAGGTGTCGTTCGAAGATTGACTCTTGTTCACATCATCATTCGGTTGAATGGTTTTTTCGCCTTCACCAATGGTTTTTCCGGCAATTTCATGCGCACGATTGGCAATTACCTCGTTCACGTTCATATTGCTCTGCGTACCGGAACCGGTTTGCCAAATCACCAATGGGAATTGGTCGTCATGCTTTCCGGCCAAAATTTCATCGCAAACCTGAGAAATCAAGTCCCTTTTGTCTTCTGCCAACACGCCTAATTCATGATTGGTGTGCGCGGCGGCTTTTTTCAAATAGGCAAAACCATACACCACATCCAAAGGCATGGAGGCAGCGGGACCAATTTTAAAATTGTTTCGGGAACGCTCGGTTTGCGCACCCCAATATTTGTCCGAGGGAACTTGTACTTCCCCCATGGTATCCTTTTCTATCCGAAAGCTCATGGTATGATAATTTTTGTATTCTGGGGGCAAAGATACAGCTTGGGCTATCCTTCTAATAATTATCTGACCGAATAAGCTTTGATTTGAACGAAAAAACCTTTTGACTTTTTTTTCTTACGGGAAAAAGCGGTTAATTCACGCCGAATTTACAACCTACTTATTATGAAAAACTTACCACAATTATTGCTTTTCTTTTGTGTTGGCCTTGCTTTTGGTCAAACCGATTCCTTAACGGTTGATATGCTTTCAGAGGATGCTGCTTTCCAAAAAGTGATGGATAGCATCAATCAATCCTATACCTATCAACAGGGTACCATCGACCTGGCTGATGGATTGGCTACACTAAATGTCCCCGAAGGATTTAAATTTTTGGATAGTGCCCAAAGCCATGCGGTTTTAACGGATTTATGGGGTAACCCACCTTCCGAAACCTTGGGGATGCTTTTTCCAGAAGACGCTGGGGTCCTAGGAGAGGATTTCAGTTATGCCATTGAAATTACCTACTCTGAAGACGGTTATATTGATGATGAGGATGCTGCAGACCTAGATTATGATGATTTGTTGGATGAGATGAAAAGTGATGTGGATGAGGCTAATGCCCAACGTAAAGAAATGGGGTATGGTACTGTCGATATGATTGGATGGGCCGCACCGCCGCATTATGATTCTGACAACAAAAAGTTGTATTGGGCGAAAGAACTTCATTTTGAAGACGAGGAAGCCAATACACTGAACTATAATATTCGCATTTTGGGCCGTAAAGGCTATTTGAACATGAATGCCATTAGCGAAATGGACCAATTGGCCTTGGTTGAAGACAATGTTGAAGATGTTTTGACCAGTGTGGAGTTCAATGAGGGGTATCGCTATGCGGATTTCAACCCTGACTTGGATGAAGTTGCTGCATATGGCATTGGCGGACTTATCGCTGGAAAAGTATTGGCCAAAGCAGGTTTCTTTGCCCTGTTGCTTAAGTTTTGGAAAGTAATTGCCGTAGGAGCTGTAGCCGTGTTTGGTTTTTTCCGAAAAGCATTATTCGGTTCAAAAGAAGCGTAATTGTTTCGGTTTTTTGAATTTCTCTATATCTTTGTATGAAATAAAGCACTGATATGTTTGAGTTCGACCAGTATTTAGGATTTTTAGCATTCTTGACCATCTTGACCATCGGGTTTTGGTTGATGATTTTCTTGCTAACATTCGTAATACCCTACTGGTTATTTGGTAGCGCCATGGAGGCCTTCAAAGAATGGCGAGATGCACGCGCTGCCAGACGAAACGAAGAATAAAGATATATAAGAGGCCAATGGCCTCTTTTTTTATGGGCTTTGGATGAGTATCAGATTTTAGACTCCAGTAATTAGCGCTTACTTATTCTTAAATAAGGTCAGCATGACCGTAATTCTCCTATGTAATAACGTCACCCCGAATTTGATTTCATTTCGACTCCGCTCAATGAACGCACTCGAGCATAAATTGGACACGAACCGGCCCGTTCCGGTGGAGGCGGGTTTCACGAATGGCGCAGATTTAAACTAGGGTCAACCTGAACTCGTTTCAGGTTCTATTTACATCAAGGGCATATTGTTGAAAGATGCTGAACCAAGTTCAGCATGACATAAATGAAGCTGGTTTTTAGTAGGACACGAACCAGCCCGTTCCGGTCGAGGCGGGTTTCACGAACCACATGTATTTCTCGATAGGCTATATTCCGAAGGAGAGCAACGACTGAAGGAATCTGTCACAATTGGCATTGGACAATGAGCAATTAACAGTTTTCAGTTATCAGAAATCTGATGTCTGAGTTCCGACATCGAAAACCGATTGTAATTTGTGATTTGGAATTTGAAGTTTCGCGCTTGGAAGGCTACGCTTTTTCCTTCTTGTCTTTCTTGTTCTTCTTTTTTTTCTTTTTGCGCTTGGCTTTAAATCCGTCGTCTTGAAGTTCCATATATGCCGCGAACTTTTCCGGTGGTAGACCTGCTTCTAATTCCGCATTTTGGCTTTTGTTCACCTTTTCCAGTTCCTCGCGCATTTTTTCTTGCTCCAGGTTTAAAATCTGAAGTTCTATTTTCTGCTGCACGTGCTTTACCAATGTGCTACGGACCACTGCTTCTTCAAAGGGGTCCAAACCAACAGCTTCTATGATGGTAGGCATTTGTCCATCCACAATTTCTTCAGCAGTCTGTGGCTCAGGGGGCTTGGGGGTATGTTGTGGCTGCTGTTGTCTTGGCATACCACGTTGGCGTCCCAATTGGTTTCCATATGGATTGCCGAATTGAGCCATTATCGATTCGCTACCAAAACCTAGTAGCAACACGAAAAAAAAGGATACCGAAAGTAAATTTTTCATACACGTTTCTGAGATGGTAAAGATAATTAAATCTTTTAGGCTTTTGAATAACAGTCACTTGTAATCGTTCTTTTACAAAATATCAAGAATCTTTTCTGCTGGACGCCCAACTACGGCTTTGTCTCCATTGACCACAATAGGGCGTTCCATCAGTCTGGGGTGTTCTAACATCAGGTCTACCAATTGACTTTTAGATAGATTTTTATCTCTATAGCTGGTTTTCCAAACTTGTTCCTGGGTTCGTACCAAGTCTATGGGCTCCAGTTTCAGTTTTTTCAAAAGGGATTCAAGTTCAGTTTTGGACAAGGGTTCATCTAAATACTTAATGACCTCAAAGTCTTGGTTTTCGTTTTCCAAAAACGCCAACGCTTCTCTTGACTTTCGGCATCTGGGATTGTGGTATACGGTAATCATATCAACTTTCTTTTTGCCCCATCATCATCAAATAGGCTTTCAAAAATGAATTGAGTTCGCCATCCATAACGGCATCCACATTTCCTGTTTCTTCTGCGGTTCGGACATCTTTGACCAATTTGTAGGGGTGCATCACGTAGTTCCTGATTTGGGAACCCCACTCAATTTTCATTTTTGAGGATTCAATTTCGGCTCGCGCTTCTTGTTTTTTGCGCAACTCGATTTCATAGAGCTGGGATTTCAACATTTTTAAAGCAGTAGCGCGATTATCATGTTGCGAACGCGAGTCAGAACACGAAATCTGAATTCCCGTAGGTTTGTGAACCAGCTGTACTTTGGTTTCTACCTTGTTCACGTTTTGTCCTCCCGCTCCGCTCGAACGCGCTGTTGTAATTTCAATGTCAGATGGATTGACCTCAATTTCAATAGTTTCATCCACAAGGGGGTAAACGTATACAGAAGCAAACGAAGTGTGGCGTTTGGCGTTGCTGTCAAAAGGCGAAATACGAACCAAACGGTGCACGCCATTTTCACCTTTGAGCCAACCAAAAGCAAATTCACCTGCAATTTCCAAGGTAACGGTTTTGATTCCGGCAACATCACCTTCTTGAAAGTTCAACTCTTTGACGCTGTATCCATTTTTTTCGGCCCACATCAAATACATTCGCATCAGCATGGAAGCCCAATCACAACTTTCGGTTCCCCCAGCACCCGCAGTGATTTGCAGTACCGCCGTGAGTTCATCGCCTTCTTCCGAGAGCATATTTTTGAACTCAAGGTCTTCGATAGCTTCCTTGGTTTTTTCCAATTGTGCTGAAACTTCATCTTCACCGACTTCACCTGCCTGAAAAAATTCGGTTAGAACTTCGAGGTCCCCAACCAAAGTTGTGGCGCTATTGAAATCATCGACCCATTTCTTTTTGGCCTTCAATGACTTCATTTTGACTTGTGCTTCTTGTGGATTGTCCCAAAAACCTGGAGCTGCAGTTTTTTCCTCCTCGTTTTCAATTTCGATGAGTTTGGCATCTATGTCAAAGATACCTCCTTAACGCACCGAGGCGTTCAATAAGATCTTTCTGCTGATCTGTGGTTACCATAGGTTGAAATTTCGCGTAAAAATAATACTTTCTATTGTTGTAATTGTGATGATTGCACCTTGACCAAATACTCGGTTGTATTTGCTCCTTTAGTGAAAACAACCCCTCTTAATGGAGCACAATCCTTGTAGTCTTTTCCGTGACATACTTTAACATGGTTTTGGGCCACTAGAATATTATTTGTGGGGTCAAAGCCTATCCATCCGACATCGGGTAATAGCACCTCTGCCCAGGCATGCATCTGAAGGTCGCCAAAAAAGTTACTGCCTTGATGGATGTATCCCGAAATGTATCGTGAGGGAATACCATTTTCTTTGGCAATGGCACAAAAAAGATGGGCAAAGTCTTGGCAAACCCCTTGTCTTTGGTCGATGATATCTTTCAGAGGGGTAGTAACATCGGTCACACCTGTTTTAAAATACAGATGATGGTATACCCAATCATTAAGATCCAGCAGATTTTGGAAAGGAGATTGTGCTCGGTCGAAGCTAAAAATGGATTTGTGGTCCTTGGGTAAGGAACTCAAATCGGTTTTTCGCAAATAGATTTCGTTGTTGGTTTTAAAGGACAGGGAATCTATTATTTCGTAATCTGCTTCAGGGTTTGAATTTGGTATGAAGTCGAACGGATTCTGTTCCGTTTTAATCAATTCGCATTCAAATCGGAACTCGATTTTCGTAAAGCTACGCTTGGGATGCAATCGAATGGTGGTAAACCCTAGTCCATTACTGGATATATGGTAAGGGGTATACAAGCTGTTTTCAAAGCTCCAACGAACCAAGTTTTGTGATTCGTTTTCCATGGGAAGAATCAAAAATTGCCAAATGGCTTCCTTGACATCTTCTTCGTAACAATTCTTCGCGCTGTAAACAATCTTATAAAGATGCTCCATGGCAGTAGTTAGGTCATCAAGCCGTAAACCTAATCAATAATTGAAGAACTCCTTTTCCATTTTCTGACTGATTTCAACAAGTTTTTCAAGAATTTGTTGAATAAATCCTTGGACATTGGATTCAATGGATTCCACTTTGGTAAATTCAATCTCGGCACGGAGTTTACCCACCAAAAAAGAGGTGGAATCCTTTGCTGGATGTTTCGCCTTGTCCAATACGCTCATGTGCCGGTAAATTTGGTTCAAACTGTTCATTACCGATCGTGGGCAATCCCCATTCAAAACCAAAAATTCCAAGGTGCTCAGACTTGTTGGGGTTTTGCGATAGAACCTTCGCATCATATCGTATGATTCAATACATTTCAACAAGGTGGTCCATTCGAAACTGTGGGCCACTTGATTGCCATAGCTTCCCGTTGCCAAGAGGGCATCATGGTATTTGGCATTGATGATTCGAATAATTTGTGTAGCGCGTTCAATGTTAATACCTAGCATGATAATCGCATACACCTGGTCATGCAGCAATGAACCCCTGATTTTACCACGAAGCACTGCAGTTTGTTCCGTAACATGAACCGTGAAATCGTAGAGCCCTTTCTTTACAAAGAAATCTGTGTCATAATTCAGTACGTAATGATAGAAGCGATTGATGGCTTCATACAATCCAGTCGAGATTAGGTCTCTGGCGCTATTTGCATTTTCCCGAGCGGACTTGACATTACTGATAATGGAATAGTCCTTTTCTTGATTGAGTGCGGTATTGAACAAAACCTCTTCTTCATCCAACACTTTGTTGGTGTCGGTTACGGTATCACCAATCATGAATAACGTGGAACGCAACATGAACTGTCTTGATTGTGATAGTTCATGGGGGGCATCCAAGGAAGAAAAATAATTCACGTTCAAATAGCGCGCGATATGTTCTGACCGTTCGATATAGCGACCCATCCAAAACAAATTGTTTGCCACTCTCGCTAACATGATTACGCTTCGTTTTTTAAGACCCAAGTGTCTTTCGACCCTCCGCCTTGTGAAGAATTCACGATAAGATTTCCTTTGCGTAACGCAACTCGCGTAAGGCCGCCTTTCAACACAAAATCTTTGTCTTTTCCCAGCAGGGTAAATGTGCGCAGGTCCACATGGCGTTGTTCAAAAGACCCTTCCTCTTCGATGTAGGTGGGATGAACCGAAAGGGATAGTATGGGTTGGGCAATATATTTTCGGGGATGTTCTTTTATGGTGGCCTTTACCTTTTCAATTTCGGACTTCGTCAATTGGTTGCCAATGGAAATGCCATATCCTCCAGCCTCATCCACCGGTTTGATGACCAATTTGTCCACGTTTTCCAAAACATACTTCAATTCATCGGGTCGACTACACCTATAGGTATGGACATTGTTCAATATGGGTTCTTCGTCCAAATAGTATTTAATAATTTCGGGCATGTAGGTATACACAGCTTTGTCGTCAGCAACCCCTGTACCGGGCGCATTGGCCAAACAAACGTTGCCTTTTTTATATGCTGCGAACAATCCTGGCACTCCGAGGGCGGAATCGGGCCGAAACTCCAATGGGTCGATAAAGGCATCATCAATTCTACGATAAATGATATCCACCCGCTCCGGACCATTTATGGTTTTCATATAAACAAAGTCGTTCTCCACAAATAAGTCTTGTCCTTCCACCAACTCAACGCCCATCGCCTTTGCCAAATAGGAATGTTCATAATAGGCTGAATTGAATCGCCCAGGAGTGATGACCACACAGTTGGGGTTGTCCACCCCTCGTGGTTTGACCGTTTCCAAGATTTGCAGCAAATTTCCCGCGTAGTTGGTCACAGAGTGTGCTTGATAGTGGTTGAAAACCCCAAACAAAGCCCTTTTTAGTGCGGTGCGATTGCAGATAACATAGCTAACCCCCGAGGGACAGCGAATATTATCTTCCAACACATAATACTCCCCGTCGGAATGTTTGATAAGGTCCGTTCCCGAAATGTGGTTGTATATTTTTCCGGGTGGGTCCAAGTGCATCATCTGGTGCAGATAATGCTCCGATGAGCTCAATAAATCCAGAGGCACGACTTTGTCCTTGATAATCTTTTTATCATGGTAAATGTCCCAAAGGAAAAGATTGAGTGCCCGACTTCGCTGAATGGCACCTTTCTCAATGGTTTCCCATTCTGAAGGATGTATGATGCGTGGAAAAAGGTCAAAAGGAAATATTTTTTCCTGCGTTTGTTCATTGTCGTACACTTGAAAAGTGATGCCCTGATTGAAAAAAGAAGCTTTGGCCTTGTTGTTCAGGTTTTCATAGTCATTTACCGAATGTCCACCGTAGAGGTCGAAAAGAGTTTTGTAAATGGATTTTACGGAACCGTTCTTCTCAAAAACTTCATCAAAAAGCCCTTCTCGCGGTTCGTATGAAGAAAAAATAATCGGGTCGTTTTTTTCGTGCATGGTGTTCTGAAGATACTGTTTTTAACATAATGAGTAAAGACAAAGGATTTAAAAAAACATTCCAAAAATTAAGGTATTAACAATGAAAAGGGGGTTTCATTCAAGAATCAATCAATTTTAATCAAATTCCCTTTTATCCTTATTCAAAATGCGATTTTGACTATTTTTAAAAAAAATCTGATTATGGGGAAAAGAGTACTCTGTTTGCTGGTGCCAATGTTTAGCGTCCTTCAACTTTTGGGACAATCCTTTGAAAAGACCAAAGACTTTCAAAAGTTCACGGGTTTTTTCAACTTTTATTACGACGATAGCTCGGACAAGGTGTATTTGGAGGTAGATGAACTCAACAAAGAATTCCTTTACGTGTATGCGTTAAGCAGCGGAATTGGAAATAATGATATTGGATTGGATCGTGGTCAGTTGGGGAGTGAACAAATAGTGTACTTCCAGAAGGCCGGAAATAAGTTGCTGTTGGTACAACCGAATTTATACTACCGAGCGAATACGACCAACGCATTGGAAAAAGCTTCCGTAGAGCAGGCCTTCGCGAAGTCTAATCTGTTTGGATTTCCAATTGTGGAGGAATCCAAAGGACATTACTTAATCGATATCAGTGGGTTTTTGATGCAGGATGCACATGGGGTATCCAGACGTTTGAAACAGACAAAGCAAGGCTCTTACAAACTCGATACTTCTAAAAGTGCCTTAGGATTTGAGCGCACCAAGGCTTTCCCCAAAAATGTTGAGTTTGATGTTATTCTGACCTTTTCGGGTGAACCGACGGGTCGATTGATTCGTTCTGTAATACCAAATCCAAGTTTGGTAACCGTGGCACAACACCACTCCTTTATTGAATTGCCTGATGATGGATACAAACCTCGAAAATACGACCCTCGATGTGGCTCGTATCCCTTCGTTTATTATGATTATGCTTCTCCTGTGGAAGAATCGCTGGTAAAACGCTTTGTGCGTCGTCATCGTCTGGAAAAGAAGAACCCAAAAGCCGAAGTCAGCGAAGCGGTGGAACCTATTATTTATTATTTGGACAATGGTACGCCCGAACCGGTACGTTCTGCACTCCTGGAGGGCGGAAGATGGTGGAACCAAGCCTTTGAGTCCATCGGCTTCAAAGATGCCTTTCAAGTAAAGATTCTTCCTGATGATGCGGACCCTTTGGATGTACGCTACAACGTGATACAATGGGTGCATCGCTCCACAAGAGGTTGGAGTTATGGAAACAGTGTTTCCGACCCGAGAACTGGCGAAATCATCAAGGGGCATGTAAGTTTGGGAAGTCTACGTATCCGCCAAGATTTTATGATTGCGCAGGCACTTATGAATCGCCCTTTCGCACAAGATGACCAAAATAACAACCCCATGTTGGACATGGCTTTAGCCCGTATCCGACAGTTGTCTGCACACGAAATAGGGCATACCCTAGGATTCGCCCACAACTTTGCCGCGAGCACAAATAACCGCGCTTCCGTAATGGATTATCCGCATCCGCAGATGGCGATGAAAGACGGGGCTTTGGATTTGAGCAATGCCTATGATACCGGTATTGGGGATTGGGACAAGGTTACCGTGGCCTATTCCTATGCGCAATTTGAGGACGGTTCTGATGAAACCGAACAATTGAGTGCTCTTTTGGACAACGCTTTTGATGAAGGGTTACGCTACATTTCCGACCAAGACTCAAGACCCTTGGGTGGTGCACATGCTTACGGTCATTTATGGGACAATGGAGCCGAGGCTGGGACTGAATTGGAAAATATGCTTGAAATCCGAAAAACGGCCATGGAAAACTTTTCGGCGGATAATATTCGTTCTGGAGAACCTTATTCCCAGTTGGAAGATGTTTTCGTACCTCTCTTTTTCTTCCATCGCTATCAAACCGAAGCGACCAGTAAATGGATAGCTGGTTTGGATTACAATTATGCCGTCAAGGGTGGGGGACAAACTATCGTCAAAGTAGTACCAGCAGAGGTGCAACGAAAGGCCTTGACATCATTTTTAAAAACCTTGGATGCTTCTGAAGTGGCTATTCCCGAGGATAAATTGCCCTTGTTTCCTCCAAGAGCCATTGGCTATGGAAGAAGTCGAGAATCCTTCAAGGGAAGAACGGGAACTGCTTTTGACCCGCTAGGTGCTGCAGAGACTGCGGCGGATATGAGTTTGGGTGCCCTGTTGCATCCCCAACGGGCTTCACGGCTAATGCATCAAAAAAACTTGAATTCAGACCAACTCGGACTTGCTGATTTATTGGATACGTTGGTGGACCAGACCCTATTCAAAAGCCATAAGGATGGCTATATTTCCAACGTGCAGAATACCATCAACTTCAGGGTGTTGTACCACATGATGAATCTTGCCGCACATAAGGAAGTGCATCCGCAGGTGAATGGGATTGCTTTTTCTGGCTTAAAGGAGGTCAAATCGAAATTGCTGACCAAAGATAAAACCCCAGTTTCCCAAGAAATGGTACGCCGTATTGATGCGTTTTTAAAAGCTCCATCCGCGTTTGAGGTAATTCCAGCGCCCAAAATTCCCGACGGTTCTCCTATCGGAATGACCTGTATGCACTAAACCGCTTCTATGAAAGTAAATTTAATAAGTGATACCGTCACACAGCCCACCGCAGGCATGTTGGATGCTATGATGAACGCAGCGGTGGGGGATGATGTCTTTAAAAATGACCCATCCGTAATTGCACTTGAAGAAAAGATGGCGAACTACTTCGGTATGGAGGCCTCTTTGTTTTTCCCCAGTGGCACCATGACCAATCAGACGGCTATTAAGGTACATACCCAACCTGGGGAACAGTTGATTTGTGATAAGTATGCGCATGTGTACAACTATGAAGGGGGAGGGGTAAGTTTTAATAGTGGGGTTTCCTGCAAGTTGGTAGATGGTCATCGTGGAATGATGACTGCCCAGCAGGTGGAAAAGGCCATTAATCCTCCAGATTTTTACCACAGCCCTTTGACCACTTTGGTCTGTATTGAAAACACTACAAACAAAGGAGGTGGGGCGTGTTGGGATTTTGAAGAATTGAAAGCCATCCGAAAAGTATGTGATGACCATGGTCTAAAATATCATCTGGATGGAGCACGCTTATGGAATGCTTTGGTGGCAAGAAAAGAAGACCCTAAAGCGTATGGGGATTTGTTTGATTCGATTAGCGTTTGTTTGAGTAAAGGATTGGGTTGCCCGGTCGGCTCGGTTTTGGTAGGAAGCCAAGAAATCATCGATAAAGCCCTTCGTGTGCGCAAAGTTTTAGGAGGTGGAATGCGTCAATCCGGATACTTGGCCGCGGCTGGAGTCTACGCCTTGGAAAATCATGTTGCGCGACTCCGTGAGGACCATGAAAGAGCAAAAGAACTGGGAAACACTTTAGCCAGTTTGTCCGTGGTCAAAAAAGTGGAACCGCAAGAAACGAACATTCTCATTTTTGAATTGGATGAGAACCAAATTTCTGAAACGGATTTTCTCAATAGATTATCTGAAAAAGAAATCTCCATTATCGGAATGGGGCAGGGGAAACTGCGGATGGTCACGCATCTTGATTACACGGATGGGATGCATCAGCATCTTTTAAAGCAACTTGTAAAGTTATTTGGGTAATTATTTAAAGAAACTATCCATCCCCGGAATGTTGGGCATGCCATCTTTGGCTACGCTTGACAGTTCGGCTTCCTGGATTTTATCCGCTTTGGCAATCACCTTGTTTAGGGTCATCACTAGAAAATCCTCAAGTTCTTCCTTGTCTTGAAGCAAACTATCATCGATTTGAACGGATTTGATTTCACGATTCGCGGTAAGGGTGACTTTTATGCGTCCATCTTGTGAGGCTTCATCAACGAGAATATGTTCAAGCCGCGCTTTGGCTTGCTTCATTTTCTCTTGGGTTTCCTTAAGTTTGCCCATCATCCCCATTAAATCTCCAAACATTGTTTTTTCCTTTTGTTTTTCTGACATCAAATGTAGTAAATTGGTCAAAATCAAAACACCTATGATTCGCTATCAAAAACCAACCCTTTTTATCGCGGCCTGCCTTACTTTTGTGCTCGCTTGTAAAAAAGAGAAAACCCAGTCCATGGAAGAGAACCAACCCCCGGTTGCCAAAAAAATTGCAAAAGAACTTACGCTTCATAACGATACTCGTGTGGATAACTATTATTGGATGAACGACCGCACGGACCAAGCGGTTTTGGATTATCTGACCGCGGAAAACGACTATTATGAAAAGACTACGGCCCACACAAAGGACTTTCAAAAGGCCTTGTTTGAGGAAATGAAGGGGAGAATCAAAGAAGACGATAGTTCTGTACCCTATAAACTGAATGGATATTGGTACGTAACCCGATACGAGACCAACAAAGAGTATCCCATTTTCAGTCGTCATGAAGAAACCTTGGACAACCCAGAACAAATTCTGTTTGATTGCAACCTGCTCGCGAAGGACCATGAGTTTTTCAACTTGAGAGGAATATCCATCAGTCCAGACAATACTTTGGCTTCCTTCGGGGTAGATACCATCTCTCGTAGACAGTACCATATTCAAATCAAAAATTTGAAGACTGGGGAAGTGTACCCCGATAAAATTGAGAATACCACGGGAACTTCGGTATGGGCAGATGACAACAAAACACTGTACTACACCAAAAAAGACCCGGTTACCCTTCGGTCAGACCGTATTTATCGCCACAAATTGGGAACACCTTCGGCTGAAGATGAACTGGTATTTCACGAAACCGATGATACCTATAGCGCTTTTGTGTACAAATCAAAGTCCCGAAAATATATCATCATTGGTTCGGCCAGTACGTTGACGACGGAGTATCGCATTTTAGAAGCGAATCAGCCGGATGGAACGTTTCGTGTTTTTTCTGAGCGTAAAAGAGGATTGGAATACTCCATCTCCCATTATGCGGACAAGTTTTACATTCTCACCAATAAAGACGATGCAACCAACTTTAAGTTGATGCAATCCAACTTGACCGAGACAGATGCTTCACAATGGCAAGAATTTATTCCACACCGAGAGGATGTTTTGTTGGAAGATATTGAAATCTTCAAGGAATACTATGTATTGTCGGAGCGAGAAAATGGCCTGAACCGGATGAAAATTGTACGATGGGACGGTAGCGATTCCAAATTTCTTCCCTTTGACAGCGAAACCTATGTAGCAGGAACCTCAGTAAACTTGGATTTTGATACGAATACCTTGCGCTACTACTTCAATGAGATGGGAACGCCTTACGCTGTCGTGGACTACAACATGTCCACCGGCGAAAAAACCGTTTTGAAACAACAGGAAGTTTTGGGCGGTAAATTTGCTTCTGAAAACTATGAGACCAAACGCTTATGGGCCCCCGCGGGTGATGGAAAGAAAATCCCAATCTCGTTGATCTATAAAAAGGATACGCCTTTGGATGGTTCCAGTCCGCTGCTTCAGTATGCCTATGGTTCCTACGGCAGCACGATTGACCCTTATTTTTCCTCGGTCCGATTAAGTTTGCTGGATAGGGGATTTGTATACGCCATTGCGCATATCCGTGGTGGGGAATATCTTGGAAGACCTTGGTATGAGGATGGAAAACTACTTAACAAGAAAAATACCTTCACGGACTTTGTGGATTGCTCCAAGTTCTTGATTGCTGAAAAATACACCTCCGCCGAACATTTATATGCCATGGGAGGCTCGGCGGGCGGTCTGTTGATGGGTGCAGTTGTAAACATGGCACCGGAACTGTACAACGGGGTTATTGCGGCTGTACCTTTCGTGGATGTGATTACCACTATGTTGGACGAGTCTATTCCACTGACCACGGGAGAGTATGATGAGTGGGGTAATCCAAATGATGAAGCATATTACAAGTACATTAAGACGTATTCGCCTTATGATAATGTGGAAGGAAAAGCCTACCCAAACCTCTACGTTTCTACCGGTCTACACGATTCTCAGGTGCAATATTGGGAGCCCGCCAAATGGGTAGCTAAGCTTCGAGAGATGAAAACCGACGACAATCTTTTGTTTTTGGATACCAATATGGACGCAGGCCATGGCGGTGCCTCTGGGAGATTCGAATCCTTGAAGGAAACGGCCAAGGAATATGCCTTTTTGTTGGATTTGGAAGGAAAAACCCCCTAAAATAAAAAATGCTATTTTTGCACGGAATAATCGGAGCGCTAGTACGTTTACTCCTCATCTAAACCAGTTATGAATAAACCTATTAAGGCCTACAATAACATCTTAGAGCTCATCGGTAGTACCCCCCTTGTTCAATTGAATGCGATAGCAGAACCTTTAACGGGTTCGTTTTATGCCAAAATGGAATCGTTTAACCCAGGCCATTCGGCTAAGGATAGAATTGCGCATTTCATTATTGAAGAAGCCGAACGAAAGGGAATACTTAAACCCGGGAGTACGATTATTGAAACCACCTCAGGAAATACTGGATTTAGTATTGCCATGGTGAGTATCGTGAAAGGATACCGTTGCATTTTGGCAGTGAGTTCAAAATCTTCACCAGATAAAATTGACATGTTGCGTTCCATGGGGGCTCAAGTGCATGTGTGCCCGGCACACGTTAGCGCTGATGACCCACGTTCGTATTATGAGGTGGCCAAACGTTTGCATTCTGAAATAGACAATTCCATTTACATCAACCAATATTTCAACGAATTGAATACCGAGGCGCATTATCGCACCACAGGTCCTGAAATTTGGGAACAGACAGGTGGGCAAATCACGCATTTGGTAGCCTGTAGTGGAACCGGAGGTACGATTTCCGGAATTGCGCGCTATTTGAAGGAACAAAATCCAGCAATTCGTGTTTTAGGTGTGGATGCCTATGGTTCCGTGCTGCAGAAATACCACCAAACTGGAGAGTTTGACCATAATGAAATCTATCCGTATCGTATTGAAGGATTAGGGAAAAACCTAATTCCAACCGCTACGGATTTTGAAGCGATTGATAGCTACACTAAGGTTAAAGATGATGATAGCGCTCATATGGCGCGAAAAGTAGCCAAAACTGAAGGTATTTTTGGAGGATACACCACTGGAGCCGCCATGCAGGCGGTTTACCAACTGAATGACGAGGGAGAATTTTCGGCAGATAGCAAAGTTGTGGTTGTTTTTCCAGACCACGGTTCACGTTACATGAGCAAAGTATACAGCGACGTTTGGATGGAAAATCAAGGCTTCCTTGATGCATCGAAAACGGTTGAACAAGAGAAAGTAGATTACGTAAAATAATCGCTATTAGCGATTTAGGATA
This sequence comes from Bacteroidota bacterium, assembly GCA_039027495.1. Classification (GTDB taxonomy): domain Bacteria; phylum Bacteroidota; class Bacteroidia; order Flavobacteriales; family Flavobacteriaceae; genus Flagellimonas. Next base: position 75,983 of record JBCCKH010000008.1, read on the forward strand.
CACGGTAATGTTTTCATTACCGTTTTTTTATGCCTAAAAAGCATTGCAAATGATGTGCAAAAATCTATATTTTTGCACTTGAAACAATTTGAGAGGTAGATGAGAGATTTATTTGACAGAATCATTGAAAACAAAGGCCCTTTAGGGAAATGGGCTTCCCAGGCCGAAGGGTATTTCGTTTTTCCAAAGTTGGAAGGTCCTATTTCCAACCGAATGCGATTTCAGGGAAAAGAAGTCATCACATGGAGCGTGAACGACTATTTGGGATTGGCTAATTTGCCTGAAGTCAAAAAAGTTGATGGGGACGCAGCGTATGAACATGGTTCAGCATACCCTATGGGTGCCAGAATGATGAGTGGACATACCGATTACCACGAACAATTGGAAAATGAATTGGCCCAATTTGTAGACAAAGAGGCCGCTTACCTTTTAAATTTCGGTTACCAAGGAATTATGTCTGCCATTGACGCCTTGGTCAGCAAAGATGATATTATCGTTTACGACGTGGATTGTCATGCCTGTATTATTGACGGGGTGCGATTACACGTAGGGAAACGTTTCACCTTCAAGCACAATGATGTACAGAGCTTGGAGAAAAACTTGGAACGCGCTACTAAAATGGCCCAAGAAACGGGTGGCGGTATTCTAGTGATTTCTGAAGGGGTTTTTGGAATGCGCGGTGAGCAAGGAAAACTCAGGGAAATCGTTGCGCTAAAGGAAAAGTTCAAGTTTAGACTTCTTGTTGATGATGCTCACGGATTTGGAACTTTGGGAAAAACCGGTGCAGGTGCAGGTGAGGAGCAAGGCGTACAAGACGATATTGACGTCTACTTCGCCACATTTGCCAAATCCATGGCAGGTATCGGCGCATTCTTGGCAGCAGATAAAGAAATCATCGACTTTTTAAAATACAATCTCCGTTCGCAAATGTTCGCGAAATCATTGCCGATGATTTATGTGAAAGGAGCTTTGAAGCGATTGGATATGTTGCGCACCATGCCAGAGCTTAAAGCTAAGCTATGGGAAAACGTGGACGCGTTACAGAATGGATTGAAAAAACGCGGTTTTGATATTGGAACCACATCCAGCTGTGTTACGCCGGTTTATCTTAACGGTAGCATTCCAGAGGCGATGGCTTTGGTAAAAGATTTACGCGAGAACTATGGCATTTTCTGCTCCATTGTGGTATATCCTGTTATTCCTAAAGGATTGATTCTATTGCGCATGATTCCAACTGCGACGCATACCATGAAGGATATCGTAGAAACCTTGGATGCATTCTCCGCCATTAGAGAGCGATTGCAAAATGGAACCTACAAGCGCTTGTCTGCAGCAGTTGCCGCGGCGATGGGTGAGTAGTTCTTGAAATACAACTTAATATAGAACCTACTGGGAAGGCTAAAGCGTCTTTCGGTAGGTTCTTCGTTTTTTATGGGTAACGGGGTCAAAATGTTTCCACAATTGACGAATTGCGGTGTTATCTGAAAGTTCAGGTGTTCGAATGCAATTGACAATACCTTTTTGTCGGAAAGTCGTGTAGTATTCGTTGAAAATTATTGCAGTCACCCCTTTGTTTTGATAACTAGGGTGAATCCCAATCAAATAAAAAATCACATCCTTGCTGCTTCTTCTCGCTTTGAGAAGGTGAAACAATCCAAATGGGAAGATTTTGCCTTTGGCTTTTTGAAGCGCTCTAGAAAATGAGGGCATTACGATGCTGAACGAAACCAATTCATTGTCTTCGGTCACCACAAATTTGATATACTCGGGGTTGATGAAGTTGATGTACTTTTTTTTGAAGTACTCTTTTTGCACATCCGTTATTTTGACGAAAGATGAAAGCTGTGCATATGACTCGTTGAACAAGTCGAACATTTTGTCCACCCAAGGCATAATTTCCGAACTTTTGGTAAAGTTCAGTGCACGGAGACCGTATCGTTTTTTAATGAGCAAATTGGCTTTGTAAAAAATTTTGGGGTCGGCGGCTTCAAAAAGAAACTTGTTTTCTAGATATTCTTTCTCTTTAACGAAACCATGCGCCTCGTAATGTTTCACATAATAAGGGTGATTGTACCAAGTAATCATGGTGCCAATATGGTCGAATCCTTCTGTTAGCACGCCTACCTTATCCAAATTCGAAAAGCCAACAGGGCCTTCCATATATTGCAAACCATTTTCGCGTCCAATTTCGGCAACTTTTTCCAACAAAAGTTTGGAAACTTCTATGTCATCAATAAAATCAAACCATCCGAAACGCATTTTGGAGATTTTCTGTTCATTGATTTCGATATGATTGATGATAGCCGCTACACGACCTACTACTTTTTCATCTTTTAGCGCAAGAAAAAAAGTAGCTTCAGCCGATTGGAACGCAGGGTTCTTTTCGCGGTCGAAAGTTTCCAACTCATCATTGATTATGGGAGGCACCCAATATTTGGAACCCTTGTATAAGGAAAAAGGAAATTTTACAAAACGCTTGAAGTCTTCTTTGGAATGTACTTCTTGTAACGTTATCATCGACAGCTTTTAGTCGCCAATAATAACAATATTCCCAAGAGTGGAGAAATCTATAGAATGAAAATCAGAAATCTTCTTCGATTTTCTTTTCTTTCTTCGCCTTTCTTTTCGCTCGCTTCACACGCTTGCGATTCTTTTTAAAGTTCTGTTTCTTGATTTTTTCATTCTCAGGACTGTTCGCATCTTGTATAGGAACCAGTTTGTCCTTATGAAAATCAAGGCGATAAGAACAGCCTAAGACACCAAAAATGCGAGAGGGGCTGTTTTTGAAGTTGCTTCCTACGTGGAAATCAGCCTGAAAATCTTGATTGAAAAGATAGGCGATACCAGTCCGTAACAAGACATCGGAATTACGGTCACTTTTGAACCCTTGGTTTTCTACAAATACACTCCATTTAGGATTGCGAAAAGCGTGGGTCACGGAAACAGCATAACTCCATTCTGGGAAATCTGTCCCGATACGGTCATAGGCTACATTCGTAATCAAAACAAATCGTGGGGATAAACGACTTTGCGCGGCAATAGCTCCTCTTGGCGCTACAGTCGGGTCTCCTACGTAAAATGGATTGTCGCCCAAGTTAAAGGTGGCCCCAGCATAGAGTGAAACAGCAGGAATCAAATTTTTCCACTGGAAAACGTTATTCGCACGCCAGCTGTATAAATTCGGTTTGTTGTTTTCCGGATTTTTAAAGGGGTCAAATATCAAGTATTTGATTCCAGCGCGGTTTCTGGAAAAATCCGTTAGTCGGTCACTGTCACCTGTCTCCGCAAAAGTGATGTTCTGACTGATAAAAGAACCTTCGTAAACGATTTCAAGTTGCTCAAAAAGAAAACCATATCGCAAGGACACATCCGTACCGAAGATATTGGAGTCCGTATTTAGGTCACCGTTGTCTTGTTGTTCATACAGAAGTCCAATTTCTGCCTGCACTACATTTCTTCCTACGGCATAGGCACTCACAGCGCGACCTGGCCGGTTGGAATTGATAACATCCGTGTACTGCGCATAGGTCAGCAAGGGAAAAATGCATAACAATGTGGTGAAGACCCGAAGGAACTTGGAATCCATATAACTTATTTTAATACTATTTTAAGATACATTAGTGCTTATGGGATGACTAACTAAGTAATTTTGATGCAATTGTAAGTGTTATATGGTTTTATTGACAACGATTTTAATACTGGTCTTAGTATACTACTCCTTGAAATTACTGTTACGGTGGTTTGGACCAAAGCTCTTCGCTTTCGCCATGAAAAAGGCCGAGCAGAAGTTTGCAGGCCAGGCATACCAATCACAGACTTCGGATTATCAAAAAACAAATCGTGACGGTGAAACCACAATCCATTCCAGGCCCGCCCAAAGAAAGCCCTCAAAAAAAGTTGGAGAATACATAGATTTTGAAGAAATTCCGTAATCTTTGTGTCTCAAAAATAGTTCATGGCCTTTTCGGTAAAGTCGATTATCAAGCATTTACTGGTCCTACTTTTCTTTGCGCTAACCTCATTGCTGTATTTCTATCCTGTTTTACAAGGCAAGGCTTTATTTCAGTCTGATATTGCCCAATATGGGGGTATGGCCAAGGAACGTAATGATTTCAAGGCCTTGACGGGTGAGGAATCCTATTGGACCAACAGTGCCTTCGGCGGAATGCCTACCTATCAACTGGGCGCTAATTATCCACACAACTATATCAAACAATTGGATAGGGCCATTCGATTCTTGCCCCGCCCAACGGATTATCTTTTCCTCTATTTGGTAGGGTTTTATGTTTTGATGTTGTGTCTAAAAACGGATTACCGTTTGGCTATTTTAGGGGCCTTGGCCTTTGGATTGTCCACCTATCTGATTATCATTCTTGAAGTTGGTCATAATGCGAAAGCACATGCGCTGGGCTACATTCCAATGGTTTTGGGAGGTATCATACTGGTCTTTCGAAAAAAGTATTTTCTGGGATTCGTACTTACCGCATTGGCGATGGCCCTTGAAATCAATGCGAACCACTTTCAAATGACTTATTATTTTGGGCTGTTGGTGCTGATTTTAGGGTTAGTATATTTGATTTACGCCATAAGGCAAAAGCAACTCAAACATTTTGGGGTTTCTATGGGATTGCTCCTGGTGGCCGTAGTATTGGCCTTTGCAACCAATGCAACAAGTTTGTTGTCAACCAAAGAATATGCCGATTGGAGCACACGAGGTACTTCTGAACTTAAGTTGTTGCCCGATGGCACACCAAAACCCTCTACCGAAGGGTTGGATAAAGAATACATTACGCGATATAGTTATGGAATAGCAGAATCCTTGAATCTTTTCTCTGCGCGTCTTTTTGGTGGTAGTTCTGCTGGGGAGGACCTCGGAAAGGATTCCAAGGCATATGAGTTTTTGGTAGGACAGGGCTTGCCCTCTTCCCGTGCGCTTGAATTTTCAAGTGGTTTACCGCTGTATTGGGGAGAACAACCCGGTGTTGCCGCTCCGGCGTACGTAGGCGCCGTGGTGTTTTTTCTTTTCTTTATGGGGCTATTCTTGGTGAAAAGCAAACACAAATGGTGGCTGTTGGGTGGTGCGATTTTATCCCTTCTACTTTCGTGGGGTAAGAATTTCTCGCTGCTCACCAATTTCATGATTGACTACTTTCCGCTTTACGATAAGTTTAGAGCGGTTTCCTCCATACAAGTTGTGCTCGAACTTTGCATTCCCGTTCTAGGGATTTTGGGTTTACGGGAGATTTATCGTAGAAAAGTAAAAAACAAAGAACTTCTAAAAGGACTGAAATGGGGCTTTGCTGTAGCGATGGGCCTTGGTATTTTCATTTTGGTAATGAAAGGTGTCTTCCGATTTGAAGGGCTAAGTGATGATGTTTATCGCAATGGTTTTGGAGATGAGTTGATGTCGATGATAGTAGGTGATAGAAAGGCAGTTTATGTGAATGACACACTACGCTCTTTGCTTTTTGTGTTGTTGACCGCTGTGGTAATATGGCTTTGGATAAAGGAGAAAATCAACATCAACATAGCGGCAGTGGGCATAGGGCTACTACTGGTTTTGGATTTGGGTGGCGTAAACCGTCGTTATGTCAATAATGACGATTTTGTCCGTCAACGGAGAATAAGTACCCCTTTTCAAAAATCACAAATTGATGAGATGATTCATCAAGACAAAGGGATTTTTAGAGTATTCGACCCACAAGAGGAATTGAATGGCGCTAGGACCTCTTTCTTTCATAAATCTATTGGAGGGTATCATGCGGCGAAACCAAAACGCCTTCAGGATTTGTTTCAGTATCAATTGTATCAAAACAACATTGAAATACTGGATATGCTCAATGTGAAATACGTTATCCAACAGGATGAGGAAGGAAATAGCTTCCCGGCCTTGAACGATGCAGCGAACGGTAATGCGTGGTTTGTGCAACGCATCATACCCGTAAACAGTTCCGATGAAGAAATTAATGCATTATCTGACTTTGATTCGGATTCAGAAGTAGTAATCAACACCACCCTTTACCCAAGATTGGTAAAGCGTAGTTTTGAGCAGGATTCGACCTCGGTAATCACCTTGGATGAATACCAACCAAATTATTTAAAATACAGCACCAAAAATGCATACGATGGGTTTGCGGTCTTTTCCGAAATGCACTACCCGAAAGGTTGGGAAGTCAAGATGGATGGAAAAACTGTGGAGCACTATCGGGTGAATTACGCGCTTCGAGGTCTGGATGTGCCTTCTGGGGAGCATACCATCGAATTTGCATTTGAACCGCCAGTTGTGGAAACGGGCAGCAAAATTACATTGGCGAGTTGTATTTTGTTGGGGCTTATCGTGTTGGGCGGAGCAGGCTTTTCACTTCGTAAAAAAGTCCAGAAAAAAGATACTTGATGCAAAAAGTATTGATTCTTACCTATTATTGGCCTCCTGCTGGTGGACCAGGTGTTCAGCGCTGGCTCAAATTTGTAAAATATCTACCGGAGTTTGGCATTGAACCCATTCTGTATGTCCCTGAAAACCCTTCGTATCCTATAATCGACCATAAGCTAGTGGAAGAAATTCCAGAGGGTATTACGGTGCTGCAAAAAAAGATTCGCGAGCCCCACCGGTGGGCTTCGCTCTTGTCTAAATCCAAAACCCAAACTATTAGTAGGGGAATGATTGCGAAAAAGAAGCAGGGGTTTCTTGAGAAAATATTGCTTTGGGTTCGTGGAAATCTTTTTATACCTGATGCACGTGTGGCATGGGTGAAACCTTCCCTGGATTTTTTAGGGTCGTATCTACAAGAACACAAAATAGAGACTGTAATTACCACAGGGCCTCCGCATAGCGTCCATCTGATTGGACTTGGATTGAAAGACCAATTGGACATCCGTTGGATTGCTGATTTTAGGGACCCGTGGACCAGTATTGGCTACCATGAAAAACTGAGATTGTCCAAAGCTTCACAGCAAAAGCACAAGGACTTGGAACGTAAAGTGTTATCATCCGCCGACCAAATTGTGGTCACCAGCCAAGCAACGCGCTCGGAATTTAAAAACATCACCTCAAAACCCATTGAAGTGGTTACCAATGGCTACGAGGATAACCCATATACCATGGCCCTGGATGAAGACTTTACCATTGCACATATTGGGTCATTATTAACGGACCGAAATCCAACGCAGCTTTGGGAAGTTTTGGGAGCGTTGGTGCGCACGAATAAAGTATTTGCAGAAAAGCTAAAGATTCAATTAGTAGGTGTTATAGGAGCTGAAGTCAAAGAAAGTTTAGCGGACCATGGATTGGGGGATTATGTTGATTTCAAGGGATATTTGAACCATCAAGAAGTCTTGCAGCTACAGCAAAAGGCTCAAATATTACTGCTATTGGAGATAGATAGTGCACAAACTGCAGGTATCATTCCTGGAAAGTTGTTTGAATATTTTGCTGCGCGGCGCCCCATTTTGGCGATTGGTCCAAAAGAATGGGAGGCAGGAATCATGGTGCAAGAAACTGAATCCGGCACTTTTCTCACTCCTGAAGATACGACCGAACTAAACACTGTACTTTTGGAATGGTTTTCCCAATATCAAGAAAAGCGTTTGGTCGCTAGTCCGAAGAATATCGAACAATATCATAGACGACAATTGACGGAAACCTTGGCAAATATCATACGATGGGAATCGTCTTAAAACAATCTTTGCAAAATATGGCCAGCACCTATATAGGCTTTGCCTTTGGGGCCATCAACACGGTGTTTTTGTATACTAAGATATTGCCTGATGCCTATTACGGATTGGTTACTTTCATCTTAGCCTCCGGTGCGATTTTGATGCCTTTGATGGCGTTTGGGGTCCATAATACCTTGGTAAAGTTCTATAACACCTATTCCGAAGATTCGCGAGCTGGTTTTTTGACTACTATGTTAGGGGTTCCGCTTTTGGGAATTATTACGGTTTTATTGCTGTTGCTGCTTTTTCAAGGAAGTATCGCCAAAGCATTGTCCTCACAAAACGCCCTGGTTCAAGACTTTGTATGGCATGTTTTCTGGGTTGGTGCTGCAATGGCCTATTTTGAAGTATTCTTTGCTTGGAGCAAGGTACAGTTGAAATCTACTTTTGGGAACCTCATGAAGGAGGTCTTTGGTAGAGTAGGGGTAACCGTACTTTTGCTTTTATTCTACTTCGAAACTATTGATTTGTCCCTCTTTTTTACCTGTCTGGTCGGATTGTATCTTTTGCGCACCCTGATTATGGGCATTTATGCGGTGCTATTGCATCCGATTCATTGGCGTTTCGTGTTGCCCGACAATTTCAGGGAGGTTATGGTCTATAGCTTACTTATCATTTTGGGAGGGTCTGCTGCTCTTATTTTGTTGGAAATTGATAAAGTGATGATTAATCAATTCAAGGAAATAGAAAATGTGGCCTATTATGGTGTAGCAGTTTATATCGCAACCGTGGTCATTGTGCCTTCTCGGGCCATGCATCAGATTACCTATCCGTTAACGGCCAATTTGATGGCAGAAGGCGATTCATTTGGATTGACGCGGTTGTACCAAAAAACGTCGCTTACCCTATTTATCGTTTCAGGTATCATCTTTTTGTTGATTATGCTCAATTTGAAAGATTTCTTCTTACTGTTACCCGAAACCTATCGCGATGGCACTTTGGTTGTTTTTCTGATTGGCTTGGCCAAGGTTTTTGATTCTGTTTTAGGGAACATCAACTCCATACTTTATAACTCCCAATATTATAAGACTATTCTTCTTTTTGGGGTAGGGCTGGCGATTTTGACCATTATTTTAAATTGGATTTTGATACCGATATATGGTATTGAAGGGGCTGCTGTAGCCAGTTTTACCGCAATAGGAATTTTCAATTTGGCGAAACTTGTTTTTGTAAAGGTCAAGTTTGGTATGATTCCTTTTACTGGAGCTACGTTTAGGGTTTTTTGGGCACTATTGTTACTGGCGGTCTTATTTGGTATTTTCGATTTTGGATTTCATCCCATTGTGAATATTCTTTTGAAATCTGCTATCATTGGCGTGATGTACGTGGGTATTCTGTTCCGTTTTGAACTTTCGGAGGATGTAACGGGATACTTATCACGATGGCTCAAGCGAGACGAATCGGAGTAGAAAGTTTAGGCAAAAAAAACCCTGTGGCGGATGAATCCAACCACAGGGTAAACAACTAACCAACCTAAAAACTATTTTTACTGAACTCTTCGGCTTCTTGACCTTGAGTTCGATGAATTACTTCTTCTTGATGAAGTGTTACCGGAACTTCTCTTTACCGTTGACGTTGAACGCTTTACGGTTCGGTTCGTGTTTCCACTTCGGTTTACCGTGCTTCTAGAAGAACTGTTGGGCTTCTTGTACGTTCTTGTGGTCGTACGTTTTACCGTGGTACTTCTAGGGGTAGACGTTACTTCCCTACGCGTGGTGCTTCTTACATTAGAAGACCTTTGTGTGTCTCTTTTGGCGACACTTCGCTGGGTCGTATTGCTTCTACGATAGTCACTATTTCGGATTGCACGGTCATTGTTGCGACTCGAACGTGTGGTCGCGTTGTTGGACCTGGTTACGTTCGTGTTGCTTCTTCGTGCCGTAGTATTTCTATTCCCATTGGAACGTGTAACTGTCGTATTGCTTCTTCGTACCGTAGTGTTTCCATTGGAACGCGATACAGTGGAGTTACTTCTTCGAACCGTACTGTTTCGGTTTACATTGGACCTTCTTCCATTCGTATTGTTCACTACATTTCGATTCGAACGTCTTACTTCATTGCGTACCGCAACTCTATTGTCATTTCTATAGATATTGGACCTTCTCACATTTCTTCCATGTCTGTAGGTCTTTCCAATACGTACATAACCTCTTCTAAAATTATTGCGATACGGTCTATAATAGGTATACCGAACTGGTGTATAGAATCTTCTATAGGGTCTGGTGTACACATTACAGAATCCAATAGCAGGTCGTATAAAGAACCTATGGAAAGGACGGTACACGTACCTTCTGTTATAGATATTGATGAATCCTGAATAGTGGCTAAACACACCTCCGTTATAGAACACGGTTAATCCACCCAATCTTCGAACTCTATTGTTTCTATACCAAACGTCAACTCCGCCAATTTGGGAAACACGTCCATAAAAATCATAGAAGATAGGAACGTTTTCGACTTGGATTACCGCACCGTAATCATCGTATTGCACAAAAGGATTATAGTTGAAACCGGAATTAAACGTAACCCCAACATTACCAAATCGTGCATCAACACCTACGTTAACTTGATTATCGATAAAGAAATCGAATTCTCCATCAGGGTATACGGAAAATGTTACTCCATTTTCAACGAAAATAAAGGAATTTCCATAGCCCAAACCTGTAGCAGCTTTAGTGTGTGCTGTTGAAAACAGAACCGCTGCGATTATGAGTACTACTTTTTTCATATCCTTTTGTTTTAAGTTCCGAATTGTACTTATTTACAATTCATAAAGTAGTTACCAAACAGCGTGCCAAAAAAATCAACTCATATTTAAGTATTTGTAAATCAGTATTTTATAAAGAATTACTCCTCTAAAGATGCGAACTCAACAAAATCATACTGGGGAGAAGCTTCAAATAAGTGCCGCAACAGCGAGGCATGTCCATTTCCCATAACTACCATAATTCTATCCTCTGGCCCTTCGGTTAACCCAACCAATTTTGAGAAGATTCTAAGGTTTCGATTGTACCACCACATGGAAAGATTATCTGCGGTTTGGCCATCTGCTTTACCCATGGTACCCGTGAGATAAAGACCGTAGTTTGCGCGATGGGCATCTACCGAATTCATATACTTGAAGTAGTCTAAAAGATGCATATCGGGAATTACAGCGTCTTTATAGTCCAAGTAGCCCGTTGCCATATCCCAATAGGGGTCTGGGGCATCCCAATCGATTTTATCGGTAAGTGATTTGACCAACATCGAATCTTTTTTATACAAATCATCAAAAAGACTGTTGGTGTCAACGGCATACAGCGTATCCAGTCCCATATTTGAGGCGACTTGCATGGCTATGGTGTATCGTTCGTCGCGCTTATCGGCATATTCGCCATTTCTGTACCCCCGGTACTTGTCCATGGTATTCCATTTGGGGCGGGCTTAAATGGCCACTTTGTTAGGCTTGAATTTGGTAATATAGTCCGTTAAAGCTTTTAATTCGCTTTTTTTGGGTTCTTCGAGTACATCTATTTTATTGTCATCCTTGGCTTTGTGTTTGTCTAATCCGGGATATTCAAAGTGAAATGAGCCCACCACTAAGACCTGTGCTCGTTCTTTAGGGTAAAACTCACTAGGAGATTTTAAGGTATCCAAAGGGGTAACTGCTTGCGAGGTCTCTTCCTTTGGTTGTTGTTTCGGGTTGCAGGAGGTGATAAGGACTAGCAAAAGCGTTGCTAGTCCTAAAGGAGATGTTTTTGACATGGTTTTAGGTTTTATTAAGGGATAACAACAATAGGCAATTGTTACACCCTTTTCTTACCAAAAACTCATATTTTTTCTGAAAGATATCGAGCGGTAACGGAGTCCTTATTCCCTACAATTTCTTCTGGTGTACCTTCGGCGACCAGATGCCCACCATTTTCTCCCCCTTCGGGCCCTAAGTCAATAATGTAATCAGCACATTTAATGAGTTCAATATTGTGTTCGATGACAATTACCGAATGCCCTTTTGAAATAAGGGCTTCAAAAGACTTGAGCAATTTTTTGATGTCGTGGAAGTGAAGTCCTGTAGTAGGTTCATCAAAGATGAATAGGGCTTTCTCTTTGGTTTCTCCCTTCACCAAAAACGACGCCAATTTGATGCGCTGTGCTTCACCGCCGGATAGGGTAGAAGAAGACTGTCCTAAAGTGACATAGCCCAATCCTACATCTTGAAGCGGTCGCAATTTGGATACAATTTTGTTTTGCTTGTAGGTTTCAAAATGAATAATGGCTTCATCAATGGTCAAGTTTAGAATATCATCGATATTTTTTCCTTCAAACTGTACCTCTAGTATTTCTTTCTTGAATCGTTTTCCGCCGCAGGCATCACACTCCAAGTGGACATCGGCCATAAACTGCATTTCCACAGTAATAACGCCTTCGCCCTTACATTTTTCACAGCGCCCACCATCTACATTAAAAGAGAAATGTTTGGCTTGATACCCTCTTATTTTACTAAGTTTCTGTGCTGCAAATAGACTTCGGATATCATCGTAGGCCTTAATGTAGGTTACGGGATTGGAGCGAGAAGACCTACCAATGGGGTTTTGGTCTACAAACTCTACATGTTTTACGTGGCTATACTTTCCTTCAATTTTAGTGAACTGGCCTGCTTTTTCACCATATCCACCAATTTCTTTTAAGATGGAAGGATACAAGATGCGTTTGACCAAGGTGCTTTTACCACTTCCTGAAACTCCGGTAATTACGGTAAGCATATCCAACGGAAAGGTTACGTCAATGTTTTTGAGATTATTTTCTCGAGCACCGACCACCTGTATATGATGCTTGGAGGTACGTCTTTTTTGGGGCAGTTCAATCTCCATAGAACCATTTAGGTAATTCGCGGTCAAAGATTCAGATGAGAGAAGAGTAGGGAAATCACCTGTGGCGACTACTTCCCCGCCTAAGGTTCCTGCTTCGGGACCGATATCAATGATTTCATCTGCCGCTTTCATAATGTCTTCATCATGCTCAACCACAATCACCGTATTGCCCAAATCCCTTAAGGAACAAAGCACCTCAATCAGGTTTTCTGTATCCTTTGGATGCAAACCAATACTGGGTTCGTCCAAAATGTACATGGAACCGACCAAACTACTTCCTAAAGATGTCGCCAGGTTAATGCGTTGACTTTCCCCACCTGAAAGTGAATTGGATTTTCGATTCAGGGTCAAATAGCTCAACCCCACTTTTGATAGAAAGCCCAAGCGACTTGTTATTTCCTTTAAAAGTCTTTGCGCTATTGTACCGTCGTGCTCAGAAAGTTCCAAGGAGTAGAAAAAAGCGATGAGTTTGTCAATGGGTAATTCAATCAAATCGGATATGGACTTGTCTTGAATACGAACATAGTTGGCTTCTTTTCGAAGTCTCCTACCATGGCACACTGGGCACTTGGTCTTTCCGCGATAGCGCGAAAGCATTACGCGGTTTTGGATTTTATAGCTTTTCTCCTCGAGCTGTTCAAAAAACTTATGGATACCAATAAAGTGGTCGTTTCCATCCCATACGAGTTGCTTTTGTTCGTCTGTTAATTGATACCAAGGTTTATGAATGGGAAAATCGAATTTATAGGCGGCATTGACCAATTGGTCGCGGTACCAACCCATACTGTCTCCGCGCCATGGGAATATGGCATTTTCAAAAACCGAAAGGGCCGTATTTGGAATCACCAAATCCGCATCAATACCGATAACATCGCCATACCCTTCGCACTTAGGACAGGCGCCGTACGGATTGTTGAAACTAAAAAGATGCACGTTGGGTTCCAAAAACTTCATACCATCTAATTCGAAGAGATTGCTGAACTCCATGGTTGTCCCATCCTCCAAATTCTCAATAGCGCATTTACCCTTTCCTTCAAAAAATGCGTTATCTACAGCGTTGCCCAGGCGGTTGAAGAAATCTTCATCCTGTTTTACCACGATACGGTCTACGACCAAATCGAATGTTCTTCCAATATCTTCTGGAGCTTGGTCAATACGATATACCTTTCCTTCATACTTGATTCGAGCGTAACCCTGCTTTGAAAATAATTGTAGCGATTTTATGGGGTCCCTATCTTCTGCTAGGTTTACGGGTGCAAGCAATAAAAGCTTTGTACCTTCTTCAAGGGTCTTGATATGGGTGGTAACATCCGTTACGGTATGTTTTTTTACCGGTTTCCCAGAAATAGGGGAAATAGTTTTGCCAATACGGGCATACAACAACTTCAGGTAGTCATAAATCTCAGTGGTCGTTCCTACAGTAGATCTTGGATTGGTGGAATTTACTTTTTGCTCTATTGCTATGGCTGGTGCAATACCTTTAATATAGTCTACTTTGGGTTTGTCCAATTTGCCCAAAAATTGCCTTGCGTAGGAAGAAAGACTCTCCACATATCGTCTTTGCCCTTCGGCATATAAAGTATCGAAAGCCAGGCTGGACTTGCCAGAGCCGGACAATCCTGTAATGACCACGAGCTTGTTTCGCGGAATGACAACATCTATATTTTTAAGGTTATGGAGTTTGGCCCCTTTTATGACAATGTTCTTCTTGGAATCAATTTCCGTAACGGAGGTCATTTGTTAAAATTAGAACCGTAAAGATACAATAGACCGTAGTTAATACGTATATTGAATGAGTTAACATCTAAAAATGCTCAAATCACAACATAAGTTTTTTCATGGGCATGTGATTTTTCTATCTTTGAGTTGTAATTAAAAACCTGATAGGCCTATACAGCGATAATTACTTTTTTACCATTAACTAATTAGCATAGAGTCTTTTCTGTAAGGAAGGGGACTTTAGGTTTAACCAAAAAAAGTAATTTGTATGGAACTACAAATCGAAGACTCAGTACTCGTTAAGCAATACATCTCAGGTGACGAAAAATCCCTAGAAGTACTTATTAACCGCTACAACCAAAGAATTTCCAGCTTTATCTATTCCAAAGTTCTTGACAAGGACGTAGCAGAAGACATTTTCCAAGACACTTTTATTAAAGTCATCAAAACTCTTAAGAGAGGTTCTTATAGTGAGGAGGGTAAATTTTTGCCTTGGGTGATGCGAATCGCACACAACCTTATCATCGATTACTTTCGTAAGAATAAAAGAATGCCCAAGTTTGAAGGGAGTGAAGACTTCAATATCTTTTCGGTAATCAAAGACGATAAGCTCAATGCCGAAAAACAGCTCATCAAAGACCAAATTGATAGGGATTTGACCTATCTCATTGATGAATTGCCAGAAGACCAGAAGGAAGTGCTCATCATGAGAATCTATAAAGACATGAGTTTCAAGGAGATTTCTGAAAACACAGGAGTAAGTATCAATACGGCTTTAGGCCGCATGCGGTATGCCTTGATTAACCTTAGAAAGATAGTAGACCGCCATAATATCGTTTTAACGAATTAATCGGCATTCCAACGAGTACAGCAATATTTCGATTCTAGCTGCGTTATTCTTATTGTAACATTAATGCTGGAATATGGAAAATATTTACTCTGAAGAACAAAAAATCACACGGTCTTTCAAATCCAGCCGAAAAACGATTGACTTTTTACTGAGTTATTCGCAATCGTTCAAGGTAGTAGACTGTGACAACCACAAATTTGAAGTGACTTTGAATTAAGGTTGAAGAAAGATTTAAAAAAAAGCCGCTTGTTAGCGGCTTTTTTTGTTTTTGTAGTATGCATTCAGCACCGTTTTCCGCCCAATGGTGCTGGTAATAATATCGTTTTCCAAATTCCATCCTCGAGCAGGGGAGTATTCCCGACCATACCAAATGATTTGAAGATGTAAGTTGTTCCAAAGTTCCTTTGGAAATAGGCGTTTCGCATCCCTTTCCGTTTGCACTACATTTTTTCCGTTGCTAAAACCCCATCGGTACATCAATCGATGAATATGGGTATCCACTGGGAAGGCTGGTATGCCAAAGGCTTGGGAGACCACAACACTTGCGGTTTTATGGCCAACGGCAGGGAGTTCTTCCAATAAAGCGATATCCGAAGGGACTTCACCATTGTATTTTTCAATCAAAATCTCGGATAAACCATGAATTCCTTTTGATTTCATGGGTGATAAACCTACCGGGCGAATAATATCCCGAATTTCTTCTACCGAAAGTTTGACCATGGCATAAGGGTTATCGGCCCGCTCAAAAAGGAGTGGTGTAATTTGATTGACCCGAACATCGGTACTTTGGGCGGACATGAGTACCGCAATCAAGAGGGTGTAAGGGTCCGTATGGTCTAAAGGAATCGGAATTTTTGGATATAGCTCATCTAATTTTTCAATTACGAAGGCTACCTTCTCCTTTTTCGTCATATTTTGTTTAACTTTATATAATAATTATTAAACAATATAAAATATTCCAAGCGATGAACATGTTAAAAGTTGGCGATAAAGTACCTGAATTTTCCGCAAAGGACCAAGATGGAAATACGGTTAATTTGAGCGATTATAAAGGTAAAAAATTGGTTGTTTTCTTCTATCCCCGGGCAAATACGCCTGGCTGTACCGCAGAGGCTTGCAATTTGAGAGACAATTATAGCCTTTTGCAAGAGCAAGGTTATGAATTGTTGGGTGTAAGCGAGGATAGCCAGAAAAAACAAGCCAACTTCAAATCGAAATATGAATTTCAGTTCCCTCTTTTAGCTGATGAAGACCATACCGTGATTTCGACCTTTGGCGTTTGGGGACCTAAAAAATTCATGGGAAAAGAATACGACGGCTTGCATCGAACCACTTTTGTCATCGATGGGGAAGGGGTTATCGAAAAAGTAATCGAGAAAGTAAAAACCAAAGACCATGCAGCACAGCTGCTCAACTAAAAAAAGGCACCTTTAAGGTGCCTTTTTTTATGCTTCTTCTTTTTCTGTGTGTTCTTTTCGTAAAAAGAGTTTCTTTTCTTTAATCATTTCGGCTATACCTTCTGGTAGCATTTCTTCCCACCCATCTTCACCTTGTGTGATACGACGGAGTACTTCCCTTGAAAAAATATCCATAATATCGGGGTCGTAGTCAATAATGTCCATCACCTTGCCATTGTATTTAAAGAATTTGTACAACTCTTTCATGCGCGGATGCACCTTTACGTTGTTGCTGGTCATGATTTTTCCCGTTTCCGGGTCTTTCATGGGATACAGATATACCTTCAAATCCTTGAAAAACAACTTTCCGAATGCCTCTAAAATACCACCACTCAGATGACGATAGTATTTTTCATCAAAAACATCAATAAGGTTGTTGATTCCCATGGTCAAGCCAAGACGTGCTTTGGTATAGTTGTTGAAATACTCCACCAACTTGAAATACTCTTGGAAGTTGGATATCAGAACTGTATGTCCTAGAGAAGAAAGTAGTTCCGCCCGGTCCATAAAGTCCTGTTCATCAATTTCACCTGAGGCTTTAAGGTTAGATAGAGTAATTTCAAACACCACGATGGTGTTTTCATACTCTACGGTCTGTTCCCTTATAAAAATATCATAGGATTTTTGGAACATATCCATATTCACCTTGGTCACGGGTCTAAAGCTCCCGCGAAGGGCCAAGATGTTCTTTTTGTATAATACCGCCGCGGGTAGGAGGTTATTTCCATCGGGTCCAAACATCACCGCATCTGTCATGCCATTTCGAATAAGCTGCAGACTCATGAGTCGGTTATCCACTTCGCTAAAATTCGGACCGTGAAAGTTTACCATGTCGATTTCAACCGTATCCTTATCAATATGGTCATACAAGTATTTCAACAGTTTCTTGGGCTGGTCGTTTTTGAAAAACGCACCATAAATCAGGTTAACTCCCAATATCCCAAGTGTTTCCTGTTGCAAACGGGCCTCGTTCTGTTTAAAACGGACATGTAGGATAATCTCGTCAAACTCTTCTTGCTTGGGATCAAGTTGAAATTTGATGCCTACCCAACCATGACCTTTATACCGTTTTGAAAAGTCAATCGTGGCTACCGTGTTCGCGTAGGTAAAGAAAAGGTAGTTCGGGTTGCTCTCGTGGCCCACACGCTCTTGTACCAATCGCATTTCGTGGTTTAACATCTTCCGAAGCCTGGATTGGGTAACATAACGCCCATCCTCCTCGATTCCATAAATTGCGTCGCTAAAGGCCTTATCATAGGCACTCATGGCCTTCGCAATGGTTCCTGAGGCGCCACCGGCCCTAAAAAAGTGACGTGCCGTTTCCTGGCCCGCTCCGATTTCGGCAAAAGTTCCGTAGATGTTTCGATTTAAATTGATTCTCAGGGTTTTCGCCTTAATGGATGGAATGTTCTCAAAGGCATTGATATCGGCCGGTTCGGTAGCCATGGCTTGTATTTTAGGATTAAAACAAAGTTACATTCTTCAAGCAATCTAAATATATAAATAAGTTATAATTTTGGAATTAATGGATGACTGCATGACCATTACTTTTTTGGGCACTGGAACTTCGCAAGGAGTACCGGTGATTGGTAGCCGCCATCCGGTTTGTTTAAGTCAAGACCCAAAGGACAAAAGACTACGCGTTTCTGTTTTGGTGAGTTGGAGTGAGTTCAATTATGTAATTGATTGCGGACCCGATTTCAGACAACAAATGTTGACGAATTCCGTCTCAAGTTTGGATGGTATCCTTTTTACCCATGAACATGCTGACCATACTGCTGGGATTGATGATATTCGACCTTTTTTCTTCCGGCAAGGCGATATTCCCATCTACGCCCATCAACGGGTATTGGATTGCCTCAAACGTCGTTTCGATTACATTTTTGCCGATGAAAATCGCTATCCTGGTGCTCCTGCGGTTCAAATCCATACGGTTTCCAATGACGAACCCTTTGCTATTGGGGACCAACAGGCCATTCCTGTGGAAGCCTTCCATAATCGTTTGCAGGTATTTGGATACCGCATCGGGGATTTTGCCTATCTCACGGATGTGAAAAAAATAAATGAGAAAGAACGTACAAAGATTAGGGGAGTAGATGTTTTGGTCGTCAATGCCCTTAGAGAAGAAGCCCATCATTCCCATTTTAATCTAGAAGAAGCTTTGGAATTCTCGGTAGACATTGGAGCTAAAAGAACGTACTTCACCCACATTAGCCATTTGTTGGGTTTTCATAAAGAAGTGCAGGCCAAGCTTCCAGAGAATGTGTTTCTCGCCTATGATAACCTTAAAGTAAAAGTAGCCCTTTCATGAAGCATAAAATTTTTCTGTATCTATTTGTTTTTGCAGCGTTGATTGCCCTTTTCCAATTTGTTAGTGCAAATAATCTTCAGAAAGCCCTTAATGAGGAATTGGATAAAACCAAAGCGGAAAACAAGGCATTAAAAGACTCATTGCAATCAGCACGGATTGATTTCTTGGACCAACAATACTTCACCTTGGAAAACAACGATGATGCTTTGGCCTACTTTGACGAACTTCCACTTACAAGTCCGTCCAATTACGTATCGGACAAACTATTGGAAACCAACGAACCGAAAGGAGATAACCCTTTGGTACCCTACGAAGGCATGCAAAGTGATTTCAAAATCAACAAAATCAAGGTCATCAACCACCGGTGGTTGCTAGCCGACTTTTCTGATGGTAACTATTGGGGAGATTTGTTGGTTCGGTATGAGGTAAAAGAAGATTTGGGTGTTGATTTTACCGTAATGGACCATTTATTGTACACGAGAAGCCACTAGTGACGCTCTAGCCAATTCCGAAATGCATAAAAGTTTTGAGGCGATACCCCATGTCCAACAGGAAACTCTTCATACACATGGTCAATTCCCAAATTACTTAAAAAATCTGGGGTTCGTTGGGCCCATTCAGCGGGAATAACTTGGTCTACCTGACCATGAGAGGCATAGATATGCAAACCGGTATGATTTTTTGAGCGGTAGTCTTCGGCCAGTATTTTTTCATTGATATAGCCGCTCAATGCGACTACATTTTTTACTTTTTCTGGATAGGATAACGCCACCGCATAGCTCAAAATAGTGCCTTGGCTAAACCCTAAAAGCGTAACATTCCCAGCATCTAGTTGGTAGGCTTCAATTGCTTCATCAATAAAAACCGAAATCTTGTCGCGACTTTCTTTTGCTTGCACATCATCGCTCCATTTACCTTGTTCCGCATCGAAATTGATGGCATACCATGCCTGCCCAAAGGGCTCTAATCGATATGGTGCTTGCACCGAAAGAACGGTATACTTTTTAGGCAATTCCGAAGCAAAGGAAAACAAGTCCTCTTCATTGCTGCCATATCCATGAAGCATAATGATTGCAGGGGATGGGGTTTCAGGAGTATCGGATTCTCGAACGAGATGGTGTAGTGAAAGCGTGTGGGACATCTTACTATTTTAAGGAATAAACTTGAACCAATTTTGAAAATATGTGCCCACTATGGGCAGTTTTGCCTGTTTGTATAAAATGCTCCCCCACAAACCAAAACCGATGGCAAGCAAATAGGCAATATACAACACTGACCAACCTACATTGATGTTGGAATAGTTAAGAAAAATGGCAAACGCGTGGTAGAGTAAATGACAACCAAATGCTTGACGAATGTGAAAGCGTGCGAAAGCGTTTTTGGGTTCCATGTTCATCGTCATGGCAATCAAACAACCAACTATGGTGATATATGCGACGATAGCAGTGGTCCTACCACTTTTCGCTTCATTTAATTCCAAAGCTTCACTTTATCATTATGAATTACCCCGAGTACCTTCCCTTGCATGCGTTGTTCTAAAAACATGCTGTTCTTGGATTTGGACTGAATGGAATCTTTATCAAAAGTCCATTCGGAATTTGGGTCAAACAACGTCATACAGGCCATTGCACCTTCCTTTAGTTCAGGTTTTGCAATTCCAAAACGTTCATGACCTTTGGTCAATAGCGTGATAGTGGTTTCCAGGCCAAAAACGGGAATTAAACTTCCGAAGGCACTTTCCAATCCAATAGTACCATAAGCTGCATGGTCGAACTCCACCCGTTTTTCTTCAATATCCAAAGGAGTGTGGTCAGAGGTAACAAAATCGACAGTGCCATTTTGGACGCCTTTGATGAGCGCCTTGCTATCGGAAATGGAACGCAAAGGCGGCATACACTTCGTATTGCTATCGAACTCCATCAAACGGTCATCTTGAAAAACCAAATTATGAACGGCAACGCTGCAACTTACATCCAATCCTTTTTTCTTGGCTGCCGCAATCAAGGCTACACTCTCTTTGGTCGAGATAGTGGGAATGTGCAATTTGCCACCTGTATATTCCAGCAAAAACAAATCGCGGGAAATCTGCAAACTTTCGGATAAGGCGGGAATTCCTTTTAAACCTAATTTGGTAGAAACCTCACCTTCATGGGCTACGCCTTTATTGGTAATGGCTTTGTCGTTGGCAAAAGACAAGACCAATCCTTCAAAATTTTGGGCATACAAAAGCGCGATTTTCAAAAGGTTTGCATTGGTCAAAGAGGCTTTATGGTCCGAAAATCCAACCGCTCCGGCATTATGCATGTCAAATAGTTCTGCCAAAGCCGCGCCCTCTGAATTTTGTGTGAGGCATCCCATAGGATGAAGGTTGACCAAATGGTTTTGACTGCGCGCAACAAAATAGGCGATATCGGAACTTGTGTCGGGTTTTGGATGGGTATTAGGGTTGAGAATGATATCGGTAAAACCGCTCTTGGCCGCCGTATTCATTCCATTATCCAATGTTTCCCTTTCTTCAAAACCGGGTTCCCCAAAACATACACTGGTGTCCAACCAACCCAAACTTACATGTAAGTTTTCGCGTTCAACGGTTCGTACAGGGCCTTCTGGAGAAATGGATTTTGCAATTTTGGCGATGCGTCCATTTTTGATGAGGATATCAAAGGATGCTAAATGGAAATCCGTCTGGCTTGGTTGTACAATTCTAGCGGATTTCAGGAGGATGTTCATTTAATGATTTTTTGGATGATGACTTCGACAAGTCCCAAAAGCAGCGCTAAAATAACAAACCATTTCCAATATGCACTTACCTCGTTTTCTTCAGCTAAAGAAGAAAAAAGTGAATTCAGCGATTCTTGCTGGGTCACACCGGCCTGCTCTCTAATTTCCAGCTCGCCTGGCTGGCTTTCCGTACGGGGGTAATTGAAACTTACTTTTGCAATTATACTGTCCACTTCCTTAGCCAAATAAGTGCCTGCTTCTTGTGGTTCTGTATCAAAAAACAAACGGACCTTATTGGGAAAGGATTGCTGTCGTGGAATAAAACTCTCTCCTTCCTTGCTCATTTTCACTACTTGGTCATTGTCCAATCTCGTATCAATATCTGCGAAGGAAGCGTTACCAATATTTTCGTACAGTACGGGTAAACGCAGACTGGAAAGTGCCATATTGTAAAAGGTTGGTACGATTAGGGGAGAACTTTTAAAGTTGCAGTGGTTTTCATCAAGTGGCGACGAAAAGAGGTAAAACCCATTGCCTCCCATAAGGAATGGCGTCCCATCCTCATAGGACAAAATGGACTGGGTTGGATTGGAGAGTGTGAAAGAATGATTGGTTTCTGGGTATTCGAAGTTTTTTACTTGTTTTTGGAAAACCCCTTGATATATAGGATGTTCAAAGGCAATTTTGGTGATTTGTTTGACGTTTTCTACTGTTTCCGAAAATCGTGAAGGGCCAAAAAGTGATAAAAAGGTGTTATAGCTCAAGTCTTCTTTTTGTTTGGCAGGAACTATTATCAAACTTCCTCCGTTAGAAGCAAAAGTTTTCAATACATTTTGAAGCCCTTCTGGAACCTGTTCGATTTCATTAAGGATTACGACATTCTGGGTGTCAATGGCGCTATAATCCAATTGCCTTAGGTCGTAGATATTTAAGGCGAAATTTTCATCCCCAAACAAACGTTCCAAATATTTGGCATCACCACCGTTGACAACAAGTATTTTGATGGTTTTAGGCGGGTTTATTGAGAAGAAAAAGTGGTTATCATACTCCAATCCATTGTCTGAGACTTTTAAAAGCCCATTGATTTCAGTTTGGTTCGGCAGCGAAAAGTCAACCACGGTCCTGCTGTTTTCCTCATCGAATTCAACGGCTGAATTTCCCAGAAGCTTCTCACCGTTGTGAAAGGAAAGGGGCTGCACTCCTGTTTCGCCATAGCCTGAAACAAAAACCTTTAAGGTCTTTTGATTGGTGTTTGGCGTCTCCAATTGAATGGAATCAATGGATATATTCGACGAGGCTGTATTGCCCGCTTTTACAAAATGGATACGCCCAGTGTACTCTTTGGGTTTTTCAATAGCCCCAAGATTTTCTTTAAAATCTGATATTACAATGAGTTCTTGCTCTTTGGCCGGTGCACGACTGAAAATAGATTCGGCCTTTAATACAATGTCTGCCCAGTTCAGTTGTTTGTGGGTGAAGGGGATGTCCAGCAATAGATTTTGGATTTCACCAACCGTTACTTCTGAAAAAGAATTGGTATTGGTAAAAATATGAAGAGCCCTATCGGGGTCCGCATAACGGATTAAATCTTGCACAGAATGCTCTAATAGCGATATTCCATTCTCACGCGCTTGCATGCTAAAGGAATTGTCGAGATAAATAACGGTTTCCTTTTCTTTTTCCGATTGATTTTTGGCGGTAAAAGGTTGTGCGAAAGCTATGATGAGGGAGGCAAGTAAAAGCAGCCGTGTGAACAATAAGAGCCACTTTTTCAATTGGTTGGCGCGCTGCGAATCAATCATGATTTTCTGCAACATGGCCACATTGGTAAAAGGAGTCTTTTTAAAACGGCGAAGCTGAAAAAGATGAACGATTATGGGGATGACCAGAAGAAAAAGACCCCACAGAATTTCCGGATGTTTGAGCTGCATCATCAAGTATCGTTGGGACAAATATATTCATAATTACCTATCGGGTTCTTGAAAATCATCATTAACAGAATACTAATTTCCGCAAGTGGATTTGCTAAACTCAGCAGAAAAAGAAATAATCTTTCATATTCTCAAAACCCTGACGCCCTAGGTAATCCCGTATTTCAATTTGAGATTGTGTGTTGGCTACGGTAATAATGCTCTGAGGACTTTTTATGTCTTTTAAAACTTCAAAGTGCGATAGTTTTTTATCATAAACAAGCTTTCCAATTTTATTGGGATTGTCACATAACCAAACAAAGTCAATATTTTGGTCAACTAGGATTTTGGCAACGGTTTTGCCCTTAAAACCAGCTCCCCAAACCACAAGGGTTTTTTGTTCATCGAAATGAAGCTTTAGGAAATAATGCATTTTAATGTCCAAAAAATAGTTTTGGGCATAATGTTCGCTGGTTCGGGAAGTACGCGTATCATAATCACGCCACTGCAGCAATATTTGGTCACAAGGAATGACCTTTAACCCATGCTTGTAAAACCGGAAGGTCAAATCATAATCTTCCGGATAACGGTTATGAGAAAAACCACCGCATTTTTCAAAATCTGACCGATGGGCCATCCAACAAGGGGAGGGGACCACACATTCTTTGTAGAGTTCCTTATAGTTCGTTCCCTTTGAAGTAAGTTGATTGAGCCAGGATTCATATTTCTGATAGCCATCGCTAATACCTCTGTGGGAAAAGTATTTTACCTGTCCAACCGCCAAATGACCCGTTCCTTTTTTCATCAACTTAGAAACCATCCATCGCAATCGGTTGATTGCCATGATATCATCGGAATCCATTCGTGTGATAAATACACCTTGAACCTTTTCGTATCCGGTTTGAAGCGCAGGAAGAATGCCTTGTCCTCCGTTTTGGTACACCTGAATCCTGGAATCTTTAAGTGCATAGGTTTTCAAAATGTCAAGGCTGTTGTCTTCGGAACGGTCGTTTACGGCGATAAGTTCCCAGTTGGAGTAGGACTGCTGTAAGATGGAGTCCAAACATTCAGGAAGGAATTCCGCCGTATTTCGAAAGGGCATGATGATGCTGACTCGTGCTTCTTTCATCCACAAAAGAATAGTTTACTCTCTTTTTGTTGAAACTAGGGGTTTCAACACTTTCAAAACTTGCGCTTCCATAATCAAATATCCTTTTTCGGTAGGATGTACTCCATCTTCAGCCAAATCCTTGGAAAGACCATTTTCGCCATTATCCATTGCTGAAAAGTAATCCAAATAGGTATAGTTGTGGTCTTTACATAGGACTTTTAGCAGTTCGTTCAATGCAGGAATGTCCTTATCAGGTTGTTTTTCCGGACGCCACGGATAGGTTTGCGCCGGTAACACAGAACAGATTATAGGTTCAATCCCATTTGCTTTGGCCAGCTGTGCCATGGACCAGATATTATCCCGAATTTGTTCCAAGGTCATAGGGCCAGTATTGCCAGCCACGTCATTGGTTCCTGCAAGAATAACGACTCGTTTGGGTTTGAGGGCGATAACGTCTTGACGAAAGCGTAGCAACATCTGAGGCGTGGTTTGTCCACTTATTCCCCTTCCTACAAATTTATGGTTGTTGAAGAAGTCTGGGTGCAGTGCGTACCATCCTTCCGTAATGGAGTTACCCATAAAAACAGCGTCAATAGGATTTGTAGCAGATTGCAACAGCTCCGTATTGCTTTTTTGATATTTGGTAAGGTTAGCCCAGTCTTGCGCTTTGATGTCATTTAAAAAAAAAGAAACCTGCCAAACGAGCAAGAAGAGTACGCATCGTGTCATCATTTAAGTTTAAACCAAAAAAGGATTTTGGTGTTGATTAGGATAGAAAAAGGTACAATAAAAGCCCTGAACTCCCCAAAATGAGAATGGTGATTATGGAAATCAACAGGTCTTTGCGTTTTTCTCGTAGCATCATCCTTTTGATTCTTGCCACATCTTTGGGTGTGGATTCTTTGAGATTTAGCAGGGTTCTTTCTGAAGTAATGAAATCTTTTTTTTCACGGTGCTTTCTTTTTTTCAAAAGTGCCCTATTCGCCTTTAGCGTTTTAATGGCACTTAGCATGCTTCCTTCTCCTCCCATAATCTCTTTGTTAATAGGTAGGTCTAATTGCCATTTTGTTACGGTTGTGGATTGTGAGGCATACTGCAGCGTAAAGCATCGTTATTTTGTTCAACCACGGAAAGACTCTAAAGCGTAAAACCTATTTCATAATAATTTGATAATGAGGTAATTAAATTTAAATCGATTTCATTATGAAAGGGATTTTGCTCAAAGGGGCTTCAACATCTTTTATGCTTATTAAAACCAACTCTAAATAATAACATTGACTTAACCATTTAACCTTAAAATGAACTTTAGTTTCATTTAACACCACGATTAATTAACCAGGCGAGGGTCGACCGGATGGTACTTTTGTTAGGAATCCTATAAAAATTTCTTTCTAAACCTAAAAACAAATGAGAACACTAAAGAACGTATTGTTGTTGTCCGGATT
The DNA here is from genome assembly GCA_039027495.1 of Bacteroidota bacterium. GTDB lineage: Bacteria > Bacteroidota > Bacteroidia > Flavobacteriales > Flavobacteriaceae > Flagellimonas. The sequence continues at coordinate 102,073 of JBCCKH010000008.1, forward strand.
GGTTGTGGCGACATCATGTGACCAACTCGATGATTTCATCGGTGGAGGTGATGACGGCGAGCCCGAAGGCACAATTTTTGAAAACAAATCTGCCCTAGAGCCCTTGGTAGCTATTGAGCCTCAATTCAACTTTGTAGAAGCTTACTCTATGATCAGTTCTACTGATGTATTGGAGAATGGGTACCGATTTGTGGGAGCTGCTGATGGGGCCGGTCTGCTTAAGGACCCTAATAGCGATGGCTACCTATATCTTGTAAATTCTGAAGATGATTATGCGGTATCAAGAATCGAGTTGGATAAATATTTGACACCGATTCGAGGAGAGTGGTTATTGAATTCAGGCGTGGCAGATTTTGCACGCCAATGTTCTGCAACGATGTGGGAAGCTGACATTCATGGTGGTTCCACAGACTTATTCTTGTCAGCTTCTGAAAGCTTTAACTACGATGTAAAAGGAATTGACCCTTACATTGCTTCTCCAACCCCAACGGCTGATTTTGGATTGGATGCCCTTGGTGAGTTCGCTTGGGAAAATGCAGTACCACTTCCACAGGGTGCTTACATTGGCGAAACTGTAATTATCGGTGGTGATGACGACTCCAGTGGTTCTGAAGGACAAATCACATTGTATCATTCTGAAAACGGAGATGCAGATTTAACGGGAGGTGAAATCTATGTTTTGAAATTGAAAACCGTTGATTCAGGTCAAGTAGATGCTGACGGTAACCCTGTCGCTATGGAAGTAGAAGAAGGGGTTATGTACAACGAATCCAACATGGTTTTTGGTGAGACATATGATTTCGAGTTCGTGAAAATCGAGGGCGGTGAGGCATTGACCAAAAATGAAATGGAAGATGCTTGTGTTGCTGTACAATCTACACAGTTCATGAGAGTTGAAGATGTTGATTATCAAAAAGGTGATTCTGCCAACAACAGAAACGTATATGTTGCCGTAACGGGAAGAGGTCCTGGAAGAGGAACGTATAACGACTGGGGTACCGTTTACAAACTCGAGTTGGACACTGATTCTCCCTTAAATGGAAAAATCACTCAAATTATCAGCGGTAATACTGATACCAACAACGCTGACGGAAACTTGGCCAGCTTACAAAGTCCTGATAACATCTGTGTTACCGAGAACTTTGTATATGTTCAAGAAGACCCTAACTCTTTCTCAAGAGGTCACGCAGCATACATCTACCAGTCTGATTTGAGCGGTAGAAACATCAAAACTGTTTTGGAATTTGTAGTGCGTCAAGACCTTGACCCAGAAGGAAGCACTAGCTTCAGTGGAGAGTATGGCGCATTGGAAGATATCTCTGATAAAGTTGGTATCCCAAACACTTTCTTATTGTGCCTTCAGCCACACTACTGGCAAAGTGATGAGTTCAAAAATGTGGATGGTCACAATTTTGAAACACGTCCAGAATGGGAGCCAGGAGGGTTCGCTAGAGAAGATAACCAAGGAGGGCAAATTGTTATCCTAAGAGGTCTTCCGAGATAAGAAAACACTATTACAGATAAAGGCCTCCATTGGAAGATGGAGGCCTTTCTTTATAAAATTGCATGGATATGAAAATGAAATTCGGAGTTATTTTCGCAGTTTTTAGTCTGGTTTTTGCAGCCTGCAAGCAGCAACCTAAAACCAAAGAAGTCGCTTTGAATAGCACCCCTGTTCTTCATGGCGGTATCGATTGGGCACCGGCCCAGGCCTATTATTTAAAACACATCACTGCGGCACTGAACAAAATTCAAGCATTGGACAGCATGCCGATGACAGGAGAAGCTACCCAAAAAGTCTTTGAAGAAGCCCGAATAGCCTTTAAAAAGGCAGAACCGTATGCTTCTTATCTAAATCCTAGTGTGGGACACCGTGCCAATGGGCCAGCTTTACCAGTGGTTACCGATGATAGCCAAAGGATTTTGTTGCCCATCGGCCTCCAAAAAATAGAGGAGAGTATTTTTGAGGGCGAAGAGGAAGAAGGTCGCTACAGACAAGAACTTTCCATCATGCTGGGGTTATTGCGGAATTTGCAAAATAATGTCAAAGACCGCGAAGTTACGCCTCAACGTTTTTTCATTGCGACGCATCAACAGTTGATGCGCATCATCAGTCTATCCATTTCCGGATTTGATACCCCGGTCAGTTTATGGGGACTTAACGAGACCATCGTTTCATTAAACAGTCTTAAGGACGTGTATGAAATGAGTCTTCAAGAAAAAATTAAAGATGTGGACCAAGGGCTTCACGCAGCCTTTTTAGACCATATCGAAAAAGCTACTTCCTTCGTGGCCAGCAACCTCGATTTTGAAACGTTTGACCGCTTCATTTTTATTCGCGATTACATGAACCCGATTACACGGGATTGGGTTGCGATTCGGAAAACAGCAGACATTTGGGAGCCGGTCCATAACAAACCGTTCAACTTTGACGCGCCCACATTTTTTGAAGCGGATGCTTTCAACGTAGAATTCTTCACGCCACCGATTAACAGAAACCCAACGGAAAAGCGAATTGCTTTAGGCAAAAAGTTGTTTTTTGAACCAAGGCTATCCCAAAATGGAAAAATGGCTTGCGTTACCTGCCACAGTCCTGAAAAAGCATGGGCGGATGGTATGGTAGTCAATTTAGATAAGGACGGAAAACCCCTCCAACGAAATACACCTACTTTAATCAATGCCGCTTTCCAAAAGAGTTTCTTTTGGGACGGGCGTTCTCCAAACCTTCTTGACCAGATTACCTCGGTATTTACCAATGACAAAGAGTTTGATAGCTCTGTGCATCAGTTCTCTACCGAGATTTTAGCAGACTCTACGTACGTGGAACTGTTCAAAGAAGCGTATGGTGGTATTTCCAAGCGGAACACTGAGATTATTCGTGCTATATCATCCTATATAACAACCTTGAATGCTTTCAATTCCAAATTTGACCGAAACATTCGCGGGGAAGAGGACACCTTTTCGGAGGAGGAAAAGCTTGGTTTTAACCTGTATATGGGAAAAGCCCTGTGTGCTACCTGTCATTTTATGCCCTTGACCAACGGAACGGTGCCCCCATTCTTTTCAGAACATGAAAAAGAGGTAATAGGTGTTCCTGAAACAGCCGCCAATGCACAACTTGATGATGATTTGGGTTTTTATTGGAGACATAACCAAAAACTGGAAGTGCATAGGGGAATGTTTAAAACCCCAACCGTTCGAAATTCAGAATTGACGGCACCTTACATGCACAATGGCGTGTATGCAAGTTTAGAAGAAGTGATGAATTTTTACAACCTTGGTGGGGGAGGGGGAATGGGCTTCGATTTGCCGTATCAAACGTTACCTTTTGATAATCTACAGTTGACCAAGGTGGAAGAAAAGGCGCTAGTAGCTTTCATGAAGACCTTGACGGATACTCAAGTTGAACCAGTAGAAGCAGTGTACTAGAATTTCTCGAATACACCCAGGCCAAACAAGGCAAAATCATACTTGACAGGGTCTTCTGGTGCAAAACGACGTAGACTTTTGTCCAGTTCCTGAAGCGCTTTGGCATCATTTTGTTTTCGCTTCAGCAAGCGGAGTTTGCGCGCCACCTTACCCGAGTGCACATCTAGTGGGCACGATAGTTTGGTGGGCGATAGGCTTTTCCAAATACCAAAATCCACCCCTTTTTGGGGTGAACGGACCATCCAGCGCAAAAACATGTTCAACCGCTTTGCGGCGGAACCTCTTTCTGGGTCCGATACATGCTTCAGGGTTCTTTTGGCATGTGGAATTTCAAAGAAAACGGCTTTAAAGGTTGAAATTGCATTTTGCAAAGAAACGTTGTCTTGATATTTTGCAAATACGGCTTCCAAGCCTCCGTGGGTTTCATAAATGTGCTGTAGACTTCTAACGAAACCCGCAAAATCTTCTCCATTAAACGTACGATGCACAAAAGAGTGCAACGCATCCAAATCCCCTGGGGTGTGTGACATGATGAAATCGTAGGGCGCATTGCCCATCAGGTCCATCATTTTTGTAGCGTTGTTGATAATGCTCTTTCGGTTACCCCATGCTATTGTTGCGGTTAAGAAGGCACTGATTTCAATATCTTCTTTACTAGAAAACTTATGGGGAATTTGAATAGGGTCGGAGGTTAAAAAGCGAGGGTGCTCATAATGTTCCGCTTTTTCATCCAAAAACGCTTTGAGTTCAGCACGATTCATAGGCCGCTAAGATACCATGAGACCGTCTACCATGGTCAATTTGCGGTCTGCCATGTCTGCCAATTCTTTATTGTGTGTCACCAATACAAACGTTTGCCCAAACTCATCCCGTAGTTTAAAAAACAGCGAATGCAAGTTGTCTGCACTTTCTGAATCCAAATTCCCGCTGGGTTCATCCGCAAAAACTACTGAAGGGGAATTGATTAATGAACGCGCTACGGCGACCCGTTGTTGTTCGCCTCCAGATAGAGCATTGGGTTTGTGGTCCATCCGTTCAGAAAGACCCAAAAAGTCCAAAAGCTCCTTGGCGCGCGCTTCAGCTTCAGACTTTTCCGTTTTCTTAATGAAGGCGGGAAGGCATACATTTTCCAAAGCGGTAAACTCTGGTAAAAGTTGATGGAATTGAAAAATGAATCCTATGTGTGCATTTCGGAAACGGGCCAGTTGTTTTTGTTTTAAGTCCGTCACGGACACCTCATTGATGAAAAGGCTGCTGTCAGAATTGGAAGGAGTATCCAAAGTTCCAAGAATTTGTAGCAAAGTGGTTTTACCGGCACCCGAAGCACCAACAATGGAGACTACTTCTCCTTGGGAAACCTTAAAATCCACACCTTTCAAAACTTCAAGGGTTCCAAAATGCTTTTTGATGTTGGACGCTTTAATCATAGTTCATTTTCTCAGGGTGAAAGTAACGAAACAATGTTACCCTGCAAAGTAGTAAAGGACTCGTTTGCATTCCCATTGCTAAGGAAAAGTTAAACGCTGTTGAACGATTGTAGAGTTAATGTGTTTGTTTAATTTTGTATTGAAATGAGTGAACAAAATAATTCGCAATACGAGACCGCTATTTTTGCTGGTGGTTGTTTCTGGTGCACCGAAGCGGTCTTTCAACGTTTGATAGGGGTTCAAGAGGTGATTTCAGGGTACACTGGAGGTCAAATCAAGAATCCTGCATATCGAGAAATCTGCACGGGCCGCACAGGGCACGCAGAAGGGATTAAAGTTCTTTTTAACCCTGAGGAAATTTCGTATCAGGAATTGCTGGAGGTGTTTTTTGCTACACATGACCCAACGACCTTAAACCGTCAGGGAAATGATGTGGGAAACCAGTATCGCAGTGAAATCTTTTATACTTCTGAAGTACAAAAAACAACTGCTGAAAATTTTATTCAAGCATTAGACGCTCAGAAAGTATTTCCAAGCAAAATTGTCACGGCCGTAAGCCCAGAGGCGCCTTTTTACAAGGCAGAGATAGAGCATCAGAACTATTACAATGATAATTCCTATCAACCCTACTGCCAATTTGTAATACACCCAAAGTTGAAGAAACTGGAGGCACATTTCTCTTCCAAAACCCAATAATAGCTTCAAACGGTTTTCTTCAATAGCCAATTGCTGCTGAAAGGTATTGGAGTTGTGCTTCTAGATTTGTGCTTACCTGCTTTTTGTTTTCAAGGGTATTTGGTATTTTTCCGTCCACAGCAAAACCATGAAACAGAAATACAAAGATTTATTACTGGGACTACTTTTTGATGGTATTGGAATGCTATCCTTCGTGATTCCAGGAATAGGGGAGTTCGCCGACGTAATTTGGGCACCGATTGCCGGTTGGTTAATGACTCGAATGTACAAAGGCAAAATTGGAAAAATTGCAGGAGTAATTACCTTCATTGAGGAAATCAATCCGCTGCCGGGTTGGGATTTTGTACCCACCTTTACTTTGATGTGGTTCCATACCCATGTTTTTGCAAAAGACAAAAAATAAAGGGGACCAATGGCCCCCTTATTGTTTTCGATTTGAATCGACTCTGGTCTATTGAATATTCAATACGAAAGTCAAGTCAAAATCGGTATCACCGTCTGTTGAATCGGAATCCGCTGTTTTCACACCGGGTTGGTGTTGCAAGTTTACTCTAAAACTAGCGCCAGCAGTAGCAGCTCCAGTAGTCCATGCAGAAACTAAACCAACAGGATTACTATTTTCATCCATATCACTGTAGTTAATATCATCATCGGCATTACCTGCACCAAAATTACCATCTCCGGTGGGAGTAGTAAACACTCCATCAGTGAAGGCAAAGAAAATTTGGTGTTCATTGTCTTCAGCGAGGATTTCTGCATTAAGGTCGGCGTCTGGATCTAGTCTATTTTCAACATTAAATGTCAAAGTGTAAGCCGTATTGGCGGCCAAATTGATTTGATCATCGACAATTAGGTCAGAAATTCCTTCTCCATCTGGGTCTTCAGCTCCAGCTGTAATAGGAGTTCCTCCTCCAGTTGGTGTAAAAATTAGGGTCACATTCGTAAAGACTTCCGGCAAGTTTTCTTCTGGCGGAGCATCATCATCGTCACTACAGCTTACCACAGCAATAGCCATAAAAAACAAGGCTATGAATCGTAAATTTTTAATCTGTTCAATTGTTTTCATTCTTCTTTTTTAAGGATTTAATTTTAATTATTTGTAAAACTACTATTGATTTTTCTTTTTAACTAAGTTTTTGCAACTGAGTTGCAATAATATTTTTAATTCTTATTTTTTCCAGACTGAAATTGATAATTCAAGGAAAAAACCACATTAGTTCCTGGTTCATCAGCAAAATAGCGCAAGTCGTTGAGGTAACTTCTATAGCCATTATTCAATACATTTTGCACGGCAACACTCCCTGAAAAATTCTTCCAACCAAAATTCCAAGATAAATCGAGCAAGAAATATCCTTCAGGTGGGTCGAGAACATCAAAAATTTCGGAATCGAGATTTACTTCTGCAGAACCGTCTACGATATCCTCTAACGGTATGGTTCTGGGTGCTTGAAATTGTTCGAACGTATAACTCGGTTTCAGTTTCCATACGGAAGAGGATAGCCCCAAGAATTCCCCTTGGTCCCATTGAATGGACAGACTGGTTGAAATAGGTGGTTGATGAATCAAGGATTCGTCATCACCTATATTGCGAGTCCACAAATAACTAAAACCAAAATCCGTGGAAATATCGGTCGTCCAATTGGTCCTCCAGTTGTAGTCGGCACCAATGAACAAGGCGTCTGCTTGGTCAATAAGAAAGGCCAACGTAGGACCCCTAACCGTTTGCGTGACCAATATGGGTCTGTCGAAAAGATAATTCTCAATGTAATTGGAATAAAACGTCAATACGTGTTGGTTTTCCTCCTTGTTGATTTTCAGCTCGTTGATAAATTTGAAGCCTCGTTCAGCCTCTGTCTGACTTGAATCAAAAGGAGTAACCTCGTCGGTATTGGGTGCTCCATCTACATTTCTGATGCGGAGCAATCCGAATACCCTACGCCATCGATTTTGACCAAAACTAAACAACTCAAAGGGATTGGCCGTACGCCAGGCGGTACCTAAATTGCTTCTAAAGGAACCGTAACCTTCAGCGAATTGCCTAACATACCCCAACGAAGCAGTCACATTCGTAAAGTCATATTCGTCTCTAAAAGTTGTATTGTCAGGTTCTCTTCCACGTACATCGTTCGTTTCAAAATCGAAGCGAAGTCCTGCCTCAAAGGTGTTTTGGCCTTTCTCTATTTTTTCTATTACGAAGGAACTTACGCGTTCAATGTTATAATTGGGAACAATAGGAGAAGCAAAGGTCCCTGGGTTGTTGTCATTATTTTGACTAAAATATTGTACTCCAATCAACCCCTCCAAACCGTTCCAAGAGGGATGCTTCCATTCCAGTTGGTAATCGTTTGTGACCAAGTCGAGATCTACTATTGGGGCATCTGCATTACGGCGAACGTCAAACTCCTGACGTTTATTCAGTTGATAACCACCAATAAAAGACAATTTGCCCTCCTCGGAATACTGCCAGTCTACTTGTACTTTCGCTAGGTGGTGTTGGGTGTCTTGATTAGGCTCCCGGATTTCTCGTGCCAATGGTTCTATTATGACCGGTTGGTCTGCATTAATCGAACGAATAAAAGCATCGGGACTTGATAAAAACGAGGTCCTGAGGATACCCAAATTTTGGTCCAAAAAGCTATATCGAGCACTTATGGTCCAATTTTTATGTCGATGTAAAACCCCCGCGCCGAGCGCCAATTCTTCTTTACCGGAATTGGTAAGGTTGTAATCAGCAGCCCGTCTATCCCCAATTTGGGTAAAGCTTCCGTTGAGATAGTAGCTCCATTTTTCGGTACCTTCACCTAACTTAAAGTTGGTATTGAACCCTAATCCATTGGTTTCGCCACTCACACCCACATTTGCATACAAGGGATTGTTCAAATCCAAAGCCGTGGACTCTACCAAAATGGCGCCTCCCAACGCCTCAGGGCCATAGCGAACCCCAGATGCTCCTTTGATTATGGTAATTTTATTGGCACTAGTGATATCAATCTCTGGCGCATGTTCTTCGCCCCAGTTTTGAAAACCGTGTTTAATACCATTATTCAAGACCAAAATTCGATTCCCCGAAAGTCCATGAATAATGGGCAACTGTACATTATTACCCACTGAAGCAAAGGTTACCCCTTGGATTGTCGCCAATGCCGTACCCAAACTTTGAGTCGGGATACTTTTGATTACAGCCTGGTCCAAAACTACTTGCGAGATACTTTCCGTACCGGCTTCCTTGGCCCGTTCCCCTTGGATGGTAACACCATCCAAGCCCGTAACTTCTTGGTTGAGCGAAAAAGTTGTGTTTGCATCGCCGGTATGTTCCACTGTCAACTCAATAAAGCCTATGGAGGATATGATTAAGGTGTTTGTTTTTGAACAGAGCCCATCAATCTTGAAATTACCTTCGGCTGTAGCCGTAGCGTACTTGTCAGAACCATCTACTTTTACTACCGCGAAGGGTACGGGTTCATTGGTATTGGCATCCCGTATCTTTCCACTTACAGAAAAGGTACAGGCGTCATTTTGCGCACTTGCGGTAATCGCATAACCCAAAAGAACACAGAAAACAAGAAGCTTTAGCTTCATTGGTTATTAATTTTAATGTTGGTATTGTTGAAAAACCGACCACAATTTGATACGATTGATCGAGTTGAAAAGCGGGGCAATAGATTAGCATGGGGCAGGTGGTGGCCTCACAGCTAGGGTATAATCCAGAAGGGTAGTTACAATTACGCTTTCATATACACTTTCTTGTTGGTGGAATTCAAGTTTTTCGTACTCTTCAAATACATGAAATTCAATAGGTGAGGAAAATTCTAAAAATTGATTGTAGAACGCTTGTTCGCATAACTCACAAGGTTCATTATGTGCCGCATGGCTGTGGTGAAGAGTGAAGTGGATGGTAGCTGAGGAAACCTTGAAAACTATCAAGGAAAACAGTATAAAAGCATAAATCGACTGCCTCACGCCCATAAGCCGCAAAGCTAACTTTTTTAAGGAAGTTGCTTATGTTAAAGAAATCATAATTTTTATTGATTCTATTTAAAAATAAAGCCCAATCCCATTCGTTTGAGCATTTTCTTTTCAAAGTCCCAAAAAAAGCGATACTGTCCAAACAGCCAACCGAAAAAAACCAATAACACCTGATATATAGGGAAAATAAGTAAAATCCGGACAGGCCAATATATCCAGCCGGACACTTCGCCTTCTTGTAGGCCTATGTATTCGGTAAGGGGGGCCGCTAGTTTTGCGGATAAACTTCCGGTAATCCCAAAAACAATAAATATAACAACAACCTGGAAGTTGGAAGTGATGCCCCAACGTTGTTTTAGCTTATCCAGCATACGAATTTTTGGGCAAAAGTAAGGGATTAAATCCGAGGAACCCAAGTCCCCAATCGCTGCCCGTACCTACGCTGGAAATAAATGAAATAATTGTAGAGCTGGTAATTCACATCGTATCCGTAGTCGATACCAGGGTCATAGTTGATTCGCATTTCGTACAAGCGAACATCTCCATAGCCAGGCCCCAACACCCTTCGGTTCCATTCTTGAGCCCATAAAAAGTTGCGGTTTGCCATAAAAGCTTTGGAATAATAGCCTTTTGGCCTTGCAAAGCCTTGCAGCCAGGTGTAGAATCCGGGGTCCAAAATGGTGATTTCATAGTCGGCTTCTGCGTTGACTATTTCAACGGCTTCACCTTCTTTCACTTCAAAAACCTTTTTCTCTTCTTCAGAAATCACCAGTACATCTTTAGCAGAGGAACAACTATTAAGCACTAGTGAAAGTACCAGACAGAAAATGCCTGAAACAAATTGTATCTTTTTCATATGCAACAAATTACAAAAAGCCGCTTGTTTTAAGAAGCGGCTTTGTAAAACTTTAATATTTTGAAAGGTTTATTTCCCGAAAAGCCCTCCAAGAAGACCACCGATACCACCGCTTTTTTGGTTGCCGCTGTTCAAGACCATTCCTGCCAAATCATCAATTATGCTGCCGTCTCCGTCGGAGTCCAAAAATGACTCAATGAGCGATTGCTGTTGGCCGGCATTGCCTCCACCTCCCATCAAACCGCCAAGCAGTCCGGTCAAGGCATCTGGGTTATTTACACTTTGTTGTCGGGTTTGTTGGCCCAAAAAGCCCATCAAAATTGGTGCAGCAATTTTCAGAATTTGTGAAATGGAACTTGCATCCACTCCAGACTTGCTACTTAACGCGTTTTCTACTTGAGATTGTTTGGAACCAAAAACGTGTCCTAAAATACCGGCACCGTCATCCATCACGTTTTGGTCAACTCCGCCACCGAACAAACCACCCAAGTCGCCCAAAATCCCACCGTCATGCTTTGAATTCAAAGCATTCATAAGGCCTTCGGCACCTCCTGGGGTTGAAGCATTTTTTTTCATGGCGCCCATCAATAAAGGCATGGCCATGGCCATAATTTCGGCTGTTTTACCTTCGGATTGACCAGTTTGACCCGCCGCTCCGCTGATAATTTGTTTGCCCATAGGGCTGTTTAATAAATCTAATAATCCAGACATTTTAATGTAGTGTTTAATTGCAGGTAAGGTACAAAAAAGAATGAAGTGGTTAGGCTGGGTTTTCCTTGTAGAAGGCCATAATCTGTTCTGCCAATTCCACTCCAATGCGGTTTTGCGATTCTTGGGTTGACGCGCCTGTATGTGGGGTCAATGAAATTTTAGGATGCATAAGCACTCGAATTTCAGGTTGTGGCTCTGACTCAAATACATCAAGTCCGGCAAAGCTAATATGGTTTTTGTCCAAAGCATCCAAAAGTGCCTTTTCATCAACGATACCTCCGCGACTCGCATTTATCAAACCAGCTCCTTCCTTCATTTTTTTCATCTCGTTGTTCCCAATAACATAATCCTTTTGGGCCGGAAGGTGCAAGGTGATGAAATCTGAGTGCTGTAAAACCTCCTCAAGGTTTTTCGATTCCATTGGGAACGTCTGGGTTGCCCCGTTAAAGAATTCAAATTCCAAATCGACCTTTGTGGTATGGCGGTCATGAAAAATCACTTCCATACCAAGACCTAATGCCATTTTGGCCACTGCTTGCCCAATTCTCCCAAAACCAATGATTCCCAAGGTCTTTCCTTTGAGTTCGATACCCTTGGCGTACGCCTTTTTTAATTGTTTGAATTTTTGGTCGCCTTCTAAGGGCATATTGCGATTGGCATCGTGTAAAAAACGAACCCCGGAAAAAATATGTGCGAATACGAGTTCCGCAACGGATTGTGAAGAAGCGGCCGGGGTATTGAAAACCGTAACGCCATTTTCAGCTGCAGCGGTGAGATCAACATTGTCCAAGCCAACTCCACCACGACCTACAAGTTGGAGGTCCGGGCATTCTTTCAACAAAGCTCCAGTGACTTTCGTTGCGCTTCGCACCAATAATACCTGAATATCGTTTTTGTTGATATAGTCTGGCAGCTGGTCTGCTGCAACTTTTACCTTGTGTACTTTAAAGCCGTTGTCTTCCAATAGGGTCACGCCGCTTTCGGCGATACCATCATTTGCCAATATTTGTACCATGTTTATCCTTTTTTCTCCAGTTCGCTCATGATATCCACCAAAACCCCAACACTCTCCAATGACATGGCATTATACATTGATGCGCGGTAACCTCCAACGGAACGATGTCCGTTTAGTCCATTGATGCCCGCTTCCCTGCACATGGTATCAAAGGTCTCTTTTAAAGTTTCATCTGTGATATTAAAGGTTGCATTCATGGTCGAGCGGTCCGCTTTGGCCGCAAAACCGGAAAATACGGGGTTCAGTTCGATTTCGGAATAAATCAGATTGGCCTTCTTCTCATTTATCTCTTCAATTGCAGAAACACCGCCCAAGTCCTTTAGCCACTGTAGGGTAAGCATGGATACATAAACTGGGAATACCGGAGGAGTATTGAACATACTGTCTTTTCCTGCATGTACGCTGTAATCCAACATAGAAGGAATTTGTCGGGAAACTTTTCCCAGAATATCCTCTTTAACCACCACAAGTGTCGTCCCTGCTGGACCCATATTTTTTTGGGCTCCTGCATAAATCAAATCAAATTGGGAGAAATCCATGGTTCGCGAAAAAATATCTGAACTCATATCACAAACCAAAGGGACATTCGTTTTAGGGAATTCCTTGATTTGAGTTCCAAATATGGTATTGTTGGAAGTCAAGTGAAGGTAGTCAAGTCCGGCAGGAACCTCATATCCCTTAGGGATATAATTGAAATTCTGGTCCTGGGAGGAAGCTACTTCCTGGATTTCCCCAAGCAGCCGTGCTTCCTTAATGGCCTTTAAACTCCATGTTCCTGTATTTATATAACCTGCCTTGGTTTCCAAGAGATTGTAAGCCGCCATCAAGAATTGCAAGCTCGCGCCACCTTGCAAGAACAGGGCATGGTATCCTTTGCCTTCCAAACCGAGAAGTTCGAGTGAAAGCGACCGTGCCGTTTCCATAATTTCAACAAATTCCTTGCTACGATGCGATATCTCGATTAGCGATAATCCGATATCATTCAATTCGACTACGGCCTCGGAGGCTTTTTGCATGACCTCTTGAGGTAAAATGCAAGGGCCAGCACTAAAATTGTGTTTTTTCATTACAATCTGTTGGTGATTTTTTACTTGAAGCGCCAAAGGTCTTAAAAAACTCGCAAATGAATGTAATCCTTCAATTGAAAATCATAGGGCCCTCAAGAAGGCTAAGGTATCCACATCATCGGCATAATCCGATAGGGTAGGTTTTTGGGTTTGTCCAAACGAAATAGCTTGCGGAATTTCCAAATGCGTAACAATGCATTGTAGCGCGTCTTTGTTTTCGGTAAGAAGATGTTCAAGGTTTTTTTTCTGGGAATAATACTGGTAAAAGAGCACGGAAATGGGCGAGGCATGGGAGGCATCTTCTTTTAGCAATAAAAATCCATTATCCAACAAGGCGATATTGCTCATCAAATACACTGCTTTGTTGTAGTCATAATTGTTGGCGTACTTGTTATTGTGGATGATATCCTGATACCCGAACATAGCCTTGAAGAGCAAGTCGAAGTCATACCCTTTGGGAACGAAAATCTTGGAGACGTTGCGACAGCCTAAACCGAAATACCGAAAAACATCTTCGCCAAGGGCAATGAGGTCTTCGGAAGATTCTTTCCCGGTCAAAACGGCTACGGAGTTTCGATTCTTTCTAATAATGTTGGGGTATTTCCCAAAATAATGCTCAAAATAACGACTTGTATTGTTACTCCCCGTGGCAATAACGGCATCAAACCCGGCTAAGCGTTCCTCAGTAAATGCGATATTGTTTTTGAGTTCTGGATATAAATTGGCCAAGTGATTTGCCACATAGGGCAGCAGAACGTTGTCGTTGGAAGACAATTTGGCCAGAACTTTATTACCCGACAAAAGCACGCACAAAAAGTCATGAAAACCAACTAGGGGAATATTGCCAGCCATAATGATAGCAATGGTTTTCGGAGTTTGGGCTTCCTTGAATCCATAGGGTGTCACCCATTCTTCCAAAGCCTCTTTGGTCAGCAACAAGGCCCATTCTTGGAGCGCTTGATGGAGCTGTTTTTGGGTAAACCAAGCATTTTTGCGTTCCGCCTGCAACAATACCTGTTTCAAATCCTGATTTTCGGTTTGCTCGGGATGTTTCACAAAATCCGAAAAGGTTTGACCAAGTTTAACAAATGCTTCAATCGTGTGCGCCTGTGCCGTCATTATATTTGTACACTAGTTGACTAGGGTTTATTTTTGTTCAAAAGTAAGCAAGCCGTGGAAATCGGCTAAAGAAAAAGAAAATTATGGCTATCATCATAACAGACGAATGTATCAATTGCGGTGCGTGCGAGCCAGAATGCCCAAATACTGCAATTTATGAAGGTGCACAGGAGTGGCGATATAGCGACGGTACCTCTTTGGCCGGAAGTGTTGTGCTTCCGGATGGTAAAAATGTAGATGCTGACGAGGTTCAAGAACCCATAAGCGATGAGATATATTACATTTCTCCTGACAAGTGTACGGAATGCATGGGTTTTCACGAAGAACCACAATGCGCAGCGGTATGCCCGGTAGATTGCTGTGTTCCAGATGAGGACATCGTAGAAACGGAGGATGAACTTCTGGCAAAACAAAGTTTTATGCACCCCGAAGATTAAGAAAGAAATCCAAGAAAAGGACAAAGCCCGAACGTCAAATGTTCGGGCTTCTTTTTTGAAACAAATCAAAGGTATCCACTATCTTTGCCACCCTTAAAAGGGTACAAACCATGAAAGCAGGTATTGTTGGATTACCAAATGTTGGAAAATCTACCTTATTCAATTGTCTATCGAACGCAAAGGCGCAAAGTGCCAATTTTCCGTTCTGTACGATTGAGCCTAACATTGGGGTGGTGAATGTTCCAGACCATCGTTTGGAAAAATTGGAAAATCTGGTCAATCCGCAACAGGTGATTCCCGCAACGGTTGAAATTGTGGATATTGCCGGGCTGGTGAAAGGGGCGAGCAAAGGTGAGGGACTCGGAAACCAATTCTTGGGAAATATCCGAGAAACTGATGCCATTTTGCATGTTTTGCGCTGTTTTGACAACGACAATGTGGTTCATGTGGATGGTTCAGTAGACCCAATTCGTGATAAAGAAACCATTGACATTGAGCTTCAACTGAAAGATTTAGATAGTGTCGATAAGAAGCTGGATAAGGTGAACCGCGCCGCCAAAACGGGAAATAAAGAAGCCCAGAAAGAAGCAGCAGCGCTCAACACCATAAAATCAGGTTTGGAAGCAGGAACTTCAGTACGAGCCATTTCTCTTGACGAAGATGACTTTAGGGATTACGTTAAACCCTTGCAGCTCATTACTGCAAAACCGGTGCTTTACGTATGCAATGTTGACGAAGCTGCTGCGGTTTCGGGAAACACCTACGTTGAAAAAGTAAAAGCGATGGTAGCGGATGAAAATGCCGAGGTATTGTACTTGGCGGTAGGCACTGAGGCTGATATCACCGAATTGGAGACCTATGAAGAGCGGCAGATGTTTTTGGAGGATTTAGGATTGTCTGAACCCGGTTCGGCCAAATTGATTCGCGGAGCCTACACCTTGTTGAATCTGGAAACCTATTTTACCGCTGGCGAAAAAGAAGTTCGGGCTTGGACTATCAAAAAAGGGGCAACCGCTCCACAAGCCGCTGGCGTCATCCATACGGACTTTGAAAAGGGATTTATCCGAGCCGAAGTCATTGCTTACGATGATTATATCACTTTTGGAAGCGAACAAAAGGTCAAAGAAGCGGGAAAAATGCGGGTGGAAGGAAAAGAGTATGTCGTCAAGGATGGCGATGTTATGCATTTCCGTTTCAATGTATAAATTCATAGCTTCGTAAGGTTTGAAAACCAGTGCTATGAAATCAATCTTTGCTTTTTTTGTTGTATCGTTATTTGTTTTGGGTTGCTCAAGCGATGATTCGGGTTCCTCATCTCCAGACCCTCAAACAACTACCATTCCAACACTTACTACAGGAGAAATTTCACAAATAACCACCAATTCTGCGACTGCAACGGTAAACATTTCCAGTGATGGTGGTGGAACGCTATTGCGCAAGGGACTTTGCTGGGATATCGAACCGAACCCCACGATTTCAGATAGTAGAACGGAGGAAGACACCAGCGCCTCGAATTTTAGTAGTACCATCACAAACCTTACGCCAAACACCTTATACTATGTAAGGGCCTATGCAAGCAATAGTGCAGGAGTAGGGTATGGCGCCGAACGGACCTTTACAACCTTAGCCCAATAATTCAAAACCGCTTGAAGCTGACCTTGGGAATTAAGGCTATTAACAGAATAACCTACCATTTGTTGATTACTTTCCAGAGGTAGCACTTTTATTTTTTTTGTTAAATTCTATATTAGCTTTTATAACCCCCTAAAATGGCACAAACCCAATATACAGAGGACAATATTCGCTCATTGGACTGGAAGGAGCATATCCGTATGCGCCCTGGAATGTACATTGGAAAACTTGGTGATGGCTCGTCGGCCGATGATGGAATCTACATCCTTTTGAAAGAAGTCATTGATAACTGTATTGATGAGTTTGTAATGGGTGCCGGAAAAACCATCGATATCAATATCAAAGATAATAACGTAACGGTCAGGGATTATGGTCGTGGAATTCCATTGGGAAAGGTGGTGGATGTGGTTTCCAAAATGAATACAGGCGGAAAATATGACACCAGGGCGTTCAAAAAATCAGTGGGATTAAACGGCGTTGGAACCAAAGCGGTCAATGCCCTATCTACCAATTTTAAAGTGGAATCCACTAGGGATGGCAAGTCAAAAACTGCCTTCTTTGAGACGGGCAACCTTGTTGATGAAGAGCTTCTGGAGGAAACTTCCCGTCGGCGGGGAACAAAGGTGGTCTTCACCCCTGATGAAACCATTTTCAAAAAATACAAGTACCGCAACGAGTATGTAGAGCGCATGCTCAAAAACTATGTCTACCTAAATCCTGGTTTGACGATTGTGTTCAATGGTGAAAAATTTCATTCTGATAATGGATTGAAAGACCTTTTGGAAGACAACAACAACCAAGAGGATATGCTGTATCCCATAATTCATTTGAAGGGGAATGACATAGAAGTGGCCATGACGCACAGCCGAACGCAGTACAGTGAGGAGTACCATTCTTTCGTTAACGGACAACATACCACCCAAGGTGGAACGCACCAAGCAGCTTTTCGCGAAGCGATTGTAAAAACCATCCGTGATCATTTTGGAAAGAACTACGAGGCGGCGGATATTCGAAAATCCATTATTTCTGCGATATCCATCAAAGTCATGGAACCCGTATTCGAAAGCCAGACCAAGACCAAATTAGGGTCTACCGAAATGGGAGGGAACCTACCCACGGTGCGTACTTATATCAATGATTTTATTGGCAGGTACCTAGATAATTACCTGCACCGAAACACGGAAGTGCGGGATGCCATCCAGAAAAAAATTATACAAGCCGAAAAAGAACGCAAGGAACTTTCTGGAATTCGAAAACTAGCCAGGGAGCGGGCCAAGAAAGCCAGTCTTCACAACAAAAAACTCCGAGATTGTCGAGCACACCTGCAAGACATGAAGAATGACCGAAGATTGGAAACCACACTTTTCATTACCGAGGGAGACTCGGCATCTGGTTCTATCACCAAATCTCGAGACGTAAATACCCAAGCGGTTTTTAGTCTGCGTGGAAAGCCCTTGAACTCTTATGGGATGACCAAAAAGATTGTATATGAGAATGAGGAATTCAATTTGCTCCAAGCGGCCCTAAACATCGAGGACTCTTTGGAAGATTTGCGCTACAACAACATCGTTATTGCAACGGATGCAGACGTGGATGGTATGCACATTCGCTTATTGTTGATTACGTTTTTCCTACAGTTCTTCCCAGAATTGATTAAGGAAAACCACTTGTATATCCTTCAAACCCCACTCTTTAGGGTTAGAAACAAAAAAGAAACCATTTACTGTTATAGCGAAGAAGAAAAAACGAGCTGCTATCCAAAAGTTGACCGGCAAACCGGAAATCACCCGTTTCAAAGGTCTTGGTGAGATTTCTCCAGATGAATTCAAACATTTTATTGGGGACGACATTCGATTGGAGCCCGTTATGCTGGACAAAGCCATGAGTATTGACAACCTACTCAAATTTTATATGGGCAAAAATACCCCTGACCGTCAGGAATTCATAATAAACAATCTTAAAGTAGAACTTGATTTAATCGAAGAAAACTAACTGTAGTAAAGCCAACAACACTTTATCTTGATGGAAGAAAATGACGCCTTGGACGGTGAAGCGCAAGAACAAGAACATTCCCACTCAGAACAGGAACAGGATACATTGACCCGGGTCACCGGAATGTACAAAGATTGGTTTCTGGATTATGCCTCCTACGTAATTCTGGAACGGGCCGTTCCGGCGATTGAAGATGGTTTTAAACCAGTACAACGCCGTATCATGCATGCCCTCAAGGAGCTGGATGATGGTCGTTACAATAAAGTAGCGAATGTTGTGGGGCATACTATGCAATACCACCCACACGGTGATGCGAGTATCGCAGATGCCATGGTGCAAATTGGGCAAAAGGATTTGTTGATTGACACCCAAGGAAACTGGGGAAATATTCTGACAGGGGACAGTGCTGCGGCATCAAGATATATCGAAGCCCGATTGTCAAAATTTGCGTTGGATGTAGTCTATAGTCCAAAAATCACGGAATGGCAGTTGTCCTATGATGGCCGGAAAAAAGAACCTGTAAATCTGCCGGTAAAGTTTCCGTTGCTTTTGGCCCAGGGCGCTGAAGGTATCGCGGTTGGACTTTCTACCAAAATTCTACCACACAATTTCAATGAGCTCATTGATGCGTCCATCAAGCATCTCAAAGGGCAGCGCTTTAAGCTCTTCCCAGACTTTCCCACGGCTGGTATTATTGATGTGACGAACTACAACGAAGGCATGCGTGGCGGTAAAATCCGGGTTAGGGCCCGCATTTCAACGGTAGACAAGAACACTTTGGTGATTAAAGAAATTCCTTTTGGCACCAATACTTCCTCTTTAATTGATTCCATCCTGAAAGCAAATGACAAGGGTAAAATCAAAATCAAAAAAATTGAGGATAATACTGCGGCCGAGGTTGAAATCTTGGTACACCTACCCAGTGGCATATCTCCAGATAAAACCATTGATGCGCTGTATGCTTTTACCGCCTGTGAGTCATCCATTTCACCTTTGGGCTGCATCATAGAAGATAACAAGCCCTTATTCATTGGGGTGAAAGAGATGCTGGTTCGGTCTACAGAAAATACCGTGGAATTGCTCAAGTCTGAGCTTGAAATCCAATTGGGCGAACTAGAAGAACAATGGCACTTCGCGTCTTTGGAGCGCATCTTTATTGAAAACCGCATCTATCGCGACATTGAGGAAGAAGAAACTTGGGAAGGCGTACTTGCCGCGATAGCCAAGGGACTCAAACCTCACACCAAACATTTAAAACGCGCGGTAACGGAAGAAGATATCGTTCGATTGACCGAAATCCGAATCAAGCGTATCTCCAAATTTGATTTGGACAAGGCGCAACAGTATTTGGATTCCTTGGAAGAACGTATTGCCGAAACCAAAAACCATCTGGAACACTTGGTGGAATATGCCATAGACTACTACAAAGACCTTAAAAAGAAATACGGAAAGACCCGGGGACGGAAATCTGAAATTCGAATTTTTGATGATATTGAAGCAACCAAAGTGGTCATTCGGAACACAAAGCTTTATGTCAATCGAGAGGAAGGTTTTATAGGCACTTCGTTACGCAAGGATGAATACGTAACCGATTGTAGCGATATAGATGACATTATCGTGTTTACGAAAAAAGGTCACATGATGGTGACCAAGGTGGACGCGAAAACCTTTGTAGGGAAGAACATTCTGCATGTTGGTGTTTTCAAGAAAAAAGACTCCCGAACCACCTTCAACATGATTTACAAAGAGGGCAAAGGTGGAGCGAGTTACATCAAACGCTTTAATGTTACTTCCATAACCCGGGATAAGATATATGAATTGGCAGGACCCAAAGTGAGCGCAGAAGTACTGTATTTTACGGCGAATCTGAATGGGGAAGCTGAAATTGTTACGATACATTTGCGGCAATCAGGCAGTATCAAAAAATTGAAATGGGACTTGGATTTTGCAGATGTCATTATCAAAGGTCGAGGCTCAAAAGGAAATCTGGTAACCAAATATTCCGTAAAACGAATTGAATTGAAAGAAAAGGGTGTTTCCACCCTTCAACCCCGAAAAATATGGTTCGATGAAGTGGTCAACCGCCTGAATGTAGACGGTAGGGGAGAACTGCTTGGTGCTTTTAAAGGAGAGGACCGACTGCTGACGATTGACCAAAAAGGAAAGGTACGAACCTTGGTGCCCGATTTGTTGAGTCGCTTTGGCGATGATTTGGTCATTCTTGAAAAATGGAATCCTAAAAAACCTATTTCGGTGATACATTTTGAAGGGGAAAAAGAACGCTTTTACGTAAAGCGGTTTTTGATAGATAATCCAGGGAAGGAAGAAATGGTCATTAGCGAACACCCAAAATCCTATTTGGAATTGGTATCTACCGACTGGCGCCCACAAGTGGAAATAGAATTTTCAAAACCAAGGGGCAAAGAAGCCAAACCCAATCAAACCATAGATTTGGAAAGTTTTATCTCGGTCAAAGGCATACGTGCTTTGGGCAACCAACTCACTTCTGAAAAAGTGAAAAACCTAAACACCTTGGAACCTTTGCCTTATGAGGAGCCAGAATCCAAAAAAATTGAGGAACTGGAGGTGGTTGATGAAGAATCCATAGAGCCGAACAATGATTCAATAGAATCAAACGATGACGATTCTCCACAGCCTACTTTGTTTTAGAAACTTTTCTGCTTACATTACGAATCACACTAAACAACTAACTATCTTTACATCCAATGGATTTTACTAACCCCTTGGTTTACGGTGTTCCCGTATTCATCGCTTTTATTTTGTTTGAACTGGCCTATAGCCATCACCATGGTGACCATGATTTGTATAACTGGAAAGATTTGGCGGCCAGTGGTTTCATGGGAGTTGGCTCTGCGCTTTTGGGACCCTTGTTCAAAGTCATTTTCGCAATAGTGTTGTTCGAAGGGGTTTATTCCCTTTGCAATCCGATGGTGGATGGGGTACGTCAAAACATGTTGGGATACGAATCATTTGGGTATGCCTGGTATATTTGGCTGTTATGCCAACTTGCAGATGATTTCACCTATTATTGGTTCCATCGTGCGAATCACGAGATTCGAATATTATGGGCCGCACATATCGTACATCATTCTTCCGATAATTTTAATTTGGGGACCGCCGTTCGCAATGGATGGTTTACCATATTATACAAGCCTCTTTTTTACATGTGGATGCCCGCCATTGGTTTCCCGCCAGAGATGGTCGTGGTCTGTTTGGGCATAGAGGCTTTATGGCAGTTTCAACTGCATTCCGTTTACGTTCCCAAACTCGGTTTTTTGGAGAAGATTTTCAACACCCACACCATGCACCAAGTACATCATGCCCAGAATGTGGAGTATTTGGATAAAAACCATGGGGGCTTCTTGAATATTTTTGACAAAGTGTTCGGTACTTGGAAAGAGTTGGATGATGATATTGATGTAAAATATGGAGTAATCCACTCTCCAAATTCGTATAATCCAGTGGTTATTTTGACCCATGAGTTCAAGGACATTTGGAACGATTTTAAAAGGGCCAAAAAGTGGTCGCACAAGTTCATGTATGTTTTCGGACCTCCGGGATGGAGCCACGATGGCAGTACACTCACCGTAAAGCAACAACAGGAACAGTTTGCAGAACAAAAGAAAATGCACCCAAAAATAGCTTTTCAAAGACCGAACTGAATTCGCAAGCGACTAATTTTCACTTGCCGTAGCTTTCTTTTTGTTTTTCTTCATTCGCAGGTCAAAAAATTCTACCATTAGGGAGAAGGTAATGGCGAAGTAAAGGTATCCTTTTGGAATTGCCCCGATTTCGTTGTCAAATACTACCAAATGGGAAAGGTGTGCCGCTTCGGTAATCAGCATGAATCCGATTAGAATCAAAAAGGAAAGTCCCAAGATTTGTACCGAAGGATGCCGGTTAACAAATTCACCGACTGGATTCGCGAACAACATCATTATGATTACAGAAATCACTACGGCCGTCACCATTAATACCAGCGCATCCGTTGGATTGGGGGAGATACCATTGGTCATACCAATCGCCGTAAGTATCGAGTCAAAAGAGAAAACAATGTTGATGACCGTGATTTGAACGATTGCATTGGTCAATGAAGAAGAACGGGATTTGGTCACTTCCCGTTCGTCATGCCCACGGTCTTCAATTTTTTCATGAATTTCCTTGGTGCTTTTATAGAGCAGGAAAAGGCCTCCTGCGAATAGAATCAAAGCTTGCCAACTGATTCCTCCCGTAATCCAGTCGTAATCCAAAACCATAAAAGGTTTCTTCATTTTGGTAAGCCAAGTGATTCCAAAAAGCAAAAGGATACGCATTCCCATGGCGAGGACCAATCCCAAATTGGTCGCTTTTTTTCGGTCTTGTTTTTCAAGTTTTCCAGCGGCAATGGAAATAAAAATAATGTTGTCAATCCCTAAAATGATTTCCAAAAAGGTTAGGGTCAAAAGCGCCATCCAGGCATCTGGGCTTGTAAAAATTTCGAACATGGTTAGTGTTTTTGAAATGCGGTTCCTCTAAATTTTTTTGATTCTCCAACCGCTCCGTATTCAAAAGTATACGAAGAGTCGGTTGTAGTCAGTATTTTGATGTGAATTGATTTTTCTTCCGCTTTGCTTTTCGGATTCTTGTTTTTAAGAATGTACTCACAATCATTTATCCAGCGAATTTCTGAAGTATCGCGTTTGCCTTCGAAAGATTCCACTTCCATTTTTTCAAGGCGTTCGAAAGTAGTTTGGATTCTTTTTCCGGAAATCTCTGCAGTGAACGTAAATTTTCCAGTTTTAAAATTGTTGCAGTTTCTTTCGGGCGGTGGACTGCATTGTGCCAACAATAAAAAACCAAATAAGGCCAAAAAATGTTTTAACATAAACGCAAGGTACAGCCTTTGCGATTTAAACGAAATAGCTTCATTCATTTTTTGGGTTCAAAGACCTCCATACTTCCATCATCATAAAAAAGGATGGTTTTGACCAGTTGGCGTGTTTCATGAAAATCTTTCGTTTTCTTTAATCTTGGGTTCGGAACAATTTGCGTTTTGCCTTCAGAGTTTTGGGTAAATGGGGCAGAGGTGTCGGGATAATCACCTTCTCCTTTTAGAAACCAATCCAAGCTCACCTCCGAGAAAGTGTTCACCACTTTCATGACAAAATCAAGACTTGGTTTGTTTCTCCCGTTCAAAATATGAGATATACTAGAACGTTGTACACCCAACGCATCGGCAAAGCCGGATGTGGTCATTTCCCGATGTTCGATGATGACCTGCAATCTTTGAATCATCTCTTCTTTCACAATTGTAAAATTACAATTCCATCCTTTAGAAAACACATAGCAACAGCTATTTAGAGGGAAAAAACCAACATTTTACTTTATACTTTAAATGAAGTGATTTACTATAATATATTGATAGACAATTATTTAGTGTTTTAAAAGTACATTTGTAAATTATAATGTTGCAATTGTTTACAAATGTATCTTATTTCAAAATAATATGTTACAGTTGTAAATAATACATCGCTTATTTTTAGGGCATGATACACCCTTATCTTACGTATAAAGTACCTACAGTGGAAGGTCGTTACATTACGTTAAATGACCTTGATTCTTTTCGAGAAGCCTATCCCAAAGTCCCCTGGGTGATTATGGGGAAATCCGTAGAAGCCCAAAATCTCTACGGTGTTTTTTTGGGCGAGGGAGAACGAAAGGTATTGGCATGGTCTCAAATGCACGGAAACGAATCGACTACTACAAAAGCGGTTTTGGACTTGTTTCATTTTTTGGTTTCGGATGACCCGCTAGCGCAAGAGATTTATTCCCAATGTAGAATATTGGTGTTGCCCATGGTAAATCCTGATGGAGCCAAACGGTACACCCGAGTGAATGCGAATGAAGTTGACTTGAATCGAGATGCCAAAGAACGAACTCAACCGGAGAGTGAGGTCCTGCGCTACGTGCATGATACATTCCAGCCAGACTTTTGCTTTAACCTGCATGACCAAAGAACCTTGTTTAGCGCTGGAAAACACCCCAAACCCGCTACCATATCCTTTTTATCCCCTTCTGAGGATGAAGCACGAACGATAACCGATACGCGAAAAACAGCAATGGCCTTGATTTCAGGTATGGCTGAGAAACTACGTATTGAAATCCCAGACCAAGTAGGCCGTTATGATGATGCGTTTAACGACAACTGCATAGGTGACTCGCTTCAAATGGCGGGGACACCTACAATTTTGTTCGAGGCAGGTCATTTTCCCGAGGACTATGAGCGTGAGCAAACCAGAAAGTATGTTTTTGAGGCGATGGTAGAAGCACTTCGCATCATAGCGCAGGACCAATTGGAGGAACATGTTTGGGAGGACTATTTTGAAATTCCCGAAAACGAAAAACTGTTCTACGACCTTATTCTGAAGAATCCAAGTACTATTTATCCCAAATTCAAAAAAAGCGATGTTGTGGGAATTCGATATGAAGAACAGCTCAAGCGAAAAAAAATACATTTTATTCCGAAGTGCGAAAAATTAGAACCAGACCACGGGTATTTCGCACATAAAGTTTTGGATTGTTCTGAACCTTCTGATTTGGAAGATTTACAAAAGGACGCATCCTTCTTTAAAGCGTTGTCCAAACAACTTGATACTTTGCCGATTTAAGCCATGGCTTGCATTTTTTTCAAAAAAAAAGCGGTTTTATTACGTTAATTTTTCCGAATCACTATTTTTGTTACAAATACTACCATTATGAGCAAAGTGAAACTTGATGAAATTGACCACCAGATACTGGACATGTTGATTGACAATACCCGGACTCCGTTCACCGATATTGCCAAAAAACTTTTGATATCTGCAGGTACTGTTCATGTTAGGGTAAAAAAGATGGAAGAGTCCGGAATCATCAAAGGCTCTTCACTCACACTGGATTATGTAAAACTGGGATACTCCTTTATCGCCTATGTGGGGATTTTTCTTGAAAAAACACACCAAACCAAGTTTGTTTTGGAACGTTTGAATCA
This sequence comes from Bacteroidota bacterium, assembly GCA_039027495.1. Taxonomy (GTDB): domain Bacteria; phylum Bacteroidota; class Bacteroidia; order Flavobacteriales; family Flavobacteriaceae; genus Flagellimonas. The sequence continues at coordinate 127,447 of JBCCKH010000008.1, forward strand.
AATACCTTATGTAACCGTGGCGCACATTACCACAGGCAAATTCAATATCTTCTGTAAAATTCGTGCAAGGGACACTACCCATGCGAAGAATATCATCTTCAAGATTGATGATATCGATGGAATAAGCAGAACGGAAACCATGATTTCTTTGGAAGAGAGCATCAACGACAAAAAGCGATTGATGCATACCATTTTCAACGAACTTTAGACCAACCGACTCGGTTAGCCCAAAACGATGAAATAGGGAGTGCCTACGTTAGTTGCTCTTGGTCAGCTTCTGGGTCATTTTCGTTTTCCGTCAATGTACTTCCCTCAGGAATGTTCTTCTCCAATTCCTTCTCTATATTTTCCTCAAAATTGGAAATGAAATTGGAAAGGCTTTTACTAATTTTGACCAAGTACACGGTGTCTTCCGTTCTTACTTCAACAGCTTCAACAATCTCGCCGTTGGGTTTTTTCAGGGTAATGATATCCTCATCGCCGTAACCATAAGGATAAAGGTCAATAAGTAGCGCTGCAACGCTATGCTCCAGTTTTTTGTAGTCGATTAGAATCCGTTTCATGTCAGGTGCTTATTACGTCACCTAATCTATCAAATTTTAAAAACGGTTTTTGTAAAGAGTTGTCAAAATAGAGGAACTAGTATACCAAATCCTCATTCATTGTAGTAAGCGAAAGCTTTGGGTATCAAATCCTCTGGTACCCGAACATCGATGACCGCTTCCCCAATACTTTGCAGCAGCACAAAGTTGACCTCACCATGAGAATTCTTCTTGTCGTACTTCATTAAATCAATGATGACTTCAATATCCTCGGTACTAAACCCAACTTTTGGAAAGTGGGTCAAAAAAGTGGCTTTGATTTCATTTACCGCTACTTTGGATAACCCTTTGAGTTCGTGACTTAGAAATGCTTCCAAAATCATTCCCACCGCAATGGCTTCGCCATGTAGGAGCGTTTCCTTTTTCGGATTGTCCAAGCAATACGACTCAATCGCATGGCCCAAAGTGTGCCCAAAATTCAAGATTTTTCGTAGGCCCTGTTCTGTTGGGTCTTGCAAAACAACTTTGTTTTTTATGGCGATTGAAGTTTGTATGTGGGCGGGGTCGCTAAAATTTTCAGTGATTTTCAAATGGTCCCAATACGTTTCGTTTTGGATAAGCCCGTGTTTGAGCATTTCTGCATATCCGCTTACTAATTGTCTTTCTTCCAACGTATCTAGCAGCTCGGGTAAGACCAAAACCATCTGGGGTTGGTTGATAACTCCAACTTGATTTTTCAAGGCACCCAAATCCACTCCAGTCTTTCCGCCGATAGAGGCATCTACCATGGCCAAAAGGGTAGAAGGAATATTGATAAAGTCAATTCCCCTTTTAAATGTAGAAGCCACAAATCCACCTATATCGGTCAATACTCCACCACCGAGGTTTATCAATAAACTTTTCCGGTCTGCGCCTTTTTGCGAGAGCTCTTCCCATAAACGTAAACAACTTGCAACATTTTTGTTTTCTTCGCCAGGAGGAATGGTTAACACAGCATTTACAAAAGGCTCGAAAATCGGTATCAATTTCGGTAGGCACAACCGCTCGGTGTTTTTGTCCACCAAAACAAAAACCTTGGAGTAATCACGCATATCCAAATGCTGCTGCAAAGCGGCTTTTGCCAAATCAGCCATATGCACTTCATATGTGCCGGATAAAATTGATTCCATAACCAAAATAAGACCACTAAATAAAAACTATTTTATCGATAATCTTATCTGAACCCTACTTATATTTGATTTGTTAATGGATTAGCAAAAATGAACGTAAATTTTGAGAATACCGCAACTGCTTTCGAACTCAAATCAGATTCCGAATTGGAAAGAGCCTATTTTCTTTTTCGGCTTATTGCCAATGAACCTTTGGTGCGGATTGGTACTGCGGTCACCAACTTTGCCATAAAAGCGCACCTTCCCGTCGAGGGGTTGATTCGAGCTACGGTTTTTGACCATTTTTGTGGGGGAACCCATGAAGAAGATTGTCTGCCCGTGATTGATAAAATGTATGAAAAAGGGGTGCATTCCATTTTGGACTATTCCGTAGAAGGAAAAGAAGTAGAGGAACAGTTTGATTTTGCCATGCACAAAACGCTAGAGGTATTGGATTTTGTAAAGGAGAAAGATGCCATACCCTTTGCGGTTTTCAAACCAACCGCTTTTGGACGTTTGGACCTTTTTCAAAAAGTAGGCGAAAAGGCAGAGTTTAATGAAGAAGAATCAGCGGAATGGGAGCGGGTACTGGCTCGGTACGATAAAGTTTGCCAGCGCGCACATGATTTGCAGGTAGGTTTATTAATAGACGCGGAAGAAAGTTGGATGCAAGATGCTGCCGATACAGTAGCCTTGAATATGATGCGCAAATACAACAAGGAAAAAGTTTACATATACAACACCGCCCAAATGTACCGTTGGGACAGACTGGACTATGTTAAAAATCTACATGCTACCGCAGCATTGGAAAAGTTCAAGGTGGGGTTGAAAGTAGTACGGGGTGCATATATGGAAAAGGAAAACGAACGCGCTACGTCCCACGGTTACCGGAGTCCGATTTGCGAATCAAAGCAAGCTACCGACGATAATTACAACGCGGCGGTTGATTTCATGATGCAACATTTGGAAATCATGTCCATTTTTGCAGGGACCCATAATGAGGAAAGTTGTTTACGGCTAAGTCAAAAAATGAGCGCCCATGGGTATACGGCAGATTCGGATGCGATATGGTTTGGGCAACTGTTTGGGATGAGCGACCATATTACCTATAACTTGTCGGCCGCTGGCTTCAATGCTACTAAATACGTGCCCTACGGCCCGGTAAAAGATGTGATGCCCTATTTAATTCGACGTGCAGAAGAGAATACCTCGGTAGCCGGACAAACTTCTCGTGAACTGGCTTTATTGGAAAGGGAGAAGGAAAGAAGGAAGCTGGATTTGGAATAGAAAGCAAATCATCTTAACCATTCCCTAGGGTATGGTAATAATGTGCTCAACAACCAAAATGGAATCGCAGTTTTGAACATGCGCCGCTAAACTTTCATCCGGGTGCTCAACAAGATACTTCTTACAGGGCTTTGCCTCCGTATTGCTTTTTCGAAAGTCAATATTTCCATTCATCAAAAACGTTTGGACCAATAAGGTGTCTTTATATTTCGCATCAAGGTTTTCTCCGAAGACCATGGTTTTGGAACGCATGTCTTTCAAAACACGACAATTCGGGAGATAACAAAAGGAGATAGGATTGTCTTCCGATTTCTTTTTTAGAATAAAAACCAAAATGATAATACCTAAGGAAAGGCCCAAAAGATACCAACCTAATCTTCGTAAAAACCCCACGGCTAAAAAATCAAGAAGTTGATATCACTATACGAAAGACCAAACCAATCGCCGACGGATTTATTGGTCAAAATACCATGATACATATATAGACCGTTGCGCAATCCTTTGTCAAAACGTAGGGAATGCTCTAAACCGCCATCCTCTCCAATTTTGAGCAAATAGGGAGTAAAAATATTACTGATGGAAATAGAAGATGTTCGTGGATATCTTGACGGAATATTGGGAACGCCATAGTGGATGACGCCATACTTTTCAAAAGTTGGCGCATCGTGATTGGTCACTTCTGAAGTTTCAAAACAGCCGCCCATATCAATGCTCACATCAATAATTACAGCACCCTTTTTCATATGTTCGACCATGGTTTCGGAAACTACAATTGGAGAACGGTCTTTTCCGCGGGTTGCCCCAATAGCAACATCACAACGTTTGAGTGCTTTCAACAAATTCTTGGGTTGAACCGTAGAGGTATAAATCGTTCGGTTAAGATTGGTTTGAATCTTTCGAAGTTTTGTAATCGAATTATCAAACACTTTTATGTTGGCACCAAGACCCATTGCCGAACGCGCAGCAAACTCTCCAACCGTTCCCGCTCCGATGATGACTACTTCTGCGGGAGGTACACCGCTAATGTTTCCAAACATCAGTCCGTTGCCCTTATTCGTCACCGCCATCAATTCTGAGGCAATCAGTATGGAAGAAATACCAGCAATTTCGCTAAGTGACCGAACAGCGGGATACTTTCCATCTTCATCCCGAATATATTCAAAGGCAATTGCGGTCAACCTTTTTTTGGCCATGGCCTCAAAGTAATCCTTGGCTTGGGTTTTGATTTGCAATGCGGAGATAATGATGGTTTGCGGGTTCAAAAACTCAAGTTCCGCGAGGGTGGGGGGTTCTACTTTTAATATTAAAGGACATGAAAATACCTTTTTCGTGTCTCTGGTAATCTCAGCCCCTGCATCAGAGTAGTCCTTATCCGAAAAGTTGGCGCCGTCTCCGGCTCCTGATTCAATGAGAACACGGTGCCCATGGGCCGTAATGGCGTTTACTGCATCTGGTGTGAGGCAAATTCTTTTCTCCTGATATTGGTTTTCTTTGGGAAGACCAATGAATAATTCTCCTTTTTGTTTTAGGATTTCTAGGGTTTCTTCCTGTGGTAAAAGTTGTTGTTTACTAAAAGGTGAAGAAGGCTGTGCCATAGGGCAGATTGTAAGCTAACGGTTCGGTATACTTACAAAGCTACGCTTTTTTGGAAAGGGATTCTTTGCGCTGTTCCAGTTTTTCGCGCTCTTTGCGGAGTTCCTCTTTCTCCTTAAGAATCTGGAGTTCGGTATCCATGGCATCCAAGTCGATGCCATGTACATGTTTATCCACTAACTTGATACGAATGAAATAAACCACTGGGACAATGACCATGGTTACAGCGATGACATAAAAAATTTCATTTTCATCAACTTTTTCGGAATCAGTATAGATAACACTAAAAAATTGAAAAGCATACATGGAAATGGGTATCAGAATAGCGTGATACCACCAATTTTTGGCACTAACAAACCATATTACAAGCAAAGTAAGTGGAACTATCTTGGTTAAATAATAATACAAAGCTGTACTGGCATCTCCAAACCCGTTTGCGGTGATGGTAAAAAAAAGAAATTTTATCTCTTGTTCTTCCTCCGGAAAATATTTGTGAGAATAAGTGAATAAAGGCGCCAGAACAATTATTATGGTCATAAAGCCTTCTAACATCAACCTTTTTCTAAGCTTTCCTTTATGGTTCATGTTAGGATAACTATAAAACCTATGTTTTATTATACAAAAAACAAAAACCCTTCCGAAGAAGGGCTAGTAAATTAAATAAAAAAGTAAATTTTATCGCTTTACAATTTTATCTTTAGAAATACTGGTTTCTTGACTTTCTTTTACATCAATGATATCAGTTGATACTGCAGTCATTGCTAAAAAGGCGATAGCCATCAAACCAAAAAAAACTTTTTTAGTGTTCATCGTAAAAGAGTTTTCGGTTATTAAAATGAATTCATTCAAAAACGAAAGTAGGAAATAATTCAATGCCGTCCTACATTTCATCGATAAAATATGCATTTCAACGTGAAAAGACGACCGTTTATCGGAAGTACTTTCATTTTCTAGTTCTCGGAAAGAAGGTAAGAAGCTAAGGGTATACTAGCTATTTATCTCGATTGCCCGTGTCTTTTCATCGATAAAACGTAATGTTATTCGCGCGACTGAAGCAGGAAGGAACGTCTCTACTAACTGAGGCCATTCAATAAACAACCAATGTTCCGAATTCAAATATTCTTCGAACCCCATATCGAAAACCTCTTCTTCATTTTCGATACGATAAAAATCAAAGTGATAGCCCAAAATTTTTCCTGATGGGTAGTTGTATTGATTGACCAAGCCGAACGTAGGACTATTTCCCGGGTCTTCTCCACCAAGATGTTTTACCAATGCTTTAATCAAGGTCGTCTTGCCAGCGCCCATCTCCCCATAAAAACAGAGAATTTTACCATCGACTACTTTTAATACTTCTTGCGCGATGGCATCAATTTCTTCTAAGGTGAAGGTTGAAGAAAGGCTCATTTGGGTTCTAAAACAACGAAGGGGACAATCATTTCTTCCAAAGATACGCCGCCATGTTGATAGGTATTGCGATAGTAGCCAACATAATGATTGTAATTATTTGGATAAGCGAAAAACAAATCGTTTTTGGCAAAAATGAAACTGCTACTCAAGTTGATGTTGGGCAAGTGGATTTCTTGTGGATTCTTACTGGACAAAACCTCTTTGGGTTCGTATGTTAAACTCCTACCGGTCTTGTACCTTAAGTTCAAACTGGTTTGCTTATCCCCAATAACCTTGGAAGGATGTTTAACGTTTATGGTTCCGTGATCCGTAGTTAGAATCAGTTGCATCCCCAGATTTTGTGCTTGCTGCACGATTTCCAATAAAGGTGAATTCTTAAACCAACTCAACGTTAGGGACCGGTAGGCCTTATCATTAGATGCCAATTCTTTAATGACTTCCATCTCCGTTTTGGCATGGGAAAGCATGTCCACAAAATTATACACCAAAACCGTTAGGTCATTGTCTTTTTGTGACCGGAAGTTTTGCGCCAATTGTTTTCCTTGTCGCAGACTGCTGATTTTATGGTATTCCCATTTGAGGTTTAATCCCAATCGTTTGAGTTGTTCCCCCAAGAACTCTGCTTCGAACAGGTTTTTGCCGCCATCGTCCGTATCATTTTTCCACCATTCAGGATACATTTTTTCCATATCCAAAGGGGTGAGTCCAGAGAAAATAGCGTTTCGGGCATATTGGGTAGCGGTGGGAAGAATACTGTAATAACTGGACTCTACTTTCTTCTTATAATGAATACCGAGTACTTCTTCAAAAGCCAGCCATTGGTCATATCTCAAATTATCAATAACCACCAACAAGGTTTTTTTATCCTCTAGTTCAGGTTTGACTTGTTTTTTGAAAAGAGTGTGGGACATTATCGGTCCCTCATCATCTTGAAACCAACTTCGGTAATTGTTGTCCACAAATTTGCTGAACTGGGAATTGGCCTCAATCTTTTGGGATTCCAATATTTCGAACATTCCGGTATCCTCGATTTGTTCCAATTGCAGCTCCCAATAAATCAATTTTTTATAAAGCTCTGCCCATTCCTCATAGGAATCTATCATCGCCAAATCCATGGCTATTTTTCGGAACTCTTGCTGATAGTTGGAAGTGGTCTTTTCCGAAACCAAACGCGAGTTGTCCAAACTCTTCTTTAAGGAAAGTAATATCTGGTTCGGATTAACCGGTTTAATCAAGTAATCAGCAATCTTTGAACCGATGGCCTCATCCATAATATATTCTTCCTCACTTTTGGTGATCATAACCACGGGAATGGAGGCATCATGTTTTTTGATTTCCGTTAGGGTTTCCAGGCCTGAAATCCCGGGCATGTTCTCATCCAAAAAAACAATATCGAAAAACCGTTGCTTGATTTCTTCCAAGGCTTCTTGCCCACTTTGGCAGGTTACAACATTGTAATCTTTCCCTTCAAGAAATAAGATGTGAGGCTTTAGTAGGTCTATTTCATCATCAACCCAGAGGATGGTGATATTTTTCATATAGTGTTATCTTTACAACTTAAAATCGTCCTTTTTGACCGAAGCCAAAAAACTTCAATTCTTTAACGATCCAATTTACGGTTTTATTGGAACCCCGAACGAACTTGTTTATCAACTGATAGGACACCCTTATTTCCAAAGGCTCCGTCGTATTTCCCAAATGGGCATGTCGTATTTGGTATATCCCGGGGCGCACCACACGCGTTTTCATCATGCGCTGGGCAGTATGCATCTGATGACAAAAGCCGTTGGTATCTTGCGTCAAAAAGGAGTTTCCATTTCCGAAGTTGAAGAAAGTGGTTTATTGTGTGCAATTCTGCTACATGACGTGGGACACGGTCCTTTTTCGCATGGTTTGGAAGGTTTTTTGTTGGAAGGCGTTTCCCATGAAACCTTGTCCTTGCAATTCATGGAGGCTTTAAATGCCGAGTTTGATGGGGCTCTTGGCATCGCCATTGCGATTTTTAAAGGTGAATATCCTAGGGTTTTTATGAATCAGTTGGTCTCAAGTCAATTGGACATGGACCGATTGGATTACTTAAAGCGCGACAGCTTTTATTCTGGAGTGACTGAAGGTAATATCAATTCGGAACGGCTCATAAGTATGCTTAATGTCAAAGACGACCAAATTGTTGTGGAAGAAAAAGGCATTTATGCGGTAGAGAAGTTCTTGATGGCGCGCACCTTTATGTATTGGCAGGTCTATCTTCATAAAACCAGTTTGGCTGCGGAACAAATGCTGATTCGAATCATGCAACGAGCGAAACAACTTCTTTCGGAAGGAACGGATTTGGCAGGAGGAGAAAGGTTGTCCCTTTTTCTGCAATCGTATAAAACCTCTTTTCCCAAAAAGCATTTAGAGAATTTCGCCCTTTTGGATGACACCGATATCCTATTTGCCATAAAGCAATGGCAATTTGCAGATGACAAAGTGCTTTCCACACTTTCCGCAATGCTATTGGAAAGACGATTGTTGCACGTTAAAATGAAAAACAAACCTTTCGATGCGGAGAAATTATCAAATCGGAAGCAGAGTGTGTCCGACCATTTTGGCTTGACGGCAGAGGAGACGGACTATCTCATGTTCGACGGTCATGTCTCGCATACCGCATACAATACAACAGTACAGCCTATCAATATCTTACGAAACGGTGGAAAGGTCGTTTCCTTGGTAAATGAATCAGACCATTTCGGTCCTAAAGCGCTTTCAAAAAGTGTTTCCAAATACTACTGTTGCTATCCAAAATTCTGTTAAACAAATTTTGTTACTTTTGCAGCAATGAAGTTTACGGCCACCCAAATTGCAGGTATTTTAGAGGGCGAGGTTGATGGAAATCCCGAAATTGCCGTACACAAACTATCCAAGATTGAAGAAGGAGAGCAAGGCTCTTTGACCTTTTTGGCCAATCCAAAATATACTTCCTTTATTTACTCTACAAAAGCATCAATTACGATTGTTAACAAGGACTTTGTACCAGAGCAACAATTATCTACTACCTTAATAAAGGTAGAAGATGCTTATAAGTCTTTTTCAAAGTTGCTGGAATACTACAATCAAGTAAAAAGCAACAAAGTAGGAGTGGAGCAACCCAGTTTTGTTTCGGAGACGGCATCTTATGGAGAAGGTTTTTATTTGGGCGCTTTTTCCTATCTAAGTGACAATGTCAAAATAGGGAACAACGTAAAGATTTACCCTAACGTTTATATTGGTGAAAATGTGACCATAGCTGATAATGTGGTGGTTTTTGCCGGAGCCAAGATTTATTCAGATTCCATTATTGGAAAAGAGTGTGTCATCCATAGTGGCGTTATCATCGGTGCCGACGGATTTGGTTTTACGCCCAATGAAAAAGGGGAATACAGCAAAGTTCCGCAAACGGGCAATGTAATATTGGAAGACCACGTGGATGTAGGTGCGGGAACCACGATTGACCGCGCTACTTTAGGTTCGACTATTTTACGCAATGGCGTTAAGTTGGACAATCAAATACAAATAGCCCATAACGTTGAAATTGGGGAACATACTGCGATTGCGGCCCAGACCGGGATTGCGGGATCCACCAAAATTGGAAAGCACTGCTTGATTGGAGGGCAAGTAGGAATTGTGGGACATATTACCATTGGAGATAGAGTACGAATTCAGGCACAATCTGGAATAGGACGTAACGTAAAAAGTGATGAGGTGCTCCAAGGTTCACCGGCATTGAATTATGGGGATTACAACAAATCGTATGTCCACTTCAAAAACCTCCCAAAACTAGCTAGCACAATCAACAATATTGAAAAAAAGCTTGACGGCGATAATGACAAACACTAAGCAACGTACCATAAACCAAAAGGTTACGCTAAAAGGAGTTGGTTTGCATACCGGAGAAAACGTCACGATGTCGTTTCTTCCCGCAAAAGAAAATCACGGATTTGCGTTCAAAAGGGTAGACCTTGAGGGCGAGCCCATCATTGAAGCGAATGCCGCTTATGTAGTGAATACCCAGCGTGGGACCAATCTGGAAAAGAATGGGGTTAAGATTCAAACTTCAGAGCATGTGCTTGCGGCCCTTACCGGATTGGATATAGACAATGTCCTTATTGAACTGGATGCTCCCGAACCTCCTATTATGGATGGATCTTCCAAGTTTTTTGTTGAGGCTTTGGAACAAGCGGGTATTGTAGACCAAGAACTGGACAGGGAGGAATATATCGTTAAAGATGTCATCTCTTATAAAGATGAAACCACTGGAAGCGAAATAACCATAATCCCTTCCGATACCTATCAAGTCACCACTATGGTGGATTTTGGGACCAAAGTTTTGGGTACCCAGAATGCAACTCTCGAAAAGTTGAGTGATTTCAAGGCAGAAATCGCTGATTCAAGAACCTTTAGTTTTTTACATGAACTTGAAATGTTATTGGAGCACGGGCTAATCAAAGGCGGAGATTTGAACAACGCCATTGTTTATGTGGACAAGGAGATTTCGGATTCCACCATGAAAAAGCTTGAAAAAGCATTTAAAAAGGCAAAGCTTTCGGTAAAGCCCAATGGAATACTGGATAATTTAACGCTGCATTACCCCAATGAAGCCGCACGGCATAAGTTGCTGGATGTAATTGGAGATTTGGCTTTGGCCGGTACTCGAATTCGCGGCAAGGTCATTGCCAACAAACCAGGGCATTTTGTCAATACCCAGTTTGCAAAAAAATTACAGAAGATTATCAAGCAAGAGCGAAGGAATTCGGTCCCAGATGTTGACTTGCATGCCAAACCGGTAAAGGATATTAACCAAATTATGGAAATGTTGCCACACAGGCCACCATTCCTTTTGGTCGATAAAATTCTGGAACTTTCAGACCAGCATGTGATTGGAATGAAAAATGTAACCATGAACGAACCGTTCTTCGTCGGACATTTTCCAGGAGCTCCGGTAATGCCTGGGGTATTGCAAATTGAAGCCATGGCGCAAACCGGGGGTATTTTGGTATTAAGCACTGTTCCTGACCCTGAAAATTATCTCACCTATCTTTTAAAGATTGACAATGTGCGGTATAAACAGCAAGTAGTTCCTGGGGATACCCTAATTTTCAAATTGGATTTGCTTTCACCAATTCGAAGGGGTATTTGTCAAATGCAGGCCCGCGCCTATGCCAACGGCAGATTGGTTTCCGAAGCAGAAATCATGGCGCAAATCACTAAAGTAAAAGGAATTTAAGTACGCATGAATCAACCTTTAGCATACGTCCATCCTGGCGCCAAAATTGCCAAGAACGTAGTCATAGAACCATTCACTACCATTCATAATAATGTTACCATTGGAGAAGGTACTTGGATTGGTTCCAACGTCACTATTATGGAAGGCGCACGTATCGGGAAAAATTGCAATATTTTCCCTGGTGCGATAATCTCTGCCACGCCACAAGACCTTAAATACAAAGGAGAAGAAACAACGGTCCATATTGGAGACAATACTACTATTCGGGAGTGTGCCACCATAAATAAAGGTACCGCTGACCGAATGAAAACGGTCATTGGCAATGATTGCTTGATTATGGCCTACTGTCACGTGGCCCACGATTGTGTGGTAGGGGACGGCTGTATTTTCAGCAATAATTCCACCTTGGCAGGCCATGTTACGATAGGCCAAAATGTAGTGCTGGCTGGTATGGTTGCGGTACATCAATTTGTATCCATTGGCAATCACGCTTTTGTGACGGGTGGTTCGTTGGTTAGAAAAGATATTCCGCCTTACGTAAAAGCAGCCAGAGAGCCGCTTTCGTATGTCGGAATCAATTCCGTTGGGCTGCGCAGAAGAGGTTTTGATTCTGATAAAATTCGGGAAATTCAAAACATCTATCGCATCTTATACCAGAAAAATTATAACAACACCCAAGCTGCCTCAATTATAGAAGCAGAGATGGAAGCTACTCCAGAGAGAGATGAAATCCTACAATTCATAAGAGACTCGCAACGCGGTATTATGAAAGGTTATTTTAGTTCAAACTAAGCTTATGGCAAATACTTCAGATATCAGAAAAGGGTTGTGCATTCGATACAACCACGACATTTATAAAATCGTTGAATTCCTTCACGTAAAACCTGGTAAGGGTCCAGCATTCGTGCGTACCAAGCTCAAAAGTGTTACCACAGGCAAGGTGATTGATAATACTTTTTCCGCGGGTCACAAAATAGAAGACGTTCGTGTAGAAACCCGTTCGTACCAGTATTTGTATAGCGAAGGGGACACCTTCCACTTCATGAATACTGACGACTACAATCAAATAGCACTGCAGAAGGACTCCTTGGACGCTCCAGACTTACTAAAGGAGGGAGAGGTAGTAACCATTATTTTTAACGCCGAAGATAGTTTGCCCTTATCTGTAGAGATGCCGGCAAGTGTTATTTTGGAAGTAACCCATACCGAGCCTGGTGTAAAAGGAAATACGGCAACGAACGCTACAAAACCTGCAACGGTTGAAACCGGTGCGCGCATCAACGTTCCATTGTTTATCAACGAAGGCGATAAAATTAAAGTGGATACGGAGAAAGGTGCCTATATGGAACGCGCTAAAGTGTAAGCCATGAAATTTCCAAGGCCATATACGTTAGCTGAAATAGGGTCTTTGCTACAATTGGAATTTGTTGGCGACGCCAATTTTCCTGTTTTGGGAATGAACGAAATCCATGTGGTTGAGGAAGGTGATATCGTTTTTGTGGACCATCCCAAATACTATGACAAGGCCTTAAACTCTAAGGCGACGACCGTACTTATCAACAAAAAGGTGGATTGTCCTGAAGGTAAATCCTTGTTGATTTCGGATGACCCGTTTCGAGATTTTAATTTTCTCACAAATCATTTAAAACCCTTTCAGTCATCTAATAACAGTATTGCGCCAAGCGCCCAAATAGGGGATGGAACTACTTTGCAGCCCAATGTGTTTGTTGGGAATAATGTGGTCATCGGTAAAAATTGCCGCATTCATGCCAACGTGAGCATCTATGATGATTGTGTGATTGGAAATAACGTTACCATCCATGCGGGAACAATTCTCGGCGCTGATGCCTTCTATTACAAAAAACGTCCGGAGGGGTATGACAAACTGCTTTCAGGTGGCAGGGTGGTCATTGAGGATAATGTAGATATTGGTGCTTCATGCACCATTGACCGCGGAGTGACAGGCGATACTACCATAAAATTTGGCTCCAAACTGGACAATCAAATACAGGTGGGTCACGATACGGTTATTGGAAATCATTGTTTGATTGCCTCCCATACCGGAATTGCGGGTTGTGTGATTATTGAAGACCATGTAACTCTTTGGGGACAAGTTGGGGTTACCAGTGGCATTACCATTGGGGAAAAAGCAGTGGTATTGGCACAAACCGGTATTGCAAAATCTCTTCCTGGCGGGAAAACCTATTTCGGAAGTCCCGCGGAAGAAGCCAGGGAGAAACTCAAGCAAATGGCTAGTGTCAAACAAATCCCAGAACTTTTGAAAAAGTTGAAAAAGAATTCCTGATTTTCATTAGCGGAAGTTCATGCCAACCCATATTTTTGTACAGCTTTAATTAATACATATGAGTGTTTTAGTCAACAAGGAATCAAAAATAATCGTCCAAGGTTTTACGGGTAGTGAAGGAACCTTCCATGCCGGTCAAATGATTGAGTATGGAACCAATGTAGTAGGAGGTGTCACCCCTGGAAAGGGAGGTCAAGAACATTTGGGGAAACCCGTGTTCAATACCGTAGCGGAAGCAGTTGAAAAAGCAGGAGCCGATACTTCCATCATTTTTGTACCACCTGCGTTTGCCGCAGATGCGATTATGGAAGCTGCGAGTGCTAGCATCAAAGTGATTATTGCAATTACCGAAGGGATTCCAGTTGCGGATATGGTTAAGGCCAACGATTATATTAAAGATTTGGATTGTACATTGATTGGTCCAAACTGTCCAGGAGTAATTACACCTGAAGAAGCGAAAGTGGGTATTATGCCTGGATTTGTCTTCAAAAAAGGAAATGTAGGAATTGTTTCCAAGTCCGGAACCTTGACGTATGAAGCTGCTGACCAAGTAGTACGCCAAGGTCTTGGTATTACCACGGCAATTGGAATTGGAGGTGATCCTATCATTGGAACGACTACGAAGAAAGCGGTAGAGCTTTTGATAAATGATGATGAAACCGAATGCGTGGTCATGATTGGTGAGATTGGTGGACAATTGGAAGCTGATGCTGCCAACTGGTATAAAGCAAGCGGAAGTAAAAAACCCATTGTTGGTTTTATTGCGGGTGAAACCGCTCCGGCCGGAAGAACCATGGGACACGCCGGTGCTATTGTAGGGGGTAGTGATGATACAGCGCAAGCCAAAAAACGCATCATGCGCGAATGCGGTATTCATGTGGTGGATTCTCCTGCAGAAATTGGCTTAAAGGTCAAAGAGGTACTAGCATAACGCAATCGTTAAAATTTTTCCAAATCCCGTTTCAGACGGGATTTTTTTTGGTTGCTCTTGAAAAACAACCGCTATATTTGAAAACTAACCCTCCAAGAAAATACAAATGAAGCTACTACAAGATAAAAATGTAATTATCACCGGGGCGAGTCGGGGCATTGGAAAAGGAATTTCCGAAGTTTTCGCCTCGCATGGTGCTAATGTTGCATTTACCTATAGTTCTAGCGAAGCACCTGCCTTGGCTTTGGAAAAAGAACTTCAAGCAAAAGGTGTCAAAGCCAAAGCCTATCAAAGCAATGCTGCCAGTTTCGAAGCTTCTGAAAAACTAATTACCCAAGTACTTGAAGATTTTGATAGTATTGACGTATTGATTAACAATGCGGGAATTACCAAAGACAATTTATTGATGCGCATGGGAGAAGCTGATTTTGATAAAGTTATCGAGGTTAACTTAAAGTCCGTGTTTAATATGACAAAGGCCGTACAGCGTACCATGTTAAAGCAGCGGAATGGTTCCATCATTAATATGAGTAGCGTGGTTGGTGTAAAAGGAAATGCCGGACAGACGAATTACGCTGCTTCGAAAGCTGGTATTATCGGTTTTACCAAATCCGTGGCCCTCGAGTTGGGCTCGCGCAATATTCGATGTAACGCGATTGCGCCAGGGTTTATCGAGACTGAAATGACTGAAAAATTGGATGAAAAGACCGTCCAAGGATGGAGGGATGGTATTCCGTTAAAGCGGGGTGGAACTCCGGATGATGTCGCGAATGCATGTCTGTTCTTGGCCTCTGACCTTTCTGGTTATGTGACAGGTCAAGTGTTGAATGTAGATGGCGGTATGCTAACTTAATTTGTATGGAGGTACGGTCAGTACTACTTATCCTCTTTGCGGTGCTCGCCGCCGCGGTAATTGTTTTTTATCAATACTTCTATAAAAAAAAGGTAAAGGGCTATTTGCCCTACCTTCTTGGGTTTCTACGTTTTGTGGTTCTTTTTTCTGCTTTGCTCTTGTTGATTAATCCTAAAATGGTCAATAGAGAATACTATGTAGAGAAATCCAATTTGGTATTGTTGGTAGATGACTCCGAATCCATGCAAACGGTACCGGATACAACGAGCATTTTGGAATTTTTGGATAGGGTAAATACAGATGAAACCCTTCAAAATCGGTTTGACATCTTCAACTACCGATTTGGCAATACAGTCAAAGTAAGCGATAGCAGCACGTTTACGGAAACCAATACAGACATTGCGAATGCCTTGAGTCAAACCAATCAAACCTTTTTAAAAGGGAAAACCAACGTTTTATTACTGACCGATGGCAACGCGACTTTGGGAAGGGATTATGAATACCTTAGGTTTCCCGAACAAAATAAAATTTACAGCTTGATTTTGGGGGATACTACCGCTTACGAAGATTTGAGCGTGGGACAAGTGAATACCAATAGCTATGCCTTCTTGAAAAACAAGTTTCCCATTGAAGCCAACATTTCGTATCGCGGTGAGGGCATAGTGAAACCTACGGTAAGCATCACACTTAATGGTAGGAGGGTATACCAAGAAGTTGTTGAGTTCTCATCGAGAAAGACCACTCATACCATTAAGGAAAATATCAGCGCAAATAGTGTAGGATTAAAATCCATTGTGGTCCAAGTTGGTGCATTGGCAGACGAAAAAAATACCAATAATAATCAAAAGGAGGTAGCGCTGGAGGTCATTGATGAAAAAACGGATGTGTTTTTGGTATCCAATATATTGCACCCCGATATCGGCGCGCTTAAAAATGCTATCGAATCCAATGAACAACGGCAAGTTACCCTTTATAATACGAAGGACTTGAATTCGCAACTGGACGATGGAGATGTTTTTATTCTCTACCAGCCCGATGCCAGTTTCAAAAAAGTGTATGAACATATCCTGAAAAGCAATGCTGGTGCCTGGGTCATCACCGGACCCAATACAGACTGGAACGCTTGGAATAGTATACAGGATTTATATCAAAAAGAGAACTTCAATCAAGATGAAGCGGTTTTGCCCAGTCTCAATGCTTCATTCTCCGCATTCGGTTTTGAAGACCTTTCCGTGGAAAGATTTCCACCATTGAAAAGTGGTTTGGGAGAGATTGAAATGCGTGTAGCGCATGAAGAAATGCTGTTTCAAAAAATAAAAGGCGTCATTTTGGAAAAATCACTTCTTTCCTTAATGGAAGTTGAGAAGCGAAAAGAGGCCATTCTGTTTGGCGAAGGTATTTGGCGCTGGCGGGCCATGGAATATAGGCTGAATCGAAACTTTTCAGCATTTGACGATTTTATAGGCAAGCTTGTTTTGTACTTAAGTACCAATGACCGAAAAGACCGATTGGAAGTGAACTACAACCGTATTCTTGATGGCACTACACCTTTGAAAATAACCGCGTCTTATTTTGATGAAAGCTTCGTTTTTGATGCAAATGCCGAATTGCAAATAATCCTCAAAAGAAGAAATTCAAACTTTGAACGGCAAGCACCCATGCTTTTAAAAGGGAATTATTTTGAAACCGATTTGAGTGATTTGGAAGAAGGAATTTACGATTTTACCATTACCGTTGTCGGTGAAAATTTGTTGCGTTCAGGTTCTTTCAAAATTCTAAAGAACAATCCTGAGCTGTTGGTGCAGGCTACGAACTATAAAAAATTGAACCGCCTTTCGAACAAAACCGGAGGGCAAGTATTCTACCCCAAAGACCTCGATTTGATTATAGAACGGTTGAGCAAAGACAACGAGTTCACCCCGATACAAAAAAGCAGACAAAATATAGTATCTTTAATTGACTTTGAAATCCTGTTGGCCCTCATGGTTTTATGTCTTGCATTAGAGTGGTTCATCAGAAAATATAACGGATTAATTTAAACGAGAATACGAATGGATAGATTACCAAAAATAGGGTTGCCCATTATTATTGGAGTGATTCTAACAATAGTGTTGATATCAAAATCAGCAGTAACCATAGGTTCAGGAGAAGCTGGAGTCTTGTACAAAACTTTTGGAGATGGTGTAGTCACTGACGAACCACCATTAGGAGAGGGATTTCACCTTGTGGCGCCTTGGAATAGGGTTTACACCTATGAAGTACGCCAACAGGCGATTAGTGATAAAATGGCGGTGCTTTCCGTAAATGGTCTGGAAATTAATGTTGATGGAACGGTTTGGTACCAACCGGAAGTGGTGAACTTGGGAAAACTGCATCAAGAAAAGGGAGAAGATTACGTGAACCGTATCTTGGGTCCTGCGATTAGCGCTGCAGCTAGGGAAGTAGTCGGGCGATACACTCCAGAGCAATTGTATTCCAGTAAACGGGATATTATCCAAAATGAAATTCTAGAGGAAACCCGTAAGGGAGTTGAAGGGCAGTATATTGTAGTAAACCGTGTTTTGGTCCGCGATGTTACCTTACCGCCAACCATAAAGGAAGCTATCGAACGAAAGTTGAAGCAAGAACAAGAATCGTTAGAGTATGAATTCCGATTGGTCACGGCTCAAAAAGAGGCAGAACGGCAACGTATTGAAGCACAAGGAAAGGCGGATGCAAACAGAATCCTTAGTGCCTCCCTAACGGATAAAATTCTGCAGGACAAGGGAATTGAAGCCACACTCAAACTTTCAGAATCACCCAATTCAAAGGTGGTGGTTGTTGGCTCTGGTGATGCTGGCTTGCCCTTAATTTTAGGAAATAACTAAAGAAAAGTTTTTCATAAAAAAAATATGTTCTAATTTTACACTGTAATGAAAAGAACAACATCACATCATCATTTGTACTCTTGCGCTCAGGCGAGGTAGAGATGTATGCTTGTGATTGACACAAAATATATTAACCCGTTTGAGAAATCAAACGGGTTTTGTTTTTGAACCCGTTGGGTTTCCAAACCTATTTGATTACAAATGACCAAAATTCGAATTGCTGTTCAAAAGAGCGGGCGTTTAAACGAAGACTCTCTTAAAATCCTAAAAGATGCAGGAGTCTCCATCGACAATGGTAAAGACCAATTGAAAGCCACGGCCCGTAATTTTCCGTTGGAGGTTTTTTATCTGAGAAATGGTGACATTCCCCAATATTTAAGGGATGGGGTTGTGGATATTGCCATTATCGGAGAAAATGTTCTGATTGAAAAAGGAAAAGATATCAATGTTGTACAGCGCCTGAACTTTTCAAAATGTCGGGTATCTCTCGCCGTACCCAAATCCATGGAATATAATTCCGTAAAGGATTTTGAGGGGAAGCGTATTGCAACCTCATATCCAAACACCGTAAAAGATTATTTTGCCCTAAAAGGAGTGAATGCGGATTTACATATCATTAATGGTTCTGTTGAAATTGCCCCAAATATTGGTTTGGCCGACGGTATCTGTGATATCGTTTCCAGCGGAAGTACTCTTTTCAAAAACAATTTGAAAGAAGTCGAAGTTATTTTGAAAAGTGAAGCCGTATTGGCGGTTTCCCCGAAAATTTCTTCCGAACGGAGTATTATTCTGGAAAAATTGCTTTTCCGAATCAAATCAGTTTTAGAGGCAAGACATAACAAGTACGTACTGCTCAATGCCCCAAATGATAAGCTGGATACCATTTTGGAGTTGCTACCTGGCATGCGTAGTCCCACAGTGTTGCCCTTAGCTGAAGAAGGTTGGAGTTCGGTGCATACCGTAATCCAACAAGATACCTTTTGGGAAGTTATTGATGAACTCAAAGTAAATGGGGCAGAAGGAATTCTGGTATGTCCTATTGAAAAAATGGTACGGTAATGCAACAGATTCGTTTTCCAAAACCAGAAATGTGGCCTGAGGTTCTCAAACGTCCCACCAAAACCGTAGATGAAATCGAAGGTATTGTTGAAACCGTATTTCGAGCGGTTAGAGCGTCTGGTGACACCGCTTTGAAAAAGTATACCGCAGAATTCGATAAAGTTGAACTTTCAACCCTTAAAGTTTCTGAGCAAGAAATCCAAGAGGCAGTCGCATTGGTGCCAGAGCCATTGAAAAATGCCATAACCACTGCAAAAAAGAATATTGAAGCCTTTCATAGGGCCCAAATAACGGATAAGGTTCAGGTGGAAACCATGCCGGGTGTAGTTTGCTGGCAAGAAAAGCGGCCTATTCAAAAAGTAGGGTTGTACATTCCTGGAGGTACCGCGCCACTATTTTCAACTATTTTGATGTTGGCCGTCCCCGCTAAAATTGCAGGTTGTGAACAAATCGTTCTTTGCACTCCGCCGGATAGCAATGGGGAAATTAATCCTGCTATCCTTTTTACAGCGCAACTGTGTGGTGTGGACGCGATTTTCAAAGCAGGAGGAATTCAGGCGATTGGCGCAATGACCTTCGGAACCGAATCCATTCCCGCAGTGTATAAGATTTTTGGCCCTGGCAACCAGTATGTTACCGTAGCCAAGCAAATGGCGACGAAATTTGGGGTTTCTATAGATATGCCAGCAGGACCAAGTGAACTTTTGGTTGTGGCCGATGATTCCGCAAATCCAGCGTTTGTAGCTTCTGACTTGCTAAGTCAGGCAGAACATGGGATTGATAGTCAAGTGGTTCTGGTTTCTACTTCCCAGAATCTTTTGAAAGAGGTAGACGAAGAAATCCAAAAGCAGTTGGAAGCTTTGCCTCGTAAAGATATCGCTGCCCAAGCGATAGCAAACAGCAAGTCTATCCTGGTAGATTCTGATAAGGTGGCCCTCCAACTCATCAATTTTTATGGACCGGAGCACTATATCGTCTGCGTTGAGAACGAGGATTTTTATGTGGAAAACACCCAAAATGCCGGGTCGGTTTTTATAGGAAATTATACCCCGGAAAGTGCAGGGGATTATGCTTCGGGCACCAATCACACCCTGCCTACCAATGGCTATGCAAAGCAATATAGCGGAGTGAACTTGGACAGTTTTACAAAAAGCATGACTTTTCAAAAACTCACCAAGAAAGGGCTTCAAAATTTAGGCGAAACCATTGAACTCATGGCAGCGGCAGAAGGGCTACAAGCGCACAAGAATGCTGTGACCCTGCGTTTGAAATCATTGGAAGACTCGTAATTGAAATGAAAAGTACATTTGACATAGCAAATCTTATTAGACCTTCGGTAAAGGCCCTAAAACCGTATTCCTCGGCTAGGGACGAATATGTTTCCGATGGGTCGGAGATGGTTTTTTTGGATGCCAATGAAAATCCATATTCCAATGGTGTGAATCGGTATCCTGACCCATATCAACGGGGCTTGAAGCAGAAACTTTCTGAAATCAAAGGAGTTCCGACCAACAATATAGTATTGGGTAATGGTAGTGATGAAGTCTTGGATTTACTGTTTCGGGCATTTTGTGAGCCCAATAGGGACAATGTAATCACCTTGCCACCCACTTATGGAATGTACAAGGTTTTAGCGGGGGTCAATGCCATTGAAAATCGCGAAGTATTGCTTACCAAAGAATTCCAACCGGATGTAAAAGGGATTCTTAATGTGGTGGATTCAAAATCCAAGCTGTTGTTTTTGTGTTCGCCCAACAATCCCACTGGAAATTCTTTTGAAAGCAGTTTGGTAAGGCAACTTTTGGATGCGTTCGAAGGTTTGGTGGTTATTGATGAGGCCTATATCGATTTTGCAGAGACCGAAAGTTGGCTCAACGTACTGAATGACTATCCCAATTTGGTGGTCACACAAACACTTTCCAAAGCCTATGGCATGGCCGGAATTCGTTTGGGGATTTGTTATGCTTCCGAAGAAATCATAACCGTACTCAATCGAATAAAGCCCCCGTACAATGTCAACGAACTCACACAACAACGCGCACTAGAGCGCTTACAAAAAAAGGAGGCCATTCAGGAAGAAATTTCTGAAATACTAAGGCAAAAGCGCACATTGATGGAAACCTTGGAAACATTGCCCTTTGTAAACAAGGTACACGACAGCGAAGCAAATTTCATTTTGGCCAAAGTAGATGACGCCAACAAAAGATATCAACAGTTGTTGGACCAAAAGGTTGTCGTTCGCAACCGGAGCAACCAACCGTTATGTGAAAATACCCTGCGGTTTACGGTAGGCACTGAATCTGAAAACAAAATGTTGATTTCACTTTTAAAACAAATGGACTAATGGCGAAAAAAGTATTATTCATAGACCGTGATGGCACTTTAATTAAAGAAACGGTGGATGAGCAAATCGATGCTTTTGATAAAATGGTTTTTTATCCGAAAGTCTTCTCTTTTTTAAGTCGAATTGTGAAGGAATTGGATTTTGAGTTAGTGATGATTACCAATCAAGACGGTTTGGGTACTGAAGTGTTTCCTGAAGATACCTTTTGGCCAGTGCATAACTTCATCATGAAGGCTTTTGAAAATGAGGGTGTTGTCTTTGATGCAGTATTTATCGACCGAACCTTTCCGGAAGATAAAAAGGATACCCGAAAGCCAGGCACCGGAATGCTTACTACTTACTTTTCCAAGGACTATGACTTGGCCAATTCATTTGTAATTGGGGACCGTTTAACAGATATGGAACTGGCAAAAAACTTAGGTTCGAAAGGAATCTTCATCAATGATGAAACGAATCTGGGAACGCAAGAAATTACCGTAGACCAAGCTGCGCTCCAAAACCATATAGCACTGGAAAGTAACGATTGGGAAAAAATATATGAATTCCTAAAGGTGGAAAGAAGAATTGCTAGCATCGTTCGGAAAACCAACGAAACGGATATTGCTATCACCGTGAATTTGGATGGAACAGGCAAAAGTAACATCCAAACAGGATTGGCCTTTTTTGACCATATGTTGGACCAATTGTCCCGTCATGGCCAAATGGATTTGGACATTCAAGTGAAAGGTGACTTGGAGGTAGATGAACACCACACCATTGAAGACACTGCCATTGCACTTGGAGAGGTCTTCTCGAAAGCCTTAGGGTCCAAATTGGGCATGGAACGTTATGGTTTCGCTCTGCCCATGGATGATTGCTTGGCACAAGTAGCTTTGGATTTTGGAGGAAGGAATTGGTTGGTATGGGAAGCCGAATTCAATCGCGAGAAAGTAGGGGATATGCCAACGGAAATGTTTATGCATTTTTTCAAATCCTTTAGCGATGGTGCCAAAGCCAATTTGAATATCAAAGCAGAAGGAACGAACGAACATCACAAAATAGAAGCTATTTTCAAAGCTTTCGCCAAAGCCATCAAAATGGCAGTGAAGCGTGATGTGAACAAGATGGTGCTCCCGTCAACCAAAGGCATGCTCTGATGGATATACAAATTATCGATTACGGTGCAGGGAATATCCAAAGCATCAAGTTTGCTATCCAACGGCTGGGGCATAAAGCTCAGCTGAGCAGTGATATCAACGAAATCCGAAAAGCGGACAAAGTGATTTTTCCTGGAGTTGGGGAGGCAAGTTCCGCAATGCAAAAACTAAAGGAGAGTGGACTGGATGCTTTCATTCCAGATTTACAACAGCCGGTTTTGGGCATTTGTTTGGGCATGCAGCTCATGTGCAATTCTTCCGAAGAGGGTAATACCAAAGGTTTGGGGATTTTTGATGTGGATGTCATCAAATTCGGGGATGGTTTAAAAGTTCCGCAGATTGGTTGGAATAGTATTTCAAGTTTGAAGTCGCCTTTGCTTCAAAACGTACCGGAAAAAAGTTTTATCTATTTGGTGCATAGTTTTTATGCACCGCTTGCTGAAAATACTATTGCCACATCAGAATATGGACTACAATATAGCGCAGCCCTACACCTCGAAAATTTTTATGGAACGCAATTTCATCCTGAGAAAAGTAGCGATGTAGGAGAACAAATCCTGAAAAACTTTCTGGCGTTATGAGTTCAGAAGCAATCACTATACAAACGGATATTTCGCTCATGAATCTTGATTTGATTCACGATTACCTTTCCAACCAATCCTATTGGGCAAAGGGTCGGTCTAAGGCTGATGTGGAAAAATCCATGCGGAATTCCCTTTGTTTTGGAGCCTTTACCGACGAAAACGAGCAGATAGGTTTCGCGAGAGTAGTTACTGACTATGTGGTATTTGGGTGGATTATGGATGTTTTTGTACTACCCGAATTTCAAGGGCAAGGTGTTGGGAAACAACTTATGGAAACCATCATGCAGCACCCTTCCCTTGCAAAAATCAACGGATTGGGTTTGCGGACCAACGATGCACACACGTTGTATCAAAAGTTTGGTTTTGCTCCAATTCCAGATGTGAATACATGGATGTTTAAAAGCTATAGATCATGAGGATTATCCCAGCTATTGATATTATTGATGGGAAATGCGTTCGACTTTCCAAGGGTGATTATAATACCAAAAAAGTGTATAACGAAAATCCGCTCGAAGTAGCAAAGCAGTTTGAGGATTGCGGAGTGAAATACTTGCATCTGGTGGATTTGGATGGTGCAAAGTCCAAACACATCGTTAACTACCGGGTTTTGGAAAAAATCGCCGGCAAAACAAATTTGAAAATTGACTTTGGGGGTGGTTTGAAAACCGATGAAGACCTCAAGATTGCTTTTGATTCTGGTGCCCGACAAATTACGGGAGGAAGTATTGCCGTTAAAAACCCTGAAGTTTTATTGAGTTGGCTAAACCAATATGGACCAGAGAAAATTATTCTTGGTGCTGATGTCAAAAATGGGACGATTGCGATTTCTGGTTGGTTGGAAGCATCAGAGCAACGGTTGAATCCTTTCGTAAAACAATATCAATCCAAGGGTATTCGCTATGTCATTTGCACCGATGTAAGCAAAGACGGAATGCTAGAAGGACCGTCATTTGAAGTATACAAAGACCTATTAAAGCATACCCAAAAAACGCAAACCCAGATTACGGATAGCGGTGTCATGGACGAAACCATAACCGGCATTCATTTGATTGCTAGTGGCGGTATCAGTGGAATTGGTGATTTGGAAGGGTTGGATGCCTTAGGGTGCGAAGGGGCTATTTTGGGGAAAGCTATTTATGAGGAACGGATTTCGTTGAAAGCTTTGGAAAATTATATTTTGGAGCATGGAGCCTGAACGCAACTTTCAGATAGAGTTTGTACACCAATGCCAATATCGCATGGATGAAAGTTTGCGAATGGTACAGCGCTCCTTTGAAGAGCTTTCTGAGGAAATGATTTGGCAAAAATCCAATGCAGTTACCAATAGCATCGGAAATTTGATATTGCATCTTTGTGGCAACATTACCCAATATGGGATTGCCTCATTGACAGGAGCGGTTGACCAAAGAGATAGGGATTTGGAGTTTAGTACGACAGATGGATGGGACAAAAAAGCACTCATCACAAAACTGGAAAGCACCGTAAATAAAGCGAAAAGTGTTTTCGAACAACTACCTTCCAAAGCGTTTCTGGAAGAAAAAGGAGTGCAAGGATTTCACTTTTCCGGAATTGGCCGCATGCTCCACGTTGTTGAACATTTTTCGTATCACACAGGGCAAATTGCCCTATGGACCAAAATGTTGACAGAAAAAGATTTGGGCTTTTATGAAGATTTTGATTTGAACCAAAAAAACGAATCTTAAACCATGTTGACAAAACGAATCATACCCTGTTTGGATATCAAAGACGGAAGAACCGTAAAAGGCGTGAACTTTGTCAATTTAAGGGATGCTGGTGACCCAGTGGAACTGGCGGCAGCTTACGCTCAAAAAGGCGCCGATGAATTGGTATTCTTGGATATTTCGGCTACAGAGGAAAAACGAAAAACCCTTGCGGACTTGGTGTACCGGGTTGCAGAAAAAATAAACATCCCGTTTACAGTTGGTGGCGGTATTCGTTCCAGCGAAGATGTGGATATTTTGCTCAAAAACGGAGCGGATAAAATTTCCATCAATTCTTCTGCGGTGAAGAACCCTGGACTCATCAATGAGCTAGTTGCTAAATTTGGCTCCCAATGTATAGTGGTAGCGATTGATGCCAAACAAATTGAAGGGCGATGGAAGGTACACTTGGTTGGTGGAAAGGTCCCTACTGAACTTGATTTGTTTGATTGGGCGAAAGAGGTGGAAGAAAGAGGTGCGGGAGAGATATTGTTCACTTCCATGGACCATGACGGCACCAAAAATGGCTTTGCTAATGCTGCCTTGAAGCAACTATCCAGAATGCTGAAAATCCCGATTATCGCTTCCGGTGGAGCAGGGGAGATAAGCCATTTTACAGATACTTTTCAACAGGGGGAGGCTGATGCGGCCTTAGCTGCCAGCGTGTTTCACTTTGAAGAAATTGAGATTAACGACTTAAAACAAAGTTTAAAACAACAGGGCATTCCTGTTAGAATATAAAATATGGAAGTAGATTTTGATAAATCACCCGATGGTTTGGTTCCCGCTATTGTTCAGGATGCCATAACCAAAAACGTTTTAATGTTGGGCTACATGAATAAAGAGGCTCTTCAAAAAACATTGGATACCGAAAAGGTTACTTTTTTCAGTCGCTCAAAGCAACGTTTGTGGACAAAAGGAGAAACCAGCGGAAACTTTTTGGATTTGGTACGGATAAAAGCCGACTGTGATAAAGATGCCTTATTGGTTGAAGTAAACCCAAATGGTCCTACTTGTCATACTGGAACAGATACCTGTTGGGGCGAAGAAAATTCAAGTTCATACGGATTTTTATCTCAGCTAGAGGAGGTAATCCAAGACCGAAAGGAAAATCAAGATGCTCAAAAGAGTTATGTAGCATCCCTCTTTCAAAAAGGCATCAACAAAATTGCCCAAAAAGTAGGAGAAGAAGCGGTAGAGACCGTTATTGAAGCCAAGGATGACAATGATGAGTTGTTTTTGAATGAAAGTGCAGATTTACTGTTCCATTATCTTATTCTTTTAAATGCGAAAGGCTTTCAACTTGACAATATTGCACAGGTTTTAAAGGACCGACACAAGTAATCCCTTTTACCACCAGACCACAAAACATTTGTCATAGTGCCCCTCAGAATGGCGTATCCATAGCATCGGAGCGTTTTTCTTGAGTAAACGAATATTTACTTCCATCAACATATTAAAATGAGAAATCCAAGCGACGGATTCATTCGGCTGAATCACCCATTCCTTTTTAAAGGGGATATAGTATTGAAAATGTGCAAATGACGTTTGTTCTAAGGTTTCGAGTCTCAACCAGTACCCCACAATACACTTTTTATGTAAGGGTCGAATATTGATGTTCGGCATTTCAAAAGGCACAAAAAGTTGTGCTTTAAAACACACTTGTTGGGATAGTGAATCCAAATCCAAATTTAAAGTTGCTAAGCGTTCCAATACTGCTGGGCTTTTCAACAAAGGGAACTGAGCCGTTTTCATTTTATCCAGTTTGGTGAAAAACATGTCCCGCCTATTCGGTCCAAGCAGTCTATGGATGGGTTCTGATATGGATGGGTCGATTACATAGAATTTATAGGTGAGTTCAACGTGCACAACAGCCTTTCTTATTAAGTCCTCCAGAATAAAATCGATTTCACCAATTGTGGTCTTCCCTTCCAACACCGGAATATTTTTCAAAACCACTTCATACGTCTTGGATTGTTGAATCAAATGCTCGAAAACGTATTCCATTTGGTGTCCCAACCGCAAACCATCAGGAATTTGGAATTCTACATCTTGGATTATATCACTTTCCGGAAATACAAATTGCTCCATACCAAACTGCATTCCTTTCCAAAGCGGAGAAGTCTCGTAAAACCCTTGGATTTGGGCATGTGACATATGGCGTTAAGTTTTTTTAAAATCGAAAACCAATCCAGCGAAATGTGCTACTTTTATGTAATGGCTATGAATTTAAGAAAAGGGTTTCGATTCACTACGTACGAAGCCCCGGAACAAACCCCGTTCGAACGACTTTTCGAGATTTTCCAAGAGCTGGTTACGCATACCTCGGGTGATGTTGAAGAAGCCTTGGACTGGTTGCGCCAATTGGATCAGGAGTACCAGCTTACCGATGACGATTACACCATTGATGACTTTATAGAAGATTTAAAGGCTAAAGGGTACATCCGCGAAGAATTTGACCCTGAGGATGGTGAAGAAGGGGAGGAAGGTGACGGAAACCCTGGTTTGGGTATTACCGCAAAGCTGGAACGCGCTTTGCGTCAACGGGCTCTAGACCAAATTTTTGGTAAAATGAAACGTCGAGGTTCGGGTAACCATAAAACCGGAAAATTGGGTATTGGCGATGAACATACGGGAGAGTTTCGGGAGTATCGCTACGGTGATTCTTTGGAGCGAATTTCCATGACCGAAAGTCTGAAAAACGCACAAATCAACCACGGAATGGACAGTTTCATGCTAGACGAGGGAGATTTGATTGTGGAAGACACCCAATACAAGGCGCAAATGAGTACGGTCTTGATGATAGATATCAGCCATAGCATGATTCTATATGGAGAAGACCGTATAACACCGGCGAAGAAAGTTGCCATGGCACTTGCCGAGCTGATTACGACTCGATACCCTAAAGATACTTTGGATATTTTGGTCTTTGGTAATGACGCCTGGCCCATCCCCATAAAGGATTTGCCTTATCTCAAGGTGGGACCCTATCACACGAATACGGTGGCAGGTTTGCAATTGGCGATGGACATGCTCCGTAGAAAACGAAATACCAATAAGCAGATTTTCATGATTACGGATGGAAAGCCCTCCTGTTTAAGACTTCCCTCGGGAGAGTATTACAAAAATAGTGTTGGCTTGGATGATTATATCGTTGAGAAATGTTACGCCATGGCCCAACAAGCCCGAAAATTACACATCCCCATTACCACTTTTATGATTGCGGAAGACCCCTATTTAATGCAATTCGTTCGGGAATTTACACAAGCAAACAAGGGCAAAGCGTTTTATACGGGATTAAAGGGGTTGGGTGAAATGATTTTTGAAGATTACGAACAAAACAGAAAAAAAAGAATTAAAGGATAAAGGTCATTATGAGTACAATAGACCACAAGAAGATTACCACACTTGGCGAATTGAAACGTTCGGGATATCAATCCAAGAATGTGAAGGACGAGTTGCGGGAGAATTTATTGAATAAAATAGCGAACAATGTTGATACGTTCGAAGGTATTTGGGGATATGAGCATACCGTAATCCCCGAACTGGAACGCGCCATACTGTCTCGGCACAATATCAATTTATTGGGATTAAGAGGTCAGGCGAAAACCCGTTTGGCCCGTCAGATGGTGCAACTCTTAGATGAATGGATTCCTGTTATCGAGGGTTCTGAAATCCACGACGACCCTTTACAACCACTATCCCGTTACGCCAAAAATGTAATTGCAGAAAAAGGGGATGAAACCCCAATTGCATGGTTGCATCGCGATGAACGGTTTTACGAAAAATTGGCGACTCCAGACGTAACGGTGGCGGATTTGATTGGGGATGTTGACCCCATAAAGGCAGCAAACCTAAAACTTTCGTATGCCGACGATAGAGTAATTCACTTTGGCATGATTCCGCGTGCAAATCGCTGTATTTTTGTCATAAACGAATTACCCGACCTTCAAGCAAGAATTCAAGTAGCCCTATTTAATATATTGCAAGAGGGGGATATACAAATTCGAGGGTTTAAGTTGAGATTAGCATTGGACATTCAATTTGTGTTCACCGCGAATCCTGAGGATTATACCAATCGAGGAAGTATCGTGACGCCACTCAAGGATAGAATCGGCTCTCAAATCTTGACCCATTATCCAGAAACTGTGTCGATTGCCAAAAAAATCACCCAGCAAGAAGCACAATTGGATGCGCGTCAAGCGGATGGTATACACGTTCCGGAATTGGCTCTGGATTTGTTGGAACAAATTAGTTTTGAGGCACGCAAAAGCGAATATGTTGATTCCAAAAGCGGAGTCAGTGCCAGAATGAGTATCACAGCCTTTGAAAATTTGTTGAGTACGGCAGAACGGAGAAAACTCAAAACATCGGATAGGGAAACCACGGTACGTTTAAGTGATTTTATGGGTGTGGTTCCTTCAATTACGGGTAAGATAGAGCTGGTGTACGAGGGAGAACAAGAAGGTGCGGGTTCTGTTGCGGAGATTCTTATTGAAGATGCCATCCAGTCTATTTTTCCCAACTTATTTCCGAAGATATCCAAGTTGGAACGAAAGGAAGACGCAAATCCCTATGACGAATTGACCCACTGGTTTTTTGAAGGACAGGGCATGGAGTTATTGGATGAAGATACGGATGCGGAATACCAAAACAAGTTGGATACCATCGCACCTTTGGAGCGCTTGATGCAGGGATATCAACCTGGAATTCCAAAAGCGGACCGTCATTTCTTAAAGGAATTTTTGCTTTGGGGATTGGTATCCCATAAAAAACTAAGCAAACAGCGTTTTACACAGGGGTATCAGTTCAAAGACCTGTATGGTAGCTATATTCGGGATTTATAGCGAACCTCGAATACCATTATCCTCAATGGATTCTTGACTGAAGCTTCCCAAAAGCCGTTTACGAAATGTAAAGGTCAAAATACTGAGTATAATGGCCATCAAGTAAAGTGCTAGGGATAGCAGAACCAGCGGAAAAAAAGTTGTGGGTAAAAGCTCATGCTGGATTTCTGAAGCAAGGTTTAAGGATAAAACGGTGTCAAAGGTTTTGTATCCATATACTACCAAAACCCCATAAACAACATACTCCAAGTAGCGTAATTGCGAGTCGGCTACCGCCTCGTTTTTCGCTTTGGACAATAGCCTGAAAAGATATAGCGCTTGAAATACGACCAAGAGCAAAAACAGGTAACCGTCCAGTTTCCCAAAATAAAAGCGATTTGAAAAAGGACCATAAAAATTGAAGAGCACCAAAACCACCAACAAAGTCAGTAAGGTCCAAATGAGTCGTTTTAAGGTTACTACATCAGAATGCGCTTTCAAGCCAAAGTGTTAAAGTTGTTCCTTCAACGAGATTTGGATTTGATTTAGTATTCTGATTTTGAATTTGTTGGGTAAGCCCAGAAACCTGAGGTGAAAGAGACTATTTCTTCAATGGCATCACCTTGAAAAAGGTCAGACTACGCCACAGCCATTCCAATGGACCATATTTAAAATGCTTCAACCAAAGTTTGCTCAGAGCCATCTGAACGATGATGATTCCAATCGCAATCCCAAAAGTATAAATGTTCCGAAGTTGGCCGATAAATCCAAATCCCCAACCAAACAGTAGTGCTGTGCCAATAACGCTTTGGAAGACATAGTTTGTTAACGCCATACGACCATATGGAGCGAATTTCGAAAGCCAAGCTCGAGCCTTTGTCTTTTTATATAGTATTACAAATACACTTAGAATCAATAGCGCTAAAGCGATATTACTTAGGTCCACAGCAGTTAAACCAATCATGGCCAACCAGTTGTCAAAAGTGATGTTACCACCCATTTGACCGAATGTCAATGCAAGCAGTCCCCCTGAAACCAAGAACAACACCAATCCTGTAATCCAGCTTCGCTTCACCATTTTTTTTCGATTCTCATAATCACTGAAAAAACCAATGCGTCCCACTAGCATTCCAATAAGAAAATACGCCAAGGTCATATAACCCCGTCCGAAAATTCCATATTGAAAATTCATTTTTCTCAAATGCCCGTCCGTCGCATTAATCGAAAATACATCCCCAATAGTGCCTGATTTAAGGACGTTTAAGTATTCCAGAGTATGTGGATGCTCAGGACTCATGCCCACACCATCAAAAAAATCCACTCCTTGGGTCAAGGCAAAAACAACAAAACGGCCTATTCCCAATAAAAGAAGAGCCGCTATCACCAGTATGGTTTTATTCCCCACTCGAAAGAATGGTATTAACAAAAGACCCAGCATAGCATAAATCGTAAGAATATCCCCGGCATAAAAAAGACTGTGCACAAACCCGATACCAAAAAGGAGCACCATTTTCCAGGCAAAACGCCACCCGAAATATGAGCCGTTCGCTTCCGCATTATTCATTTGGATAAAAAAGCTGACACCAAATAGGAAGGAAAACAAAGCAAAGAATTTTCCACTTAAGAAAATTCCATTGAATCCTGAAATTATGGCGTCGGGCAAGCCTTGATTTACGCCCTCATAAAATTCTTGAGGTGCAGGTCCACCAATATAGTTTTCGACCATATGGACGATTACGATTCCCGCTAAGGAAAACCCTCTCAAAGCGTCAATGATTTCAATGCGCTGAGGGGCAGTTTTGGAACTGTTTGTTATTGACATGGTTGATTTTTGGTTGATGACCTTAATAAGACCCTACTTTACGCTAATTGTTACACTTTTCATGCAACAAAAATTTCACAAAAACCCTGAAAATCTTGTGTTTGCATTTTTTTGTACTTTAAACTAAATCAACAACACGTGCAAAACTGGGTATTTGTTGCTTTGCTGGTCCTAACCGCTTATGTATTACTAAGCGTGCTGTTGTATTTTTTACAGGACTATTTCCTTTTTAAACCAGAGAAGCTAACCCCCGATTTTGAATTCCATTATAACAATCAAGAGTTTGAGGAATATAACGTGGAAACGCGAGATGGCGCGGTTATCAATGGTTTACGATTTAGGGCCCAATCCCCTAAGGGTGTTGTTTTCTATTTAAAAGGAAACTCCAAAAGTATAAAGGGGTGGGGCAAGTTCGCTGTGGATTTTACAAGACATGGTTATGACGTCATCATGGTAGATTACCGCGGTTTTGGAAAAAGTACGGGAAGAAGGACCCAAAAGGCGGTCAAACGAGACATGCAGGTGATATATAACAAAATCCGGGATAAGGTCCCCGAAAAGTATATCATTCTGTACGGAAGGTCTTTAGGTTCAGGATTTGCGGCGAAGCTGGCCTCAATGAACAATCCAAGAATGTTGATTTTGGACGCACCCTATTACAGTTTGAGCAAAGTAGCCAAAAAGTACATTCCATTTATGCCACTTTCTTTGCTTATTAAATTTCCGATGCCCACTTATAAATGGTTGAAATATGTGAAGTGTCCCATTCACATTATCCATGGAACGGATGACCGCTTGATTCCTTATAAAACCAGTATAAAATTATCTAAAATCAATCCCAAAACCACGAAACTATATACCGTAATAGGAGGGGGGCACAAAAATCTGAATACTTTTGAATCGTATCATCAAATGCTTGGTGAAATTATTACTTCACGCCCCCAAGAGATAGACCTTGAAGGCTCTAGCATTAATGTAAAACATTCCACAAAATCAAGTAATGCGAAGGTTTAAGAGAATTCTATTATGGGGTGTTGGTTTATTTTCAATCCTGTTGTTCATGATTAGCGTCTTGCAAGAAAAGCTCATTTTTTTACCTACGAAACTCGACCCCGAATTTGAATTTCAATTCCAAAGTACCTTTGAAGAAGTGAATGTAACGGCACCTGATAACGCCCAACTCAATGCCTTACACTTTAAACATCCCAATAGCGATAAGCTTATTTTATATTTCCATGGAAACGCCGGGGATTTATCGCGCTGGGGTCTAATTGCGGAAGAGCTGTTGCCTTACGGATACAATGTGCTTATCATGGACTACCGTACCTATGGCAAAAGTACGGGAACTTTATCTGAAAAAGCGCTTCAACAAGATGCGCAACTATTTTATGATTGGGCCCGAAAACTCTACAAGCCGGAAGCTATTGTGCTCTACGGCCGGTCGTTAGGAGGGAACATTGCAACTTATGTTGCAGCACAAAACCCCGTAAAACAACTCGTTTTGGAAACCCCATTCTTCAATCTACTTGATGTAGCCAGAGCACGTTTCCCTTTACTTCCCATAAAATCGCTGTTACGGTATAAAATGCGTTCAGATGAGTTGATTCAAAAAGTGGATGCCCCCATTACTATTTTTCATGGTACTGCGGATGGAATCGTAGCCTATGAATCAGGCCGAAAACTCTTTGACATCATTCCCCACAATAACAAAACCTTTTATACCATTACCGATGGGGGACATAACAATTTGAGTGATTTCCCATCCTATTGGAATGGTTTGCAAAGCACTTTGCGGTAAAAGTAAATGGGTTATTCAAAAATTTCTGACGAAAGATAGCGGTCCCCACGGTCGCAGACGATGGACACGATAACCCCTTCGGTCAAAGTCTCTGCCAATTGTAATGCTGCCGTGGTAGCACCTCCGCTGCTCATCCCCGAAAAAATTCCTTCTTCTTTTGCCAAGCGTTTGGCCATGGCCACCGCTTCGTTTTGGTTTACCTCCATAATGCGGTCCACTTTTTTGGGATTGAAAATTTTGGGAAGGTAGGCGTCAGGCCATTTTCGAATGCCAGGAATACTTGAACCTTCCGTGGGTTGTACTCCTACAATTTCAATATTGGGATTTTGTTCTTTCAAAAAGGTCGATGTCCCCATGATGGTTCCTGTAGTTCCCATGCTAGAAACAAAATGGGTGATTTCACCAGCCGTATCCTTCCAAATTTCAGGTCCTGTGGATTTGTAGTGTGCTTTCCAGTTGTCTGGATTGCCAAACTGGTTCATCATGAAATACCCTTCATTGTTCACCTTGTTTTCAGCATAGTCCCTGGCGCCTTCAATCCCCACATCAGAGGAGGTCAACGTAACCTTAGCACCATATGCACGCATGGTTTGCACGCGTTCTCGGGTTGCATTTTCAGGCATTACCAGTTCAATATCCAAGCCAAATACCCCTGCAATCATGGCCAAGGCGATTCCCGTATTGCCGCTGGTGGCTTCAATTAGTTTGGTTTTGCTGTCAATTTCACCCCGTTCCAATGCGGATTGAATCATATTGAGAGCTGGACGGTCTTTTACACTACCCCCTGGATTATGCCCCTCAAGCTTAAAGTATAACTTGACCTTTGGGTTTTGAATGAGATTTCGGCAAGCAACTAGGGGTGTGTTTCCCACAAGTTGCAGAATACTAGGGCTGTGCATCTACGGTCGTAATTTTTATCTCAGGCGTGTGGAATACTTTCGAGTTTGGTGGTATGGAAGCGGTAAGCCAGGCATTACCTCCAATAACTGAGTTCTCTCCAATCACCGTTTTTCCGCCTAAAATGGTGGCATTTGCATAGATGGTTACATTGGACATAATAGTGGGGTGCCTTTTTTGTGATTTGAGGGTCTTTGCTACGTACAAAGCGCCCAGAGTGACTCCTTGATAGATTTTTACATTATCGTGTATGACCGCCGTTTCACCAATCACCACTCCCGTAGCATGATCCATGAAAAAGGATCTTCCAATTTGCGCACCGGGATTGATATCAACCCCTGTTTGGCGATGTGCATATTCGGTCATAAGCCTTGGCACCAAAGGAAATCCTTCTTTATACAACTCATGGGCCAGTCGATAAATCACTATGGCATAAAACCCAGGATAGGCCATGTATACCTCTTGTATGGAAAGAGCGGCTGGGTCGCATTCCAAAATGGCCTCGGCATCCCAATTCAGTTTTTCCAATATTGCAGGAAGCTTGGCCACATAAGAAGTCCATAACTTTTTGCAGGGTTTTTCTGAATCCCAACAAGCGAGGTCTACCAACACTTCAAACTGTGCTTCCAATTCGGTTATGTTCTCTTCAACCGGTGTATTCACATCAAAGAGCGTATAAAACAACTTATTCGTGAAATCTTCGGTAAATCGTTTTAACCTATAGTCTAAATAGGGTTGTTTTTTATGGGTCTTCAGGGCCTTGATAATTTCTTGACGCTCCATATGCTTTTAATAGACTTTAAAAGTAGCCAAAACCATCGCGGAACACAGGTGAATTCGATAACTTTAAAAAAATTATAACAACTCTCAAAGTGAAGGACCACCTAGTACCCAAACCGGCTTTGGCTTTTTTGAAAACTCTAGCCAAAAACAATAACCGTGATTGGTTTCAAGAACATAAACCAAAGTTCACCGCCTTGTCTGGTGAAATGAAGCAATTTTTTTCTGGTTTGGAAGAGAAGCTAAAGGTTCACGACGATATTGAAAAGATGAAAATCTTTAGAATCTATCGCGATGTTCGGTTCTCTAAAGACAAAAGCCCGTACAAAACCCAATTTTCATGTTCGTATTCTCGAAGGGGTGAGCATATGCGAGGAGGGTACTATATTCGAATCACTCCTGGAGAAACCTTTCTAGGCGCAGGTTTTTTTGGACCTGACAAAGATGATTTGCTTCGAATTCGAAAAGAATTGGAATTGGATGCTTCTGACTTCATCTCGGTTGTTGAAGATGCTTCTTTTTCAAAAGTTTGGGGGAAACTACAAGGAGAAACGGTGAAAACGGCACCTAAAGGTTTTGATAAGGAACATGAGCATATTTCCTACATCCGTCATAAACAGTTTTATTTTACCCGAACCTTTTCAGATGCGGAAGTATGCGCTCCCGATTTTATGAAGGTAGCTGACCAATCTTTCCAAGCGATTCGACCCTACTTTGACCTAATGAGTGATGTTCTCACCACGAACCTCAATGGAGAATCGTTGCTAGGCTAGTATTTCTTCTAGCAGTTGAATCTGGTTTTTAAGCCGTTCAATGACCATGTTCATCATCCTTTTGTTCAAGCGTGATGAATTGGTGATATAGTTTCGATACTCTTCAATTGTGAATTGGCCAATCACGACGCCTTTTAAAGAATTTCTGAACTTGATATCCTTTTGGATGGATTTTTCGATGTATTCCAAGCGACGCTCCAAACCAAGTTCATAAAAGGTGCCCTTGTGCTTTCGAACGTAGTTTTTGAATAATTCAATCAACAAATCGTTTTGGAGTTTGATGATGGGCCTCAGGGTTTCATTTTGAAAACGTTCTTCGACACTCATATTGTCATGGATTTTCGCTTGAGGAATCTCAGGACGAATTTCCTTGAGGTTAGTGGACCTTGAATCCATTTGGGTGATGTTTTATTAAAAGTACTTTAATTACAATCTTGAATCTTTTATGGTGGCTTTAGTTTTCAACCTTGTTATAAACAAAAAAGCCACCCGAAGGTGGCTTGTGGATTATTTGCTCTCTAAAAACTCATCAAAAGTCTTCAGTTCAAGCGGTTGTTTCTTTAAATATTTGTTTTTGATTTTGGCAAAATCTGCTTTTGCCGTTTCAAATCGTGATGAAATCACCTTTAAGTTCTCCATCTCTGAAGCTGTAGGTTTGTCATAACTTGCCGCAACCTTACCATATAATTTGGCCATTTTTTCACGCAATTGTGGTTCAGCTGCACCCACGTAGTTGTCCCCAGTGGTAATCACCAAGGTTTCTTTTAATGAATTCAGCTTCTCAGCAGTCTTGGCATTGCCATTGCTTTCTGCACTCTGAATAATCTCATCCATTTCATAAACCAAATACGCCAAGTCTTGCGTCATGTCATACAACTTCGTAGTGATGTCATTCTTGAGTTTTCGGTCCTCCATTGAAAGATTATTGGCTTCATCATACACCAACTCAAAGGTATGTTCAAAAGTGTCTTTGCCTTTCTTTAGAATGGCGGTGTACATTCCAGCAGGGACTTTTGGTGCGGTAAATCCGCCAAATGCGAAGGTTTTTCCCTTGGCGGTCTTTGGCAATTTTCTGTTGGCATTCCACGTCACGATATTGATGCCTTTTGCTTTTCCGGGTGCAAGGTCGGCAACAATATTGCCTTGTTCATCTTTAATATCCAAGGACATTTTGCCGAAGGTGTGTCGCTTTTTCAGGAAGTATTTCAATTGTACTCCGGTGCTTTTGCTAGAACCAACAAATTCGGTTTCATTTCCGAAACTGCCTGAAAAACCACCTTTCTCATTGATAGGGGTCGCTTTGGAAGCAAAGAAATGCGCATTGGAATTCAATACTTCTCCATTGATTTCACGAAGCGGAGAAATATCATCAACAATGATGACACCGCGACCGTGGGTACCCATGACCAAATCGTTGGTAGTCTTTTGCAAATCAATATAGTGGACTGCTACAGCGGGCATGTTGTTCGTAAACTTTTTCCAGCTTTTACCACCGTTCATAGTGATGTACAACCCGAATTCAGTTCCTAAAAACAATAAATCAGGATTTACATAATCTTCTTGGATGTTTCGGGCAAACCCCTCTACACCTTCGGAAATAATGTTCGTCCAAGTCTTGCCAAAATCAGTGGTCTTGTAGGCATAGGGATTTTGGTTATTTTGGGTGTGACCATCAAAAACCGCATAGGCTGTTCCTTTATCGAACACACTAGCTTCAATGTGATAACACCAAATATTTTTTGGTAAACCTGTAATATTGGCCGTGGTATTCGACCACGTTTTACCTCCATCTTGGGTAACTTGTACGTTTCCATCATCGGTGCCAACCCAAATCACTTTTTCATCCAAGGTAGATTCTGCAATAGTGAATATGGTGGTATGGTTTTCCGCCCCTGAATTGTCCATAGAGAGTCCTCCCGAATCTTCTTGATTTTGTTTGGTCGGGTCATTGGTTGTTAAATCAGGAGAAATGATTTCCCAAGTATCACCCATATCCTCTGAACGATGCAAAAATTGACTTCCCATGTAAAAACGGTCTGGTTGATGCTCGCTCACGGCCATAGGTGGATTCCAATTGAAACGAAGCTTTACGTCATCGTCTTTGGGAAGTGGCTCAATGGTTTTCACCAAACGATTGTCTGCATCGTACCGCCATACGTTTTCAGCACCTTGCATCTCAGAATAAATAATGTTCTTGGTTGGGTGTTTCAGCACTCTAAAACCATCTCCATACCCAACGGAATTCCAATCCCGGGCTTCCACACCTCCGGTAGAAGAGGAGGGGCCATACCAGCTTCCATTGTCTTGTAGCCCTCCGTAAACGTTATAAGGCTTCGCATCATCTACACTAATATGGTAGAATTGTGAAATCGGCAGGTTTTGTACGATTTCCATGGTGGTTCCGCCATCCCAGGTGCGATAAACACCTCCGTCAGTACCCACATACATGATATCTGAATCCTTAATGCTAAAGGCAAAATCATGGATGTCAGAGTGCATATTGCCCAAGTTCTTGAAAGTTTTACCACCATCTCTTGAAATGGAACCACTGAATCCAGCTTTTACAACTACATCTTCATTTCTAGGGTCTACTACGATTCTAGAAAAGTAAAAAGGTCTTACGGTAATGCCGAAATCATTGTTGAGCTGCTCCCAGTTTTCTCCGGCGTCATCACTACGATAGATTCCTTTTCGTTCATCCTTTTCGGCTTCAATAACCGTATAAAGCACTTTGGGGTTTGTGGGCGCAACTGCGATGGCTAGTCTTCCCAAGTCCCCTTCAGGGAAACCGTTATGGATTTTATTCCAGGTTTTACCGGCATCCGTCGATTTATATAAGGCACTATTCTTTCCGCCAGATTCAAAAGACCATCCGGTTCTGCGAAACTCCCACATGGAGGCATAAAGTGTATTGGGGTCTGAGGGGTCCATGGCCAAATCGGCACAACCGGTTTTACCGTCAACATAAAGTTGTTTGCTCCAAGTAGCTCCGCCATCGGTGGACTTAAAAACGCCACGTTCTTCACTATCCCCCCAAAGAGCACCAAGAACACCAACATAGATTTCATTGGAATTTTTTGGGTTGATGATAATGTTGGCGATACGTTCCGAATTTTCGAAACCAATTTTATTAAAATTAGAGCCGCCGTCGGTACTTTTGAACAGGCCGCAACCTACGGAAACACTGTTCCGTGTCCATGTTTCGCCTGTACCTACATAAATGGTTTTGTCTGGGTCGTTGGGGTCCAGTGCAACTGCTCCAATGGACTGACAGTGCTCATCAAAAATTGGATTAAACGTGGTGCCCGCATCGTTGGAGCGCCAAACCCCTCCGCCAGCAGTACCCGCATAGATAATGCGACTGTTGGTAGGGTGTACTTCCATATCGTTGATGCGCCCACTCATTAGAGCAGGGCCAATATGTCTTGCTTTCATATCCCCGAAAAGGGCCTTTCCGGAAATGGATTCCAGTGTTTGCTGTGCTTGCCCGGGAACACAAAGTGCCAAAGCAAACAGCAATGAGAGATAGGGTAATGTTTTCATTGTCGTGATTAGTGATTAAAAAAAGCCCAGACGGGCTTTTTCTTTTATTTTTCTTCGGTCATTTGCTCAGGGAATGCGAATACTGCATCATCCACTTCAGGATTCAACTCCATGTTCTCCATCTCCATGGTAAACACCAAGTTTCCATCAATGTATTGTGAGGTAGAGAAGGGAAAGTAAATTCCATCTACTTCTTGATAATCGCTCATAGTAGATTTAGCGGTTTTACCCTTGGCAGGACCCGAATTGATTTTGGATTCCACTACGATGGGAACAAAGTTTTCCGTATCGAAATAGTAAAACGAGATATCGTCTTCTTCTTTGCCGTCCACAGTTACGGGTTCTTTGACCAATTTGATTTTGAAGGTTTCCGCACCATCCATGGTTTCTTTTCCCAATAACTCCACAGTGTATCCTTTTTCTTTGTAGTCCATAAAGGAATCAGGGAAATCATTGGTGTTCAATTTGAAGTTTGCCGTTTGTTCGGCATCACTTTTTTCAGCCTTCATGGTCATAAAGTTGGTACTCCATAGCACCGTTCCATCAAACACTTGTTGTTTTAGTTGCTTTCCTTGGATGTCTGCACTAAAGTACTGACGCCCGTCTTTCATTTGAACGATTTCAATGGGGAACTCAAAGTTTTGCTGTTTGCCAACGCCTTTCATTTTCATTCCACTAAGGCTGTTTAGGCTTTCTTTTCCTCCTATGTTTTCGAAGTAGTTGTCGAGGATTTCATCCGCGGTTTGCGCTTGAACGCTCAGAGCGGCACATACGATAAACAATAGGGCAATTTTCAATCTTATCATAGGGTTTCATTTAAAGGGTTCTGATATGAGTAGTCAAGGTAAGGATATTGTTACACCTCAAGTAAAAAAATATACTGGAATCCCTTATTTTTAAGAAAAATGAAGCACTTTTGATGTATGAAATTTGGAAAAGTAGACTATCCCGAAAACATAGATTTCACCATTCCACAAGACCATCCCGATACCAGTGTTTTGTTATCAGGATTGAAAAGTGATTCACCGTCTAATTTTTTCGTGGGCTGTGCCAAATGGAATCGCCAAGATTTAAAGAATTTTTATCCGAGAGGCACAAAGGACGAGTTGGGGTATTATTCTACTCAGTTCAACAGCATCGAGTTGAATGCAACCTTCTATAGAATCTTTCCGGCGGAACAATACGAAAAATGGTACGATAAAACCCCTGAGGGATTCAAGTTCTTTCCGAAAATCACCAACGAGGTGAGCCATTTAAGACGATTAAACGAAAAGGTCTATGAAACAGTAGACCGTTATTTGGAAGTTACTTCGCTGCTCAAAGAAAAACTGGGCACTATCTTCTTACAAATGCACAACAATTTTGGCCCAAAAAACTGGGACAGGGTAGTGCGTTTTGTGGAGTATTGGCCGAAAGAGTTTCCGTTGGCGATGGAGTTCCGCCACACGGATTGGTTCAACGATGAAAAAGTATCCCAAGAGTTGTATCATCTCTTGCAAGAAAACAATATTGCCAATGTATTGGTGGATACAGCAGGAAGACGCGATTTGATGCATATGCGTTTGACCAATAACGAAGCATTCATCCGCTACGTTGGGGCAAACCATCCCACCGATTATGACCGGCTGGAGGATTGGATAGCGCGCATCGCACAATGGAAATCCATTGGACTTACCAATTTTCATTTTTTCGTGCATCAAAATCTGGAGCTGGAATCCCCCTTGTTATCTGCGCAATTCATCAAAAGTCTGAACGACGAGTTTGGTACAGCACTAAAAGTACCGCAAACCTTAAATAAACCCAGTTCGCCTTCTTTGTTTTAAGATTAGTACGTTCCACCTACTTCGACGAAACTGTTTTTCATTTGAAATCTTGGTGGCAACGGGGCAGCCATACAGCAGGTAGAACCCAGATAAAATAGTGCTAGTTGCTCCATTTTTTGGATTTTTTGGCCGACTTGGATATTCTTACCCATTTCAATCGTCCCCACTGCTGGTCCACCGACAATGGACAGGTACCAAATTCTACCCTTTTCGTCTTCGATATCCACATTGTAACGTTCGTTTCGAAAGGCCGGGAGGGAAGGGTTCTGCTTGTATATCCAAGGCCGCAGTATAATGAGGTCTCCTGGTACGTGCTGTATCCTGGTTATCGTTCCATTTATGGGGGAGTGAATCCGGTGGTAGTTTTTATTGTGCAGAAACACATTGGTGAAGGTGTATTCTTTGGGAATCGTAGTGCGGGCCACACCGAAAACCGTGTTTACCGAGCGGACATCTGATTTCACCTGTACATATTCCAAATCTTCTACTTTGCTCTCATCACACAATAAGCCTTCGCAGGGCCAAACATGATGGCTCTCATTATTGGGAAGGTCCCTGAACTCACGGATGAAAAAATCCTGAAAGCTATCAAAATCATCTTTTCCAAACGGAGGCTTGAATTTATCGAGATAGTCATTATCAGAATAATTTAGTTTAATGTACGGTCGAATAATCTTTTTTGAAAAAGCAGTGGTGTAAAATTTGCTGTACCAAGCTGATATTCGCCGTTGCCAAGGACTGGGCAAGAAACCCCATACCTCTACGGATAAATAACGATACAGTTTTGCGCGCCAATCTGGAACTTTAAATACGGTAAATGTGGGGTCTGAGTAAAACTCTGAAGCGGTACTCATGTTTATTTTGGTTTGATTCGAGGGGTAAATTATTGGAATCCTTTTTTTTACCCCAGAGAATTAAGAAAAGTTTATTTTATCCTTAACAGACTTTACGATAATGCTATTTTTTCTGTTAAAAGGAGGAGAGAAAATTCAGCCATTTTCGAATTCCATAATTTTGTTTGAAAAAGTAGCGAGATGCGTTTTCACACTAGAAAATGGGTAAAGCCCGAAGATTTGAATGCGAATGGCACCTTGTTTGGTGGCAAGGTATTGGCTTGGATTGATGAAGAAGCGGCCCTGTATAGCATTATCCAATTGGAAAGTAAAAAAATCGTGACCAAGTATATTTCCGAAATCAATTTTATGAGCAACGCCAAGAAAGGCGACATCATTGAAATTGGAATTGAGGTAGTAAAGTTTGGAACCACTTCTATTACACTGAATTGCGAAGTCCGTAACAAAATGACCCATGAGAGCATTGTCACCGTTGACAATATTATTATGGTAAATCTTGATGAGAAGGGCAACCCGACCCCTCATGGCAAGACCAAAATCGAATTTGTAAAAGACCGTCTTGCGAAACAAGAAAAGTCCTGAGTTTGGGTGCTATTTCAAATTTCAAAAACGATTGGAACGAACTTTTCAAAGACAAAAATTCTTTCTTCTTTATAAAGACAAGAAGCAGCGTGCATTGCACCTAAACCTGTAGGCGCCTGCTCCTCATACGATTTCACCTACAATAATCCCGTTTTTACAACAAGAACCTAAGGGCTCGGAACATTTTGTTGTTTCAATTCCATTGAATTCCAACCTTTAAAGGAACACATTGATAGTAGTATTTTGGGAACAAGTGAGTTATTACGGTATTTGGAGAAATTGGAAATGGGCTTAGACCATTTCTCGTATGAAGAACTCAATGCCGTGGAAGCAGGAGAATTGAAAAAAAGTTTCAACACTTTCAAAATTGGATTGGAAGATAAAGTATTTGGGGTACCTCCCGTTGCACAGTTGAATGATTTGTGTGCAAGCGCGGGAATTGCCTTGCAGGAATCTGAAACCAAACAAAAACAAACCAAAGCGTTTGCCGTAGGATATGAGGTTGTTGTTGCCCTACACAAACTCATACTGCAATTGGAAAATACACCACTGAGCGAGAATCAAGTAGACTTGGTGCTAAAAATAAAAAACTTGGATTTTGAGTCTAGAGAAATAGATTTGCCATCCAAAGGCAAAACTTTTGAACGTCATTTTAAGAGTACTCCCAAGACGCGTATCGATTTGGTCCCCCTTTGGGAAGAATGCATGGAGCAATTTGACCTTTTGGAGGAATTGGTGCGTTTGTTCAAGCAAAATATTTTGGAGTTTGTAGGGAAAACCACCGTTTATCTGAAAAACGAAAATGTTTCGGGTATTGATTTTGCCTGCCAAAAAATAGG
The DNA here is from genome assembly GCA_039027495.1 of Bacteroidota bacterium. Lineage (GTDB taxonomy): Bacteria > Bacteroidota > Bacteroidia > Flavobacteriales > Flavobacteriaceae > Flagellimonas. Next base: position 171,006 of record JBCCKH010000008.1, read on the forward strand.
GCAATCCCTTCGGATGATGCACAGCCATACACTTTTGGAAATGACGGAACAAATGTCGAAAGTGTGCAAAACGGATAACGACATAAAGTATTTGAACTTTTTATATCAAGAATTTCTACAGGAATATCCCAAAGTGGAAGAAGAACTCATGCAGCAAATGCAATTGCGTGGTATGAATTAAAATAAAAAATGAACGACGGGTTTTTACCAGCATATTACCACAGCATTTTCTTTCAGCTGTTTCGTTACGCTTCGGATGACGATTCAAAGTTAATACTGTTGGACCAGGTTCTGGAACTGGGTGACCAAAAGGAAATAGCACTTTTGGAAGAGCTGGAATGCATGGAGTCCCTCACGGTGAGCAATCGAGCATACTGGGTAAAAACCAAGTTAATGGCCCGTATAGAGGCAACCGAACGTTCCAATGAAAAGCTGCCCATGAGTTTATGCTTTTTGTATGAAGAGTTTGACATTCATCCGCCAAAAATCGATTCTGAACCCGAATTGGATTTTGAACTATCCCTAGAACTACTCATGGACGAATAGGCAAAAACAGCTTCACTCCAGATGCAAACTTTCACAACAGTAAAGCGCTAGTTCACCACATTTTGTTGTACCAACATAATGATTCGAGTAGGTTTACGTTGTACTAATAACCCAAAACTTTAACCAGTCTTAGCTATGTTATACGATACCTACGGAGAAGAATATTTGTCATTTCTTCAAGAGCTAAATGAAATTTTGAGCATGAACGAGTTGGTTGAACTCGATTATCTATAAAAACTCCTAAATCAAAATCCCATGAACAAGCAGAACTCAGAAAACACAGCATACTTGAACTTTATCCAGAGCTTAAACCAAATGCTAACGGATTTTAATATTAGCCAACTTAACTACCCCAAAAATTAAAAAAGGGAACCATTTCGGTTCCCTTTTTTTTACCCCAAATACGATTTCAGGTTTTTGTTTTTAGAAGCATGCCTTAGCTTCCGAATGGCTTTTTCGCGAATTTGACGCACCCTTTCACGGGTAAGGTCAAAGGCCGAACCAATTTCTTCCAAGGTCATGGAAGGTTCTTCCCCAATTCCATAATACAACCGCACAATATCCGCCTCACGAGGGCTTAATGTATCCAGCGCTCGGTTGATTTCGGTATTCAAAGACTGGTTCATCAAATCCTTATCCGGTTTTGGTGATTCGTTGGAATTCAAAACATCGTATAAACTGGAGGTTTCCCCTTCTTTGAGCGGGGCATCCATGGAAACATGCTGCCCGATATTGCTCATGGATTGTTTTACTTCCGTAATGGTCATATCCAGCTCCTTCGCAATTTCCTCTGCAGACGGTGGACGCTCATGCGCTTGTTCCAGATATGAAAAAGTCTTTTTAATACGGTTTATGGTTCCAATTTTATTCAACGGCAAGCGAACTACTCTTGCCTGTTCTGCCAAAGCTTGCAAAATGGATTGACGAATCCACCATACGGCATATGAAATGAATTTGAATCCTCGTGTTTCATCAAACCGTTGGGCCGCTTTGACCAATCCAAGATTTCCTTCGTTAATAAGGTCAGGGAGGGTCAACCCTTGATTTTGGTATTGCTTTGCCACGGATACGACAAACCGGAGGTTGGCTTTCGTGAGTTGCTCCAATGCAAGTTGGTCTCCTTTTTTAATGCGTTGCGCCAACTCCACTTCCTCTTGTGCGGTAATCAAGTCGATTTTACTGATGTCCTGGAGGTATTTGTCAAGTGATTTGGATTCTCGGTTGGTGACCTGTTTTACAATTTTGAGCTGCCTCATCGGGGTTGTTCTTTTTGGTTTTTCAAGCCTTGATATTAATCCAACATTCCCCAATATGCAAGTCCCATCAATTATAGTTATCAAAATGTTATAAAGAATTGGAATTTCTCAATTTTTACCTCAAAAATCATTGTTGATACTATTTTGATATTAAGAGGATGTTAAAGCTGTAAAAGGCTTTAAAAATGAAGTAATTTTGCAAGGTTTGATATTTAAGAAAACCTAAGATTGTTTTTTTGGAAGTCCGAAGACCCGAACAAAGGAAGACACTTTACGATTATCAAGAAGAAGATTTAAAGAAAATCTTCCAGCATATTGACGACCTTCCCCTAGGCACCAATATTTTGTACCAACTGCCCACGGGCGGTGGTAAAACCGTTGTATTCTCCGAAATTGCCCGGCAGTATATTCTAAAAACCGGTAAAAAGGTTATCGTTTTGACCCACCGGATTGAATTGAGCGGACAAACCTCCAAAATGCTGCAAGGTTTTGGGGTGACCAACAAAATCATCAATAGCGATGTGAAGGAGTTATACGACCAAGACAATTATATGTGCTTTGTGGCCATGGTCGAGACCCTGAACAACCGCTTGCAAGAAGAGAAAGTGAAAATCAATAATGTGGGCTTGGTTATTATTGATGAGGCGCATTACAATTCTTTTCGAAAACTCTTTGGGTATTTTGAGGAATCCACCATTTTGGGTGTAACCGCAACGCCCTTGAGTTCCAACATCAAACTCCCCATGAAGGACCACTACAAACATCTGATAATAGGGGAGTCCATCAAATCATTAATTGAAAGACGGTTTTTGGCCAAAGCCAATCTGTACAACTATGACGTAAGCTTGCGCACGCTTAAGATTGGTATCAATGGGGATTACACCGTAAAATCATCCGACGAGTTTTACAGCAACCAAAGTATGTTGGGCAAATTGGTTTCGGCATACAACGAGTTGGCTAAGGGAACCAAGACCTTGATTTTCAACAATGGTATCAATACGTCGCTCTACGTTTACGAAACCTTTAAGAAAGCAGGATACAACATCCGCCACCTGGACAATAAGAATACCGCTACGGAACGACGCGATATTCTGGATTGGTTCGCTAATACCCCAGATGCCATTTTGACTTCAGTAAGTATTTTGACCACAGGTTTTGATGAGCCTTCCGTACAGTCCATTATTCTCAATCGCGCGACCCGTTCATTGACTTTGTATTTTCAAATGATTGGTCGGGGTTCTCGGGTTACCGAGCGCAAAGATGACTTCAACGTAATTGACTTGGGAAATAATATTGCCCGTTTTGGTCCCTGGGATGCACCCATCGACTGGCAGGAGATTTTCCATTTTCCAGATTTTTACTTAGAGAACATCAAGAATGATGAGGAGATTGAACGCGAATTTGTGTACGTTATGCCAGATGAACTCAAAGCTAAATTCAGTAAATCCCTTAATATTGATTTCAACGTAAAAGAAGAATACAAAAAGGTTTTCGCACAAGGATTGAAGTCAAAATTGGTTCTGGAGCGAAGTATTGAGCAACATGCCCAGATTTGCGTGGAAAATAGCGAAGACGTTTTTGATGCACGTATTTTGGCGAAGGAACTTAAGGAAGAAATCTCATATCGTGTACGGCAATATTCATATTGCATCATGAACAACACCAAAAATTACAAAGAGTGGCTTGAGGAAGACTACGAACGTAAGTTGCGTTCCAGCATTTCCAAAAAGTTTGCCGCTCTAATGTAACTATGGCTAGGTTGCTCATTATAGGACAGGTTTGGCCTGAACCCTCTACTACCTCCGCAGGGCACCGAATGCTCCAAATTATCGAAGCGTTAAAACACCACTGGGATATTACTTTTGCCACAACGGCCACTACTACGGAATATTCCTTTGACTTAACTGATTTGGGGATTCGTACCCAAAATATTCTTCTGAACCATTCCAGTTTTGATGATTTCATCACCGGTTTGAATCCTGAAGTAGTGGTTTTTGACCGCTTCATGGTAGAAGAACAATTCGGCTGGCGTGTTTCGGAGAAGGTTCCCAAGGCTCTAAGGGTTTTGAATACGGAAGATTTGCATTCCTTGCGTAAGTGCAGGGGAATTTGCCATCAAAAGTCAACGAAATTTACAACGGATGTATGGTTGGATTTTGAAATGACCAAACGTGAAGTGGCTAGTATCTATCGTTCTGACCTTTCCCTTTTCGTATCTTCTTATGAAATGGAATTGTTAACGGAAAATATAAGTGTTCCTCAATTCCTTTTGATACACTTGCCCTTCATGCTGGATGTCGATTCGGAAACGGAAACGCCTTCATTCAATTCACGTCAAGATTTTATCACATTTGGTAATGGCCGGCATGTTCCGAATGTCGATGCCATTCATTTTTTATATCAAGAGATTTGGCCTTTGATTCGCCAGTCGCTTCCAAACGCAAAAATGAAGGTGTACGGTGCGTATTTGCCGCAAGATGTGACCCAACTTCATAAGCCAGAGAGCGGTTTTGAAGTTTTAGGATGGTGCGAAAATCTGGATGCTAAAATTCAAGAATCCAAAGTATGTCTGGCTCCCCTGCGTTTTGGAGCGGGTATCAAAGGCAAGGTGGTCGACGCGATACGCAATGGTACACCCGTGGTAGCGACTTCCATCACAGCGGAAGGCATGCACCCCATGGAAATCTTCGATGGTGTTGAAGCTTTTGCAAAACAAGCGGTTGATTTGTATTCGAATCATTCTGAATGGGAAAAGGCCCAAGCAGCAGGTAAAATGGCCTTGAAAAGCCATTACGACAAAAAGAAGTGGACTAAAATCCTGTTAAACCATTTATCCATTACGGAAGCAGACCTCATTGCGCACCGGAAAAAGAACTTCACTGGAAGCCTGTTGCAGCTGAATTTGCATAGCAGCACGAAATACCTATCCAAATGGATTGAAGAAAAGAACAAGAATCAAAGTCAAGGTCGCACGGAACAATAATCCGTAACAGTACTTCGGTCACGCTTATTTATCTTCGTAAAAAATAAAGCACATGGATACACCCCAATGGCAAACCGCCATAGAATTTGAGGACATCACGTATAAAAAATTTGATGGCGTAGCTAGAATCGCATTCAATCGCCCTAATGTTCGCAATGCTTTTCGCCCGAAAACCACGAGTGAACTATACAAGGCCTTTTATGATGCGCAAGAAGACACTTCCATAGGGGTAGTGCTGTTATCCGCCGAAGGTCCTTCTACAAAAGATGGCAAATGGGCATTTTGCAGTGGGGGAGACCAAAAGGCAAGAGGACATCAAGGTTATGTAGGTGAGGACGGCTATCACCGTTTGAATATTCTCGAAGTGCAACGGCTAATTCGCTTTATGCCCAAGGTTGTTATAGCAGTGGTTCCAGGATGGGCCGTAGGCGGTGGGCATAGTTTGCATGTGGTGTGCGATATGACCTTGGCGAGCAAAGAACATGCGATTTTCAAACAAACCGATGCGGACGTAACCAGTTTTGATGGCGGATACGGTTCTGCCTATTTGGCAAAAATGGTAGGGCAGAAGAAAGCTCGTGAAATCTTCTTTTTAGGACGCAATTATAGTGCGCAAGAAGCACTTGAGATGGGAATGGTAAATGCCGTAGTGCCGCATGAAGAACTTGAAAGCACTGCGTATCAGTGGGCCAGAGAGATTTTAGAAAAGTCTCCTACCTCAATCAAAATGTTGAAATTCGCCATGAACCTAACGGATGATGGTATGGTGGGGCAACAAGTCTTTGCTGGTGAGGCTACTCGTTTAGCCTATATGACGGACGAAGCCAAAGAAGGTCGAGATGCGTTCTTGGAGAAAAGAAAACCAAACTTTGGCAAGAATCAGTGGATACCTTAGTATACAAATGAATAATGCTTGAAGCTTATCTATTTGTTTTTCGCTTCCAAAAATGGTTTGGCTTGTTGTTTCCAGGATTGCACGCTTTCCGAATTTATGGGGCTAAGTGTTTTTGAAAATTGTGAAACGACCTCTGCAAATAAGATAGGTTCATCCTTGAAAATACCATGACCTGAATTCTTAAAAAAGGCATATTTGGCATTGGGGAACTCCTGTCTAAATACCTCTGCTTTTTCGCTCCCCCATGTTAAATCATATTTTCCTTCCATAAGAAGGATGGGGAGAGGACAGTTTTTAAACAAGCCTTTAAACTCATATTGTTTTGCGCTTTTGCTCATGATACTATTGAAATTTCTATCATTAACCCATTCATATAGCGCACTTCTAATCATTTGTTCTTCTGTAGGTTTGTGAAAATTCTGTCGTTTCCAATCTCCATTGAGTGCCATATTGAAGAGAAAGGCAGAAAAATTCAGTTCCCCTTTCTTTTTGGCTTCGATTGCCTTGGCAGTAATTTCCTTAAATCTATCTTTCTCAACTTGACTAATGTATTTTTGTTGCTCACTCTTAAATCTATCGTCCTTAAAACTTGGCAAGGCACTTATTAGCACCATACCCAATACGTTTTCGGGATAAGAAGCAGCATAGTATTGTGCCAGAAGCCCTCCATATGAATAACCACAAACAATCCATTTGGTAATCCCAAGAGCCTCTCTTAGCCCTTCTAAATCCTCTTTGGCTTGGAAGAAAGAATACCCTTTTTCCCCTGGCACAAATCCAGACTGCCCTGTTCCGCGTTGGTCATAATAAATGATTTTATGGGTTTTATTGAAGGCTGAAAACCAAGGATGGAAATAGTGGTGGGTTCCTCCAGGTCCTCCATTTATTAGAACCATAGGAATCCCTTGACCTTGACCTTCAACTTCAACATAGAAATCGCAACCATTGATTGGGATTGTAAATTTGGGTATTAAAAGCTCGTCACATAATCGGGGTAAGCTCGGAATTGTGTCATAAATTGTGTCTGACAAATAGATGATACTGTCGAGTACTGTCTCTCGATTTCCAACCTTGACTTGACAGTATGCGGAGAACAGGTTTAGGACCAATAAAACGAATAAAGCTTTGGTTTTCATATAGGTTGCTTTGTGTTAAAAGACAACAGGCAACCTAAGATGTTACACTACGAACACTTCTACGAACAACCATGTTTTTATGGTACGCCGGCCTAATGGGTTATCGTATTACGGGGGTTTTCAAAAGAAACACAGGAATGAAGTATAGAAAAGTTCCCCAAAAAGCAACACAAAGCAAAATATGCTGTACGGGATTATCAAATAAGACTCGAACCGCTAGGTCGAGTACAAATAGCCCCACATAAAATCCTACTGAACCCAATAGTGCATTCAAAAAGTGTTTATGGGTAAATAAAGGGATACTGTTTTTTCCAGTTTGGGATGCTTCAAAATGATAGGAACCATTCCAATCCAAAAGCTTCAAAATTTTAATTTTAGGTGATGGCTTGGAACCCGTGCTATAAGTTTTTTTACCCTTTGGCCATGCGGCAAAAGCAATCAGGATAATCAAGATGTCATCTAAAAAGTGACCAAACCGTTCTTTGGTCAAAGTGAATAGAAACAAATGGAAAAAAAGGATGAGCACAATGGCTAGTTTGTACTTTTTCCGATGCAGTAACAAAAATCCAATGACCAGCTCTATTCCCATGGAAAACCATCCGATTACTTGAGCCGGAATTCTACTTTCATTAGACCATTCTTGTAATTGAAAGTACAATGGATGTTCCAGTATCACACTAAACCAATTGTGCATGTATTGTCCATTCCACCAATCCCATTGAAGCATTTTATTCAGCGCGGCCCCAAAATACACTAGCGCCAATTGCAAATAGAGTAGGTGGGGCTTCTCATCCTCCTTGCTATGCAATCCACCTAAAATGAAAACACAGGAAACAATGAACAGATGGTTCTTGAAAGTGGATTTGGAGGCAAGAGTGACCAATAATACGCATAACCCCAGAGTAATACCGGACAAGCGCGTTTTTATATTAAAAAATAGACAGAAGCCACTTAATACAAAAACGCTTTTTAAGAAGTATTCAAAAGTATTTGGGTAGTTGGAAAACCAATCCAAGAAAGGAATAAAAGGGAGGTAAGGGTCTCTAATATAGCCCCAATATCCGTGGAGAAGTAATAGTAGCAGTAGCAGTTTACAAGTCAGCAGTACTCCTGGGAGCATGTCGGCCTGGTCAGTTCGCCAAGGTAGATGTGCCTTTATTGTGTAGGATATTGCCATAGTTGTTCACCTTTACCATTGGTATTATACTTTACCATGACCTTTGCCTTATCAGCACTACCATAGGTACTTTCATATTGCTCTATGATACTGAAAATATTATGAATGGTGCGGGATTCCACGCGTTGGGAAGCGACCCTATACCGTTTGGTTGCTGCTTCATCAGGTAAGGGCTTATCATCTATAACAACCTGGATATGGTAGTGGGTCTGCTCATCATAAGGTGCCCAGGCAAAAAAACGCTCGGGGACAAATCGCGCATAGCAAATGCCCAACACCTGGAGAAAAAGAAAGAACATTCCAATATAATGGAAACGGGTTCGGTTGTATTTGAACATCATTGAACTTAGTTGGCTTGCAAAACGAAAGTAGCTAAAATAAAAAAGAGCCTTGCCGCTAGGGTCAAGACTCTTTTACGAGAACACTATATGAAAATGAAAAAATTTACTTTTCTAAATCTTACATAGTAAAAGTACGCCCGTGATGGGACTGGGTGAAAATTTTGTTGTGAACTCCCTTTTAGTTGTGGTGACCCTTTGATTTTATGAAATGACCTGTGCTACGGCACTACCTTTGTAACCTCCGCAAGGAAGGCATTTACGTCAAAAACGGGGTTTTCGGCAAGTCCAGTGCGAACTACTACCAGATTTTTGGACGGAATCACAAAAACATATTGTCCCTGATACCCATTACAGGAAAAAAGGTCTCTTGGCGCATCAGGATATACCCCTTCGGCATTAAGCCAAAAATGAGCGCCGTATGTTCCATCGGAATGTTTGGTTGGTTTTGAGATGTAATCCACCCATGCTGGTTTGAAGATTTCCGTGCCATTCCATTGGCCCTTGTCTAAATACAGTTGTCCAAATCGAGCCCAATCCCGAGTGTTGGCCCATCCGTAAGAAGAGCCCACGTAGTTTCCATTCAAATCTGCTTCGAGCAAGGCCGAATACATTCCTATTTTATCTAAAAGAAACTGATAGGGAAAATCCAGATATTCCTGATGGGAACGGAATTGTTGCTTTAGAATTCCAGAAAGTAAGTTGGTCGTTCCAGAAGAATAATTCCAGATGTCAACGGGAGGGGCAATGGCTTTTTTGTCTTTAGAGGAAGCGGTCATATCCGAATCTAAAAACAGCATCTTGGTGACATCGGATATTTTGGAATAATCTTCTTCCCAGTCCAAACCACTTTGCATGCGCAATAAGTGGTTAAGGGTTATATTCTTTCGTTCATCTTCTTTCCATTCCGTAATTGGCGCCGGCCAATCCGTAGCCAACTTTCCTTGTGCTTCAAGTATCCCAAAACAAGTGGCCAATACACTTTTGGTCATGGACCATCCCAAAACAGGAGTCGTTTGGTCAAACCCATCGGCATATTGTTCTTTAAGCAAATGGCCTTTGTATAATACCAGCAGCGTTCTTGTTTTTTGCACATCAGGATTACCGAAGGCAGTTGCAAATGCCTTATCCAATTGGTCATAATCCACCTCTTCAAAAATAGAATCCAGCGGTTTGGCCTGTCCATACGGATAAGGTATGGTATCCATCGGTTGTATCCGGTTGGGTTTCAATTTGAAATCCGTGGCATCCATGTCATCATTTACCAAAACCGAACCTAAACCTTCACGATACACTGCTTTCCGACTTAGAAGTCCATAAACGGAGGCAGTAGCCGCCTTTTCGTCTTCGACTACTTCACATGCCGCAAGCTTTACCAAGGGAACATTATTGTCATTGGCTACCACGGAGGCGGCCGAACGCTCTGCTACATACACGCAAGAAGCCATATTTTTAGAGGCATATCCTGCGATGATATTAAGCTTGGGGTAGTTTAAGTATACTACTACAGCCAAAACAACAAAAAGTAAAAGCAGTAGGCGTTTGAAGATTTTCATGGCGTTTGATTTATTGTAACTTGGTGAAAAATAAACATTTTTATCAGCATGTCGAACATTGGTTTGGTAATTGCCGAAAGAAGCAGGGATATTGGGGACTTTTTAGTCGGAAGATTGATTCCGTTTCGCAAAAAAAGGATGATAGGCCCGTTCATTTTTATAGATCATATGGGTCCTACCACTTTAGGGCCTTCTAAATATATGGATGTCGACCAACATCCTCACATTGGTTTATCTACCCTTACTTATATGCTGGAAGGTGAAATCATGCATGAAGATAGCATCGGCACCCAACAACGCATTCAACCGGGTTCGGTGAATTGGATGACGGCTGGTGCTGGAGTATCGCATACCGAACGTACCCCTTCAAATTTAAGAGGAAGCAAAATCTTTACGGCGCATGGATATCAGATTTGGGTGGCTTTGCCGAAGCATCTTGAACAGATGGAACCCGAATTCCATCATATTCCCAAAACCCAATTACCGAGATGGTCCGAAGAGGAAACTGAATTCACCTTGGTAGCTGGCGAAGCCTACGGAAAGCAATCACCTGTGCCGGTATACTCTCCCTTATTTATGGTTGAAGTAAAATCTGGTGACTCAACCTATGTCTTGGACGTGCAGGGAAAGGTAAAAGGTGAAATCGGAATCTGCATCGTTTCTGGTGAGATTTCGGCCTGCGATGAAATTTTGGGCAAGGGAAATATTTTGGTGTCCAAGGTAGAGGATACTTGCAAAATCACTTTGCAGCCCAAAACCCATCTTATTCTTTTCGGGGGAGAACCCTTTCCGGAAGAAAGACATATCTATTGGAATTTTGTTGCCTCAGAAAAGGAAACTATTGAAAAAGCGAAGAAAGCATGGCAAGAAAAGACCTTTCCCATGATGGATAATGACCAAAGCTATGTTCCGCTACCGGGTTAAATATGTTCCATGTCAACGGTCAGTATCAAGAGGATTAGGGTGCTTATCTAGTATTTTACTGTTGTTCTTGGCCTCTTGCAAGCAGAAGCCCATTGAAGTACCACAACATCAATGGATTCCTTTAACAGTAACCGCATCTGCATATAATTCAGTGCCTTGGCAAACAGATAGTATCAGTCCTTCCGTCGCCGCTTGGGGTGATACGCTGAAACCGGGCATGAAGTGCATTGCTGTGTCGCGGGACTTGCTTAAATTAGGTCTCGAACACAATACCATGGTCAAAATATTGGATTGGCCGGACACTTTTTTGGTGAAAGACAAAATGAACCGCAAATGGAGAAATCGCATTGATTTGTATATGGGAAAGGACGTGAAAGCAGCAAGGGAATGGGGCAAGCGCGAAGTTCAAATACAGTATGCAGTGCCAATAGACACCCTAAAACCAGCAAAACCATGAGGCAGTTATTACTTTTTAGCTTCATTATTTGCCTTAGCGCTTGCTCAATAAAGCGAACCATCGTTCAAAAACCCATTATCTTCAATGATGAACGAATGGAATTGACCAAGGCCTATTTGAAAGACCGATATCAGTTGCCCGCAGAAACTGGCGAGATTGTCCCAAAAATGGTTGTGTTGCATTGGACAGCCATTCCTACTTTGGAGCGTTCTTTTCAAGCCTTTGTGAATCCGACCTTGCCCAATTGGCGACCCGATATCAAAACGGTAAGCGGACTGAATGTTTCTTCACAGTTTCTGGTAGACCAAGATGGAACCATTTATCAACTTATGGACGAGAACATCATGGCGCGTCATGTTATTGGTTTGAACCACTGTGCGATAGGAGTAGAGAATGTGGGTGGCACGGAGGAGACTCCTTTAACCCGCGCACAACTAAAGTCCAATATATGGCTGGTCAAATATTTGGCTGAAAAATATGATATTGAATACCTAATAGGACATCACGAATATACCCTTTTCGAAAACCATCCTTTATGGTTGGAAGTAGATGACGGGTACCGAACCGTGAAATCCGACCCTGGCGCTCCCTTTATGAAGAAGGTGCGCCGCGCTTGCAAAAATCTTGATTTTAAACCCTTACCCGCTCAACAATGAAATTCAAATGTTTTACCATCCTTTTTTTAATCGGTTTTTTTGTTTCCATGGCACAAGAAGATTTCACCGCACAACTCTATGATTCCTTTGAAAATTACAGAGAGGCTTCATTGAACAAACGCCGAATCAAGCATCGGGACATTATGCCTTTGATTGATTCGTTGGCTTCAGATACTCGGTTTACCATCCAAAAAGTAGGGGAATCCATCGAGGGAAGGGATATCAAACTGATAAGTATTGGAGAAGGGGATATCAATATTTTTCTTTGGACCCAAATGCACGGAGATGAGCCCACAGCGACCTTGGCATCTTTTGACATCTTTAATTTTTTAATGGCAGATGACTTCCAAGCTGAAAAGGACACCATCCTTTCCAAATTGAAATTGCATTTTATTCCTATGCTCAATCCAGATGGTGCGGAAGTGTATAAGCGCAGAAATGCTTTAGATATAGACCTTAACCGTGATGCATTGAGGTTACAAGCGCCTGAGAGTAAAATCCTGAAACGAATTCGAGATAGTTTGGATGCAGACTACGGCTTTAATCTACATGACCAGAGTCGCTATTATAATGCTGAGCGCACCAATAAGCCGGCAACCATTTCATATTTGGCCACTGCTTACAACTATGAGAAAGAGATAAATGAAACGCGTGCCAACGCTATGAAGGTTATCGTTTACATGAATAATATCATCCAAAAATATGCGCCAGGACAAGTAGGGCGCTATAGCGATGATTTTGAACCCAGGGCTTTTGGGGATAATATCTCGAAATGGGGCACTAGCCTTATCCTTATTGAGTCTGGCGGGTTTGTGGGTGATCGCGAAAAACATGAGATACGAAAACTTAACTATGTTTCCATCCTCTCGGCGCTTTATACGATTGCCAATGGTTCCTTTAAGGACATTCCTATTGAAGCTTATGAAGAAATCCCAAGAAATGACCGGAAACTTTTCGATTTAAAGTTGGAAAAAGTAACCCACAAGCTATTAGGAAATGACTACCTCTTAGACATTGGCATTTATCGACAAGAAATCGACCTTGCTGGGCACGATGATTTCTATTACAAAAGCATCATTGTTGACCTAGGAGACCTGTCGACCTTCTATGGGTATGAAACCTTTGAAGGCGAAGGTTACACCATTGTACCTCCGAAACTCTATGACAAACCCTTGAAGGCCGATATTAAGCCACGAGAGGTTTTGGAATTGTTGAAGCGTGGATACGCCTATTCGAGAATGTTGGCCGCAAAACGCTCGGATACTCCGATGCATAATGAGTTGCCATACCACATTCTAGGAGCGGCCAAGACATTTCCAGAATTCAAGGTGGAGATCGGACAGAACCCAACCTTTTTTCTTGAAAAAGAAGGCGTTATTACTCATGCCATAATCAATGGCTTTTTGGTAGACCTTTCAAAACCTTTGGAAGGCCAGAACTTTGGAAATGCCTTGATTTATCGCTAATACCCGAATTGTATGTTCATATACGCTCCATGTCGAATGAGGTAATACAACATTCCGAGAAGCATTATCACGATTGTAAAAAACAGGGATAACACTAGTGCTTTCAGTGCGGGAAACAAGTGTGCCAATGCACTCTTGTCTATAATTTCTTTGATTACATCCATAGCCAATTTTTTTTGAGATTACTATTATAACGTCGTTTAGGATGTAAGTGTAGTTGTCTATATGTAAAACAATTAGGGAAGAGAAAACCCTACCCAACATAAAATCATTCTTTTACGCATGGACCCTCAAGAGCGTAGTGGGGGTAGATAACCAAAAAACAAAAGAAACAACCTCATTTCGTATTGGTAACACAATGTATGGTGATGTTGATGTTGTTTCCTATTATAATGGTTGGAAACCTTTTCCCAAGGTCGTGGTTCTTCCGGTTCAATGAGAATTGACCTTTAAACACCCCATTTTTGTATTCCAATGGAATAATATACTCCAAGTTGGTGTCCAGCATTTTAAGAGTACCCTTGACGTGAAATATACCATTTGCCTTTTGTACGGCGTTTGATTTAAAGCAAACTATAGGATGGTTTTTAACATAGAAAAAGTCTTTGCTCCTTAGATGTTCGTCTCTTTTTAGATTACCCGTTTTTACGGTTACTGGGGTAAGACAAATATCAAAAAAGGAATCTTCAATATCCTGTTCGTCTAAAAATATTTCGCCATCAAACCCGGAAACGGTACCCTGAACCGCTAACATCCCCAACTTTTTTACTTTAAAGGATGCATAGGATTCTGCACCATCGACATCTAAAAATCCGGTCATTTTGTATTGATTCTATTATGAATGAAAATGGAAGCCAATTTAATTGAAGTGGCTCTTTTTGAGTATTGTAACCGGAACAATGGTCCATAGTACCAAAGAAATCCAATAGAAGTATTCTGGTATTACCTTATACCAATTGGCGAGCAAAAGCCCCCCGACCATAATAACATGCGCCAGTAACGCCCAAACCAAACCGTAAAATATGTGGGCTTTGTAATTGCCGATATGGTTCCGCATTCGTCTAACGGTCCAAAAGTAAATTGGAATAAAAACAACCACGGAAGTGAACAGACCTGGGTTGTATTCCCAATTGATGAGACCTGCCAAAATATGAACCAATCCATTTATCAAGATAATACCGGCCATAGCGAATAAAGGGAAAAGATGTTTTGGACTCCTCCATATAGAGAGAAATCCCAACAACCAAACGAGTGAGGTATTGATTACAAAAACACTAGCCTTGGATAATGGATTGATACTGGTATCGGTTTCACCAAGAACAGACCGTATAAAGTTGTTGTTATATCCATAAAAGGCATAATAATTGCCGTATAAATCTATCCAATGTTCCTCAAATTGATGAATGATATATGCTACAAGCATTAGTAAAGCCATTACTCTAAAGTTGGGGGTTACTGTAGGGGGTTGACTGTCTTTCCAAAACGAAAAACTGCCAATCAGTAGAAAAACCGTGGCGTATACTCCAATCTTCATCCAGTGGTCAATAAGAAAATCATATTGTCCCAGGGGAAGCCAAAGCATTGAAAAGAGCAGTAATATACTTCCTAGCAGTAACTTTTCACCTTTCGTCAATTTCTTCATGATTATTTGCTTTTCAATGTTTTACTAACACTTAGAATATTGCTGAATCGCTTTCACAACCTATTGGCATAGAATCAACTATTCAATTCACTTGGCAACTGAACTTTTAGTAGCCCATAGTTACAATAGCGAATATATTTTCACCTCTTTTTGTTTTCCTTTGAGCAAAACGTTTCCTAAGTATTTTGAAGCGGAGAAATCGTTGTTGTTCAAGTCTTTAATAAGTTTTTCTGATATCAACAAAGAGACGTTAAAATGGTTACATTGCTTTTGAATCCTTGCAGAGGTATTGATTACATCTCCATGATACGCCAATTGCTTCTTTACGAACCCAACCTCGGCAATCATTAGAGCACCACCATGAATTCCTGCTTTAAACTTGGGGCATATACCATATTTACATGAATAATACTCGTATCTCAACAGCTGCTGATGTTGGAACTCAAAAAACAATCTTACACAATTGTTGTTGGTTATTCCTCTTGAATAGGGCCATGTTAATACCACCTCATCGCCTACATATTGATAAATTTCCGCTTCATACTTTAACACCACCATATTAAGGTCGTGAAAGCAGTCTTGAATGAATTGACTATATCTCAAATGTCCCAATCGCTCTGCTATTGACGTGGAATCTTTCAAATCCAAGAACATAAAAATCCTATCTTCTTCTTTTGGTTTTCGGTATTTGCCCATTAACATTTTAACAAATACCCCTTTTCCAAATCGTTCCCCGGTTATCTTCATGAGAAAAAAGACGAAAAACGAACAAAAAATGATGTAGAGTAAAACGGATTCAAAACGTTCATTTTTTAACCACCATAACCATCCCTCATGAATTCCATTGCTATACGAAACTATAAGAGAAAGGCGCAATAACCCTAGGGTTATCATAAAATCTATTCCAATCTTGGTGATCACTCGTGCTCCCCAGCTGAGGCGTTTTGAGACAATTTTATCAAAGAAAAATTCTATTGATGCATACAACATACCCAGAACAACCCCTAATATGGAAAGGGTTATTAAATTCTTCAAAAGCAAGGTTTCAACATTACAGTTCAACTCAATATCAGGAACTCGATTGATTCCGAGATATCGAAAAATGGCAAAGAATCCCAAACATAGTCCCCAGAAAACCGCGGATATGGATACCTGCCTTAGATATGTCTTCGTGCTCAGAGGTATATTCATATCGTGTAGTTTGAAACTGATTAATAAGTATCACCAATATGATGATTTCAAATAGTCTAAAATCAAAGCTCTTAGAATTTTATATTCTGACTAATTACGTAACTGTAGTCACTCATATTCCAGATGACACAGCCACATTTATGGTTTCGATAAATAATGTCCAAAAAACCGGATTCCAAACAACTAATGCCATAATCTGTAGAAGAACGATAATCAAAGCAGTAAATAGTCTCTTCATGATTTGTTTGATATGGCATTGGTTCGAAATGGTTGTTATGCTTTTCTCCTCATGGAAAAAAGGTTATCCAAACTATAGGCTCCTCCTCCGGAGAAAAACAAATAGAAAAAAACAAAGCAGTAGAGCACAGCTAACTCCCCATGGTTTATTATTGGCAAAAACGAGGTGCTAATAAAAACCATGCAATAGGCTACCGCCATCATACCGCTCAATATAAATGCCGCCCAACGGGTAAATAGACCAATACACAGCAATATCCCACCAAAGAACTCCAGAATACCAGCCATAAAAAGCAAGGTAGAAAGTGTTCCTTGCGGATTTTCGGTAGGCGGGTAGCCAAACAGCTTTTGTGTACCGTGCCAAAAAATTAAAAACCCAACGATGATTCTTAATAGCGCCAAAGCCTTGTTCTGATGCGTATTCCAAAAATCATTCATTTCTCCAATTTTGTTTAGGTGGTTAAAACTCAAGGACGAAATCGAGAGCGAAAATGTGTAAATCCGTATAGCGGGGTTCTTCACCAAAAAAGGACCCGTACGTTATCTCTGCCCTTAGTAAATCAGGAATTATTTGCTTATAAAGAACCACATCTATTTCCTGCCCAAGGAAATCCCCTTCTTCATCTGAAAAATAGGCATGGTACCCCAACCAACCGCCTATGCCCCAAAAGAGATTATTGGACTCCGCTGTGAAATAGGGGTTATGTAACCCATCTGCCGGAGGATCAATAAAAACATCAGATATGCGATGCAAACGCTGACCTGTTGATAATGGAAATTGATAAGAAGCGACTCCATCGTCGGAAGCAGCAAGTTCATACCCGATATTAAAACTGGCTAAACTTGGAAAAGAGACTCCCGCCTCCAGATTTAGTAAAAACGCCCCATATTCCGTTGGGTTGTCCCCAAAATCACTTTGGTATGCGAAAGCGGTTCTGTAGTTCAACGCAATTTTATCGTTCGGTAACGGTCCCCTGTCCAATGTAATCCCATATGTCTGGTTAGATACATCTGGGGCATCCTCTTGAAAGTCCAGGAGATGAATGAAAAAGCCGAACCGAAGCTTTTTGTTTTTAAAATAGCGCAACATAAAGACATGTGAATCACTTCGCCAATCCACCTCCTCTGCAAGCAGACGATTGATTTGGTACATATAGGCATATTCAAAAGCCAATCCTTTTTGATCATTCTGTATTCTTCCATACAAAGCGTCAAAAGTCTGGTCATCTTGTCTCGCCGAAACTCGTCCTATAAAACGCTCGTCCTCAACAATTGCTGCTTGCCTTCCCACTTTGACTTCCAGTTCGGTATCATTGAATGAATCATTGTAAGCGATATACATTTGGTTCAATTCAAGGGTTTCTGGATCGGTCACATTCGTTCTGTCAGTAAGACCGTTCAAACCGTCAAAATACAGGTCAGGTGTGATGGCAACCACGCTTTCACCTTCAATGTATACTTGGAAACCTTTGTAGGCTTTGGTCAGATAACCAAAGTTAGTACCGAAGGTGTACGCCTGGGAAGCGCTCGCTGCATCGTCATTTGCGTTCCAAAACCTTAACTTTCCATTGAACACAAACTCTCCGGACCCAATTGCCTTGGCCAAATCATCTTCTTGGTCTTGTTCCTGACCACTTACTGAAATGCCAATCAATAAAAATACAGCCACCACCAAGGGTACCACCTTTTGGTGGTAACCACTCGTTTCGTTATTTGTCATGATTAAAAACCGCTATTAATCAACAATAAGTCTTGGAGGACGCTTTCCCTCAATGAAATCCCGTATAGCCAAACTCACTTCTTCAGCCGCTTCCGTAGCGGAAAAGTGGTTAGCTTCTACGAACTGGACATAACCATCCTTTACAAAGTCAGGCGATCTTGCATACTCTTCCTCCCGTTGCGCAGGATCTTTCGTAGCTTGTAGGAAGAGTATGGGCATGCTCATATGCTGTACTAAGTTTTTCATACGATATTCCAGCTCAATGTCGAAGCTGGTATCATAGGTTTGAGCTACTGCATCAGCTATTCCCTCGGTACCAAATTCTTTATAGATGCGATCCATATGTTCGGGAGTGAACTGCATGGAAACCCATGCTGAATTATACGTGGCTGTTATCATGATTCCATCCTTATAATTCTCCGCATGCGCCAAATTTTCGTGGGAGGGTCTTGGCTCACCATGAGGCTCATTGAACGATTGTTGCATCCTGACCCAATTTGTGACTCTTTTGTTCACTCCAGGAACTGCCATCATATTGTCAGCAATGCAAGTGCCCCTATCGTGCGATACCAAATCGAACTTATCAACTCCTATTTTATCCATAAGTTTCACCAAACTTTTGGCTACTCCCTGATGGGTCAAATCTTGCTTAAGACTTTTATCGGATTGCCCATAGGCCAATTGATCAACAGAAATAACGTAGTAGTCTTTTGCTAGGTCAACCATTTGATCATGAAAACCCCACCACGATTCTGGAAATCCATGAATCATTACTATAGGTGCTTTGTGGGGGTAGCCTGCGGTAACAAAATGCCAAACAGAGCCTTCTACTTCCACAAACCAATGGATTCCAAAGACATTTTTTCCCAAGAATTCCAGCTCTCCGTGTTTATTAAATGACCCATTGGGTGGGGTCGCTGCGGGATAACGATCCATTTCACGTGTAAACTTAGCATACTTATAGGGCTTATAATCTATAGGTTGACCCGTTCCTACATTGGAAAGTTCATCGGGCATTGTGGCGAGAAGGTCGCCTTGATCTTGTTCTTGACCAAGTGCGGTAAAACCCATTAAAGTACTTAAGGCAAAAAGCAGGATTGCTTTCTCCATTGCTCGAGGTAATTTGATTGTTTTTTTCATCTTGATACAGGTGTAAGTTGTTTATATTGTTAAAGTTATCTTCAAAATCTCGCTTGTTGATTAAATTAATTGAAGAAATGATTCGGGTCGATTGGTACAACCAAGATTGTATTCCCGATTACCTTATGGACGTCGGAACCTTTTCTTAATCAATACCTGAACAACCATCAAATAAATTTGGGCCGAAAGAGGAGAATGTCTTGAAAACTGGTTATTAAAAAACTTTAAAGGAGGCTAAAATTTGAGTAGTAATTTTGATTTGGGTTTTGCGTCAACCGCATCAATTCCTTCATAATTGGAAAGGTAATTTTTAGGAAGACCCAATTCTCATTTTTCTGAATTGCATTGGAGTATCTCCTGTTATTCTCTTGAAGAATTTTATGAAATTCGTAGCCTCCTTGAAACCACAAGAATAGGCTATTTCTTTTACAGGAGTATTTGTGGCGGCCAAACTCCGCTTCGCCTCAAGAATAATATAATTGTTGATGTATTCTTTGGCGGTCATTTCAGTAAATATCCTGCTGAGTTTATTCAATTGTTTGTAGGGCAAGAATAAACGAGTAGCATAATACCGAGCAGAGCGGGATTCCATATATTTTGCAGCGACAAGATTTTGAAACTTTGCAAACTGTCCATAATCTCCATAATATGATTTCAATGCATGACTTGTGTATAGCTGAGCCTTTAATAAAAATACGGTCAACATTGAAGCAACAATGTCATCCCTAATTGTGCCAAGCTCAAAGGATAACTCTCTTTTAAGCGCGTTCATAAAGACACTAATGTCATCGAAAGTTTTGAATAAGGATGGGTTTAAATGGTAGTTGGATAAGAAGCTAATTTTGGAAAAAGCAGATAGGGACAAATGCCGAATTAAGAACTCTTCTGAAAAAATTAATATGTACCCTTTGTAACCAGGTGACTCATCGAATTTGTGGATTTGTTCCTTGGATACAAAAAGACCGTCTCCTGCTAGCATTTTATAGGCTACAAAATCTACTTCGTGGGTCATTTCACCCTCCATCAATAAAAGCAATGTAAAGAAATCTATACGATGTGATTTAAATGGATTTTTGTTTGTGGTTGATTTTATGGAGAAAACATCTTCCATTTTCATCAGCTGGAAACCACACTCTCTACTTGGCTCTTCGCATTCAAAGTCCGAAAATATAAACGCTTCCTTCTTTACCATTTTTGTTAAACTAAATTGAACAAAACATCTGATACACTAAGTACATATAAATCTTGCGATACTATTTGACAAAACTACCTTTAAAGGTAAAAAACGGCTTGTTCAGGTTTGAACTGAACCTTACCTTGAGTTTTGAAACGTTCAAATTGAAATGCATGATGTTATTGGTATCTTCTGTTGTTGATTTTTTTACTAAGCCATTGAGGGGTAACTCCGAGGAAATTCGCAATTTTTTTCCAGGAGACGTCATGGATGATTTCTGGATATTCAGAATATAGGAAATCCAACTTGGAATCGATTCCCATCGACTTTATGGAAATAAACATTTTGTCTTCCAATAAATTTTCCAATAGTCTTTTCCGAAAATAGAGCCCGATTCCCTTGGAGTATAAATAACTTTTGTTGAACAATCTCTGAGGGATTAATATACCTTCCGTATATGTTACGGCTGAAACCATATCATTCACAATAGTTTGAGTCAAAAAACTAGAAATATTGCTACAAAGATTTTTTGATTTAAA
Source organism: Bacteroidota bacterium (assembly GCA_039027495.1). Lineage (GTDB taxonomy): Bacteria > Bacteroidota > Bacteroidia > Flavobacteriales > Flavobacteriaceae > Flagellimonas. The sequence continues at coordinate 192,039 of JBCCKH010000008.1, forward strand.
GAATCTAGTAATGGTTTGTTCGTTTTCGTTAAAATATTCTGTAATTACGATTCCTTTTGAGATAAAAAGCATGTCCAAGCAGATTTTCGAATTTGGAAAAATTACACTGCCCTTTTTGAAACTCACCTCTTTTAACTGTGGTCTAAACTCCTTCCATTCTTCATCAACGGACTGCTCCACGTATTTCTCCAATTCATTTTTAAAGAATTTAATTGGCTCTTCTTCCATTGTTGGTTTCTAGTTTTTAGAGCTCCCAAACCTGGTTTCCCTGAACTTCATTGGGGTATCTCCAGTAGCTCTCTTAAAGAATTTTATAAAGTTTGTTGCCTCTTTAAAACCATATTCAAAGGCTATCTCTTTTATGGATAAATTGGTAGAAGCCAAAGTACGCTTGGCTTCCAATATTGTGTAGTCGCTTAAGTAGTCCTTTGCGGTCTTTTCCGTAAATATCTTGGTAAGACTGTTTAATTCTTTGTAGGATATGTTCAAAAGGTCGGCATAGTGTTTTGCAGACCTTGATTTCTTATGGAACAGGGAAACGAAGTATTGAAACTTTGAGAATGTTGCAAAATCCCCCTTGTAGGATTTTATGTCGTGGCCGGCGTGTAGCTGTGCTTTCAGTAAAAACACGGTTAGCATAGAAGCTACCAAATTCTCTTTAACTATTCCGAGGTCTAAGGCCAACTCTCTTTCAAGCGCGGTTATGAATAACTCTATATCCCCAAAATCCTTGAACATTGCAGGGTTCAAAACATAATTGGACAAAAAACTAATTTTGGAAAAAGCGGACTGCGAAAAATTCCGAACCATAAAATCCTCTGTAAAGTTCATCACGTACCCTATGCCCGTGGATGATTTATGGAACTTGTGGATTCTTTCTTGTGATATGAAAAGGCAATACCCCTTTTCCAAGGTATAGGTTATAAAATCCACTTCATGGGTGGCTTCTCCTTCCTTTAGCAATAAAAGTGTGAAATATTTTATGCGATGGGATACAAATGGGTCAACGCTTGAGGAGATTTTTCCGGAGTAAATGTCTTCAATCTTAAACCATTGAAAACCGAATTCTTGCATTGACTCTTGATAATCTGGAGCGGTCTCTAAATGATTTTTGTTTTCCATAGCTACACGTAAAGAACTTGTATTCCCATATCATTGGAGAGGTTGTTCAAACATCAAAGCGCATCAAAGCTAAATGTTAAAATTGTTTTGCAAAAGGTAGAAGATAGCCTTAAAACGATAAAAATTAGACGCGATGAGTCGGCCTGTCGCAGATTTCTTACGAAAAGCATTTACCAATCCTTTTCCGTACGGTGGTCATACCAAGTTTTTGTAAGCTGACTTTACCAATAAGGGTATATCTAGCTAAAGTTAATGACAAGAAATTTGCATGGATTTTAGCTTCTGAATGCTTTAGTATCTCGGTAATTATATTAAACTAATTCAATGCTTTTTTTGACTTCGTTTGATACTTTAACTGAAAAATCAAGAGATGAGCGAGAGCATTGAAATATTGAAAGCAAAGTTCGAAAAGAAACTGAAACGACTGAAGGAGAAGTCTATTGTAGCGAACGAGAACATTCAGTCTTTACTGGATGGGGTGGCCCAAGAAGAAGTTAAATCACTTTTTTTTGAAAAAGATGCTATCAAAAAAAAGAACTTTAGCAAGGCAAAAAGGAAATTGAAAGTAGCACAGGGCAGTCTCAAAGCATTTCTTAAAGAAGAAAGAAGCGAAACAGATGTCGACAGCATACGGACCCGCTCAGAAAAATACGAGGATTTTGCGCTCGCTAACCTGAATTTGGCGAATTTCTGTATCGGGCAAGCTGAGCTGGCGGCAATAGCCGCTTTATTAGCTTCACTTGAAGCGATGCGTTTGAACGATACGGAGGAGAATTATATGGACTAAACTAAGAATCAGTTGTTAACGTCCTGAATCCTCAGGTTCGCTAGGGCGTTTGGATGATTTTTTTGAATGTAATCAATCAGTTGTTCACGTACTTGACAGCGTAGGTTCCAAGAATCTGAGGAATCCTTCGAGCTAAAGGTTGCTCGAAGCTCCATGGATTTTCGGTCAATATGGGTTACCGCCAAGCCCTGTGTTTGCTTATCCCACAGCGGGTTTTCATTTAAAATCTCTGTAAGCTTTGTACGCAATTTGGAAACGGGAAAGGTATAATCCACATAAAAGTATACCGTTCCGATGAGCTCGTCCGACTTAAACGTTCGATTAACAAAAGAGTTGTCGTTGAAGAAACTCATGGGGAGTACGAGTCTTCGATAATCCCATACTTTCACTATTACGTTGGTCAACGTAATATCCTCTACAACACCATATTCGTTTTCTATGACTACCTCATCATTGATTTTTATGGTATCCGAAAACGCTATTTGAAATCCGGTAATCAAATTCCCAATTGGTTTTTGTGCCGCAATTCCGATTACAATTCCAGCAATGCCCGCCGAGGCAAAAATGGTATTCCCAATCTCCCTTGCTGTTGGGATATTGTATAAAATCATCGCCAATCCCAATAGAATAATTATGGCATAAACCACCCGTTTTAGGTATTTGAATTGGGTAAGCACGTTTCGGTCTTCCGCATTTTCTTCATTCACCTTTAATTTATCTTTAAGAATACCCTCTATGGCTTCTGCCAGGGCCAACAACACCCAAGTGAAATTCGCGATGATCAAGGTCTCTAAAACCTTTTTCCAAAAATTGTTGGTGTCCAAAATGCTGAAAGCACCGTAAACAAACAAAAGTGGCAACAAATACTTTGTTGGTTTCACTAAGTACGTAATGAGCTTCTCTTTACCAACAGCAGGATGTTTCTTCTGATTGAACGAAAGGACCTTAAAAACTAACCAATGAACTACCGAGCCCAGTAAAACAGATGCCACACCCGCTATGAGGTAGGCTAACCAAGTATCAATTTCTTGTACTTTGAGAAGAAAATCATCCATCGCGGTCAACATTTTTCAGTTAAAATCTGCCTTAACACCTATCGAAGTAAATTGTTGATTGCTATCCAAACTCTCCAAGCTTACATTTTCGTAGTTAAAACGGTAATCCATTGTGAGTGAAAAAACTTGGGTAAGTTTTAATTCCAAACTGATGTACAACTTAAAAATGTAATCTACACTCTCTCGGGTCGATTGCAAAAACCATCCATTGGATTTTAATAACAATTTATCTTTGAAAATATGGGTGCTCCCATCGTAATGCAAGACTAGTCGAAGCATATTTCTTTGGTTCCCTATGCGGTCGCTATTCACGAAAATAGATTCAGTGTAGCGGTTTCTATAGTAAACCGCACCGGTAGAGAACAGCAGACTATTGTTGTTTTCAAAAGCCGGTTTATAGGTCATGCCGCCTCCATACCCCAGACGAAATTCCAATTCATATCCTAGATTGGTTTGTAAATCGGTCACCAAAAATGGATACCACTTTTTCTGACCATTCAAATAAAGTTTGAATAATGATAGTGCATCCCAGTTTCGATTCAACACTTCGTCATCGGCATCACTGAACAGAAATCTGAATTGATTTTCGAAACTCCAGGTGCGCTTTTCCAAAGTCGGATTAAACTCAAATTGAAATGTTCTTTGAAATTCAGTTCCGCTGGTCAGACTCCCCGATAAACTAAAATTCCCTTTAAATTGAAGGGTGTCTTTTGGAACCGTTTGACTGTAGATGGGTATTGAAACAAGTAACAAGAGAAGTAAAATTTTACCCATTCAATTCAAGTTTAGTACAACCATTCAAAATCCCCATTCAATTGGCGTAACAAAATTTAGAAATTTATTCTTTTAGGCAACGTAATTTTTATGAAAAACAAGTGGCTCAATTAAACCAACTAAAAAATGATAAAGTACTTGATAACAATACAATAGAATGCAAATACCAAGTTTTACTTTAGTAATTCATCAAATTCAGCATCATTCATAGCAATCTTCATTTTTTTCACCTTTCCACCACTGATATAAATTCCTTTTCCCTCGTATTTTATGTCAAAAGCGGCATCGTATAATTTCTGCGCTCCTTCTTTGGGAGATTTAAAGAGTAGATTTCGAATGGGTTTTAACCAGAAAGGCATTCCATCACCTGACGTCATTTTTGTTTTTATGGCTCCTGGGTCAACATTAATGATACGAAGGTTTTCATTTTTGGTATTCAAATAGTTCATTAGCAATACCATTGTCAATTTTGAATCAAGGTAAGAGCCTGTTAGCTTGGTAAACTTCTTGGGCTTTTTGAAACTTGGGATATCAATTGACTTCTTGTTCTGTAAACCTCCCGTTGCCGTATTTACTATTAAAGGATTTTGTGCCTTTTCCAAGAGTGGAAGAAGTTCTTTTGTTAAAAAGTAAGGGCTGAGGGCATTTATCTCAAGTTGCAACTCATTTCCATAATCTGAAAAATACAGCCTATCCAAAAGCACGCCCGCATTGTTAAAAACAACGTCAACTTTTGTCCAACTGGTCTTAATATCCTCGGTTACTCTCTTTATGTCCTCTCGTTTGCTCAAGTCAGCAAAAAAGAAGTCGATTAGCGGAGTGTTCCCCAATTCGGTTATAGCGTCGTTTTTTCTTTTTTCATTCCTAACAATCAAACCAATTTTATGACCCTCATTAAGAAGCATTTTTGTGAGTTCAAGCCCCATTCCTGAATGGCCACCTGTTAAAAGGATATTTTTGTTTTTCATACGTATCGGTCGCTTATCTTTTGTAATCTAATTGATGAAGAATGATAGAGTTGCTTCGAACACCTCTTCCGGTTTTTCTTCGACAATAAAATGACCGGAATCCAATTCTAAAAAGGAAACTTCATTCACTTCGTTTTTCCAGATGGTGGGATAATCAAAATTTCCTGTGTTTGATTGTTTTCCCCAAATCACCAAGGTGGGAACAGTAATCTTTACATCAGCATCGGCCTTATCGTGTTCCATATCTATACCGGCACTTGCGCGATAATCTTCGCACATGGCATGGAAAGCATCCTCCGTTCCGTTGGTTGCGGCATAATCGTCACCTGCCTCCTCATCATCGCCAGCTGCTGTTTTGGCAAATGCTCCAGCTTGGGGACCCATAAGGTTTTCGGGTAAAGGATAGGGCTGTGACCAAAATGTCCAAGCCCAAAATCGCTTGGCTACATCAGTATTCATGTGCTCCCAGACGTAGGTGGCTGGAATAACATCCATAATGACCATTTTTTTAGCAGCCTTGGGATAATCTTTTGCTAATCTTCTCGCTGCATGCGAACCCCTATCGTGCGAAGCGATTAGAAAAGAATCATATCCTAGGCCTTTCATCAATTCTATTTGGTCTTTCGCCATTCGCCTTTTGGAGTAGTCCCCGTTTCGAGGCTTATCACTACGTCCATACCCTCGTAAATCGGGCACAATCACAGTAAAATTTTTGGCCAGTTTTGGTGCCAAATCACGCCACATCACATGAGATTCAGGAGCGCCATGCAGCAAAAGCAAAGGTTCTCCGACACCACCAACTACCGCATGAATGTTTATGCTGTCTATAATCATATCAACATCTCGAAATCCTGGAAAAAACGTTTTTGTGGTTGATATTAGATTTTGGGTTTCGTTAGGTGAAGTTTCCATGGTTTCTTCTTCATTTTCAGTTGTCGGTTGCTGCTTACATGCTAAAACAACCAAAAACAACAGTAGGCCAATGGGTAATAGCCGAAAAGTGTGGTTTAACTTCATGATATGGTTTTAGGAAAGGGATTTCTTTAAAAGGTCTTGTTACGCGTTATTCAAATGGGTACAAAAAACAGCAGCCTATCTTCCCATTTTATCTGAAGTCAAATCCGGATAACCCTCCATCTGCTTTACCATGTCGTGGTATTGCTTTGTGCCAGCTTGAGCTGCGGGGTATTCATAGTCTGGAAAATCATATTCAGAAATAAAATCACTTAATCTCAAAAATGTGCCTGTTAGTTCAGAAACCAAATCGATGTCCCCGGTTTCAATATTACGACGCACCATTCCCAACATTTGGGCGTTTTGAATGTCCACTTGCATGACGTTGGCAGTTGGAATTTCTTGAATGCCTTCCAAACCTGACGCAAACATGGCTTGTTGTCCTGCCATTCCGCTTCCATTGATACCAGCGATTACTGAATTTAGAGGAATCATTGTCCCGCCTCTATTCTTATTGGTGACGATTAGACTTTTACTGGTTGAACCATCGAAGCCCTGTGTGGTTACCACCAACATATCTATTGGGGTATTTCCGTAACCAAGCTCGGCAATGGTTTTTCCTTTGACATCCGCTCCTTTTTTAATTTCGTCTGTCGGAATGGTCACTAAAGGGGTGCAAGTATAGCTTGCCAACAATGTGGAACTTCCATCTACTTCCTCAAAGAGCATGGTGCGTATTGGGGCACGTGTTTCGTTTTGCGTGTGGACCGCATGATAAATTTCAATGCTATTCACCATTTCTTGACTTTCTGAAAAAGGATATGCAATTTTCCGAAGCGTAGAAGCAAACTCGGTATTGGTCAATCCGGCGATATACACAAAACCATCATTATAATCAATATCCGTAATATTTAAAGCACTTGCAGCCGTTTCTTTCCAAAACATTAAATCCGAAGAAGCAGGATTTTTTAGGGAAACACTTTGGGAGTTTTCTTCACTGATTTCCAACAAACGAATATCCGTGGAAGCGGGATTCACAATCGCTATTACTGATTTGGCATCTGGTTCATGTCCCAACTTTATAGACACGTATGCCTCTTGGCTTACGGGGTGTACCTTCATATCTCCAATGATGATATCCCTCGGTTCGATATTCAATTTTGTAGCCATCAAAATATCGAAGCCCTCCATGTTATAGGGAATAGCATCTTTCAATTCATTTGCCTGAGTAGGAACGGCTAATAATTTGCCCGCTTTGCTATCGCCTATAAAAAGGACGTTATCTGGCCCAAAGGCTAGAACGTTGGCGCCATTTAGTAATACTTTATCATCGAGTACCACTAAAGATTTATCGGTATCATCCGCTGCGGAAGGTTGATTTTTGGAATCGTCTTTACATCCTATTGAAAAAAGTAAAAATATACAGAGAAGTGTCATTTGTGTTTTCATAGTCCAAGATAGCTTTAGCGTTAAAACCCTAAGCTATTGAATAGTCAACACATATTTCTTAAAGTAAATTAAGAAATGGTTTGGCTTTTTTGTTTATTCTTAAGGAAGAATATTATTCACACCCTCCGGTAAAACCATTGGCGTTGAACCTGGTTTGTACTGCTCCTTGAAGACCTCCTGAATTCAGTTGTATCACCAAGTTGTTTTCACCACTACCATCCCGTTTTGGCGTACAGTACTCGAAAAGATAGAAACTACGGGCTTGTTCCGATACGCGCTGTGAGATTTGATTGAAAGTCGCCTCCAATTCTTCTTTGTTCCCCGCAAAAACACTTGCTGTTTTGCCAATGCCCTCCAACACTTCAGTATCAATTTCAGCGCCTAGACCAATAGTAAAAAATGAAATATTGCTGTTTGCTTGGTCCACGGCACGTAGCGCTGCATCTTCGGTAAATCTAGAAGCTTGGTCCGTTCCATCCGTAAACAGAACCACAGAAGCGGCACCAATAATCGAATTTTGGTTGTTTTGTTGGATAAGGTTTTCTGCAATATCGGTAGACTTCAATACCGCTCCGTATAAATCCGTGGAAGGGTCATTGCTGATATCCGTTGTGATTCCCTCTATGGAAGCTAAAAGTTCCATACGAGAAGAAGTAAGGTCATTCAGCAGATGTAAAGTATTTTCCCCGTCAAACCAATAAATGGCCATTTGAAAAGACGGCGAGGCTGCTTCGGGCATCACGTTTTCGATAAAACTACTTGAAGCGGTTTTCAATTCGTCCAAACTACTTTGCAAAACACTATTGCTCAAGTCCAATACGAGTATGGTGGAGTTATTGAAGACTTGCGAATTGGGTGAAATACGCGCCAGCGATTCGGAAGACGAAATCGTTCGAAAGCAGTCATCATTCCTTCCTTGTTCGTAAACGGTAAATTGGTCTGCCGTTAATCCGGAAATGGGACGTCCGCTCGTATCGGAAACCCGAAACAGAATGGATACTTTGCTAGGCGGCGTTGTAAATTCTTCCTGAATCGAAAGCAATAATTCATTCTCATCAAAACCAAGACAGGGGTCGGGCTCGGTTCCCTTTCCCAATTCCCGTTGGTTGATATCAAAACTTACATCATCATCTGCGTTGCCGCAGCTGTTAAAGATTAAGCAAAGTGCAAAAAGCGCTGTGAAAAAAGTGAGGTTGTTTTTCATCTTCGTATCCTATAGGTTTCTTTTTGGGAACGATGGAATCTTTTGAAAAGTATGCAGCGATTCGACAATTACTTTAAAGAAAAGTTAAAAAAAACGGCCTGCTGTTAAAAAAAAGAGCACGCCTTTAAATTTTGGTAACTTCAATCACATAAAGAATCCTAAAAACTACAGAATGCCAACGTATCAAATTCGCGTGAACGGAGAAGACCGAACCGTTGACGTTTCTTCTGACACGCCCTTATTATGGGTATTACGAGATCATATCGGTTTAGTGGGAACCAAATTCGGCTGTGGCATCGGACAATGCGGGGCCTGTACGGTACACGTTGACGGTGTGGCCATGAGAAGTTGTTCTGCTACCGTGGAGCTGGCACAGGATAGGGAAATCACCACCATCGAAGGGCTATCCGAAGATGGCACACATCCCGTCCAAGAAGCCTGGAAAACTATAGATGTTCCTCAATGTGGGTATTGTCAAGCTGGACAAATCATGACGGCCGCTGCATTTCTGGAAAGCAATCCAAATCCTTCAGAAAACGACATTGAAAACGCGATGCATGGCAACATTTGTCGTTGTGCCACCTATTCCCGTATCAAGAAAGCGGTGAAATTAGCTGCTGAAAACATGGATTAACCGCTGAAAATGAAAAACATGTCATCAAACAATACAAAACATATCAACAGAAGGGCGTTTTTACGTAATACCACGTTGGCAGGCGGTGGTTTGGTTATCGGTTTTAACCTTATCCAGTCCTGTAAGCCTAAAGTCGTCAAGGAAGCCGTTATCGATTTGGCCAACCTGGACTACATGGACTTTAACGCTTTTATAAAAATCGCGGAAAACGGAGCAGTCACCATTTTTTCACCGAATCCAGAAATAGGACAAGGGGTTAAAACCTCCATGCCTATGATTATCGCCGAAGAGCTGGATGTCGCTTGGAACATGGTTCATGTAGAACAAGCCGCTTTGGATACCAAGAGTTTCGTTCGGCAAGTAGCCGGAGGAAGCCAGTCCATTCGACACGGTTGGGATGCACTACGCCAAACTGGGGCCAAAGCCAAGCACATGCTTGTGCAAGCAGCCGCCAATCGTTGGGGCGTTGATGCTTCCACCTGCAGCGTGAGCGAAGGTATCATTACCAATGCCAATGGGGAAACCTTAGGGTATGGCGATATCGTCAAAGAAGCTGCACTTTTGGAAGTACCCGAGGAAGTGACCTTGAAAAGTCCGAAAGAATATAAAATCATGGGGAAGGATGCCCCCAATGTGGACTTGGATGAAATTGTAACCGGAAAACCGTTGTTTGGTTTGGATTACAAAGTGGATGGGATGCTCTATGCGTCCGTACTGCGTCCACCAGCCTTTGGTCAAGAATTGGTTTCCTTTGATGATAGTGACGCGAGAAAAATGGCAGGGGTTGTCGACATCATTACCATTGGAGCCAAACTCAGGGCCTATTTGGAAAAAGACAACAGGTTCAGAAGCAAGATAAGCCCCAGTGACAAGGTAGTGGTTATCGCGAAAACCACTTGGGAAGCCATGCAGGCGAAAAAGGCTATTAAAGCCACTTGGGAAGCCAAAGGCACTTTGGAAAGTACGGAAGAGCACGACAACATATTGAATGGAATCTTAGATGGAAATGATTTCGTCACGCAAAGGACCGATGGGAATGTGAAAAAAGCTTTCGCTGAGGCGGATGACATTTTGGAACGCACCTACGAGTCACCCTTTTTACCGCATAATTGTATGGAGCCCATGAATTTCTATGCCCATGTCACGGATGATAAAGTACACTTGGCAGGTCCTATACAAACCCCTGAATGGAAAGCGGGGCTAGTGGCACAAATGTTGGAACGGGACCCGGAAGAAATCCAAATGGATATGACCCGAATGGGAGGTGGTTTTGGACGTAGACTCTTCGGGGATTTTGTGGTTGAGGCGGCAGAAATTTCAGATGCTATTCGAAAACCTGTTCAAGTGGTTTCCAGCAGGGAAGATGATATGACCACTGGGGTATATCGGCCAGCTATAAAATATCGTATTAAGGCCGGTGTAAAAGACGGCAAGGTGACAGCTTATCATCTGAAGGAAGCGTCCATCAATGATTCCATGTATGGGTTGATTCCGAATTTTTTCCCAGCCGGAGCAATAGAAAACTATCAAGTGGATACGGCTGCACATAAAAGTGAAATCACAACAGGAGCTTGGCGCGCACCGTTTACCAACTTTTTGGCATCCGCAGAACAGAGCTTTTTTGATGAGCTCGCCGAAATGATGGATGTGGATAAAATCCAGCTTCGTTTGGACCTTCTTCAAAAAGTTAAGGGTACTACCGATGAGCGTATCCAGTATTCTCCAGAACGCATGGAAGAAGTTATCAAAGTAGCCGTAGAAAAATCAGGTTGGGGCACCAAACCCAAAAATGTATACCAGGGATTTGTCAACTACTACTGCCATAACACACATGTGGCTGAGGTGGCCGATGTGGAAATTGAAAACGGAGAACCCGTCATCAAAAAAATAACCTGTGTTGTTGACTGCGGCATCGTAGTTAACCCCACTGGCGCATTGAACCAAATTGAAGGTGGTGTTATCGATGGGGTAGGGCATGCCATGTATGGTGACTATATCTTTAAAGATGGAAAACCGCTGGCCAACAATTATGACCGTTATAAATTGATTCGAATGAAGGAAGCACCTGAAGTGGAAACCCATTTGATTCAAAACGAGTTTTCGCCCACGGGATTGGGAGAGCCTACGCTTCCGCCAGCAGGCGGAGCCATTGCCAATGCGTTGAAAGCCGCAACTGGAAATAGATTTTACAAACAGCCCTATACGAAAAACCCGGAATTGCTTAAAGTACCCGAAAAGGAGATTATTGGTTGATATATGACAGTACTTTTGTTTGGAGTGACCAAGGACATCATAGGGAGTTCTTCCTTATCGATACCCTCTAAGAGCGTCACTGGAAAAAATGCACCTTCCACAGTTAAGGAATTGCGCGATTTTCTCTCTAACTTGTATCCAGATTTGGGCAATTTGTCTTCCTTGGCCATAGCGGTAAACAACGCTTATGCAGAAGATGAGCAGCCGTTGAATGCCTATGATGAAATTGCCTTGATTCCTCCCGTTAGTGGTGGCTAAGGATTTCAGGTTCAATTTGAGATTTACGACCTATGGCTTTGATTGACAATCATGGAAGAACAATAAATTACTTGCGGCTAGCGGTTACCGACCGTTGCAACCTTCGTTGTAATTATTGCATGCCGTCTGAGGGTATTGCCTTTGCCAAGAACCATAGCTTATTGACGCTTGATGAATTGGAACGAGTTTCCCGCATCTTGGTGGATTTGGGTATTGACAAAATCCGAATCACTGGTGGAGAGCCCTTTGTGCGCAAAGATGTGATGCAATTGCTGGAGAGCTTGACGCGATTGGAGGGACTTCAAGACATTTCGATTACTACCAATGCAACTTTGATTGGTCCGCATATCAATAGATTAAAAGCGTTAGGAATTCGGAATATCAATGTAAGTCTCGATGCCATCAACAAAGCAACTTTCGAACGAATCACTCGAAGGAAGCAGTTTGATATCGTTCACAACAATCTTATCCGTTTGATTACGGAGGGATTCAATGTGCGCATCAATTTCATTGTGTTGGAAAACCAAAACGAACAGGATATCATTCCTATTCTGAAGGTAATGAAGCATCACAACGTATCGATACGCTTTTTGGAGGAGATGCCTTTTAATGGGGGTACCAAAGCATTCGCAGGAATCAAATGGAATCATAAGGCCATCTTGGAACGCATTCGTGAAGACTTCCCCGATTTTTACAAATTGGAGTCTCCTGCAACCTCTACATCCATTAATTATAAAATTCCAGGGCACACTGGCACCTTCGGCATAATACCTTCGTTCACAAGAACGTTTTGTGGGTCTTGCAATCGACTCAGGGTTACTGCTACGGGAGATGTCATTACCTGTCTGTACGGCAAACCCAAGGCAAATTTAAGGGATTTGGTGCGCGAATCTGAGGACGACCACGAAGTTAATACCTTGATGCATAAGGTTATTGGCCAACGTGCCAAAACCGGTTTTGAAGCACAAGAAGAACATGCCAAAACCATTTTTAACAACTCAATGACCTCCATAGGGGGTTAAATCTCAATACCTGTGAACGAAGTATCTCAATTGTATGGATTGGTCTTGGCTGGTGGCAATAGTACTCGTATGGGAAAGGATAAGAGGCAATTGCATTATCATGGGATGTCACAACAAGAATACACTTTTAGTTTACTAGAGCTCTTTTGTGAAAGAGTTTTTATCAGTGTACACGAAGCACAAATCGATGATACGGGAACATCCAAATATATTTTGGATGAGAATATTGCGAAAGGCCCTCTTAATGGTATGCTCAGTGCGCATGTGGCGCATCCCAAAGTTGCTTGGTTGGTCTTAGCCTGCGACACTCCCTTGGTAGATAAAGAAGTTTTGGACGCCCTTGTGGCTGAACGGGACACATCTAAAATGGCCACTGCAATGGCTACTCAAAAAACAGATAGACCAGAGCCCCTAATTGCGATTTGGGAATCGCATGCCCTGGCTAGATTATTGAATTATTCGAAGACTGCGACCAACATGTATCCTACAAAGTTCTTACTGAATCATTCAATTCATAAAGTATATCCTAAGCAAGATGTCAAGTTGATGAATGTCAATCATCCTGAAGATTTTGACAAGATTAAAAATCTTTTGAAAACTCCCACCCTATGAACCGCTACCTTCGACAACAGCAACTCCCAGGTTTTGGCGAAGTGGGTCAGCAAAAACTGGCCAAGGCTAAAGTACTTGTAGTTGGTTTGGGTGGATTAGGGATTCCGGTGGTGCAATATTTAAATGCGATGGGGGTCGGAACCTTGGGTCTTGTCGAAAACGATACGGTGGCCCTCCATAATTTGCAACGCCAGGTTTTGTACACAGAAGGTGATATTGGTCAACCGAAATTAGCAGTGGTGCTCAAACAATTAAAGGCGCAAAATAGTGAAACGCGTCATTTGGGGTATGATACTTTTCTAAATTCCGAAAATGCGCTCGAAATTATTTCTAAGTATGATGTGGTTGTAGATGCCACCGATAATTTCGCCACGCGATATCTTATTAACGACGCATGTGTGCTATTGAACAAGCCTTTTGTGTATGGAGCCCTTCAAGGATTTGAAGGTCAGGTTAGTGTTTTCAACCATAAAAACGGACCAACCTATCGTTGCTTGTTTCCGAATATCCCAAAAGGCACTGAAATACCAAATTGTAATGAAAATGGCGTATTGGGAGTAGTTCCTGGAATTATTGGGACGCTTCAGGCGTTGGAGGTAGTGAAAGTCATTACTGGAATTGGGGAACCGCTATCAGGAAAAGTATTGGTTTTCGATAGTCAGAACCATCGGTATTTTCAAATGGCGATTCAACCCAAGTCAGAAAACCAACGAATACAGAAACTCTTGGAAAGTTATGAGACTTCCGATTGTGTTCAGGTTCCTAGTATTGCCGGCGAGACCTTTTTAAAAGTGATTGCAAAGGAGACCAATCCCACGATAATTGATGTGCGCTCGGCACACGAATACCGTATCGACCGTCTATCCCAAGCATTGAACATCCCACTCGATAAGTTATTGCTTCCCCAAAAGTTTCTACAACAAGATAAACCCATTTATGTCCTGTGCCAATCAGGCAAACGCAGTAAAATGGCCGTGTCCAAATTGCAAGAAAGTCATCCAAACTTGATATTTTATTCCGTTTTGGGAGGTATGAATGCCTTGAATCCTAAAGAAATTCGCGAGGCATGAAAAACTTGGAGACACTTATCCCGTTTGATACTGCGCTTGAAAAAGTACTTCTGGAAACAACAACTTTCGGGATGGAAAAAAGGGCATTAAGCAGTAGTTCCGGATGTATTTTGGCTCAAAAGGTTCACGCGGACCGCGATTTTCCTCCTTTTAATAGGTCTACAAGAGATGGTATTGCCATTTTATGTCAAGACGATGAGATGGTTCAAGGCAAAACATTTGCTATTGAGGGGATAGCGCCCGCTGGAACTGAACAGATGGAACTAACCGACCCATCGGGATGTATCGAAATCATGACCGGAGCTATTTTACCAAAAGGCTGTAATACCGTGGTGATGTATGAACATTTGAAACAAGAAGGCAGTTCGTTTCAAATTTTGGAAGAAGTCAAAACCGGACAAAACATCCATGAGCGGGGAAGCGATGTACTTCAAGATGAAACCATATTGGAACCGAACATCCGAATTGGTGCTGCCGAAATTGGAGTTATGGCTACGGTGGGATTATCCGAAGTCTTGGTGAAAACCCTACCAAAAGTTGCTGTAATCACTACTGGAAACGAATTGGTTCCTGTACATGAAACTCCATTGCCACACCAGATACGAACTTCCAATAGTCATACTTTAGTAAGTCTATTGACACAAGAAGGGATTGCTGCAGAAGCGTTTCATATCCAGGACGACCCTTTGGCGATTAAAGAAACCCTTCAAAAGCTTTTGTTGGATTTTGATGTGCTGTTATTGAGCGGTGGGGTATCGAAAGGAAAGTATGACTTTCTTCCACAAGTTTTTGCAGAGCTGGAAGTAGAAAAGGTTTTCCATAAAGTACTGCAACGTCCGGGAAAGCCCTTTTGGTTTGGAAAACACGCTGGTTCGAAAACATTGGTTTTTGCATTTCCCGGGAATCCAGTGTCAACTTATGTAAATTACCATTTATACTTCAAGTCTTGGCTGAATGCTTCTCTGGAACAGAAAACCAATGGATTTCTTGTAGCTCTAGGGGAGACGATGGAGAACAAAACACCTTTGGATTTATTCATAGGAGTTCAACTTTCGTACGCAAAAGGTCAAATCCAAACCTTACCTGTCGCGACATCTGGTTCAGGTGATTTGGCCGTATTGACCAAAATTGATGGGGTTGTGCGGTTGCCTCCAAACTCAAAGCCATACGCCAAAAACGAACTAGTGCCCTTTTTGCCCACAAAACCACTCCCGGTATGACACATGAACTGAAAGCGATTTTCAAGCAGTTTGAAAAGGCCCAAAAAGCAGGACTTAAAAGCGTTCTTGCTTCCGTTGTGGCTTTGGAGGGTAGCTCTTATAGAAGGCCTGGAGTGCGAATGCTTTTGCTGGAAAACGGAAGGATGGTTGGCGCAGTAAGTGGGGGATGTGTGGAAAAAGAGATAAAACGCCAAGCCGATTCAGTATTCGATAACGGAGTACCCAAAGTCATGATATATGATGGCCGTTATCGATTGGGGTGCGAAGGCATCCTAGCGATATTAATAGAACCTTTTGCTCCCGAAGAAGAAGAAATCAAATCATTTTGGCAACATATCGAGAAGAGACGTCCCATCGGTTTTAAAAGTTATTTTTCACCTACCGTTTCCGAGCATGTGCAATATGGTTCAATCATTGAATTACAGTCTGAAAAAATCCAGTTAAACCCGAATCTGGAATCCAACAAATTGGAATGTTTTGAACAGACCATGGACCCTTGTTTTCGATTGTACATTATTGGAGCAGAACACGATGCGGTACAGTTGGGGCATCATGCCAGCCTAATGGGGTGGGAAGTAATCGTGGTGGCCCATCCAACAGAATCCAAAACGAAAGATGCTTTTCCGGGAATACAAGACATGTTGCACCAAGAACCAGAGCAGTTGAACATCACCATGGATGAGAACACAGCCGTAGTAGTAATGACCCATAGTTTCGCGAAAGATTTGGGCTACATGCTTTCATTATCCAGGTTTCCTTTAGGGGCATACATCGGTTTGCTTGGTCCCTCAAAACGCCGTGAAAAGCTGTTTGATGAATTGTTGGAGAGGCATCCGGAAGTCACCGAAGCCTTCATTGATACGGTCCATGGCCCTGCTGGTTTGGATATTGGGGCAGAGACCCCTCAAGAAATCACGATATCAATCCTTTCGGAGATATTATCCGTTATTCGAAAGAAAGAGCCCATTGGTTTGCGCAACAAACTCGGTAAAATCCATACTTAAATGGATTCTCAAACCGTATCCATCATTATTTTGGCTGCCGGTGCCTCAAAACGGATGGGGAGTACCATCAAGCAACTATTGCCATGGGGGGATACAACGCTTTTGGGACATGCCATTGAACAAACCAGACCCCTGAACGCAAAAACGTATGTAGTATTGGGGGCTCATGCGGATGAAATCAAACCAAAACTATCCAATGAAGTGGAGGTGCTAAAGCATTCCCATTGGCAAAACGGCATGGGTAGTTCCATTGCTTTTGGAGTAGAACAGGTACTGCAAATGAATCCGCAAACAGAAACCATTATGATCTTGTTGGCGGACCAGCCTTTTATGGATGGTACGTTCTTAAAAAAACTACTTGCCGAACATACCAAACAAGATGTTAACACCTCCGCAACGAAATATCCCAACGAAAGGGTAGGGGTCCCCGCGGTTTTCAATGCGCCCTATTTTTCTGTTTTGCGCAGTTTGGATAAGGATAAGGGAGCTCGGCAACTATTGAACGATTCCAATGAAAACATTTTCGCCATCCCTGCAGGGGAAAAAGGTATGGACATTGATACTATGGAGGATTACCAAAGGCTGTTGTTTCTTCAAAAAGAAGGAAATACGCTTTAGCGTTTGCTTTGGGTTGGCAACTCTTTAGCCTCCAAATTGTCTTCGGTCGGCAATTCCTGTAAAAAACCACATGAAACGGTTTTATGCACCAAGGACTTTTTTTGTTTGGCTTTGACCAAAGCCGCTATTTGTGGATTCAAATATTTCATTGAAGTAAAAAGGTATGGAATTATAACGGTCGTTGGAGTGAAAAATTGTTTTCCATGTGCGGACCGGTGAGTTATCCAAATATTTTGTTGAATATCCTATCTTTAAAAGCCTTTAAACCAAAATGAAATGAAGTACCGATTACTTGTTTTAGCCATTTTAGTAAGCCTTTCAAGCTGTTTCATAGAAGTAAAGAAAACAGCAATAACCGAGGAAGACCTTGGTCTTTATGAATCGACCTTATTTCGTGATGTGCAAACCTTACCCGTTTTTAAAGACTCGAAAACCTTTGTTGATTTGGTGCCTAAAACATCCATAGCCGAACTTGAAGCCAAATATCTTCTGGAAAAAGATGAAGCTGATTTTGATTTAAAGGATTTTGTCGCTCAAAATTTTGAAGACCGTTCGATGCAGGCTTTGGCGTTTCAAACGGACACTACCAAGACCATGTACGAACACATCAATACCATGTGGGATAAATTGACACGAGGACCGGATAGTGCTGTGGCCTATTCTTCCCGCATAGCGCTGCCGTTCAAATATGTGGTTCCCGGAGGAAGGTTTCAAGAAATCTATTATTGGGACAGCTATTTTACCATGGAAGGGCTGCTGGTCACGGGAAGGGAAGATTTGGCAGAGGCGATGGTGAACAATTTCAGTATGCTCATTGATAGTATTGGGTTTATTCCCAATGGCACTAGAGACTATTACCGAAGTAGAAGTCAACCTCCTTTTTATGCTATGATGGTCGATGCCATTGCTCGTAAAGACAGTACAAAATTGCTCGCCTACTTGCCGCAACTTCAAAAAGAATATGACTTTTGGATGGCAACTTCTGGGGAGAAGCGTTCTCCTGGCGAAGCGGACCATCATATTATCCACCTTTCGGATAGTACGGTTTTGAACCGGTATTGGGATAGCAGCAACACCCCAAGACCCGAAGCCTACAAAGAGGATATGCACCTGGCGTCCCATCTTTCAGAAGATGCTGATAAAACGGTTTTGTATAATCATCTACGTTCTGCTGCAGCCTCTGGCTGGGATTTTAGTTCCCGTTGGTATGGGTCCAAAAATGAATTCAATTCCACTGAAACAGCGCATATCCTACCAGTGGACTTAAATTGTTTGCTGTACTTTTTGGAAAGTACATTAAGTAAAGCGTACGGGTTAAAGGGTGAGGCAGTAAATTCTGAATTATATGCACAAAAGGCGGCGCAACGCGGCGAACAAATCGGAACCCTGTTTTGGAATGCGGAAACGAACTTTTTCCATGACTATAATTTTGAGAAGAAGGAACTAACCATTGAAAAGACTTTGGCCGCTTGTTTTCCACTGTACTTCGGTTTGGCCACAAACGAACAAGCTGCTGGGGTAAAAACAGTGCTATTGGATGAGTTCTTAAAAGAAGGGGGGTTGCTCACCACGCTAGAACATTCTGGACAACAATGGGATGCACCCAACGGATGGGCACCACTACAATGGATTGCAGTAAAAGGACTTATGAATTATGGCTACGAAGCGGAAGCAAAAGATATCATGCGCCGCTGGTTGACCCTTAATGAAAAAGTATATCGCAACACCGGCAAGATGATGGAAAAATACAATGTAGAAGACATGACTTTGTTATCCGGTGGTGGCGAATACGAAACCCAAGACGGCTTCGGATGGACCAACGGCGTAGCCTTGGGCTTTCAGCGTATGTTAGAAGAACTTAATCCTTGATAGCTTTCCTGAGTGGTTTAAGCCTTATCGCCTTTGGTAGGCATAACTCTGAATTCCTGGTAAATCATCGCCGATAGTACTAATCAATCTATCTTGGGAACGTATAGCCGTAGTCAGTAATGTCCCGCCGCTAAACTGAACCGTCCCGCTGCTTACCGTCCAAGTACCGGAGGTACGTACTGTTCCAGAACAGTCCGCAAAAAACAAACCACCCGTTATCGTTGTAACACTAACGTTGGATTGCTCCACCGACCACTGATTGTTTGCACCTAAAGTTAACGTTCCAGTAATACAAGGTACTTCGTCCAATAAATTTGAGGAACTATTTCCATCGGTATCGATATCCAGGGATTGACTCACATTGATTTCAACCAAATCATAAATACCGATTAGTTCAGCTTCATCGCTTGGCGTTGCGTTGCCACCGTCATCGTCACCACAGCCAATTATCAACACAAACGAGGCCAAAAAAGTTAAAGAGAAAAAAGTAGGTCTTAAAAACAAAAGGGATAGATACTTCATGGATTCTTTTTCTTAAAGATAAAGGATTAGCTCAAATTAAACCCTGTTCCGGTAGCGCGTTTGCCTACCAACTATTTGAAATACTGCCATTCAATCAATGAAATCATCAAGGGGCATACATCACTTTTCAAATACAATTTCGATTTTCGGTTATAGAAATCCTTCATGGGGGGTTTCCTATCTTTGTTTTCGTGAGACATCCCTTACCTACATTTCCTATTTACATTTTCAGTCATGATTGAAGCATTGGTTCAAAAACAAGATACTTTTTTCAATTCCCAACAAACGAAAGAGGTTTCATTCCGCCTGCAATACCTCAAAGCGTTCAGGAAGGCCCTGATACAGCATGAAGATGGTATTTGTGAAGCCATATACGAAGATTTCAAAAAACCCAAGTTTGAAAGTCTCGTAACAGAAACCCAGATGGTTCTATCCGAACTGGACCATATCATCGACAATTTGACCCTTTGGAGCAAACCTGAACGAGTCGACGGTACACTGGCCAATCTTCCTTCATTCGACTATATCTATCGCGAACCCTACGGAAAGACCCTAATTATAGCACCATGGAACTATCCGTTTTTATTGACCATTTCACCTTTGATAGGGGCATTGGCCGCGGGAAAC
Source organism: Bacteroidota bacterium (assembly GCA_039027495.1). Lineage (GTDB taxonomy): Bacteria > Bacteroidota > Bacteroidia > Flavobacteriales > Flavobacteriaceae > Flagellimonas. The sequence continues at coordinate 212,061 of JBCCKH010000008.1, forward strand.
ACAGTTGTGCTCAAACCTTCGGAGCTAAGCCCGCATACATCATCAAAAATCGGGGAAATTGTCCAAACAGTATACCCCGAAGAATATGTCTCGGTCGTCGAGGGTGGGGTGGAAGTATCCCAAGAGTTACTCGCACAAAGATGGGATTACATTTTCTTTACCGGCAGTTCACATGTGGGGAAGATTGTCTATAAATGTGCTGCGGAACACCTTACTCCGGTTACCTTGGAACTAGGCGGAAAAAACCCATGTATTGTGGATAACACCGCTCCATTATCTTTAGCGGCAAAACGCATCGCTTGGGGAAAATTCATGAATGCAGGGCAAACTTGTGTGGCACCGGATTATATTTTGGTACACCAGAGCGTCAAGGATGCATTCGTGGAGGCTATGCAAAAACAAATTCGCAGGTTTTATGGCGACCCTATTGAAGCTTCGGATGATTTTGCCCGCATTACGACCGAAAAACACTATCAATCCCTCAAAGAAAAACTCAAGGAACAACATATTCTTTTTGGGGGAGGATATACCGACGCTACCCGGTTTATAGAACCCACTTTAGTGGATGAGCCAGCCTTAAATAGCGCCTTGATGCAGGATGAGATTTTTGGGCCTATTTTGCCCATTATCTCCTATACATCCGAAGAGGACTTAAGCCGTATTATTTCCCAATACGAAAAACCGTTGTCATTTTATGTGTTCTCGAAGAACAAAGCATTCCAAGAAAGGCTCACCAAACGATTTGGGTTTGGCGGAGGTGCCATCAACGATGTGGTGATGCATATTGCAAACAAGAACCTACCCTTTGGCGGGATAGGGAATTCGGGGATAGGAGGGTACCATGGAAAGCATTCCTTCGAGCTGTTTTCCCATTGCAAGGCGCTGGTCAAAAAACCGAATTGGTTGGATGTCCCCTTTCGCTATCCGCCCTATACACTTCCCACGAAGTGGATAAAATACATGAAACATCTTTTTTAGAAATCGTTCTCCCGCACTGAAACGATGATGGCATTTAGGTTGCATATTCTTATCTTTAACTAACCATAAATCAAGGTCACCATGAAAAAAATCATCCTGTCCATCCTTTGTGCCGGGCTTATTTTCGGCACTTCATGCAAACAAAAAAAGGAGTCTGTCGATAATGCAGAAGAAGTAGCCCAAGAACTACCGGTAAAGGTAAAAGGGGAGGAGGTAACCTATGCAACGGACTCTACACAGCTTAAAGGCTATATAGCACATGATGTGAACCTTGAGGGAAAAAGACCAGGTATTTTGATTGTACATGAATGGTGGGGACATAACGACTATGTGCGGCAACGAGCGGACATGCTCGCTGAACTAGGCTACACCGCCATGGCCGTGGATATGTACGGTGATGGAAAAACAGCTGACCATCCTGAAGATGCGGGCAAATTTGCCATGAGCGTTATGGGAAATCTACCTGAAGCTTCAGCCCGCTTCCATGCAGCTTTGGAGCTTTTGAAGGCACAAGAATCGGTTTCAGGAGATAAGATTGCCGCGATAGGCTATTGCTTCGGGGGCAGTGTGGCATTGACCATGGCCAATGAGGGTGCCGATTTGGATGCCGTAGCCGCTTTCCATAGTGGAGTACAGCTTCCGGTAATGCCGGGTAGTGAACTTAAGGCCAGAGTTTTAGTTTGCAATGGAGCAGATGACCCTTTTATCAGTCCCGAGTCTATTGAAGGTTTTAAAGCGGCCATGGATTCTATTGGTGCGAAATACGAATATGTGTCATTCCCAGGTGTAAAACATAGTTTTACGAGCAAGGAGGCAGATGCAAACGGTGAAAAATTCGATTTGCCCTTAGCCTATAATGCTGAAGCGGACCAACAGTCTTGGGAAAAACTCCTTAGCCTTCTTTCCGAAACCCTATAACTGTTAAGAATGGAACCGTATCGCGTTACTGTTTTATTGGATTCCATTGATGCTATTGAAGATATTCTCGGTAGTGCGATGCGTTTTTCTGCACGATTGGATGCGAAAGTGGAAGCCCTTTATCTTAAATCGCCTTTGGCGGTTGTAAAGCAAGCCAACCAACTTTCCGCCAAGCGGAATTTGTATGAGGATTCGAGAAAAGCCCGAAAAACGCTGAAAGCAAAGATAGAGGCCCTCCAGTTGGACCAAGCCATTTCAACAAAGGTAGTGTACGGCAACATTAAAGACACGCTTCACAAATATGTGATGGCCGAAAAACCCGACCTATTGGTGGGTTCCAAAAGCTGGTTTCGGCAACACGGAAATTTGGGAGCCGAAGCAGCTTGGTTGGTACTCAGTGGAGCGAAGGACTTTGCTGTAAAAGAAAAACTCAATCTTGGCATTTTTGAAAACCTGCCACTTGACCAGAAAGAGGATATCGCCAGCAGAATTCTTGATACGGCAGATAAGCCGTTGCGCTATTTTAAAATACGAAAAACCGCGGCGCAAAAGACCGATACCAAAGCAAAGGATGTTGTGGAATATGTATTTACCGAGGGAAGCAATGCTTTGGAAAGTATTGCCAAGTATACGGACCGTGTCGGTATTGATGTGTTGTGCCTATCCCAAACAGGACGCGCGAACAATTGGTTTACTTCCGATGCGATAGGGCAGCTTATGCGGAAAACACGAGTTCCCGTATTATTGTTTAAAAAATAATGCTGTAACCAGATTGGTTGGCGCTAAAATCCTCTATAGAAAAAGCTAGCTTACTCTTTTTCGACTTCTTTCATCATTTCATCATAGGTAGAAATCCAGCTGTACAACCTACCGCCCAAACTAAGAATGGGGGAAGATATGGTATCCATTTCCTCGGTGGACTTGTTCAAATACTTCCCCAATTGTTCTTTCACCACGGGCTTCTCATCCAAAGCAACGCTTCGGAAAATAAAATTCCCTTCATCGAGCTTACTGATGATGCTATCGCAAGAAGCACAACGCTCGGAAGTGTAAATGGTAATTTGCTTTTTGGGTTTGATTTTGGGTGGTGGAATATCCAACAAGGTGTATTCCTTTTTTAGCGCGCGTCTAGACAAACTATCATTGACGCGAAGTGCTTTAGTATAGAGCGGTTTTTTATCCCGCATCAGAACAATGGTCTTCAAATGCACTTTGGATGCTCCAGGCACACGAATCCATCTGGGTTTCGCGGCACTTTGTCTGAAATTGGTTCCTTTTACGGTAAACAATACGTCGTAGTCTGTGAAAGAACGGTTTTCAGCATAGAATGCAATTCGATTGTTTCCTTCGGACTCAACGACTTTTACCAAATGTTTTTGCGCTTTGACAAAAGTAGTGGCAAAACACAACACGAGTGTGAAAGTAATATAGGTTCTCATAGCAAATTCATTTCCGTAGTACGGTATAGTGGAAATATCAAAGTAAGACAAATCCTTGAATTTTCAGAGATAATGTGGTCTAAGGGATTGATTTTAACGATTTGAAGGCGACCGGAACAATTTAACGGCCTATAACAAGCAAGGTATCAGGGGGTAGACTTTTCTGAAGAAGCAGGAGTTACAAAACATTTTATTTGACATAATATAAATTATGATACAAATATGTTTGTGGTGTAAAACGGCGTATACCGCGTATTTGATATAATATCAGATATAACTTCGCGTATGCGAATTATATCGGTACCGATATTATGTCAAAGCCGTTTTACGGAAAGGTTTGTTCATATCCGTAGGTCATAATTCTATTATGTCAAATATCCCTAAACTGTTTTCTTTTTATTCAGCGTAGCAACGGGGTCATGAAACTTTCCCTAGCGGTCGGCTGCGCCGCATCTTTTCATTTGTATCTATAATTTGCCGTTATGTAAAATAGCCGCTCGGCCAACAGCATATTGCTTTCATAAAAAGTAAATGCCTTTGCATTTATTTTTATACGCAATTCTCAGCCACTTGGCCAGCGCCATTAAAAGCTCAGCTTTTCGTTCTTATTGAATCTTTTAGCTTACTTGGAAATTTGGAGAAGAAAAATTTCACGGGCTTTTCGTCAGCCTGTCGCAAAAGCTTAAAATTTAGCAAAGCATAAATTTCTAAGCACTTGCTCGCATACTATTCCTATTTGACATAATTATTGAATGTGCTTCGCCATTTTTGGAATTATGTCTTCAATTGATCCTATTTCGGTACGTATGGAATAGTCTGTGGCTATACACTCAAATATTGAATCATGGAATGCTAATATAAAATGCCTCCAAATACTTAAGAATCTTTGCTTATCATGATAAGGATGAACAGAATTCATTCTTTCCAATTTTCTAATCCAAGACGAATTTCTCACTTCAAAACATGCGTAAGGTGTCAATCCTCTATTGGCCAATGGGTGTCCTTCAAATGCTTCGTCATTTGGAGGACCAAAATATTTGGCATAACATCTTTCAAATACAACAATAGCAACAGGTTCAATAGAACTTTCGTCCATTACTTTAACGGTAGTTCCATCCCAATCACTAGGCATATTTTGAAGATAATAAGCAATAGAAACTTTATGTTCTGAAGCTAAAATTGTTGGAATCGGTGCACCAATGGAAGACTGAGGAAAATCCTTCAGCTCAATGACTTCGTCTTTATTGTCAACTTCGTACATAGTTTCTATTTCTATTCTTTTGCCTTGATGCAAAAGAAACAAAAAATCAAGAAGAAAATATGCTTCTGCCCGCCCTTTGTGTCTTAATATCTTTGCTATTTGGGCGTTTCACGCCCCAACACAAAGCCCAGGGCAATGGCCCTTTGCGTAAAGCCACAAATTCACTCCCCTACTCGCCCGCATTTTCTTCAGTCCTTACTTCATAATTATTTCATTGTATCTCATAAAATAATTAAAACTAAATTATTA
>JBCCKH010000009.1:0-196391 GCA_039027495.1 Bacteroidota bacterium
ATGCCAAAAAAGTATTGATGCGTTTGGAAGCCTTCAGAAAATTGGAATTGGAACATGCGTAGTGGGAAATTAACAGTAGTGGGTGCGGGTCCTGGAGATGTAGAACTCATCACCCTAAAGGGTGTCAAAGCCTTGGAGGCTGCGGATATAGTGTTGTATGACGCCCTGGTGTCTCCAGATTTGTTGGCATACTGCGAACAAGCTGAACAGATTTTTGTTGGGAAACGCAAAGGATGCTATGCATATCAGCAAGACCAAATCAACGAGTTGATTGTGCAGCGTGGCGCTCAAGGATTGCATGTGGTTCGTTTGAAAGGGGGTGACCCCTTTGTATTTGGAAGAGGCGCAGAGGAAATGGAGTATGCTGCCCAACATGGACTTGATGTTGCGGTGGTTCCTGGCATATCTTCAGCCGTTTCGGTTCCAGCATTGCAAAACATTCCGGTGACCAAAAGAGGAGCTGCGGAGAGCTTTTGGGTTATTACAGGAACGACGAAGGCCCATAAACTTTCTACGGATGCGGCACTAGCGGCCCAATCCAATGCAACTGTGGTCATTTTAATGGGCATGTCCAAGCTTTCCGAAATCATGACTCTTTTCCGAAAACAGGGCAAACAAGATGTTCCCGTAGCGATTGTTCAAGCAGGAAGTACGGAAAATGAAAAAGTAGGTATTGGCACTGTTGCTTCCATTGAGTACGAGGCAAAGAAGCAACAGCTGACCAATCCGGCCATAATCATCATTGGCGAGGTAGTAAACCATCGTCAAAGACTATTAAAAATCCAAAACCAATACCAGAATAATGAAACGTTTCGGTTTCGTAAAAAGAAGGCCGTTCCAACCTTGACGAAACTTAAGCAAGAACAAAGAAATATAGTGTTTGCAGCATCAAACACAAATAAATAAAAGTGTAAAAATGATAGAAACCGATATACTCATCATTGGAGCGGGCCCTACGGGATTGTTTACCGTTTTTGAAGCGGGATTGCTCAAATTGAAATGCCATTTGATTGATGCCTTGCCCCAACCGGGTGGACAATGCGCAGAGATTTACCCGAAAAAACCGATTTATGATATTCCAGCTTATCCAGAAATCTTGGCCGGGGATTTGGTAGATCGTTTAATGGAACAAATCAAACCCTTCGAGCCAGGTTTTACCTTGGGCGAACGTGCGGATACTTTGGATAGGCAAGAAGACGGGTCTTTTATCGTAACGACCAATAAGGGTACACAACATCATGCAAAGGTGGTGGTCATCGCCGGTGGATTGGGTTCTTTCGAGCCTAGAAAACCTCAGATTTCTAATCTCACTGATTTTGAAGAAAATGGGGTGGCCTATATCATCAAAGACCCAGAAGTATATCGCGACAAAAAGGTGGTCATCGCTGGTGGAGGTGACTCAGCACTGGATTGGGCCATTTATTTGGCCGATGTGGCCAGTGAGGTATCCTTGGTACATCGCCGTAATGAATTTAGAGGCGCTTTGGACTCGGTGGAAAAAGCATCGGAATTGGCGAAGTTGGGCAAAATTCAACTTTTCACTGAAGCGGAGGTAAAAGAAATCCACGGTAGGGATACTTTGGAAGCTGTAGTCATTCATCATAATGACAAAACCCGCGAAAACACCTATTTGGAAGCAGATAATTTTATTCCGTTGTTCGGTTTGTCCCCGAAACTGGGTCCCTTGGGTAACTGGGGATTGGAAATTGAGAAAAATGCCATTAGAGTGAATAATGCTAAAGACTATCAAACCAATATTCCAGGGGTCTTTGCCATTGGAGACGTCAACACTTATGAAGGAAAGCTAAAGTTGATTCTTTCCGGGTTTCATGAAGCGGCCGTAATGTGCCAGTTTGCCTATCAAATCATTAACCCCAATAAGCGGTACGTAATGAAGTATACCACTGTTGGTGGTGTTGAGGGCTTTGATGGCACCAAAAAAGAAGCTAAAAAAGAAGTTGTGCAAAGTATTTTATAGCATAATGGATTCGTTCAATGAAAACCTCCAATCGGAGGTTTTTTTATGCGCTTAAAAGAAATTTGGTTTTCATTGGGCTGTGCCGTTACTTTGTTCTCAGTTCATTTAAAAATTGAAACGTTATCAAGAAAGGTGGAGGGATTGGACCCAACGAAGCCTTAGCAACCCTTGACGCCCATAAGGTCAAGAAGGTGCTACATTCTACCGAAGTAGTTTCGGATGGATAACCGTTTTGGAAAATTCCAACAACATTTCTTGATACCTAATTTATCCATCTTTTGATGGAACATTAACTATGCATTTGATTGAAGAAATACTGCAAGAACGAATTCTTGTATTGGATGGCGCCATGGGAACCATGCTGCAGCGCTATCAGTTTGACGAAACAGATTTTCGCGGCGAACGATTTAAAGATTGGCCCCAACCTTTAAAAGGGAACAATGATTTATTGTCCCTGACCCAACCCCAAGCGATTGCCGAGGTCCATCGAAAGTATTTTAAGGCTGGTGCAGACATTGTCCAAACCAATAGCTTTTCAGGTACGACCGTGGCCATGGCCGATTACGGAATGGAATCTTTGGTGTACGAGCTCAACTACGAATCCGCACGTATTGCGAAGGAGGTAGCGGACGAATTCACTAAGGCAGAACCCGAAAAACCGCGATTTGTCGCAGGGAGTATGGGACCAACCAACAAAACTGCGAGTATGTCACCTGACGTCAACGACCCAGGATTCCGGGCAATTTCGTTTGACGAGTTGCGCATGGCATACAAGGAACAGGCTGAAGGACTTTTGGATGGGGGTTCGGATATTTTATTGGTTGAAACCATTTTCGACACCTTGAATGCCAAGGCCGCCCTCTTCGCCATTGAAGAAGTCAAGGAAGAGCGAAATATTGAAGTACCCATTATGGTCAGTGGCACTATTACTGATGCCTCGGGAAGAACCCTGTCTGGACAAACCGCGGAAGCCTTTTTGATTTCCATATCCCATATTCCTCTTTTGTCGGTTGGATTCAATTGCGCTCTGGGGGCGAAACAACTTGTGCCACACCTTGAAGTAGTAGCCCTTAAATCAGGCTTTGCCATATCTGCCTATCCCAACGCAGGATTGCCCAATGCTTTTGGTGAATACGATCAAACCCCTATGGAAATGAAACGTGAGATTAATGAATATTTTCAAAAAAGCTTGGTGAATATCGTTGGAGGCTGCTGTGGTACCACCCCGGAGTATATAAAAGCAATCGCTGAAGTTGCAAAGAACCATAAGCCTAGGGAAATAAAGGTGGCTTACCAATAAGTTAACTATTATGGTTTTAGAGGTGGCAATTTTAAATGTAAAGTCAGGAATGGCATCGGCGTTCGAGGAAAGTTTCAAAAAAGCGTCTTCCATCATCGCATCTATGCCAGGTTATATGAATCATCAACTGAAAAAGTGCTTGGAAATACCCAATCAATACATCCTTTTGGTGAATTGGGAAACGCTTGAAGACCATGAAGAAGGATTTCGCAAATCAACCGAATATCAAGAATGGAAAAAGCTATTGCACCATTTTTATGAACCTTTTCCAGAAGTATACCATTATCGCTAAACAAGAAGGTTGGAAGCAAAGCATTTGAAATTAAGCGGTCTGGAACCACTGGTCATTACCCCTGATAGCAACTTTATCAACGTGGGTGAACGAACCAATGTAGCAGGTTCCAAAAAGTTCTTGCGACTGATCAAAGAGGAGAAATATGAAGAAGCCCTTGAGGTAGCTCGGCATCAGGTAGAAGGTGGTGCCCAAATCATCGATGTGAACATGGATGATGGTTTGATTGACGGCAAAGCAGCCATGGTCAAGTTCCTTAATTTGATTGTTGCCGAACCGGATATCGCTAGAGTGCCGATTATGATTGACAGCTCCAAATGGGAGATTGTAGAAGCGGGACTGCAGGTAGTTCAAGGAAAATGCGTAGTGAATTCCATTAGCCTGAAAGAGGGAGAAGATGAGTTCATCCGACAGGCAAAACTGATAAAGCGGTATGGAGCGGCGGTGATTGTGATGGCTTTTGATGAGGTCGGACAAGCTGACACTTTGGAGCGCAGAATCGAAATCGCAGAACGTTCCTACCGTGTTTTGGTAGACAAAGTGAAATTTGCGCCAGAGGACATCATCTTTGACCTAAATATTTTCCCGGTGGCAACGGGAATGGAAGAACATCGGCGCAATGCGCTGGATTTTATAGAAGGTACCAAATGGGTCCGAGAGAATCTACCCCATTGCAGCGTAAGTGGTGGAGTCAGCAACGTTTCCTTCTCTTTTCGCGGAAACAACGCCGTAAGGGAAGCCATGCATTCTGCATTTTTATATCATGCGATTGACGCTGGAATGAATATGGGCATTGTGAATCCGGCCTTGCTCGAAGTGTATGATGACATTCCCAAAGACCTTTTGGAACATGTAGAGGATGTGCTTTTAAATCGCAGGGATGATGCCACCGAAAGACTCTTGGATTTTGCGGAGACGGTAATAGGTAAATCCAAAGAGCGCAAAGTAGACCTTTCATGGCGAGAAGAACCGCTACAAAACAGAATTACACGTGCCTTGGTCAAAGGGATTGACCAGTATATCGTGGAAGATGTAGAAGAAGCCCGTCAACACGCGTCAAAACCAATTGAAATTATCGAAGGGAATCTCATGACAGGGATGAACGTGGTGGGTGACCTTTTTGGGAGTGGTAAAATGTTCTTGCCCCAAGTGGTTAAGTCCGCAAGAGTCATGAAAAAGGCGGTAGCCTATCTTACCCCTTTCATTGAAGAATCCAAAGATTCCAACACAAATTCCGCAGGAAAAATATTGATGGCGACGGTAAAAGGTGACGTTCATGACATTGGAAAAAATATTGTAAGTGTTGTGCTCGCCTGCAACAATTATGAAATCGTTGATTTGGGCGTTATGGTGCCTCCTGAAAAAATAATCAACAAGGCCAAAGAAGAACAAGTCGACGTTATCGGTTTAAGTGGCTTGATTACCCCATCCTTGGATGAAATGGTTTTTTTGGCCAAGGAAATGGAACGCCAAGCTTTTAAGGTTCCCCTGTTGATTGGAGGGGCAACCACAAGCAAAGCACACACAGCCGTGAAAATTGACCCGGTCTACAGTAATGCCGTGGTTCATGTCAATGATGCTTCCCGAGCAGTGACCGTGGTAGGCGATTTATTGCAAAAAGAAACCTCTGGCCATTACAAAAAGTCCATAAAACTCGATTACGAAAGTTTCCGTGACAAGTTTTTGAACCGTACCAAACAAAAAGAATACCTGAGTTTGGGCGAAGCACGACAGAACAAGCTTCAAATTCAATGGAACGCCGAAGGGATTATCAAGCCCACAGAACTAGGCATACAAGTATGGGGTGATTTCGATTTGGCAGAGCTCAAGGATTTCATCGATTGGACACCTTTTTTTAGAAGTTGGGATTTACATGGCAGGTATCCCAACATTTTAAAAGATGATGTTGTAGGCCAACAAGCCACTGAGCTTTTTGAAGACGCGCAAACCATGCTTTCCAAGGTATTGGAAGAAAAACTTTTGGTTGGTAAGGCCATTTTCGGCTTGTTTCCCGCAAATCAAATAGACGAAGATGACATTCATGTCAAGTCAAGCACCGTTTTGGAAAATGGAAGAGATGTCGTCTTTCGTACGCTTAGACAGCAACTGAAGAAAAGGGAAGGCGTTCCGAACATCGCTCTGGCCGATTTTATTGCCCCAGAGAATTCAGGCATTGAAGACCATATAGGTTGCTTTTGCGTAACCGCTGGCTTCGGTACACGAGAATTGGCTGAGGCTTTTGAAAAAGACCATGATGATTATAGCTCCATTATGATAAAAGCCCTGGCTGACCGCCTGGCAGAGGCATTTGCGGAATATTTACATAAAGTAGTCCGAACCAAATTTTGGGGCTATGCGAAAAGCGAATCCCTATCGAACGAGGATTTGATTGATGAAAAATACCGTGGTATACGTCCCGCACCGGGTTATCCAGCCTGTCCGGACCATCTGGAAAAACTGACCATTTGGGAATTGCTCAATGTGGAAGAAAAGATTGGGGTAAAGCTCACGGAAAGTTTGGCCATGTGGCCTGCGGCCAGTGTGAGCGGCTATTACTTTGCCCATCCAGAAGCAAAATATTTTGGCCTCGGGAAAATCAAACAGGACCAGGTTGAAGATTTTGCCCATCGAAAAGGTATTTCAACAGAAAAAGCGCAAAAATGGTTGGCACCGAATATAGTGGATGAATAAAATCATTTTCCCTTGGAAAAAGGAACAAAGATTACGGGTCAACTAACAACCATCAACAACGAACTTTGACTAATAATGAAGATTACCGAACATATTAAAAAAGCAAAAGGAGCAACCCTTTTTAGTTTTGAGATTATTCCCCCTGTAAAAGGACGGAGCATACAGGAGTTGTACGACAACATTGACCCTTTGATGGAATTCAATCCTCCGTTTATTGATGTAACCACTTCACGCGAGGAATATGTCTACATAGACCGTGATGGACTGCTCGATAAAAAACTGACACGAATGCGTCCCGGGACCTTGGGTATTTGCGCTTCTATCAAGCATAAGTATGACGTAGATACTGTGCCCCATGTACTTTGTGGAGGATTTACAAAAGAAGAAACGGAATACCTTTTGGTAGACTGCCACTATTTGGGGATTGATAACGTCATGGCGCTTCGAGGAGATGCCATGCGAGAGGAAAAGTATTTTGAAGCCACCCGTGGCGGACATCTATACGCTTCGGATTTGGTTAAACAAATTCATGGCCTAAATAAGGGCCAATACCTCCATGAAGTCATCGAGACCGATAATTGCGCTGATTTTTGCGTTGGCGTCGCCGGATATCCTGAAAAACATATGGAGGCCCCATCTTTAAAAACCGATTTAAAAAGGCTCAAGGAAAAAGTGGAATTGGGCGCAAACTATGTGGTGACACAAATGTTTTTTGATAACAAAAAGTATTTTGAGTTTGTAGAGGCCGCGCGTGATATGGGTATTGATGTACCCATTATTCCAGGAATCAAGCCCATAGCGACAAAAAAGCATCTACACCTCTTGCCCCAGGTGTTTCGGGTCGACATTCCAGAGGAGTTGATTGAAGCGGTTGAAGGGTGCAAAAACAACAAAGAAGTACGCCAAGTTGGAGTAGAGTGGTGCATAGCGCAATCCAAGGAACTCAAGGCTACTGGTGTACCCGTACTGCATTATTATTCCATGGGAAAATCTGATAACATTAAGGCGATTGCACAGGCGGTGTTTTAATTTCCTACTTTCGTGCTTTATGATGAAGCGCCTACTTCTCGTTTTCTTCTTGGTTTCTGCATCCAGTTGGTCCCAAACCGCAGAAAAGACCAAGAAATATGTTTTGGACGCAAGCCAGTTCTATGGCTCTATTCTTTTGCACAATCCAGATATTTCGCATCTGATTACGAATCATCCCGGTGGGGTTATCTTGGGCTTCAACCGTAAACGTTTTGGGGAGGAAGCTTGGGAAGCGGAGTATGGCTATCCCGACACGGGAATGACGTTCATTTATCAAAACATGAACAATGCCACCCTCGGAGAACATTTTGGTCTTTACGCCCACTACAATTTTTACTTTTTTAGAAGAAATCTCCAGTTACGTGTGGGACAAGGGATATCCTACAATACGAATCCGTATGATAAGAACGAGAACTTTCGCAACAATGCCTACGGTTCTCACTTGTTGTCCTCGACCATGGTATTGTTGAACTATCACAAAGAAAATTTGGTAGCTGGATTAGGGTTCAAAGCAGGTTTGGCGCTCATTCATTATTCCAATGCCAACATCAAAGCGCCAAATACCTCCACAAACACCATGGCCTTCAATTTAGGATTGACCTATGATTTGGATAAGGACTTGATTGAAGAATTCAGAGTACAAAAGGATACGGCTAAAGTTACCGAGCCAATACGTTACAATCTGGCGTTGCGGGGTGGAGTAAATGAGAGTGACGTCAATAATTTGGGACAATATGGGTTTTGGATTTTTTCAGCCTATGCAGATAAGCGTTTGGGACAGAAAAGTGCCTTACATCTTGGTGTGGACGCGTTTTTCTCTAATTTTTTAAAGGAATTGATTCGATTTCAATCGACCTCCTTCCCTGAATTGGAAGTAGACCCAGAGGCGGATTTTAAAAGAGCAGGGGTGTTTTTGGGCCATGAATTGTTCATCAACCGAATGAGTTTGATAACCCAATTTGGGTATTACTTTTATTATCCTTTTGATTTTGAAGGGAGAACCTATAATCGCATTGGGTTGAAACGGTATTTTGGCGATAAGATTTTTGGAGCGATTACGCTTAAGTCTCACGCAGCGAAGGCGGAGGCCTTGGAATTTGGTATTGGGATTCGTTTGTAAAATGAAAATGAAACAGTTTGTTAAGCAAATAAGAAGGTATTCAGCTAAGGGCATGTTCCTCTTGAGCGCTGTTTTTCTACTTTCCTGCAATGGCGAAAACGTGCCAGACTGTTTTCAAAATGCAGGTGAAATCCAACGCATTCAGGTTGAGGTTGAACCCTTTTCGCAAATCACGGTTTTTGAAAACCTGAATCTTGTATTGCGACAAGGCGAAGAACAACAAGTGGAGCTGGAGTCCGGAGAGTTTCTATTGAACGAGATTTCGGCAACGGTTGAAGAGGGTCGTTTAATCATCCGCAACGAGAACAATTGCAATTTTGTTCGTGATTATGGCATTTCAACGGTGTATGTTACCGCACCCAACATCACGGAAATACGAAGCAGTACTGGACAATTGATTTCCAGTGATGGGATATTGTCTTATCCAAACTTAGCGTTGATATCAGAGAGTTTCAACAATCCAGAAACCGAAACTACCGATGGTTCTTTTGATTTGGAGGTAGATTCAGAACGGATAAGCATTTCGGTAAACGGTATTGCCTACTTTGAGCTAAGGGGTCTTACGGATAATTTTGTCGTTTTTGTTGCCTCTGGGGATTCTCGGATAGAGGCAGAGAACCTCATAGCCGAAAATGTTGACGTAAACCATCGCGGTACCAATGACGTCTTTGTAAATCCACAGCAACGCATTTCTGGGGTAATTCGAGGGACAGGCGATGTGATTTCGTTGAATCGACCTCCAGAAATTGAAGTCGAGGAAATTTTTAACGGGCGGTTGCTCTTTAGGGATTAATCCATTTTTTCGCACTAGTTTCGGTTATGTGGTCATTTCTAAAGCAATTTTTTGAGCAACGCATTGGTTCGAAAATCATTCCCATTGATGGACTGAAAGGGCTGGAAAAAAGTGATGCTATATTCCATAATTTGGTGATAGAAAACAAAGTTCCCGGACTATCCGTTACCATTCTTCAAGAAGGGAAAGTAGCACTTCAAAAAGGCTATGGAACTATCGATTTGGAATCAAAAATCAGCATTGACCCTCAAAAAACACTTTTTAGAATAGCGAGTATTTCCAAGTGCATTACAGGACTGGCCTTTGGAAAGATGGTCGAAGACGGATTGTTGCATTGGGACGATTCCCTTTTCAAATATGTTCCTGAATATCCCAAAAAACAGTTTGATTTCACCTTGCGCCAGCTGGCAAACCATACTGCCGGAATTCGGGGCTATCGCGGCAAGGAGTTCGCCTTAAATCAACCCTATTCCATTAAAGACAGTTTGAAGGTTTTCCAAGATGATCCTTTGCAGTTTGAGCCCGGAAAAGGCTATCTCTACAATAGTTTTGACTTCGTGCTATTATCCTTGGCCATGGAAAGGGCAGCTGGAACATCCTTTGAAACCTATGTGCAAGAAAAAGTACTATTGCCCTTCGGGATGGAGAATACCATTGCAGAAAGAATTTCAATCCGTAACAAAGCAGAGGTCACTGAGCGGAGTCGAAGTGACCGCGCTTCTATAAAATCAACAAACTACACCAAGTCCATTTCGGGTTTTCAGAAGGCGGTTCCCGTGAACAATTATTATAAACTTGCAGGTGGAGGTTATCTTTCCACCAGTGCAGATATTGCGAAAATGGGCCATGCGCTCTTGCATAAAGAACTGTTGGACAGGAAAACGTACCAGGAGATTCTTTTTAACTATCCCGTAAAAAACCATCCCATTTATTACGGTCTGGGATTCCAAGTGAGTCAAGATACTTCTGGGAGACCGTATTTTGGACATGTTGGGAACAGTGTAGGGGCGTACACCAACTTTTATGTGTATCCCGAACAGGGCACGGTAATCTCAATCTTAATCAACTGTACCGACCCCAAAGTTCAAAATGATTTGGATATCGCCATTCAGTCTATTTGGAAATGAGTTTGACTGCAAAATATTGGTTTTACGGAATTGAATCGAGAAGAATCCTATTTTTGTGTAGTGAGATACATCGTATTGTGATAAAAGGTAAAACACTTTCGCTTCTTTTTTGGATGGCTGGTTTCTTGGTCGTGTTCGCCAAAGATGCCAAAGTCGATAGTATTTTACAGCAAAGCGATTCTTTGTTTCAAACTTCTGAACTCTCCTTATCCGAATGGAAACGCTTTAAACGCTTCACGGAAAAACTGGAATTGACCACTACCCAAAACGATACGGCCCAGCAGCGCCTAAAGGCCTATACACGAGATTCACTCCAGATTTTGGAAGTAAAGCTGATGGCATTGAAAATGTTGCAATCCAAGCATTTGCTGGACCAAGAAGTTCGCGAAAACACGGCGTATTATCGGAATTTGGTAGGAAGACTTCGGGCAAGCTCGATTCCTCCGCAAGAATACCGATTTTTAGAGGAGAAACTAGCATTGCTCAAATACAGAACTTTGGAGAACCAACTGGCCGAAAGCCAAACCACCAATCGATGGTTGCTAATAATTGTGGTGTTACTTTCGATTCTGATTCTAGGCCTAGGATTCAACTTCAGAAAGAAACAAAGTCCACAATTGAGCAAACAAGAACAGATTATCCAAAACCTGATTCTTTCTGGCAAAACCAATAAAGAAATAGCCACCGAATTGTTCATAAGCTTGAGCACGGTCAAAACCCATATTACTAATATATACAGTAAGCTCAATGTTTCTGGAAGAGCTGAACTTTTCCAAAAAAAGAACAGGTACTAGTACCGAATTCCTACCCTTCTGACGATAACCATAACGTATGATGCTAGTTCCTTTGTTGGAGAAAGCATTAATCATGTCTTATAAAAAATGGAATTCGCTACTAGGGTGGTTACTCTTCGTAAATGCCTTGGTGACCTATACTTTGACCTTGGAGCCCACGGTAAGTTTTTGGGATACGGGCGAGTATATCGCGACTTCCGCCAAACTTGAAATTGCCCATCCGCCTGGGGCACCCCTCTTCCAAATGATAGGGGCTTTTTTCGCCTTGTTTGCGCAAGACAAAACCCAAATTGCCACATTGGTCAATTTTTCCTCATGCCTAGCCAGCGCTTTTACCATCCTGCTGCTTTTTTGGACCATTACCCGCCTTACTTTGAAGCTGGTCTCTCAAAAAAGGGAACTTTCAAAATCCAATAGGGTTTTGGTATTGGGTTCGGGCCTAATAGGGGCGCTCAGTTTCACCTATTCTGATAGTTTTTGGTTCAACGCAACCGAGACTGAAGTGTACGCAATGGCCACCGGTATGATGGCGCTGTTGATTTGGTTAGGACTTCGATGGATGGAGGATTTGGAAAATCCACGCGCTAATAGATGGCTATTGCTGATTTCGTTTATAACCGGACTCACATTCGGGATTCAATTCATGGGTTTTTTGGTGATTCCTTCTTTGGTATTGCTGTACTATTTCAAGACAACCGAAAAAATAACCTTCAAGAACTTCATAGTTGCCAATGTTTTGGCCATAGGTCTTTTGTTTTTTGTGTTCAAGTTTTCGTTGACCTATGTACTCAAGTTTTTTGCGTGGGGTGAAATATTCTTTGTGAATCAATTTGGGGTTCCTTTCAATGCAGGTTCGCTCATCATTTTACTGCTTTTTTGTAGTGTTTTCTTTCTAGCACTACGCTTTACCTTCCTTAAGAGTTGGGTTAGGGCTAATACGATAGTGTTGTGTTTTTTGTTTCTTTTTCTAGGATTTTCTTCTTGGCTAATGCTGCCCCTTCGGGCAAGTGTGCATGTGGGTATCAATGAAAATGACCCCTCTGATGCGAGAACCCTTTTGGCCTATTACAATCGAGAACAATATCCCAGCACGGATAGTCCTTTTTACGGGGCATATTATACGGATAGGTTTGCCCCTGGTGGGGATAGCAAAGATGACAACCCCAAATACGAGCGGGACGAAGCCTTGGGAAAATACGTAATTGTCAATGCGTATGAAGAAGCACTTCAAGGCCCTCATCCAAATCATGTTGGGCTTCTCCCCAGAATGTGGAGCATTGACCAGGCGGAGAATTATTCCAAATATTTCGGTCCTATCCAGTTTCAAATCAAACCGAAGTACCGTTCCAGCGCAGAACTGCGCGATACCGTTGCGAGGTTTAAGGAAGATTATGAAAATGGGGCTATTGACGAAGAAGGATACATCCGCTTTTTAACCGATTTCAATGAATATCTCACCGTTCGACCCCCTTCGCTTTGGGATAACGTGAAATTTATGTTCCAATATCAATTCGGATATCTCTATATGCGCTATTTCATGTGGAATTTCGTGGGACGGCAAAATGACATACAAGGTAGATACGACGGCAATGGCGGTTGGTTGAGTGGAATTCCTTTTTTAGACGAAATCCATTTGGGAAGCCAAACGGATTTGCCCGATACCGTTAAGCAAAACAAAGGGCGAAACACTTATTTCTATTTGCCGCTATTGCTGGGAATCATTGGATTGGTATTTCAACTCACCACAGACCGAAAACAGTTTTGGGTGCTTTTTGTATTCTTTGTATTCTCTGGAGTTGCCATTCAGTTCTACACCAATCCATACATTTTTCAACCACGGGAACGCGATTATTCTTTGGTGGGTTCGTTTTATGCGTTTTCCATTTGGATAGGAATAGGAGCCTATGGAATTTTTGATGCTTTCCAGAAGTACATCCCCAAAAAAATGAGTATTCAAGTTATCGGCATGCTGGGGTTGTGTAGTGTTCCTTTGTTGATGGCCTTTCAAAATTGGGATGACCATGACCGCTCCAATCGATATACCGCTCGCGCATCCGCGAAAGCGTATTTGGATTCTACGAAAAAAGATGCTGGGGCCATTCTATTTACGATTGGTGATAATGATAACTTTCCGCTATGGTACCTTCAAGAGATAGAAGGCTATCGTACCGACACGAGAGTAATTGTGACCAGTTATTTTGCCACGGACTGGTACATTGACCAAATGAAGCGGAAAGCCTATAAAAGTGAACCCATTCCCTCCCAATTGACACATGATAAGTATAGCTATGGCACTAGAGACGCCATCTATTACCAAAATGTGACAGACAACCGCTGGCTTATCCAAGATTTTATGAATTGGATTGGTAGTGACCACCCGCAAACGAAATACGAACACATCATAAAGACCCAAGGGGCGGACCCCAACGAATATCCTGAAAGCACTAGAAATCTGGTATACTATCCCACAAACAAGATTCGCGTACCCGTCAACAAAGCGAACGTGCTGAAAAGTGGTTTGGTCAAACCTGAGGATGCGGACCAAATCGTGGAGTATATCGACATTGATTTGCCCAAGAACTATTTACCCAAGAATCGCCTTCTAATGCTTGACATTATCGCCAATAACAATTGGGAAAGACCCCTTTACTTTTCAGGAGGTAGCTTTGACGACGCTGAATATATCTGGATGAAAGAGTATTTACAGAGAGATGGATTGGCGTACAAATTGGTTCCCATAAAAACGCCTTATGATGGGGGTTATCAAATGGGAAGAATTGATACAGAGCTCTCCTATGCAATTGCCAAAAAGTGGGATTGGGGCAATTCTGGAAGTACTGAAATTTATCACGACCCACAAACCCGAAAACAGTTTGGGGTTACCCTTCGATTAAGTTTAGCAGGGTTGGTAGAAGGTCTTATCACGGAACAGAAATTTGAAAAGGCGAATGAGATTATCGAGATGGCTATGCAAAACATTCCCTTTGACTACTATGACTATTATACGTTTGTAGAACCCTTTTTAAAAGGATATTTTCAGGTAGGTCGTCATGAAAGGGGAAATGATTTATTCCAAAAACTAAAGAAGGTGTACCAGCAAGAGTTGAGTTATTATGCGGCTATGGATGAAGTAGAGCAATACGCCAATATGGAAAATATCATCTACGCGCTTCAAGCGTATCGCCGTAACGTCGATATTTTTCAAGAATTCAATAATGCTAAAGCAGGGAAGAAAGAAGAAGACATTTTTAATGCCTATCTCACACAGTTCGAAGGTATTCAGTGATACTTTACCACTAGGCTTGAGTATGTTCTGATTGCCCGGTCAATTCTGCGAAAACGCTTTCCAGATTTTGATTTTTTCGGTTGAGTTGAAGGATTTTCAGGCCATTGTTTTGTGCAAAATCAAAAATGACCGGCCTGTGGTCTTTGTCCCCAGAAAACGTCAAAACGAACGCATTTTTGCCCCCAGAAGAAACGGATTTGATTTCTGGAATTTTGGCGAATACCTTCTGGTCCACCTTTTCATCAAACTCCACTTCTATAACCTGTTCTTGCGCATTTTTCAAATCTCCGATGTTTTGGTCAGCGACCAATTTGCCTTTGTTGATGATAATGACGCGGTCGCAAACCGCTTCTACTTCCTTGAGGATGTGTGTAGAAAACAGAATGGTTTTTTCTTTTCCCAAGGTTTGGATAAGTTTTCGGATGTCTACCAGTTGATTAGGGTCCAAACCTGTTGTAGGTTCATCCAATATCAAAACTTCGGGATCATGTAGTAATGCGGCGGCAAGTCCCACACGTTGGCGATACCCTTTTGAAAGCTGCCCTATTTTCTTGTGCGCTTCTGGCGTAAGTCCTGTTTTTTCAATGGCTTCGGAAACCTTTGATTTGGGCGCCCCATACATTTCGGCACTAAAATTCAAATATTCCCGAACATACATATCGAGGTAAAGGGGATTGTGTTCAGGTAGAAAACCAATACTCTGTTTTACTTTTTGTTTTTGGGTATGAACATCGAATCCATTGACCTCCGCTTCGCCCTCATCCGCAGTGTGGTAAGTGGTCAGTATCCGCATCATAGTGGATTTGCCGGCACCGTTGGGACCTAAAAACCCTACGATTTCCCCCTTTTTGATTTGGAACGAAACCGCATCCAACGCTTTTTGCGTACCAAAAGATTTGCTGATGTTACTGACCGATATGGACATTACGGATGGATTTATGCCAAAGGTAAGCCATGAAATCCATACAGGACAACTGCCTTGGCAAGGATAGACTACTTCGGGTTAAGGATGTTTTTTTAACTATTCTCATTTTCTCCACAACTTTGGTTGTTTTTTTTCAGTGTTTTTTTAAAAATGAAGAAAAAATCGAAAAACCTGTGCGCATACTTTGAATTGTCAAGGGAAACGCTAATCTTCGTCCTTTAAATGTTAAACATGCGCAGCACATATTTCTGGACTGGTTTTTATTTCTACTTCTTTTTTAGAAGCAGAACGGGACGGTTATAAGGTGTAGCGAACACAAATACAATATAAGTCCCGATAAACATCGGGGCTTTTTTTTATGCCACTAAAAGTAGCCATACAGGGAATTAAGGGAAGCAACCACCATCAAGTTGCCCATGACTTTTTTGGGGATGACATCAACTTGGTGGAATGTCTGTCCTTTGATAGTTTGATAGATAGCGTTTTGGACGGAAGCGCCGACAAGGCCATCATGGCTTTGGAAAATTCCATAGCGGGTTCAATAATTCCCAACTACAATTTGGTATACCACAACGATATGCACATTATTGGAGAGCATTATTTAAGTATTCACCATCATTTAATGGCGCTCCCAGGGGTTGCGCTTGAAGATATTGCTGAGGTACATTCGCATCCCATGGCCTTATTGCAGTGCAAGACTTTCTTGAAAAAGTATCCAAAAATCAAGCTCGTGGAGGATGTGGATACGGCGCTCACTGCGAAGCGAATCCAAGAAAACCAGTTGGATAACATCGCGGCGATCGCACCAAAAATGGCATCAGATTTATATCAGCTGGATATCGTAAAAGAGAATATCCAAACGCTCAAAAACAATGCTACCAGATTCATTGTCCTAAAACGACAAAACAAGATGCTGCCCAAGGAAGAAATCAACAAGGCTTCCATGCGCTTTGTCACGGACCACAAACGTGGAAGTTTGGCAACCGTTTTGAACGTCATGAGTGATTGCAATTTGAATTTGACCAAAATTCAATCCCTTCCCATTATTGAAACGCCTTGGAAGTATGCGTTTTTTGTGGACGTTACTTTCGAGAATTATGAAAATTTTTCCAAAGCAAAATCCTTATTGGAAATCATGTCAGAAGATTTTAGGGTTTTGGGGGAATATAAAAACGCATTAAAACCATGAAGGTTGCAGAACGGCTTTTAGCGGTAAAGGAATATTACTTCTCCAAAAAATTGAGGGAAGTAAAGCAATTGATTGCGGAAGGCAAACCCATCATCAATATGGGTATTGGCAGTCCAGACTTGCCACCTCCACCCGCTGCAGTCGAGCATTTGCAGTCAGTTTTAGGAGCGCCCAGTGCACATCAATATCAAAGCTATCAGGGTTTGCCAGAGCTCAGGACTGCTATGACCGACTTTTACGAGAGACGTTTTGGTGTAGGCCTAGACTCCAATACCGAGATTCTCCCGCTAATTGGTTCAAAGGAAGGTATCATGCACATCAGTATGGCCTTTTTAAATCCTGGAGATGGCGTGTTGGTTCCCAACCCAGGTTACCCTACTTATACTTCAGTAGCAAAACTGTTGGATGCTCGAATGGTGCCCTACAACCTGACTGAAAATAACGGTTGGCTTCCAGATTTGGAGGAAATCCGCGCAATGGATTTGACCGATGTCAAAATTATGTGGATTAGCTACCCCAATATGCCAACGGGTGCTACGATAGAGGTTGCTAAGATGGAAGACTTGGTGGCTTTCGCCAAGGAAAATGAGATTTTGTTGGTCAATGACAACCCGTACAGCTTTGTTTTAAATGACCATCCTACAAGCATCTTGCAAGTACCTGGTGCAAAAGAGGTGGCTTTGGAGTTGAATTCGTTGAGCAAGACATTTAACATGGCTGGCTGGCGTGTGGGCATGGTCATGGGGAGTCCCGAACACATTTTAGCAGTACTTAAAGTAAAAAGCAATATGGATTCGGGAATGTTTTACGGGATTCAACAAGGCGCAATTGCTGCGTTGAAAAGTTCAGATGACTGGTATAGCAATTTGGATACTATTTATGCAGAGCGACGAGAGTTGATGTTTCAACTGGTTGAAAAGCTCGGTTGTATTTGCGATAAAAATACGGCAGGAATGTTTGTTTGGGCCAAGTTGCCCCAATCCGCTCCTCCAGCCGAGGAATTCATTGATGCGGTGTTGCACAAACATCACATTTTTATAGCTCCTGGGACCATTTTCGGAAGTAACGGGGAAGGATACATTCGCTTCTCGCTATGTGTGAAAAAAGAAAAAATTGAAGAAGCGATTCAACGTTTCGATTGAAAAAAAAGCATGAATACTGCAATAATAGGAGTTGGATTAATTGGGGGGTCTTTTGCCAAGGACATCAAAATGTTGTGGCCCAATGCGACCATTTACGGTATTGATTCGAATCCGGAACATGTGCGGCAGGCTTTGGATTTGTCCATCATTGATGAAGAAGGGGATTACACGAATCTCGCGGCTTGCGATTTGGTTATCGTCAGTATTCCCGTGGATATTCTTGTGGTTGAACTACCTAAAATTCTGGATGCCTGTGGTGAAGACACCGTGGTAGTGGATGCCGGTTCCACCAAGCAGTTGATTTGCGAGACCGTTGCAGACCATCCGAAACGAAGAAATTTCTTGGCCTGCCACCCCATTTCCGGTACAGAGTTTTCCGGTCCCAAGGCGGCCATGAATGGTTTGTACGAAGGCAAAACCAACATCATCTGTGAAGTTGAGAAGACGGCTTTCGTGCTGCAAGAAAGAGCCTTGAAATTGTTCCAAGCGTTGGATATGCGCATCCGGTACATGAATCCCGTAGCGCACGACAAGCACATTGCCTACGTTTCCCATCTCTCCCACATCAGTTCTTTTATGTTGGGCAAAACGGTGATAGAGAAGGAGAAAAACGAGCGTGACATTTTTGATATGGCGGGGAGTGGTTTTGAGAGCACGGTGCGTTTGGCCAAAAGCTCACCTCAAATGTGGACCCCTATTTTTAAGCAAAACAAGGAAAACGTTGTTGAAACTTTAAATGAATACATCCAAAACCTAGAACACTTCAAACAGCTCCTTTTAGAGGAGGATTATGAAAGTGTTTTCAGTGAAATGGACAATACGAATAGAATAAAACAAATATTAAAAGGAATACCCCTTACGAAAAACAAGATTAACGATGGAGAATAGCAAAGAAATGCGAAAATGGTTGGATGACATGGCGTTGCCGCATCCTTTGGTGATAGCAGGTCCGTGTAGTGCTGAAACCGAACAACAGGTTTTGAAAATCGCTCACGAACTTAAGGATACCGACGTGAATTACTATCGCGCAGGAATTTGGAAACCGCGCACCCGTCCTGGAAATTTTGAAGGTGTTGGTGCCATTGGGTTAAAGTGGTTACAAAAAGTGAAAGAAGAAACCGGTTTGAAAACTGCTACCGAAGTGGCCAACAAAACCCATGTGGATTTGGCTTTGGAACACGACGTGGACCTGTTGTGGATTGGAGCCCGTTCTACCGTTAGTCCTTTTATTGTGCAAGAAATTGCGGATGCCCTTGAAGGCACGGATAAAATCGTGCTTATCAAAAATCCCGTGAATCCCGATTTGTCTTTGTGGCTGGGAGCTGTTGAACGTTTGTACTCAGCGAATATTAAAAAGCTAGGTGTGATTCACAGAGGTTTTTCCACTTACGAAAAAACAAAATACCGAAACATTCCGGAGTGGCAGTTGGCCATTGAGTTGCAAACCAGATTCCCGGATTTGCCGTTGATTAACGACCCAAGTCACATTACTGGAAAGCGTGACATGATTTTTGATGTTTCACAAACTGCCTTGGACCTCAATTTTGACGGATTGATGATTGAAACGCATTACGACCCTGATAACGCATGGAGTGATGCGGCACAGCAAGTAACCCCATCCAGATTGGTACAGATTATGAAAGATTTGAGAATTCGAAAAGAAACGGACGAGGAGGCAGAATACAATAGCAAATTGAGCAATTTAAGGGCTCAAATTGATGTTATTGACAACCAATTGATTGATACGCTTGGGAAGCGCATGAAGGTTTCCGATGAAATTGGAACCCTAAAAAAGAACAAAAACGTAGCCGTTCTGCAAACCAATCGATGGAATGCCATCCTTGGCAATATGATTCTGGAAGGAGAACAACGCGGCCTAAGTGAGGAATTTGTTCTTCGTATGTTCAAGGCCATTCACCAAGAATCCATCAACCACCAAGAGAAGATAATCAAGGCCTAAACGGATACTTGATAAATTTTTAACCGCTTAAGTTGTTTTCTTAAGCGGTTTTTTTGTTTTTTACTGTAACAAAGTAAGCTTTTGAACATCTCTTTAAAAAACGAACAAATGAAAAAAATAATTACGCCTCTATTTTTGCTTGCCGTGCTCTGTTCTTTTGGACAGCGAATCATTGATACCGAGGTAGGCGATTTTGATAAAATCAAAGTCTTCGATTTAATCGAGGTCAACTTGATACAGTCTGACGAAAACCGAATCCTTATCAAAGGACTCAATGTGGATGACATCGTTTGGAACAATCGCGATGGTGTGTTGAAACTTCGCATGCAATTGGATAAAAAATTCCGTGGAGAAGACACCTTGATAGAAGTGTATTACGAGGGCTTAAAAGTCATCGATGGAAATGAAGGTGCCCAAATTACCTGTAATGAATTGGTAAGCCAAGACCGTATTGAGCTTCGAACACAGGAAGGGGCCAAAATCCACATTGGAATGGAAGTTGACCACGTAGATGTTAGAGCCGTTACGGGTGGTATAGTGGAAGCTTCGGGCTTGGCCAAAAGCCAAAGTATAGTGCTCAACACTGGAGGTATTTTCGAAGGCCGCGAGCTGCGCACTTCAAGCACTCAAGTAAAGATTTCCGCTGGAGGTGAGGCAGAGGTATTCGCCAAAAACGATGTGGATATCAAGATAAAAGCTGGTGGTGACGTGCAGGTATATGGAAGACCAAAGTATGTAAATAAAAATACATTTGTTGGGGGGAGGGTTTATATGGTGGATTAGGGTTTAAGGTGTTTTGGTAAAGAAACGCTTTTACTCCTCTCAATAATCAAAAAAGCCTCGTGAGATAGCTCACGAGGCTTTTTGCATCAGCAAGGTACGCTTACTTTTTAAAGATGTACCGGGTAATGAAAATCCCTTTGCCATCACCTTTGCCTCCTTCACTTTCCACGGCGCTGGATACGAAAACGAGTTCCCAACCTTTGTCCGTCATGTCGTTCAACATAGAAGAAATCAAAGCGTCATTCGCTGCAATGTTTTGAAAACGAATACCGCCTATGTTATAGAAGTTCAAAAGTTTGGTTTCCTCAAAGTTATTCACTCTGATTTCACCCCTTTTGGATTTGTTTCTGGTATTGTCCTCATCTGTCTGAACACTGGTATATTCCCGATAGTCTTTGTCCTCAAGGGCATTTACGATTCGCGAACGCCCCAAACCATTTGGGACAATGGATTCCACGCTGGTGACGACCTTATATTCCTGGGCATTGAGGTTTAGGCTAAAAGCCAGTACCAGTCCAGCGGCCCACAAAACTTTTTTCATATTTCTTTATTTTACTATTATCTATAAGGACAAAGAAATAGGTTGAAGGGTTGCATATGGGTCAAAAAAAAGCCCTTTGAAAAGTCAAAGGGCTTTTAATAAATTGGTTAAAGGCTATTTTTTGAAGATGTACCGGGTAATGAAAATCCCTTTACCATCTCCTTTACCACCTTCACTTTCTACGGCACTGGCTACGAAAACAAGTTCCCAACCTTTTGCCGTCATGTCGTTTAACATGGAAGTAATCAAAGCATCGTTGGCGGCGATGTTTTGGAAACGGATACCTCCAATGTTGTAGAAGTTCAAAAGTTTGGTTTCTTCAAAGTTTTTTACTCGAATCTCACCTCTTTTTGACTTGTTTCTTGTGTTGTCTTCCTCGGTTTGAACACTAGTGTATTCACGATAGTCTTTGTCTTCAAGGGCTTGTACAATTCTTGAACGACCCAAACCATTTGGGACAATAGATTCCACACTGGTGATGACCTTGTACTCTTGGGCATTCACTGAAAAGGTGGATGCTAGCGCTAAAAACGCCACAAATAATAGTTGTTTCATAATTGCGTGTTGATTGTTAAATGATTATGATATCAAAGATATACGTGAAAACTAAACGATTATTGTTTCTTTGCACACAAAATATGTATGAAAGGTGCGCGGAACTGTGTATAAATCCACCGGGAGTTGGTATCTGGTGAAATCTGAGAATGGGGATTTCCACAAATGCCGCATCAAAGGGAAGTTCCGTATACAGGGTATCAAAAGCACCAACCCCGTTGCCGTCGGTGATGAGGTGGGTTTCATGCTCGAAACTCAAGGTGACGAAGAAGTTGGAATCATCTCGGAGATAGGCGACCGGAAAAATTACATCATTCGGAAATCCGTAAACCTTTCCAAACAGACTCATATTATTGCCTCCAACCTGGATCTGGCTTTTTTGTTGGTCACTTTAAACAATCCGCAAACCTTCCCCAGTTTTATTGACCGTTTTTTGGTAACTGCAGAGGCTTATGAAATTCCCGCCGTGTTACTCTTCAATAAATGGGATACCTATGATGAAGATGAATTGGTAGAAGTACAGTACCTATTTGATTTGTACCAAGAAATTGGCTATCAATGTTTCTCTATTTCTGCAAAAACAGGACAAAATATAGATCAGGTCCAGGCGTTGATGCACGAAAAAACCACTATTTTTTCAGGGCATTCGGGAGTGGGGAAATCTACATTAATCAACGCCCTTCAACCCGGTTTGGAATTGAAAACCACCGAAATCTCAGAGCAGCACTTACAAGGACAACATACCACCACTTTTGCCCAAATGTATGATTTGGATTTTGGTGCTCGTATTATCGATACCCCTGGTATCAAAGGTTTTGGTGTGGTGGATATGGAACCCGATGAGGTTGGGGACTACTTTCCAGAATTTTTTAAGCTAAAAGGCGAATGCAAATTCAACAATTGCCTCCATTTGGACGAACCACACTGTGCCATAAAACTAGCGCTGGAGGAAAATAGAATCTCATGGTCTCGCTATAGAAGTTATGTTCAAATTGTAACCGGCGATGAGGAGAACTATCGCATTGATATCTACAAAAACTAACCCATGCGTGCTGTAATCCAACGCGTCAAACACGCCCACATAAAAGTCGATGGAGCCACCGTCGCCGATATTGGCGTAGGTTTTTTGGTTCTTTTGGGCATAGAAACGGTGGATAATGCGGAAGATATCACCTGGCTTGCCAAGAAAATAAGGAATCTCAGGGTTTTTGGCGATGAGGAAGGCGCTATGAACCGCTCCCTTTTGGATGTGGATGGCGAAGTCATTGTAGTAAGCCAGTTTACCTTGCACGCCCTCACGAAAAAAGGCAATCGCCCTTCATTTATCAAAGCAGCTCGTCCAGAACAGGCCGAGCCCCAATATTTGGACTTTGTAAAAGCACTGGAAATCCACCTTGGCAAAAAAGTGCAGACTGGCATATTTGGGGCAGACATGAAAGTAAACCTACTGAATGACGGTCCGGTAACCATCTTTATGGATACCAAAAACAGAGAATAACCGCAGTTGGTCCAAATTGTTTTTGGATTTTGTAAGAAATTTGACAATTTCGTCTCAGCATTTTTCCAACTTAACGATACATGAAAAACCTGATACTTGGGATTGCCGTGCTGTGTCAAACTACACTGATGGCACAAGACCTCTCACTTTCTTTACTTGGGCTATCACCAGATTTAAAAGAAAACGCGAACAGCGTTATGCGTTTGGATGCCTTGGATATGGAAATTCATTCGTCCAATCGAGTAACCTATACCAGCCGTGTAGTAACCACGATCTTAAACAAAAAAGGTATGCGTGGTCTAAGAACTTCCATTGGGTATGACCCCAATACCAAGGTCAAAAGCGCTGATATTTATATTTATGACGCGCTTGGGAAACAACAGGAGCACATCCGAAAGAAATCCTTTGCGGATGTTAGTGCCGTTGATGGATTTTCCTTGTATTTGGATAACCGGGTTTTGGTATATAAGTACAAACCCACTTCATATCCTTTTACTATAGAGTTTACTTACCAGATAGAAACTTCGAACACAGGCTTTTTACCTCAATGGTATTTTATACCAGGTTTCAATGAGTCTGTGGAAAAGAGCAGGTATTCCATCACCTATGCCAATACCTCTTTGAAACCGATCATAAAGGAAAAAAATCTAGAGTTGATTACATACAAAAAGAAAGAAGAAGGCAATCGTATTGTATACACGGCGGAAAATTTACAAGCTGAAAAACCTGAGGCAATGACCCCGTCGTTTTCAAAGCTGTCACCAAATTTATCCGTTCGATTACCGAAGTACAATATTGACGGTTTTAATGCTACGGTCAGCAATTGGAAGGAACTGGGTATTTGGATGAATAATCTACTCGAGGGTAGACAAGCATTGAATCAGGCTACCAAGAACAAAGTCCTCTCTTTGGTAAAGGGTGTAGACGATGACCTTGAAAAAGCAAAAATCGTTTTTCAGTTTGTACAGGACAACACGCGTTATGTGAGTGTGCAAATCGGTATAGGGGGGTTCCAACCCATTAGTGCGATTGAAGTGGATAATGTGAAGTATGGCGATTGTAAAGGCCTTTCCAATTATACACGGGCCCTTTTACAGACGGTAGGGGTAGAATCGTACTACGTTCATGTCCAAGCAGGTCCTAAAAAAATAGATTTTGATCCAGAGTTCCCCGATTTGATTCAAGGGAATCATGCTATTCTGGCTATTCCCTATAAGGGTGAATACTATTGGGTGGACTCAACGAGCCAAACCATACCTTTCGGGTATTTGGGCACATTTACGGATGGTAGAAAAGTTCTGGTAATGAAGCCAGAGGGCGGCGAAATTGTCACCACGCAAGCCTATTTGAACGAAGACAATCTTAAGGAAACCTTTGGAAAATGCACCTTGGAAAAGGATGGTACAATACTCGGCAACCTGGTTATTTCTACAACTGGAGTGCAATACCGAAGGCATTATTGGTTAGAAGATCAGGACGCTGAGGAAGTTGACGAGTATTATAAAAACTTCTGGAGCCATATCAATAATATATCCCTTGAAGAATACACTTTTGAAAACGACAAAGATGCCGTTGAATTCAAGGAAAAGGTAAAAGTAAGCGTCAACAATTTTGCCAATGTAGTAGGGGACAGAATACTATTTTCAATACGCACTTTCGCGGAAAAAGCGTCCGTCCCACCAAGACATCGAAACCGTAAGTACCCCATGGAAATCCAAAGAGGATTTTTGGATAAGGATTCCTATGAGGTAGCGTTGCCTGTAGGGTATTCTGTGGAGACGCTTCCAGAACCTACTAAAATAGAAAACAAATTCGGGGAATACAGTATCAGTTTTTCCGCTGAAGGTAATCTTTTGAACATCGAAAGAAAGCTTTTGATAAAAGCGGGCGAATACCCCAACACCGATTATGACTTGTATCGTGCTTTCAAACGAAAAATTTCCAAGTCTGACAAACGCCAAATTGCACTTATCCAAAAGACCCAACCATGAAAAAACAACTGTTCTGCACTATTCTTATGCTTGGTTTAAGCATAGGGTTAGGCGCACAAGACTATGAATTTGGAAAAGTTTCCAAAGCTGAGCTAGAAGAAGTAAAATGTCCTATAGACGATGGCGCTTCTGCCAGTGTTTTGTACAAATATCAAAATACATATCTCGTTACCAATAGTGGAAATACCCAACTCATCACGGAGGTATACGAGCGGATTAAGATCTATGGTAACGATGGGTTGGAGCATGCAACCAAGAATATTCCATTGTACAAAAACAGAACGGCTGAGGAAAAGGTTTCCAAGGTTAAAGCGGCCACCTACAACCTGGAAAGTGGGAAAGTGGTTACCTCCCAATTGAACAAATCAGACGTGTTCAAAACTGATATGAGCTACAACTTCAATCAGGTCGGTTTCACCTTGCCCAATGTCAAGGAGGGTTCTGTAATCGAATTCTCGTATAAAATTTCCTCCCCCTTTATTTGGAATATTGATGAATTTCGATTCCAATACACGATTCCGATTATGAAAATGAAGGCGGAATTGAGAACACCGAAAGGGTTTCGTTTTAAACAAACCTTCAAAGGCTACCAAAACGTATACCCAAATACCTATACCAAGGTGGACAATCGTATCGGGATGGATGTTGTAGTAAATGAATACCAAGCGGAAAATATGCCTGCCTTAGAGGAGGAGGAATATGTTGACAATCTAGATAATTATTGTTCCGGTGTTCTATTTGAACTGGTCTCAGTGGATTTACCAGGGGTTTACCGAAGTTACGCGCAAACTTGGGGCGATGTTGCTAAAATGATCGGTAGTTCCACCGATTATAAAAATGAGTTGGACAAAAGCAATTCTTTTGATGACGAGTTGGATGTATTGTTAGCTGATGCGACCACACCAATAGAAAAGACGAAACGTATTTTCAAATATGTGAAGGACAACATTACTTGGAACGGTTATGATGGAAAATACTTTTATAACGGACTGAAGAAAACACTTAAAGAGAAAAAAGGAAATGCAGCGGACATCAACCTTTTATTGGTAGCCATGCTGCGCTATGCCGGTATTAACGCCAATCCGGTTGTCATCAGCACAAAAGACAATCTCATCCCTATTTTTCCAACCATAAATCGGATGAACTATGTAGTGGCATATGCGGAGGTTGATGAAAAACCTGTTTTTATGGATGCCACCCATGAGTTTAGCGATTTAAATGTTCTACCCGTAAAAGATTACAACTGGAAAGGTATTCTTATTGATAACCCAAAACAGGTGTGGAGAGAAATTGATTTGCTTTCTCCAGGAACATCTAGAAACATGTATTCCGTGAATCTAGAGCTGAATTCGGATGGTTCCGCTGAAGGAACCTTTAATTCTCGCTATGATAGGCATAGCGCGTTGAAATTCAGAACCGCCTATGCCGCTATGGACGAGGAGGATTATATTTCTGAAAAGGAGACGGCCTTGCACAATATTGAAATTTCGGATTACGAAGTAGCCAACGCTTCAGGTTATGAAGGGACAGTATCTGAGAAATTCAGTTTTTATGATGAAGAGGCGGCAGATATCGTGGATACGGATTTGTATATACAGCCCCTTTTGTTTTTGGGCACTGAGGAAAATCCATTTAAATCAGAAAAACGGGAATACCCTGTTGATTTTGGATTCCCTTTTAAAGAGGTGTATATGATGAAGTTGAAACTGCCGGAAGGGTATCAAGTAAAATCTTGTCCAAAATCCCAAGTTTTTGGGTTGCCTGACCAATTGGGATTGTTCAAATACAATGTCGTACCTAGAGAAAGTCATGTGGATGTCATTGTCAATTTTGAAATCAAAAGGGCCTCCATAGCCTCTATGTATTATCCTTATCTGAAAGAATTCTTTAATCAAATTATCACCAAAGAATCCGAAAAGCTAGTTTTGTCTAAAATTTGATATCATGCATATTCAAAACGCCCAAAAAGCTGTAGACGAATGGATTCAAAACCATGGGGTTCGCTACTTTAACGAACTAACCAATATGGCCCAACTCACCGAAGAGGTTGGCGAGGTGGCTCGAATCATTGCCCGACGCTATGGTGAACAGAGTGAAAAGGAGTCGGATAAGGCAAAAGATTTGGGAGAAGAGCTTGCAGACGTGGTTTTCGTGGTGCTTTGTCTAGCCAATCAAACCGGTATCGATTTACAGGCTGCATTTGACCGTAAATTGGATATCAAAACCAAACGCGACCATGACCGGCATCATGACAATGAAAAGCTGAAATAGCCTATCTTAGCCGCTTCATTATAACGCCCTTCTGTTTTGAAATTACAGCTCTCGAAACAACCCCATAATACGATTAAGGGAACCGTTCAGGTGACTGGTTCCAAAAGCGAGACCAACCGTCTCCTCCTGCTCAAGGCCCTTTACCCTAATTTGGCCCTTAGTAATGTATCCATTTCCGATGATGGACACGTTATGGAAGCAGGTCTTCAAAAAACATATGGCGAAGTAGACATTCACCATGCCGGTACGGCGATGCGTTTTTTGACTGCGTTTTTCGCTTCCCAAGAAGGTCGAGAGGTGGTATTAACAGGTTCGGCGCGAATGAAACAACGTCCTATTGGGGTATTGGTGGAAGCTCTGAAATCCTTGGGGGCCGAAATCGATTTTTTGGAAACAGATGGTTGTCCACCTTTACGGATTAAGGGGAAGCACCTTACCAGAAACAGTACATCGCTTCCGGCCAATATAAGTAGCCAATACATTTCCGCGTTATTGCTAATTGCCCCTAGCTTGCCCAATGGATTGACCTTGGAGCTAATTGGAAAAATTACGTCCGTCCCTTATATTAAAATGACCCTGAGCCTATTGGAGCAATTGGGGGTGGCAACCACTTTTAAAGGAAATATCATTACGGTTGCGCACAAAAGTGAAGTAGCAAATTTGGCCCTTGAAGTGGAATCGGATTGGAGTTCGGCGAGCTATTTTTACAGCATACTTGCTTTGAGTGCACCCGGTTCAGAAATTACGTTGCGGTCCTATCGCTCCAATTCATTGCAGGGCGACAGTGTTTCCCAAAAAATTTATGAAGCCTTTGGGGTAGAAACCCAGTTCGCTAATCAGACCATGACTTTACATAAAAAAGATGCTGAGCTTCCCCAGGTTTTTGAATGCGATTTGGCGAATGCGCCAGATATTGCCCAAACATTGGCCGTGACTTGCTTTGGTTTGGGAATAGGGTGCCATCTTACCGGATTGCATACCTTACCTATCAAAGAAACAGACCGTTTGGCGGCAATGAAAACCGAACTTTCCAAATTTGGTGCTGAGGTGAAAACGGATGACAAAAGCCTTACGCTTGAACCTTCTAATGCAATCAAGGAAAACGTCATTGTAGACACCTATCACGACCATCGAATGGCTATGGCATTTGGGCCATTGGCCTTACGCACTTCCCTATATGTGAACGAAGCTGATGTCGTTTCCAAATCCTATCCGGAATATTGGAATGATTTGAAGCTGTTGGGATTTGAAATAAAAGAAGTTTAGTCCCGATTTTAGACCTTTTTTACTTGACATCCCCTATCTCAGGATTGTATATTTGCGGACTTCAAAAAATCTAGAAACCTTTATGAAATTATCAAACTTCAACTTTGAGCTACCAAGCGAGCTTTTGGCAGAGTATCCTTCTGAAAACAGAGACGAGTCAAAACTCATGGTGATTCATCGCGATTCCGGAAAAATCGAACACAAAATGTTCAAAGACTTGATTGACTATTTCGATGAAAGTGATGTCATGGTGTTGAACAACACAAAGGTTTTTCCCGCGCGCCTATACGGAAATAAGGAAAAAACCGGTGCGCGTATTGAAGTATTTTTATTACGCGAGCTTAACCAAGAACAACGTCTTTGGGATGTTTTGGTAGATCCTGCGCGCAAAATCCGGATTGGAAACAAACTGTATTTTGGTGAGGACGAAAGTTTGGTGGCGGAAGTAATTGATAATACCACTTCTAGAGGACGCACGCTACGTTTTCTGTATGACGGGTCCTACACTGATTTTAGAAGAAAGTTGCGGGAATTGGGCGAGACGCCACTCCCGAAATACATCAAAAGAATGGTAGAGCCTGAGGATGAACAGCGTTACCAAACCATTTACGCCAAGCATGAAGGAGCGGTTGCTGCTCCAACAGCGGGACTTCACTTCTCCAGACACCTCTTGAAGCGCTTGGAAATTAAAGGAATCGACTTTGCTGAGGTAACCTTACATGTTGGTCTGGGAACCTTCAACCCAGTAGAGGTAGAAGATTTATCCAAACACAAAATGGATAGTGAAGAATTGGTGATTGATGAGAAAGCTACTGAGATAGTAAACAATGCCAAGCAGAATAAAAGAAAAGTTTGTGCTGTGGGGACCACGGTAATGCGAGGATTGGAAAGTGCCGTTTCTTCGGAGCATACGTTGAATACATTTGAAGGCTGGACGAATAAGTTCATTTTCCCTCCTTACGAGTTCAGTATTGCCAACTGTATGATTACGAATTTCCATTTGCCAAAATCAACCCTGTTGATGATGGTTTCGGCCTTTATGGGGCACGATTTGATGAAGAAATCATATAAGCAAGCTATTTTGGAGCAATATCGTTTTTACTCCTATGGCGATGCCATGTTGATTTTGTAATCCAAGACAATAACAATCCAACCCGCGCTGTTTGAGGAACTTCGCGGGTTTTTTTGTGCGTATATTTGCCCGGAAATGCAGCAGGACAAAAAGGACATACGAGCATTGACCAAAGCCCAAATTCGGACGTTTTTCGAACAAGAAGGCGACAAGGCTTTTCGGGGCAACCAAGTCTATGAATGGTTGTGGCAAAAATCGGCGCATACGTTTGATGAAATGACCAACATTTCGTTGGAAACCCGTAGAAAGCTGGAAGACACTTTTGTCATCAATCACATTGAGGTAGACCAGATGCAACGGAGTTTGGACGGTACCATCAAAAATGCTGTCAAGTTGCACGACGGCTTGGTTGTGGAATCCGTATTGATTCCTACCGAAACGCGAACCACAGCTTGTGTATCCAGTCAAGTGGGGTGCAGCTTGGATTGTAAGTTTTGCGCCACGGCCCGCCTAAAGCGCATGCGCAATCTCAATCCTGATGAAATCTACGACCAGGTAGTGGCAATCGACCAGCAAAGTCGCCTCTATTTTGACCGACCCCTTAGCAACATCGTTTTTATGGGCATGGGAGAGCCGCTGATGAATTATAAAAATGTGCTCAAAGCGATTGACAAAATTACCTCGCCAGAAGGGCTTGGCATGTCCCCTAAACGAATTACGGTTTCGACCTCTGGTGTACCTAGGATGATTAGGAAAATGGCCGATGAAGAAGTCAAGTTTAACCTTGCGGTTTCCCTCCATTCCGCTGTTGACGAGGTCCGTACTTCCATTATGCCGTTCAATGCCGCCTTTCCTTTAAAAGATTTACGCGAGGCCCTAGAACATTGGTATGCCAAAACCAAAAAAAGAATCACTTATGAGTACGTGGTTTGGGAAAATATTAATGACAGCCAAAAAGATATTGATGCCTTGGTGCGGTTTTGCAAATTTGCACCATCCAAGGTAAATCTCATTGAGTATAACCCCATTGATGATGGCATGTTTCAACAAGCCTCCGATTCGGCTTTAGAGCGCTATCAAAAAACCTTGATGGAAAATGGCATCACGGTTACTGTTCGAAAATCCAGGGGAAAGGATATTGATGCCGCCTGTGGGCAACTGGCCAACAAGACGAACTGATTCGGTATTCTTCAACCCTAGGCCCCCTTTCATGGGATTTAAGTGCCAAAACATCAATTCTACAGGAGAAACCTATGCTTTTTCGCTAATTTTGATATTCGATAGAAACCAAACAATCCGGAAGTAGTTTGAAGGTAGTTTCCCAAATCAAGGAACCCATTGCCCAAGAAATGGAACTTTTTGAAGAAAAGTTCCACGATTCCATGTCTTCCAAGGTTGCGCTCTTTAACCGCATTACGTATTACATTATCAATCGGAAAGGAAAACAAATGCGACCCATGTTTGTTTTTTTGACCGCCAAATTGCTGAACAATGGTGAGGTAAACGATAGAACCTACTGCGGTGCTTCCATTATCGAGTTGATTCACACCGCAAGTTTGGTCCATGATGATGTGGTTGACGATAGCCATAAGCGAAGAGGTTTTTTTTCCGTCAATGCGCTGTGGAAAAACAAAATAGCCGTATTGGTTGGGGATTTCCTTTTTTCAAGAGGGGTACTAGTTGCTTTGGAAAAGCATAACTATGATTTGCTGCATATTATCTCCAACGCCGTAAAAGACATGAGTGAAGGGGAATTGCTTCAAATTGAAAAAGCCCGTTTGCTCGATATTACGGAAGAGGTGTACTATGACATCATCCGTCAAAAAACGGCAACGCTTATTGCGGCATGTTGTAGCATGGGCGCTTGTTCGGTTCGTCCGGATTCTGATGATGTGGAAACCTTTCGAAAGTTCGGCGAGTTGTGCGGAATGGCTTTTCAAATCAAAGATGACCTTTTTGACTATGGTGAAGAAAAAATTGGAAAGCCCACCGGGATAGATATCAAAGAACAAAAAATGACCCTGCCTTTGATTTATGCCCTGAACCAAAGCGACAAATCGCAACGCCGATGGCTTATCAATACCATCAAAAACCACAATAAGAACAAGAAAAGGGTTAAAGAAGTTATTACTTACGTTAAAGGAAAAGGTGGATTGGAATATGCCGTTACCAAAATGCTCGAGTTCAAAGACGAGGCGCTTGCCCTATTGGACCAGTATCCCGATTCCATTTATAAATCTTCCTTGACCTTGATGGTCAACTATGTAGTGGAGCGAAAAAAGTAAATCGCAAACTGCTGTAAATCAATATTTTGTTTATTTCTTCGTATTTTTTGCAAGCGTTGGACAACGTTTTGCATAGGAATTGCGTCTATTAAATTGAAACGAACCGAGAACCCATTTGAAAGTCATCAGATTACAGCATAACGACAAATATTGGATAAAGAAGGCCCTGAAAAACGATGCTTTGGCACAAAAGGCCCTTTATGAGAAGTATTCGCCCAAAATGCTCGGCGTTTGTAGACAATACATCAAAGACGTCCATTTTGCGGAAGACGTGATGGTTGAGGGTTTTGTAAAGGTTTTTAAAAAGCTGGATAGTTTTCGTTTTCAAGGAAGTTTTGAGGGATGGATACGAAGAATAATGGTGCACGAGTGCATTTCACATTTACGGAAAAAACAATTTGTTGTTTATGATGAAACGGCTTTGGAACGAAGTTCAGTTCAAATGCTGGAAGCGCAAGAACCTTGGGAAGTTGATTTTATACAACAGCATATTGATGCATTGCCAGAAGGTTATAAAATGGTGTTTTTGCTACACGCCATAGAGGGGTATCGCCATGAAGAAATTGCAAAAATGTTGAAGATTTCGGAGGGCACCTCAAAATCACAATTGTTCAAGGCAAGACGACAATTGCAAGATAGTTTGGGATTACGAGGCATTGATGCCTCGAAAAGGGGAAGAAATTAAAAAAAGGACTATGGATAAGTTTGACAAACTGATGCGGGAAAAATTGGAAGAGAGACAAATCAAGCCCTCCAACAAAGCCTGGGAAAAGATTTCCGACCAATTGCCATCAGAAAAAAAGCAGCATAATGCTTCCAAATATATACTGATGTTGGCTGCCTGTTTTATTGGACTGATTGTGCTGACCTTCGCCTTTTGGAATTCAGATGACCCCAATATTGAGCCTATAAACGAAGTTGTGGACACTCCGGCGAGCCAGATGGACCCAAAACTCGAGTTTCAAGAGGAAATCGACAAGGATTTACCTTCGGATAACATAGCAATCATCACTGAATCGACTCCTAAAGTGGCGGATAATCAAGAAACTTTTGAGGAGCTGCCCAAAGAAGAAACTGAAGAGATGAACACGCTTGCCTTCGTTAAGGAAAATGGAGAATTGCTGGAACAACCTACCTTGGATGCCATAGAACTGAAAGCGAAAGAGATTTTGCATACGGTCGAAGAATTAGAGCGTTCTAGCAATGTGGCAGTCACCGATGCGGAAATTGATGCCCTACTTCGAACTGCACAACGCGAAATTTTTATTGAGAAAAATATCCTATCCGAAGAAGGTGTTGATGCCATGGCTTTGCTCAACGAAGTCGAACAAGAAATTGACGGAACGTTCCGTGACCAAATATTCGATGCCTTGAAAGAAGGCTATTTAAAACTACGTACCGCGGTGGCCGACCGCAACAATTAAATCATCAATCAAAAGGCCTTTGGTTTCCCTCCCCGCGTAGCGGGGAGCAGGAACCTCAGGATCCAAAATCAATCAAAAAAATGAAAAACAATATCAAGATTCTTTCACTATGCATTATGCTTCTGTTCGCCTTAAAGGGTTTCGCCCAAGAAGGTTATGAGAAAAAGATAGAAGTCCTCAAAGCACAGAAAGAAAAAATCACCGAACAAGAAAAAGAGGCGCTCAAGCAGGAGGTAAAAGATATCAACAAACGACTGGAAAGAGGGAGTATCTCAGCAGAAGAAGCGGATGTTCTCAAAGAGACCGCAGCAAAAAAGAGAGCGTTGAACATCGAGAATCGACTTGCTATCGTACAAAACCAAATCGATTTGTTGGAGCGCAATCGCGGTAAAACGCTGGTCTTGATAGAAGCTGATACAATTTCGGATGACCGGGTACGATTGGGTATCGATATTAATGGAAGGCCAGCCTTTAGCTTTAGCGAACGTAGCTGGCGTAGGGATATCAAATACGACAGAAGAACGTATTCGGACTTGGTGATTGCATTCGGTTTGAACAATGCCATAATTGAAGGACAATCCTTGAATGATAGTCCATATCGCGTTGGGGGCAGCCGTTTCTTTGAAATTGGTTGGCAATGGCGAACGCGTGTTTTTCGCAACAGTAACTTTCTACGGTTTAACTATGGTTTTTCGTTTCAATTCAATGGTTTAAAACCCGATAACAATCAATTTTTCGTTCAAGACGGACAAGAAACCCGTTTGGAAACCTTTGACCTCGAACTGGAGAAATCAAAACTTCGAATGGATAATTTAGTGTTTCCGGTCCACTTGGAATTTGGTCCATCTCGCTATCGGGAATATGAGAACAACTTTCGCTATTCTTTGAGAAGACAACCAAGGTTTGGGATTGGAGGCTATGGTGGAATCAACTTGGGAACCCGACAAAAGTTGAAATACACTGAAGATGGCAATCGCATAAAGGACAAGCTCAAACGCGACTATAACACCAATAACCTCATTTATGGTTTAAGTGCTTTTGTTGGGGTAGAAGGGGTTCTGCTCTATGCCAAATATGACCTCAATCCAATTTTCAAGGACGCCGAAGTAAAGCAAAACAACATTTCGTTGGGCCTTCGATTCGATTTGTAGGATTTAGCGGGGCAAAGCGCGTTGCATGGCAGGCGTAAAGGACTTTTCATCAAATACCTTGAAACAATGCGAGCATTCGATATAGCGTGAAGTATTGACCGTGAACAAGGGAATCCAAAAGATATGGAAGTAATTTGGCCGTGATACCAAAGTCAAGGTGTCCTGTTGTCCACAGTGGGGGCAGGCCATCCCCTTTAAAGGGGTTTGTAAAGCCTTGCCCGGCCGAATTCCAAAGAAAAGTATCATGGCTTGTCCTCTTTTTTAGGCGTTATCAGCGGCTTTCCTGTTTTCTTGCTTTCCGTTTGGCTTTGAAAAAGGCTTTGTTCGCGACATAAAGTGTTTTTTCCACTTCGCAAAAAACAATTTCACCAGTTTTATTGGTCAAAGCATTGGTTCTTTTGAATTCAATCTCGTTTTGTTCGGCTACTTGCGCCTTGATACGCTCAACTTCCGAATCGGTATACGTAAAGGTGGCAAACAGATTTTCGTATGCTGGTCTTTTGAATACTATTTTAGCCGACTTGTCCCAAACCACATAATCATCGCCCAAAAGATTGATAAGCTGTACCATTGGAAACGGATCTACTGCAGAGAACATGCTTCCGCCAAAAATCGAACTCACATAATTTCGGTTTTTATAGCTAATGGGCAGTTTGACACGTATGCTTTTAAGGTCCTTATCCACATGGGTGACGCGCGCCGTACTTCTGCGGTACATGGGAGAAAAATTGAAACCGTACTTGAAAAAAAGATGTTTTCCACCAAATTTGGTGGCGATTTGTCCTAGTTTTTGGTAAATAGACATGGTACGCTTTTACACTGTCTAATTTAGGTTTTTGTGCAATGATAAATCAATTCCTTAGGGTCAAATCCAAAATATTTGATTTCTTTCTCGCTAAACGAATTGACAAAAGCGTTTTCCGCTGCTATAAATCCAGCAGCTTCCAGTCTACGGGGATAATCTCTTCCGTACCACCGCACATGGTCGAATTGACCAAATGCTTTTTTTCTACCTCGGGGTGAGGTAATGGTAAAGTCTTCAAAGGTCTCTTTCTTCGAATAATCCACAGGAACCTGAAAAATACCGAATCCTCCGACTTTCATTACCCGATACAACTCCCTCATGGCATGATGGTCATTAGGAATATGCTCAAGTACATGATTGCAAAGTATGATATCAAAAGTATTTTCGTCATAAGGGATTTGGGTGATGTCTACTTTGACAATCTTTTCCTTAGGAATGTAGTGCAAATTCTCTGGGAACAGATCACAACTTATGTAGGCTTCGAAATCAAATGTTGAAAGCCTTTCGTATAAGGATTTGTCAGGTGCAAAGTGAAGCACCTTCAGGTTTGATAGGGTTTTTGGCAATTGCTGTTCTAGATATTTCCACAGCAGACGATGCCGTTGACGGGCACCACAACTTATACATTTCCCACCTTTTTTTACAATCCACCCAGACGTTTTGAATTGTTTGAATTTTTGATTGCAAATACAACACGAAACAGAATTTCCAGCATATAACTTTTGACGAATTTTGGATTTTGCTACTATGATGTGTTTGTTCAAATTACTACTTCTTGAATTGCCTTTCATCCCACCGCTTGCTTTTGAGTTCTTTTGCCTTGACAAAAGATGTTTTTACCAGTAAAGATTTTTAAGTTTGGGCTGGCGAAGGTTGAGGAATTGATGGATAGGGCGTTTCAATTGACCTGTAGACAACAGTGACAATTGGACGGCTGTTTGATGCGGTTTTGAACATTGCGGAACTATTTGTTTTTGGTTACCTTCCCCATATTTAGGACAGCCTTGATAACAAAAAACACCATAGATCAAGTATATGAAACCGCCAGGGTAGAGGAGGTTATCGGCGATTTTGTACAACTCAAAAAATCCGGGTCCAATTTCAAAGGGTTAAGTCCATTTACCGACGAGCGTACGCCAAGCTTCATGGTCTCGCCGGTCAAACAAATTTGGAAAGATTTCAGTAGTGGAAAAGGGGGAAATGTAGTGGCTTTCATTATGGAGCACGAGCACTTTTCGTATCCCGAGGCGATTCGTTATTTGGCCAAAAAATACAATATCGAGGTTGAGGAAACCGAGCAAACCGATGCGGAAAAGGAACAAGCCAGTGAGCGGGAGAGCATGTATCTGGTTTCCGAATATGCCCAAAGTTATTTTGAAAATACCCTTTGGAACACTGAACCGGGGAAAGCAATTGGGTTAACCTATTTTAAAGAGCGAGGGTTCACTGAAAGTACCATCAAAAAGTTTGGACTGGGGTACAGCCTGGACCAGTGGGAGGCTTTTACGCAAGAAGCGTTGGGCAAATCATACCAACTCGAATTTTTAGAGAAAACCGGATTGACCATTGTCAAACCGCAAAATGACGGTACACAGAAAACATTTGACCGCTTTAAAGGGCGGGTGATGTTCCCCATCCACTCCATGAGCGGAAGAGTTTTGGGCTTTGGCGGAAGAATTCTTACCAATGACAAAAAAGCAGCAAAATACCTGAATTCGCCTGAAAGCGATATCTACCATAAGAGCAAGGTGCTTTATGGGATTTATTACGCCAAACAAGCCATAGCCAAAGAAGACAATTGCTATTTGGTGGAAGGCTATACCGATGTGATTCAATTGTACCAACGCGGCATTCAAAATGTGGTTTCCAGTAGCGGAACGGCCTTGACTCCGGAACAGATTCGGCTTATCCATAGGTTGACTAAGAATATTACCGTGTTATTTGATGGTGACGCCGCTGGGTTGCGGGCTTCCTTGCGTGGAGTCGATTTGATTTTGGAACAGGGGATGAACGTAAAAGTGTGCACTTTCCCTATGGGTGAAGACCCGGATAGTTTTGCTAAAAACAATTCCTACGAGGAGGTCGTGGCATATTTGCAAGAAAATGCCAAGGATTTCATTCAATTCAAAACATCGCTGTTGACCCAAGAGGCCGCGGGTGACCCGATTAAGCGTGCGGAAACCATCCGCGATATTGTGGGAAGCATCAGTAAGATTCCTGACCAAATCAAAAAGGAAGTATACATTCAAGAATGTGCTTCCATGATGCAGATTTCAGAAGACGTGCTCTACAACACCCTTGCCCAGATTGACAAAAAAACGCGGGTAGAGGCCCAAAAAAAGCAAAAACAAGAACAAAAAGCCTTTGAGGTTGTAAAGCCGGACCCTGTTGCGGAAAAAGTAGATGTTCAATATGAGCTAGAACGAAAGATTATTGAGGTTTTGCTTCTGTATGGTTCTCAAAAACAGGAATTTGAGGATTTAATCCTTAAGGAAAATGAAGAGGGTGAATTGGTTTTGGAACCCGAAAAAACGGAATCAAAAGTCTACGAGAAAATATATCTTGATTTACAGGAAGATGAAATCGAGTTGACCAATGAACGGTTCCGAAAATTGTACTACACCTTGATAGAGTCTTTGAACGAGACGCCCGAATTTAGTTTGAAGAGCTTTTTGGATTCTTTGGATCAGTCATTGGTGAACGATGTATCGAACATCTTAATGGAAGAAGAACGCTATGAACTCCACGATTGGGAACGCAAGGACATATATCCAAAAGGAAAAGAGTATGGAGTGTCCCAATTGGTGGGTGAAACCATTCTAACCTTTCGTTGTAACCTCATCAAGGCCCGCATACACGAACTACAAGAAAAAACCAAGGACCAAGCCTCAGGTAACGAAGAGGTTTTGGAAGAGATTGTAAATTATTTACAGCTAAATAAGCTTTTAAATGCCAAACTGAATCGTGTGTTGGCATAAAAAAATAGCCCAACATCTATCGATATTGGGCTTCCCTTAAGGTTGGAGTATTTAGTAAAGCTCTAGTGCTTTTGCTTGTTGCAATAAATCTACAAGGTTGTCCACGTTTAATTTTTTCATCAAACGGGCTTTGTAAGTACTTACGGTTTTCTCATTGAGATTAAGTCCTTCAGCGACCTCTTTGTTTCGTTTGCCACTGGCCAATAGTTTGAGTACCTCTACTTCTCGTGAAGATAGCTTTCTAAAGAATCTTCTTGGTTTTTGGGTACCTTCATCAAAGGCCAATCTCTGCGCTAGTTCGTTGGTTATGAACATGTTTCCTTCAGCAACTTTGCGAACTGCGGATATAATGTAATCCAGGTCGGCTGTTTTGGAAAGGTACCCAAAAGCACCGGCTCTAATGGTGCTCAAGGCATAAACATCTTCAGATTGTCCGCTGTACATCAGCGTCTTTACATCAGGAAAATCTTGCTTCAGTGCACGTAGAGCGGCTATCCCATTCATTTCAGGAATATCCATCTCCAACATGACAACATCTGGCGAGACTTTCTCCAATACTTCAAACAGTTCGGCTGTAGTGGCAACGTCGGCGATGACTTCCATGTCAGCGCTGGT
Organism: Bacteroidota bacterium; assembly: GCA_039027495.1. GTDB lineage: Bacteria > Bacteroidota > Bacteroidia > Flavobacteriales > Flavobacteriaceae > Flagellimonas. The sequence continues at coordinate 38,862 of JBCCKH010000009.1, forward strand.
TTCTACGACGGTTTTGATGCCAAGACGAACTATGGGGTGGTTGTCAGCAATTAATACTTTTATCATTTGGTTTGGATTAAATTAAACAGTTAAACTGTTTAGTACTTATTTACTTACACGGCGTGCGGGCAAGTTAACTATTTGCTGACGTAAAAATGTGATTTTTTTCTTAAAACCTTAAAATTTCTGGGGTTTTTTTCGTTTACTGCTGGGTTTTTTCAGACAAAAAGCTACTTTAAGTCCTCAGGAATTTCGCAAACCGGTATAGGAATCATCTTATGCATATTGGCAGAATTGAACTGTTTATATATTCTAAACACCTCTTGCTCCCTATCGTTGAAGTCAGTGAGAGTCTTGCCTTCCGCGTCCCTAGCCATGGCCCATTCCAACTCCGGATAACTGGCTCCAATCTGTTCTTCATCGGTTCTGGAGTCTCCCCACAGGCCATCTGTAGGTGCGGCCTCCATAATGTCTTGATTTACGCCAAGCGAGGCGCCCACCGCATATACTTCAGTCTTTAACAAATCTGCAATCGGACTTAAGTCTACACCACCATCTCCATATTTAGTATAGAAACCTACGCCAAAGTCTTCGACTTTATTACCTGTTCCGGCAACCAAGTATTTCTTGAGGGCGGCAAAATAATATAAGGTGGTCATGCGCAAACGGGCACGCGTGTTGGCCAATGACATGAATCGCTCCTCTTCGTTATCCACAGGCGGAAGAGCTTCTACAAGGCTATCAAAAACCGGGGTTAGAATTACGGGTTGTCGTTTTACATTGGAAAAGTTGTTTTGCAACCAATCAATATGCCTGTCGGCACGGGTTACTTGATTCTTGCCTTGATGGATGGGCATTTCCAGGCAAAGGACATCCAATCCCGTTTTAGCGCAAAGCGTAGAGGTCACCGCAGAATCAATTCCTCCGGAGACCCCAATCACAAAACCACTCATTTTTGCAGAAGTTGCATAATCCTTTAACCAACCTACGATGTGCGTGATAACCTTTTCTGTTTGCATGATCTAATCTTTATGTTCAAATACTATACCTTTGTCCACCGTAAATTTAAAGGGTGTTATCTTAATAATGAAGCGGTTATCTAAATTCTTCCGAGCACTAATATCCATCATTTTGGGACTGTGGGTTGGTTTTATGGTTGAAGGATGTAAAAAAGAGGATGAAACCGAGAAAAAAATCAATGCGTTGGAGGTCAATCTTTCTGTCGCGCGATTTGACCGGGATTTTGCAACCACTCCTCCAGAAAAACTTCCAGAATTAAAAGCGAAATACCCGTATTTGTTCCCAGCCCAATATCCAGATAGTATTTGGATGAATAAACTTCAGGATACTCTCCAGCAAGAAATTGCCGAAGAAGTGAACAAGGCATTTGATTCTTTTGATGAAACTTCCTTGGCCTTGGAAGATTTTTACAAGCATGTAACCTATTACTTCCCTGGAGAAGCGGTTCCAAAAGTGATAACACTGACCTCTGATGTCAATTATGAAAATCGGGTGATTCTGGCAGATACGCTTTTACTTTTAGGGCTTGACAATTACCTCGGGGCGGATCATCGGTTTTACCAAAGCGTTCCCCGGTATATCGCCAAAGGATTGGATAAAACCTATTTGGTGTCGGATGTGGCCGGGACCTTCTCAAGAAAAGTGGTGCGTGTGCCACGTGGAAGAACTTTTTTGGCAAAAATGGTATACTACGGCAAGCTTCTATATCTCAAGGATAAATTGGTTCCGCAACTTACCGATGCACAAAAAATAGGCTATACAACAGATGAGATGGATTGGGCGTTCGCCAATGAAGAGCAGATTTGGCGGTATTTTATAGAGAACGAACTGTTATACAGTACCAATGCGGCATTGGATGCCAGATTCTTGGACCCCGCTCCTTTCTCAAAGTTCCGGTTGGCTTTAGACAATCAATCACCCGGACGACTAGGTCGCTTTTTGGGATGGCAAATCCTGCGCGCTTTTGTCGCAAAAAATGAATCCTTAACACTTCAGGAGGTACTTGATTTACCTTCGGATGAAATCTTGAAGCAATCGAATTATAAACCGAAACGATAAAATGGCAGTAAAACATACATCAGAAATAAAACTCACCGTCGGTTTGGATGAAAATCGAGTTCCAGAAGAACTACATTGGTCTGCACAGGATGGTGGTGTTGAAAACGAAGAAGTAAAGGCTATGATGCTCTCCGTATGGGACAGTCAAAATCAGGAATCTTTGAAAATTGACCTTTGGACGAAGGATATGCCTGTGGATGAAATGAAAGTCTTTTTTCATCAAACGTTGGTGACTATGTCTGATACGTTCATGCGCGCAACCCAAGACGACAAGATGACGGCCACCATGAAGGATTTTTGCGACTATTTTGCTGAGAAGTTAGAATTGCAAAAATAATTCGACGGATATGTTCAGTTGCTTCAAGGATAATATCCATTTGAAATCTGTCTAGAGGACTTGATGAAAAACCCTATTGCAAAACTTGTTTTTGTTTACAACGCCAACTCTGGCAAGAAAAATGCACTTTTGGATAGTTTGCATAAAGTTTTCAGTCCTTCTACCTATGATTGCAATTTATGCGATATCACCTTCGGAGTAGTTCGAGAGAATCAAACATGGAAAAGGTTTAGGAAGAATAGCCAATATCCCATGGAGTTTTTGCATCGGGATGAATTCCAAAAGACCTACGCGTCCAAATTTGGATACAAGTTTGAATTTCCAATTGTACTGGTAGAAGGTGAAAAGGGACTAGAGGTTTTGATTTCCACCCAAGAACTCAATAGTCTACAAACATCAAAGGCTTTAATTCGACTTATCAAGCATCGTATAGGATAATCCATTTTTTGAATTTTCAGAAGTTATCCTCCCGAATAATAGCTTTGGGTATTTTCAAAAATTTTGTTTTTTAAATCATCTTTCGTAATAAAAAGATTAGCATATCCTTCAAAACAACTAAATCGAAACAGTAAGGCTTCTTTAGCATCTGAAGTGTAGATTGTTGTAGGTTCACCAGCGTCTTCGAAAAATGGGTATTCTTCCATTTGTACAAATGCAGGTTGTCCATTGAAAAAACCCAAAGTGTCGTGCTCATCAAAATCGGATATCCCAATCATGGTATCTTTATGCGGCGTCTTACTTGTACTACAAATACATTCAAATTTTTCTGAAATGGTATTACTTAAACCTTCGAGGAATTCGGTAACTCCTTCATGGCTGACTTCTTCATCAAGAAAGGCGTCCATATCTTCATAATGGGGATGTATACCCAATCGAAGACAATTCTTGAATTTACATTTATATACCGGGGATTCCACCAGGTGTTCTAAACCAAGACTACTGGCTGCTTGGTCCAAAAGTTCAGAAGGCCAATGAGCTTTTTCAAGATTTTCTAATGGACCATCATAATAGTAAGCTTTTAAAGGTATCTCGTCTTCACAGAAATCACATTCTATGAAAATATAGAGCATCCCGGTTTCCGGTAAAAGATTTTCCCAGTCAAATGTTTTTAAATCTTCCAGATTGAATTGGGCTATAAAATAGTTGTGTTCAGGCCATTCCCAGTCTATTGGTAAATGGGGTTCCCCATAAATTTTGGAACTACCTAATGGGAAATCATCACACTCTACTTCCTCGCCAAACAACATTATTTCGTTGCGCAAAGATTTAGCCAAAACTTCGCTATTGAGTTTTACATAATGTACTTGCTGGTCTTTGTAGTAAAATACATCTGCGTCTACCATATTTTTTGGTGTTTGGTAGGAAAGGAGAAAGTCTCTTACAGGTTGTAATGGTTTTTTCATCCAATAAGCTTTATAAACATATTATTAGCATATAAAGCTATTGCTTTCGTGGGGTTTCTTTTAATTGAAATTGATGAATGCTGCTTCTGAGTTTATCAGAATATTATTTGGTCAAATATTTCCAAGAACTTCCTGATTAGTCTTATCAATGTACCTGAGCAATTCATCTCGTCCTATCCGATGACTCGATGAAGTAATAAAATGGGGCGGAGCTTCTTCCCAAACCCCTTCAATCAGTTTTTGTAAGTAAGCCTGTGCCTCGCGTTCTATCGCAAAAGGTTTTAACTTGTCGGCCTTGGTGAAGATGATGGCAAAGGGAATTCCATTGGTACCCAACCATTCCATAAAATCCAAGTCGACGGGTTGGGGTTCATGTCGGATATCCACGAGTACGAAGGCGGAAACCAGTTGCTTTCGTTTTTGAAAGTACTCCGTGATATATTTCTGGAAGGTTTTTTTGTCCTTTTTGGAAACCCGAGCGTAACCATAACCTGGTAAATCCACCAAAAACCAATTGTTGTTGATTTTAAAATGATTGATAAGTTGGGTCTTTCCAGGTCTTCCCGACGTTTTGGCCAAACTCTTCCGTTCGGTCAACATGTTTATGAGGGAAGATTTCCCTACATTGGACCTTCCGATAAAAGCATATTCAGGAATTGGGTCTTTAGGGCATTTGGCCACATCGGTGTTCGACATGACAAATTCGGCCGACTTGATATGCATCTGCTAAAAATTGCGCTTTTCCAACCAAGAATCCAAGATGGTGTTGAATTCATCTGGATGTTCCATCATGGGAGCATGGCCACATTTTTCAATCCAAAACAAATCAGAGTCTGGCAAGAGCTGATGAAACTCTTCTGCAACTTCAGGAGGTGTTACGGTATCGTTTTCTCCCCAAATAATACAAGTAGGCGTTTCCATCTTAGGCAAATCCTTGCTCATGTTATGGCGAATAGCACTTTTGGCAATGGCTAAGGTCTTTACTAGTTTCATGCGGTCATTTACCGTAGCAAATACCTCGTCAACAATTTCCTTGGTGGCTACTGCAGGGTCGTAAAATACGTCCTGCGCCTTTTTTTGAATAAACTCGTAATCACCCCTTCTCGGATACCCATCACCCATGGCTTTTTCATACAAACCTGAACTACCAGTAATGACCAAAGCCTTCACCATTTCGGGAAAAAGCTTAGTGTGCAAAAGTCCAATATGCCCGCCGAGAGAGTTGCCCAAAAGAATGACATCCTTTAGGTTTTTAAACTCTATGAATTCCTCCAAAAACTTGGCGAAGTTCTTCACCGTGGTCTTCAACATGGGCATGTCATAGATGGGAAGTTCTGGAATTAGCACTTGGTATCCCTTAGGTGGAAAATACTCTGAAACCCCTTGGAAATTACTTAGCCCACCCATCAAGCCATGCAAAATAATCATGGGTTTTCCTTCTCCAAATTCAATGTACCTGAATTTTCCTTCCGTAATGATTTGGTTTTCCATCTATCGTTAGTTGGCACGTAGAGGGGCAAATATAGGCAATTCATATCACACCCCTTAGCCATGACAACCACCAAGCGGCAAAGGAAAAAGGACACTTTTGAATCAAAATCAGACCTATTTGGAGTATTGGGTGGTTATTTATTAACAAATGTGGTAGAAAGTGGAGAAATGTGGAAATAAAATATATATATTTGAGTTATAGTTTCTAACCAATTGATTTCGAGTGACCCATATCATCGGACAACACGATTGTAAAGCAGATGCCAAAGGAAGGGTAATATTACCCATTTCCCTGAAGGGTAAGCTGTTGCCTGTGATGAACGAGGGTTTTGTCATCAAGAGGTCGGTGTTTCAGCAATGTTTGGAGCTGTACCCCAAGCATGAATTTGATGAGTTGATGAAGAAGGTGATGCAGAAGAGCAAAATCAACCGAAAGTATGATGCTTTCGTGCGAAACTTTGTGGCCGGCATGAAGGAAGTATCGATTGATGGTGATACCGGTCGTCTGCAAATCCCTAAAAACTTGGTGGAATTTGCAGGAATTGGAAAGGAAGTCGTACTCAATGCGGTTTTTGATAAAATCGAGATTTGGGACAAAGCTAAATACGAAAAAGTACTGGCCGAGGGAGAGAAAGATTACGCTGATTTGGCCGAAGAGATTTTTGAAGATGACGACTAGTGGCTATCATAATCCGGTTCTGTTGCCAGAGTCGGTGGATGGGCTAAACATAAAAGAAGATGGGGTTTATGTGGATGTTACCTTCGGCGGCGGCGGCCACTCCCGTGAAATTTTGAAACGATTAGGCGCGAACGGTAAATTGATAGCCTTTGACCAAGATGCGGAAGCGTTGGAGAATTCTATTGAAGACCCACGTTTTCAGCTTATCAACCAAAACTTTCAGTTTGTCACGCAATATTTAAAGTTCTATGGCATAACGGCAGTGGATGGCATTCTAGCTGACTTTGGCGTCTCCTCCCATCAATTCGATAGTGCCGAACGGGGTTTTTCCATACGGTTTAACGGGGATTTGGATATGCGAATGGACCAAGGACAATCCTTGACGGCCCATAAGGTGGTGAATTCATACGCTCAAGAGCAATTGGCGGATGTACTCTATCAATATGGAGAGTTGAGAAGTGCAAGGGCCATGGCGAGAGCGATTGAAAAGCAGCGGGAACAGTCTCCCATCCGAACAACGGATGACCTCAAGCAAGTGCTGAAGCCTTTTTTGGTCCGAAATCGGGAGAACAAAGTGCTGGCGCAAGTGTATCAAGCTATCCGTATCGAAGTGAACCAAGAAATAGAGGTGCTAAAGCAGTTTTTATTGCAGGTACCCCAATTGCTGAAGGAAAAAGGAAGGCTCAGTTTGATAAGCTACCATTCCTTGGAAGACCGATTGGTAAAACGGTTTATTCGGGATGGGAATTTTGAAGGGCAAGCGGAAAAGGATTTTTACGGAAACACCAATGCGCCCTTAAAGAAGGTGGGTGGTTTGCAAGTTCCGGCCGCAGCTGAAATTGGCAAAAACAATCGTGCTAGAAGTGCAAAACTAAGAGTGGCCGAACGGATTGCCGAAGCAAAAGGCGTAAAAGGAAAAAAATGAAAAAAGGGATTTTGGATATATTGAAAGGAAAGTTTTTGGTAAGTGGCGACGCTCCCAAGAACTGGTTGTTTCTCTTGTATGCCTCCTTTCTAGCGGCGTTAATGATTTCCAGTAGCCATCAAGCCGATAAGCGTGTACACGAAATTGCCGCCTTGAATGAAAAAGTACGAAAGCTACGAAGTGAGTTTGTGGAAGGTCGTTCCAAAGTACAGCAGTTGCGATTGGAGTCATCCATGAAAAACAACTTGGTGGAGAGTGGATTGAAACCATCAATTGACCCTCCCAAAAAAATCAAAGTAAAAGCAGAAGAAAAATAATGCCCATAACGGAAAAAAATATCATGAATCGATTGTACCTCGTTGCAGGGGTACTTTTTCTGTTCTCCGTTGGGATTATGGTAAAACTTTTCGATATCCAGATGGTAAAAGGTTCAGAATACAAAGCCTTGGCCCTCAACAAAACTGAAAAGATGTTCACCATCGAACCCAACCGTGGCAATCTGTATTCTGCAGATGGGAGTTTGTTGGCGGCTTCCGTTCCGAAATATGAGATTCGATTTGATGCCAAAACAGTTTCTCCAGAGAACTTCGAGGCACATATGCCCGCCCTGGCCGATTCTTTAGGGATGTTGTTTCAACGCCCTTCTTCACACTACCTGCGTCTTTTCCGTAAAGCAAGAGCCAATGGCAATCGGTATAAGCTCATTGCGCGAAATGTGGATTATTTGGATTATGTGCGAATCAAGAGCTTCCCATTATTTGAATTGGGGCCTTATAAAGGTGGTTTTATTGAAACCCACAAAGTGGTTCGAGAATACCCTTTAGGTAAAATGGCCGCCCGAAGCATTGGCTACGAACGCGTTGATGAAAAAGGATACTACACCCGAGTGGGATTGGATGGTGCTTTTGGCGAACGGTATTTGCGCGGAAAGGAAGGAAAACGCCTCAAGCAGAAAATTGCCAAAGGGCAATGGAAACCTGTTGGTTTGGACAATATTATTGAACCGGAAGACGGTAAAGATGTCATTTCTACTTTGGATATCAACATACAAGATATTGCCCATCATGCCTTGTTGGGGCAATTGGAAAAATACAAAGCCGACCATGGCTGCGTTGTGGTCATGGAAACCCGAACAGGTGAAATCAAGGCCATTTCAAATTTAGGCCGCACCAAAGAGGGAAAATATTATGAGAAACTCAACTATGCCGTAGGGGAGTCCCATGAGCCTGGGTCTACCTTTAAATTAATGTCATTGGTGGCCGCTTTGGAAGACAAGGTGGTGGATACTAGTACCGTTTTCGACACCGAACGCGGACGGTATCGCCTATACGATAGGGTGGTGAATGATTCCAAATGGGGCGGTTATGGTAAAATTCCACTTTCAAGAGCTTTTGCGGTGTCTTCAAACACGGCTTTTGCGAAAATGATTCACGAGAATTACAAAAGCCAACCCGAAAAGTTTGTGAACCGCTTGATGAACATGGGGATTCATAAAAAAATTGGATTGCCCATCATTGGAGAAGGAGAACCGGTTTTGCGTTTTCCAGGGGATAAAGGGTGGTCGGGTGTTTCCTTGGCCTGGATGTCCCATGGGTATGAAATCAGTATGACACCATTGCAAACGCTTGCCTTTTACAACGCTATTGCGAATGATGGGGCTTATGTGCAGCCCAAATTGATTAAGGAGGTGCGGGAAGGCAATCGTGTATTGAAACGCTTTGGCACAAACATTACCAATCCTTCGATTTGCTCTAAAAGCACGGTAGAAAAAGCCCAACAACTTTTAAAGGATGTTGTAGTCCAAGATTATGGTACTGGACATGGCTTATACTCCGAAAGTTTCAGTATGGCGGGAAAAACGGGAACCTGCCAAAAGAATTATGTGGGAAAGGACCCTGATAAATTGGCTTATATCTCATCCTTTGTGGGCTACTTTCCGGCAGACGAGCCCAAGTATTCGTGCATAGTGGTCATTCATGAACCAGACAAAGGTGTGGGGTATTATGGAGCTGATGTTTCTGGACCGGTATTCAAATCCATGGCGCAAAAAATATATACTTCTTCCCCAGTAATTGATGCGGTATCACCTGAAAGAATGGAGAATGAAGTACTTGAAGATTCATTTCAAAAATACTTTGCTACCATCCAAAAACAACACCAAACTGTTCCCAACGTAAAAGGTATGAGTGGTATGGATGCCGTGGCGCTTTTGGAAAACATTGGATTAAAGGTCGAAGTAAAAGGTAACGGAAAGGTGACCAAGCAGTCAGTGGACCAAGGCACGGATATCAAAACGGTAAAAACCATAACCCTCGAATTGTCATGACGTTGCTGAAAGACATATTATATGGGGTTCGCTTGCTTTCCGTAAGCGGAAATACCAGCGTCATGATCAATCATGTGCATTTCGACTCGCGCTTGGTGAAGATGGATGATGTCTTTGTGGCCATCAATGGGGTGACCGTGGATGGACATCAATTCATTAGCAAAGCTATTGAAAAAGGGGCATTGGCCGTCGTATGCGAAACCCTTCCTGAAATTTTGGTGAATGGGGTAACCTATTTGCAGGTGAGAAATAGTCAAGCCGCTTTGGCAGTGATGGCCAGTAATTTTTATGGAACGCCTTCCAAAAACCTAAAATTGGTTGGAGTAACGGGCACCAATGGAAAAACCACCATTACCACTTTGCTTTATCAGCTTTTCAAGAATGCAGGATACAAGGTCGGGTTGATTTCTACCATAAAAATCATGGTGGATGATGAGGTGCGCCCCGCTACCCATACGACTCCCGATGCGATGACTATCAACGAAAACTTGGCCTTAATGAATGAGGCGGGTGTGGAATACTGCTTTATGGAAGTGAGTTCCCATGGCATTGACCAAAAAAGAACCGAGGGGCTGACTTTTGCAGGTGCAATTTTCAGTAATCTGAGTCATGACCATTTGGACTACCACAAGACCTTCGCAAATTATAGGGACACTAAAAAGAAATTGTTTGACGACCTTCCCAAATCCGCTTTTGCGCTGACCAATCTCGATGATAAGAACGGAAAGGTCATGTTGCAAAATACCCTTGCGAAGAAAATTTCCTACGGTTTGAAATCCTACGCAGACCATCGGGCCCAAATCCTGGAAAGACAATTTAACGGGCAATTGCTAAAGATTGATGACAATGAAATCTGGACCAAATTGATTGGGGATTTCAATGCCTATAATCTTTTAGCCATTTATGCAACAGCGAACATTCTTGGGTTGGATAAAATGGAAATCCTTCGACTGATAAGCGAATTGGAAAACGTGGACGGAAGGTTCCAATATTATATCTCGAAAAAGAAAATTACAGCGATAGTTGATTATGCCCATACTCCGGACGCGCTAAAAAATGTGTTGGTAACCATCAATGCATTGAGGACTGGAAATGAAAACGTCATCACCGTAGTGGGGTGTGGTGGTGACCGTGACAAGTCTAAGCGTCCGGTTATGGGTCATATCGCTTCACAAATGAGCGACCAAGCGATTTTCACATCTGACAATCCACGCACAGAACCCCCCATGACCATTATCAAGGAAATGGAAAATGGGGTTGAAGCGCAAAACGCGAATAAGGTGTTGTCTATTGAAGACCGACGACAAGCCATTACCACAGCTTGCAAACTGGCCTCATCAAATGATATTATCCTAGTGGCGGGAAAAGGCCACGAAACGTACCAAGAAAAGGATGGGGTGCGAACAGATTTTGACGATTACAGTGAAGTAAAAACCGCTTTAACGACGCTAAAGAAATAAGATACGATGCTCTTTTACCTATTTGAATATTTAGAACAGCAATATCAATTTCCTGGGGCGAGTTTGTTTGGCTTTCTCACCTTTCGCTCTGCGATGGCGGTCTTATTGTCCTTGTTAATTGCAATGGTATACGGGAAACGCATTATCCTTTTTTTACAAGCCAAGCAAATAGGCGAGAGCATTCGTGATTTAGGCTTGGAGGGTCAAAAACAAAAAGCCGGCACCCCTACCATGGGTGGGCTTATCATTATCATGTCCACATTGTTACCTGTGCTATTGTTCGCCGACATCAAAAACATTTATGTCATTTTGCTTATCGTGACCACCCTTTGGATGGGCGTCATTGGTTTCATCGATGACTACATCAAAATCTTCAAAAAAGATAAAAAAGGACTTAAGGGACGCTTCAAAGTGATGGGGCAGGTGGTACTCGGACTCATTGTAGGGGCGGTACTATATTTCCACCCTCAGGTTACACTCAAGGAAAAAGATGCCACACGTATCACAGAAGCCCTTGTGGTGGAACAAGTAAACGGGGAAGAAATCAAGGCGGTCCGTACCAATGTGCCCTTTTTCAAGAATAATGAATTGGATTATGCCAGCTGGATTACGTGGATGGGCGAAGGCTTGAAAGAATATGCCTGGTTGATTTTCATTCCTGTTGTGATTTTGATAGTGACTGCGGTTTCCAATGGTGCGAACTTGACTGATGGGATTGATGGTCTTGCCGCGGGCTCTTCCGCGATTATCGTTCTCACATTGGGAATTTTCGCCTGGGTTTCCGGGAACATACAGTTCTCACGGTACCTGGACATTTTTTACCTCCCCAGAGTAGGAGAACTGGTAGTTTTCATTGCAGCTTTTGCGGGAGCCTTGGTAGGATTCTTATGGTACAATGCCTTTCCCGCGCAAGTTTTTATGGGAGATACCGGAAGTTTGACCATTGGAGGTGTCATCGCGGTGATAGCCATTATCGTAAGAAAAGAATTGTTGTTGCCTTTGTTGTGCGGCATCTTCTTCGCGGAATCCCTTTCCGTGATGTTACAAGTTGGGTATTTCAAACATACCAAACGAAAATATGGTGAGGGTCGTCGGATATTCCTGATGGCACCTTTACACCATCATTATCAGAAGAAAAAGTACCATGAAAGTAAGATTGTGACGCGGTTTTGGATTATAGGAATTCTATTGGCCATCATCAGCATCGTCACCTTAAAAATCAGATAAGATGCCTTTTCTGGTGGTACTTGGTGGAGGAGAAAGCGGTGTAGGTACCGCGATTTTAGGAAAGCAAAAAGGGTTTACGGTTTTCGTATCCGATGCGGGGCCGATAAAACCAGAATATAGAGAAGTTCTTGAACATTTTGACATTGAATGGGAGTCGGATAGACATACCGAGACACGTGTTTTACAGGCGGATTTGGTGATGAAAAGTCCTGGTATTCCAGATACCGCGGCAATGGTGCAAAAATTACAGGCTAATGATATTCCGGTGATTTCAGAAATGGAGTTCGCCGGTCAGTTTTCAGATGCGAATACCATTGGTATCACCGGAAGCAACGGAAAAACCACCACCACCATGCTCACGTATCATCTGCTGAAAGAAGCCGGTTTGGATGTGGGCGTCGCAGGAAATATTGGTGATAGTTATGCCAAGATGGTGGCAGAGCGGTCATTTGAACACATGGTTTTGGAAATCAGCAGTTTTCAACTGGATGGTATCCTCAAGTTCAAACCTCACATTGCCATAATCACGAACATCACCCCCGACCACTTGGACCGATATGAGTACCAATTTGAGAAATATATCGCTTCGAAGCTGTCCATCGTCAAAAATCAGACTGAAGAAGATTATCTGATTTATGATGTTGATGATGAAGCCATCGCAGAAGGATTACAAGCGCATCCCGTTCAATCGAAAAAAATACCCTTTTCCATAAAGCAAACGCTTAGGGAAGGGGCTTGGCTTGAGAATGAAACCATAAAACTGAATGTTGAACACAAAACCTTGGAAATGAGCACAGATATTTTGGCCCTTGATGGGAAACACAACGTAAAAAATGCCATGGCAGCTAGTTTGGCCGCCTTATTGGTCAATGTGCGGAAAGAAACCATCCGTCAAAGTATCCAAACCTTCCAAGGAGTACCCCACCGCCTCGAAAAGGTGTTGAAAATCAACCATGTCGAATATATAAACGACTCCAAAGCGACCAATGTCAATGCCACCTATTATGCCCTTGAAGGTATCAACAAACCCATTGTATGGTTGGTAGGTGGTGTAGACAAAGGTAATGACTACACAGAGTTGATGCCTTTGGTCCGCGAAAAGGTAAAGGCGATTATTTGTTTGGGCATGGACAATACTAAACTGAAAGAAACCTTTGGTAACGTCATTGACTTGATGGTAGAAACCTACTCCATGGAAGAGGCCGTGAAGGTCGCGTATAAAATTGCAGAACGTGGGGATAGTGTTCTGCTCTCTCCCGCCTGTGCGAGTTTTGATTTGTTCAAGAACTATGAAGACCGTGGCAACCAATTCAAGGCACAGATAAGAGGACTCTAAGCTATGTGGGCACTATTGAAAAACTTGCGGGGAGATAAAGCCATTTGGGCCGTGGTGGCCTTGTTGGCCCTATTCTCTTTTTTGCCAGTTTATAGTGCCAGTACCAACTTGGTTTATGTCAACGATGATGGGACCACGATTGGACACTTGATAAAGCACGCCGTTTTACTTTTCCTTGGTTTTGGAATCATTTATGCGATTCATCGTGTGCCTACGCATTACTTCAAAGGGCTTTCCATTATTGCTTTACCGATTGTACTCATCCTGTTAGCTTATACGTTGACGGTTGAGACGCGAATCGGGGGTGTGACCGCGAACCGATGGATTAAGATTCCATTCGTGGGGGTCAATTTTCAAACATCAACCTTGGCATCGGTGGTTTTGATGATTTGGATTGCCCGCTATCTCACCAAAATCAAAGAAACCAAAATACGATTCCAAGACAGTATTCTACCGCTTTGGCTTCCTACAGCCTTGGTAGTACTGTTGATTCTACCTGAAAACTTTTCAACCGCTGCCATCATTTGTTTGTTGGTGTTGGTGCTCTGCTTTTTAGGTGGATATCCTTTGAAGTATCTGTTTGTAATGGTAACGACAGGATTGATATTATCCTCCATGTTTCTGTTTGTTTTATTCAAGGCACCGGATGTGCTACCGCAAAGAGCGGGTACTTGGAAATCTAGAATTGAAACCTTTTGGGCGCCCGAAAAAGCAGATAAAGATGATGTGCATCAATTGACCTTGGCCAAAATTGCTATTGCTGAAGGAGGTTTGATTGGAAAAGGTGCGGGAAAAAGCGTCGTGAAGAACATGCTTTCGCAGAGTACTTCCGATTTCATCTTCGCCATCATTATTGAGGAATATGGATTGCTGGGCGGTGGCGCATTACTCTTTTTCTATCTCCTGTTACTATTCCGGATTGTGGTTGTGGCGAATTCAGCCAAGACGGTGTTCTCCAAGCTATTGGTTATTGGCGTAGGATTGCCCATCGTGTTTCAGGCCCTAATCAATATGGCCGTAGTGGTACAACTTTTCCCGGTAACGGGACAACCGCTACCCTTAATCAGCATGGGAGGGACCTCCATTTGGATGACCTGTATGGCGATTGGAATTGTATTAAGTGCAAGTAATAAAAAGGAAAACCTCGAAGAGGAAACCTACGATATAGACGATAATAACCCTTTGGAAGTATTAAGTGGGCAACTATAGATTCATATTATCTGGTGGAGGCACGGGCGGACATATCTATCCGGCGATAGCCATTGCCGATGAATTGAAAAGACGTCATCCCTCTGCGGAATTTTTGTTCGTTGGAGCAAAGGACCGTATGGAGATGGAAAAGGTGCCTGCTGCGGGGTATGACATAAAAGGATTGTGGATTAGCGGGCTTCAGCGGAAACTTAGTTTGAAAAACCTATTGTTTCCGCTTAAAGTCATTTCCAGTGTGTTGCGCTCCAAAGGGATTCTACGCCAATTCAAGCCGCATGTGGCTATTGGTACAGGTGGATTTGCCAGCGGACCCTTATTAAGAGCTGCCTCCGGGAAAAAAGTTCCTACCGTTTTGCAAGAGCAAAATTCCTTTGCGGGAATCACCAACAAATGGTTGGCATCCAAAGCACATCGCATTTGCGTAGCCTATGACAAAATGGAGCGCTTTTTTCCAAAGGATAAAATCGTGAAAACAGGGAATCCCGTTCGCAAAGACTTGATTCAACTCCAAGTGGATAAAACAGAAGCCTTAGCGCACTTTGGATTGCAGCCTGATAAAAAAACATTGCTGGTCTTAGGCGGGAGTCTAGGTGCCCGACGCATCAACCAGTTGATTGAAGTGGAAAAAGAATATTTGGAGTCTTTGGGATTGCAGGTGATTTGGCAGTGTGGAAAACTGTATGAAGCTACCTATAAAAACTCCGGGTCGGCAACGCGAAAGGTAATGCCTTTCATTCAACGTATGGATTACGCGTACGGTGCAGCGGATTTTATCATTTCAAGGGCTGGAGCGAGTTCCGTTTCCGAGCTCTGTTTGATTGGAAAACCGGTATTGTTCATTCCTTCACCGAATGTTGCAGAAGACCATCAAACTAAAAATGCAGATGCCTTGGTTTCCAAAGAGGCTGCCTTGATGTTGAAGGAAACCAAATTAGACGATGAATTCCAAAATGTTTTTGGCACTTTGGTTGCATCCGAATCGCAACAAGAAAGCTTGGGAAAAAACATAAAGAAACTCGCCTTGCCAAAGGCAACAGAACATATTGTGGACGAAATCGAGCGCTTGTTGGTATGAAGAAAGTCGCGGCACATAACCTATTTTTCATTGGTATCGGAGGTATCGGTATGTCTGGCTTGGCCAAATATTACCGGCATCTTGGCTGTGAAGTAGCAGGGTATGACCGAGTCGATTCTTCCATAACAGAAACACAGGACGAATTAGGTGCTTACCTAACGTTCGATGAAGCTATAGAAGGGCTGCCCGATACATTTCAGGATAAAGAGAACACCTTGGTGGTCTATACCCCTGCAGTGCCCAAAAGCAATGCTTGGTTCCAATTCTTTTCGAACAATGGATACCAAATGATGAAGCGTTCGGAATTGCTGGGTGCGGTGACCCAAGACACCATCTGTTTGGCGGTTGCCGGTACGCATGGTAAGACCACTACCTCTTGCATTCTCGCACATTTATTACATGAATGCGAAGTACCTTTTGTGGGCTTTTTGGGTGGGATTTCAGAGAATTTTGGCAGCAACTTTGTTTTGACAGGAACGAAGTATTCCGTTGTTGAGGCAGATGAGTTTGACCGTTCCTTTTTACGACTTCATCCCAAAATGGCGTGTATCACATCCATGGATGCCGACCATTTGGATATTTATGGTTCTAAAGAAGCACTTCAAAAAGCGTTTGGGGAATTCAAGGCACTTCTAGGTCAGGAAGGAAAGCTTTTCATCCGTGAAGGACTACCTATTGCTGGAACCACTTTCGGTTTTGATGCAAGTGCTGCTATTCGCATTGAAAACATACAAGTTGACACAGGAACGTATCGGTTTGATTGGGTCACACCAAATGAAACTTATGAGGGTGTTCGGTTTAACCAACCGGGAAGACATAATTTGCTCAACGCTTTGGCCGCCTTGTCTATGGCATTGGAGATAGGTTGCCACCCTAAGCAACTGATATCCGCCTTAGGCGCTTATAAAGGTGTTGAGCGGAGATTCTCTTATCAAATCAACGCACCTGAACGCATTTACATAGATGACTACGCGCATCATCCTACAGAAATTGATGCCGTGTATGGCGCCCTGACGGAATTCTATCCTCAGGAAAAAGTAACGGTGGTGTTTCAACCCCATTTGTTTTCACGCACGCAAGACTTTGCGGATGACTTTGCGCGAAGCTTGGGGCAGTTTGACACTGTGTTGTTGTTGGACATTTATCCCGCTCGAGAGGAACCCATTGAAGGAGTGACTTCCCAATGGCTTTTGGGTAAAATCCAGAACCCTAAAAAGCACTTGGTTCAAAAGGAAGAAGTAGTAGAAGCGTGTAAAGCAGCGAAGAATAAAATCGTGGTGACCTTGGGCGCAGGCGATATTGGAAAAGAAGTAGAAAAAATTAAAAACGAACTAGCCTATGCAAGTTAACTGGAATGCCATGAAGCTTGGGGGTTTAGTGGTGTTGACGGCCGCAATGTTCGGGTTTTCAGAAATCCGAAACCAGCGTCGTCAAATTGAGCAGTCTGAAATTAACTTTTTGGGCGACAATGACTTATACCTCACTGAAGCCTCAGTTAATAAATTGTTAATACAAAATTATGGGCCCGTAAAAAATAGGCCCAAAGAAGAAGTAGTTTTGAATACCATAGAGCAGGTAATTCAATCCAACGATATGGTCAAAAAAGCCCAAGTCTATCTCACCATAGATGGCCGGCTTGTTTCAAATATAGTTCAGCGAAAACCTATTGGAAGAATTGAATCCGCCTCCAAGTTCTACTTGGATGACGAAGGCAAACGCATGCCACTTTCAGAGCATCACTCGGCAAGGGTGCCCATCATCACCGGTGCGGTAACGGGCAAATCCTTGGAGGATGCTTATGTGATTTTGGAGTATATCAATAACGATGAGTTCCTCCGAAAAAACGTAATTGGCATTCATGTGGTAAACGAAGGAGATTACCAGTTGCGATTTCGACTGGAGAATTTTGTAGTCAATTTGGGTGGGGTGGACAACTTGAATGAAAAGTTCAAAAATTTTATGGCCTTTTATGCAAAAGCAGCCAAAGACAACTCTTTGGAAAATTACGCAGTGGTCAGCTTAGAGTTTAACAATCAGGTGGTGTGCACCAAAATTTAAAAGTATGGAACAAGGGAATTATTCTGTAGGATTAGACATTGGAACAACGAAAATTGTAGCCATCATTGGTAAGGAAAACGAGTATGGCAAAATTGAAGTGCTCGGTACCGGAAAATCAAAAAGCCTTGGCGTACACCGAGGGGTGGTGAACAACATTACCCAGACTATTTCGTCCATTCAGCAGGCCGTGGAACAAGCGGAGTTGAATGCTGGATTGAAAATCGGTTCTGTAGTGGTCGGTATTGCCGGACAGCACATTCGCAGTTTGCAACACAGCGATTACATCACACGAAGCGATTCGGAAGAGGTTATTTGTGATGATGATTTGGACAAGCTTTGTAATCAAGTCTATAAACTAGTGATGCTTCCCGGAGAGGAAATCATTCACGTATTGCCGCAAGAATACAAAGTAGATGGGCAATCCGAAATCAAGGAACCTTGTGGTATGTACGGGGGTCGTTTGGAGGCTAACTTCCATGTGGTGGTAGGTCAAGTTTCCTCCATCAAAAATATTGGCCGTTGCATCAAAAGCGCCGGGTTGGATTTAGGCAATATCACTTTAGAACCTCTTGCTTCCGCGGAAGCGGTACTAAGCCAAGAAGAAAAAGAAGCGGGTGTTGCTTTGATAGACATAGGAGGTGGAACTACGGACTTGGCCATTTTTAAAGATGGGATTATCCGTCACACGGCTGTTATTCCTTTTGGAGGTAACGTAATTACCGAAGACATCAAAGAAGGCTGCTCTATCATCGAGAAGCAAGCAGAACTTTTGAAAATGAAGTTCGGTTCGGCTTGGCCTGGAGAGAATAAAGACAATGAAATCGTATCCATTCCTGGGTTGCGTGGTCGCGAGCCGAAGGAAATCACACTGAAAAACCTATCCAAAATCATCCACGCCCGCGTGGTTGAAATTGTGGAGCAGGTGTATGTGGAAATCAAAAACTACGGTCACGAAGAGCAAAAGAAAAAGCTTATCGCGGGCATCGTGCTCACAGGAGGTGGAAGCCAATTGAAGCATTTAAAGCAGTTGGTGGAATACATTACGGGCATGGACACCCGCATCGGATATCCGAACGAACATTTGGCAGGCGATTCGGATGATGAGATTGCAAGCCCTTTGTATGCTACGGCCGTTGGTTTGTTGATGAATGCCATCCAAAACGATACGAAAGAAAATATGCCCCTAGAGGCAGAAACGGTGATGACCGAACAAGAAGAGGTATTGATGGGTCAAGAGACTACATCAAATGTGAACGCTGGAATGGTGCGCACCGAGCGCAAATCCATTTTTGATAAATGGTCTGAGAAGTTGAAAGACTTTTTGGATAACGCAGAATAAAAATCCCATACAACACAATAAAGAAATACAGGCAGCATGAGTAAAAACACGGAATTCGAGAATATCGATTTTGATTTACCCAAAAATAAGAGCAACGTTATTAAGGTCATTGGTGTCGGTGGCGGTGGAAGCAACGCTATCAACCACATGTTTATGGCCGGAATCAACGGTGTAGACTTTGTGATATGCAATACCGATGCCCAAGCCCTTCAGAATAGTTCGGTTCCCAATAAAATTCAATTGGGGGTTTCGTTAACGGAAGGATTAGGGGCTGGTGCAAACCCTGAAGTAGGGGAACAAGCGGCTTTGGAAAGCATGGAAGACATCAAGGGGATGTTGGAACATACGACCAAAATGGCGTTCATCACCGCCGGTATGGGCGGTGGTACGGGTACAGGTGCTGCTCCTGTTATCGCCAAATTGGCCCGTGAAATGGATATACTCACCGTTGGGATTGTAACCATTCCCTTCCAGTTTGAAGGGGCCATGCGAAACAAACAAGCCCAATTGGGTATTGAAAAGCTGCGTTCCAATGTAGATTCTTTGATTGTCATCAACAACAATAAACTACGGGAAGTATACGGCAACCTTGGCTTTAAAGCCGGCTTCTCCAAGGCGGATGAAGTCTTGGCCACGGCAGCACGCGGTATTGCAGAGGTAATTACGCATCACTATACCCAAAACATTGACCTTCGGGATGCGAAAACGGTATTGTCTAATAGTGGTACGGCCATTATGGGTTCCGCTACGGCTTCAGGCTCCGCACGCGCAAGCGAAGCGATTTCAAAAGCTTTAGACTCTCCATTGTTAAACGACAACAAAATCAATGGGGCTAAAAATGTATTACTGTTGATTGTTTCCGGAACTCAGGAAATCACCATCGATGAGATTGGTGAAATCAATGACCACATTCAGATTGAAGCCGGTCATGGTGCCAATATCATTATGGGTGTAGGTGAAGATGATGATTTGGGAGATGCTATTGCCGTTACAGTAATTGCAACTGGATTCCATGTGGACCAGCAGGATGAAATCGTAAATACCGAGACCAAAAAGGTGTTTTACACTCTGGAGGACGAGCAAACTGCAGAACAAGAGCTTTCTACAGATGCGACTACCGTTCAGGAAATCAAAGTGCAACCCGTGGAAGAAGAACCGCAGGTGGTGCGTCATACCTTGGAAATGGAAGACCCTACTCCAGAGCCACCAGTGGCAGAAGTACAGGCACCTGAATCGGATTTGATTCCAACTTCAAAGTACATTCGAAACTTCAATGTGTTTTATGAGGAAGTAGTTCCGGAACGTGTGGAGGAAGATTTCATCATCATTGAAGCCAAGAAAATCATTAACGATATTGAGGTGGTAGACCCAGAGGTGGTTTCTCCTATAGCGGAAGAAGACCAGTTTACGCTGACGTTTGACCTCCCTATCGTTGAGAACACCCCAAAGCAAGAAGAAAATACTTTGACCTTTGATTTGGAAGCGGATGTGATGGACATGGAAGTGAAAGACTATGTAGAAGTAAGTCCGGTATTGGAATTCAACAAAGAAGGCGAAACCCGATACAATTTGGAAGAGTACATGGAATTGGAAACCCAGTTGACAGGTGCCCAATCCAAGGCGGAAACCCATGAGCCCAAATTGGTAGAAAATGAATTGGTGTTCGAAAAGAAAACCTTGGAGGTAGAAGAAGCCACCAAAGAAGAAACGGTTGAAACCGCTCCAGAAGCGAAAATAGACCCGATGAACACGCCCATCAACGATATGTTGAAAGACCGAGCTGATGAACGTCGTCGCAAGTTGAAAAACTTCAACTATAAATTCCAGAACAACCGGAATAGCATTGACGAAATCGAAAAACAACCCGCGTACAAACGCCAAGGGGTTGATTTGAACGATACCCCAAAAGAGCAAAAGGTTTCGCGTACCACTTTAAGTGAAGATAGCAATGATGAAATGCAGTTGCGTTCCAACAATTCCTTCTTGCACGACAACGTAGATTAAGGCCAGTTTTGTTTTCAAGTATACCAACCCGGAAGCCTAGTTCTTTCGGGTTATTTTTTTATCTTCGCAGCCCAAAACAAAGCAAAAATGGGTTTACAGGACCAAGTTATGACAGAAATGAAGCAAGCGATGAAAGCCAAGGATACCGTGGCTTTGGAAGCGTTACGTGCTGTAAAATCTGCTTTGTTGATGGCCAAGACAGAAAAAGGAGCTGCTACCGAACTTTCAGAAGCCGACGAAATCAAGTTGGTGCAAAAGTTGGTGAAGCAGCGTAAGGATAGCGCTACGATTTTCACCGAGCAGGGGAGAGCTGATTTGGCCGAGCCAGAATTGGCCCAAGCTGCCATTATCGAAAAGTTTTTGCCTGAGCAATTGACGGAAGAAGAAATCGAAAAAGTAGTGGTGCAAACCATTGATACTTTGGGTGCTACCGGTATGCAAGATATGGGCAAGGTGATGGGCATGGTTTCCAAAGAGTTGGCCGGCCAAGCCGATGGCAAAACCATATCAAGTATCGTTAAAGCGAAATTGAGTAGTTAAGTTTAAAATATAAGGCCGCGTACCTGCCCGTCCGGTCAGGCGGGGTTCAACTGGATAGAAAATGTACGTGGTTTACGTTCTTTACAGTAAAGATTTCGATAAGTATTATGTTGGCATGACCACAAATCTTGTTAGAAGATTGCAAGAACATAATACAGGAAGGACTAAGTCTACAAAAGCATATATGGCTTGGCATATTGTTTATGAGAAAACCTTC
This sequence comes from Bacteroidota bacterium, assembly GCA_039027495.1. GTDB lineage: Bacteria > Bacteroidota > Bacteroidia > Flavobacteriales > Flavobacteriaceae > Flagellimonas. The sequence goes on from JBCCKH010000009.1 coordinate 60,567, forward strand.
GCCGAGGCAACCGAGGCGAGGGCTTGGGAAAAATACTTAAAAACAGCCTCAGGAAGGCGATGGAGAAAAGAAAATATAAGGCCGCGTAGTTCAACTGGATAGAATATCAGATTTCGGCTCTGAGGGTTGGGGGTTCGAATCCTCCCGCGGTCACGAATAAATGGAAAAAGCAAGCAAAACAATACGCTTGCTTTTTTGTTTTGTGTCTTTTTTCATTTTCAGCACGGAGTGCTGAGGATGCACGCAGTGAATCCCCCATAATCAAGCTATGTGCAAAACATAGTTTTGCGGCTTCGAAAAATAACAGAACTACGAAGCGCCAGCGTAGTTGGTTTTGTATTTGCAGCAGTGAGCGCTATGAGGGTGCACCATGTGAATCCTACTACCCATTTTAATGAACACTTACCGTTCTGGTTATTGCGCACAAATGGGTAATGGAGGGTCATAATAGCCAATAGCAATATCTTTTTTTACCTTTTTGTAGCTTGTTAAATCATCTTCACAGAAAAAATAGTGTAGGGCCTTCCTAGTACTTAAACTACGATCAAAAAACGTCATAATTCCGTCATAGTCGTTTTCAACAACCAAGTCATACTTTCGGAAAGTTGAAATTGTTTCAGGTCTTAATACCCGAGTTGAATCTTCCCAATAAAACAACTTTTTATTTTTAATATAATAGTTGAAATCTTTTTCTCCTTTTTCCATTTTTACGCTATCAAGAACAATAGCTACCGTTTTAGTTGGAAAAATACTGACTGCGATTATGCCTTCATAAGCTTTTCCATCCCTCCAGTGGTATTCACCTTCAAGTGTTGAATCTAAAATTATGCGATGAAAAGGATAGTAACTAGTTACGGAAAAAACATCATATTTTAAGTAGAGTCGGCTAGTCTTGGAAAAATCAAGAATAGCATTCATTATGGCTTCGTGCTCTCCTCCTTTGCCAGTAAGTTTTCTTTTATTCACACCACAGGAACCAATCAATAGAAATAGGGTGAAAATGAATAGAATGTTTCTTATTCCATAAAATTTTTCTAGAGATTTCAATGTACTTATACTTTAGAATTCTCCGAAAAATCAAAAAGGTCCTTTACCTCAAGCTTCAAGGCCTGGGCGATTAAGTTCAGGTTGGTAACTGAGGTGCTGATTTCACCTCTTTCGATACGCCCAATTTGATTTTTGGACATTTTGGCATCGATTTCCAAATCAGCTTGGGAAAGATTTTCCTTTTCACGCAGCATCCGTAGTCGCTCGCCGAACAACCTTAGGAAAGCTTTATCCTCTTCTGTATACTTTCTACGCATGCCCCAAATTGCATCAAGTACCACAATTCAATAACCACATGTATGTGTTAAACTAAAATATTTGACTATCTTCATACCTGTTTACAGCATATCCCCAAAAACCTTAAACGGATATGTTATGACGTATACCAGCCTGTTATTGCAAATTGAATCCTTTCTGGAATGCCCTAAAACCAAGCGTTTGGAACTACATTTCACCCATTTGGATGTTTTGGTGTTTAGCCAAGGCAATTTTTTGAGACCCATCGCTTATACAAATTGTTCGGTATCGCTTTTCAAGACCCAACAACCCCATCGCCTACGCATGCGTGTGAAGCATAATTTGATGTTTTCGTTTTCCTTCGTGTTTACCGCGCCCAGCAATACTAGAAAGCTTCAACTGCCCAAGCTGCTTAAAAATGGCTTTTTGAAATTCTATCCCAAACAACTATTGTTTTATTTCACATTAGCCGATGCGCTGGAACGTGAGGTGCAGTTGGTGTATTTGTATGGGAGGTAAGCATTAGGTTTTGCCAGTCAAAAGCAGTCCTTACGCTTTTGATTGCTATTGGTCACGGGCTTGAAAAATTCATGCAATTAATTGGTCAAGGTTTTCGTTATAGGCTGTAGCAATTCAAACAAACAACACTACCTCAGTATTTTTTGTATTGCAAAAACCAAAAAACCAACGCCCCAATGAAAAACGTAAAGACTCTTTTTGTGCTTACCGCACTTTGTTTCCTCTGTGGATGTTCCAATGACACCGAAAATGTTTCCATGTTAGACGATAATGATGCCCAAAACATGGATGATACCGACAATATGGGTGGAGATGATGATTCCAATTCCGACGACACTACCGATAATACGGATGACACCGATGCTGAAAATGACTGTCAAGATGCGACCGACACGTATCGCATTGATTTGGATGCTTCAAATTGTGGGGTTGATATCCAATCCAGTCTGGGCGTTAATGCCTTTTATGATGAAACGCTATCAGCCGGTAGCCGTATCATCACGACCAATTCCATTCCCAATCATAGCGTAGGGCAGTTCCCAAACATGGGGAACCCAAATACCATAACGGCCATGGATTTGACGTTTACCATTACCAATTCTCCGGTTATCAATAACAATGTTACTTTGTTGACCACGGGTGCGGGAATTCCCCGATACCGATTCGGAATTTTGTATAACGGTATTGTTTTGGCGCCTATCGCCGCGGAATTTTTTGTCGATACCCAATCAGGGGATGACAATACGGATTGGAATGAAAATGCGTTGAGCTCGGTAATCAACTTAGGAACGGATTGTAACAACAGTCATGTTTTTCCGAGTGGTCAATACCATACCCATGCCACTCCATCGGCGTTTATTGCTGAATTAAACATTGATGGAACCACTCCCGTGCAGGTAGGTTGGGCCGCTGATGGACATCCTATTTATTATAAATATGGATTCAAAACTGGCGCTGTAGAAGAACTCGTGTCCAGCTACAGGCTTAAGACTACCGACAGAGGAGGCGACGGCATCTCTGCGCCAAGTGGATGCCCCGATGGCACCTACACCCAAGATTATGAATATGTTGATGGCTTGGGCGATTTGGACGAATGCAATGGGTACAACGACCCGCAGCTAGGTTATATTTACGTGATTACGGATACCTATCCTTCCATATCAAGGTGTTTTGTTGGCACACCCAGTGACGATTTTACAAACAATTGATGGGTATTTGATAAGAAATGAAGTGTAGAAAGCAGTTTTTGTCCCTGGGTTTACTAATCCTGTTTTCCCTTTTGTTTTCCGGAAAGGGGCACGCGCATACCGTGGTGGTATCGGCATATCATTTGGAATTCAAAACGGATAGATGGGTACTTGACTTTAAGCAAGAGACGGGTTCGTTGCGGGATGCCCTGTATGCCCTCCACCCCAATTTGAAGGGCATCAACTTGAACTCCAAACGTTTTTTGGATGCGACCAAGGACTATATCGCCACCACCCTACAATTGGAAAACGAGGGTGGGTTCTACAAGATTTCCCCGCTTTTTATGCGATTTGATGGCCGTCATTTTACAGGGGAATTTGAAGTTTTGGACTTAGCGCGGCATCCGGAAGGGATTGGTATACAAACTGCTGGGTTTGAACATCACGAACATGCATCCAGATTTTTAACCATTCGGAAAGACGGAAAGGATTATCGCTATCAGTTTTTTGAAACCAACAAAGCCGCGTATTTTGATTTTTCCGTGTCTGGATTTCATACCAAGGGAAAAGAAAACACATCCAGTGCTACCCCCTTCTTTGTCGTTACAGGCGTTCTTTTGTTAATAGTGGTATTTTCTCAAGTTTTCAAGATGGAAAAAACGGTTGTTGAACGTTAACCGATTCCCGTTTTGGATTCCTACAAATACACCCTATTGAAGTGACCCCACAGAAGGTTTGCTTTTTTAGGGGATAATCACAGGCTATCGAAAGCTCTGTTTCAAAATGCACCCTTAAAAATTTAATGCCCCGCATACTGCACTCCAGCCAAAATCTTTGTCTCCAAATGGTTTTCTTTGGGCGGAATAGGGCAGGAGTAGTAGGGGCTATACGCGCAATACGGATTATAGGCTCTATTGAAATCGATGATAATGGTATCGCCGAGTGGAATTTCTACATCCATAAAGCGTCCGCCATCGTAGGTGCCATGGCCGTTGGTCAAATCGGTAAAGGGAACAAAAAGTAGATTGGCTTCCTCTGGTGTTTTGCGTAAACTCAAGCTTTGGTACAGACTCAGTTGAAACAATTCGCCATTGATTTCAAACGTGGCTACCCCATACAATTGATACTTGGGCAAACGGTCGGTGGTAGTTTTCATGAAAAACGGCAATGCGTTCTCAACGCGCTCGAACTTGGCTTTTACGCGAAAGATTTCGTTGGGTTCAAAAAAGGGATGTCCTTTAAAGATTTTTAAGTCTTCGGCTAGCAAGGGAGACTTGTCGGGGTTCGCATAAAATGCGTTTTGTTCTTTTTGAAAGGCCAAAACGGAATCTTTATGGGTTTGTGCCTCGGCTAATGTTCCGAAAGCGAAGAGCGCAAAAAGCAAAACGTAACGCATATAAGAGGGTTTAGGATAGTAAGATAATGAACTCATTGCTTGCTGCATTACTCTTTCGTTGTATGGCAACCCTTTCAATTTGAAAAATAAACTGACAAGCGTTTCGGATGGATGTGCTAATCTGCTTGAAGCACAATCCCCATCTTTTTTTGAATGGCATCCATAATGATGGGCGCATGGATTCGGGAATTTTCGATAAACCATTTATGGGTTTCCATTCCACCACAAATTACGCCCGCTAGGTACATACCACTTACATTCGTCTCCATGGTATCTGGATTGTAGGCGGGTAATTTTTTTCCGTCTTCGGAAAGCTTTACGCCCAAACTTTCTAAGAATTTGAAGTTGGGACGGTATCCGGTCAGTGCCAATACGTAATCATTTTCCAGTTCAACGGTTTCGGATGGGGTTTCCACTACTATGCTATCTTCTTTGATTTCGACCACATTGCTGTTGTAAAAGGCTTTGATGCTGCCCTCTTCGATTCGGTTGATGATATCGGGGCGTACCCAATATTTTACGCGTTGCCCTACTTCAGGTCCACGAATTATCAAAGTGACTTCAGCACCTTTGCGCCAGCATTCCAAGGCGGCATCAATGGCGGAGTTACTGGCTCCAACAACGGCTAGTTTTTGGCTCGCATAAAAATGAGGGTCCTTGTAATAGTGGGATACTTTGGGCAAATCTTCGCCTTTGACCTTTATGGTATTCGGGATATCATAAAAACCGGTAGCAACAATAACATTATTGGCCTTGTAGTGCCCTTTTGAGGTTGTAATGTCAAATGTTCCCGTCTCTGACTTTACTACTGACTTCACCTGCTCAAAAAGCTTGATGTTCAGCTGGTTGGAGGTCACAATGCGGCGATAGTACTCCAGTGCTTCATTGCGTTTGGGTTTGGCCTCTTTGCTGATAAATGGAATCTCATCAATTTCCAATTTTTCAGATGAGGAGAAAAACTGCATGTTAATCGGATAGTTGAACAGGGAATTGACAATAGGTCCCTTCTCCACAATAGCGTAGGATAGCCCTCGCTTTTTGGCTTCCAGGCCACAAGCAATACCAATGGGCCCACCCCCAATTATCAAAACATCGAACGAATTCATGCAATCTGCGCTTTTAAGTCTTTAATGGTTTCGATGGGTTGGTCGGAATTAAACACAAAACTTCCAGCTACTAAAACGTCAGCGCCTGTATCGACCAATTTTTTGGCATTATGGGCTTGCACGCCACCATCGATTTCAATCAAGGTTTGGGTGCCTTTCTTTTCAATGAGTTCCTTTACAGCGGTGACCTTAGCATAGGTGTTTTCAATGAAGGATTGCCCCCCGAAACCTGGGTTGACGCTCATCAAACAAACTAAATCGATATCCGCAATGGTATCTTCTAACAAGTGCACCGAAGTATGGGGATTTAACGCTACACCAGCCTTCATCCCAGCAGCTTTTATCGCTTGAAGGGTTCTATGCAAATGGGTGCACGCTTCGTAATGCACGGTCAAATAGTTGGCCCCCAAATCCGCGAAGGTTTGAATGTAACGGTCGGGGTCCACAATCATCAAGTGAACGTCCAAGGTTTTGTTGGCTTTTTCAGCAATGGCCTTGACCACGGGCATTCCAAAGGAAATGTTGGGCACAAATACCCCATCCATGATGTCTAAGTGAAACCAATCTGCCGCACTTTCATTCACCATGTCGACATCACGCCCCAAATTGTTAAAATCTGCGGCGAGTAATGAAGGTGCCAGCAATCCTTTTCCCATGCTATCTGTGTTTCACACAAAATTAGCGAAATGAAATGGTTTGCCAGCACCCACCGCTCGATGCTATGGAACAAATGCGTTGTTCGCTTCGTCTTTGGGATAGCTGAATTTGAAAAATTCAAGGCCTTGAATGCCGTCAGTAATGATGCGAAGGCTCGTAAGTTCGTTTTTATCGTTACGTTCAAAGACGATACTGCCCCAAGCGAAGGTGTCACTTCGAAAAACATCTTTTGTTACCGGAAAGAATGTAACCTCCGTGCCCTCTGGACCTTCGGCTACAAGCTGCTCGTTTTCTGTGCCAAAGCGATATACACTGTTCAATTGCGGGGAATAAAAGTTCCCTGAATATTCTCGGAGTGCGTTCCCATCCGGTGCATAAGGAGTGAAACGTTGGTAGTGCACGGGGTCACTATCCCCAAAGGTGGAATCATAATAATTGATGCCGTTTTCATTTCGGAAGGTAAACTTGATAATATCATCGCTTTCGACCACCAGCTGAAATCTGTTTTTCTCTTGTAGCGGAATTAACGGACGACCGTTTTCTTGGTCGATTCTTCCATAAAACAGGGTGTCCCTTTCAAAGAAAACGCGTCGCGCAATACCTCTTTCTTTGTTCCAATAACTGCCGGCCCAAGCTTGCAGTTCTTTTTTGGGCGTTTTTCCTTTCTTTTTGTTTTTGATGGTGACCTCTTGGGTTTCAGGAAATATATCTTCAATGTAATGATAGGCCATCATCATGGCAGGCATACCGTTGTACGCATCGTTGTTGCCCAACACGAAAGAGGTGAGTTGTTGTTCTGGAAAGCGGAACACATTGGACCCGTAGCTTCCAGCAAGGCCATATTGCCAATAGGCGGGCAAGCCCCGTTCTTTATGAAAAAACGACCTTCCCAAGGTCATTCTCCCCCAAGAGGAGTCATAGGTGCTGCCATCATCCAGTTTTACTGAAGTATCCAGTTTTTTGATAAGGTTAGCTAACGTATGGTTCGAAGGTAGGGTCAAGATTTTGTACCACATCATTAAATCCGCAGCGCAAGTCCAAAGATTATTGGGGCCCGCGTTACCCAAGTTTTGAACTTCTTTTTTGTACACTTCTTCATCAAGCTGATAGGAACCTGCACTACCCAATACCAATTGATTGTGGTCTTCCACAAATTCACTGTTTTGCATCCCCAACGCATCAAAAATGTTGGTTTTCGTGTATTCGGATAGGGTTTGTCCCGAGGCTTTGGCAATTATTTCTGCTAATAAGGACAATTCCGTTTTGGATAAAATGTATGAGAATTTTGTCCCTGGGTCAAACCGTTTTGTGGTCTGCTGCTGAATCATTCTGAGCGCATCTTGATGAGTGAAAACATCTTCATCAGTCTTACCCAGAATAGCTTTCATCATGTCGTAGTCGTCCAATCCGCTGCAATGATTGACCAAATGGCTGACCATAAGTGTAGGGGTATAGTTGGGAAGGTCGGATACAAATTTTTGAACCGGGTCAGATAGTTTGAGCTTACCTTGTTTTTCTAGCAACAAAACGGCAAGTATGGTGAATTGTTGAGAAAGATGGTCTGCATGAAATTGAGTGGTAGGGGTTATACGAGCTTTACTTTCCAAGTTGGCAATACCAAATCCTTTTAGGTATTGGACATCGGTTCCGTAAATCAAGCCGCCGGCCATACCTGGTTTTTCCAATTGGTTCCATTGAGTGAAAACGCTATCCAACGCCTGTTCGTCTTGAGTTGATAGTTGTGCGGATACAAGACTGCTTAGCAAGCAGCAAGCGAGAAGAATTACTTTTTTCATGATATTTTTTATAAAGCTGTTTTGTTGAGTACTTCGATTACTTTTTGGGCGACACTTGCCGCTGCGGTGGGGTCTTGCCCCGTAATCAATCGGCCATCAACCACGAAGTAGTTGTCCCACCCTTCTTCGGAGTAGCTATAATCGCCTCCGCGTTCCATCAAGGTTTGCTCAATGGAAAAAGGGAATTCTTGATAGTAGGCAGCGTCCATCCGTTCGAAGCGGTCTGGAAAACCATTTACTTTTTTCCCGGCATAGAGGTATTCTCCGTTTTTCAATTTGAGATTGACTAATCCGGCTGCTCCATGGCAAATGGCGGAAACTACACCACCATTCTCCTCATAAATGAACATGGCTATATTTTGAATGGTTTGGTTTTCAGGTACACCAAACATTGCTGCTCCACCTCCGCCATAGTATACTGCGCGATACGTAGATGGGTCTATTTCATTTGGACTTTTTGTGGTTTTGAGCAAGTTCATAAAGTCAAAGTCATACAGATATTGCTTTTCAAGCGGGTCGGAGGTGTTCAAATACCCAATGGGAATAGCACCACCTTCGGGACTTACAAAGTCAATTTGATAGCCTGCTTTTTGGAACTCATCATAAGCGAAAACAATCTCTGCAAAATGGTTGGCAGCATTGATTTCTGAAGCACCGTAAGTATGCTGGTTGGAAACCACGAAAAGTACCTTGTTCTTGGACTCTTCGTTAGTCGTTGCGAAGGCTTGAACTAAATCTTGCGTATCCTTTTTCTGCGAATTACAACTGACGAGAACGGCGAAGAAAGCAAGCCAAAAGAATCGTTTTGTTTGCATGGAACTATATTTTCCAGCAAGTAAACGGATGTAAATCCGTAAGAAGTAGAAAATTATATTTCCGGCGTACGGATTTATAAATCTTAACGCTTATAACTCAAAGGGAGTGGTATACTAGCGCAACCAACCCTTTTTGGTGGCAAACCGTGAAAACCAGACTAGCCCAAAAGCCACCAAAATTATCATAATGGGCATAATAACCGCTCCAGGCCCATATACCTCTGTGGCCTTGGCAATAAAAAGGCTATGGAACATTTGCACTAGCACTCCAATTAGCGAAATCTGGAACAGCACCACAGCCCATTTTTTTCGAAGTAGCAAAACAACACAACCTAGAAATCCACCGAAAACCGCCAAAGCGAAGGCAATTTTGGTCCACATGGGAAATTGGGTGTACAATTGTTGTTCGTTTTCGGGAAGTAGGTTCAATTCTTCAGGAGAAATGAAAAGATGTTGGAAAAACGAACCAACACCCATTAGGTTCCAAAGAAAGGCAAGAATGGAAACCACCCAGAACCAGGCTGGAATTTTTACTAAACTATTGGTCATTTGTATTGTATATTGGTTGTTGAATAGCATGATAATATACTCTTTTTGAATAAAATACATGAGATTAGGGTGCTATAGCGCTTTTTTGAAGTTAATTTAGCCCCCAAAGTCAAATGAATTTTTTCCCTTTTAATCGTATTGATTTTCAATAGAAAATTGGAGTTGGGACTAAAAAAAGTAAAATAATATAATTCGTATTAAAATTATTAGTACTTTTCTTGCGTAATTTATTTACGCAATCTTCAATCTCATATAGGAACATCCTTACCTCTATGTTCCCAGTTATTTCAATCTAATTTTGATTTCCCAAAAGAACCTCTAGGAAATCCCAACAACAGGCTTTAAAGGAGCATTAAAATTTGACGCTCCATAAGCATAGGTTCATTTATTTAATTATTCGCTATCGAGCTTTTTTCAGCAGGGATGCAAAAGAACCGGTTTCCCAAATCGAGCCAATCGTGATATATGAATTAGGTTTTGGTAGTATTCTTAAATCTATTTTATCATGAAAAATTTAGTAAAAATGTCAATTGCAGTAGTGGGAGTTCTTTTGGTTGCAACTTCTTGTGAATCAGAATCCGTAGCGGAACAAGAAGCAAATTATCATGAAATCAGTAAAGAACATCTTTTTGAAAAAATTATGCCAACAGGTACTGTTACACCAAAAAAAATCAAAAAGCCAGGAGGAGGAACTGCTAAGTAGTTTATTCGGCACATGCTTAGTACTAGTGTCAGGACTTGTAATGTACCTTGACAAAGTAGTAGGATTTTTTGATATCCAAGTCTCTTATACGTTTATATACTATGAGGACTTGGATGTTTTTCTTTGGACTGTTGGTCAGACCTTGGTAGTGTTGTTATTAATTCTCGCATCTTTTTTTAGACCGTATAGATGGTCATATTTAGCTCCATTAATTGTGTTTTCAATGCAGTTTGCGTATGTATGGCGAGACGAAGGTTGGATTCTTCATGAGGACTACTATATCTATACCATAGTTTTTGTAATTACGCTTTTGGTTTCGGTGCTATTTTTAAAATTTGGGTTTAAACAGGTGGGTAGTTTTATGAGAAACTCAAGAGATAAGAACGTCGAAGAGCTCGTGAATTTTGTAGTTGAGGTGCACAACCACCACTTTGCTGAGATTTTAAAGAGTGCAGATGCCTTAGAATTATTGGACGAAACCAGTATTTCGCATGAGGAAAGGGAAATCTTGAAACAACTGTATCGAAATGATAGAAAAAAGGCTATCCGCAACTTTGAGGTGCGCATTATAGAAACCATTTACAATATCGATAAGCCAAACAAAAAGGCGAAAGGGTTCTTGAATGCTTTGATTGTTGGAGTTCGAAACCTCCTTAAATGAAAAAACTCCGGTAATCAGCCGGAGTTTATTCATCAATCAAAAAACGAACAGTCATGATAAACTGTTATAGGTTTACAAATTACAACATTCTTGCCAAAAAACAAATTTAAGGTATGTTTAACTGTAACTTGTTCGAAAAATCGGATGTATTATCCTAAATAAGTCTTAAGAATTTTGCTTCGAGAAGTATGTTTCAACCTTCTGATGGCCTTCTCCTTAATCTGACGCACACGCTCACGTGTCAAGTCAAAAGTTTCACCAATTTCTTCCAAAGTCATAGAGTGCTGTCCTGCCAAACCGAAGTATAGCCTAATAACATCGGCCTCTCTGGGTGTCAAGGTTTCCAAAGCACGCTCAATCTCAGTGCGTAAGGATTCATGCAAAAGTTCCTTATCTGGATTTGGAGATTCCCCACTTCGCAAAACATCATAAAGGTTGGAATCTTCTCCGTCAATCAAAGGCGCATCCATGGAAACGTGTCTCCCTGAATTTTTCAAGGATTGCTTCACATCTTCCACGGTCATGTCCAATTCTTTGGCAATTTCTTCCGCAGAAGGTACCCTTTCGTGGGCTTGCTCCAAGAAAGCAAAAGTTTTGTTGATTTTGTTGATGGAACCAATTTTGTTCAAAGGCAAACGAACAATACGGGATTGCTCGGCAAGCGCTTGAAGAATGGATTGGCGAATCCACCAAACCGCGTAAGAGATGAATTTAAAACCACGGGTTTCATCAAAACGTTGTGCGGCTTTTATTAAACCAAGGTTTCCTTCGTTAATCAAATCAGGAAGGGTCAATCCTTGATTTTGGTATTGTTTCGCTACGGAAACTACGAATCTAAGGTTTGCTTTGGTCAGTTTTTCAAGAGCAATTTGGTCACCGGCCTTTATACGTTGTGCCAATTCCACTTCCTCATCGGCCGTAATCAAATCCACTTTTCCAATCTCCTGCAAATACTTATCCAACGAAGCGGTTTCCCTATTGGTAACCTGTTTTGTAATCTTTAACTGTCTCATCTAAAAATTCCCTTCAAATTAAGTTCGTAAATCAAAGCTCATTTGTTTATACGTTCAAAAATGAAAAAGGTTACAATTTGGCAAACTTTATTTGGAAATTTTTTTGTAAAGAAAAAACCCCGGGGCATGCCCGGGGTTAAAAATATATAGGAGAAACGGTTAGTCCCTTCTTGGTTTTCTGTCGCGATTTCCGCCTCTGCGGTCACCACCTTTATCTCTTCTAGGTGGACGTTCCACATACCCTTCGGGTTTGGGCAAAAGTGCTTTTCGAGAAACTTTCTCTTTTCGCGTTCTTGGGTCTAGTCCAAAGTACTTGACGTCGATAACATCACCAAGGTTTACCACATCGGTAACTTTATCGGTGCGTTCCCAAGCCAATTCGGAAACGTGTAGCAATACTTCATTACCTTCTGCTTCAGTATACTCTACTACGGCACCAAAATCTAGAATTTTAATAACCTTCACTTCGTAAACGCTGCCTACCTCAGGTTTGAACATGACGGCGTCAATCTTGGCGATTACCGCATCGATACCCGCTTGGTCCGTACCAAGAATCTCCACAATACCTTCTTCCGTATCTGGGTCTTCATTGATAACAATAGTGGTATTGGTTTCTTTTTGCAATTCTTGGATAACCTTACCACCTGAACCGATAACTGCTCCAATATATTCTCCAGGAATAATTTTGGTAACAATTTTTGGTGCATAGGATTTCACCTCCGCTCTTGGTGCTTCAATAGTATCCGTTAAATGTTTTAAGATGTGCAAACGCCCATCTTTGGCTTGCATCAATGCTTTTACCAAAATTTCATAAGACAATCCTTTCACCTTAATGTCCATTTGACAAGCTGTGATACCATCCGCAGTACCTGTAACTTTAAAGTCCATATCACCAAGGTGATCTTCATCCCCAAGGATATCTGAAAGAACTGCATACTTTCCGGTTTCGGCATCTGAAATCAATCCCATTGCAATTCCGGAAACTGGTTTTTTCAATTGAACACCAGCATCCATCATGGCCATAGTTCCGGAGCAAACAGTTGCCATGGAAGAGGAACCATTGGACTCCAATACCTCAGAGACCACACGAACGGTGTAGGGGCAATCTTCGGGCACCATACCTTTTAAAGCACGTTGCGCCAAGTTACCATGACCTACTTCTCTTCTTGAAGTACCGCGTATCGGTCTTGCTTCTCCGGTAGAAAAAGGTGGGAAGTTGTAGTGTAAATAGAATCTTTCCTCGCCTTCATGGGATGGCATATCAATAATATTGGCATCTCTCGAGGTACCAAGGGTTACCGTTGCCAAGGCTTGGGTTTCACCCCTTGTGAATATGGAAGAACCATGTACTGAAGGTAAATAATCTACCTCGCACCAAATCGGTCGGATTTCATCTGTTTTTCTACCATCTAGACGAAGCCCTTCATCTAACGTTAGGTTACGAACTGCTTCTTTCTCCGCTTTGTAAAAATACTTGGAAACGAGATCACCAAAGTCTTCCAACTCTTCTTCAGAAAACGTAGCCTTTACTTCTTCTTTTATAGCCTCAAAAGCGGCACTACGCTCATGTTTTGCAGAACCTGCTTTAGCGATAGCGTACACTTTATCATAGGTAAGCTCATGTACTTTTTTCTCAAGTTCTTCATCAGCGCTTTCAGGATCATACTCGCGAACTTCTTTTTTGCCAAAGGCTTCAGCAAGTTTCAATTGTGCGGCACACTGTACTTTAATGGCTTCGTGGGCAAACTTGATGGCCTCGACCATCTCATCTTCTGAAATTTCATCCATTTCACCTTCAACCATCATTACGGAATCGGCTGACGCCCCAATGACCATATCGATATCTGAATCTTTAAGTTGCTCACGAGTTGGGTTGATGATCAATTCTCCATTTACCCTACCTACACGAACTTCCGAAATAGCACATTCAAATGGAAAATCAGAAAGTTGGATTGCAGCAGAAGCAGCAAGCCCTGCCATTGCGTCTGGCATTACATTTTCGTCATGTGACATCAATTGTATCATCACCTGGGTTTCAGCGTGATAATCTTTTGGGAATAGGGGTCTTAAAACCCTATCGACTAAACGCATGGTCAATACTTCACCATCACTAGGTCTTGCTTCACGTTTGAAGAAACCACCTGGGTAGCGTCCAGCTGCGGCGAATTTTTCGCGATAGTCTACCGTTAAAGGCAAAAAATCTACATCGCTTTGTTTGTAATTGGAAACTACGGTACACAATAGCATACACTTTCCAGATTGTACAACCACAGAGCCATGGGCCTGTTTCGCCAATTTTCCGGTTTCGATAGAAATTTCCCTACCGTCACCAAGGTCAATGACCTCTTTAAAAGTTTTTGGAATCATAAAATAAATCTTACCCGTATTTGAACGGGCCGTTAAACATTTGGTCTACCGTCTTCCGGACGGTCGGGTTGTGTTGTTGTGTTGACCAATGAAAAACTGAAATGCAGCTTTTTATGTTGGTTGGATGGTATGCATCCAAACCGGGGCGGCCAAAAAAGGCCAAAATAAAGGGGAGGCAAGCCTCCCCAATGTTTTATTTACGAATACCCAATTCTTTGATTAGGGTACGATACTTCTGGATATCCTTTTTCTTCAAGTAATCGAGAAGACTTCTTCTTTTCCCTACCAACTTTACCAAAGAACGCTCAGTGGCGAAATCTTTATGATTTTTTTTCAAGTGTTGGGTAAGGTGGTTGATTCTATATGTGAAAAGCGCTATTTGCCCTTCGGTAGAACCGGTGTTTGTTTCAGAACCGCCATGTTTTTTGAAAATGTCGGCTTTTGCTTCTTTAGATAAATACATTCCAATATTATTTAAATGATTTTTATGTATTTGATTGATTGTCAATCAGCGTGCAAAGATAATTGTTTTTTTGAGCTAAAAAATTTTTTCATCGATTTAAACCTTTTGGAAAAGTGACGGTCATAGAACCAAATCCTAAAATTTCAATCATTATGAAAAAGAGTCTCAAGCAAATGAACTTTACCAAAATGGCCCCATGGGTATTAGGGCTTTCTTTATTGACCATATCATCTTGTACCAATGAAGAGGATACCAGTACCGAAATTGCCTCAGATGAGGTAATCTCCGTTGCGGAACTACAAGTGAGCGACGAATCTGAATTGATTACGGAAGAAATTTCCAGCATTGCCGAAGATGTATATGCCTCGGACGAAATCTCTACTACTGCTAAAGGCGATTACCGCTCAGATTACCTACCGGAATGTGTTGTTATCACCACAACGGTTACCGAATTTACAAGAGAGAAAATCATTGATTTCGGTGAAGGATGTGAACTTCCCAATGGAAATGTTTTGAGCGGTATCATCAAATTGAACTATGCCAAGGACATGACTGTTGCCTCCAAATCGATTTCGTTGACCTTGGAAAACTTTACCTTCAACAGTGTAGCTGTGGAAGGTTCTGCAAGTGTATTGCGTTTGCGTGCCAACGAAAATGGAAACCCACAAGGTACGGTCACATCTGAATTTAGTGCTACATGGCCCAATGGCGATACGGCTTCCTTCACCGGGACACGCACCCGAGAGTGGATTGAAGGCTATGGCAGTGGTTTTTGGGGGGACAACGTTTTCCTAATCACTGGAAAAAGAACCTACATAGGGAGATTGGGCAATGTCTTCGTAAAAGAAGTGACTACGCCATTGCGTAGGGAATTGTCCTGTCGATTCATCGTAAGCGGTGTTTTGGAAATCTCAAGAAACGACAACACCGCCACCTTAGATTTTGGTGATGGAAGTTGTGATGCCACGGGAATATTGACCCAACCCGATGGCACAGAAACCGAAGTCTTCCTTAGAAGATTTTTGAAATAGTTTGGTTTTTGGTTTACATGAAAAAGCCTGCAGAAATGCAGGCTTTTTTTTAGTTTCTTACGGGCTGATTGGTAATCAAATCAATGTATAGGTTGATTTTCTTTTTCATATCCCGCCGATGCGAGATGAAATCCAAAAAGCCATGTTCCTTAACGAACTCCGAGGTTTGGAAACCTTCTGGCAAATCTTTTCCTGTTGTGTCCTTTACCACCCGAGGTCCTGCGAATCCAATCAATGCTCCAGGTTCAGAAATATTGATGTCCCCAAGCATAGCGTACGAAGCTGTGGTTCCACCAGTAGTGGGGTCGGTACATAAGGAAATATAAGGAATCTTGGCTTCCGCCAGTTGTGCCAATTTTGCTGAAGTCTTTGCGAGTTGCATCAAGGATAAGGCTGCTTCCATCATACGAGCTCCTCCAGATTTGGAAATCATTACAAAGGGCACTTTACGTCTTTTAGCGACATCAATCGCGCGTGCAATCTTTTCGCCTACTACACTTCCCATGGAACCACCAATAAAAGAGAAGTCCATACAAGCAATGACCAAATCTTTACCCATGGATTTTCCGATGGCCGTACGCACAGCGTCTTTAAGACCCGTTTTTTGTTGGGCGGCCTTTAAGCGTTCAGAGTATTTTTTGGTATCGACAAAACGAAGTGGGTCTTTGGAGGATAATTTGCCGTCCAATTCCTTGAACTTGTTGTCATCGAAAAGAATTTCAAAATACTCCTTGCTTCCAATGCGAACATGATAATCGTCCTCAGGACTGACATAAAAGTTTTTGGCGAGTTCTTCGGACTCAACAATTTTTCCGGTGGGTGATTTGTACCATAAACCCTTCGGCGTGTCTTTCTTTTCTTCGGTGGCGGTTTGAATGCCCTTTTCCTTTCTTTTAAACCAAGATGACATATGGGGGGTTCTTTTGGGTTATTAAAGGGTGTTTACGTTGTTCAAATCTTCAAACGCTTTTTTCAAACGCTCAATGAAGGACTTTTCCCCTTCTCGCAACCATACACGAGGGTCGTAGAACTTTTTGTTGGGTTGATCTGCCCCATCTGGGTTACCAATTTGGGCTTGAAGGTACCCTGATTTGCCTTGAACATAATCACGTACTCCCGAAAGGAAGGCATATTGCAAATCGGTATCGATATTCATTTTGATAACGCCGTACCCAATCGCTTCCCTAATTTCTTCAATTGTGGAACCAGAACCCCCATGGAATACAAAATCAATGTGGTTGTGCTCCACACCATATTTATTGGCAACGAATTCCTGTGAGTTCTTCAATATTTTTGGGGTAAGCTTCACGTTACCAGGCTTGTAAACCCCGTGAACATTTCCAAAAGCCGCTGCTACTGTAAACTTTGGACTCACTTTGGATAGCTCTTCGTATGCGTAGGCTACTTCTTCCGGTTGCGTGTATAGTTTTGAATCATCTACATCGGTATTGTCCACACCATCTTCTTCACCACCAGTTACTCCCAATTCAATTTCCAAGGTCATGCCCATTTTGGACATGCGCTCCAAATAGCTTTTGCAGATTTCAATGTTTTCTTCAATCGGCTCTTCGGAAAGGTCAATCATGTGTGAACTGAACAATGACTTTCCAGTGGTTTTAAAATGGGCTTCGTTGGCATCCAGCATGCCATCCATCCACGGCAATAGTTTTTTGGCACAGTGGTCCGTATGTAAAATCACGGCTGCACCGTAGGCTTCGGCCAACTGGTGTACATGATACGCTCCAGAAACCGCACCAATAACCGCACTGCGTTGGTTGTCGTTGGAAAGGCCTTTACCAGCGTTGAATTGTGCACCACCATTCGAAAATTGTACGATAACCGGGGCATTCAGCGCTGCCGCTGTTTCCATGACAGCATTCATGGAGTTGGTGCCAATTACGTTTACCGCAGGTAAGGCGTAACCGTTTGCTTTGGCATGATTAAAAATAGCTTGTACTTCGTCTCCAGTGGCAACACCGGGCTTGATAGTATGGGACATGATTTAGTTAGTTACGGATTCAATTAATGCACAAAAGTAATAAATAATTTACTCTAGAATGGATAATTAATACCGACGTTAAAGACCGCATTTCTGAAGTTGTAATCGCGAAACCAACGCTTTGAAGCTTCTTCTGCCGGGTTGTAAGTCTTGAAGCCCAAATCCAGCCGAAATACGAAATAACTAAAGTCGTATCGGAGGCCCATGCCGGTACCGAGGGCCAAATCTTGCAAGGATTCAAATCCGGAAAAAATCGCATCAGGATTGTCTTCATCGTCGAAAACATTCCAAATGTTGCCCGCATCGGCAAACAGGGCACCCTTCACATCCCCGGCAATGGGAAAGCGGTATTCAAAATTGAAGGCCATTTTTAGGTTGGCTTCGTTAAAATCGTTTACGTTGTTGGTGCTTCCCGGACCAAGTTCGTAAGCGTTCCAGGCTCGGTTATCGTTGGAGCCACCCGCAAAGTAACTACGTACAAAGGGAATGTTGGTAGAATTGCCATAGGGAACCGCCATACCCACAAAACTTCGAAAAGCGAGGACCTTGGAACCGCCAACGGGCCAATGTTTGATAAAATCAATTTCAGTTTTTAGGTATTGCGAAAAAGGCACTCCAAAAACTAGTAACTGCTCATCTTCGTTTTCGTTGTACGGAATAAAACTCGATAATAAGGAGAGAATATTACCTGCACTTTCCAGTTTTAGACGCAATTGATAAAAGTTATTGTCGCTAATATCCGTTTTGTTGGTTTTCGTAAAGGTGTAACTACTGGCAAAAATCAAGTTGTTTTCCGTAAGACGTTGCCGACGTTCGTCAATACTTCGAACCAAGGCCAAGGTGTCACTATCTACTTCGAAACCTGGTGCAAGAACGGTTTCCAAAAAACCATCTGTCCCCTCTGTTATGATTAATTCGGGTTCGTTATCGTCATCCAATTCAGGGTCAACGTTTTCATCGTAGAAATTGGCGAATGCAGGGTCATCCTCGAAACCGTCAGCGATGTTGTCTAGTCGCCGGTATGTGTTTCCATATACGTTGAAGAAATTCTCGGTGTTAACATTACGAACGAACTCTACATTTAATAATTCAATATTGTGCTTGACCAAAAGCGTGGGAGACCAATTGTACGAAAGAATGGAATTGAAGGTCTGTTTGTCGAGACCAATGTTTCGTTGAAAGTTGGTACCTACCAAAAACCGGGTTTGGGGTAACATATAATAGGGTATGATACGCTTGGTGCCCAAGGGAAACCAAATTCTTGGAAAAGTAATATTGATATCCCCACCAATTTCGGATGTAAAGGTTTCATCCGTCACAAAAGCATCACTCAACAAACCAATGGAACCCCTAGCTGAAAGATTCAAGGTTTCGGCGCCTCCAAAAACATTTCGGGTAATCACCGAAGCGCTCAAAGCGGTACCCAAACGTTGGAAGTTGGAATGTGTAACATCAAAATTCACATTCAACGAAAACTTGGGTCTTGGCGCGAGATAGATGTTCGTTGTCAACGTATGCCCGGTGGTATCGGCCACAAAGTCGATATTGGGATATTTAAAGGTATTCAGGTTCGTAAACTGCCGATAGGTCCGGATTCTGTCCAAATCGCGATAAACACTGTCCTTTTCAAAAAACACGGCATCCGCTAGCGCCTTGGGTCGATATTTTAACTCGTCATAATAGTATATAATGTAATTGTCGAACTCAATTGATTGAAGGGAGTGATTGGTACCACTGATGTCGTAATCGCTATAAATGTTTATTTTTTTGAAACGGTGTACATAATATTCATTGGTCAGGGTATCCGTTTCGGTAGTGGTCACTGGTTTGTCAATATTTAATTGAACATTCATGCCTTTATCTTCAGAAGTGCGTACCGTATCCTGTTCAATGGTATAGTTAATGGAACTTTCCTGAAAATTATACACTCCATTATTACGGAATAGTGAAGTGAGCCTATCCCTTTCTGAATTAAAATTTTCCAAATCAAAAATCTCGCCTTGCTTTACAAAAGTCTTGGAACGGTATTTCTGGTACATGGAATCCAGTTGGGATGAAGTGATGTTGGTCGCAACGCTATCTATGGAATAGGGTTGTCCTAAGTCAAGGTTGTAGTTGAGTTCGGCTCTTTTTTTACGCTTGGTGGGTACTATTTCGTACTGCCCCTTGCTGTTGAAATAGCCTTTGGTGTTGTAATATGCCTTTAAGCGGTCAATGGATTTTTGTGCTAGGGTTGTATCGATAATAGCTGGAGGTTCCCCTATTCTTTTTAAGAAGTCATTGGCTCCCTTTACGACGAAAGATTCCCGTAGTCGATTCACTTGTTTTTTGGAAAGCATTCGGTTTAGACGTTCCTCCCGTTTTTCCTTTCGATGCAACCAATCCAGAAACAACGAATCCGAATCTTCCTTGGCCATGTTGTAGAGATTCAATCGCAACGGATAACCAAGTACATGACTGTTGGGTTTTTGCGCCAAGAGGCCTCTGAGATCTTCTCCCGAGGCTTTTTCACCATCCGCATAAATGGTGTTTTTGGTAAGTAAAAGTTCATCATCACCCACCTTTTTAAGCGTGTTGCAGGCAGTAACGAACAACATGAGCAACAATAACCTTATTTTTGCGCCCATGCGCCATTCACGCCAAAAAAGCCCCATAGCAGGTAAAATTAAGGATTTAGATGGTTACCAAAAATCAAATTAAGACGGTTAAAAGTCTACAGCAAAAAAAGTACCGAAATCAACTTGGGCTTTTTGTGGTGGAGGGCCGTAAGGTAACGGAAGAACTGTTGCAATCCCATTTTGTTTTGGAATATCTTTTTGTAACAGATTCTAAAATGGGTGATTCTTTGCATCCCGATTTTGTGGAAGTCGGACAAAACCAAATGAAACAAATGAGTGGGTTGACCTCCTCCAGTGGCGTATTGGCAGTATTCAGACTACCCAGAAATACAGAGAAGAACTTTTCCGATTGGATACTTGTACTGGATGCTATCAGAGACCCAGGAAATCTGGGAACTATTATTCGTATTTGCGATTGGTTCAATATTCCGCAAATTGTTGCTTCAGAGGATACGGTGGATTGTTACAATCCCAAAGTATTGCAAGCGAGTATGGGTTCCATAGCAAGAGTAAATGTTGTTTACAAGGATTTGAAAGCATTTTTACAGGATTCGAAAATACCAGTGTATGGCACTTATATGGAAGGCGAGAATGTTTTCGCTCATCATTTCCCAAACCAAGGTATCATTATTATGGGCAATGAGGCCAATGGTATTTCTGAAGAGATAGGAACGTTTTGTAGCAAGAAGTTGAGTATTCCACAATTTGGGGAACAGACTACGGAAAGCTTGAATGTAGCGGTTGCCACTGCGATTACCTTAGGTGCGTTGCGCGGAAACTAACTATTCAAATACGAGATTGATAAAAATACCTCGAGTGCGCATGCCATTGATATTCCCTGTCCATGGGCTATTAGGGTCGTCATCAGGAACCAATTCATCCGTCAACGCAAAAACCCCGCGAATGGATGGGGAGAATTTGAAGTATTCGGTGTAAAAATCAATCCCAAAACCCAATTCATAGCCATAGACGTTTTTCTTCATCCGAAATTCACCGCTGCTATTGTCGTCCAAACTGTCTTCTTTGGCACCAAGGTTCAAGGAAGCATAAACACCACCAACCACATAGGGTTTCCAATTTCTAAAACGTTTAGTGCTGACTTTAAGTAACAAGGGGAAACGGATATAGGTAGATCGTACTTCCCGAATCGCATCTTGTTCACTGGTGAATCCCGGAAACCCCAATATTCTTTGTGAATACAGCAGACCAGGTTCAAAGCGGGTGTCCAAAAATTCATTGATGCGAAGTTCTCCAATGAGCCCTACGTTGAATCCAAAGCTGGTATCGACCAAAACATCTTGGCCCAAGTCATTCTCGTATTCAAATTGAAAATCATAGCTGTTGAATCCGAGAAAATAGCCCCAGTTCAAGAGCTTTTTATCTTCGGTCTGTAAGTTTAGTACAGGGTCATCGCCGAATTGTGCATGAGCAGTGATGCTAGCCAGCAGGCATAGTAAAGCGATTTGGATGTTTTTCATTCAATTATTTTGTAGCGACGTAAATAGATGCTACCCCAAACGTTTGGGGCTTGTTCTCTATTCCTATAAACCCTGTTTTGCTCAAAATATTGTTGAATGCTTGTCCATATGGGAAAACTGAAGCGGATTCGCTCAAATAGCGGTAAGCAGAACGGTCTTTGGAGAAAACCTTTCCGATGGTGGGTAAAATATACGAGGTGTAGAAGAAATATCCTTGTTTGAAGGGGGTCTGGGTTGGTACGGAAGTTTCCAAAATGACCAAACTTCCTTTTGGCTTTAAAACCCGATGGATTTCTTTTAGACCGACTTCCAAATTTTCAAAATTCCGTACCCCAAAAGCTACGGTCACGGCATCGAAGCTGTTGTCCTCAAAATCAAGGTTCTCACTGTCACCCACCACCATGGATATGGTCTCATGCAAGTTTTTGGCAGCAACTTTGTTTTTGCCTACTTCAAGCATTCCTGGAGAAATATCCAAACCTACGATTTGGGTGGCTCCCGTTTGGGTCATGGCAATGGCCAAATCCCCCGTTCCAGTGGCAATATCCAAGATGCTTTTTGGTTTCTTGGCCTTGAGGATTTGGACAACTCGTTTCCGCCATTTGATATCAATACCGAAAGAAATTACCCGGTTGAGTCCGTCGTAATCCTTGGAAATGGTGTCAAACATTTGGGTTACTTGGGCTTTTTTGCCCAAATCAGAATCCTTATATGGCTTCACCTTCTTTGACATCGTAGCGTTTTGGCGGCAAATATACGACTTAGCCCTAGCGTAGTACTATGAAATATTTATGTAATTTTGACCCATTGAAGCAGATTTTGATGATTTATGTGTGACTGCGACTGTTGTAACCACTCC
This sequence comes from Bacteroidota bacterium, assembly GCA_039027495.1. GTDB lineage: Bacteria > Bacteroidota > Bacteroidia > Flavobacteriales > Flavobacteriaceae > Flagellimonas. The sequence continues at coordinate 83,068 of JBCCKH010000009.1, forward strand.
TTTTTGACAAGTGATAACCACTTCAAAACCAATACATTCTTTAATATCTTTTATTCCAATCGATGAAAATCATAATCGCTGGAGCAGGTGAGGTAGGCTTTCATTTGGCAAAGCTACTGTCGTATGAGGCTCAGGAAATTACTCTGATAGATTCCGATAAGGAAAGCTTGGCCTATGCCGATAGCCATTTGGACATAAAAGTGCTACGTGGCGATGCTACCTCAATTGAAGCCCTCAAAGAAGCCAAGGTGGATTCTGCAGATTTGGTAATTGGCGTTACTTCTTCAGAAACGACCAATCTCACCTTATGTATGTTGGCAAAGCAATTGGGTTGTAGAAGAACCATTGCAAGAATATCCAATACGGAATTTTTGGACAATCGAGAGCTTATCAAGTTTGATGAGTTGGGGATTGACGAATTGATTTCACCTGAGGCGTTGGCCGCTAATGAGATTCAACTTTTGCTTAACCAATCCGCGTTTAACGACACGTATGAGTTTGAGGATGGATTGTTGACCATGATTGGAGTGTTCTTACCCAAATCCGCGCCTTTTGTAGGGAAAATGGTCAAGGAAGCGGCAAAAATTTTTCCGGAATTGCATTTTATGCCGATTGCCTTGCAGCGCATGGGGACCCAATTTACTGTGATTCCTCGTGGAGATACAGTCTTTAAAGAAGGCGACCAGGTCTACTTTATTACCACAGATGGAGGAGTTGATGAGCTGTACAAGCTAACAGGCATGCAAAAGCGCGAAATCAAAAACGTGATGATTTTGGGTGGAAGTAAGGTTGGTTTTAAAACCGCACAAGACCTTTGCACGAAGAAGTTTAATGTAAAATTGGTAGAAAAGAACAAGGAAAAAGCTTTCGATATCGCCGACGAGCTGCCCCATGCCTTGGTCATCAATGGTGATGGACGAAATGTGGAGTTATTGGATGAAGAAAGTCTAGAATCCATGGACGCTTTCATAGCGGTTACCGGAAACTCTGAAACCAATATCATGTCTTGCCTGGTAGCCAAATCCAAAAGCATCAAAAAAACTATCGCTTTGGTTGAAAACATGGATTATTTTCAACTTTCCCATTCCATTGGTGTTGATACCCTAATCAATAAAAAACTTTTGGCCGCAAACAATATCTTCCGCTATATCAGAAGAGGAGAGGTGCTGGCCATAACGCGTTTGAACAATCTGAACGCCGAGATTTTGGAATTTGAGGTAAAAGCCACCTCTTTGGTCAATGGCGAAATCATAAGGGAATTAGACTTTCCAAGAGAAGCAAGTATCGGTGGGGTAATTCGTGATGGTAAAGGAATTATCGCACTGGGTGATTTTAAAATTTTGGAAGGTGATAGGGTTGTGGTCTGCTGTTTGCCGAAGGCGATTCCAAGAATAGAAAAGCTCTTCCTGTAATGGGATTGAATTCAAGAATAATTATTCACATCATGGGACTGTTGCTGCTGTGCAATGGTTCTTTTATGCTTTTGGCAGCCCTGGCGAGTGGTATATATCAAGATGGTGCCACGTTGGATATTACCCTTGCTGCCATAGTCACCATGCTTTTTGGGGTGATGGCAATGTTTTATACCCGTGGCCATAAAAAAGAAGTCAAACGTAAGGAGGGGTATATCGTGGTGGCATTTGGCTGGATTGTCATGTCCATTTCAGGTGCTTTGCCTTATTTGTTTTCTGGTGCTATTCCTACAGTGACCAACGCTTTTTTTGAAACAATTTCAGGATATACCACAACCGGAGCTTCAATTCTTGATGATATTGAGGCCTTACCAAAAGGTATTTTACTTTGGCGCAGCTTGACCCATTGGATTGGCGGTATGGGGATTATCGTGTTGGCCATTGCCATCTTACCGCTGTTGGGGATTGGAGGAATGCAATTGTTTGCCGCCGAAGCACCTGGTCCAGGTGGAGATAAGCTACATCCTAGAATTACCGACACAGCCAAGCGATTATGGTTGATTTATGTGGGGTATACGCTAGCGGAAACCTTATTGCTCAGCATTGCGGGGATGTCCTTTTTTGATGCATTGAACCACAGTTTGGCAACGCTATCTACAGGAGGCTTTTCTACCAAAAACCTAAGTTTGGCCTATTGGAACCACGAGCCTATCATCCAGTACATTGTGATGGTATTCATGTTTTTGGCGGGGTCCAACTTTGTATTGAGTTATTTTGCCTTTACAGGTAAAGTACAGCGTATTCTCAGAGATGAAGAGTTTCGGTATTATGTAGGGTTCATATGTGTTTTTACCTTAATCGCTGCTTTGGTGATTTATCTGAAAGCTGAGGTTCCCATCTCCACTTACCATCCAATGGTTTGGGGTGCTGGAGAAAGTGCTTTTCGGCATGCCTTGTTTCAGGTGATTGCCGTAGTAACCACAACGGGGTTTGTTACCTCGGATTTTACCGCATGGACGCCTTTTCTTATGGTTTTCTTTTTTGGCTTGATGTTCTTGGGTGGTTCTGCCGGCTCAACCGCAGGAGGTATCAAGGTTATGCGGCATTTGCTTATTATCAAAAACGGATTGCTGGAGTTCAAGCGAACCCTTCATGCCAGCGCGATTATTCCTGTGCGATACAACGAAAAGACCGTTACGGAACATATTGTGTACAACATTATCGGCTTTTTTGTCTTGTACATGTTGTTATTTATCATTGGCTCTTTGGTGCTAGGTTTCTTGGGTTTGGATTTTGTTTCTGCCATAGGGGGAGCCGCTTCTTCCTTGGGTAATGTAGGCCCGGCTTTAGGTAGTTTGAATCCTGTAAGCAACTACAATAGTCTTCCCAACGCAGGAAAATGGTGGTGTGGGTTTTTGATGTTACTAGGTCGATTGGAATTGTTTACGGTCCTTATTATCCTTACGCCTTATTTCTGGAGAAAGCGATAAAAAAATCCCCTATCGGCCGATAGAGGATTGAATACTTATTTTAACAACGGTTCTTTTTACGATAGGGCCGCTGAGATTCTCGAAATGGCTTCGCGCAAGGATTCTTCTGAAGCAGCATATGAAATGCGAATACAATCCGGATTACCAAAGGCTTCCCCTGTTACGGTGGCAACGTTCGCATGTTCCAACAGGTAAAGTGCAAAGTCCGATGCGTTGTTGATGGTCACGCCGCGCAGTGTTTGTCCAAAAAAAGCAGAAATGTCAGGGAAAACATAAAATGCCCCTTCAGGTACATTCAACTTGAACCCTTCAATTTCGCCCAAGAGTTGCAAAACCAATTCCCGACGTTGCTGGAATTCATCAATCATATATTGGATTTTGCTCTTCGGAGCTTCCAAAGCGGCTATTACGGCACGTTGTGCAATGGCATTGGCACCACTGGTTACTTGGCCTTGTAGTTTGGTACATCCTTTGGCAATCCATTCAGGAGCACCGATATAACCGATTCGCCAACCGGTCATGGCGAAGGCTTTGGATACACCATTTACAGTTACTGTTCGGTCATACATGCCATCTATGTTTGCAATGCTTACATGGCCTCCCGCAAAGTTGATGTGCTCGTATATTTCATCGGAAACGACAATGATTTCTGGATGTTTTCGTAATACTACGGCAAGGGATTCCAATTCTGCAGCACTATACACCGAACCACTAGGATTACATGGTGAACTGAACCAGAGCATTTTGGTCTTGGGTGTAATGGCAGCTTCCAATTGTTCAGCAGTCATTTTGAAATCGGTCTCAATAGAGGTCGACACTTCAACCGGTATGCCTTCTGCCAATTTCACAATATCACTGTAGCTGACCCAATATGGTGCGGGTAAAATCACCTCGTCCCCAGGATTCAACGCAACCATCGCCACATTGAAAAGGGACTGCTTAGCCCCTGTGGAAACCACAATTTGGTTTAGTCCATAGGTCAGACCGTTATCGCGTTCAAACTTTAAGCAGATGGCTTTTTTCAAATCAGCATAACCATCTACGGGCGTATAGCTTCGGTAGTTTTGGTCAATGGCCTCTTTGGCCGCGTCTTTGATAAAATCAGGAATATTGAAATCGGGTTCTCCCAGACTCAAACCGATGATATCCTTCCCTTCGTTTCGTAGTTCTCTCGCCTTTGCGGCCATAGCCAATGTGGCCGAAGTGGACATATTGGTAATCCTGTCGGATAAAAGAACGCTCATGAAATAGTAATCTTTTATTGGTACTGGAGCGCTGGATTTTTTCCGAGCTCCTTCAAATGTTTGAAGTGCGAAATTATAGCTTTTCTGGTAGTTTTATATTCGTGGTAGGGCAAATTGAACTCCTTGGCCGTCTGTTTCACAATTTTCGAGATTTTTGTGTAGTGCACGTGGCTGATGTTCGGGAAAATATGATGCTCTACTTGGTGGTTCAACCCACCGGTAAACCAATTCATAATCTTGTTTTTGGTACCAAAATTCACTGTGGTGAACAGTTGGTGGATGGCCCAGGTGTTTTTCATGGTTCCCGTTTCATCGGGAAGCGGCGTGGCAGCATCTTCAACAATATGTGCCAATTGGAAAATCACACTTAAAATCACGCCTGCTACGTAGTGCATGATGAAAAAGCCTAATAATATCTGCCACCAAGGAATGTTCACAAAAATCAAGGGTAGTACAATCCAAACGGTGATATATATGACTTTGGTGACCACCAAAGTACTCCAATTGATTACCGGATTGGGCAGTTTTCCATAGGCGAGCTTTCGCTTCATGTAGCGATACATTTGTTGAAAATCTGTAGTGATGGCCCAGTTGAAGGTCAAAAGGCCATATAGGAAAATGGAGTAAAAATGCTGAAAACGATGATGCTTTTGCCACTCTGCGTGTTTTGAAAAACGAAGGATTCTTCCAGCTTCCATATCTTCATCATGCTCATGGATATTGGTGTAGGTATGATGCAACACATTGTGTTGCACTTGCCAATTATACACATTTCCCGCAAGGATGTAGATGGAGCTGCCCATTAGCTTGTTCACCCATTTTTTATTGGAATAGGAACCGTGATTCCCATCGTGCATGACATTCATGCCCACACCTGCCATTCCAACACCCATGGTGATAGACAACAACAGATACCCCCAAAAGGGTAGATTCAAGGTAAGCATCAAAAAATATGGAGTAAGGAAAACGGCAAACATTACCACCGTTTTGAGGTGAAGTTTCCAGTTTCCAGTTTTTTTGAGATTGTTTTCGGCGAAGTATTGGTTGACTCTTTTGTTGAGGGTGCGAAAAAAGTTCGCAGAATCTTTTCGGGAGAATCGTACAATTTCCTTTTCCATGTACTGTTTTTTACAAAGGTAAGTAAATAAGTTCCGGTATAATAAAAACGAACTTGCCTTTCCAAAAGTATTATTTTAGCCCACATTAACATTGCTTTTATGATGGGTCCTGAGTTGGTTTTTGAAAACTTTGCTGAGCTTACTGAAATGCAAAAAAGCCAATTTGCGGCATTGGAATCTTTATACCAGGATTGGAACCAAAAAATCAACGTAGTCTCTCGCAAAGACATTGATGAGCTTTATCAAAGACATGTCTTGCACTCTTTGGGCATTGCCAAAATACAATCGTTTTTACCTGGTACTTCGGTATTGGATGTAGGGACCGGCGGTGGGTTTCCAGGAGTTCCTTTGGCCATATTATTTCCGGAAACGGAATTCACTTTGGTGGATGCCATCGGAAAGAAAATAAAAGTGGTCAATGAGGTGGTGGAAGGTTTAAATCTCACCAATGTAAAAGCATTTCACTCTCGAGTAGAGGATTTGGATGGAGAATTCGATTTTATTGTGAGTAGGGCGGTGGCAGCGATGCCAACCTTTGTGAGATGGACCAAAGGAAAAATCAAAAAGAAATCCCTGCATGAGCGAAGAAATGGAATTTTGTATTTGAAGGGAGGAGATTTAACCGAAGAATTAGCACCTTTTCAAACCGCAGAAATTTTCCCCTTGGAAGATTATTTCAGTGCACCTTTCTTTGAAACGAAGAAAGTGGTGTATCTCCCTCAAAAAAAATAAGGGGCGTATAAACACCCCTTTTTCGTTTTATTGTTGCTGGCTCCAGGGCGGAACCACCCCATTGGAACGTGCATAGGCTATCAACTGGCCTTTATGCTCTCCATTGTGCTCCATGATGACCAAAAGACCTGCCAACCTGCTCATCTTGGCAAAGCCAAAATCGACTTCTTCTCCTAGTTTGGAAGAATCCACCATTTCAATCTTCCCCAATACAAATTCGTTGGATTTCTTCAGCGCGGCGATTACATTTTCTTTTCCGGTGATTTTGCCAAGATTCATCATGTCGACATCTTCAGGTGGAGCAAATCCCATCTTTGAAGCGATAAAATAATTTCCTCCCGCTACATGCAGTAGAGCTTCACCAACGGAATTGACGCCATCCATAGGTCGCCAATCATATTGTTCTTCAGAGAAGGCTTCGGCCAATTGCATGACCTGTCCTTGGTTTTGGCTCAAAATACCCTTAATGGTCTGTTGAACCATAGTGTCTTCTTGCGCAAAGGCAAGAAAGCATGGCAAGATAAATGCCAGCGTTAAAAGTTTTTTCATTGTGATACAGTGCTTAGGTTGTCTTCGCCCGGCTTTCGGGCATGACCTAAATATAGCAAATAATGGGGTCTTCTTGTGTTTTTGTGTAGGAGGTATTAAGGTCATAGCTTTTTGAAAAGCTTCCCATTTTCACTTCTAGCATATCCTAAAATGTTTCCGTTGTCATCCCTTTTAAAGTAAACGGGGTTATTGGTTTCGTCCGAGAAAATATCCCCGTTTTCGTGATACAGGGGGTGGGCCAAACCTTCAAACGAGGCGTAGAGGGTTTTCTCTTCCGCATTAACGGTCACTTCAATTTGCGTACCCTCACCGAATTCATATTTTCCGGTATACGTCCTTAACGCCTTGGCAGATATTTGGTTGTTGTAAGGATTATCATTCGAAAGCACTAGTCCGTCGCCTATGTTCCAGTTGTCGTATTCCATATAATATGCTGTTCGTTTTGCCGCATTCAACCCTTGTAACTTGGCTACCAAATGCAAAGCGCCGTCAATCCCCGCCGAAATGCCGGCCGTGGTAATAACCTTTCCGTTATCGACAAATCGAACATTTTTGCGAACGTCTATTTCAGGATAGGAATCCTCCAAATTGTCTAGCGCGTTGTGGAAGGTGGTTGCGGTTTTTCCATCCAGAATACCGGCTTCAGCCAATATGAAAGCTCCCGTGCATACCGAAAAATGATACTGTATGTTCTCTTGGCTTTTTACCCATTCTATTACCTTTGGATTGTTTGTGGCTTGATTGGAATTACCGCCAAAAAAAGCCAATATGTCCGCTTTCGGTGCGTCTTCGATACTGTAGTCTGGTACTACCTTGAGTATACCCTGTGAGGTAATGGGCGATTTGGTTGCTGAAACCGTAAACACTTTATAGCCCGCATACGAAAACACTTCCATGGGACCGGCAAAATCCAACACCTCCACACCATCTTGTAAATAAAAAGCAATGGTCTTGGAGTCACTTTTTTTGACCAATACCATGTTGCAATGACTGCAAACGCCCGGTTGGTCATGTTCGATATCATCACAGGCATTGTTGCAGGGCGGACAGATGTATTTTGACGCTTCTGGGACGATGTTGCTTTGTCCAATACTGGAATTGATAAGAAAAAAGCCGAGAAAAATTATGATTAGTCGGTTCATTTTTTGATGGTTTTATTGCTACAAACTTACCATCCCTTTTATTGTGGATGAAGGACAATACAGCGCAGAATCAGGACAAGCTACAGAGAGAGTTCAGAGGGCAGGGCAGCGGTGTACTTCTTTAACAAGGAGCGTAATTGATTAGTACTTTTCAATCCACAAGCAGCGGAAACGGCGTGTACCTTTTCACCTTTGGAAAGTAGTTGAACCGCCTTTTCAACACGCAGTTTTTCCAAATAATGGCCTATAGTGGTTCCGGTGGTTTTTTTGAAGAGTCGCGTTAAGTTCCGGGGGCTCATGAATACTTTTTCTGCCAAATCCTCTATGGCAATTTTGGTTTCCAAGTTTTGGGCCAAGGTATCTTGAACTTGGTGGATGCGTGTCTCAATATGGTTGCGGTATTGCAAAAAGACACTGAGTTGGGGGTCTTTCGGTGAGCGTCTCAAATAAATGACTACTTCTTTAGCTACTTTGGCAGCGAATACCGACCCAAACAATTCCTCCAGAATGTATAGGGACAAATCAGTTCCCGAAGCTACACCGGCACTTGAATACAGGTTCCCATCCTTAATTAGCAATCGGTCTTTAAGTAGTTCGGTTTTTGGGAAACGTTTTTGAAAATCATCGAAATATTTCCAATGCGTTGTGCACTCTTTTCCATTAAGAAGCCCTGCAAAGCCCAAAAGGTAAGCCCCCGTACACACCGAACACAATTTTGCCCCTTGTTCGTATTGTTTCTTGAGCCATTGGAAGAAGGCTTCATATTTTTTGATATAATCAGGTTCATAAAACAGGTAGGATTCTTGACCGGGAATAAAAAGGAAGTCGCCCGGGCCCAACGAAAAATCAGCAAAGTTCTTCAATTGGGCCAAGGCCAATCCTGCACTGGACATGTGTTGACTGTTATCGTCCATGGCCAGATAAAAGGTTTCTATGTCAGCACCATACTCCTTTGCCTCGTAAAATAGATGGGCGGGTCCCGTAATATCCAGTAGTTGGACTTCATCGGGAATTAGGAAGAAGGCGCGCATATTCGGTTTATCCTAAAAAGGGATAGCGATAATCCTCTGGTCCTACAAAAGTTTCTTTAATCAAACGAGGCGATACCCACCGTAGCAGATTTTGTGCAGAACCTGCTTTGTCATTGGTTCCTGAGGCACGAGCCCCTCCAAAAGGTTGTTGGCCCACTACAGCTCCCGTAGGCTTGTCATTGATATAGAAATTCCCTGCGGCGTTGCGTAACGCAATGGTAGCTTCCTCAATGGCATAACGGTCTTGGCTGATGACTGCTCCGGTCAAGGCATATTCCGAAGTGGTATCGACCAATTTCAGTGTTCCCTCCCAATCGGCATCATCATACGCATAAATGGTCACCACAGGACCGAACAATTCGGTCTCCATGGTCGTGTATTTTGGATCGGTGGTCAAGATAACGGTGGGCTCAATAAAATATCCTACAGATTTATCGTAATTACCACCAGCAATGATTTCGGAAGTAGCGTCTGATTTGGCTTGGTCAATGTATTGGGCCAGCTTGTCAAAAGAACCTTCATGAATCACCGCTGTGATGAAATTGGTCATGTCTTCAGGTGAACCAGGTTTGTTCATTGAATCCAAATCTTTTTTGACTAGGTCAAGTACTTCATCCGCCATGGATTTAGGCAGGTAGACCCGAGAAGCAGCACTACATTTCTGCCCTTGAAATTCAAAAGCACCCCTTGTGATTGCCGTGGCGACTACCTGTGGTTTGGCGGTTGGGTGTGCCAAGATGAAATCTTTACCACCCGTTTCTCCAACAATACGCGGATAGGTTTTATAGGTATGGATGTTTGTTCCGATTTGTTTCCAAAGTTCCTTGAAAACATAGGTGGAACCGGTAAAGTGCAATCCTGAAAAGTCAGGATGTGAAAGCACCGTTTCGGTAACCATCACAGGGTCGCCCATGACCATATTGATAACACCATCAGGGAGTCCTGCTTCTTTGAAAACGTCCATGACGACTTTTGCAGAGAATACTTGACTATCACTGGGTTTCCAAAGGACAACGTTACCCATCATCGCTGCACTGGCAGGAAGGTTGCCGGCAATGGCGGTGAAATTAAACGGGGTAATGGCATATACGAAACCTTCTAATGGGCGATATTCCACACGGTTCCAAATCCCTTCAGAAGATTCAGGTTGTTCCGCATAAATCTGAGACATGTATTCCACATTGAAGCGCAAGAAATCAATTAGCTCGCAAGCAGCATCAATCTCAGCTTGGTGAATGGTCTTGGATTGGGCCATCATCGTAGACGCGTTGATTTTAGCCCGGTATGGACCTGCAATCAAGTCCGCCGCTTTTAAAAATATGGCAGCACGTTGTTCCCAGTTTAGGGTTTCCCATTTTGTTTTAGCTTCCAAACCCGACGCAATGGCTTGCTCAACATGTTTTTTTTCTGCCAAATGGTAATGCCCCACGATGTGTTGATGTTCGTGTGGTGGGGACATATCACGCGTGTTTTTGGTATGGACTTCTTCACTGCCAATGTAAAGCGGCACGGTTACTTTTCCATTATAATATGACTGATATTGTTGAAGTACTTTTTCACGTTCCGGAGACCCAGGAGCATAGCCTTTTACGGGCTCATTGATAGCGGTTGGAACTTGAAAGAAACCTTTTCCCATTGTAGCGATTTTAGTTGTTTAGATTATCGCCAAAAGTAGTAAAAGGAGTGCGGTCTTTAAAATGAATTAGGCTTAGTTTATCGCGAAAGGTGCAGCGAATTTAAAGGTCGGGATTTCAACCTCAAAATCTTCGGCATTTGCCAAATTGACCATTTGGTAATAGCCCTTCATGGCGCCCATAGGAGAAGTCAGCAAACATCCGGAGCTGTAGGTATGCGACTTACCTGGTTTGAGGACTGGTTTTTTCCCAATAACGCCTTCACCGTCTACCATTTCCATTTCCTTCAAGGCATCATAAATGTCCCAGTGGCGTGCGGTCAGTTGCACAGTATGCTTGCTTTGGTTTTCAATGGTAACCGTGTACCCAAAGGCATAATGTACCTTGTAATTCTTGAAGAAGGTTCCTTCAAAAGTGGTTTGCACCGAAACTTTAATTCCTTTGGTAATTTGAGTGAACATACAGTTAGTAGGTAAAGGCACTTCCCGCAAACAACAATAACACCGTGAAAAAAGCCAAAAAGGCGAATATCGTGTTGAGAAAAATGTATTTCAAAATGGTTTTAAATCTTCCTTGCCCGTAAAATTTTCGCATCGCCTTATACAGGTAAATTCCGAAAATCAATAAAAACCAAAAGGAACTTTGTGTTCCAAACAAGGTGTCTATCAACAAGCTAAGAAGCAGCAAGATAAACAATAAGGATTGGTTGTGGAAGCTAAAGATGAGATGATCGGTGTAGGTATAATTTTTTCTGATATACACCAACCAAATGAATCCGGTAAAGACAGGAAGAAAGAAGAAAATAACGAAAGGTACCTTCGCGATGGTGTTGTTCAGATAGCTGCCAGGCCGCGAAAGTGCACGCAAAACACTATCCGCTATATTAAAGGTAGCCCGGTTGGTTCTTGTGGAAGGAAGTTTGTGCCGTTCAATGGCATCTTCATAGGCCATAATCGAATCTTTTCGAATCAAAACAATAAAGAAGTCCACTTTTTTGAAGATTTTGGAAAGGCCCGATGAACCGCTTTCGATGGAATCGAGATAGGTTTTGGGGTTGCTGAGCATCAGCGAATCCCTTGCTGCCTTCAAATTTCCCAAGCTATTGGTTTTTAGGGTGTCTGGGATTTTCAGACCTTCCAGAAACTTGGGATTGACGTTCCGCAAGGAATCCAAACCTTTCAAGGGGATTGCCTCTTGGTCACCTACGACAAGGGTGTCTGAATCCTCCAAATTCAAATCAACATCGAATACTCTGGAATCATCTATTTTTTTATCCAAATCGGCATACTTTCTGTCTAGCTTCAGAAAAGAATTGTTGTAATTGAATAATAAAAAGTACAAAAAGGCCAGGCTCAATAAAAAACGGAATGGATTGGTATAAGACATTCGTTTTCCGGCAATATAATCCCTAGTGATTGTGCCCGGTTTTATGAGCAAGGTATATAGGGTTTTCAGCAACTTGGAATCGTAGTTGATGAGGTTGTGGAAGAATTCATCAAAAAAATCCTTCAAAACCAACCTTTTGGTACTGTTCGCTTGTCCACAATTGGGACAGAACTTATCACTCATATCGAGTGGATGCCCGCAATTGAGACACTCAGTTCCTCGATACTTCAGGGCGTATCGGCCCTTTGAAAATAAGGTTGGTTTGTTGGCCATCACAACGGAAGTTGGTCGCCTAAAGATAAATCAATTGGTAATATTCCTGGAATTGACCGAACCTATTCCGATGATATCGTCGAAGAGCTGCCCGAAGTCACGATAATACACTAGAATCAAATAGTTGTTTTCAGTAAAGTGGAAGTTGCCGCTTACGGTATTCAATTCAATGGCCCCGCTTTCGCGTTCAATAACGTATTTGTAGTTGTGAAAGCCCTGTTTCATTAAAAAAGACACTTCCATCCGAGCCTCTTCTTCGTTGAATTCCATACGGTTTTCTTCTTCTAGTGCGTAATTGTTGAATTTGCCAATGACGTACACATTGTCCAAACCAATATCACTGGAGTAAGGAAGGCTGAAATGAACTCGGGTATATTCTGCCTCGCGTGAAACCTCGTCCCCTTGAAGGGTACGAATTAAAAAATCCCCATTGATGTCGGGAAAATACGTATAGGGCTGGTCATAACGGAAATCGTTCATGAACAGGTAATGGTTGTAGATGTCCGTAAGGTCAACTTTGGAAATGGCGAAAGAGGTGGTACGAAGGTCTTTTGTGTCAAAATTCAAAAACTCGTTACCACCAAAAAAACTGGTTTCTTGATCGTACTTGTACACCAGTTCGTTTCCTATCGTGAATTGTGGTTTGATGTTGTACAGTGCCGTGGGCCAAAAGTGGTTCTGGATGATGGCTACCTTGACCTCTTTTTTCGGATTGACCACCGGAAACCCTGCGGTATTGATGGAAAATTGAACAACTTGTTTTTCATTCAAAAAATCAAAATCCCTTGACCGTTTCACTGTTCCGCCAACTTGTACCGCATCTTTGTAAACAATAAATCTTCTAGAAAACTGCAAGTCCCCAGCACTATTTCGAATTTCAATACTATAGTTTCCCGTAACCTTTAATCTTACATTTTCATTTGGAATAACCAATTGATAATTTGAATAGGGTTGCAGGGTGGTATAGCTATTTTCATAGTTGATGATACGTTGGTTGTCCATCCCATTCAAATATTGCGATTTGAGCAATTGCGAAGGCGTCCAATCATAATCACAATGAAAGATTTCATAATAATAATCCTGCTCGTTGGCGGAGAGGTCATCAAACTCCAATCGTATGCGTTCCCCCAATTTAACCACGGGAAATTGGTCCTCGGTAGGACCCTTAAAGATGATGGTCTTAATATTGGGTGGAGGATTGACTTCTTCCTGTACTTGGGCAAAACAAGGAAAAGCACATAAAACCAACAAGATTTGTTTAATCTTTAAGCGCATTTTGATGAGTATATTTGGGTAAAGGTAAACAAAAAGTATTCCTAAGATTTTGAGTGGAATCACCGGGTGCCGAACATTTATTTAGAACCAATATAAATAAATATCCGAGCCTCGCCGAAACAAGGTAATTTGTGTGATAAGCTTTAAATTTGCGTTGTTATTTTAGTTACATCTAAGGTCTACCAAATATGCCAAAAGACATCCGAATTAAAAAGGGTTTGAACATCAACCTTGTCGGGGCAGCCGAGAAAACAACTTCCAAAGCAGTTTCAAGCAACGTTTACGCCATTAATCTTAACGACTTTCATGGGATAACCCCTAAGATGTTGGTCAAGCAGGGTGGCGAGGTGAAGGCTGGTGAGCCACTTTTTTTCAACAAGGAGCAAGAAAATATGTTGTTTGTTGCGCCTGTAAGTGGGGAATTGGTGGAGATTGTTCGAGGTGCTCGAAGAAAAATTCTGACGCTTAAAATCCTTGCGGACAAAACGCAAGAATATGTTCAGCATAAGGTCTTTGACGTAAAGGATGCCGATGCGGATGCTATTCGGGAATTTTTCTTGAAATCGGGCCTTTGGGCATTTATCAAACAACGTCCGTATGACATCATAGCAAATCCGGATGCCACACCTAAAGCAATATTCGTTTCTGGACTGTCCACAGCCCCTTTGGCGGCTGATACGGATTATGTGCTACAAGGCAAGGAAGCTGAGTTGCAAACTGCGGTTGACGCCTTGTCTATTTTGACCCCAGGTACAGTTCATGTTTCCGTAGGTAGCAATAGCTCTCCTTTGGCACAATTGAACAATGTGAGCGTTCATAGCGTTTCTGGACCACATCCTGCAGGATTGGTTGGAACGCAAATCAATAAAATTGACCCCATCAACAAAGGAGAGGTGGTTTGGACCATCAATCCGCAAGATTTGGTCATCATAGGTGAAACTTTGCTTACAGGAAAATTCAATGCGGAAAGAATCATCGCCCTAGGGGGATCGGTAGTAAAATCACCAAAATACTACACCACTAAAATTGGAGCCGAGATTTCTACCTTCTTGTATGCAGCTGGTGTGAACAAAGAAAAATTTAGGCTTATTAATGGGGATGTGCTCACAGGGAGCAAGACCCATCCTGAAGGACATTTGGGATATTTCAATAACGCAGTAACTGCTATCCCCGAAGGAGATGATTACGATTTCTTTGGATGGAACAAACCGATTTTCAATAAAATATCTTCTACAAGGGCATTGACCTTTTCATGGTTGAACCCAAAGAAAAAATACGATTTGGATACCAACACCAATGGCGAGCATAGAGCTTTTGTGGTCACTGGAAAATATGAAACGGTATTTCCGTTGGATATTTATCCGTTGCAATTGCTAAAAGCCTGCATGGTGAAAGATTTGGACGAAATGGAACAGTTGGGGCTCTATGAAGTGGCACCGGAAGATTTCGCTTTAACCGAGTTCATTTGTATCTCCAAACAACCACACCAACAAATTATCCGAGAAGGATTGGATTTATTGTATCAAGAAATAGGATAAAATGGGATTAAAAGAGAATTTACACAAGACCAAGCTAAAGTTTCAGGGCAAGAAAATGGCCCCTGCTTTTAATGCTATCCACACTTTTTTGTATTCGCCGAACGAAACCACGCATTCTGGCGGGCATGTTCGTGCTGTTGACGATTTGAAAAGAACCATGAATACTGTAATCTTGGCCTTAGTGCCTTGTTTGCTGTTCGGGATTTTCAATGCGGGCTATCAACATTATTCCGCCGTGAACGGTTTCCCAAGCGATTTCTCGATACTGGAACACTTTATTACTTGGGACAACTTTTGGCTGGGTGCTATTACCATATTGCCCCTGGTTATTGTTTCCTATGGGGTTGGTTTGGCCATTGAATTTGTTTTTGCCGTCATTAAAGGTCACGAAGTTGAAGAAGGGTATTTGGTTACTGGAATGTTGGTACCGCTAATTGTTCCGGTGGATACTCCCCTTTGGATGTTGGCTATCGCCGTAGCGTTCGGGGTGGTTATTGGTAAAGAAGTTTTTGGTGGAACTGGAATGAATATTTTGAATCCAGCATTGACCATTCGCGCCTTCTTGTTTTTTGCGTATCCTACTTGGATGAGTGGTGACAAGGTTTGGGTGCACGAAGGAGTGGAAAGAGCGGGTACCGCTGATGCTATCTCTGGAGAAACGATTTTGGGGTATTTGGCCCAGAACAAAGGGGCTGAGTTTAGCTATTCCTTATCGGATATGTTCTTCGGATTTATCCCAGGTTCTGTAGGTGAAACATCTGCTTTCTTGATATTATTGGGCGGACTTTTCTTGATTTTCACCAAAATAGCCAGTTGGAGGATTATGGTGAGTGCCGTTGCAGGTGCTTTGGCCATGGGATTGATTTTCAATGGTGTGGTAGAAGCCGGATGGATTCCCGAATACAGTAAATTCTATGGACTTATGGAATTTGAGTATTGGAAACATCTCATTGTCGGTGGATTGGCGTTCGGTATCGTATACATGGCGACCGACCCGGTAACGGGTTCTCAAACCAACAAAGGAAAATGGATTTATGGATTCTTGATAGGATTTATTTCTGTGATGATTCGTGTATTCAATCCAGGATATCCAGAAGGGGTATTCTTGGCTATTCTTTTAATGAACGTTTTTGCACCAACTATTGATCACTACGTAGTTCGCGGCAACGTGAGAAAGAGAATGAAACGATTAAAGAATGCTACCATCTTACCGAAACCTTCTGAAGGTAAAGCGGAAGAACTAAAAGTAGAAACTGCATAAACATGGCAATCAATACCGAAAAAAACAGCTACACAGTCCTATTTGCGATAATCATGGTGATTGTCGTAGGTTCTGTTTTGGCCTTTTTAGCCTCTGGGCTTAGCTCCAAGATAAAGGAGAATGAGCGCTTTGAAAAGCAAAAGAATATTTTATATGCCATGGGTGTCAATGAGAACACACCAGATAGTGGCGTAAACTTCATACCTACTGCGGTCGTTGAAGAAACCTTTTTTGATAACGTAAAAAAGCAATACGTTTTTATCAACGGCGACATGCAAGAAGATGACCAAGCCTATCTTATCGATGTCAAAAAAGAATTAAAGGCGTTGAAAGAAGGAGGTAATGCGCGTTTACCCATTTTCGTTGGAGAAAAAGAAGGTGAAGAAGTTTACGTACTTCCCATGTATGGAAAAGGACTTTGGGACGCCATATGGGGCTTCATGGCGGTAGATAAGAATATGGTGGTGCAGGGTGTTTATTTTGACCACAAAGGGGAGACCGCTGGGCTCGGTGCCAACATCAAACTACGCTTCTTTATGGACGATTTTACCGGAGAATCTTTGTTGGAAGGTGGAAGCTATAGCGGAATTGCAGTCTCCAAAACGAACAACGATCCTCTAAACAACGATAAAGAAGATAACGAAGTAGATGCTATAGCGGGGGCTACCATTACCGGAAACGGGGTGTCGGCCATGATTAAGGAAACGCTTAAAGCATATAGACCGTTTTTGGAAACCATAAGAAACAACTAAGAAATGGCATTACTTTCAAAAAAAGACGCAAATCTTATACTAGACCCACTAGCGGACAATAACCCTATCACCATCCAGGTATTGGGTATTTGTTCGGCACTAGCGATTACAGCTGAGCTAAAGGCATCCTTGGTGATGGCTATTTCAGTAATTTTTGTAATGGGCGTAGGTAATGTGGTGATTTCATTGTTGCGAAACGTTATCCCTTCCAAAATTCGAATTATCGCCCAGCTTATTGTAGTGGCTACTTTGGTAATCGTAGTAGACCAAGTACTTAAAGCCTTTGCTTATGAATTGAGCAAAACACTTTCCGTTTTTGTCGGCTTGATTATTACAAACTGTATCATTATGGGACGCTTTGAAGCGTTTGCCTTAGGAAATGGCGTATGGCGTTCTTTCTTGGATGGTATTGGAAACGCTTTGGGTTATGGGGTGATTCTTATAATCATTGGTTTCTTTAGAGAACTGTTGGGTTCAGGCACCTTATTTGGTATTCCCGTTTTGGGAGACCCTATCGGGAAAACCGGTTTGTATTCCATTGGATACGAAAACAATGGTTTTATGATTATTCCGCCAGCGGCGCTAATTGTCGTTGGGATTATTATTTGGGTGCAGCGTTCTAGAAATAGAGCCTTAATTGAAGAAGCATAAAGAGAAAGATTATGTTAGAGCATTTAGAATTATTTTTCAAGTCCATCTTTATTGACAACATGGTATTTGCCGTGTTCTTGGGCATGTGTTCCTATTTGGCAGTATCCAAAAAAGTATCTACGGCAGTAGGTTTGGGTGCGGCGGTAATCTTCGTATTGGCCGTTACCGTTCCATTGAACTGGTTGTTGGACCAATATCTTCTTAAAGAAGGTGCTTTGGTATGGCTAGGTCCTGAGTATGCGGATTACAATTTGAGCTTTTTATCGTTTATTATGTTCATCGCTACGATTGCGACCATGGTACAGCTAGTTGAAATTGTGGTGGAGAAGTTTTCACCAGCGCTTTATAACTCCCTTGGTATCTTTTTACCATTGATCGCAGTAAACTGTGCCATTCTTGGGGGTTCCCTTTTTATGCAGGCGCGTGAGATTCCAACCTTGGGGCTTGCCTTGAATTATGGTATAAGTTCCGGTATAGGATGGTTCTTGGCTATTTTGGCCATTGCTGCCATTCGTGAAAAAATAAGATACTCCAATGTTCCGCCACCCTTGCGAGGTCTGGGCATTACATTCATCATAACAGGCCTTATGGGCATTGGTTTCCAAAGTTTTGGAGGTATGCTTACTGGCGACAACGAGCCGCCTGAAGGAGAACAACCTACAACCGCAGAACAAACCAAGGAAAACGAATTGATTAAGAAAGAGATTGAAGAAGATGAAAAAGCAGTCTCTTATAACGAAGTTGTAAAAGAATAAAGATGATATTAGCTACAAGTACTGGTGGTACCATTCTGATAACCGTAGTGGCGTTTTTGATCTTATTGCTGCTATTGGTGGCCCTATTGTTGTTCACTAAAGAAAAACTTTCCCCTTCCGGTCCGGTTACGTTGACCATTAACGGAGAAAAGAAGATTGAAGTAGCCTCTGGAGGGACCTTGTTGTCCACTTTAGGGAATCAGAAAGTGTTTTTGCCTTCTGCTTGTGGTGGAGGGGGAACCTGCATCCAGTGTGAATGCCATGTGCTTTCCGGTGGTGGTGAAGCGTTACCTACTGAAACCCCGCACTTTTCGAGAAAAGAGCTTCAACATGGTGCGCGTTTGGCATGTCAGGTGAAGGTAAAGCAAGACATGGAAATTGAGATTCCAGAAGAAGTATTTGGAATTAAAAAGTGGGCCGCGAAAGTTGTTCGTAATTACAATGTGGCTTCGTTTATCAAGGAATTCGTAGTCGAAATTCCAGAGGAAATGAACTATAAAGCAGGCGGATATATCCAGATTGAAATTCCTCCTTGCGAGGTGAAATATGCGGACATAGATATTACCGCGCACCCAGAAGAACATGAAACGCCAGATAAGTTTAAAGCTGAATGGGACAAGTTTGGCCTTTGGCCATTGGTGATGAAGAACCCAGAAACGGTCGAACGTGCCTATTCCATGGCTTCTTACCCTGCGGAAGGAAGGGAAATCATGTTAAACGTACGTATTGCGACCCCACCTTGGGATAGATCGAAAAACGGATGGATGGATGTAAATCCTGGTGTTGCCTCTTCATACATCTTCGGATTGAAGGAAGGAGACCCGGTAACGATTTCTGGACCTTTTGGTGAGTTCTTTATCAATGAGTCTGAATCTGAAATGCTTTACGTCGGCGGTGGTGCTGGAATGGCGCCTATGCGTTCGCACCTATACCACCTATTCAAAACTTTGAAGACCAACAGAAAGGTGACATATTGGTACGGCGGACGTTCCAAGCGTGAGCTCTTCTACATCGAACACTTCAAGGATTTGGAACGCAACTTCCCAAATTTCAAGTTTTACATGGCCCTTTCCGAACCCTTGGAAGAGGATAACTGGAAGGTGAAAAAGGATATTGATGACGAGGGAGATGGTTTTGTCGGCTTCATTCACAATTGTGTTATCGACAACTATTTGGACCACCACGAGGCGCCTGAGGATATTGAATTATACTTCTGCGGTCCCCCATTGATGAACAAAGCGGTTCAAAAAATGGGTGAGGACTTCGGAATTCCAGATGAGCACATCCGCTTCGATGATTTCGGAGGATAATTTAATTACGAACACCTTTATGGTGCAAAATCATACTAAACCGATACCCAACGTATCGGTTTTTTTATCGCAATGAGAAGAGAATTGACCGAACAGGAGCTTCATAATTTGGCCATGAACATTGTGGGTCGACAGTTAGAGGCGGACGGATTTGAGTTTATGGCCATCAATAGCAAGCCCAAGAAGAATCCACAATACGTTTGTTTGAAGGATAAAAACCTGCATTTCATTGTAGTTCGGAATATTGAGTTTCCCCATAATCCAAGGGAGTATGATGTTGAATTGATGGAAAAGATGCGGGACCATGCGATAAAATTCGAAGCGAAGACGTACTATGCAGGTGTTGGAATTTCAAATGCAACTGATAGAACACTTCCGGTATATCTGAATGAGGAATATATCGTCGATTATGAAGGCCTCCTTGAAATCACCTAATTCAATAGAATGAAAAAGATTGTTATACTGACCATATCTGCATTATTGTTCGGATGTGATTCAAACGAACGATGGGTTAAGAATCAGGTCGTGGGGGAAGCCTTGGGCACAACGTATGGACTTACGTTCATCGCCAAGGAAAAAATTGACGCACAGCAGAAAATCGATTCGGTCTTTCGGGTTATCAACGCTTCACTTTCCACCTACATCCCCAATTCAGATATTTCAAGAATCAACAACGGAGATAGTACTGTTGTGGTAGATAAATCGTTTCGTGACGTGTATCTGCAAAGTCAAAGGGTCTACGTGGAAACCCAAGGTTATTTTGACCCTACTGTGGGCGTTTTGGTAAACGCATGGGGTTTTGGTCCGGAGAAACCCATAAATCAACTGGATAGCGTTCAGGTGGATAGTCTCATGCGGTATGTGGGCTGGTCTAAAGTAAAGTTGAAATCTGATTTTACGATTGGAAAAGCCGACCCCAATATCCGATTTGATTTTAATGCTATTGCGAAAGGCTACGCCATCGACCGGTTGGCGCAGATGCTGGATGATGAATTTGATGTTGACCATTACTTGGTAGAAGTTGGAGGAGAAGTGGTGGCCAAAGGCACCAATATTATTTCCGGAAAACCATGGACCATCGGTATTGACGACCCTACAAATCTTGGATCGCGGGGCAGTGCCGCTTTGATTCATTTAAAAGATGGCGCACTGGCTTCATCGGGTAACTACCGAAAGTTTAGAGTTGACGAAACCACTGGCGAAAAGTATGTACACACCATAAACGCAAAAACAGGGTATACCAAAAATTCCAGTGTGCTATCTGCAACAGTAGTGGCGAACAACTGTATGGAAGCGGATGCCTACGCAACCGCCTTTATGGCCATGGACTTGGAGGACTCTAAAAACCTATTGGAACGTGTAAACGATTTGGAGGCATTCATCATTTATCTTGATGAAGAAGGAAGTTCCCAAAAATTTATGACCCAAGGTTTTGAAAAACTACTAGTTCGTTAATGGCTTTTTTACAAAGGGAATCAATTCCCCTTTGGCCAAACGGTATTGGTTAATTTGTTCCAAGGAAAGTTCTGAGGTATAATCTACTGCTTCCACAATAAACCCAACGCTTCTCAACTTATCAAAATAATCTCTTCCGTAGATGCGAACATGGTCATACTGGCCGAAAATTCTAGCGCGTTCCCTTTTATCCGTAATGGAATCGTCTTCAAAGGTCTGTTCGCGTGTTACATCTTGAGGGATTTGAAAAACACCCCATCCACCGGGGCGAAGTACCCGGTGTAGTTCTTTCATGGCTTGGGTGTCATCTGGAATGTGTTCCAAAACATGATTGCAGAGAATAACATCGAACGCGTCGTTTTCAAAAGGAAGTTTACAGATGTCGGCTTTTACGTCCGCCAAAGGCGAATTCAAATCTGTTGTGACATAATCTAAATTTGCCTGTTTGCGAAAGCGTTTGTAAAAAGCTTGTTCTGGTGCAAAATGAAGTAATTTGAGCGGTGCCGTAAAGAAATTGGTCTTGTTTTGAAGAAATAACCAAAGCAGCCGATGTCTTTCCAAAGAAAGTGTGGAGGGCGAAAGTACGTTCTCCCTAGGGCTTTCATACCCATACGGTAAAAACTTTCGGAAATGTTTCCCGTCAATAGGGTCCGTAAATGCCTTTCCCTTCAGAAACAGGGCGATTAACGGTCTAACCCAATAACTCAAACTGATGAGCCAAGGTCGGGGAATGAGATTTAGAACGTATTTAAATATTCTGGACACGAATTACACAAATTATCACGAATTCCTTTAAAGGACTACTCTTTTGTAAACCAGACTATCTTCACCAAAGTTTACCAATAAACCTAACTTTAGCTTGGAAACTGCTAAGTAGTTCAGTGTTTGTTTCACATGACTTGTGGTTAGTTTTTCTACAGCCTTAAGCTCTATGATAATTTTGTCTTCAATTACGAAATCAGCATAATAATAGGGCTTCAACCTCTGATTTTTGTAGAAAACAGGATACTTCATTTCTTTTTGGAAAGGAACACCACTGTCCCTTAATTCATATTCTAATGCTTCCGCGTATACGGCCTCGCTAAATCCTTTACCTAACTCGTTGTGGACATCCATACATAATCCGATGATATAGTAGGATTCGTGCTTGTACAATAAACTCATATAAGATTTGGGAAATTTGTGTCATTCGTGTCAAACTTAACTTGAGGTTATTAAAGGAAGCCTACGAAACTCGTTTTCTTCATCACTTTCAATGCCCAAGGCATCATAAATATATTGGAATGTGGAGAGTAATTCTGGTTTACCGTCAATCAAAGCCACATCATGTTCAAAATGAGCACTGGGTTTTCCATCAGCGGTCAAAATGGTCCATCCATCTTTTAATTGCTTGATACGCCTTGTTCCCATATTTATCATAGGTTCAATGGCCACTACCATCCCATCCACAAACTTTTTACCTCTGCCACGCTTTCCGTAGTTGGGCATTTGAGGGTCTTCATGTAAATCGGTACCTAAACCATGTCCTACAAGTTCTCTAACGACACCATATCCTGCTTTTTCGCAATAGTTTTGGATGGCGTACCCCACATCACCTACGCGATTTCCAGCTTTGAATTCTTGAATACCTATGTATAACGAAGCCTTGGTGACCTCCAGTAGTTTAAGGGTTTCTGGGGTAACTTCACCCACTGTAAAGGTGTAGGCGTGGTCACCGTAGTAACCATTTTTAACAGCTCCGCAATCCACGGAAATAATGTCCCCTTCTTGAAGTGCTTCATCATTTGGAATTCCATGAACCACTTGGGCGTTTGGGCTCCAATTCAAGGTATTTGGAAAATCATACATTCCTAAAAAACCAGGTTCTGCACCCTGTTCCCGAATGAACTCCTCGGCCATTTTATCCAATCGCAAGGGATTTGCACCCGGTTTGATTTCACTGGCCAGCATGCCCAAGGTTTTGGACACGACCAACGCGCTCTCCCGCATCAATGCAATCTCCTCTGCTGTTTTGATTTTAATCATGTCAGCAAAGATACAAGGAAATTACAAGTGCTTTTAGGCCTATACCAAGGGTTTTTGGGTCATGCTATGCGGTTGTTCCACCCCCATAAGCTTGAGGATAGTTGGGGCAATATCACCTAAAACCCCATCCTTTATTATTTCGATATCCTCATCCACAAGAATCAAAGGAACGGGATTTGTAGTGTGTGCGGTATTCGGACTCCCGTCTGCATTGACCATGGTGTCGCAATTGCCATGATCGGCGATTACAATGGTACTATATCCTTTGGATGAGGCGGCAGCTATTACTTTCTCCGCACAGCTGTCTACCGTTTCACAGGCTTTTATGGCGGCTTCCATTACACCTGTATGCCCGACCATATCGGGGTTGGCAAAATTCAAACACACAAAATCCACCTCACCTTTTTCCAACTCAGGAACAATGGCATCCCGAATTTCATAAGCACTCATTTCGGGCTTTAAGTCGTAAGTGGCCACTTTTGGAGATGGACATAGAATTCGCTCTTCGCCTTCAAACGGGGCTTCGCGACCTCCATTGAAAAAGAAAGTAACATGAGGGTATTTTTCGGTTTCCGCGATACGAATCTGTTTTTTTCCAGCTTTGGCCAGTGTTTCGCCCAAGGTTTCTTTAATGTTCTCTTTGTCGTACACTACTTTAATCCCCTCAAAAGAGTCGTCGTAGTTGGTCATGGTGACATAATACAACGGCAGCTTTTTCATTGCATGTTCTGAGAAATCCTCTTGACTCAGCACTTGCGTGAGTTCGCGTCCGCGGTCGGTTCTAAAATTGAAGAAAACTACCACATCATCAGGTTGAATCGTGGCCAAAGGACTATCCGCAGCATCTTTTGTAATCAATGGTTTGATGAATTCGTCGGTAATATCATTTGCATAACTTTTTCGAATGCCCTCCACCACGCTCGAAACCAATTCTCCTTCACCATGTACTAAAGCATCATAGGCCAGTTTTACCCTTTCCCATCTTTTGTCTCTGTCCATAGCATAATATCTTCCTACCACTGAAGCGACCGAGGTGCTTTTGCCTTCACAGAACTGAACTACGTCTTCCATGAAGCCAGCGCCACTTTTGGGGTCAACATCGCGTCCATCGGTAAAGGCATGCACAAAACCATTTATTACCGGGTCAAATTCATGCAGAGTAGTTATCAAAGCTTTCAAGTGGTCGATATGACTGTGTACCCCACCATCGCTGACCAAACCTAAAAAATGCACCTTCTTGCCTTCTTTTTTGGCATATTCAAAAGCTGATTTCAAAACGGACTCGTCTTTTAAGGTGCCTTCAGCTACCGCTTTGTTGATTTTAGCAAGGTCTTGATACACGATTCTGCCTGCGCCAAGGTTCATATGTCCTACTTCGCTATTGCCCATTTGCCCTTCGGGAAGGCCCACGTGCATGCCATCAGTCAATAAGTTTGCATTGGGATATTTTTCATAAAGGCTGTCGATAAATGGGGTATTTGCTTGGGCTATGGCTGAAACGTTTGGATTTGGGGATTTACCCCAACCGTCCAATATCATCAGGACAACTTTTTTATTCATGGTTTGGAAGTTTCTTATCAAAAATAGGATGAATTCGCTGGATGTACCAGTAAATCAAGGGGTTTTGTCATTATAGATTTCGTAAAAATCAATCTCATTCTTGCGAATATTGTTAAAGTTGCGTTATATAAGTGTTAATCCTGTAACAAAATGATTCTTTGGAAGTCTATAGAGATGTAACTTAATTCCAAGTAAATCAATTCATCATGAGAAAAACATTAATTCTATCAATCGCAGCTTGCTTCGCTTTTGCGGGAGCCATCGCTAATGAAACCGAGGTTTCGTTGAACACCCCTAACGCTATCACTGTAGAGGCTACCTCTGTTTATGAACTTAGTTCTTTTTGTAAAGCCGTTATTCGAGGTGATATCGAAACGGTAAAGAAACTTATTGAATTAGGGGAGGACGTAAACCAAAAGTCTTTAGGGAAGACTCCTGTACATTTTGCAGCGCGCTACAACCGTGTAGAAGTTTTGGAACTGTTGCTTTCTAACGGTGCCAACGTCCGAACGCTTTGTGACAAAGGTCGCTCCGCTATGGATTATGCCAAATTATCTGGAGCTAAAGAAGTCATGGATGTTATAGAGTCTGCTATGATTCAATAGAAAAGGAGTTTATTCATCCGTAAGTATTAAAAAAGCCCCTTCCTTGGAAGGGGCTTTGCTCATTTACTATAGTGTTCCTGTAAAAGAGGTAGTGTTCTAACTAAAAATCAAATCCGGTGAATGCTCTATACATAAAAGCATATACAGCCATAGTCAACAACACCGCGCAGAAAATGGCATAAGCCTTTAAAAATACCACTAGGTAATTCGGTCTGCAATTGTCGAACGCTTCATTGTAAAGCGACTTAAAGTGTAATAATGTTCCCATCTGTTCTCGAATTTAAGCACAACGAGTTAAGAGGAAATAAGGTAAGATGTTTGGGTTGATGTAAAGGTACGCAAAAGTTGGCGATGTCCTTTTTTAATCGACAAAGGCCCTATTTCTATCGACTGGAATACTTTTCGATAGCATCTCTAATCTTTTCAATGCGATTTTCAGGGTCGGGATGCGTACTTTGAAACTCCGGAACACGGTTTGGACCGGCAGCAGCTTTCAAAATTTTCATTACTTCAATCATTTCGTAGGGATCATATCCCGATTGAATCATTAGGAGTATCCCAAGCTCATCACTTTCGAGCTCGTCCCCTCTTCCGTTTTTCAGTAAAGTGTTTTGGCCTATGCCACTAACAAGGCCACCCATATCACCACCTACGCTGGCTCCCATGGTCAAAGTTTCCCAAAAACTACTCTCTGCGATACGCTCCGCAGAATGTCTTCCAATAACATGGCCTATTTCATGACCTATCACCCCAGCAAGTTGTGCTTCGTTCAACTGCGAAAAAAGGGCATAGGTGATGAAACATTGTCCGCCAGGCAATGCGAATGCGTTAATGGTTCGGTCATCAGCCAAAAGATGGAAGTCATATTCATACGGGGTTTCCCTGGCGATACTGTTGCGTACCAATTTTTGTCCTATGGCATCCACAAAAGCCTGAAGTCTTTGGTCTGGATACAACCCACCATACTGTTGTGCGATGTCGGGAGCACTTTGCAAACCAATGGCAATTTCCTGTTCTGCAGACATATTGATATTCTGAATACGACCTGTATAGGGATTTTCCTCTTTATTGCTGCAACGTTGGATGAAAGCAAAGGCAACAATGGCCAGTCCAATAAAGATTCTAATTTTCCAGCTTCCTCTTCTCATGTTTTACGAGTGTTCAAAGGAAGAGAAGATACAAAAAATGCGCTATAGCAAATCAGGATTGATGTCCAAGATATTTTCTCGGATATAAGACCGCAGAAAGCCGGCGGTAAAGTATTCCGAACCCAAAAAGGTTTCGTCTTGCAAAATCCTTAAAATATTCTTCTTGCGAAAGGCGGCGAGCATGGGAATGGATATCGGGGCATAACTGTAATGCCAAGGTTCATATTTGAAGCCTCTCCGTTTGGGCTCGTTGGTATAGGTCAAATAGAATCCGAACTGCTCGCAGTGCTCGTCCATCCAACTTTTAAGGCCAGCAAAAGGACCTCCTTCTTCATACTTTTTTGTTACGAGCAAACTGCCTTCAACTTTCGCATTTCCATCAATAACGTCTATTTCCGTGCCCCAATGGTGGCGACTGGTCCCTGGAATGGTGGAATATTCAATGATTTTGTCAATCGCATCCAAGGGTTGCATCCCATCATCTTCCGTGTACCGAATGAACTTACGTTCCCAAATGGCCTGTTGGCGCTGAAAACTTCGGTACCCTGAAGCGATTTGAATATCATATCCGTCACCGTAGGCTGCTGCCTTCATTTCCTTAAAGGCATTGGCCGCTTCTTCCAACAGATTAATGTGTTTTCCTCCGAACAGTTCAATGTCTTCCTTGCCCATAAGTTCCAATATGGAATAATCGTCTTGAACGGGAAATTCTAAATTCAAAGGCAAGGAAAGGGCGGCGGCAGTACCCAAACCCTTTTTAACAAAGTCTCTTCGTTGCATAAATTGGAAGTGTATTCTCCTTTGGGGAGTAAGTTACTAAGTATTTTCTTAGAAGGTTTCCAAAAACGGGGCCAAGTTCAATTGGTAATGTAAAGATACCCTTGAAATTTCTGGCCCTCACCTTTGTCATGAAAGATGTAGTAGTAAATTCCAGCGGCGAGTCCGGAATCGCCATTAATGGCACCACCACGATTCGACCTGCCATCAAATTCATTGTTGTACCCTTCTTTTTCATAGACTTTGATGCCATAGCGGTCAAAAATCGTCAAATTGTTGTTGGGTGCATTTTCAATGCCGTCGATAACCAAAAAATCATTGACGCCATCATTGTTTGGTGTCATGAAGTAGTTATCCAATTCCAAGGCAGAAAATGGTTCAAGAATTTCGGGAGCACTGCCCAAAGTAAGAATCTCATAGTCGTTGGGAACAAAAACATCGGAAGTCAATATCCCAGAATCCAAATCACCGCTTACCAAAGTAGCCCCTAAATTTACCCATTGCTGTTGCGCACGGTTCCAACCCACTAAAACGAGTCTTTCGGTGCTGTCGCTAATAGTGCTTATGGAGCTGAAGGTATTCCAATTTAAGGTCAATTCTATGGGAAGTTCTCCAATTACTTTCCAGAATTCAGTAGTATTGACCTGTACTTCAGGGTCTGCTAGGGCGTCAGTAGAAAAGGTTTCCACGAACGTTCTGGGAAAATTGGGGTTTTCACTAAAGTAGGCCCCTTGCGTTATCACATCATCTATGCCGGCACCAATGGAAATCGCCTTGTTTTGATTTCCATCACCAGTAGGTAAACGTGTCCCGTTGCCATTCAATACGGCAGCATACCCATTGATATGGGCAGTGTCATCCGCGCTCGTAGCAAAAGCATTTTGATAAAACAACAAATACGTGTCAGCATTTGTTTTCGGGGTAATTATATCACCTGAAATGAAATTGATATTGTTGCGAACGCCCACCCAAGTATTCAGGAAGAGTCCATTTTGGGTAAATACCTCCATGTCGTTAAAAACCGGATGGGAATCTCCTGAAATGGTCAACTGGGAATCGCTATAAAAACCAACCAACCCTTGGTTGTCATCAAATATACCGTCATCCGTGAGGTCCAAATGAAAACCAACATTGGCATTTTCATGGACCTTTAGGTCACCGAAGTTGTGAAAGGCTGTTTGCCCAAAAAGGGGAAAACTACCCAGCAAAACCAACCCAAATAGAAGAGCAGCAGTGGTGTTATGTTTTAGGTTTCTAACTTTCATGCAATAACTTCTTAGAAATCCAAGATGGAGAACATGAACTCGGAATTATACCGGGTACGGTCGGTTCCTCCGTTATCGTTATCGCCAATAATAACCTCAAAACTTGTCGCGGTTTGGTTGCGATAGGTGATGCCTGGGTCATCATTTCCTGCTCCCTCGCGGCTGGGTAAACTAAGTTGAATGATGTAATCAGCGTCAGAGACGAGACCAACCGGTAAATCGACTTGATAATTTCCATTACCGCCCAATTGGGTTACAATTATTCCTGGAGTTGCCTTATCAATACTTCCATCCGATGCTATCTTCCCAAAAGCTTTTATGGGACTTTCATAAAAAGCACCCCCATTGGAACCCACGGAAATACTATTATTTATTTCGGTGCCCACAGTATTGGCGGTTTGGGTAAGCCCTATTTCATTAGTGTAGGAAATGACTCCCGTACCCAAATCTTGACTGAGATTGGTAGTGGTATTATCATCCCCATCAGCAAGGCCCACGGGAACATCGGTAAGGTCGTTGAAACTGCCACTAAAGTCATCTAATGCATCGGTATCATAGTTGCTAAGGTCAATAGCCGTGGCATCAGGGTCTCCAGTTAAGGTAATCACCCCACTGGCAAACCGTAAATCTTGGATGACATTGGTTACGTCACAAAGGTTTATCCAAGTGGTTCCATCATAATAATGGATACACTGTACATCCGTATTGTACACCAAAGCACCAGTCAAAGGTTGGATACCCATCATTTGAGCCTGGGATAGCCGTGTAAGTACTAGGGCTTTGTCTGAGCCTTCCATTTCCAAAATGGAATTGGGGTGGATGCTATTGGGGTTATCACCGATTTTAACTTGCGCTACCAAAAAACAGGGTAGCATCAACGTAACAACATACAGGATTTTGCGCATAATAATCTCCTTAAAGTGTTTGGTGTGGTTTAAAAATACTACGACCGCCTAGCTTTTGGTGGGAATTGTTGTGAATGGGATTCACAGTGTTGTGAAATCCACTATTCAATTACAAGCGTTTAAGAATCAAAGGATTAATTCCGTAAAAAGGTTGGGTTTTCCTACACTATCGGCCCAAAAAAATAAAACCTTGGTAATTTAACTGTAAATCATCAAGAGTAACAAGATAGTAATAAATGCCTTCGGGTAGCCCTATTTCAGGTTTTAGAACTAAACTGCCTGTGTTGGACATGCCAATAAATTCATTGGTATAGTTGATTTGCTCAAACACCTTTTGTCCAAATTTGTTGAAAATCATCAAACTGTTATTGGGGGATTCTTCCATGCCATCAATTACCAAAAAATCGTTGGTACCATCCCCGTTAGGACTTAAGAAATAGTTGCCCAAAGTAGGATTTTCAACCGCGAAGGTATCCGTAGGTAAGGGAATGGTGCCAATAGTAAGGGCTTCGTAATCGTTTGGAACAAAAGGCAAAGAGGTGACAAATCCGCGTTGCAATGTTCCGGTTCTAACGGAATTTCCGATAATGGTCCATTGATTGGCACTTTTACTCCAACCCACCACGATGATGGACTCATCTCGCGCATTTGGAATACTGGCTAGATTACTTCTTTCATTCCAACTCAAGGTGACCTGCATTTCGGCATCACTGCGCAGCACCCAGAACTCACGGTCTGAAACGGTACCGATATTTCTAACTTTTTGTTCGATGTCAAATGCCGCTAGAATGGAAAGAGGCATGGAGGGATTCTCGAAAAAATACCCACAAATAGCGAGGTCCGCAACATTGCTAGCGTCCATGATTAAAGGGCGCAGTTGTTCGGAATCCCCAACAGGAAACGAAAAGTTGGTACGATTGGCGGCAGCAGCATAACCTGTGACCTTCGCGTCATCGGTTTCTCCTGTAAAAAAGGCATCTTGAACGAAATTCAAATATATCGAGTCATCATTCAAATCACTTTCGATATCTCCTTGGACGAAGTTCGCATTGTTCTTTACATTTAGGGTGTTCTGAAGAAACAGTCCATTTGGAAGGAAAAACTCTACATCCAGAAACGTTGGGGACACAGTACCTTGAACGGACAAAGGCTGATTGCCATAAAAACCGACTAATCCAAAATCGTTTTCAAAAACCTCATTGTTGATGAGGTCAGCGTGAAAGCCAATTTGCCCATCTTGATGAATTTGAATGTTTCCCTGGTTGAAAAGTGCATTTTGAGCACTTATGGCCAAGGGTAGAAAAAACGCTATGCCAAGATATTTGAGCATGCCTTAGGGATTAACAACGGTATAGTGCCAAAGGGCGTCTGCCGGAGTCGGTACTCCTACTAGAAATTCATATACCTGAACCGAAAAAGTACCTGCGGCTTGATTGGTCAACTGAATCATAATGGGATTCCCAGGTGTGTTTTCTTGAACGGTCAATTGGATGATGGTAGTAGCCGTTATGGCCACGTTATTTATGGTATAGAATCCTGAAGAACCCGCATTAGGTACTGCTGGAACAATAGCAGATAGAGCCACTTCATCATTAATAGTGCTTTCCAAAACCAGTTGCCAATCGGCGCCATCCCATCGCAGCAATTGACCTACGGCAGTTCCATTAGCTAATTTGGCCGGAGTGACTGCGTCGTCTACGAGTTCATCGGTATTTACAGCGTCATCGTCTAGTTTTGCATTCGTAACGGCATCATCTACAATTTCATTGGTATTGACCGCATCATCTGCAATTTTGATGTTGGTTACTGCGTCATTTGCCAATTCATCGGTGTCTATTCCACCTACGCTAACGTCGAGCGTATAAGGATCTGCATCCGTGCCGCTTCCGGCTCTTGTGAGGGTTGCATCTGTTGCGTCTTCCACTTCGTTTCCAACAATTGCATCCTGCTCCGTTATGGTGAGCGCAGAGTCATCAACTAGCTGCCAATCCGCTCCATCCCATTGCAAGAGTTGACCAGCAGCGGTTCCGTTGGCTAATTTGTCCGGAGTTACCGCGTCGTCCACGAGTTCATCCGTGTTTACTGAGTCATCGTCCAGTTTTGCATTGGTGACAGCATTGTCAACGATTTCGTTGGTATCGACCGCATCATCTGCCATTTTGATGTTGGTGATGGCATCATTTGCCAATTCATTGGTATCTATTCCACCTACACTAACGTCGAGCGTGTAAGGGTCTGCAGCGGTGCCACTTCCAGCTCTGGTGAGGGTTGCATCTGTAGCATCTTCCACTTCGTTTCCGACAATGGCATCCTGTTCCGTTATGGTTAAGGTTGAGTCATCTACGAGCTGCCAATTTGTTCCGTCCCATTGCAGAATCTGGCCAGTTGCGGTTCCATTGGCCAGCTTGGCAGGGGTTACCGCATCATCGACCAACTCATCCGTATTAATGGCATCATTGGTCATTTTAGCATTGGTGATACTATTGTCTGCAACATCGACCCCTACATTTTCAAACAGCGCGTTGACAGGCGTTCCGGTAAACGCTATAGTTCCCGTCGGAGAGCTAAGCGTACCATCCCCGTTTAAAGCACCCACATCCACTTGCAAAGAACCATCGGCGGCCTGTACTAGTCCCGTGCCTGCCACGTTGGGGGCGATTTTATCGCGGGTTATGGCGTCATCTTGAATTTTAACGGTACTTACCGCATTGTTGCCCAACTTGATATTGGTCACGGCATCATCCCTAATTTCATTGGTGTCGACAGCATCATCGGCCATTTCAACATTCGTGATGGCATCCGTAGCCACTTCGATATTGACGTCTTCAAAAAGTGCATTGACAGGTGTTCCCGTGATAGCGATAGTGCCTGCTAAGGAACCTAATGTTCCATCCCCATTGATGGCAGCAACATCAATCTCAAGTGAACCGTCTGCTGCTTGATTTAATCCGGTTCCGGCGACATTCGCATCGATTTGATCTCTAGTTACCGCATCATCGGCTATTTTAAGGGTCGTAATGCTGGTATTGGCCAAATCATCTGTGCCGATGTCGTTATCCAGAATTTTATCTGTTGTGATGGCATCATCATTGATTTTGGCGTTGGTCACTGCAAGATCAGCCAATTCATTGGTATCGATGCCATTGGTATTTACGTCCAAAACAAAGGGGTCGGCATCCGTGCCCGCCCCGGTTCGTATAAGGGTCGCATCAGCCGCATTGGTTACCTCATTGCCAATAACGCCATCCAATTCCGTAACCGATAAGGCGCTTTCGTCCAAAAGTTCCCAATTTGTGCCATTCCAACGTAGCAATTGCCCTGGTACCGTACCATTGACCAATTTGTCGAGCGTAACCGAATCGTCGGCCAATTGGTTCGTGGTTATCGAACGTTGTTGGATGTGAAGGTCGCCGTTTACCGTAGAAGGAACGATACTTTCAATACCATTGATTTTCCCTACTTCAAAATTGAAATTGCTTGTGGCAGGGTCTTCCGTAATGATTATCGTAGGATTGGCATTGACAATAGCTTCTGCACTAAAGGTTTGTTCATCCGGTTGGTCGCAAGGGTTTATCCAATTGATACCGTCATAAAAATGAATGCATTGTGTTTCTGTATTGTAGACCAGTGCGCCTCGTAAGGGGGTCATATTTTCCATTTGAGCGGTGTTCACTCGGGTAATGACCAAAGCGCGATTAGTGCTTTCCAACTCCAAAACCGAAAATACATCCAGACTTTGGGGATTTTCTCCTATCTTGATTTGTCCCCATGAAAGGACGCAGCTTAAGCAAAGAAACAATACACAAAGAAGGCGATTTTTCAATGTAGTGTTATTTGAGGTTACTGTTGTGCTGCGCAAAACTAAACGGTTC
Source organism: Bacteroidota bacterium (assembly GCA_039027495.1). GTDB lineage: Bacteria > Bacteroidota > Bacteroidia > Flavobacteriales > Flavobacteriaceae > Flagellimonas. The sequence goes on from JBCCKH010000009.1 coordinate 116,233, forward strand.
AAGGGATTATTCTAGTTTTTACCGTTAAAATGCATGCTACACAGGCTGAACGTAAGCTGTTTTTTCGCACACTTTCTAGCGGAATTAACAAAAGTTTAGAACCGAATTATTTTTTATCTGTGGGGCAAATTCTTTATTTAGGAACATTAAACCAACACATGCGCGCACTTTTGACCTTGATATTGACCCTGGTGCTTACTCTACCATTGCAGGCCCAAGAGACTAGAAGACTTCTGAGGGGCAAGGTACTGTATCGGGGTAGTAACGTACCGAATGAAAATGTAATCAATGCGACCATTGAAACCGCTACCATTACTACGGAAAATGGGGAATTTGCCATTATGGTCCAGGAAGGAGACCAGCTGGTTTTTACCGCAGTTAATTATCAGTTGGAGGTGGTCACCATAACCACTGAAATCTTGCAAAACAATCGATTGGTGGTTGAAGTAGAAGAGAAAATCACCGAATTGGACGAGGTTGTGGTCAGCCCAGAAAACCAGCAAAAATTCTTGCAAGTGAAAAACGAGAGTTTTAAGTCATTTGAGTACGAAATCGACCGTGGCACGGAAGTTGAAAATATAGCAGAAGCACAATCAGTGAGAGGAATGCGGGATGGCTTGAACTTTGTGAACATTTTCAAGGCCATGTTCAAGTCCAAACAAGCGGATGGGTCAGAAACCACTCCGTTAAAAATTAGCGATGTACTTCGGCAGGTGTATGATGATGAATTTTTTGTTGTGGATTTGAAATTGCCACAAGATAACATTGACGCCTTTTTACTGTATTGTGATGACAAAATTCCATCGCAAACCCTTCTGAAAAAGGAAAATGAATTTCAACTTATTGATTTTCTCGTTTCGCAGAGCAAAAACTATTTGGCCTCCCTTGAAGAATAGCCTCTTCATATTTCTATTGGCATTTTCGCTTTTTTCCGTTCGCGCACAAGATGCATCCTCTAAAATGTTGCAAGGGGAAGTAGACGGTTCTGGAAAAGATGTGGTTGGTGTTGTAGTTCAAAATGTTACTAAACAGAATGCCGTGATCACGGATATCGAGGGTAGGTTTTCCATCAAAGTGAGCCTTGGGGATACCTTGGTGTTTTCCGCTGTCCAATTCAAAAGAAAACAATTGGTGATTTCCCAAAACCTCTATAGCTCTAGTTATGTCATCGTTAGTTTGGAAGAATTCGTCAACGAGCTTCGGGAAGTTGTGGTGCGCCCCTATAATTTGTCCGGAAACTTAGACCAAGATTTAGGGGGATTGACCTTGGAAAAAGATGTCAGCGCTGAAGCGTTGAGCTTACCAAACGCGGGAGTTCGCATTAAAACGCAAAGCGAACGAAAGTTGCAACAAGCGGCAGGAGGAAAGTTTAATGTAGGTATGATATTGAGTCCTCCCCTTGATCCTATCATAAATGCCATTACAGGACGAACCAAAATGCTCAAAAACCGGGTTAAGGTTGACAATACCTATGCAAGAACCCAACGCGTGCAAAACTTCTATGCTGATTCGCTTTTTGAGGCTACCCTTAAGATTCCCAAGGGTAAGATTGATGACTTTATGTACTACTGTGAGGTAGATGATGCTTTTCAAAAGGCAGTGGATTCTAAAGACAAATTACGCATCCTGGACTTTATGATATCCAAAAGCAGGGCGTACCGTGAAGACAACAACCTGGATTGAACTGCAGGGTATGAAGTATACATGGATTTTCCCTCTTTTTTGTTTGTTCCTTTTTCAAAGCGTTGTAAGTCAGGAAACGAAAACCTTGCAGGGAAAGGTCATAGCCAAAGAAAAGGATGTGGTCGGGGTTGCCGTGCAAAATAGTAGTTCCAAAATGGGAACCATAACAGGAGCTAATGGAAATTTTTCAATTCTGGTAAAACGAAATGACACCTTGGTTTTCTCAGCGGTTCAGTTTACTCGAAAGACGTTTGTAGTCACTGAGGAAATCTTCGCAGCGAAGTTTATTCAAGTAGCATTGGAAGAGTTCGTAAATGTTTTGGATGAGGTGGTAGTGCGACCTTATAACCTTTCAGGTGATCTTGGCACGGATTTGGGAAGTTTAAAATTGGCTAAAGATGTGAGCGCGGAAGCATTGCAATTGCCCAATGCAGACACAAAAATCATCTCTCAGAGTGAAAATAAACTTAATGATGCAGACAATGGTAAGTACGTTTATATTGTACCTATGGGAATCGGCATTAATGTGAACAAACTGCTTAATCGCATAAGTGGCCGAACCAAGCAAATGAAAAATAGGGTGGCGTTGGATGCATCATATACATCCATAAAAAAGGTCGAAGAAAAATATATGGATTCCGTATTTGTGTCCCAATTGAAAATTCCTGAAGACAGATTGTTCGATTTTTTCCATTATTGCCAAATGAACGAAACCTTTGAAGCAGTGCAAGCGAATGAAAATGAACTGATGTTATGGGAATTTTTGGTGGCACAAAGCAAATCTTATCGAAAAATCAATAGTTTGGAGGATGAATAATACTAGTTTGATGAATAATACTAAGGCAAAGTTAAAAACAGAGATGGTTTGGGTTTTCTGCCTCATAATGGCAGTGTCAGCAAGTTTCGGATTTTCGGAAGCTCATAAATTCTATGTGAGCGTGACCAATTTCAAGTACATCGAGGAAGAACAAGCCTTTCAAATCACAAGTCGAATTTTCATAGATGATTTGGATGATGTTTTGGCAGAACGCTATGGTTTGGAAATGTACTTGGACACTCCTGATGAGAAAGAAGTTTCAGATAAATACATCAAGAAATATTTTCAAACCAAGTTTTCCGTTGCCTTGAATGGCGAAGTGGTAGCTTGCAAGTTTTTAGGAAAGCGCTATGAAAACGATGTGGCCATATGTTATTTGGAAGTGTCCAATGTGGATTTAAAAGAAATTCAAAAACTCTCTATAACCAATGAAGTTTTGACCGATTTGTTCGATGAACAACAGAATATTGTACACGTAAAATGGGGAAAATCCAAGAAAAGTTTTGTCCTGACCAAGTACAATAATAAAGGTATGTTAAACTTCTAACGCTTTCTTAACTATCAGTTAAAAATAAGTTATTTTTCGCGCGTTAAAATCAAGAACATAATGATGAACAAGAAGTACTATTTCGTTTCATTTTTCTTCCTATTCGCTGTTGCTTTTTCATTTGGACAGGAAGGTGAAACCGAAGAAGAGCCGAGAAAACCTGGGCACTACAATCAAAGCAAATTCAAACAGTTGTATGAAGAGTTCTCCACTCCAAATACCTATCGTTCCGCCTCAGGAGCTCCTGGGCCTGATTACTATCAGCAGCAAGCGGATTATGTAATGGACATTCGCCTGGATGATAAGAACGCAAAAATTTATGGAGAGGAAACCATTACGTACCACAACAATTCCCCGGATAATTTGGAATTTCTTTGGGTACAGTTGGACCAAAATGTAAGAGCTAGGGATTCCAAGTCGCCTTTGCGTAATGGGGATGCCGTTAATTTTGCGTATTCGGCCAGTCGTTTTAATAAAACATATAACGAAGAAAAGTTCGATGGTGGATTCAATGTGGAAAGTGTGAAAGATGCTTCAGGCAAACCCCTTTCGCATACCATCAACCGCACCATGATGCGTATCAACCTTCCGCAAGACTTGAAAAGTGGCGAGAAAGTTTCTTTTAGCATCAAATGGTGGTACAACATTCCCGACCACACGGTGAACCGTGCGCGTTCTGGGTTCGAGTATTTCGAAAAAGATGGCAACCGCGCTTATGTGATTGCGCAGTTTTTCCCTCGTATGGCCGTGTACAGTGATGTCGAAGGATGGCAGAACCACCAATTCTGGGGCAGCGGAGAGTTCGCATTGCCTTTCGGAAATTATGACGTTAGCATCACCGTACCCGCTGACCACGTTTTGGATGCCACAGGAGTACTTCAAAATAGAGATGAGGTTTTCTCCAAAGAAATGATGAAGCGCTATAAAGCCGCAAAGAAATCTTACGATAAGCCCGTTATCATTGTTACCCAAGAAGAAGCCGAAGCGGCTGAAAAAGGCTTTTCAGATAAAACCAAAACTTGGAAGTTCAAGGCTACCAATGTAAGGGATTACGGTTTCGCTACCTCACGTAAATTCATCTGGGACATGCAGGCCGTAAAAGTTGGAAGCAAAGACGTTATGGCCGTATCCATGTATCCCAAGGAAGGAAATCCACTTTGGGAAGACTATTCTACCAAAGCCGTAGTGCAAACCTTGATTACGTATTCAAAACACACTTTTGATTATCCGTACCACAAGGCCATTTCAGTTCATGCCAAAAATCAAGGGATGGAGTATCCCATGATTTGTTGGAACTACGGACGACCTAATGAAGATGGTACCTACAATGATAGAACCAAGTATGGGATGATTAGTGTAATCATTCACGAGGTAGGACACAACTACTTCCCAATGATTGTAAACTCTGATGAGCGCCAGTGGGGTTGGATGGATGAAGGATTGGATACCTTCATGCAATATTTGACCGAGCAGGAATTTGGGAAAAACTTCCCAGAAGTCGTTGCTCCTAACGATAAGTATCCTTCACGTCGTGGAGAGCCTGCCAAGGTGGTTCCTTATATGAGTGGTGATCAAGATTACATTGCACCCATTATGTCCAATCCCGAAAATGTGTACAGTTTAGGGCCAAATGCATACGGCAAGCCAGCTACAGCTTTGAATATTTTGAGAGAAACGGTTATGGGCAAGGAGTTGTTTGACCATGCGTTCAAAACCTATGCACAGCGTTGGATGTTCAAACACCCAACCCCAGAGGACTTCTTCCGTACTATGGAAGATGCATCAGCAGTTGATTTGGATTGGTTCTGGAGAGGATGGTTCTACACCACGGATTATGTAGACATAGGGGTGAAAGAAGTAAAGAAGTTCTATGTTAGTTCCGAACCAAATGCTGAGATGAAAAAGTATATGGAGGACCGTAACGTAACCGAAGCAGATTTCCCTCCACTGGTTTATCTAGTAGAAGAAAGCAGTGAGGATTTCAATGAAAACCTCAAAGGCAAAGCTCCATCTGAAACTTCCAAAAACTTGAAGGAGTTTATGATGGATAACATGACCGCCGAAGAAAGAGCCCAAGTAAAAGAGCCCAAATACTTTTACGAGATAACGTTTGACAAGCCTGGAGGTATCCCAATGCCATTGATTGTGGAGTACACCTACGCCGATGGTACCAAAGAGAGTATCACGTATCCTGCGGAGATTTGGAGAAAAAACGATAGTGAGGTAACCCGCGTAATGGCGACCGAAAAAGAGTTAACCAATATCGTAATTGACCCAAAATTGGAAACTGCCGATATCGATACCGAGAACAATAGCTGGCCCAAGAAAGAAGAAAAATCTGATTTCAGTAAATTCAAGGACAGCATTAAAGGAAAATAGTCTTTAAGGACCTCAGATAAAAAAGCCCCGTGTTTTCACGGGGCTTTTTGTTTGGCAACCCAACTTCTGGTTATATTTGTCATATGTACATGTTGTTCATTAGCGGAGCCGAGATTTTTTTCATCCTCTTTATCGTGGTGATGGTTTTTGGGGCAGACAAGTTGCCCGGTATTGCCAAAGGATTGGGAAAAGGTATGCGCCAATTGCGTGACGCGACCGATGATATTAAGCGTGAAATTCAGAAAAGCGCCGAAAAACAGGGCATAGACACCGACTTTACCAAAGATATCCGCGAAGAACTGAACGAAGTGAAGAAAAATGTTGATGAGGTAACAGGAACCATTAAAAGAAAGTAGGTTCCATGCTCGATGGGCTCATACAGTGGGATAAAGAACTTTTGGTTTACCTCAATTCCCTGGGCTCTCCAACATATGATTCCTTTTGGCTTATTATCACCAGAATAGATGTCTGGATTCCCCTCTTTTTACTTTTTGGCTTTTTGATTTTTAGAAAGGCCTCGCAAAAAACTGCCTGGTTACAGCTGAGTTTTGTCTTAGCTTTTGCCTTGTTCATCACCTTGTTTTCCAAAGGTGTTAAAATCTTGACCTATCGGTTGCGACCTTGCAACGACCCAGACATCAATCGATTTATGCGCATATTGGATACGCCTCATGATTTTAGTTTTTTCTCGGGACATGCTTCCAGTTCTTTCGGTATTACCCTGCTTGTCATGTTGTTTTTAAAGGACCGGTATAAATGGGTAGGCGTCTTTCTCGTTTGGCCATTCTTGTTCGCCTACAGTAGATTGTATTTGGGTGTACACTTTCCTTTGGATGTTTTGGTAGGAGGGCTGGTAGGTGTTGCCAGTGCGTTGTTGTTTTACCGGTACTATCAATCGCTTAAAGCACGCGACACAGCGTAAGTCCATCCCGAATAGGGAGTAAAACCGTTTCTACCCGAGGGTCTTCTTTGAGTTTTTTGTTATACGCCATTAAAGCATGGGTTGCATGGTCTGTGCGCTCTACTTCTTCCACGACTTTTCCGGACCAGAGCACATTATCGGAAAGGATAATACTACCCGGTCGTACTTTCTCCATTACCTGCTCAAAGTAGGCGTCATATTCCAGTTTATGCGCGTCGATAAATACCAAATCAAAAGGTCCATCAAGGTTGGGTATAATTTCGAGGGCATCCCCTATGTGTTGAACAATTTGAGAATGATACGCACTTTCACCAAAATAACGTTGTTGCAAATCATAAAGTTCTTCATTGACCTCAATGGTGTGGAGCTTGCCTTCAGGATGCATTCCTTCCGCCAAACACAAGGCAGAATACCCCGTATACGTTCCAATTTCAAGAATTCGCTTGGGTTGGATCAGTTTAGAAAGCATACTCAAAACCCTTCCTTGAAAATGCCCTGTAATCATTCGGGGTCGAACAACCTTTAAATGGGTTTCCCGGGTAAGTTTTGCCAGTAATTCCGGTTCATTCTCTGAATGCTCTGCGATATAGGATTCTAAAATTGCGGAAAGAAAATGCATGGTTTGTTTTCGCAAAAATAGAGAAACCTGTACATTCAATAGATAGAAATGAGACTATGGAAAAGGAGTATATCATTCGGGAAGCAACGCTGAACGATTTATCGGTTTTAAAGGATTTTGAGCAAGAAATCATTACAGCAGAAAGACCCATGGACCCTACTTTGAAACCTGGAAAAATCTCCTACTATGATCTTGCAGAGTATATTGAAAATGAAAATAAATGTGTCCTGGTCGCGGAAAGTAATGGCGAACTCATTGCTTCAGGCTACGCGGTTCCTAAAAATGCCAGACACTACCTTCAGCATGATACTTATGCTTATTTGGGATTTATGTATACTGTGCCCAAATGGCGGGGTAAGGGCGTAAACAAGGCCATTGTGGAAGGATTAAAAGATTGGTCAAAGGCAGCAGGATATACCGAAATACGATTGACGGTCTACGATACCAATCCAGCGGCGATTCGGGCATATGAAAAAGCAGGTTTCAAAAAACACCTTATCGAAATGCGGTTGGAATAGCATACCGCCGAATCGACAATCAAGCCTTATTTTTGTAAAAAGCCATATCGATGTACCAAAACACTCTGGAATTCGCACAAAGTCTTGATGAAAAAGACCCTTTATGGAAGTATCGGGAGCAATTCCACTTTCCGCAACATGAAGGGCGGGATGTCATCTATTTTACCGGTAATTCTTTGGGATTGCAACCCAAATCCGCACAAAAGTATGTGGATGACGTGATGAAAGACTGGCGGGAAATGGCCGTGGAAGGCCATTTTTATGCGGAGAAACCTTGGTGGGATTATCATGAACGGCTTGCAGCGGGTATGGGAAAGATTCTGGGAGCAAAACCGGAGGAAATCTCCATCATGAATACGCTAACGGTGAATTTGCACCTCTTGATGGTTTCCTTCTATCGTCCTACAGCAACACGATTTAAAATTCTTTGTGAGGAAAAAGCGTTTCCATCCGACCAATATATGTTGAAAAGCCAACTGCGTTTCCATGGTTTGGACCCCGAAGAAGCCCTGATTGAGGTAAAAAAACCTGAAGGAAAGCACGCTTGGAAGACACAAGATATTCTGGATGCCATTCAAACCAATGCGGATGAAATTGCTTTGGTCTTAATGGGTGGGGTGAACTACTACAACGGACAGGTCCTCGATATGCAGGCTATCACGGAAGCGGGCAAATCTGCAGGTGCCATGGTCGGTTGGGATTTGGCCCATGCCGCAGGTAATGTGGCCATGTCACTCCACGATTGGGAAGTGGATTTTGCGGCTTGGTGTAGCTATAAATATTTAAATAGTGGACCCGGGAACGCCTCTGGGATTTTCATCAATGAAAAATATTTGAATCAAAAGGACATCCCCCGATTCGAAGGGTGGTGGGGTACCAAAAAAGAAACCCGGTTTTTGATGGAGCCTGAGTTCGACCCTATCCATACAGCAGACGCATGGCAGTTGAGCAATCCACCTATTTTGTCCCTTGCCCCATATTTGGCTTCTTTGGAACTTTTTAGTGCGGTAGGCATGCCCACCTTAATTGAGAAACAGCAAAAAATCGTAGCCTTTTTGGAACATGTTTTACATGATATTGATGCCCAAGTGGATTCTCGGTTTGAAATCATTACGCCAAACGATAGGGGTTGTCAACTTTCCGTTTTCCTTCACGGCGAGGGTAGGGAGCTTTTCGATTATTTGATGAATCATGGCGTTATCACAGATTGGCGGGAACCGAATGTTATCCGATTGGCACCGGCACCCTTCTATTGCTCCTTTGAAGATATGTACCGCTTTGGGCAAGTCTTGAAGGCTGGAATCCTTTCCAAATCATCCGTTGCGAAGTAATTTAAGATATGTGGTTGGCGTCATTTTCCGATAATGCCGAAACTGCTTGGTGAAATAGGAAGGATTGGTAAAGCCACATTGGTACATAACTTCATTTACGGTATCATCACTGTTTTTGAATAATTCTGCCGCTTTTTGAATCCGAAAATCATTTAAAAAATCCACAAAACGACGTTGGGTCATTTGTTTGAAAAAACGGCTAAACGAATTGGTGGTCAATCCGAGCTTGTCTGCCATATCCGATAAAGTAATGGTTTGGGCGTAATGCGCGTTTACATATTCGAAAACCATTTCCAGACGTTTTACGTCGCTGTGTTTTTGAGAAGGTACGGTCACGCCTTCCATCAGGTTTTCCATCGATTTGGTTTTGGATAGCTTACGTAGGATGTCCAACAGATTAATCAGTTTTCCAACATCGTCCAAATGTTCAAAACTCAAGAATTTAGGAGCAAGATGGATTTTGATTTGGTCCTCGAAAACCATCACATCTTTAGCGTTTTCCAGAAAATCTTGTATCCTACCCAACTCTGGGAAAGCATCTAGTCTATTTGAAATAAAATCCTTTTTGAATTGAATGACTACTTCGCGATTGTCTGGAAAATCTCGATTTCCAAAGTCGGTATGAGGAATATTCCCCGCCAGAAAAACGAGCACTCCGTTTTCATACGGAATTTTTTTGGAGCCTATGTTCAAAACGCCATTCCCATTCTTTATGAATACCATTTCATATTCCGGATGAATGTGCCAGCCACTGGGCAAACATTGGTCGGCATCCGTGTAGGTCCGAATTTTTACAGAATGCTTTTTGTCAACATTAACATGCTCTAGAATTGGCCTCATACCACTAAACTACCAAATAGGCTTATACATTTCTATAAAAACGAATAAAATGTATTAAAAATCGAATATTTTATGCTAAAAAGACCATAGAAATCCAGCGTACTTTGTCTTCACATATCGTCGATTAAAAATGACAGAATGAAAACCATGACCGCAATTGAGTATTTCCTTTTAAACAATCAAGTTAAGATGCCCAAGGTCGGGTTAGGTGTTCTTTTTGCTAAAAACGACGATGAAGTTGAAAATGCAGTTGTTTCCGCTTTGGAATCTGGATATCGAAAAATTGATACAGCTTCTGCCTATGGTAACGAAGAGGGAGTGGGCAAAGCCATTCAAAAAAGCGGAGTGCCACGAGAAGATATTTTCTTGGGAACCAAGGTGTGGAATACCGAACAAGGATATGATGCTACATTTAAAGCTTTTGAAAGAAGCTTAAAGCGATTGCAAACCGATTATGTGGATTTGTACCTGATTCACTGGCCAGTCCGGTCAAAATACAAGGATACCTATCACGCCATGGAAGAGATTTACAAATCCGGTTTGGCAAAGGCCATAGGAGTATGCAACTTTGGTATTGATCAATTGAAGGACGTAATGGAACATTCGGATATTATTCCTGCCGTTAATCAGGTGGAAATTCATCCACATCATAGTCAATCCGAGTTATTGGATTTTGCCCACCGACATGAAATACAACTTGAGGCTTGGCGCCCCATAATGATGGGCGAAGTTTTGAACATTCCTGAGCTGGTGGAAATTGGAAATAAATATGATAAGTCTCCTGTTCATATTTCATTGCGATGGTCGCTGCAAAGGGGCGTTGCCGTTATCCCAAAATCGGTAAATAAACAACGGATAAAGGAAAACATCAATATTTTCGATTTTGAACTCTCCAAGAGTGAGATGGACGTTATAAATGGATTGAACCAAAATAGAACCTTAGGAGAGGATATGTCCGATATTTTTTGATTTGTATGAAATCACTACGACTTATTTTATCGAACCCCAAGTACTTTGCCCCATCATGGGTTTTTGCCAGTCTGAACATCTGGTTCGGTACTTGGGCCATTTACATTCCAACAGTCAAAGAACAGCTTCAAATTGACAAAGCGGATTTAGGAATCGCTTTGTTCTGTTTGTCCTTGGGGGTTTTTGCCATATTTCCCGTGGCTCCTTACATCATCAATCGTATCGGCGTGGGTAAGGCTACATGGTATGGTGTAGTGCTCAGTAGTCTTGCGGCGCTTTTCCCATTGATTGTGCCAAACTACTATCTTCTCATGTTGGCACTTTTTCTGTTTGGTGCATCCAATGGCTTAACGGATATTTCCATGAACACCTTGGTTGCTGAAATTGAGAAAAAGGAGAAACAAAACTTTATGTCAGCCGCCCATGGCTTCTTCAGTTTGGGAGGTGTAATTGCTGGGTTGGGTAGTTTTTTGATTCCTGTATTGGACAGTCCGTTTTTACACATGCTGTTGATCGTGATTCTGGTTTTTGGTATCAATTTGTATGTCAAAAAATACTACTTCGCCATTAAATCTGAACCCATTCAAAAGGAAGCTTTTAGTTTTAAACTGTTCAAACCCCTCTTTCTGTTGGGAATCATAGGATTTGTTGCTTTTGGTAGTGAAGGGGCCATTGTAGATTGGAGCGGGTTGTACCTTAAGGAGGTCACTTTTGCTCCAGAAGCCTTGATTGGGGTAGGTTTTTTGGCTTTTAGTACGGCCATGACCTTAGGACGTTTTTTAGGGGATGGTATTAGTGCACGAATCGGTGCTGTAAACATAGTGGCGTTGGGAGCCCTTATCGCCGCTGTCGGATATGTATTGGTGCTCACAGGTCAGACCCATTGGGCTATTGTTGGTTTTGCGTTGAATGGTCTAGGTTTTTCTGTAATCGTTCCTGAACTATTTCGTATTGGAGGCAATGTAAAAGGAGTAGATGCCGCAAAAGGGGTATCCTTTATTGCGGGTACCGGGTATTTAGGATTTTTGATGGGCCCTGTAATTCTTGGGTTTTTGGCAGAAGAATTTTCTTTGCGAATCAGTTTTATGACCCTTTTGGCCTATGTTTTACTGATTCTGCTGATTACCTTTTCTTTACGCAGAAAAAGGTAATTTCCTATTTGATTTTGATACCGGTGATTGCAATATTGAAAGCATCGGTTCCCTGTCGCTTGTGGTCCTGCGCAAACTGAAAACCATCAATAGATTGATAGTTTTCCCAGGTAGTTGTCATGGAAGGTTCTTCTTGATTGGCCTTGCGGAAAACCCATTCACGCACTTTGAAATCATCTCCGAAATAAAAATCATAGGCATCTCCTGGTGTGTAACCACCTTCTTCACCATATACCAACGTCAGCTTTTGTAAACTATCTTGGCTTATGGGTGCAAGCGCTTTCTCCAAGTGCTCATATTTGAAGTTTTCTTTATCCCACATCATGTTGAACGGTGCCATGGCCCAATAGCGGTCATTAATGAATCCACGATTGGCTTTGTAGGCGACGCTATCCATTTCATTACGGTTGTAAACCAAGGTGTCCTGGCCTGAAATGGAGGTAATCTGGTTGGTTTTGGTTTCCCATATCCAAGTCCGCTCGAAATGTATGGTATCTCGGTCTACATTAAAGGTGAAAGCAATTTCTTGCACATCTTTCCATTGCTCGTAACCATGCGCGTTGGCTACTTTTTCCAAAATACTTAGCTCGGGTTCGGGTTCGGGTTCAACTGACTCCTTCTTGGTTTCAGTTTTGCACGCGGTTGCTAAAAAGACGAGCGATAAAATGGGAAGCACATGTTTCATCCTTGGGTTTTCATCAAAGATACCGTGTTTTCAAGTATCTTGTTTAGGAAATCCCTGAACCTAAACCCGCCAAAGTGACTTTTTTAAAGCGCCTGTTTCTAATTGTTGTAAACAATCTCGATAAGAAAGCATTGGGCGGGGATGATTCATTTGCACAACTAACTGATGAAGAGTTAGTTGCACGGATAGTGAAAAACAACAATCCGTTGTTGTTCGGTAAACTTTACGATCGGTATGCCAAGATGGTCTATAACAAATGTTATGGTTTTGCCCGATCGCAAGATGAAGCGGAAGATTTAACACAAGATGTGTTCCTTCAGCTCTTCATCAAACTAAAATCATTTAAGGGAAAGTCAAAGTTTTCCACTTGGCTGTACTCGTTCACCTATAACTTTTGCGTGAACTATGTCAACCGAAACAAACAACGAAAAATAAGCGACAGGTCGGTGCCTGTCGAAGACTCTGAACACAAATTGACGGAAGAAGTACCGGATGAAAGCCTTTTGGAGCTAAAAGCCAAAAAGCTGGAAAAGGCCTTAACCTTGATATCGGCAGAAGACCGTTCAATTTTGCTGTTGAAATACCAAGACGGGGCCAGCATCAAAGAGCTGATTACCCTCATGGAAATTGGGGAAAGCGCAGTAAAAATGCGTTTGAAACGTGCTAAAGAAAGACTAATGGAATCCTATAATACCTTGTAGCTATGGCAAAAATGAGAAATCCATTTAAAGAATTGGAAGCCTCCTTGCGAGAGGTGCCACCAGGCATGAAAAAGAAGGTAATGAACGACATTGCCGCTGCCAAATTGATTATGGACATGGGGTCGCTCTTCTCCTTTAATTTGGGAGCTGCCCTAAAACGCCTTTTTAGAACACAAAAAAATAGTTGATAACAAAAAAACATAAGCCATGGAAACTATAAACGAATGGAAAGAACTCACCTTTAACTCATTGATTACGATGGGGCGGGATATTGCTTCAGCCCTTCCGAAAATTATTGGAGCACTCATTATTTTGACCATAGGTTGGCTTATCACTAAAATTGTCTTGTTTGTATTGGGCAAGGTCTTGAAGTTGGCCAAAATGGACAAATTAAGCGATAAAATCAACGAGATGGACCTCTTTGGAAAGGGAAGTTTCAAGCTGGATATCATCAAAATCGTGTTGGGTTTTGTGAAGTGGGTTTTGCTTTTGGTCTTTTTGATTGTCGCCGCCGATATTTTGAGCTGGGAAATCATCTCTACGGAAATTGGAAACCTGCTCCGTTACCTACCGAGATTGTTCAGTGCGCTGGCCTTGATGATGATTGGACTCTACGTTGGCAATTTTGTCAAAAACACGGTCAAAAAGCTTTTTGAAAGTCTTGAATTCTCAGGATCCAACGTGGTAAGCAACTTGTTGTTTTACATCATCGTGATTTTCATTTCGATTACAGCTTTGAACCAAGCGGGAATCGATACCACCATCATCACCAATAACATAACCATGATTCTGGGAGCCTTTCTGTTGGCATTTGCCATCGGAGTTGGCCTAGGTTCTCGAGACATTATCACCGATTTGCTACGGTCTTTTTACACACGGAGAAACTATGCGGTGGGGGACAAGGTCGTAATAGGAGATTTGGCCGGCTCCATTGAAGCCATCGAAAACAACAGTGTGACCTTGGTGACCAAATCGGGCAAATACGTAATTCCAATAAAGGACGTGACCTCGACCAAAGTAGAAGTCAAGTCCTAAAATTCTCAAATTCTGGTGGTTGTGTGGCTGTACAGTTTCCCTTTAATTTGATTAATTTTGATATGTACAATTAAAGAAGACATGAGTTCAAAAAAGGGAAAAGTCAGTGATTTGATTCACGAAAAATTGCTTGAAGAGCGAAAGGTATTTTTATGGGGTATGGTGGATGATGATTCGGCAAAACATGTAATTGACCGTTTGATGTACCTTGATTTGCAAAGCAATGATGAAATTCAATTGATTATCAACAGTCCAGGCGGATATGTGACATCAGGATTTGCGATGTATGATACCATAAAACAAATCAAAAGCCCGGTTTCTACCATCTGTTCTGGTTTGGCCGCTTCTATGGGGTCCATTCTGTTATCTGTTGGAGAAAAAGGACGTCGTTTTATTCAGCCGCACGCCCGTGTGATGATTCACCAACCCAGTGGAGGTGCACAAGGTCAAGCCTCGAATATTGAAATCCAAGCCCGTGAGATTATCAAGACCAAAGAGCTTGGGGCACAGATTTTGGCAGACAATTGTGGGCAAACGTTTGAAAAAGTCATGAAAGACTTTGACCGTGATTATTGGATGGGTGCTGAAGAATCGGTCGAATATGGTATTGTGGACGGTATTCTAGAATAACAACCACTATCACATAAAAGGGAAAAAGTCCTTTGAAATAAATTTCGAAGGACTTTTTGCATATATATGGACGCCGAGGCGGAATATTTTACTTCACTATATCTACGGCAATAATGGTACCAAAAGTTTAAGGGTACCCTGTTAAATAATCGCTAAATATATCTTAGGGGGCCTCGAAGGGTGTTTTTCGCTAGAATAACGTTTCTTGTAACCACTGCTTTTGAAACCGGCCATTGCTATCATACATCTCTGCTTGGCGTTTGATATTGAATTTTCGGTCACGTGGGTCATTGCCCACTCCGCTGTTGTACATCCAATTGCCCCAATTGCTGTGTACGTCGTAATCAATGAGCATAGCTTCAAAGTAGGCGGCACCAATACGCCAGTCTTGTTCCAGTTCTTTGGCCCAATAACTCGCCACATTTTGCCGACCGCGATTGCTCATCCATCCGGTCCTTGCCAATTCAATCATGTTCGCGTTTACGAAGGGTTCAAAAGTGCCGCCCCCAATCCAGGCTTGTAAATGTTTGGGGTTGTCTTTCCAGTCATATGTTTTTTCCAGAATACCCCCAATTTTGAAAATGGCATTACCATGTTTCAAAGAGACGTACTTGAAATAATCCCGCCAAATCAGCTCAAAAATCAACCAATAGGTGTCCTGGTTTTTTTTTACTTCGCGTTCAAATCGCTTTACTTCATGATAAATGGTTCGTGCTGAAATACTACCGTTGGCGAGCCACGGAGAGAACTTTGAACTATAGTCTATGCCTACCAAGCCGTTACGGGTTTTTTTATAGTAAGCGAGTTTACCAGTTTTCCAGAAATAGTGGTCCAATCGATTTAAAGCTTCCGTTTCACCCCCTAAAAAAGGAAATGCGCTACGGGGTTCAGCCTCAGGAATTTCCAACCCCAATTCCTTTAATGAAGGGATGGGGGTTTCCTGATGGAGTAGATTTTCCTTTGGCTTTGGTTCAGGAACAGGTATGGCAGGTAGCACCTTGACCATCTTTTCATAACGCTTTCGAAATTGCGTAAAGACCTGTGGAATTTCTTGAAAAGACTGAAACGGAATATCACTAGGATGGAACAAAAACTGGTCGTAATACGACAGCATTTTGACCTCACCGGATATACCTTTCTTGAGCCCATTTTGTACCACAACCTCCTCCTGCGTCCATTCTTTTTGAAAAATCAAGGTGTCAATAGAAAAGGTTTCAGTGATTTTAGGAATGACGGATTCTGGTTTCTCATGGTACACCAATAACGAAATGTTGAGCTTTGCCAGCTGCTGTTGTAGCTCTTTTACCGTTTCAATCAAAAACTTGGCGCGAAACTTTTCGGTCTTCTTGAAACCATATGGGGTATCAGCATAGTGTCTTGGGTCAAAACAATAGACCGCAATCACTTTTTTTGCTTTAGCGGCTTCGGTCAATCCCTGATGGTCTGCCGTTCTGAGGTCGTTGCGAAACCAAAGCAGCGCGTTTTTCATAGTGTTTTCGAGTTTTTACAGCGAACGCTGCAGTACTTCACGTTTTCCCAGTCCCGTTCCCACTTTTTGCGCCAAGAGAACGGTCTTTGGCAACGCAAACAAATCTTTTGGGGAAGATTAGACTTTTTGTGCGCCATGCAAAATGCTTTTCACGGGTTCATCCCGTTTGGCGTATGCCAGCCTATCGGTAATTTTGGGTTTGGCATAACCATCCAACCCCACAATGGAAACAATATTTTTTTCATCCAATTTTGCCCACAAATCTTCGGTCAACAGGGTTTCATTAACGTGAATGTGCTCAATCTGTCCTACAATGAAAATACACCCGTTTTCCATGATGGGATATTCATTTACATAGGTACACCCCAATTGAATGGGACTTTCAGATACGAAAGGTGCAGGGTGTTCTTCCCGAAATAAGGGTTGTAACCCAGTTGCCGCGAATTCCGACTCGTTTTCTTCAAATTTTGCAGCGGTGTGGTGCGCAGCTTCATAGATTTCTTCGGTAACCGCATTTACGGTGAAGGAGCGATTCTCGCTAATATTACGATAGGTGTCTCGGCGTACGGTAAGCGGCCGTAGCACGAACCCAAGAAGCGCCGGATTGCTGCCCAAATGAACCACCGAGTTGAATATGGCCACATTGGCTCTACCCAACCGGTTCGCGGTCCCGATGAGATTTGCAGATTTGTATCCGGTAATGGTATTGATAAGATTTGCCCGGTGCCGACTAGGAAGGTCTTCTATGGCGTTGCTGTCAAAATACCTCATTATTGTTTAAGTAATTTTATAAAAGAGTAAACAAAATTACAAAATTCACTGCTATGCTAGGGTGGTATACGTAGCAAAATGCGGTGAAATCGCTATTTTCGTAGCTCACTTGTAAAGGTTCCCAAAGGCTCGATGGTCCATACACCCAAAAACATTGCGATTATCGGTTCTGGATTGGTCGGTTCGTTGCTGGCGGTTTATTTGAAGCGTTACGGACACCAAGTCACTATTTTTGACCGAAGACCGGATATTCGAACCGTTGAATTCTCTGGACGGTCGATTAACCTCGCCATGAGCACACGCGGTTGGAAGGCGTTGCGCGCCGTCGGATTGGAAGATATCATCAAGGAAATTGCCATTCCGCTCTACCAACGTGCTCTCCACGTCAATAATAAGCCGCTATATTTTCAAAAGTACGGACAGGAAGGGGAAGCCATCTGGTCCATTTCACGAGGCGTGCTCAACCGAAGAATGATTGATTTGGCAGAGGCAGAAGGAGCCGTTTTTAGATTTGAGGAAAAGGTTTGGGATGTGGATTTGCCCAAAGCAAGGGTTTACACCGGAAAGTCCGAAAAGAGCAAATGGAAAGCCTATGATTTTGATTTGGTTTTTGGTTGCGATGGTGCTTTTTCCCGAGTGCGACATAAAATGCAGCGCCGTAGCCGGTTTGATTATTCTCAGGACTTTATTGATGTAGGCTACAAGGAGTTGACCATTCCACCGGATGGGAACGGACAGCATAAGTTGGACAAACACTCTTTTCATATTTGGCCTCGCGGTAAGTTTATGCTGATTGCGATGCCCAATTTAGATGGTAGTTTTACCTGTACGCTGTTTATGCCCTTTGAGGGAGAAGTGTCTTTTGAAAACATTACCACGAAAAAAGAAGCGAAGGCCTTTTTCAAAACCTATTTCCCCAACGTACGCAAGGAAATTGAAAATTTGACGGAAGACTTTTTCAATAACCCAACCAGTGCGATGGTGACCATGAAGTGTTATCCTTGGACCTATTGGAACAAAGTTGCTTTGGTGGGCGATTCAGCCCATGCCGTGGTCCCTTTTTATGGGCAGGGCATGAATGCGGGTTTTGAAGATATTTATGAATTGGACCAGCTCATCCAAAAACATGGCGATGATTGGGATGCTACTTTCAAAGCCTATCAAGAAACCCGAAAGCCCAATGCCGATGCCATTGCGGAACTCAGTTATCGCAACTTTATGGAGATGAGCAGTAAAACCGCAGACCCCAACTTTTTGCTGCAAAAGAAAATAGAAAAACACTTCGCAGCGAAACATCCGGACAAATGGACCCCTGTATATCGCCGGGTTACCTTCTCAGAACGCCCTTATGCTGAAGCCTTGGCGATAGGAGATAAACAAGAAGCTATTATGCAAGAGGTATTGCAAATGCCCAACATCGAAGCACTTTGGGATTCGGATGCGGTGGAGCAGAAAATCTTGACCCTTTTGGGGTAAAAGGTCATAGGGTAGAAGGTGAAAGGGTTAAGGGTTAATTACAATCGGTCTCTGTATCACCCGTAATTTCCCATCCTTTACCAATTAAAACTTGTCGAGCGTCTTGTACCATAGGAGTGTCACAGAATTCCATACCAATTTGATTGGTAAATTCAACATTAAGGGGTGTCTCAAACTGTTCTGCCCAGCCTACTAGAGTTTGGCTATAGTTTTGAGGTAATATTTCACTGTATGCAAACATAAACGTTGCCGTTTGAAGACTTTCAACATTCCAATTTCCTAAATTTTGATTAAAGTCTGTATTATTAATGAACATGGAGTTCATGTTTGTTACGTTACGAGTATCCCAACCACTAATGTTGCCACTGAAAACTGAATTGGCAAACATATGATTCATATTGGTTACATTTTGCGTATTCCATTCGCTGATGTCACCATCAAAAGCAGACGAAGCGAACATTGACGTCATATTCTCGACATTTTGTGTGTTCCATTCACTGATGTCACCGTTGAAATCAGAGTCACCGAACATGGACATCATATTGGTTACGTTCTGGGTGTCCCATTCACTTATATCATCGTTGAAATTAGAAGAAACAAACGTAGAGTTCATATCAGTTATATTTTGCGTATTCCAATCATTGATGTATCCAGTAAAATTGCTTCTAGCAAACATAGCAACCATAGATTCTACTTGAGATAGGTTAGGTATATCAGAAGCACTGTAGGGTAACATATTTGAACATCTGGAAAAAGTTCCTCTCATTGATTGCCATACCATAGCACTTCCCCACTGCTCAACACTTCTTAATTTTGTTGCTGATTGAGGGGCATTCAACATATCCATGCTTGGAAAATTCCCCAGTATGACGACTGTATAGGTGTCTGGAGTTTCATAGTTATGGAAAAAACCGCTATTTCCGTTAAAACTGACATTCTCAATGTTTCCATCTCCCCAGTCTACCGAAAACTCATATTCAAAATTACCTGTGCCTATCTTGATTTCTTCGTTATTAGTGGTAGTCTGCCAAGTGGTGATAAAAGGAGTAACCTCATCGGCAAAAGAATTCTTCACATTAATAATAATATCAGTTTCAGCATTAAATTCTCCATCATTTGCCAACACGGTGATTTGATGTTGTTGATTTAACTCAAAATCTAGATTTTTTTCTGGTGCCAGCGATAGTTCACCAGCGGCATTGATTTCAAATAGGGAATTGTCGTTCATACCAATTTCAAAAACCAAGGCGTCCCCATCGGGGTCTTCGGCGGTTACCGTTCCAATAACCACTACATCGTTGATGGATTCATAGGCTTCAAAAACAAACTGGTCGGCTATTTTGGGCGCTTCGTTCACATCCAGTTCGCGAATGGTAATGATAAAGTCCCTTGCATTCTCCCCATCGTCTGCGGTTACTATTATTTCATAGAGGTTGGGCAATGTTTCATAATCCAGGCTTTTGCCAGAAGCTAAGCTTAGGCTTCCATCGTCTGCCATTTCGAAGAGCTCTTCGGCATCGTCCTTTAAGGTCAATTCCACGGGTTTGCCTTCAGGGTCTTTGGCGATGATGGTTCCTATAACTTCATCATCTGGAATGTTTTCCAAAACGTCATATTCCATTGGGCTAGTCAATAACGGGGCCTCATCCACATCCAGAACTTTGATGGTCATCACGGCCTGGGTGCTGTTATCCTGGGTGTCTGTGACCAGCACAGTGATTTGGTGTTCCTCTGCTTGCTCAAAGTTCAGGAACTTGCCAGGGGCAAGTTTAATGTCACCAGAAGAAGTAATGGTAAAGCGCCCTTCGTCGTCATCAAGCAAGGAGAACGTAAGCGCATCGTTTTGCGGGTCTGAGGCGGTTACTTTTCCTATTTCTTTTGCGGTTTCCAACACCTCAAAGCTTTGGTCGTTTTTAATGGGGGCCTCCTCCACATCGCTTAGGGTTATCACAATTTGCGCATCCGCAAAGGTGTTGCCATCACTGACCCGGATGATAATCGTATGTTCTTGGACAGACTCAAAGTCCAAACTTTGCCCTTCCGCAAGATTCAATACGCCATTGGTTTCGTTAATGGCAAACAGGCCTTGGTCGTTCTCCAAAATGGAAAAGATGAGCGCATCGCCCTCTGGGTCTTGGGCTTCCACGGTTGCGATAGGGAAGTCATCTGTGATATCCTCAGGAATCCCTTCAAAGGTTTGGTCGTCCACAATCGGGCTAAGGTTGGTTTCATCCACTTCGGTTACGGTAATGGTGATTTGAGTGCTGGCGGAGTCCTCATTGTCGCCAACAGCCATGGTGATAACATGTTTTGAGTTAGTTGCAAAGTCAAGGCTTTTACCTTCTACTAAACGCAGCATACCACGCCAGGTGACCTCAAAAAGGTTGTCCTCGCCTTGCTCTAGAATGGCAAAGGAAATATCATCCCCATCTGGGTCTTCAGCCACAATTTCCCCAATGGTTTCAGGGTACGCAATGTTTTCAGGTACGGTAAAGGTTTGTGGTGCAATGGTAGGCACATGGTTCGCGCTGGTAACCATGATAGTAATACTGGCGGTTTCGGTATGTTGGCCATCGGTCACACTGACGGTTAGGTTATGCTGTTGCGCGGTGGCAAAGTCAAGGGTTTTGCCTTGTGCCAAACGCAGTTCTCCGTTTGGGGTTATGGCAAAGAGATTCTTTGGATTTTGGACTAGGCTATAGGTGAGTTCGTCATCGTCTTCATCAACACCAATTACGGTGCCAATGGTTTCGGTATCGGTAAGGTCATCCACCACGGAGAAGCGCAGTGATTCGAGGGTAGGAATTTGGTTGGATGGCCCTTCTGTCGAATCGTCTTTGCCACAAGTGATAAGGAATGTAGCGGCAGCAATAAGGACAAACTTCTTCATTTCGTTGGGTTTTTCGGAATACCCTAAAATTTAGGCTAACCCAAGAGAAGAATGCTACGGCGATTGACCGATGCTGGATATGAGTTGATAAAAACAAAAAAAGCAGCTGAAAAATCAACTGCTTTTCCACTTCTACTTACACTACCATAGCATATTCTTCTTCAGAAGTTCGTTTGGATATTCGTCTTTTGTCCAAAAAATAGGTAGAGAACAACAACACCAGACAAATCACAGCCGGTGCTCCATTACCGTATTTTGAAACGTAGTGCGCAATTATGGCGAATACCAGGTTCAAAATGAAACCAGCGTAGGCCCATTCCAACAGTCTTTTGCTTCGGTTGTACCAGATCATTCCCAATCCGACCGCTTGTGCAATGGCCAAAGGCTGAACTAGATGTTCGGGATAACCCAGTTTGGCATATTCCAAAACCATTTGGTCGTACATGAATAGGTGTTTGAAAAGGGAGGCTAAAATCATGGTGGAAAACAGCCCTAAAAAGGTGTAGTACGCGTAGTATTTTGTTTGCATGGTTTAAAAATTTGAGGTTTGTTTCCATTCAATCTATCACTTAATTACCTGATAAATAAAGGTGTACGGTTGAGTGATGGAAAACTGAGGTTGGATGGGGTTTTTGGGGTGATTAACAGCGAAGGCATGAATTTTTGACAATGATCTGATGTCAGATGTCAGATGTCGGGTGAAGGGTTAAAAGGGGAAGGGTGGAAGTTTGATGTTACAATTAGCAATTAACAATAAACAATTAGCAATGCGCAGTTATCAGTGGTCAATGGTTAGTTTTCAGAAATCAAATACCTCTGAATTATGGTAGGCGGGTTTCAGTATCTTTTTTCATTCTTACTCTTAGTTTGAATAAGAAGCTGAATCCCGCCTGAACGGACGGGCAGGCAAGTTCAGGTTGACTTATTTTTTTGATGTTAGTTAGAGGTAGGATTAAGGTAGGACAGGAATCTCACGAATGAAACGAATTTTTCAATGGATTATATTCCGAATGAGCTTAACGACTGAAGGAATCTTATACAATGGGCAGAGCAATTAACAATAAACAATTAGCAATGCGCAGTTATCAGTTGTCAGTTTTCAGAAATCTGGTTTCTTTTATCTAATATCTAATGTCTAATATCTAATGTCTAATGTCTAATGTCTAATGTCTAATGTCTAATGTCTAATGTCTGATGTCTGATGTCTGATGTCTGATGTCCGATGTCTAATGTCTTGATGCTCGGAGCTTGGTGCTTGATGTTTGACTCTTGAATTTGATTTTTAAGGTCAGCGGTCCAAACACGAACCTGCCAAATCACCTGTGCTTCCGCATTTCAGCCTGGCGCATAGGCATGCTATCAATTCGGTCGAAGATGGTTTTTGGGTCTACGGGAAAAGGGCTTTGAAATTTCAAGCCTCCATCTTTTCCAACCAAAAGTACCCCTTCAAAATTGGGCTTCAATGAAAATTTGGATAATGTTTGGGCACTGCTATTGACTTCAAAGAGCAAGAGGTCCCTTTCGGTCAGTGCTTCTGGGTTTTTCTTGAAAGCTTCATGCTGCTCTTTTAACAATGTGCTACTCTCTTCGGCTGCTACAAGGATGATTAAACGATTTTTCCAACGGTAGGTATCCCAATCTTGGGCGGAAAGGGTGGTGCAAAAAGTCAACAAGAGAAAGGGAAAAGCATGTTTCATCCCCATAAAGAAACAAAAAAACCGCCTCAAGGGCGGTTTGGTGTATGTTAAAAGCGTTTGTTAGATTTTTGCGAACAAGGCTTCCATTTTTTCTTGTTCTTCTTCGGCTAACAAGGGGTCCACCAAGATTCGTCCACTGTGTTCGTCGGTAATGATTTTCTTGCGAGAAGCAATTTCAACCTGAACTTGTGGTGGAATGGTAAAGAAAGAACCTCCTGAGGCCCCACGTTCTACGGGTACTACGGCAAGTCCATTTTTCACATTGTGACGTATACGCTTGTAAGCATGAATCAATCGGTCTTCAATTTTTTCCTCGAATTCCTCTGATTTCTTTAAAAGCGCTTTTTCTTCTTTTTCGGTTTCAGCCAAAATAGCGTCCAATTCCCCTTTTTTATGCTTTAGGTGGTTTTCACGCTCAGAAAGCTTTTCCTTGGTTTCGGAAACAACCTCTTTTTTCTGCTCAATTTGCGCTTTGAACTCTTTGATGTTCTTTTCGGCCAACTGGATTTCCAATTCTTGGAATTCTACCTCCTTGCTCAAAGAGTTGAACTCTCGGCTGTTTCGAACATTTTTCTGCTGCTCGGCATACTTTTTTATCAAAGCTTTGGATTCTTCGATAAGGTTCTTTTTGGCGGCAATTTCAAAGTTGACGGTTTCAACATCGGTTTTGAGTTTGTCCATTCGGGTTTTCAATCCTAACACCTCATCTTCAAGGTCTTGTACTTCCAAAGGAAGTTCGCCTCGCACATTTCGAATCTCATCAACTCTAGAGTCTATCAATTGAAGGTCGTACAACGCTCGTAGTTTTTCTTCAACCGTGATGTTGTCAGTTTTATTCGCCATAAATTAAAAGTACTTAATGGGATTTGTTATACTTTCCGCTAAAGAGACTGCAAAACTAGGCATTTTTTTTGTAAGATAATCGACCAAAAGCTGTTTTGTAAACTGCTCTGATTCAAAGTGTCCCACATCCGTAAGCAGGATTTGGTTTTCGGCTTCAAAAAACTGGTGGTATTTCAGGTCTGCGGTCATAAAAGCATCAGCTCCAGCTGCTTTGGCCGCTCCAATGGCAAAGGCACCACTACCTCCTAAAACGGCTACCTTTTGGATAGGTTTTTTCAAAAATTGGGAGTGTCTGACCATATCAAGATTGAATTTTTCCTTAAGTAGTTCCAAAAAGTTGGTTTCCGAAAGGGGTTCTGGTAAAGTTCCCACGCGACCCATGCCCAAATAGGGTTGCGGATTGTCCAAAGTGATAAGTTCGTAGGCAACCTCTTCATAGGGATGAGCCTCCAAAAGCACCCTCACGATTTTGTGCTCCAATTCAAATGAATAGATCATATTCAATTGCACCTCAGGCTCTTGGTGATGTTTGCCAACGTTTCCCGTTGCTGGCGATGCGCCTTCCATGGCCTTGAAAGTTCCCGTACCCGTAGTACGAAAACTACAATCTTGATATTTTCCCATAGCACCTGCACCTGCTTCGAATAGGGCCTGCGCTACTTCATCTGCCTTCGCTTCAGGAACATATGTGGTCAGTTTTTTTAGCGTCCCTTTTTTGGGAATAAGCACTTCGGTATTCTGTAGACCAAGCACCTCACAAATTTTATGGTTGACCCCCAAAGGACTATTATCTAAAGCGGTATGAACACAATAAATCGAAATGCCATGGGCAATACATTTTATAAGTACCCGCTCCACGTAGGTGGCGCCTGTCAACTTTTTTATTCCGGAGAAGAGAATGGGATGAAAACTTACAATGAGATTGCATTTTTTTTCAACTGCCTCGTCCACCACGTTTTCCAGAGTGTCCAAGGTCACCAAGATACCAGAGACTTCGGCGTTCGCATTCCCCACAAGCAATCCAACGTTGTCAAAATCCTCAGCGTGTTTCAAGGGAGCCAAACCTTCCAAGATTTGGCCGACATCTTTTACGGTCATGAAATTCAGTTATGGCCTAAAGATAAAATATATATTTTCGCCCTATGCTTCAAGTATTGCGAATACTGGCGTTCCCTATTTCCTTGCTTTATGCGATAGTGGTTTTTGTGCGAAACCTTTTCTATGATTTCAGGTGGTTCAAATCATATACCGCTGAACTACCCACCTTGTGTGTTGGAAATTTAAGTGTGGGCGGAACTGGTAAAACCCCAATGATTGAGTATCTGATTTCACTGCTGGACGATATACCCGTTGCGGTGCTCAGTCGTGGGTATAAACGAAGGTCGGAAGGTTTTCTTTTGGCAACTGAAACGAGTACTGTGGCGGATTTGGGTGATGAACCCTATCAAATTCATGTCAAGTTTCCCCAAGTGACGGTCGCAGTATGTGCGGATAGGGTAGAAGGGGTAAAACAACTTGAAAAGCAATCCAAAGCAAAGCTTGTGCTGTTGGATGATGCTTTTCAACATAGGCGTATCCAACCAACCTATTCCATACTATTGACGACCTATGACAAACCTTATGTAAAGGATTGGTACTTGCCTACGGGGGATTTAAGAGACCATAGAATAGCTGCCAAGCGAGCGGATGTTATTGTAGTAACCAAGTGCCCTGAAAATATCGACATTGAAGAAAGAAACGCTTTGGAAGAAAAACTAAGTCCTTTGCCCCATCAAAAAGTGCTGTTTTGTTGGTTTTCCTATGCCGAAATGCCTAAAAACCAAGAGAGAACATACCTAGAGTGGGACCAGCTTTCTTCCAAAAAGGTAGGTGTTGTTACAGGTATAGCAAATCCAACCCCATTCCTTCAACATTTAAAAAGTCAAGGTTTCCTTTTTGAGCATTTGGATTTTTCTGACCACCATACGTTCACCGATACCGAAATTGCTCGTTTTCAGCAGTACGATTATATCATTACCACGGAGAAAGACTATGTGCGTTTGGAAGGTCGTTTGAAAAATGCATTTTATTTGGGTGTAAAACACACCTTCTCGAAAGAAGACGAAGCATTTTTGGAAAAGGCTGTTAAGGCTCTATTGGACTGACTTATGCTCCAATTTTCCTTTTGAAGATGTTTTCCCCGATTTTTTGATAGAATACCTCAGGCTTGAAGGGTTTGGTCACTACATCATTACAACCAGCTTGGTAGAAGCTCTCCAGACTATCATCTAGCGATATGGCCGTGAGTGCTATAATAGGAATTTCTTTATCGAACTTTCGAATTTGTCGTGTAGCTTCTTCGCCGCTAATCCCGGGCATGTGAATGTCCATCAAAATGGCATCGTAGGTGTTGGCTTTGGCCAAATCAATGGCCTCGTTACCGTTATTGGCGATATCGCAGGTAATCTCCTTTTTGTTCAACATCTTTTTGGTGATGACCTGGTTGATTTTGTTGTCTTCCACCACAAGTACATGCAGACCTTTAAAGTCAAAACCTTCAGGGTCCAGTTCGAAGGCAACATCCTGTAATACGGCAACATCGCATTTCACGTCCATTTCAAAGAAGAATGAACTTCCGTGGCCTACAGCACTTTCCAAGTGGATTTTACTGTCGAATAGCCCTAGCAAGCTCTTCACGATGGTCAAGCCCAAGCCTGTTCCGCCATACTCTCTGTTGATTTGAACGGAACCTTGCTCAAAGCTATCAAAGATGTTTTTCTGTTGTTCTTCAGAAATACCAATACCGTTGTCTTTAACTTCGAAGTATAATTTGACTTCTTCCTCAGATTTTTGAAGCAACTTCGCGATAACTTCGACCTTTCCTTTTTTGGTGAATTTAAGGGCGTTGCCCACGAGATTCATGAAAATCTGCGAAAGTTTTATCGGGTCACCCAACAAATGCTGGGGAATCGTAGGGTCGTAATCCAGAATGAGTTTGGTTTCGTTTTCACTGGCATTTTGTTGCAGCGAATCCACTACATCTGCCAAAACTTTGTGCAGTTTGAACTCGATTTCCAAGGGTTCCAGTTTGTCCGCATCAATTTTATTGATTTGAAGAATATCATTGATGAAGTTCAACAAGTAGTCTCCCGAGAATTTCAGGGATTTTAAATGTTCCTTTTGATGTTCGGACGGATTTTCTTCCAAGAGCAGATGGGTGAGTCCGGTAACCGCGTAGAGTGGCGTTCGTAACTCATGAGTGACCGTAGAAAGGAAATTGGTTTTCGCTTCCATGGCCGATACCGCTGCATCACGTGCCAACTCCAACTCTTTGTTTTTGGTATAGAGGAGGTCGTTGGTCTTCAATTTGATTTGATTGTTTCGGAAAAGGGATACCGCCAATAGCGAGATGATGGTCAAAAAGGCCGAAGTTAAAATCGCAGTGATTTCCGAACGGTTTTTTGACTCGCTCAACTCCTCGTTTTTGGCAGTCAGCTTGTTGATTTCGTTCATTTGGTGCTCAAAGCGAATACGGTCCGCAATCTTGGCCTCAAGCTTCACCTTTTCAATATTGAAAATGGAATCTTTTATCTGTCCCAAGCTCTTTTTGTAGAATAAGGATTGGTCATACAGACCCAAACTTTCATAAATAGAAGACAACAACTCGTTTGAAACCCGAATTTCCTTGAAATACCCGTGCTTTTGGGATAACTCCAGGGCGGCTTTAGCATGAATTACCGCATCTTCTAAATCCTTGTTTTCTTGGCTTATCAAGGCCAGTTGTACGTTTGCCTTGGTGGCAAGATAGGGTCTTTCTTTATCATCGGAGTTTACGATGAGCGCATTCAAATTAGTATTGGCATCATCGAACTTTTCAATATTCGTGAAGATGTAACCTTCCAAGAGGAGAATGTTATTCCCCAGGTTTCGGTTGTTGCTTAGTGTCCGGGCTTCTTCCAATAGTTTAAGCGACTGGAAGTTATTGCCTTCGTCAAAGCGAACTGCGGCTTCTAAATATTTATGGAATGCCTCTCCAAACGGATAGGAAAGGTCCCTGAGCAAAATACTGGCTCGGTCCAAATAGAAAATGGCCGTTTCTCGGTCTCCTTCTTCCAAAAACAAACGCGCGTATTGGTGATAGGTGTCGAGCAATAGTTTGGCGTCTTCATTGTTTTCCGCAATTTTAGCCGCCTCACTTAAAACTTCTAAAGCCTTGTTGATTTTGTTTTGGTGACGATACCGGAGAAAATCATCAAATATTTGCTGCACTTTTCCCGTGGAGCTTATGTCTTCTTGGGCCATAAGTGATGTGTGGCATACTGAAAAGCATACCAAAACCATCATCACCGAGCGATGAAGCATATGGGAAAAGCTAAATTTCAAACGTATTTCTTCGTAATAAACAAATCTATTAAATCAATAAGTCTGGAGCAATAGCCCGTTTCATTATCGTACCACCCTATGATTTTGACCATTTTGCCAATCACAGAGGTCATTAAAGAATCAAACGTACAAGAATAGTAACTATTGTTCACATCTATAGAAACAATAGGGTCTTCAGTGTATTTTAAGATACCCGATAATTCCGTTTCTGCTTTGGTTTTAAAAGCATGGTTTATTGCTGCTATAGAAGTTTCTTCCTTTACGTTAAAGGTAATATCTGTAAGACTACCATTCGGAACTGGAACCCTAATACCGCAACCCCCAATTACTTCTGCCAAATGCGGGAATACCTTGGTAAGTGCCTTGGCGGCGCCGGTCGTGGTCGGAATGATGGATTGTCCAGCGGCCCGGGAACGTCTTAAGTCCCGATGCGGTCGGTCGTGAAGGCTTTGGTCCGAGGTATAGCTGTGCACCGTGGTAATGTAGGCTTGTTCAATTCCACAGAGCTCATCTATGATTTGAATCATCGGCGCTGCATTGTTGGTCGTACAAGAAGCGTTGGACACGATATGGTCGCTTTCCTCTAACAACGCTTCGTTTACACCCATCACTATCATTGGGATGGTATCATCAACTGCTGGAACCGAAAGAATCACTTTTTTCGCTCCATTTTGAAGGTGATGTTCCAAAACGGTTTTGGATTTGTACTTTCCCGTAGCTTCCACGACAATATCAACGCCAATTTCGGCCCATGGAATATCTTTCGGATGGTCGTGGTTAAACACGTGAATG
This sequence comes from Bacteroidota bacterium, assembly GCA_039027495.1. Taxonomy (GTDB): domain Bacteria; phylum Bacteroidota; class Bacteroidia; order Flavobacteriales; family Flavobacteriaceae; genus Flagellimonas. Next base: position 145,380 of record JBCCKH010000009.1, read on the forward strand.
GGTTGGCCTTCGCAAAAAATCAAGTTTTCTTCAAAACCAAACCTCGCGTCAGAATAGCCATGTATGCTATCGTATTTTAGAAGATGGGCAAGTGTTTCAGCGTCCGCCAGGTCATTTACCGCCACCACTTCAATACTATTATTGAAGCTCAAAAGCCGTATCAGGGTGCGACCTATGCGACCGACACCATTGATGCCCACTCTGATTTTTTGCATAATGGTAGTTTGGGGCTTACTGAATGTGTTTGTGTGCTTTGTAGGACGAGCGCACCAAAGCGCCGCTTTCCACGTGTCTAAAGCCCATTTTCAGGCCAATTTCTTGGTATTTTTCAAATTGTTCAGGAGTGATGAATTCGTGAACGGGCAAATGTTTTTTGGAAGGTTGTAGGTACTGTCCAATAGTGACCACATCAACGCCCACATTGCGTAAATCTTGCATGGTTTCAATGACCTCTTCTTCAAATTCGCCAAGCCCCAACATAATACCTGATTTGGTGCGGTGTGCTCCATTTTTCTTGAGGTATTCCAAAACCCCGAGGCTTCTATCATATTTGGCTTGTATGCGTACTTCGCGGGTAAGTCTTCTTACGGTTTCCATGTTGTGGGATATCACCTCAGGTGCAACTTCTAGAATTCTATCCAAATGGCTTTCGATACCTTGAAAGTCCGGTATCAAGGTCTCCAAAGTGGTTTTCGGATTCATTCTTCGGATGGCCTTTACCGTTTCCGCCCAAATGATGGAACCCATATCCTTTAAGTCATCGCGATCCACCGAGGTAACCACTGCATGCTTTATGTTCATGATTTTAATGGAGCGTGCTACCTTTTCGGGTTCTGCCCAGTCTACACTTTCAGGTCTACCGGTTTTAACGCCACAGAATCCGCAAGAACGCGTACAAACATTACCCAGAATCATAAAGGTGGCTGTACCCTCGCCCCAGCATTCGCCCATATTAGGGCAGCTACCTGAGGTACAAATGGTGTGCAGGTCATACTTATCGACCAAACCTCGAAGTTGCGTATATTTTTTACCCGTAGGAAGTTTGACCCGTAGCCATTTGGGTTTTCCTTTGGGTGGCGGTGCAACACTATTTGCGGGGGTAACGCTCATTACAATTTTTTTGATTCACAAAGATAAGAAACAAAGGAGTAATCGTTTGGATGACCTAAACTACCGCTCTTTAATGATTTCGGCCAAGAGTTTGCGGGCCCTGAGCAGTTTTACCTTGATGTTGTTAATGGGTTCGTCCAGTTCTGTCGCAATTTCGGCTAAACTCATTTCATTAAAATACCGAAGATTGATGACCTTTTGATAGTGGGGTTTTAATTTTTTGATATCACGCAACAGGTGGGCTAGATTTTGCTCATTGATAAGCTGGTCTTCCACGGTGGGTGCATCATCCACTACTTTTTTGACCATTTCGGCATCAGCCTCCATTTCATCAACCCGCTGTCGATTTCGCTTTCGAATCAAGTCTACATGGAGATTCTTCGATATAGCAATGAGCCAAGTGGAAAAGGAATGCCCTTCTTTGTAGGTGTCAATCTTATCAAAAGCTTTGGAAAACGAACGCAAGGTGATGTCCTCAGCGTCATTTTCATTTTGGGTACGCAGCAATTGAAAACCGTATACGTCGTTCCAAAAGTGGTCGAGTAAAAAACTGAAAGCAATTTGTTGGCCTTCCTTGGCCTTTTTGATATGCTCGGCGATAAGGTCTGAAGTACTCAAAGACTTGGGTTGCGAGGGATTGCTGATTATGAAGTAAGTTCGGTTATCGAATCTTTTTTGCAGTCTTGTTCATCGGGTAATTTTCCACAAAAACCACAGGCTTCGCCATTTTGGTTGAGATAGGGATTTTGGCTTGCACAAGTTCCAGCAAACTTACCGTCTTTTTTTGACCAGATTTTGATAGCGATTCCGGCGAAAGCCAATAGAAGAAGACCAATAGTCAATAACGCCAATTTCATAATCGAATTTTAAGCAAAAATACAAAATACAAGGCGAAGGCAATTATCCTTTATGCGAACTTTAAGGAAAACCTATTGATAGGCGATATTGGCCACAATATTCTGTACCGTAGGGGATACATTTCCACCTTTTGGCTCAACGGTAATGTAACCTATCCCATCGTCAGCATAGGGTAGGGCCAACAGCTTGTCTTTGTCATCAAATTGCTTGATAACGCCCATATTGACCAATTCTCCGTTTACTTCGGCCCACATCTGGAAACATTTGTCTTCAGGTAGTTCCGGCACACTGCTCACATTGATGTAGGATAGTTTTTTCACAGGATTGATATAGGCTATGGCCTTGAGCTCTTTTCCTTCTTTTTTACCGCGAACTGCATACTTTCGGGTATCGGGATTGTTGAGCACGATGAATTGGTTTCGGACATCTTCCAATTGGGTTTTCATATCCATTTCCAAATTCTTCATCTTGTTGGTGACCAAAGTGTTTTCTTGTTGTAGGCTTTGGTTTTGGTTCCAGAAGAAAACTGCTGAACCAGCCAGCATCATAACGGCAACACTTGCTGCTACCGCATAGCGATACAGACGTTTTGTAGCCTTACGGTTGCGGCCTACGTTATGAAGTATGATTTCCTTAAGTCCGTCAGGGGTCTTTTTGGCATATTGCTTTGCGAAAATCTCAAGGTTGTCTTGGAGTTCGTTGTAGACCTTTCTGACCTCGGGGTACATGGCGATATACCGCTCGGCCTTTAAGGACTCCTCGCGGGAAGTATCGTCCAAAAGATACTTTTCAAGGGTATCGGTTTCTAGGAAACGTTGTATTTTTTCTTTCATAGAATAACTTTTATCAAAAGCAGAAGCAGCGTAACGGTTCCGTAAATCTTTCCCAATTCCCTAAGGCCAATTTTAAGTCTTGACTTAATGGTACCTAGCGGAATATCAAGCTCTTCGCTTGCTTCTTGCTGTGTCATGCCCTGAAAAAACAGGGCCTCTAAAACGATTTGGTATTTCAGTTCTATTTTCCCGAGATTTTCTTTTACATCAAGAAAATCGGGATTAAGTCCTGCGACACCTACGTTATATACGTTTGAAACGTCTATTTGGACTTCTTTATCGGATTTGTTGGTAATGCTTCGCAATTTGTCTATGGCCGTGTTACGGGTAATTCGGAATAGCCAAGTAAAAAGTTTTGCCTTGGTGGCGTCATAAGAATCCGCCTTTTTCCAAATTTTCACAAAGCTCTCTTGTAGGATATCTTGCGCCAAATCCTCATCTTTCACCACCTTGTAAGCCACCCCATAGAGCGTATCACCATAATGTTCATACAGCAACGCGATGGCCTTGTCATCTTTTTCGGCCAGCAACGATACGATATGTTTTTCAATGAGTGAGGCCATAGTATTTCGGTTGATTATCCAAAATTTTGAATATTCAAAAATCTAAATTAGTGCTTATGCCGTATATATATCAAACAAATGAAATAAAATGCCTTTGAGCGCCTTAAGCAAGCTTCGAAGGATAAAGACATAAAGCATATAAAAATTTGGTTAGTTTGGTTTGGTATAACCCTCGTCATTCTCTTGAAGGCGGGGGTTATTTTATTTACATCACATTAACCTCAGGTTCCAGCACAATTCCAAATTTCTTTTTGACTTCTGCTTGTATTTCCTTGGCCAAATCCCAAATTTCAGAGCCTTTTGCATTGCCAAAATTCACCAAAACCAACGCTTGTTTGTCATGAACACCGGCATCACCCCTGCGCAACCCTTTGAATCCACAACTTTCAATCAGCCACCCTGCTGGAATTTTGACACCTTTCGGCTGTTCATAATGGGGCATCTCCGGAAAACGATTGAGCAGTTTATTGCATAATTTCTGGGTCACTACAGGATTTTTGAAAAAACTTCCGCTATTGCCAATCACTTTTGGGTCTGGCAATTTGCTTTCGCGGATGGCAATTACGGCTCGTGAAACATCTTGAATGGTTGGGTGCACGATACCCTCTTCAATTAATTTCTGCTCAATAGCACCGTATCCCGTGTTTACCGAATGGTTTTTTTCGGTCAACTTGAATACCACTGAGGTAATCACATATTTGCCTTTGGCTTTGGTTTTGAAGATGGAATCGCGGTATCCGAATTGGCAAAACTCCGCATCGAATTCAAACATTTCGGTTGTGGCGATTTCCATGGCGTTGCAATGGGCAAAGACATCCTTTAGTTCTACCCCGTAGGCACCAATATTCTGTATGGGGGCGGTACCCACGTTACCAGGAATCAGGGAAAGGTTTTCGAGTCCTCCGTAATCATGTTCCAAGCACCAACTTACGAATTCGTGCCAATTTTCGCCCGCTTTGGCTTCGACCCAGACATGGTCTTCCGTTTCTTCGATTACTGAAATACCTTTTAGGTTAAGCAAAATGACCAGCGCATCTACATCCTGTGTCAACAACATATTGCTTCCACCTCCCAAAAAGAACCGATTCGGGTAGGCTGTGAGTTCCAACACCTTTTGGAGTTGCAAAAGCGACTGCACTTCAACAAAAAACCGCGCCCTGACATCAATGCCAAAGGTGTTGTACGGTTTTAACGAAATGTTTTCTTGAATGTTCACTTTGCTGCGAAAATTTCCAAGCCGTTCTTTAAGATTTCAACCGCCTGAAGAAGTTGTTTCTTTTCCAATACATATGCAATCCGGATTTGGTTTTTTCCCAACCCCGGTGTAGCATAAAATCCGGCTGCTGGAGCCACCATCACTGTTTTACCATTGAGTTCAAAGGTTTCCAACAACCACTGGGCAAACGCATCAGCATTGTCAATAGGAAGCTCAGCTACACAATAAAAGGCTCCTTTGGGTCTTGCTACCTTAACCCCTGGAATTTTTTCAAGTGCTTCAACGAGTAGATTGCGCCGTTCCACATACTCCTCCTTTACTTCTTTGAAATAGGATTCTGGCGTATCTAGAGCCGCTTCGCTTGCCATTTGTGCAAAAGTGGGAGGGGATAAACGGGCTTGCGCGAATTTGAGGGCCGTGGCCACTACGTTTTTGTTTTGTGATACCAAACATCCAATGCGGGCTCCACACATGCTGTATCGCTTGGAAACCGAATCCACGATAATGGCGTGGTCTTCGAGTCCAGGCAAGGTCAAAATGGAGTGATGTACACTTCCGTCATAGCTGAATTCACGGTAGACCTCGTCGGCAACCAAGAAAAGATTATGCTTTTGAACCAAAGCAGCCAATTGTTCCAACTCTTCTTTCTCATACAAATATCCCGTCGGATTTCCCGGATTGCATATAAGAATGGCTTTGGTTTGGGGTGTAATTTTTGCTTCGAAAGCTGCGATTGGTGGGAGAGCAAAGTTTTTGTCTATATCCGAGGCTATAGGAACCACTTTTACTCCAGAAGCTGTGGCAAATCCATTGTAATTGGCGTAAAAAGGTTCTGGAATGATAACCTCATGCTCTGCATCGGCGATAGTGCCCATTACAAAAGAAAGGGCTTCCGACCCCCCCGTGGTAACGATAATATCCTCTGCACCTACTGAAATATGATGTTTGGCATAATACGCTGCGATTTTTCTACGATAGGTTTCCGAGCCTTCTGTTCTACTATATGCCAATACGTCTATGGTATGGTTACGCACAGCATCAAGCGCCAGCTGTGGTGTTTTAATGTCAGGTTGACCAATATTAAGGTGAATGACTTCAATCCCTCTTTTCTTGGCGTCCTCGGCATAAGGTACCAATTTACGGATGGGCGATTCGGGCATTTTCAATCCCTTGGTCGAAATTTCGGGCATCGCAAAGATTTTGAGCAAAAATCATAAAAGCCATCTTCCCAAACAACTTTAAATAGAATATTTTACCTCTTTTGAAAACGTTAAAGAAATACGGGTTTCGGACGATTTTTCTTAAATTAAGGAGAAATCCGAAAAAGTATTTTGAAAATAAAGTCACTTATCGGTTTCTTTCTTTGTTGGATTCTTGGTTTGGGATATCTTACGGCCCAGCGTTTTTCGCTTCCGGAACAAACCAAATCCGAACGCATTTCCTTTGAGTTTTTGAACAATCTTATTCTTATACCTGTGGAGGTCAATGGTACTGAACTGACCTTCGTTTTGGACTCAGGAGTAGGCAAACCCATATTGTTCAACATGATGGGGAAGGATTCCATTGAAGTGCGAAACGTTTCTGAAGTGGAAATCAAAGGCTTGGGGGATGGGGAGGCCATAACGGCCCTGAAATCGTTTGGTAATGGTTTCCGTATTGGAAAAGTTCGAAACTTTAATCAAGAGCTTTTCGTGGTCATGGATGAGGCTTTGAATTTTTCACCAGCTTTGGGAGTTCCGGTCCATGGGATTATTGGTTATGACCTCTTTCGTGATTTTGTGGTTGAAATCAATTACAGCAATAAATACATTAAACTTCACGACCCGAAGTTTTATAAACCGACGCGGAAAAAGAAAGATGTTTCCCTAGCACTGGATATAAGAAGTACCAAGGCTTTTCTAAAGGCGGAAGTACTTATGGAAGAAGGGAATGTTCCGGTAAAATTACTTGTGGATACGGGTAGTAGTGATGCTTTATGGCTTTTCAATCAACCCGAGAAAGGCCTTCAGGTTCCAGATAAGAACTATGAAGACTTTTTGGGAAGGGGCCTCAGTGGCGATGTGTTTGGGAAACGCACCAAGATAAATGGCGTTAAAATCGCAAAGTTTGAGATGTTCGATCCGAAAGTGGCATTTCCCCATCCGGAATCCTTATCGTTTTTAAAGAATTATGGCAATCGAAATGGAAGTATTGGAGGGGAGTTGTTAAAGCGTTTCAATGTGGTTTTTGATTATGGAAACCGTACAATGATCTTACGAAAAAACCGGAACTTCAATACGCCATTTGAATACAATTTATCTGGGATTAACCTTCAACATAATGGTATCCGCTACATTTCTGAGCGCATCGCCAATACTATCAGTGTTCCCATAGGCAACCAAGAGCGGGGAAATACGACTATCGGTTCTGCCCAAATGGTATCCCCGACCCGAACAAAAATTAGTGTTGTACCCGAAATTGTGATTTCGGCCATACGGGCTGGTAGCCCGGCCGAAGAGGTAGGACTTCGTAAAGGGGATGTTATTTTGGAAGTCAATGGAAAACAAGTGCACCAATATAAGCTACAAGAGATTATCCAAATGATTAATGCGAAAAAGGGAAAACGCGTCAAGTTGTTAATTGAGCGCTATAACCGTGACCTGCTTTTTTCTTTTGTGCTGAAGGAACTCTTCTAAATAAAAAAACCCTCACAAAGGAGGGTTCTTCTTTCTATTTTCAAAGCACTTTATTTAGCACCTTCCGCTTTTACGGTCCCTTTGATTTTCAAAATCTTGGTAGGAGTGTCCGCGTTGGAAGTAACGGTAATGGCCTTGCGAATCGGCCCTACGCGCTTTGTGTCATATTTTACTTGAATCTGCCCAGTTTCACCTGGCATAATAGGTGCATCCGGTTTCTTTGGAATGGTGCAACCACAACTTGATTTTACGTCGCTGATTACCAATGGTGCTGTACCAGTGTTGGTAAACTCAAATACTCGAATACCGTCACTGCCTTTTTCAATTTCACCATAGTCAATGGTCTCGCTCTTAAACTCGATTTTGGCTGCTGTATCCTGGGCATAAAGACCTACGGACAACAAACCAACAAATAACATGAGTACAGTTTTTTTCATCATTTACTAGTTTTGGGTGAATTCCAAATGTAACCTAAGCTTCGGATGCATCCAAGAATTCTTTTGTTATGTTATAACGTTACTTATTTTTGTTTCGTATTTCAGAATTGGCTTTCACCAAAGGTTTTACGCAAATTTAAAACGCAAAAGCTTACGTTTGACCAATTCGCCCATTGAAGGACAAAAACTATACCGAAAAATGGATTTTCCCTCCAAATATGACCCTAAAACCGTTGAAGAACAGTGGTATGCCTATTGGTTGAAGCATGATTTTTTTAGCTCAAAACCTGACGAAAGAGAACCCTATAGCATCGTAATTCCGCCACCCAACGTTACAGGTGTTTTGCATATGGGGCATATGCTCAATAATACGATTCAAGATGTTTTGATTCGCAGGGCCCGATTGATGGGGAAAAATGCATGTTGGGTGCCAGGCGCCGACCATGCCGCGATTGCAACCGAAGCTAAGGTGGTGGCAAAGCTTAAGGCAGAAGGTATCGAAAAAGCAGATTTGACCCGCGAGCAGTTTTTGGAACACGTCTGGGCTTGGACGCATGAATACGGAGGGGTCATTTTTGAGCAACTCAAAAAACTGGGATGTTCTCTAGACTGGAAACGGAAGAAATTCACCATGGATGACGATATGTCAGCTTCCGTGATTAAAGTTTTCGTGGATTTGTACGAAAAAGGGTTGATTTATAGGGGCTATCGTATGGTAAATTGGGATCCCCAAGCCAAAACCACACTTTCCGATGAAGAAGTCATCTACGAAGAAAAACAAGGGTTACTCTATTACTTGTCGTATGCCATCAAAGATTCGGATGAAAAAGTAACCATAGCGACCACGCGTCCCGAAACCATTTTAGGTGATACGGCCATTTGCATTAACCCAAATGATAAACGGTACACGCACCTTAAAGGGAAAAAGGCCATAGTACCCATTGCCAATCGTGAAATCCCCATTATCGAAGATGAGTATGTGGACATGGAGTTCGGAACCGGATGTTTAAAGGTTACTCCCGCACACGATGAAAACGATAAAAACCTAGGGGACAAACATCATTTGGAAGTGATTGACATCTTTCATGAAGATGCTAGCTTAAATTCCTATGGTTTGCATTACGAAGGCAAGGACCGTTTTGTAGTTCGAAAGGAAATTGCCAAAGAACTCGAAGAAACCGGATTTTTGGTAAAAACCGAGCAGCATACCAACAAGCTGGGCACTTCCGAACGGACGAAAGCCGTAATCGAACCACGTCTTTCGGACCAATGGTTCTTGAAAATGGAAGGTTTGGCGAAGCCCGCATTGGAAGCCGTATTGGATTCTGGGGAAGTGAAATTGCACCCCAAAAAGTTCGAAAATACCTATCGGCATTGGATGGAAAATATCCGTGATTGGAACATTTCCCGTCAACTGTGGTGGGGACAACAAATTCCTGCTTATTACTATGGCGATGGTAAAGAAGACTTCGTAGTAGCTGAGTCTCGCGATTTGGCCTTTAAAAAAGCAAAAGCCATCAAACCTGGTCTCAACGAAGAAGAATTAAGACAAGACCCTGACGTGGTTGATACTTGGTTCTCCGCTTGGTTATGGCCGATAAGCGTGTTTGGGGGTATTTTGGAACCTGACAATCCGGAAGTAAACTACTACTATCCGACCAGCGATTTGATTACGGGACCTGATATTTTGTTTTTCTGGGTGGCCCGTATGATTGTCTCTGGATATGAATATCGCGGAGAACGTCCGTTTGAAAATGTATATCTCACTGGTCTGGTGCGGGACAAGCAACGTCGCAAAATGTCCAAATCCCTCGGAAACTCTCCCGATGCCTTGAAGCTTATGGATGATTTTGGGGCAGATGGTGTTCGAGTGGGTTTATTGCTGAGTTCTCCCGCCGGAAATGACTTGTTATTCGATGAAGCCCTATGTCAGCAAGGGAAAAATTTTGCCAACAAAATTTGGAACGCCTTTCGTTTGGTCATGGGATGGGAAGTGGAAGATTTGCCACAACCAGAAGCAGCGCGAATCGGTTTGGATTGGTATGAAGCCAAATTTCATCATACCCTAGCCGAGGTCAATGACCATTTTTCGAAATACCGTATTTCTGATGCCCTAATGGCGATTTACAAGTTGGTTTGGGACGACTTTTGTTCTTGGCTCTTGGAAATTGCCAAACCTGCCTATCAACATCCTGTGGACAAAACCACTCGCGCACAGGTGATTCATTGGTTTGAACAAAATTTAAAACTGTTACATCCGTTTATGCCCTTCTTGACCGAAGAGGTATGGCAGCATATTTCAAAACGAACCCCTGAACAAGCCTTGGTTGTTTCAGAATGGCCCAACGTACAGGAGGCTAATTTGGAATTGATAAAAGATTTCAACTTTGCTAGTGACGTAATTTCTGGAATTCGAACGATTCGGAAGGAGAAGAACATAGCGCAGAAAGAGACATTGGATTGTTTTGTTCAGAATAACGAGGGTTTCAGCGACCGAATGGACGCCATCATCACGAAGTTGGGGAATATCAGTGCATTGGAAACCATCGAAGACACTCTGGAAGGCGCTTTGAGTTTTCGGGTAAAGAGCAACGAGTACTTTATTCCCATGGGCGGGGCGATAGATATCGAAGCGGAAATCCAGAAAATCACTGAAGAACTCAAATACACCAAAGGCTTTTTGCAATCCGTGCAAAAAAAGTTGGGTAACGAACGCTTTGTGAACAATGCACCCGAAAAAGTAGTTGCTATCGAGCGAAAAAAAGCTGCTGATGCGGAGGCCAAAATTGAAACACTGGAAAAGAGCTTGGCGAGTTTAGGGTAATACTCAATATTTGTGTAATTTGAGGGATACACGCTACATCGTGTTTTTCTAAAATCCAGCGCAATGAAAAAACTCACCAAAAAAGACATCAAACAAGAAGTTTTTGACCTCTATGACGCATATGCCCACAACAAATTACAGCGTCGTGAATTCATGGAAAAACTATCCCTATTTGCCGTGGGAGGAGTTACCGTGCCTGCTTTGATGAGTTTTTTGATGCCCAATTACAGGGATACTTGGTTGGTCGACCCGCAAGATGCAAAGTTGAGCTCTGACTATATCGAGTATGACTCACCAAAGGGTGGTGGGGTGATGAAAGGCTTACTTTCTATGCCCAAGGACCCTCAAACTGCTACAGGCGGTATTGTTGTGGTACACGAAAACAGGGGATTGAATCCCTATATTGAAGATACTGCAAGACGGGCCGCTTTGGATGGGTTTATCACATTGGCTCCAGATGCGCTTACCCCTTTGGGAGGGTACCCAGGCAACGATGATGAAGGCAGAACCATGCAACGTCAACGGGACCGACAAGAAATGTTGGAAGATTTTATCGCAGCTTTCACCTTTTTACAAGATCATGATGTTTGCAATGGGAAAGTTGGCGTTGTCGGCTTTTGTTTTGGCGGATGGATTTCAAATATGATGGCCGTTCGCTTACCGGATTTAGCAGCCTCCGTACCGTTTTATGGTGGACAACCCAAAGAAGATATTGACAAAATCCAGGCACCCTTGATGCTACAGTTTGCAGGTTTGGATACTCGGGTAAATGCCGGATGGCCCGCCTATGAAGCGGCCTTAAAAGCACATGGGAAAGACTATGTGGCCTATGAATATCCTGACGTGAACCACGGGTTTCACAATACCAGCACACCTCGATATGATAAACCTGCCGCTGAATTGGCTTGGAAGCGCACCATGGACTTCTTCAAGGAAAAATTGTCGTAGCATTCAAATAGCCTTCTTGCCTTCCACATCAAACGAAATGGGCCAACCGTATATCGAAAAGCCTGATTTTCATTCTTTTTTTTACATTTAGGTATATGGAAACCTATGCCATGGCATTGTTATATGCCATCCCTTTTTTTGTCGGTCTTGTGCTTTTTGAAATCGCCTACGGTCATTTTGTGAAGAACCAGATGTATAATGTGATGGATACGGTAAGCAGTATTAGCTCGGGTTTGACCAATGTGGTGAAAGATTCATTGGGTCTTGCTATTGTTTTAGTGAGTTACCCCTTTTTGGTAGAGCATTTGGCCTTGATGGAAATTGAAGCTACATGGGCGGTTTGGTTGATTGGTTTTGTTGTATTGGATTTTGCAGGCTATTGGAACCATCGCTTGAACCATCATGTCAATCTTTTTTGGAACCAACATGTTATCCACCACAGCAGTGAGGAATTCAATTTGGCTTGTGGTCTCCGCCAGTCTATTTCAAATCTGGTGGGTTATTTTTCTTTGATGTTGTTTCCCGCAGCCTTGCTAGGAGTGCCCGCCCAGGTCATCCAGATTTTGGCGCCCATTCACTTGTTTGCCCAATTTTGGTACCATACGCGGCATATTGGCAAACTCGGTTGGCTGGAGTACATCATCGTAACGCCCTCACAACACCGTGTTCATCATGCTATCAATCCAGAGTACATTGATAAGAACCTTGGTCAGGTGTTGTGCGTTTGGGATAGAATGTTTGGAACTTTCCAAGAAGAGTTGGAAACCGTTCCTCCACAATACGGGGTTTTGAAACCAGCACAAACCTGGAATCCAGTACGTATCAACTTTCAACACCTTTGGCGATTGGGTAGGGATGCTTGGCATACCAAAAATCTATGGGACAAACTTCGAATCTGGTTTATGCCCACGGGTTGGCGCCCTGAAGATGTGAAAAAGAAGTTTCCAGTTGACATAATTACTGATGTTTATGGTTTTAAAAAGTATGGAAAACCGAGTTCGCTCAACATGAGAGTTTATGCCATAGTACAAGTAACCTGTTCGTTGGTTTTAATGCTATTCATGTTCTTCAACTATTCAGAAATTGGTTTCACCGGATTGCTCATTTATGGGGGTTTCATTTTCTGGGGAATTTATGGGTATACCACACTCATGGACCAAGACGCCATAGCATTGCCCATTGAGGTGTTGCGAAGTCTAGCGGGTATTACTTGGCTGGCATATTTCAAAGATTGGTTCGGAATGAATGCTTATTTCCCTCTGGGGACATGGTTGGTAGGACTGTACTTTGTAATGACTCTGATGGCTACACTATATTTCTCCAAATTGGAAAAACCAAAAGAGCAGGTTTACTCCTGACCTTTTACTTCTTTCTCAACAATAGCAATGTATTGCTGCATAGCTTCTTCCATGGAAATGTTTTGTGCTTGAATGAGGGCGTTGGCCTTAAAGGCATTGATTAAAGGGGTTTTACTACCTGGATTACTGTAGTTTTTGTTGGCAATTTTATAATACGCGTACAATTTGAGAAGTAGGTCCGCAGGTAGCGGATGGGTGTATTCGTTGATGTAATCTACAGCTTCGTTAAACTTGGTATGTAACTCTGTTTCATTCATTGGTTTCTCTTACCTCCGCGATACAGGTTTTGGCACCCACTACTTTTTGGTTGAGCTGCACGGCAATATCACAGTCAAGGGGTAAGAACAAATCTACTCGAGAACCAAACTTGATGAATCCAGCATCTTGCCCTTGGGTTACTTGTTCTCCCTCCTCAGCATAATTCACAATACGTCTAGCCATGGCCCCAGCAATTTGTCGATAACCGATTTCTCCAAACTTAGGGGTATGCAAAACTACCGTGGTACGCTCGTTTTCAGTGCTGGACTTAGGATGCCAAGCTACCAAATATTTTCCGGGATGGTATTTGGAATAGGTTACCGTGCCACTAGCCGCATAACGTGTAACATGCACATTGATGGGTGACATAAAAATAGAGACCTGTTTACGATTGTCCTTGAAATATTCAGGTTCGAAAACTTCTTCGATAACCACAACTTTACCGTCAACCGGAGCCAAAATTTCATCAAAATTGGGGGTGACCGGCCGTTTGGGATTTCTGAAGAATTGGAGTATCAAGACCAAAATGACCAAAAGTCCTATTTGAACGGTTAGTCTAATCCATTCTGTAGGGATGTAATATTGCGCCAATACAACGGAAAGGGCGACCAAAAAAAAAGTGAACAGAATAATCTTTTGTCCCTCTTTATGAAACATAGGAAAACAAGTTAAGTGTCAAATACGCAAACGGTGCAGAAAAAATTAGACTATCCAATCGGTCCCAAATACCACCATGCCCTGGAAGAATGGCTCCACTGTCTTTCACTTTGGCCAATCTTTTGAACTTGGATTCAAGCAAATCCCCCAAACTTCCCGTAACCACGATGACCAATGTCAACACCAGCCATTGCCAAAGGGATAAGTTAGGAACGTACTTGGATAAAATGTATCCTGCAACCAGTGCAAAAATAAGTCCTCCTATAGAACCTTCAACGGTTTTTTTAGGCGAAACCGAAGGAAATAGCTTTGTTTTCCCCAAACTTCTGCCTACCAAATAGGCAAAAGTGTCATTGACCCATATCAGCACAAAAATCCCCATAACCAAGAACTTGGCAAAAGCATTATCACTGTAAGGAATCATAGTTAGGAAAATACATCCTCCACCAAGATAAAATACGGCAATAATGAACAGCTGGATTTCGGAAAAAACGATTTTTCGCTTGGTAAATAAAAATCGGAGCAATGCCAGATTTACCAAAAGGGTGGCCACTAACAACATGGAAATCGCTATTTGACTCTTTACCAAATAGATATAAATCCACCAGATGCCGAGATACGCCAAAAAAATGTAGTATCCTTTTATGCGTACGATTCTTTTGAATTCATAGAGACATCCCAATCCGAAAATCATAAACAAAAAATCAAAGGCATCAGAATTGAGATAAGTGGTACCTAGCAACAGGACAACGTAGATAAAACCCGTTAGCGCACGGCGAATGATTTCTTTCATGAAGTTTAGTAGTCTTCTAGCAGCAAAAGATATACATTTTTGGAAGCACTGCCGTAAGAAAGAAAGTCATTTTTGTTTTCCGGGGTGGATTCAAAATGCTTAAGGGTGGTAATGTTATTGGGGATGTTTCCCTTGTATTTGTCCTTTATGGTTTTAAGGGCTTCACTAATGGAATCCACCAATTGGCTGGTGGTCGCCAAAACAATTAAGTTGGAAGGCAATTCGGAAAGTTTTTTTTCTCGAATCTGGTTGGAACAAACCAAGATGGAGCCGTCTTGTGCCACAAGGTGTTCGCAGGTCGTAAAAAAGATATCACTATCGGCCCTTTTGTCCGTGAAAGCAATCTTGTTGGAACGGAACTTTCCGGGCAACCGTTCATCCATGGTGAAAAACAGGAAGTTTTGCCAATTATTCTCTGAAATAATATTGGAGAGCGCCTGGGAAACCTCATGATCGTCTTCGCAATACAAAAACTTGCCCCCGTTCTTTTTGAAATAAATGGTAAACTTTTCGTCTACGGGAATTTTTAAATCTGGCATATGCGCTCCACGGGTTTCTATGGTTTCTTTAGAAACCTTCTTTCCTCCGCCAAATAGCTTGCCGAATATACCCATATCAATGCTCAGTGATACTAATGCAATAGTACACTGCCCAAAGGCAGTTTACTCTGCGGTTTCGAGTTCTTCCTTTTCAAAAGGTCTCTTACCAAAAATCTTCTCCAAATCATCTTTGAAAATGACCTCTTTTTCAAGAAGACGTTCTGCAAGTTCAGTTAATTTGTCTTTGTTGTTTTTCAACAAATCAATCGCCCTTTTGTATTGTTCCTCGATAATTTTTGAAATCTCTTCGTCAATGCGTTGCGCGGTTTCTTCACTATAAGGTTTGGTGAAGCCGTACTCATTCTGACCCGAGGAATCGTAATACGTAATGTTCCCCAATTCGTCATTCAATCCGTAAATCGTTACCATAGCTCGCGCTTGTTTGGTAACTTTTTCCAAATCGCTAAGGGCTCCGGTGGAAATCTTGTTGAAAATGACCTTTTCCGCAGCTCTACCGCCCATGGTGGCGCACATTTCATCCAACATTTGCTCCGACCTCACGATCAAACGTTCTTCCGGTAAGTACCAAGCCGCACCTAGGGATTGCCCCCTTGGAACAATGGTAACTTTAACCAATGGTGCTGCATGCTCCAACATCCAACTAACCGTGGCATGGCCTGCTTCGTGGAATGCAATGGTTTTCTTCTCTTCTGGAGTAATAATCTTGTTCTTTTTCTCGAGACCCCCTATAATTCTATCTACGGCGTCCAAGAAGTCCTGTTTAGTGACAGCCTTCTTTTCCTTACGGGCGGCAATCAAAGCTGCTTCGTTGCACACATTGGCAATATCTGCTCCCGAAAAACCTGGGGTTTGCTTTGCCAAGAAATCCAAATCAAGGGTTTCAGCAGTTTTGATAGGTCTTAGGTGTACTTCAAAAATTTCTTTACGCTCACGAAGGTCGGGCAGGTCTACATAAATCTGGCGGTCAAAACGTCCAGCACGCATCAAGGCTTTGTCCAACACATCAGCACGGTTGGTAGCGGCCACTACAATAACGTTGGTATTGGTACCAAAACCGTCCATTTCGGTCAACAACTGGTTCAAAGTGTTTTCACGTTCGTCATTAGACCCTGTGAAATTGTTTTTTCCTCTGGCTCGACCAATGGCATCAATTTCATCGATGAATATGATGGCAGGAGATTTATCCTTGGCTTGCTTGAACAAGTCGCGGACTCGTGACGCACCAACCCCTACAAACATCTCAACAAAATCAGAACCCGATAGCGAGAAGAAAGGTACTTTGGCTTCTCCAGCGACAGCCTTAGCCAATAGGGTTTTACCCGTTCCGGGAGGGCCTACCAATAGTGCTCCTTTTGGAATCTTACCACCCAACGAGGTATACTTGTCCGGGTTCTTCAAAAACTCAACAATTTCTTGAACCTCTTCTTTTGCGCCTTCCAATCCAGCCACATCTTTAAAGGAAGTCCTTGTATCCGTCTTCTCATCAAAAAGTTTGGCTTTGGATTTTCCAATATTGAAAATCTGACCACCAGCACCACCGCCAGCACCGCCAGACATCCGTCGCATCAAGTAAATCCATATACCGATAATCAAGGCGAAGGGCAGCAAAGAAAGCAATAACTCTCCCAATACATTGGACTCCGTATCGAAATCCACGATGGTATCGAGGTTGTTTTCCTTTTTGATGCTTTTTATTTCATCTTCAAAATTTTGCAAATCACCGTAATCCAATACATACTGCGGTAACTTACCAGCAGAAAAATTGAAAGGACGGTCTGCAACATTGCGGTGTACATCCTTTTGCAGGGCCTCTTCGGTTAGGAAGACCTTGGCCTGCCGGGTGTTGGTAATTATCAAGATTTCGGAAATGTCACCGTTGCGCAAGTACTCTTGTAATTCGGAGGTAGTGGTTTTTTCAGTACTTGAAAAGGTACTTCCCCCGAAAATCTGGAACCCGATAATCAAAGCGATTACGACGCCATATATCCACCAAGAGCTAAAGCGAGGTTTCTTCGGTGTATTCGAATTATTTTCTTTTGCCATTTTTTTAAGAATTATAGCTGCTCTCCACTAGCGTGACTTTGGCATCACCCCACAGCCCTTCAATATCGTAGAATTCCCTAATGTGTTTTTGAAATACATGAACTACCACGTTTACGTAGTCCATCAATACCCACTCAGCGTTGTCCGAACCTTCAACATGCCATGGTTTGTCATGGATAGCTTTACTTACGGTTTTTTGGATAGAGGAAACAATCGCGTTGACATGCGTGTTGGAGGTACCGTTACAGATGACAAAATAGTCGCAAACCGTATTCTCAATTTCCCGTAAATCCAAAAGATTTATATCAACTCCCTTTACTTCTTCTATCCCACTTAAAATTAATGCAATAAGTTCGTCTGCGCTAGCTTTTGGTTTCTGCATTCAAAAATTTTAGTTTCTACAAAGTTATGTTTTTTTTGTTTTCTTAGTCCCATTAAAATGTGACATCCTGAGACAACTTTTTATGGGAAACTCTTACCCAATAATCAAACTTGATGCCACGGGTTCTACCAATGATTATCTCCGTACTTCTCTGTCGGCTAAAAATCTGGAAGATTACACCGTTGTCATTGCTAAAAACCAATATGCCGGAAGGGGACAACGAGGAAATTCTTGGGTTTCGGAACCGGGTAAAAACTTGACCTTTAGCTTTTTAAAAAAAGACTTAACCCTCAATCCCCAAAATCATTTCATCCTTAATATGGCGGTTTCCTTGGCTTTGTATGATGCACTTTCTTACATCAGGGTACCAGATGTTGCCATAAAATGGCCTAACGACATTATGTCAGGTGGCTTTAAGATTTGTGGAATTCTAATGGAAAACCTCATTAGTGGTGACCAAATACGGCATTCCATAATAGGAATTGGCATGAATGTCAACCAAACCAACTTCGGTAATTTGGAGCATGTCTCTTCCCTTCGGAATCGCACCGAAAAGGAATTTGACCTGTTTGAACTCTTGGAAGTGCTTATGCAGCATCTTCAGATTCGATTGGCAAAGCTCTCAAACGATTCATTCATATGGGATAAAAAGGAATACGAAAGTCGTTTGTATCAAAAGGGGCAAATCTCCAATTTTATGAACCCTGAAGGACAAAAATTCAAGGGCACGATTATGGGTGTTGCTTCTACGGGTCAATTGGTTTTACAATTGGAACATGGGCCATTAAAGCACTATGATTTTAAGATGTTGCGCTTGTTACTCTAGCTCAAATTTGAGAGGTTGGCCGAAAGCGTCTCCATAAAATTGGTGATGGGTCGTTTTATCATCATCGCCATCATCGTATTGAATTTACCCTGAAAATCCATTTCGAATTCGGAGGAGCTCTCGTCCAGCGCTTCGATGCCTATGGTTAGGTCAAAAGATAGTTTTTTGCTAGGAGCGGCGAGCACTACCTTTTCATGGGGCAACTGTTCCATGATACGCAGATAAATCTCCGGCATTCCCCTCAGAATGAACCTAAAGGTGTTTTCATCTATCACGGCGAAGGTTTCAATGGTGTCTGGCATCAACTGCTCATAATTTTTGACGTCACTCAAAAATTCGAAGAGTTCTTTGTCCGATTTGGCAACCGTTTTTTTGGCTATTTCAATATGCATACTAGAGTTATTGTTTCCATTCTTCCGGATTTTTTTTCCATTGGAAGAGTGTTTGGAATTGGTTTTCTTTAATGTATTCGGTTTCTGAGGCGCGCTGAATCAAATGATCGTAATCGGACAAGGTATGCAAGGTCACCGCCGCATCCCTAAAGTTGTTTTCGGCAAGTGCAAAACCATAGGTGAAAATGGCCAACATGCCCAATACCGATACATTTTGGTCAGTAAGTGCTTTTACGGCATTCAAACTACTTTTTCCAGTACTGATGAGGTCCTCAACAACGACCACGGAATGGTCTTCTTGCAAATAGCCCTCTATTTGATTTTGACGTCCGTGGGATTTTGGTTCTGGTCTGACGTAAACAAACGGCAAATCCAACATTTCGGCAACCAAAAGACCTACCCCGATAGCACCTGTGGCAACCCCTGCAATGGTTTGTACCGTTGGGTAGAGTTCTTTTATCTGAGCCGCCATTGCGCTCGCCACAAACCTTCTGGTCTCGGGATACGAGAGCATTACTCGGTTGTCACAATAAATTGGGGATTTCCAGCCCGAGGCCCAAGTAAAAGGATTTTCGGGATTAAGTTTAATTGCATTAATTTGTAACAGGTGACCTGCAGTCTTTTTTGCAATTTCCTCGTTTAAAACCATTGCGCAAATGTATAAAGTTTTTGTGAATGAGCTCCCTTTGATTTTAACCGACCAAAGGCCCAAAAGTACCCAAGGAAATGTATTCGACTTAGACCAAGAGTCTCTTCAAAAAGCAATCCGCCTTTTGTATGCCGGTGAATTGAGCGAAGCCTTTTTATTCCATCCCGATGGGCAACATATCATGGAAATTTTCAAACATAAAATACCCGTAGTGGTAGCTGCCGGCGGTTTTGTGACGAATAAAAAGAACAAGGTGCTTTTCATTTATCGAAACGGAAAATGGGATTTGCCAAAAGGCAAATTGGATAAAGGAGAATCCATTGAACAGGCTGCCATACGAGAGGTTGAGGAGGAAACCGGGGTGACTGCCCTTAAGATTACCGGTTTCATGCAGACTACCTATCATATTTTCAAACAGAACGGGGAATATGTATTAAAACAGGTACATTGGTTTGCCATGACCTCGGATTTCGAGGGAAAGCTTCAGGGTCAGGCCGAAGAGGGCATTATGAAAGTCAAATGGAAAGGGCGCAAAAAGACCAAAAAGGCATTGGAAAACTCCTACTTCAACATTAGATTGTTATTTGATAGCTCTTCTATTCCACAGCAATAAGACCTGAAAGTACTGCTTCATCATTTAGGCGGTAAACAGGATACTTTAGATATGCTTTTTCCTGGTATTTAGAGTGTGTAAATATCCAATTGAGTTGCGCATAGGCATTTTGGGAAAAATCTTCATCCAAAGCCTTCTTTTCGAGAAACTGGTTCCGTAAAACGGTATCTTTTTGCAGGATGCGAAGGGCCAACTCGTCAAACACATAGGGGGAAAATCCTTCTTTACGCTGTAGGATGGTATCGAAGAAATTCCAATTGAAAAAAGAATCCACGCTCTCCGGTTCCAAAGTTTCCAATACGTAGCGTACCCCTTCTTGTTGGGTAGGCACCACAATATCTCCAGCCATGAATCGGACCGAATCCTTATGTGTAGTGACTTGCGTATTGTAGTGTGGATAGTGCCCTTCATAGGGTCGGGCATAGGTTTCGTAAGAGTCAATCCGATAACTTTCCATGAACAAAGTAGTGTCTTGCTCTAGGGTTTGGTATTCAATATTATTGACGTCTAAACGGGCTACAATGTCCTTCCAACTTTTAGAGAAAACATAGGCTTTTGGAACGGCAATGGTATCCAACGGATAATACTGGTGTTGAAAACGGACCTCCTTTTCAAACGGTTGGTTTTGGTCGTATTTCAGTTGGGGGAGTCCAGTGATTTCACTTAAGGGCAAAATCGCTTCGTATCCTTTAAAGTTTAAGGTTTTGCTTTGGGTGGTATCCACTGTCCAATTGAGGAAGTAGCGTTGTTGCTCCATTCCCTTAGCCAAGGCCTCGGTGCGCAATTTTTTAATGCTTTCATAATCCTTTTCAACCACATCCAGCACGCTTAGCATGATTTCATAAGTGCCTTCCACCCTTTTGTCGTATGGTTTTAGCATGTGGGTTTCTACCATGAATCCCAAAGTGTTCCAAAGTGTTGTATATCCTGTGGAATATCGGGGATGGTCCAAAAACTGGGTAAATCCTTGATCCGGAGGACGGTTGTATACCGTTACGTACGGTGTGATATCCCAGTCCTTTTTTAATAAGGATGCTTCCAATTGTGGCTGAAACTCCTGCTCCAGGTACTGTCCTAGTGCTCCACCAAGTTTATTGTGTTGGGTAAATAGATGGGTGAGCACATACTGGTAATCTGCTCCATTGCTCACATGGTTGTCCACAAAAACATCTGGTTTGACCAAGTGAAAAATCTCGGCGAAACTCAAGGCGTTTTCGGTATCCATTTTGACAAAATCGCGATTAAGGTCGTAGTTGCGTGCGTTGCCTCTAAAACCATATTCGGCCGGGCCGTTTTGGTTGACCCGAGTTGTACTATTTCGGTTTAACGCCCCTCCTATATTATATACGGGAATGGTTACAAGTACTGTATTTTTGGGTGCCTTAAGTTTTTCAGTGGCCAAATCCCTGAAAAGAATCATGGTCGCATCAATACCGTCGGATTCACCTGGATGTATTCCATTATTAACGAGTACTAGGGCCTTATCCTCCCGAAAATTGTCAAAATTAAAATCACCATCAGGATTAAAGGTGACCAAATGCAACGGGAAACCACTGTCCGTAGTTCCCAAAGTTTGGATATTAACTTCAGGAAAATCCTTGGCTAGTCTTTTGTAAAAGGTAATACTTTCCTCGTAGGTGGCCGTCTCAAGGGTTTTAGAAGCTTCGTATGGTGTTTGGTACGATGCGATTTTGTCCTCCAATGGTGTTTCACACCCCCAGAAAACCAAAAAGGCCAAGCAAAATATCAATATTGTTCTCAATGCTAAGGATTAGGTTGGCATTGTTTTGCGCAAAAGCAAATCAACACAATAAGGCACAAAAATACAGAAATAATGATTCAGGAGGCCAGGTTGATACGGCTAAGGTCAGTAGGTTCAATTTTAAACAAGGGCTTGTTCTTAAAATTGAGGTAGTGATAGCAATTTAGTCGGAACTCATTCCATTTCTTGTAGTCGGCCGGGTCAATAGAAGAAGTTATGACATTTATGATGACCTTCTCTGGAAAGCGAATTTTGAGAAACTCAGCTAAAAACTCCCACCCATCCATAATGGGCATATTGATGTCAAGAAAAATCACCTCAGGTAAAACTTCTCCGTTTCGTTGCGCTTCATGAATACTTTCAAGGGCCAACTTCCCGTTTTCGAAGGTTTGGATGTTCTCGCATTCAATGGTGGCGTTCAGCATTTTCTTAATGCCGAACACCGTGATGGGGTCATCATCTATTATGTATAGGCATTTAAGCTTCTTCATTAAAATACACTTTGAAAGTAGAACCCTTTCCTGGCGTGCTCTCTGCATGGATGTTTCCACCCATGGCTTCAATCTGGTTTTTAATTATATAAAGTCCCAACCCTCTCGCATCCTTATGGTTGTGAAAGGTTTTGTACATTCCAAAAAGTTTGTCCCCATAACGCTGTATATCGATACCCAAGCCGTTGTCGGTTACACTAAAAACCACATGGTTGTTTTCTTTTGTGGCCTTAAGCTCAATTTTGGACTCCCTCTGCGCCTCGCGGTACTTTACCGCGTTGGTCATTAAATTAAGGATGATACTTTCTAGATAGGCGGGTACGCTTTTTACTTTTAAGTCCGGGTCAATATCCAACGATATGCTAACCGTGTTTTTTTCGATAAATGCGGATAAGTTTTGTTCAACCCGTTGCACGTGCTCCAATAAGTTCAAGGATTTTTTGTCCAGATTGATATTGGTGCTGATTTCTACCACCTCGTTAAGATTCTCAAGCGTGTCCATGAGGTTGTCAGCGGCTGAGGTCAGCATTTTAATAATGCGCTGTTGTTCGTTGCTATCCTTTTCATTCACCAAAAAGTCTAGCAACATGGAAAAGTTTGCACTATGCGAACGCAGATTGTGCGAAACAATATGAGCAAAGTTTATCAGCTTTTTGTTTTGAATTGCGGTTACATTGATGAGATTATGCAACTGCTCCTCTTTTTGCTTGAGATTGGTGATATCCATGCTCATGCCAATTAGGGCATATGCTTTGCCATCCATATCCAATAAGGGAATCTTTGAAGTCAAAAAATGCGTTAGGGTCCCATCTTTTTTTACCCCGAGGGTTTGTTTGCCCAACATGGGGCTTAACGAACGCATCACTTCAAGGTCTTCATCCCTTGAGATTTGTGCAATGTCTTTATCGTATAGTTCGAAATCGGTTTTACCTATAAGTTCTTTTGGTGTGGTTCCCAAATATTCGCATTCCGCTTTGTTGACCAATATTTTTCTGGAATCCTTATCCTTGATGAATACATTTAAAGGTAGGTTGTCAATTAAGGTGGTCAAAAGCTGTTCACTTTCCTTGGTGCGTTTTTCAGTGATAACTTGCTCATGAATATCTTGGAAGGTTCCAAAGATTTTAGTGATTTTTCCGTTTTTGACGATGGGCTTTCCGCCAGAGGCAATCCATCGTTCTTCGCCCCGTTTGGTCACGATTTGAAGACGCTCATTAAAAGATGAACCGTCTTGCAATACTTTATGAAATAGCATGGAGATTCTATTTCGGCTGTAACCTTGTTTGTAGAATTCAATGGCTTCGGCCACGGTAGGCTCGTAATCCTGAGGGACTTGGTGAATTTCTTTGGTGGTCTTGCACCAGCTTAGTTTTTCGGTGGTCAGATTGTATTCCCAACTGCCCACTTTGGCAACTTCGGCAGTAGCTTCTACCAAGGCATTGACTTTTTTAAGCTCTTTATCCTTTTGGTATTCCCGTGTGATATCCAAACTATGAATCAGGGTGCCTTTAATGTTTTCCTTTTCATCATACCAAGGGGAAAAGGTACTTTCAAACACCTTTTTACCATCATCGTTGATTTCCTTGTGTTTTAAGGTGCGGGTATCGCTTCCCACCAAAAATTCTCGTAGGAGTTCTGGAGAACACCCTTCATGGGTACTGAAGAATTTAAAAATGGGCGGATTTGCCGTATTTTTTTCAACATTATATAGGTCAAACCATTGGTCTGAGGCATCTACAAGCTGAAACTGCGCATCTATAAACGCAATTGCCACTGGTAGTTGATGAACTAAATGTTCTTTCAAGTGCGTAGAGGGGGACTTCAATTGCTAAAGATTTGGATATTTAAGAAATTTCCTACTAAAATATAGGTATCCTACAATCCCATCTATTTTATGTTGTGAACGCGCAGAAAGCTGTGGTTATATCGACGAAACCTCGTTTTAGGGCCTTTAGCATCGGGTAAAATACGTCCAATGGAGGTGCTGGAGTGCTATTATGATTGCACTCGGACGGTATCGGGAACCAGTCCCGTATAGTCGCCACCGTTTCGAATTACATCCCGTACAATAGATGAACTGATGTACGATTTTCCAGAGGAAGTCAGCAAAAAGACGGTTTCAATTTCTGACAACTTTCGATTGGTATGGGCAATGGCTTTTTCAAATTCAAAATCCGCGGGATTGCGAAGGCCCCTTAAAATGAAATTCGCGTCTACTTTTTTGCAGAAATCCACGGTTAGTCCTTCATAGGTGACCACCTTGATTTTGGGTTCATGAGCAAAGGCATTGGAAATAAATTGCTGGCGCTCTTCCAAACTGAACATGTACTTTTTATCGGCATTTATGCCTATGGCTATCCAAAGTTCATCGAATAGGGTTACCCCCCGTTCGATAATATCAGAATGACCCAAGGTCAATGGGTCAAAAGAACCGGGGAAAAGAGCACGTTTCATGGTTTGGTTTTGTTCTAAAAATACGGTTTTTAGCGTAAGGCCTCCTCAATTGCACTTCCAAAGAGCATGCTGAGGTCCATTCCGTGCACAGCAGCCTGTTGTGGTAAAATACTTTCCCGAGTGAGTCCAGGGGTGGTATTCACTTCAAGGAGATAGGGTTCATCATCCTTAAAAATAAATTCACTTCTTGTAAAACCCTTTAGCCCCAATATGCTATAAATCTGATACGCGAGTTCGGATACTTTTTGCCTTTGCGCTTCAGAAATTCGAGCAGGAGTTATTTCTTGGGATTTTCCCAAGTATTTGGCTTCGTAATCAAAAAAATCGTTCTCAGAAACGATTTCTGTAATGGGCAGTACCAGAGGTTTTCCCTCAAAACCAATAACACCCACAGAAACCTCGGTTCCATCCAAGAATGCTTCAATCAAAACTTGGTCATCTTCTTCCAAAGCTACTTCGATTGCCTTGGGCAACGCTTCTTTTTCATAGACTTTGGAGATACCGTAGCTGCTCCCAGCGCGATTGGCCTTCACAAAACAGGGTAAACCTACTTGGTCGACAATGGACTGTTCATTTACTTCGTCGCCATTGTTCAAGTAATAAGATTGCGCACTCTTAATACCAAAAGGTTTCAACGCGCTTAACAAATCACGTTTGTTAAAGGTCAAAGCCGCCTGGTAATGATTACATGATGTTTGCGGAATTTGAAGGAGTTCGAAATAGGCCTGCAAAACCCCATCTTCACCGGGAGTACCGTGAATCGCATTGAACACACAATCGAAATGTACTTTTTGTCCGTTATGTTGAATGCTGAAATCTGATTTGTCTACCACTACGGCTTCGTCGTCCTTTTCATCCAGATAAACCCAGATGGGGGTCTTAGCTGCGTCATTCTTTTGATAGATGTGGATTCGGAAACAATTGTATTCGGATTTATCCAAACTTTCGTAGACCACGTTACCACTTTTTATGGAAATGTCGTGTTCGCTGGAGTACCCACCCATTACAATCGCAATGTTCTTTTTCATCCTTACCTTCAATATCAGAAAGGCCAAAATAAACAAAAAAGCATGGGCTTTCCTATATTTGTCTCGCTAAGCATTTTCGATGAAACACTTTCTGAGCTTTCTCCGTAGTAAGGCATTTGCGATTCAATTGGGATTAGCCGTTGTCGCGATAATTTTGGTGGGATACCTGGTTTTACAGTGGCTAAAAGGCACCACGAATCATGGTGAGTTTGTTGAAGTGCCGGATTTTTCCAAGATGTCTGTCATGGAAATGCGCAAAAAAGTAGAGGACTCTGGACTGAGATACCAAATTTTGGATTCTTCGAATTATAATCCCGACTATCCTCGTTTTTCCATTCTCGAGCAAAATCCAACCGCAGGAAAGAAGGTGAAAACCAATCGTAAAATCTATTTTACCGTAAATCCTTCAGGGTATAAAAAAGTGACTGTTCCCGATATCATTCAGGTGACCCAGCGGAATGCCGCATCAATGTTGCGCGCGGTAGGTTTGGATGTGCAACGGGTGAGCTATATCGATGAACTCGGAAAGGATATGGTCTACCGGATGAAGTTTAAAGGGAAGCATATCAAACCGGGAGACAAACTTCCCAAAACCTCGAAGATTGAGTTGGTTTGCGGCAATGGAACTGTGCCCGAAAAGGCTAGAATCCAAAGTGAGTCAGAATAGCCATGGATACGGAAAACCAAGAGCTTTCCCAAGACGAACTCTTTGAACATTTTCGCTTTACTGCAGCCAAGGGACAAGAGCCCCTTCGCGTGGATAAATTCCTAATGAATTTTATTGAAAATGCAACGCGCAACAAAATACAACAGGCCGCCAAGCAAGGCCATATTTGGGTGAATGGCCAAGTAGTCAAACAAAATTATCGGGTTAAAGCTGGAGATGAGGTAAAAGTATTGTTTGAACATCCGCCCTACGAGTTTTTATTGACACCTGAGGATATTCCTTTGAATATTGTCCACGAGGATGAAGCCCTTTTGGTGGTGAATAAGCCTGCGGGCATGGTGGTACATCCCGGTCACGGAAACTATTCAGGTACTCTAATCAATGCTTTGGCTTTTCATTTTGATAATTTGCCCAATAACAGTTCCAATCGTCCTGGCCTCGTCCATCGCATAGACAAGGATACCTCTGGGTTGCTAGTGGTTGCCAAGACCGAAGCAGCCATGACCCATTTGGCACAGCAGTTTTTCGATAAAAGTAGCGAGCGCGAGTATGTGGCGTTGGTTTGGGGTGATGTGGAAGAAGATTCGGGCACCATTGAAGGCCATTTGGGACGCAATCCCAAAAATCGGTTGCAAATGGTTGTTTTTCCAGAGGGTGACCAAGGGAAAGAGGCTGTGACACATTATAAGGTTTTGGAACGTTTCGGTTACGTTACCTTGATTTCATGTCGGTTGGAGACCGGGAGAACCCATCAAATTCGCGCACACATGAAGTATTTGGGGCACACCCTGTTCAACGATGCGCGTTATGGGGGGGATAAAATTTTGAAGGGAACCACCTTTACGAAATACCGTCAATTTGTGGAGAATACGTTCAAAGCATTGCCACGACAGGCGTTACATGCGAAGACTTTGGGATTTGTACATCCAGTTACCCAACAGCTATTGCGTTTTGATTCTCCCTTGCCCGATGATTTTGTTGATGGTGTATCGCGATGGCGCAATTATGCCAAAAACCATATGGAATAGGTTTCGTTGATGTTCCCATAACAAACGCTTTTGAAAGGGAGTTTTAAAAAAGGCTTTTCCGAAGTATTTTTATACCAAAATAAAGTTCATGAAAATTGTCATTTCGCCAGCCAAGTCTTTGAATTTTGAATCGGTTTTGCCGACAGATAAATTTAGCCAACCACAATTTCTGGAAGCATCCCAAAAATTGAATTCGGTTTTGGTCAAGAAAAAGCCCAAAGCGCTTCAAAATTTGATGTCCATATCCCAGAACTTGGCAGAACTGAACTGGCAACGCAATCAGGATTTTACCGTACCGTTCACCGCAGAAAATTCGCGGCCTGCGGTTTACGCGTTCAACGGAGACGTTTACCAAGGCTTGGATGCGTATACCATTCCAGCGGAGAAATTGGAAGATTTACAAAGCACACTTCGAATTCTATCTGGCCTTTATGGCATGCTTCGTCCTTTGGATTTGATTCAACCCTATCGACTGGAGATGGGAACTGCACTCAAAGTAGGCCGAAAAAAGAACCTATATGAATTTTGGCGTAAAACACTGACCCAATCGTTGAATATGGAAATGGAAGACGGCGAGCTTTTCGTCAATTTGGCCAGCAACGAATATTTCGGGGCCATCGCAGAAAAAGACCTAAAGGTTTCGGTAATCACTCCTATTTTCAAAGATTGGAAAAATGACAAACTGAAGGTGATTAGCTTTTTTGCCAAGAAGGCTAGAGGATCAATGGTACGTTATATTCTGGACAACGAAGCCAAAACCTTGGAAGACTTGAAAAAGTTTGATTATGACGGATATTTATTTAGTCCTGAACATACCTTAAAAGAAAACCAACCCGTTTTTGTACGATAAGGGTTAGCCGCTATACGTGTTTTTGCACCAACATCCTTATGAACCGTATCTTTTTCCGGAGGCCACGAAGCTTATCGTAGGCACTTTGCCTCCCCCTCGATTTACACAGGGGGACTTAAAATTGGACGATGTAGATTTTTGCTACGGTAGTCGCAATGGTATGCTTTGGCCTATTCTAAATGAAGTTTTCGACTTGAATTTGGTATTTGAAAACACTGCCGAAGCCATTGATCAGCGAAAACGGTTTTTGCACCAACGTAAAATTGGAATCTGCGATATTGTTGAAAGTGCCGAACGAGAAAAGATTGATGCGTCTGATTTAGGAATGCAGAATGTAAAACTTCGCGACCTCATTTCGCTTTTGAATCAATTTGAGAATTTGGACACCTTGCTCTTCATGGGCGGAAACAGTAAGAACGGCCCAGAGTACTTTTTTAGAAAGCAATTGCGAGGTCATGGCATTTCACTCGAATTGGTATCGGACAGTCTGCCTAGAATACATCAATTCCAATTACCAACGGTTTCTGGACGTACGGTCAAAACAGTGACTTTCACCGCACCTTCGGGAGCTGCAAACCGTGCCATTGGAAGTCTGGATGCCTATAAAAAGGCCAAGCAGCAGAATCCGAAGTACACGACTTTTGATTTTCGGGTGGCGCAATATGCACCCTTCTTTTAGGCGATTTCTTGTTACTTTTCCACAATTGCGGTTTCAAATTGTGATTTGCCAAAATTAACTGTGGCATGAACGGCATATTTTCGATATTTACCACTGAAAGCACTTGTTTATGTCATTTAGCACCAATGTCCAGAAGGAAAAGCGATTAGAAGAATTCAAAAAATCCGTTACCAATAAGTTCAATATCTACAACAGTCTTTTTTTAAGCCTGCCGTATCGCAATATTGAAAATGTAGGGATTCTGATTCCGGTGTTGATGGACCAATGTGAAAAAGGATTGGAACAGGGGAAGAAGCCCCAAGAAATCTTGGATGCTTTCTTTGAACATTTCACCGATTTTAAAACCGAGCGGGAACGTTTGGATTTCATGTTCAATATTATCCAGTACGTAGAACGCCAGGTGGTTTTGTACGATAGTGTAGAGGATTCCGCATTTCCCAAGTTGCAAGAGTATACCAACTCCCTTTCCATTACAGACTATTTCGAATTGGTTGGACGTAACAAGAACTGGGACAAAATCAAAAAGAAGCTTTCTACCTTTAGTGCCCGAATCGTTTTGACGGCACACCCTACACAGTTTTATACCCCGGCGGTTTTGGATATCATCAAACAATTGGGCCAACTGATAGAGACCGATAAGGTCAACGAAATTGACATTACCCTGCAACAATTGGGATTGACCTCTTTGGTAAATTCCAAAAAACCCACCCCTTTGGATGAAGCAAAGAACATCATCCATATCCTAAGGCATACGTATTATGATGCAGTGGGCGAGCTTTTTGAGTATGTCAAGATCAATTTGAGGGATACGGAATTTGACAACTACGATATCATCAAACTAGGATTCTGGCCTGGTGGCGACCGGGATGGGAATCCGTTTGTGACCTCCAAAATCACCATGCAAGTGGCCGATGAGTTACGAACGACATTGATGAAGTGCTATTACAATGAGCTAAAAGCACTGCGTAAAAAATTGACCTTTAAAACCATTCAAGATGGTTTGGAGGAATTGAGTGCGTCCTTGTATCAAGCGATGTTCAACCCAGAGCATGTACTAGAATACAAAACCATTCTGCAATACCTGTTGGATATGCGAGAAGCATTGGTGGAGCAATATCAAGGCCTTTATTTGGAAGAATTGGATACCCTTATCAACAAGGTGAAAATCTTCAAGACGCATTTTGCTACCTTGGATATCCGACAAGATCACAGCAAACATTATTTGGCCGTAACCGAAATATTGAAAGCTGAGGGGGCCATCAAAGAAAGTCTGGATGAGCTTTCCGAAAAGCAATTGGTGGATTGGTTGTTGAAAAAGAGTCCAAAACTAACGCTGGAAGCATATAGCGATGACATCGTGAAGGATACTATTCGAAACATCCGTCAGTTGGGCAAAATCCAACAAAAAAATGGCGAAGATGGTTGCAACCGATACATCATCAGTAATTCCGAAGATATTTTCTCAGTTTTGTTTGTCTTCGGATTGTTCCGTTGGTGTGGTTGGAAGGAAGAAGACGTCACTTTCGACATCGTTCCGTTGTTTGAAACCATGAAAGGGATGGATGCCTCCGAAGAAGTCATGCAAACTCTTTTCGATACGCCCACATATCGTAGGCACTTAGAACGTCGAAATGATATACATACTATCATGTTGGGCTTTTCAGATGGAACCAAAGATGGAGGATATCTTAAAGCCAACTGGTCTATTCTAAAGACCAAGGAAACCTTGAGCAAGGTGTGTAAAAAGAATGGGGTTACCGCCATCTTCTTTGATGGTAGGGGAGGACCACCTGCACGTGGTGGTGGAAAAACACATCGTTTTTATGCAGCTCAGACCAAAGACGTAGCGAATCATGAAATCCAATTGACGATTCAGGGACAAACCATTACGAGTACCTATGGTACAAAAGAGCAGTTCATCCATAATGCCGAACAATTGCTTACCGCAGGATTGAGCAATAATCTTTTTGGGAAGGAAATCGTCATTTCGGCTACACAACGAAAACTAATCGAACAACTTTCAGAACGCAGTTTTGCGAAGTATGATGCCTTAAAACAACACGAAAAGTTTATTCCCTATTTGGAACATCGCAGTACTTTGAAATACTACACCAAAGCCAATATTGGTAGTCGTCCTGGCAAACGCGGAAACAAAAAGCAGTTGGAACTTTCAGACCTTCGAGCGATTTCATTTGTGGGTTCATGGAGTCAGTTGAAGCAAAATGTGCCCGGCTATTTTGGTATTGGCACCGCGATTCAAGAATTGAACGACAAAGGCAAACTATCCGAGGTGAAGAAACTGTACAAAGAGGTTCCCTTTTTCAGGGCATTGATGCACAATAGTATGATGTCTTTGGCCAAAACCAATTTTTCACTCACTAGTTATATGAAAGAAGATGAAGAATTTGGGGCTTTTTGGAATATTCTCCACGATGAGTATTTGCTCTCCAAAAAGTGGTTGTTAAAGATTTCGGGCTATTCCATTTTAATGGAAGATGAAGCGGTTTCAAGAGAATCGGTTACCATTCGTGAGAAGATCGTATTGCCCTTATTGGTCATCCAGCAGAATGCCTTATACCACATTTCGCAGGAGTCTGAATTCAAGGAACTGTATGCAAAAATCGTGACCCGTTCGTTGTATGGCAATATTAATGCAAGTCGTAATTCAGCGTAGTAGCAAAATTTGGAGCTTAGCGAATCTCGCGAACAAATTCTGAAATAGAACCCGTGCCGTTAGCGGTTAAATGTTTGATAAAAGCTGAACCAATAATCGCGCCTTTCGCCTTCTGGGTCGCTTGGCCAAAGGTTTCCGCGTTGCTAATGCCAAAACCAACAATTTGTGGATTTTTCAGGCCCATTGCGGCAATTCGGTTAAAATACGCCTCTTGTGTACCGCCAAAACCAGATTTGGCCCCGGTGGTGCTTGCTGAGCTTACCATATAAATGAATCCGTCTGAGGCTTTATCAATCTCCTGAATTCGTGCATCACTAGTTTGAGGTGTTATCAAAAACACATTGATGAGTCCATATGTTTTATAAATGGCTTCATACTCATTTTGGTACACATCCAAGGGTAAGTCTGGCATAATGATGCCATCAATTCCAATCTCATGACACTTTTTACAGAAGGCTTCTACGCCATATTGTAGCATTGGATTGAAATACCCCATTACAATCAATGGGATTTGAACGGTTTTTCGAATATCATTGAGTTGTTCAAAAAGTAGTTCCGTATGCATTCCGTTATGCAAAGCAGCAGTAGAACTTTCTTGAATGGTGGGTCCGTCTGCCAACGGGTCACTAAAGGGAAGACCAATTTCAATCATATCCACCCCGCTTTTTTCCAAATCTTGAATGACTTGAACGGTATCATTCAAATCAGGATACCCTGCTGTAAAGTAAATGGAAAGCAGTTTTTTATCTTCCTTAAGTTTTTGGTTGATTCTGTTCATAATAGTTTTTAGATGCTGAAACAAGTTCAGCATGACTTTTCATTTTCATTTTTGGTCAACCTGGACTCGATTCAGGTTCTAATTGTTTTGGTTATTGAATGCTCCAACCAGTTCAGTATGACCTTTTGATTTCAACTTTCGTCAACCTGAACTTGGTTCAGGTTCTGCATGTTTTGGTTTTTAGATACTGAAACGAGCTCAGTATGACTTTTCATTTTTATTTTTGGTCAACCTGGACTCGATTCAGGTTCTGATTGTTTTGGTTATTGGATGCTCCAACCAGTTCAGTATGACCTTTTGATTTCAACTTTCGTCAACCTGAACTTGATTCAGGTTCTTTCAAATTTCTAACGTTTCTAGGTTTGGATTCTTCTTTTGAACTAATGAAATTTTCCACTCTCTGTGCCAATTCTTAAGTTGTTTTTCTCTTTGAATAGCCTGCTCGATATCTTGAAATTCTTCGAAATAGATTAAATCCTTAAGATTATACTTCTTAGTGAAATTTGAACCTAAACCCTCAATGTGCTCCGCTACTCTCTTTTTTAAATTGGAGGTAACGCCTATATAAAAAGTTTTTCTGCTTTTGTTTGTCATGATGTATACATATCCCGCCTTCATTGTTTCAAGATGCTGAATCGAGTTCAGCATGACATTTGTTTTCACTTTGGGTCAACCTGAACTTGATTCAGGTTCTTCATGTTTTCGTTCTTAGATGCTGAAACGAGTTCAGCATGACTTTTATCATCATTTTTGGTCAACTTGGATTTGGTTCAAGTTCTGCATGTTTTAGTTTTTAGATACTGAAACGAGCTCAGTATGACTTTTCATTTTTGGTCAACCTGAATTTGATTCAGGTTCTAATCCTCATAACTTAAAATAGTCAATATAGGTTTGCAGATCCTTATCCCCACGGCCGGATAAGTTAATGACGACCACATCATCCTTGTCGAAGGTTTTATAGTCAAAAATGGCAAACGCATGACTGGTTTCAATGGCAGGAATAATCCCTTCCATCTGGGAAATTTCCAATCCTGCGGTCATGGCTTCGTCATCTGTCACAGAAATAAACTCTCCCCGTCCGGAAGTGAACAAATGGGCGTGCATGGGTCCCACACCAGGGTAATCCAATCCGGCGGAGATGGAATAGGGTTCTGTAATCTGACCATCCGGCGTTTGCATCAACAAGGTTTTGCTTCCGTGAATGATACCTATTTTGCCTAAGGCTGAGGTTGCTGCACTCTCTGTGGTGTCAATTCCTTTACCGGCAGCTTCTACAGCAATAATGCCCACCTCAGGTTTGTCCAAATAATGGTAATAGGTTCCCGCGGCATTGCTTCCACCACCTACACAGGCCACTACGTAATCTGGATTTTCTCGACCTTCCTTTTCCTTAAGCTGCCATTTGATTTCTTCTGATATAACCGCTTGAAAACGAGCAACCATATCTGGATAGGGATGCGGTCCCACTACAGAACCAATAATGTAATGCGTGTCCACTGGATTGTTTATCCAATCGCGAATGGCTTCGTTGGTAGCGTCTTTCAAGGTGCGACTCCCAGAAAGTGCAGGACGTACTTCAGCGCCCAACATCTTCATCCGGGCGACATTTGGTGCTTGTCTAGCGATATCAATTTCACCCATATACACCACACATTCAATGCCCATCAAAGCACAAACAGTTGCCGTAGCTACACCGTGTTGCCCTGCTCCAGTTTCAGCGATAATTCGATTTTTCCCAAGTTTTTTTGCCATCAAAATTTGTCCGATGGTGTTGTTTACCTTGTGCGCGCCGGTGTGACAAAGGTCTTCCCGTTTCAGGTAGATTTTCGTGTTGTGCTTTTCAGAAAGCCGCTCTGCAAAATAGAGCGGGGTAGGGCGACCCACATAATCTTTCAAAAGTTGGTGGAACCCCTCCTGAAATTCTGGCTCGGCCATAATTTGCAGGTAATTGCTACGCAATTCCTCACAATTGGGGTATAGCATTTCAGGAATGAAAGCGCCTCCAAATTCTCCGTAATATCCTTTTTCATCTGCGTGATAGGTCATGACTTCACTTTTTTACGTTGATTCATTTCGGTCAAGAAGTTTTTGAATTCCTTGACCGCCTCAATATTCTTATGGCCGGGTTGTTTTTCAAATTTACTATTGATATCGATAGCATGGCAGTATTGTGCCGCATCGGTTTTCAGAAAAGATTTCAGGTCTTCTTGGTTTTCCAATCCAATACCACCACTTAAAAAGTAGGGTTTGGTGGAGGGGTATTTTTCCAGGATTTTCCAATCGAATGCATATCCGTTGCCTCCTGGGAGTTTGCCTTTGGTATCGAACAAAAAATAATCGCAAACCGATTCAAAAGGTTTCAACACAGAAAAATCAAAATCGTCTTTTATGGAAAAGACTTTGATGATTTCCAAGGGTCCTTTTCTAGAATGAGATGCCATTTCTACTCCGCTCAATGTGACATTAGAGATATTTGAAAATTGTTTCCTTACTAGGTTACAGAATTCTGGCGTTTCTTGACCATGCAACTGCACCGCATCCAAATTGAACTTTTGGATGGTCTCCAAAACGTCTTCCAAACTAGCATCGACAAATACCCCAACTTTTTTGATGTTCTTGGGGATTGAAGGCATTTCTCCTTCAAAAAAGCGGGCGGACTTTCCCCAAAAAATGAATCCCAAATAATCCGATTGCAATGCCGCTACCGCCTCAGGATTATATTTCATGCCACACACTTTCAGTTTCATGCCGTTAGGGTTTGAATAAAGGTTTTGGCACTTTCGCCTGGGTTGTTGGTTTTCATGAAGTTTTCTCCAATCAGAAATCCTTGAAAACCGAAGGGCCGTAACGATTTGATGGCTTCAACATTGCTGATACCGCTCTCAGATACCTTCACAAAATCATCTGGGATATGTTCTGACAAATGGCGACTGGTATCTAAATCTACTTCGAAGGTTTTTAAATTTCGATTATTGACCCCTAGCATATCCAAGCTGGGCATGATGGCCTTCTCGAGCTCTGCTTTGTCGTGTACCTCCAACAACACTTCCAGACCAAGTGACTTTGCCGTTTTGGACAAGATTTTGATTTCATCTCGGGACAATACAGCAGCAATCAAAAGAACCACATCGGCCCCATGGGCTTTAGCCTCTACCAATTGATAGGTGTCGATAATGAATTCCTTGCGCAACAAAGGCATTTCAACTGATGCCCTAGCAAGCAAAAGATCCTCCAAGGAGCCTCCAAAATATTTGATATCCGTTAACACGCTCATTCCACAAACACCAGCGTTTTGATACCCTTTTGCCACCATACCGACATTGGTGTTTTGGTTGATGGTTTGTTTGGAAGGGGAACGGCGTTTGTGCTCGGCTATGATTCCAGAGTTGGATTTGCGCAGCGCCTCTGCCAGCGAAATACCCTTTCTATCAAACAAAACGGACGCTTCCCATTGACTTAGGGGAATCAGCTCCTTTTTGAGGGCCACTTCTTTGCGCTTATCGGCTACTATTTTATCTAAGATGTTCATTTCGTTCTTTGGATTCCTGCTTCCGCAGGAATGACCTGTTCTGTTTCTGCGTTTCTTTTTCGTTATTCCGTACTTCCTGCCCGACTGGTCAGGCGGGGATACGGAATCTTTTTCATTTTAAGCTCTACTCAATTCCTGCAATTTTTTCAAGGCTTCCAATCCTTTTCCTCCCAACAGCGATGCCTTTGCTTTCTCAAAACCAGCCTTCGGAGAGCTGCTTTCCACAGTAGCAATGGCGATTCCCGCATTGGCGCAAACCACATTGTTTTGGGCTTCCGTTCCTTTTCCTTGCAGAATGTCCATAAAAATCTGTGCAGAGCCTGCGACGTCATCCCCACCCGTTATCGCACTCATTTGAACAGCATCCACACCAAAATCTTTCGGTGATAACATCGCCTCGGAAGCGTTTGAAATGGTCTTGGTTTCTCCAGTCAACGAGATTTCATCATAACCATCCAACGCATGGAGAATGGTAAAGTTCTTATTCGTGTTTTGATAGAGGTACCCATACATTCGGGCCAATTCCAGATTGAAAACCCCTACCATTTGGTTTTTGGGGAATGCCGGATTCACCATGGGCCCAAGCATGTTGAAAAAGGTTTTTACGGCCAATTCCCTTCGAATGGGTGCCACATTTTTCATTGCGGGATGGAATAAGGGCGCATGCAGCACACAAATCCCAGCTTCATCAATCGACCTTTTTAAAAAATCGGCTTCATTGCTGAATTTGATACCTAGAAATTCCATGACGTTGCTACTCCCACATTTTGAGGACACCCCATAGTTACCGTGTTTGGTGACTTTGATTCCTGCACCAGCGGTCACAAACGAGGCCAAAGTGGAAATGTTGAAGGTATCCTTACCGTCTCCACCGGTTCCACATAAATCGATGGGATTGTAATCGCTGAGGTCGACCGCCAAGCACAATTCCAAAAGGGCATCGCGAAAACCTTCCAGCTCGTCGATGGTAATACTACGCATCATGTACACGGTCAAAAAGGCCGCAATTTGACTGGTGTTGTATTCTCCATTGGCAATATTCACCAAGATTTGTTTTGCGTCTTCTTTGGAGAGTACCTCGTGGTTAATAAGTCGATTTAAGGTTTCTTTCATTGTATTTTTTTCTCATTCCGTACTTCCTGCCCGACTGGTCAGGCGAGGAAACGGAATCTTTTTCATTTTATAGATTCGTCTACTCTTTGACTTCGCTCAGAGTGACAACAATAATTACTTTTTCTACTGTTCCAACCAGTTTTTCAACATTTGTTTTCCATCTGGCGTCAATACTGACTCAGGATGGAATTGTACCGCTGCCACATCATAGGTTTTGTGCCGTAAGGACATTACCTGACCATTTTCATCAAATGAAGTGGCAATCAATTCCTCTGGCAATTCGCTATGCACTACCCAAGAATGATAGCGGCCCACGGGAATCTTTTTGGGCAAACCTTTAAAAAGCGGGTCCTCCTTTGTAATCTCAATTTCGGTAGCTACCCCATGGTATACTTGGTCCAAATTTACCAAGCTACCGCCAAAAACTTCACCTATAGCCTGTTGACCCAAACAAACCCCAAGAATACGTTTGCTACTGGCATACTTTTCTATCAAAGGTTTTAATAAACCGGCCTCATCTGGAATTCCAGGGCCGGGTGACAATACGATTTCGTTAAATGCATCTGCTTCCTCCAATTCGAATTGGTCGTTTCGTTTTACGATGACTTCACAATCCAAATCCTCGAGATAGTGAACTAGATTGTAGGTAAAACTATCGTAGTTGTCAATCATCAAAATGGTGCGTGATGTGCTCATAAGGACTCTGCGATTTCCAAGGCTTTGGTCAAAGCGCCAAGTTTATTAAAGGTTTCCTGCAATTCGGTTTCTGGGTCAGAGGCAGCGACCAAACCGGCACCAGCCTGAAAATGCAACTCATGGTTTTTGCTCAAAAAGGTGCGAATCATGATAGCATGGTTGAAATTGCCTTCAAAATCCATGAAACCAATAGCTCCTCCGTAATACGAACGGTTGGTGACTTCGTATTTTTCAATCAGTTGCATGGCCATATGTTTGGGGGCACCACTCAGCGTACCGGCCGGAAATGTATCCGCGACAACTTTCATCGTTGGGATGTTTTCTTTTTTCGTTCCAGTGACCTTGGAGACCAAATGGATGACGTGAGAGAAATACTGGACTTCCCGATAGGTTTCCACTTGTACAGTATTGCCATTGCGACTCAAATCATTCCGTGCCAAATCGACGAGCATAACATGTTCGCTGTTTTCTTTTTCATCGGCTGCCAATTTCTTCGCTAGTTCCGCATCCATCTCATCGCTACCAGTTCTTTTGTAGGTTCCGGCAATAGGATGGATTTCGGCTTTTCCTTCTTTAACAATAAGCTGTGCTTCAGGGGAGCTACCAAAGATCTTGAAGTTTCCGTAGTCGAAATAAAAGAGGTAAGGTGAAGGGTTTATGGAACGCAAGGCGCGATACACGTTGAATTCATCCCCTTTAAAACCCTGGGTAAACCTACGGGATAATACCAATTGAAAAACATCTCCGCGTTTGCAATGTTTTTTGGCTAGGTCAACGTGGGCCTTATACGTTTCATCATCCAGATTGGAAGACCCGTCTCCATCACGATGAAAGGTGTATGAGGCGAAGTTCCTTACATTCAAAAGCTGTTCAATTTCTGCTACGTTGCTTTCTTGGTCAAAACAATGTGCGAAAATATAAGCCTCGTTTTTGAAGTGGTTGATGGCAATAATGTTCTGGTACACCGCGTAATACACATCTGGAATGGCAACAGAATTCTCCTTTTTTTGAATGGAAACCTCCTCGAAGTAGCGCACCGCATCGTAGGCCATATAACCAAAGAGACCATTGTTGATGAACTTGAAGGTGTTGTCAGCGACCTGAAATTTTCTAGAGAATCCATGAATAACATCAGGAACATCAACACTATCGTCAATTTGGGTTACCGTTTGCGACCCATCCGGAAAAGATTCCGTGATTTGTTCATTTTCAATCGCAATCGAGGCGATGGGATTGCAGCAGATATAGGAAAAACTGTTGTCGTTGGCATGATAGTCGCTACTTTCCAACAGAATGCTATTGGGAAACTTATCCCGAATTTTGAGGTATACGCTTACCGGGGTAATCGTATCCGCCAGAATTTTTTTGTAGTCGGTTTTTAAGGTATACATTTTTAGAGAACCGTAATTTGAGTTTGATGCATTAAAAAAGGCCTGTCGTGATGACAAGCCTCATATATTGTTAACAGGGGACTAGCTCACGACATACTTCGTAAGTTCATCCACCAGCAGTTGTTTGTTGTTCTAATCATTTCCCCAAATATAGAAAGGAAATCGTTCTTCACAAATTTTAAACCTTAAAAACCCCGATTACGTATGCGCAATAGGGGTTTTCAAACACTAAACCGAGCAGATTACATCTGCAAATCGACCACTAGGTCGAACTCGTCATATATGGTTTTGTCACCAAGATTATCAAAGAAGCTACCCGAACCGTACTTTACGTCGTATTTGGTTCGGTCAACTTTTAAGGTGGCCGTTGCTTTGCTTCCGTATACTGAAACATCGAACGTAATAGGCTTGGTAATCCCCTTGATGGTTAAATCTCCAGTTACTTTGTAAGCGTTTTTTCCAGTGCCCTCCACTTTGGTAAAGACCATAGAAGATGTTGGATTGCTCGCTACTGCGAAAAAGTCATCGGAGTTCAAGTGACCGTCCAGCTTGTTTTTATAATCGCCAGTAAGGTCCGTGGTGTTGATAGTGGTCATGTCTACCACAAATTCCCCGCCGGTAAGTTTGTCTCCATCAAACTCCAATGAACCAGATTTAAGGGTTATGGTTCCTACATGTGAACCAGTAACTTTGTATGCTTTCCAAGTAATGGTGCTCTCACCGGCCTTTACTTCTTTTTTTTCTCCGTCAATAGGG
Source organism: Bacteroidota bacterium (assembly GCA_039027495.1). Taxonomy (GTDB): domain Bacteria; phylum Bacteroidota; class Bacteroidia; order Flavobacteriales; family Flavobacteriaceae; genus Flagellimonas. Next base: position 185,271 of record JBCCKH010000009.1, read on the forward strand.
TTTGCAAAAACCATGGAGCTAACCGCTAAGGCCAAAACGATAGTTGAAATTCTTTTTTTCATGTTTTAGGATTTTAAGATGTTTTTTATGTTTAGTATTAAATAATTGTTACAAAGTCTTCCGCAGCACGCCGAACTTTGGCATAGTGCTGGGTTTCGTCTTCTTCCGACCTATAGCCCACTGGAAGAACGACGGTTGTAGTAAGCCCTTTTTCAGATAATCCAAGGATTTCATCATAGGCTTTTCGGTCGAAACCTTCCATAGGACAAGTATCAACCTTAAGTGTAGCCGCTGCGGTCATTACATTGCCCAATGCGATATATACTTGTCGTGCCGTCCAACTGTCTTTTGAGGCTTCTGGCAAATCCAATAGTTTGGATTTCATAAAGTCACCGTAGCCTTTTAGTTGTTCTATAGAAACACCTCGCGTTTCGCTTACGTTGTCAAGGTATTCGTCGACCAAACTGGCGCCAAATTCATTGTGGTTTGCAAAGACCAAAAGGTGTGATGCATCCACTATTTGCGATTGGTTCCAAGAAACCGGCTTTAACTGTTCTCGTATTTCGGCATCCTCAATTACGAATACGTGAAAAGGTTGCAGGCCATAGGAAGTTGGGCTTAACCGCGCAGCTTCCAAAAGCGTGTTGAGTTGGTCTTCAGAGATTTTTTTGGAAGGGTCGAATTTTTTGGTGGCGTAGCGCCACTGTAAGTCTTCTAGTATTGTACTCATTTTAAAATTTATCTAGTAATTCATTTAAGGTTTGTAATTCTTTTGTTGTGAGTTTTGAAACGGCTTGCTGCTCCGCTTTATCCATGGCGCTGTCCATTTCTGAAAGCACCTCCAAACCAAGGTCCGTAATCCCTATTTCTACCTTACGTCTGTTTTCGGCACAAATACTTCGGTCCACATACCCTTTGAGTAATAGTTTATCGACAAGACGGGTGGTATTGCTCATTTTGGTAACCATTCGTTCATTTAAAGTGGATAAGTTGGCGGGTTTGCCATTTTGTCCACGCAAAATGCGCAATACATTAAATTGTTGCACTGAAACTTCAAAAGGCTTTAATACTGTTGCGATGGTTTCGGCAACCTTGTGGTGCACCAAGGTGATATGAATCAAGGTGCGTTTGTGTAACGGAATTTTTTTAGTGGTTTTAATGACTTCCTCTACATTCATGTATCAACAAAATTTGTATATACAAATGTAAAGACATTTTTCGATGTTTCGAAAGCCAAAACGCGATAAAATTTTGTTAAATAAAAAGACATGCGTACTCCAATGCTTAATTTTAAAACGATACAATATGAGTATGAGATTGATTCTTAGTCTATTGGTAGTGCTTCTGATGGTTAGTTGCAAACAATCAACTTCCAAAGAAGTAGCGGTTGATACCCAAAATAGTCAACAAACAACCGCATCAAGTTCGGTTTCTGAAATGGAGGAAGCGGTGAAGTTCCCGGTATATGATTTTGCTGAATTTGAGCCGTTGCTTCACAAAGAGGATGAAACCGTCCACATCATTAACTTTTGGGCGACTTGGTGCAAACCTTGTATTGCCGAGTTACCTTACTTTGAGCGAATCAACTCCGAAATGAAGGACCAAAACGTTTCCGTTACTTTGGTAAGTCTTGATATGCCCTCGATGTGGAAATCAAGATTGGAACCCTTTGTGGAAAAGAAGCAGCTGCAATCTGAAGTGGTTATTTTGGATGACCCCAAACAGAATGATTGGATACCTAAAGTCTCAGAAGACTGGCAAGGTGGTATACCTGCCACCTTAATTTATTCCAAAAGCAAACGAGCCTTTTTTGAACGAGGCTTTACGTACGAAGAACTTTTAAACGAAATACAACCCTTTTTACAATGAGAACTATGAAACTTTTTCAATTTTTAGGCGCTACCCTGTTTTTGTTGGTTTTTGCCTCTTTCACTTATGGGGATAAACCAGTCGCGGAAGGATATGGTATTGGTGATATGGCCACAGACTTTTCACTAAAGAATATTGATGGCAGCATGGTTTCCTTAGCAGATTTTAAAGATGCCAAGGGATTTCTTATCATTTTCACTTGCAATACTTGCCCGTATGCGGTGGCGTATGAAGACCGTATCATTGCGTTGGATGCCAAATACAAAGCCCAAGGTGTCCCAGTTATTGCCATCAATCCAAACAATCCGGCGGTAAAAGCAGGAGATAGTTTTGAAAAGATGAAAGTACGTGCCAAAGAAAAAGGTTTCAGTTTTCCGTATTTGTTCGATGAAGGGCAAAAAGTCTATCCACAATATGGCGCGACGCGCACGCCCCATATTTATCTTCTTGAAAACACTGCTAAAGGAAAAATTGTAAAATATATAGGTGCCATTGATGACAACTATCAAGATGCTTCCAAAGTAGAAGAGAAATATGTAGAGGATGCTGTTGACGCCATGCTTTCCGGAAAGGAAATCAAAGTGGAAACCACGCGTGCCATTGGGTGCACCATTAAAGTATAGTAAAAAAGTACTTCTGCTATTTAGGTTTCCACAGGATACGTATTTTTGGAGTTTAAAATCATATCATGGCAGACCTATCCCAAGAAGAGTGGAGCGCGCAGTTGGCTCAAGACGAAAACGCCTTTATCCTTGATGTCCGAACTCCAGAGGAGTGGGAGGAAGGGTACATCCCCGGAGCGCATCATATTGATATCTATTTAGGACAAGGATTTTTGGACGAAGTGGATAAATTGGATAAAAGCAAGAATTTCTATGTCTATTGTCGTTCGGGCAATCGAAGTGGACAGGCTTGCGCTCTCATGAACAATATGGGCATTGCAAACGCCTATAACCTCATGGGTGGTTTCATGAATTGGGAGGGCGAGGTAGCCAACCCTTAATGTAAAAAGCACTTTTGCTTCCCTGTTAGCCTCAAATCAACCTTCTTTGAAGCTTGGTGCATGATAAAACTTCAATATCATGCGAGAGGACCTATTGTCTTACGTTTGGCAATATCAAAAATTTCCGGCGACGATAAAGACCACAAAGGGTGAAGCGATTCAGGTAGTTGCTCCCGGTCAACTGAATACCCTGGAGGGTCCTGATTTTTTCAATGCGAGAATCGGTATTGAGGGTCAAGAATGGGCAGGGAATGTTGAAATTCATATCAAAGCATCGGATTGGTACCAACATCACCATGAGTCTGATAACAAGTATAACAATGTCATCTTGCACGTCGTTTGGGAAGATGACATTTCCATTTTTCGAAGAGACAATACTGAAATCCCCACCCTTGAGCTAAAAAGATATGTGTCTCAAGACTTGTTGGATTCCTATCAAAATCTAATTCAACACACTTCAAACCGATTTATATCATGTGAGAAAGATATCTCGGCCTTTCCCGAAATACATTGGAAGTTTTGGGAGGAGCGCTTATACATTGAACGCCTAGAACAAAAAGCGCGAATCATTCAAGAACATTTGAATCAACATCAAAATGATTGGGAGCGTGTGCTTTTTGCTATGCTTTGCAGAAGTTTCGGAACCAAGGTGAACAGCAGTTTCTTCTTTGAACGGGCAACCTGCTTGGATTTTTCAATAGTCCGAAAGCTGCGAGGAGATTCCATGGTTCTCGAAAGTCTTTTCTTTGGGCATTTTGGTCTTTTGCAAAAAGAGCATTGTCTTGAGCCCTATTATTTAAATCTGAAAAAAGAATATGAATACCAAAGGCAGAAGTTCTCCTTGCCACCCTCCACAGAAGTACCTGCTTTCTTTGGAATGCGCCCGAGGAACTTTCCCACTATCCGGTTATCCCAATTGGCCCAACTGTATCATCGGCATGAAAACCTCTTTCAGCTGTTGATGACCTGCAATGGAGTAGTAGCGTATCAGCGAATACTGAAAGTCCAAACGGCACCTTTCTGGGAAACCCACTATACGTTCATCAAGGTTTCAAAGAAGCATACAAAACGCTTATCCAATCAATTCGTAGACCTGTTGATTATCAATGCCATTGTGCCTTTGAAGTTTTGTTATGATAGCCACTTCGGAAAAGAACCATCCCAAGAGATAATTGAAGTCTTGAGGCGGCTTTCACCAGAAAAGAATACCGTTGTAGAGAATTTCGATTCCATTGGATTGTCATCCAAAAATGCATTTCAATCTCAGGCCAGAATCCAATTGTACAAACAGTACTGTGCTCAGAAAAAGTGTCTTCAATGTGCGGTTGGCACGCATTTATTAAATCAAAACCCATAATTTTAACACATGACGGGGATGTACGAGCTATTGTATTATTTGCAAAAACGTGGTTTTGAGGTATGCCGCAGAATTGGAGACCGAATGGGTATCCGGGTACGTGTAGTGCGGATAACCTTTATTTATCTCACTTTTGCCACCTTGGGTTTTGGTTTTGCCTTATATCTCTTCATTGCCTTCTGGTTGCGCATCAAAGACTTGATTTACACCAAAAGAACTTCTGTTTTCGACCTCTAATATGGTAAAACTGTTCCGCTCACGAATCGTAACTGCCTTGACCCTAATGGTTCTGGTGTTGGTATTTGGGGTTTTGGGTTATCGTATTTTGGGAGACTTTACTTGGATTGAGGCGGTTTACATGACCATAATCACAGTAACGACCGTTGGCTTTGCTGAGGTCAAACCCTTGGATGCCCATACCCAGATTTTTACTGTATTTTTAATTGTAACCAGTGTTTTCATTTTTGGTTACGCCATTTCGGTGGTAACCGAATACTTGTTAGGACGTAATTCCCTTCAAACCCTTAAAAAGAAGAAAGTGAAGAAAAAAATCGATGCCTTGGACAATCATGTGGTGGTCTGCGGTTTTGGCCGAAATGGAAAACAGGCTGCGGAACGTTTGAAAGCCTACAACAAACCGTTTGTGGTCATCGAAAAGAACAAGGAAATCATTGAGCGACATGAAAACGAAGCGCTTTTTATCGAAGGAGATGCCAATGAAGATGAGACACTTTTGATGGCGGGTATCAAACGCGCGCAATATTTGATTACGGCTGTTCCGGATGACGCCACCAACTTGTTTGTGGTGCTTTCCGCTCGACAGCTGAACCAACAGCTCTTTATCATTAGTAGGGCTTCTGAAGTGACTTCCATTAAAAAGTTGCGGTTCGCCGGGGCGAACAAGGTTATCATGCCCGATAAAATTGGGGGAGACCATATGGCTTCTTTGGTGGTTATGCCCGACCTCATTACGTTTATGGACCAACTTTCCATAGAAGGTGAACATACTACCAACCTTGAAGAGGTCGAAATTGAAGATTTCACCAACCAAATGCCCTGTAATTCCCTTCGGGATTTAGACTTGCGAAAAAGAACGGGATGTACCATAATCGGCTATATCGAACCAGATGGAAACTACATTATCAACCCCGAAGCTGACCTCGAATTGCAGCCCAAAGGAAAAGTCATTGTTTTGGGCAGACCCGAACAAATTCGAAAACTGAACCAAATGTTCAAGATAGGGTAGTTTAACAACCCCAATATTTGATTGCGTTGATTTTTTTTTGGATATTGACCGCTTAACATCAAATTAACACACCAAACCTTTGATTATGAAGCGAAGACTTCTCGCGATTTTCACTCTACTACTTCCCCTTATAACCATAGCCCAAGAAACCGAAGAAATTGGTCTTGACCAAAAGATAGACCAAGCCTTCAAACCGGTTTCTGACTTTTTTAATACGATTATCTTTTTCGAAATTTTAGGTACACCTTTCGTCCTGATTTTATTGGTAGGAAGTGCGCTGTTTTTCACCCTCTATTTCGGATTCCCCAATGTGAGGCATTTTTGGACGGCCATTAATGTTGTTCGAGGTAAGTATGATGCTTTAGAAGGTGCAGCAGGACATGGCGTTGAGAAAGCGGAAGTTAATATTGTTGATGGGGATTTGCCAGATACAATTCGTGACGAAAGTCAAGAAGGCGAGGTGAGCCACTTTCAAGCCCTGGCTACTGCAGTGTCGGGTACTGTAGGGAACGGAAATATTGCTGGGGTGGCCCTGGCCATTGCCTTAGGGGGACCAGGTGCAACTTTTTGGATGATTGTATGTGGATTGCTGGGGATGTCTACCAAGTTTGTGGAATGTACTCTGGGAGTTCAATATCGCGATGTTGATGCCTCAGGTACCGTTTATGGAGGCCCCATGTACTACATTAGCCGTGGTTTGAAAAACAAAGGTTTTGTCACCTTAGGTAAGGTAGCGGCTGCTTTGTTCGCCGTCTTTTGTATTGGTGGTTCTTTCGGTGGAGGGAACGCAGCCCAATCCAATCAAGCCACTATTGTAGTAAAAGAGCTCTTTGGATGGGATAGCGCCATGGCCGGAACCATTATTGGTTTGGTTCTCGCAGTATTGGTAGGAGTCATTATTATTGGTGGAATCAAACGTATTGCTTCCGTAACTGAAAAAGTAGTCCCTTTTATGGCCCTTCTCTATATTATTGCTTGTTTGTATATCATCCTTGGAAACTTCTCCTTGATTGATGATGCTATCGGACTGATTGTCAAAGAGGCATTCAACCCAACTGCTATTGGTGTCGGAGGGGTTATCGGCGTATTGCTGGTAGGTTTCAGAAGAGCCGCTTTCTCCAACGAGGCCGGTGCAGGTTCAGCTTCTATTGCCCACTCTGCCGTGAAAACAAAATATTCCGCTTCTGAAGGCTTGGTGGCATTGCTTGAGCCTTTTATCGATACCGTAGTGATTTGTACCATGACCGCTTTGGTAATCATTATCTTCAATTTTGGAGGGGTATTTGAATATGGAGGTGATGGTTCTGGAGCTGTTTTTATTGACGGTATGGCGTATGAAGGAGCAGGAATCACATCACAAGCATTTGCGAAGTACATTCCTTATTCCAATGTCTTTTTAACGATTGCCGTGGTACTCTTCGCGGTATCCACCATGATTTCTTGGTCTTACTATGGTTTGCAGTCATGGAAGTTTCTTTTCGGAAGAGGCAAACGCACGGATTTGACCTACAAACTGTTGTTTTTGACGTTTGTTGTCATTGGTGCCGCAGCCAGTATGGATTCCATTTGGGCCTTCTCTGATGCAATGATTTTCGCGATGGTATTCCCGAACATGGTAGGTTTGTACTTCCTGTTCCCAGAAGTGAAAAAACAACTAGGACGTTACCTAGACGCCATCAAAGCCTCAAAATCATAAAATGATTTAGCAAAGCGTTAGTGGGTTCCTTCTTTTCATTCAATAAACAAGAACAACGGGGTACCCTTTATTTGGTCATTATCCTTATAGTGCTCCAAGGCATGGTTTTTATTTCAGATTGGGTACCAAGTGAAGAAAGTGAAGTGGGTTTGATAGATGCTTCCTTGATAGATGAATTGGATAGCATAAAGCAAGTGGTCGTACAACAACGCAAGGCCGAGATATATCCGTTCAACCCGAATTATTTGTCAGATTTCAAAGCGTATACTTTAGGTATTTCACCTGAAGAAATCGATAGATTATTCGCTTTTCGGAAAACGGGAAAATACATTCAATCTGCCTCCCAATTTCAAGATGTGACCCAAGTTTCAGACTCACTGCTTATCACATTACAGCCCTATTTCAAGTTCAAACAAACCAATTTTGACCAACAAAAGACGATTTATGATAATCAGGAACCTACAAAGAAGGAGGCGAGGGTCAAAGATTTAAATTCCGTAACCGCATCGGAATTGAAAAAGGTGTATGGTATTGGTGAAAAATTATCCGTTCGAATCATCAAGTTCAGAGACCGCCTAGGGGGGTTCTTGATTGATGAACAGCTGTATGATGTTTATGGTTTGGATTCCGCAACGGTTGAAAAAACCTTGAAACGATTTCGGGTACTACAGGTTCCAAAAATTGATAAAATCAATTTGCTAACAGCAAGTGCTGAGGAGTTGGCTTCCTTGGTATATATCCGACGGAATGTTGCAGAAAACATAGTGGTGTATCGAGAAACAAATGGTATTGAATCTCTCGAAGATTTAAAGGATGTCGATGGTTTTCCAACGGATAAGATTATTAGAATTGGACTATATTTGTCCCTAAAGAAAGACTAGTTTCAGCTATGGGTGATGCTTATTTTAACGAAGAACACAGGCTTTTTAGAGAGAGTTTAAGAGACTTCCTTCAAAAGGAAGTAGTTCCGTATGTAGATGAATGGGAGAAATCAGGTAAAATTGACCGTTCCATTTGGACCAAGTTTGGAGAAATGGGTTATTTCGGATTGCCTTACCCAGAGGCATATGGTGGTTTGGAATTGGACTTTTTCTATACCGTGATTTTGTTGGAAGAATTGCAACGTGTCAATTCCGGTGGTTTTGCGGCTGCAATTTGGGCGCATGTGTATCTGGCCATGACCCATTTGAATGCTGAGGGAGATGAACGGATAAAGAACGAATACCTAACCCCAAGTATTTTGGGAGAAAAAATAGGTTGTTTGGGAATCACCGAACCGTTTGGGGGTTCTGATGTTGCTGGTATGCGTACTACCGCCGTAAAAGAGGGGGATACCTATATCATCAACGGTTCCAAAACCTTTATTACCAATGGTTATTATTGTGACTATTTGGTGATTGCCGCTAAAACCACCCCCGAATCAGGAAACAAGGGTATCAGTATTTTCCTTTTGGATAAGGATACCCCAGGGATTTCTGCTACCAAATTGGACAAGTTGGGATGGCGCGCGTCGGATACAGCAGAATTATCTTTTGATAATGTTTGCATTCCAGAATGCAATCGCATGGGTGAGGAAAACATGGGTTTCGCCTATATCATGCAGCATTTTGATTTGGAGCGCTTGATTATGGGGGTTAATGCCCATGCCCGTGCAGAATATGCCTTGGAGTATACTATGTCGTACATGAAAGAGCGTACCGCTTTCGGAAAATCATTAACCGATTTTCAGGCACTGCGGCATACTATGGTGGAATTATCTGCTGCAATGGAAGTTTGCAAAACCTATAATTATAATGTAGCACAACTGTTGGCAGAAGGTAAATATGCAGTAAAAGAAGCCACGATTTCCAAAATGATGTCTACACAAATGGCGGATAAGGTAATTGATGGTTGTTTGCAAATGTTAGGTGGTTATGGTTATATGGAAGAGTATCCTTTGGCCCGCATGCTGCGGGATAGTCGATTAGGTCGAATCGGGGGAGGTACTTCCGAAATCCTAAAGGAAATCTTGGCGAAATTGATGATTGACAAAAAAGAATATGCCCAAGTTGTTCAAAGTTGAATTTGTTTGGGCGACATAAAAAAAGGTGTATCTTTGCACCTTTAATGCTAAAAGAAAGGAGGTTGTAGTCTATGTTAATAATACCAGTAAAAGAAGGAGAAAATATAGATAGAGCTTTGAAGCGATTCAAGCGAAAGTTCGACAAGACGGGCACAATGCGTCAATTGAGAAAACGACAGCAATTTACGAAACCCTCTGTTAAAAGAAGGGCTGAAATTCAAAAAGCCCAGTATATACAAGGCCTTCGAGATAGCGAAGAGATATAAAGCTCTATTATCAAAATATATCAAACCTCCCGTTTCAATCTGAAGCTGGAGGTTTTCTTTTTATGTCAATTCCATTAGGTACCTTTAGATTATGGTGTTATCCGCTTTTATAGAATACCTTCAATACGAGAAGAATTACTCCAAACATACGGTTGCAGCCTATGAATCGGATATAAGCGGTTTTTCTAATTACTGTGCAGAAACCCATGAGACAGAAGACATCACTGATGTCCCATACAGTTTGGTGCGCGGATGGATCGTCAGCCTATCGGCCGATGGGGTATCGAATACCTCAATCAATCGGAAATTGTCTTCCTTAAAGGCCTATTACAAGTTTTTGGTAAAAATCAAAAGGATAGACGTCTCCCCCTTGCAAAAGCATAAAGCGCTGAAAACCCAAAAGTTGTTGGAAGTACCTTTCTCCGAGCAGGAGATGGAAAAGGTATTGGGAGATATACCCTTTGAAGATGATTTTGTAGGCTGTCGTGATAAACTAATAATAACGTTATTGTACACCACAGGTATTCGGCGTGCCGAACTAGTCAACCTTAAGAGTACCGACGTTGACATAAACACTCGATTACTTAAAGTTTTGGGAAAACGCAATAAAGAACGAATTGTGCCTTTGTTGCCGGAGGTGGTAGAAGCCCTAACGGCATATAGGGTTAAGAGGAAGACGGTGCAAAACAGTACTGAACAACCTTTCCTTTTCTTGACGGAGAGGGGCGGTAAAATTTATGAAACACTTGTTTATCGGGTCATTAATAAGTATTTTAGTATGGTATCCCCTAAGGTGAAAAAAAGCCCGCACATCTTGAGGCACACGTTTGCAACGCATTTGTTGAATAGGGGAGCTGACCTTAATGCTGTGAAAGAATTGTTGGGCCATGCCAGTTTAGCATCCACACAGGTGTATACCCATAATAGTATCGCCGAGCTAAAGAAGATACATGCTAAGGCTCATCCCAGAGGCAAGAAGTAGTTTCTTGTGAAGTTAAACCTTGTCGCTATCGGGCGACGCCTAAAAACTAAGACCATATGAAAGTAAATGCACAATCTGTCAATTTTGTTGCGGACGGCAAGCTCATCGACTTTATTCAAAAAAGAATGGATAAGCTGGATTTGTTCTACGATAAGGTAATTAGTTCTGATGTTCATTTAAAGGTGGACAATACTAGTGCGAAAGAGAATAAGATTGTGGAAATTAAAGTATTGGTCCCAAGAGATGTTTTTATTGTAAAGAAACAATGCAAAACCTTCGAAGAAGCGGTGGATTCTGCCTGTAATTCTTTAGAACGTCAACTGGTAAAAAAGAAGGAGAAAATGAGGGCCAAAGCCTAGGGAAAATTTTTTTAATTTTATTTTGATTAAAAAAATAAATCTATACATTTGCAGTCCGTTAGAAATAACGGGCTTTTTTATGGTTAAAAAAGGCGGTATAGGCCGGTATAGCTCAGCTGGCTAGAGCAGCTGATTTGTAATCAGCAGGTCGTGGGTTCGAGTCCCTCTACCGGCTCTTAAAGTACTGAAAATAAGGCGGGGAGATACTCAAGCGGCCAACGAGGACAGACTGTAAATCTGTTGGTTTTTACCTTCGCAGGTTCGAATCCTGCTCTCCCCAC
>JBCCKH010000010.1:0-190169 GCA_039027495.1 Bacteroidota bacterium
GAAACAAGGAACACCGTCAATGGATGTACCAGCAGTACGCGTACCGCCATTACCATAACACAGAACCCTTTGCCGGCGGCCCCGGGCGTGACATCGCCCGTGGTATACTGTGAAGGGGACACCGCATCCGCACTCACCGCTACCGGGACCAACCTATTGTGGTACACCGTATCCTCCGGGGGAACCGGAAGTGCCACGGCACCAACGCCTTCAACCGCTACCGCCGGAACCACATCCTATTACGTGTCGCAGACCAATGCCAACGGCTGTGAGGGACCGCGTGCACAAATTGACGTGACCATCAATGCGCTGCCTGTTGTTGTAGCCAACGCGACAACCCTTGCCATCAATGCCGGAGAGCCTGTTACACTTACAGGGTCTGGAGCAGACAGTTATGTTTGGGATAACGGCGTAACTGATGGAGATACCGTATTCCCGTTGACAGATACCACATATATCGTCATAGGAACCGACCTCAATGGTTGTCAGAATACCGATAGTGTGACCATTACTGTTGCTCCTACCTCAGATTTGAGTTTAGGAAAGACCGTTAGCAACGCGAATCCGAACGTGGGAGATAATGTAACGTTTATCCTTACCGTGGATAATGCTGGACCAATAGATGCTCCAGCGGGGACTATAGTGAATGATATGCTTCCAGCAGGATACACTTTTGTTTCAGATACTGGTTCTACTGCCAATGGCACTTACAATAGCACCTCGGGAGACTGGACACTTCCAGCCATTTCCGTTGGAACTTCAGTGAGTATCAACCTAGTTGCTACAGTAAATGCCCCTACCAATGTGACGGGAGAATATGAAAACATTGCGCAGGTAACCAATGCCGCAAATTTCGATCCTAATTCAACACCGAATAACGACGACGGAGATCAAAGCGAAGATGATGAGGATAGTGCCTTGACCATACCGCAAGTATCTGACCTAGAGCTCACCTATTCCATCTCGGATACCGATGCAAATCCTGGTGATATCTTAACGTTGACTCTATCAATTACCAATAATGGTCCTAACGACGCTTCAGGAGTTACCGTTGAAAGTAATATTCCTTCAGGATTTACGGTCAGTACCGTAAACAATGGAGGAGCGCAAAGCGGAAGTACGATTGTTTGGTCTGGTTTGAACATCCCTACCGGAACGACTACCGTGCTGACCTTTGACGTTTCCGTGAATATTCCAGCCAACCTTCCGGATGAATATGTCAGCACTGCACAGGTAATGCAAGCAGATCAGTTCGATTCAGATTCCACACCCAACAATGATGATGGTGACCAAAGCGAAGATGATGAAGATAGGACTTCGATTACTTTAATCCCTGCAGATTTAAGCCTGACCAAAACATTAAGTGGCGGCTCGCTTACCATGCCCAATGCTGGAGATACCGTTGTATTCGAACTTACTCTGGAAAACAGTGGGCCTGGATTGGCTACCAATGTTACCATAGTAGATACCCTTCCAATAGGCTATACGTTAGGAACCGTAAACAACGGAGGATTGGTAACAGGCAACACCATTACTTGGTCCTTCGGTACCGTACCGGTCGGAACGCAAGTGGTGAGCTATGAAGTTACCGTAAATGCTCCAACCAATTCGGTGGATGAGTATCGAAATGTCGCCGAAGTCACTACTTCAGATATGTTTGACCCAGATTCAACGCCTGGAAATGACGATGGTGACCAAAGCGAAGATGATGAAGTGAGCTTCTCCATTGATACGCCAACCGTGGATTTGGAAGTTATCAAAACAGTTGATAAAACCGAATCATTCTTTGGTGATACGGTAATATTTACCATTCAGGTAACCAACAACAGCTCATATGAGGCCACCAATATTGGTATTGAAGATGAGTTGCCCGCAGGATATGAGTATGTTTCTTCCACTGCTCTGTCAGGTACGTATGATGTGGTAACCAGCACATGGGATATTCCAAGTATTGCTCCTGGAGCATCAACTACATTGGAAATTGCAGTGAACGTAACGGAAACAGATGACTATGTGAATGTCGCGGAGCTTATATATGTAGATCAAATTGACCCGAATATGGCCAACGACCGCGATGAAGCCACTTTGGAAATTACGCAATCCGAATGTTTGACGGTTTATAATGAAATTACGCCAAATGAAGATGGTCTGAATGATGTATTCTTTATCGAATGCATTGACCAGTACCCCAATAACATGCTACAAATCTTTAACAGATGGGGAACCAAAGTCCACGAAGCCAAAAACTACAATAACGACTGGAGCGGAACCACGCAAAACTCCATGAACTTTAGTTCAAGCGAGAAGCTTCCAGTTGGAACGTACTATTACATCTTACAATATGGCGATGGACAAACCAAAACAAAGACCGGATGGCTGTACATAACCAGATAAAAAAAATCATGACCTTGACCTATAAAATACCAATTGTTTTATTCTTGCTGCTGGCAACTTTCCAGGGAAATGCACAGCAAGATCCGCAGGTAACGCATTACCAGTACAACACAATGACGGTGAACCCGGCGTATACGGGGTCTAGAGTGTTTGCCACGGTTACCTCTTTGTATAGGGATCAATGGGCGGGCATTGACGGTTCGCCTAGGACCATGACCTTTGGTATTGATACGCCTGTGGGAAAATTTGATGGCTTGGGACTTTCCATTGTGCAAGATGGTTTGGGTCCATCCGAAGAAACCTATATTGACGGAAACTACGCCCACCAGCTTATTTTGAACAATAGAGGACATCGACTCGCGCTAGGTTTAAAAGCCGGTATTCGATTCTTTAGTTTGGATTGGTCCAAAGGTAGGTTCCGTGATGAAGAGGCGGTTTTCAACCAAAACATCGAAGGAAAGATATTGCCTTCTATTGGTGCAGGTGCCTTTTTCTACACTGATAACTCCTATTTCGGGGTGTCAACACCAAACTTTTTGACCAATCAGCACTATGATGAAATTCAAGAAGCAGAAGCCACTGAGCAAATTCACGTTTTTATTATTGGGGGTTATGTTTTTGACGTCAACGCGGACCTCAAGTTCAAGCCTTCATTTTTTGTGAAACATGTTTTCGGTGCTCCTGTCGCAGTAGATATCTCATCCAACTTCTTACTGTACGAAAAACTAAATTTTGGCGTTAACTATAGATGGGACGAATCCATTAGTGGTTTGTTCAGCTTCCAGATTAGCGACAGGTTCAACTTAGGCTATGCCTACGACTTTAACGTAAACGAACTCAACAATTACAATAGCGGAACGCACGAAATTTTTCTGCGTTATAGCATCCTAAACCGACTAAATCGACTTAAATCACCCAGATTCTTCTAACCTCATGGCCATGAAAAAACACAATTTATTCTTTTACATACTCTTCGGTATATCCTTTGTTCATATGGCATTAGGGCAAGAAGACGAGCGTTTTCAGCAAAATGTCACCATCGATGCGGATAGGCCTATTTCCCGCATCGAAATCTTTTATGATGAGGACGACAAAGCTTTAGAAGAAGAAAGCAAAGCAAAACGCAAAGACCCGGTTAACAAAAGCAAGCTTGTTCAAAAAGCGGATTACTTTTTTGACAAGATGTGGTATGCCAAAGCCGCTGAATATTACGAAATGGCCTTGGCTAAAGGGACAGAAACCTATACATTCTCTTTGTTGGAACGTGCTGGGGATGCCCATTACTATACCACTAATATGGACAGAGCGCACCATTGGTATTCTATATTATATGATCGCTATGATGAGCAAATGGATTCTGAGAATCTTTTTCGGTATATGAACGCCCTAAAAGGCACGGGCAAGTACTCAAGGTCCAAAAGAATTGCACGCTTATACAATCGTACCATGGATGCAGAAAGTTCTGCAGAGAAAATCCAAACTTCTCCTGATGTGTTGGAAAGCAGATTGGACGAAATTTTAAATACCAAAAGAAATTTGAAGGTGTATAATCTTCCTATTAACTCCAAGTACTCAGATTTCGGGCCTACTTTTTATGGAGATAAGGGGGTTGTATTTGCCTCGGCCAGGGAAAACAAAAGCAACAAATCCAAAATTGACAGAAGAAACAACCAACCCTTTTTGGACTTGTATACCGCTGAAATTGATTCTATCCTCATGGATTTCAAAAATCCAGCTCGGATATCGGACGAGGTCAACTCCAAATTCCACGAAGCAGGTGCTACATTCTCACCCGATGGTGAGACCATGTTTTTTACCAGAAACAATTATAAGCGAAAGCTTAAACGAGACAAAAAAGGTATCAATCACTTAAAAATTTACCGTTCCCAAAAAGTGGATGGCGAATGGAGCGAAGTGCAAGAAGTTCCTTTTAATAGTGACAGCTATTCTACCGGGCATCCTGCCATGAGTCCTGATGGAAAGCGTTTGTACTTTGTTTCGGACATGCCTGGAAGCATTGGAAAGACCGATATTTTCTACGTAGACCTTTTGGAGGGCGGAGGCTATTCTTCTCCTGTCAACTTGGGGCCCGAAGTAAATACGGTTGAACGCGAAATGTTTCCTTTTGCTACTACAGATAGGGTTTACTTCTCTTCCGATGGGCATTTAGGCCTGGGCGGATTGGATATTTTCTATGCTCAAATCAGCGATGAACAATTCTCTAAAGTCAAAAATGCGGGGAGACCTATTAACAGCAACAAGGATGACTTCTCCTATGTTTTCCAAGAGAATACAGGTTTAGGCTATTTTGCCTCCAATCGAGATGGTGGAAAAGGAGACGACGATATCTATGGGTTTAGGGATGCCGTTCCAGTGGCTACCAAAATGTTCCAAATTACAGGTACTGTAAAAGATGAAATCTCCAAGGATGTTTTATCTGGTGTAGAAGTTGAAATATGGAACGAAACCGAAGAGGAGCTCATTACAAGAGTTCAGACCGATGAGGAAGGCAAATTCGTCTTGGACCAATTGGAAGAAGGCCAACAGTATATTGTAAAAACCAAGACCAACTTCTATGTGGATAACCAACAGACCATTATCGCACGCGAAAACACCGATCTTGAAATCGCATTGCAGAAAATGGAGGATTTGATCGTGGAAGAAGAAGGAGTTCTAAAACTGAAACCGAACAACATCTATTTTGATTTTGATAAATCCGCTATCCGTGGCGATGCTTCCTTAGAGTTGGATAAACTCGTGGACGCACTTAGAGAACATCCTGACATGGTAATCAAGATTGAATCACACACGGACGCTAGAGGTAACATGCATTACAACAAAAAGCTTTCTGACCGCAGGGCAAAAGCGTCTAGGGACTATATTATTTCCCAGGGTATTGATGCCAGTCGAATTGAAAGTGCCATCGGTTATGGCGAGGAAACCCTCCTTAACGGATGTGTATACGGGGTAGAATGTTCTGAAGAAGAG
Organism: Bacteroidota bacterium; assembly: GCA_039027495.1. GTDB lineage: Bacteria > Bacteroidota > Bacteroidia > Flavobacteriales > Flavobacteriaceae > Flagellimonas. The sequence continues at coordinate 5,383 of JBCCKH010000010.1, forward strand.
CACGAACTGAACCGTAGATCTGAATTTATTATCGTAAAAATGTAAAAACAAAATCCAATATATAGGAAAACCCGGCGCGATGCGCCGGGTTTTTTTATTGGAACCTCCCTGAAACATCAATTGGTCGATAAACCGTATCGACCAACGGAAGCACGATACGTGCCATTCACCGATGAAACCATGTGTTTCGCAGCTTCTTGAAGATTATTTCGTTTTTCATCGCCCTTTTGGTGCGCTTTATCATTTAGATTCTGGAATGTGTCAAAAAACAGCAAAATTTGCTATGTCTTTAAATCTTAAAAGCTGACTTATGAAAAATTTATTACTTGTTAGAGAAATTTACATGGATGCATTTCGCAACCTTGGAAACATGATTATCCAAAAGTATTTCAAGATATTCTCTTGGTTTTGTTTCGCAATGTTCTTCATTGTACTTTACGCATTCGTATACAGAATTTCTACCGGATTTGCTTTCGGATAAAACTCAATTATAATGCTGACTAAAAAAGCCGCTTTAAAAGCGGCTTTTTTATTTTATGAATGTTGATATACTCAAGCTTGGCTAGGATTTCTCTTCGAATTCGACAGTGCGAAGTATTGCCTCCAATTCGAACATGTAATCTCGTTTTAAGGCAGAAGGCGCAAAAGTGAACCCTTCCAAAACCAATTTTCGATTGTTCTCCTTATCGTTTATGATATATGTTACGAAAGGTCCTGCCATAGGATATCCGCTTATCTCCCAGACACCTCTGGCTTCCGCCGCTTTCTTTCCTCCTATTTCAGTTGGAAATACGTAAGGTGCAAAAGCCTTCTCCGTAATCATGAACGTTTTCTTTCCGGGCACATCCGGTCCAGGGATGTATTTTTCGCCGATGGAGTCTCGCATCCGTATAATGTCGCGCACAAAAGTGGAATCCGCAGCAAACGTATCCTCAGGCATCGCATACGCCAACAAATTCATAGTCCCTTTCGGAATTTGAATATCCATCCAAACAAAATTCTTTTCTTGCTTTCCAACCTTATATAAAGACGGAACTTTAAGGGTAATGCCCAATTCCTCAACAAAAGCGGTTTCCTTGCTTAGAGAGCGTAAAAATCGCTTTTGAGCCTCTTTAATCTCTACCTGTTTGAAAGAAGCTATGGCCTGTGCCGCAATCTTGTCGAGATTATCACTAAAATCATTGAAGGTTTCCCCTTTCACCACAGCTACCTTTTGAGGCTTGGCGTATACGTCGGTTTTCACATGGGCCAAGGAAAGGGAGTCTTGTTCCACGAACAAAACGCTTCGCGAATGGGTAACGGCTCCTTTAAAAACTTGAGGTGGAATCTGGGTAATGCTAAAAATAGGTTCCGGTTGTGGCAGCCCCAATACTTGAGCGGCGAAAATTTCACGCACCTTGTCACCAACCGCACCTTGCCATAGTTCGGTATCTATGACCACCATCAAGGAATTAATGCCACCCGTTGATTCGGGTAGATAGCGTGTTTTGGTTTTGGAGTTATTACAGGAGTACAGGGCCACTAGAAGTAGGGCCGCGAGATAAAAACTAAACCTTTTCATATAGTGTTAAATTTACGAAGAACAATCGCACAATTTCAATTTTGTGCCTGGTTTAAGATTGTTACTGCTAAGACCGTTCCATTGTCGTAAATTTTCCACAGAAATTCCGGGATATTTTCTAGAGATGGTCCAAAGGGAATCGCCACTTTGAACAACATGAACCTTGCTGTTTGGGTCAATCGGTTTTGCCGCTTTGGATTTGGCGGCAACACTTTTCTTTGAGAAATAGGGTTTGCGGGGATAAATCGTCAAACGCTGTCCTATTCTTAGATTATTGCTGCGTAGGCCATTCCATCGCTTGATTTGGCTAACGCCTACCCCGTACCGTTCCGCAATTTTTCCCAAGTAATCACCACTTCGCACCTTATAGCGAATCTGGTTTTGGGTTTCCACCAGTTGGGGAAGAGGTTTTTCTAGCGAATCCAACTCTTTTTTGGCGAAAGCATATATCGCTTCTTCATTGTTAACGAAGGTGCCAATTTTAGTGGTAGGCAATCGCAAAGCGTAATTTTTTCCTTTGATTTTCGGAATAACATTGAGTTTGTACGCCGGGTTCAACATTTCCAATTCTTCTTTGGAAATGTTCACCATCTTTGAAATTTGGTCAAAGGTTATGGTGTTTTTTACATGTACCGTGTCCGTATCAAAATAGGGGCGTTCTACTTCTTTGGCCTTAAAACCATGTTCTTCCGCATACTCAAAAATGTAAAGTGTAGCCAAAAAAGCAGGTACGTAGCCCGCCGTTTCTCGCGGTAAATTTCTTCTAATATTCCAATAGTTCTTATACCCGCCAGAACGACGAATCGCTTTGTTCACATTTCCTGGTCCCGAATTATACGCAGCCAAGGCCAAATCCCAATCTTGGAAAATATCGTAGAGTTTTGACAGATACTTTGCCGCGGCTTTGGTTGCCAAAATAGGGTCGTTGCGTTCGTCCACATAACTGCTCACATCAAGACCGTACATTTTTCCGGTACTGAACATGAACTGCCATAATCCCTTAGCGCCTACGCGAGATCGCGCTCTTGGATTCAAAGCAGATTCCACTATCGCCAAATACTTTACCTCCAAAGGAATATCCTGATTATCCAATTCTTGCTCAAACAAAGGAAAGTAGAACTGACTGCTCGTCATCATTCGCTGCATCAATCCTTTCTTTCGGGTCAGGAAAGATTTGATGACATTTTCCAAAGAAGGATTGTATGCAATATTGAAAGGTGTTTTTTCATTTAAGCGTTCCAAACGCGCTTTTAACGTATCCGTAGGTAGTTCTGTCAATACCTTTAACTCCTCATCGTCATGCTCCAGCACGGCTGCATACATTTCGACAAAAGCTTCTTTGTTTTTGTAGAGTTCCTTTAGCCACAAACTGTCATATTTCCTTGCTTCGTTAAGGTCAGCTAACTCTACTTTGGACGGAAGTGTTTCGTTTGGGGTCATGACTTTACCGTCAAGAATCGCTTTAGGCAAGGCAATTTGTCCCTCGGCATCTTTGGTGGCCGTAGAGTCCTTGACTTTTGTAATCGCGGGAATGTCAAGTTTCTGGGGTGTAACTTGCTGAGTAGAATCGCTTTCTTGCGCGAGACATACAAAACCTAGCAGGGCAAAAAAGCCCATTATGAATGTTTTACATCCAAGCTTCATTTTGGTAGGGTTTGGTTCGAACCAGACGAAAATGGTGTTTTTTTTCGAATTTCTAAAGCCATCTGACCTAAACCTACGTTAAAATAGGAACGGTCGTATAAAGAAAAACGATGGTTTTAGTCCAATATTGCTGCAATTCCCGGTAGTGTTTTCCCTTCCAAGCTTTCAAGCATTGCGCCACCTCCGGTGGAGACGTAGCTCACTTTATCTTGAAAGCCAAATTGCTTTACGGCTGCAACAGAGTCTCCCCCTCCAACCAAAGAGAATGCTCCCTGCTGCGTGGCTTCGTCAATAAAATGTCCCATGGCAATGGTTCCTTTTGCGAAATTTTCCATTTCGAAAACCCCGACGGGTCCATTCCAAAGGATTGTTTTGGATTGCAGAATGACGGATTTGAAAATCTCCAAAGTCTGTGGACCCGCATCTAGCCCTTGCCATCCGTCTGGTATTTGATCTACCGCCACGATTTGGGTGTTGGCATCATTGCTGAAATCATCCGCGGCAAGTACGTCAACCGGTAAATGTACTTGTACCCCTTTCTCTTCTGCTTGCTTTAAAATAGTTAAGGCAAGTTCCATTTTGTCGTCTTCGCAAATAGAGTCTCCGACCGAGCCTCCTTTGGCTTTCACAAAAGTGTAGGTCATCCCGCCCCCAACAATAAGGTGGTTTACCTTATCCAAAATGTTTTCAATGATGGTGATTTTGGAAGATACCTTCGCACCGCCCAGAATGGCCGTGACGGGTTTTTCTCCAGTCTCCATCACTTTGGCAATCGACTCGATTTCTTTTCCCAACAAATAGCCAAAACACTTTTGATTTGGAAAGAACTGTGCAACCACAGTTGTCGAAGCATGTGCTCTATGCGCAGTGCCAAAAGCATCGTTCACATAAATGTCGCCATTCGCTGACAACGCTTTTGCAAAAGATTCATCTCCTGTCGTTTCTTCTTCGTGATATCTTAGGTTCTCCAAAAGCAATACCTCCCCCATTTGTAATCCTAAAACGGCCTCTTGCACCTCATTTCCAATGCAATCGGACACGAACTTTACTTGAACGCCAATAATGTCAGAAACGGTATCCACGATATGGCCCAATGACATGTCGGGGTTAACCTTTCCTTTTGGCCGCCCCAAATGACTCATCAGCACAGCAGCCCCACCATCTTCAAGCACTTTTAAAATCGTGGGCTTTGCCGCTTCAATACGACTGGTGTCGGTCACATTGAAATCCGCATCAAGCGGGACATTGAAATCCACTCGTATTAGGGCCTTTTTGTTATTAAAATCAATATGTTCAAGCGTTTTCATAATCAGGTGTTTTGACATCGCCAAATGTAAAGATTTCCGGCTTTTATCCTTGTTCGACTCCTCTATATTTTAAAGGGATTCAAAAAATAGTTTTCATTTGTTATGTTACGAATATCTTTGGCCTATGCAATTTTCGCAAATCCTGGGACTCGCTCATATCAAAAACCACCTGACGGCTACTGCTGACCTAGGTCGTGTACCCCATGCACAACTTTTTGTGGGCCCAGAAGGTTCAGGGGTATTGCCCATGGCTTTGGCCTATGCGCAGTACTTGTTGTGTCAAAATACGGAAGGCGAAAATCATGGCGGGAACATGGCTTGCAACACCAAGTGTGAGCAATATTCGCATCCTGATTTGCATTTCGCTTTTCCCGTAGCCAACTCCGATAAGGTAAAGTCGCATGCGATAAGCAACCTTTATTTGAAAGAATGGCGAGGGTTTTTGAAGGAACAACCTTATGGAAACTTGTTCGATTGGTACCGTTGGATTGGTATCGAAAAGAAACAAGGTCAAATAGGGGTGGATGAAGCCCAAGACATTGTCAAGAAGCTTTCTTTAAAGTCATATGAAGGCGGCTATAAAATCCTAATCATTTGGATGGCGGAAAAAATCAACCAAGCCGCCAGCAACAAGCTTTTGAAATTGATTGAAGAACCTCCCCAAAATACGGTGCTTATGCTTTTGGCGGAAGACGAAGAGCAAATTATCAACACCATTCGTTCGCGGTGTCAGGTTCTTCATTTTCCAAAACTTCCGGAACCCACTATTATAAGGGCTTTGGAGGAAAAAGGAATTCCTATGGCAGAAGCTAGTGCTATTGCTCAAGAAGCCAATGGTAATTTCAACAAGGCACTTGATTTGGTGAACAAGGACTCGGAAGATTTGGTGTTCGAAACTTGGTTCGTAAAATGGGTTAGGAGTGCCTTTCGCGCAAAGGGAAACAAATCCGCCATTCATGATTTAATGGTTTGGGGTGAGGATTTATCTAAAACGGGGAGAGAGGTTCAGAAACAATTTTTGCATTATTGTTTATCGCTCTTTCGACAAGCGCTACTCTTAAATTACGGTGCAGAAGACTTGGTGTATATCAAAGTACACCAGGCCGATTTTGACCTGAAGAAATTTGCGCCTTTCGTTCATGAGAATAATATTTTGGACATCGTTTCGGAACTGGAGAAGGCCATATTCCATATTGAACGGAACGGAAATGCAAAATTGATATTCACCGACCTTTCCATTAAATTAACCCGATTGTTACATAGTAAAGCCCAGTAATATGACTTTTGATGCCATCACTATATCCCAAATACTTCTTTTGCTTTTTTTAGCCATCGTTTTTCTGCAAAGCGGTATTGATAAAATCGTGGATTGGAAAGGAAACTTGGGGTGGTTGAAAAGCCATTTCTCGAAGACCTTTTTTGCGGGTCAGGTTTCGTTGCTTCTGTTTTCCATTTTGATTTTGGAATGTGTTTCTGGGGCGTTGGCAACTATTGGTGTAATAATGATCGTTCTAGGCAAAGTCAGTACCATCCCATTGTATGCCGCAAGCTTATCTGCGGTTTCATTGCTTTGCTTATTGTTGGGCCAACGTTTGGCGAAAGACTATGAAGGCGCCAAAACAATTGTTATCTATTTGATGCCTACCTTGTTTCTGCTGTATCTATTGCAATAAAAAACCCATCTTTTAGATGGGTCCTTTATTAGTTTTTGTACTTGTCATTCAGAATCTTCAGAAGTGCTTCCGTCAGGTTTTTGCCGTCCTTACCATATAGCACACTACCGCCTTCACCACCGCCTAATATATAGGTGTATCCGTTGGCTTCTCCGTAGGATTTGATTTCCCGCTTTACTTTACTTACGAGAGTGTCCATTTCAGTTTGGCTGTTTTTTTGCAATAGTTGCTCTTCTTGTTGAAGTTGTTGTGCCACAAACTGTCCTCTTTGTTGCAGTATGGCATACTCTTCTTGGGCAGTTTTATTGGGAAGGGTTTTGGCTTTTGCTTGAAATGCTTGAAGCTCCAATTGAAATGCTTGAGACATGCTATCTCTTTTTTTGGTAAGCTCTTCTACTTTCTTGTTGAATTTGGATTCAATTTCTTTTTTCTCCTCATAGCCATCCATGAGCTCTACGTTGTCTACGTATCCTATTTTATCCTGTTGACAGGAAATCGCAAAAAGTGCTACTATCGGAATTATCAGTTTTTTCATAACTACACGTTTGTCGCGCAAAAATAGAAAAGCTTTGCATATCAGCAGGGAATTCTTGCTGTATTCTTTTCTATTGTCAACCTCTATGGCTTTTGTGTTTCTCCATTGAAAAATCTTATTTTCTTGAATAAAAACAAGCAGCTTCTTAGGCATTTTTGTTTTGTGTCCGCATAAGTGGTCGTTTTGAAAAGAGAAGTTCGCTTAAAAACGCTTAAATCGCCTATTTCCTCTGAATGAGGTAAATCATGCTCGAATATTCTCCTGTAAACATGCCGTGTATATTAGAGTAGAGGCCTTTTAGAAATGCTGTCGGCATTCGGAGGAAGTTACCTTTATATTTTTCAGATAACAAGGAAACATAAAAGGCATCGTAAGGCATGGGTATTTCCTTTATTACTTGGCATTGATATTGCTCAAAAATCGTTTGGATACTGTTTCTTGAAAAATGCCATAAATGCCGAGGCACATCGTATGCTGCCCAATATTTTTTATAATGTCGAGCGTCCCAACTTTTATAATTCGGAACGGCTATCACCAAGAGGCCGTCGTCTTCCAATAACGATAAAAGTGTTTCAATGTCCCTGTCCAAATTGGGCAAATGTTCCAGCACATGCCATAAAGTGATGACATTGAAAAATTTATCTTTGATTTGTTCTAAGGAATTGAATACAGTAAGCCCTTTTTGTTGTGCCTTTTCACTAGCTAAAGCACTCGGCTCCAGAGCAATGGAGTCAAAACCGTTGTGTTGGGCAAACTTAACAAAGTCTCCTGTCCCCGCTCCGAAATCTAACAGTTTTCGACCTTTAACCTCTTGATTTTCAATAATTTGTATTTTTTTCTGAAGGTTCTTTTGCTTTATGCTAGCGTACAACACCTCACTGATATTCCTTTTGGAATCGGTATGTGAAATGTAATTCTCACTGGCATAGTATTGGTCAAGGTTTTTTGGAACTGGTTCTGTTCTCCATAAATCTCGTTCCCTTTCATAACGCAATTCAAACGTTTCTTGGGTTACCGAAAAATCCTTAATTACCATATTACTTTTGGATGTGCTCATTGCTTCGAAGGATAGGGCCAAATCATGGGGTAGACAAAAATAGACATCCTTGAGTTTTCAAGAAAAGCAATTACATATAAGGTCATAAAGACAGATTTAAAATCTGAAATTGTTTCACGTGGAACAGAATCTTTTTATCGACCAAGGTGCACGAGCAGAACGCTTACATCCGAAGGAGATACGCCACTTATCCTGGAAGCCTGTGCGATAGTAACTGGCTGAATACTTTGCAACTTTTCCCTCGCTTCGTAGGAAAGTGACTTGAGTTGCGTATAATCAAATCCATTGGGTATCCGAACATTTTCCAATCGCATAAGCTTATCCGCATTGGCTTTCTCCTTCTCGATATAGCCGGAGTACTTCACCTGTATTTCGGTTTGCTCTAGCACTTCATCGCTCATCTCATGCTCGTTTACAAAGCTCGCTACAGACTCCAGTGAAAGCATATGCTCCATGGTTACTTTTGGACGTGCAAATACCTTAAATAGTTTGTCCGACTGTTTCACCGTAGCGGAATTCACGGAATCCAAGATGGGATTCATTTCTTCCACTTGGTAACTGGTCTTCTTGAAAAAAGATACCAACTCTTCCGACTTGGCCAACTTGTGTTCCATGTTTCTTAAACGCTCTTCTGAAGCCAATCCCAAATCAAAGCCTTTTGGCGTCAGGCGAATGTCTGCATTGTCCTGTCGCAAAAGTGTTCGGTATTCGGCTCTTGAAGTGAACATCCGATACGGCTCTTCTGTTCCTTTTGTAATCAAATCGTCTATCAAAACTCCAATATAGGCTTCGTCTCGTTTTAATATAAACGGTTCTTGCTCGTTGATCTTTAAGTGTGCATTTATACCTGCCATGAGTCCTTGGGAGGCTGCCTCTTCATAACCGGTGGTTCCATTAATCTGACCTGCAAAAAACAAGTTGTTAATCAACTTTGTCTCCAATGTATGTTTCAATTGTGTCGGTGGGAAATAATCGTATTCAATTGCATACCCTGGCCTAAAGAACTTCACGTTCTCAAATCCCTTAACTGACCTTAATGCATTGTATTGCACATCCTCAGGCAAAGAGGTTGAAAAGCCATTTACATAAACCTCAACAGTGTTCCACCCTTCTGGTTCGACGAAGATTTGATGTGAATCCTTTTCGGCAAACCGATGGATTTTATCCTCAATAGAAGGGCAATAGCGAGGGCCAATACTTTTAATCCTCCCATTAAACATGGGCGACCTATCAAATCCTTCTCGAAGCAAATCATGGACCAAGGCGCTCGTATGCGTCATGAAACAATCCCTTTGTTTTGATAATAACGGTGCCTTTTGATACGAAAATTTCCCCGGGTTCTCATCACCGGGTTGGACAATCATCTGTGAATAATCCAATGATCGACCGTCGACCCTAGGGGGTGTTCCTGTTTTCATTCTGCCGCTGTCAAAACCAAAATCCACCAGCTGCTCCGTAATTCCAGTAGCCGCCTTCTCTCCTGCACGCCCTCCTCCAAACTGCTTTTCTCCAATATGAATCAATCCATTGAGAAAGGTTCCGTTGGTCAGCACAACCGATTTGGCCTTAATGTCCAGACCAAGAGATGTGCGAACTCCAACAACATAATCACCCTTAACCAAGAGTCCCGAAACCATCTCCTGGTAGAAGTCTACATTTGGTGTTTCTTCCAAAGCTTTGCGCCATTCTTCCGCAAAACGCATACGATCATTCTGCGCTCGTGGACTCCACATTGCAGGTCCCTTAGATTTGTTCAGCATCTTAAATTGAATGGCGGATGCGTCTGTCACAAATCCGCTGTATCCTCCTAGGGCGTCAATCTCTCGAACAATCTGTCCCTTAGCTATGCCGCCCATAGCAGGGTTGCAAGACATTTGACCAATGGTCTGCAAGTTCATGGTGACCAAAAGTGTTTTGGAACCCATATTGGCGGCGGCGGCGGCGGCTTCTGCTCCTGCATGTCCTCCTCCAACTACAATAACGTCGTAAATATTATCAAACATACCTATTGTTCCACGTGGAACATTTTAATGTACTCTTCTTCCTTTTTACGCATAACCTTTTTCTCTTCGGAAGTGCCGTCTTTAAATCCCAACAAATGAAGCACCCCATGTGCCATTACACGTCTCATCTCCTCTTCCATTGGATAGCCCAACTCTTTGGCATTATCCTCAACCCGGTCTACGGAAATAAAAATGTTCCCAAAAACCATATTGCCCTGAACATAATCGAATGTTATAATGTCCGTATAAAAGTCATGGTTCAGGTGCACTCGGTTCACTTCAAGAACCCGTTCATCCGTTTCAAATTGATAGGTCAACTCTCCTAGAACATGCTTTTCCTCTTCAATTATTCTATTTAGCCAATAGGAATAATACTTTTCTCGTGGAACCAGCCAATTGGTGTTGTAAATGAACTCAATCATTTTGATAATACTCCTTTACCTTGTCTGCGTAAATTTTTTGCAAAGGTAAGGCTTGTCTATTCAAACTTTCAACTCCACTGCCTGACCTTTTGAAGATGTCAGGTTTGGTCAATATTGGATTAACAAACTCTCTTGTCTCTGTTTTGCTTTCTCTTTCTTTTCGCTTCCCTTTTTGAATGTTGGCATTCTTCAATTTGAGCAACTCATACTCAATTTGCACTGCTCGCTGCTTTGTTTGTTCCGTAATACCATTCTCCAGCAACTCCCTCTCGAACTCCTCCATTTGACGTACGATCTTTTGTGCCAAACCCCTCTTGTCCTTTTCTATAATATCTGAAAGCTGTTGCTCCAAGACTTCCCGTAATCTCTGCTGCTGCTTGTAAATTTCAAACAGCTCTTCCATACCAAGCTCATCTCCTTGGCCGTTTGCGCCACCTTTACCTTCTCCATTTTTGCCTTCACCGCCCTGACTACCCGGTTTTGAGCCTTCCCCATCCTTAGCATTTTTATTGCCTCCATCGTCTCCTTGGCCCTCTTTGCCTTCCTTGCCCTCTCCTTCTTGATTACCCTCTTTTCCTTGTTGTCCTTGGCCCTTTTGTTCCTCACCCTTACCAGAGCTTCCCATTTTCTCGCCAATACTTTGCTGTCCCTTAATAATATCGGGCAACTGAAAATCGCTTCCCTGGCCTTGGCCTTGGCCCGAACTCATACTTTGTTGCATATTATCCAAAACATTCGCTAAAAAATCACTGAGTCCGTTCGTAGCCGTCAACACATATTGCTGGTAGCTGGCGCCTTGATACAGCTGGTTTTCCACCATGCTCTCCAAAGACTTGTCCACATTATAGTAAACGTCCTCAATTCTATCATTTACGAATTCAGACAGCTCTGGTCGTCGCAAGGACAATGCAAACAAACTATCATCCACATGCTCGAACAAATCCCTTAATTCGTTCTGATCCCGAACCATTCTTGAAAATCGAGAGACCTCGGTATTTACTTCAGTAATATTATCAAACAATCCCTCTTGTTTAAAAGAGAAAATGACAAGATTATCCAAAACTTGCCTTAGCATTTCCGCGTCTTCCGCATTTTGTGACCCCCCCGAACCTGAAGCTGATTGTTTCAAGCTATTCGACATGGCCTTCATCTTTTGCGCCGCTGACTTTTGCTTCGTTTGAGCACCTTTACTCTCATTATTTTCGGAGCCGCTCTGTTTCTCATTAAGTTCCTTTAGCGCATCCTGTTGGTCCTTTTTTATGGACTCCTCCTCTTTTTCCCCAACACCTAGCTCCATGGGTTTTTTCAAATCCTTATTATCCTTCTTCAGTTCAGACAACTCCTTGGCAATTTCATCAAACTTTTGATTTCTTTCCTTCTGCCCTTCTAGACTTTTCTCTTTATCAAACTCCTTAGCCAACTGTTTCTGCTCTTTGGATTCTTCCTCTAGCCTTCGTGACAACTGATTCATTTTCTCCGTAACGTAGTACCGTTTGGTCAACTCCAACAACTGTTCTAAATTCCGAGTGGACGAACCTTGCTTCTTGGATAAATCATCCAACTTGCGCTTTAATTCTTCCTTCTCAATTTTGTCTGCGATTTTTTGAAGTTCCTCCAATGTTTTGGCATTTTCACGCGCCTGTTTCTCCTGCCTCTCCAATCGCTCCTTGAGCATTCTTTCAAACTCTTTATTATCCTCTGACCCTTGTATGCCTTCTTTTAGGTTCTTGGTAAACTTCTCCATCAAATCTTCCTGTTGCAATTGCTTTTGTAGAAACTGTTGCAACTCTTCCTTTCCCTCAAATCCCATCTGTTTACCGCTACGCTGTTCCTCTCTTAAATCTTGCAAACGTTCTTTTTGGTCCTTGAACAAATCAATGGTGTTTTCCAAACCTTCAATTGATTTTTCCTTAAGTTCTAACTGCTTGTCATTCAATTCATTAGTGCCTAAAACCTTTGTGCTAAACACCCTACTTCTGCTCATTTTGCCTCCATTCACTGCGTCATTGTCCTCCACCTCAAAATACAGGTCATACAATTGATTTGGTCTTAAGTCCAGTCCAGAAGGAAACGTATAGAAAAACTCCTCATACGTTCCTCGTTCTATACCTAAATTCAACTTTTCTGCCTCTTTCGGGTTGCCGCTTCGATAATACACCAATTTAACGCTTCTTAATCCATGGTCATCACCAACCTTTCCTTTAAAGTAAATGGTGTTTGGTATTACGGAATCCATTTGGCTTTCGATATTGATACTCGGATATTGGTCCTTTACTACCTCAAGCTGATACGTTATTGTTTCCTGGCCCTTTATGTCATTATTACTGGATAGCACCTTATACCCCAAACTTGAGCGTAAACGCTGTTGTATCTTAAACGTACTCCCTTCCTTTTGAAACATCAAAACGGTATCGAGGCTTACCATTTGCATCTGGTCCACTGCTTTACCTTTAACGGTCCATGATACCCGCGTACCTTCAGGAATAACAGCATTACCCGTACCTGATACCACTTCTGAATTCTTGTTCAAATACTTAGGAAACGCCATCTCCATCTGAAAATCGGCTATCACCGGTGTTTGCCTCACCGATATGGTATACCACCGAGATTCCCACCCGTTGGCTTCCAAATAAAATCTCGACCCATCGATTGGCCGTTCAATCCGATAACTGAAGGTGTTATTATCCACTTTCATCACCCTGGCATTATCCTCCAACACCAGATTAATTTGCTCCGGAACCAACTCGCCATCTGTTCCCACCTTTACCAACAAGGCCTCATCGTCATTTACTACTAAAGAATCAGTTAGCATCAAAAACTTAAAAGGGGCAGGTCTTTCAAAACTCTTATTGAATTGTACGACTCTTTTATGTGAACCAAAAAACTCCCCCCATTTTCCAGAAAACAAAACTAGGGCCAGAAGCCCAAGAGGTAATAGCAAATATTTAGACCGAGAAAAACCATCCTTCAGGGATACTGCTTGTACAAAATTTACGGCTTGCAATCTATTCGATCGCTGCTCGATACTTGCCATCAACAACTCAGATTGCGTATGGTCCTCTGACAATTCAAGTAAATTGAGCAATCTATCCCCCACATTTGGAAAGTGATTCCCGATTATTCTTGATGCGTGTTTCTCGTCTATTCCTCTCCGCAATCGCATCAGGTGACCTAATGGGACAATAATGAAACGATACATCAGAAGCAGTTCCACTGCCAAGAAGCATATGAAAAGCACCAACCTTCCGTTGGAATCCAACCACAACCAATGTTCCAAGGACATGATAAGCATCCAATAGGTGACCCCAACCGCAATAAAAAGCAGAATGCCTTTTATCAACGAATTTATGTAGTACTTGCTTATAAATCGATGCAGCTTATCTAGAATGCTGTGAAAACCCTTCAAAATCAAGTATATTTAATAGCAAGATACAAATGTGCCCATATTGGTTCTCAAATTAATTGTTAAAACGCCGCTATGAAGGATATAAAATACCTTGCCGCCTTAACCATTCCCCTTTCTGCTCTCATTAGCCTTTCGTTCAAAGGATACTGGAGTTATTTTACGCCCTTTTATGCATTTGTGATCATACCTGTTTTGGAGTTGCTACTACCGCAGGATTCCAGCAATCTTGAGGAAGACACTCGGACCGAAAAAGCGAAAAGTCCTCTGTTTGACTGGATGCTTTACCTCAATGCCCCAATCGTGTATGGTATACTCCTTTATACCTTGATTGATATCTCGACCACTTCTTATGCGCTTTATGAGCTTATTGGTCTAGTGCTTTCCGTAGGGATTGTTCTTGGCGTAAATGGTATCAATGTAGCGCACGAACTTGGTCATCGGCAGCACACTTGGGAGCGTCATCTCGGTAAATTCCTGCTGCTGCCCTCTTTTTATATGCACTTTTATATTGAACACAATTTTGGACATCACGCCAACGCCGCGACCGAAGAAGACCCTGCTACTGCACGCTACAACCAGACCGTCTATTCCTTTTGGTTCACTTCCGTTTTTCGCCAATACCTTAGCGCTTGGGCCATACAGCACAAGCTCCTTGCCTCTTCAAAAAAGAAGTTTATAGGCAAAAACAATGACATGCTTTGGTATACCCTATTTCAACTAACCTATTTGTTGGTGGCCTTTCTTCTTTTTAAGACACAAGGGTTGCTCTTTGTAGTAGGAACAGGGATTATTGGTTTTCTACTTTTGGAAACCGTAAATTATATTGAGCATTATGGCCTCCGTCGCAAGCGCTTGTCCTCGGGCCGTTATGAGCGCGTTCGCGAATGCCATTCATGGAACAGCAACCATGTCATAGGACGAATAGTGTTGTACGAGCTTACCCGCCATAGTGACCATCATTACAAATCTTCCAAAAAATATCAATTGTTGGATTACCATGACATTTCACCACAAATGCCCTACGGTTATCCTACATCAATGGTACTTTCATTCCTTCCACCACTCTGGTTTTCCATCATGAATCCAAGAGTGCCAAACCAAATGAAACCGGAAACCTTTTCTATGGCTTAAGCCTTTTATACCTTTGCCGAAAAGTTTAGTACATGAGCGATGTTAGGGTGCGTTTTGCCCCAAGTCCTACCGGACCTTTGCATATCGGAGGGGTTCGTACCGCATTATTCAATTATCTGTTTGCCAAACAAAATAACGGTTCCTTCATTTTGCGTATTGAGGATACCGACCAGACCCGTTTTGTTGATGGGGCTGAAAGGTATATCCAAGATGCACTTCAATGGTGTGGTTTACCATATGACGAAGGCCCTGATGTGGGGGGTGCATTTGGTCCATATCGACAGAGTGAAAGAAAGCATTTGTACCAGGCCTATGCTGAAGAACTCATAGAAAAGGGTAAAGCGTACTATGCTTTTGATACCCCTGAAAAATTAGATTTTCACCGCAAAGACCATGAAGGCAAGGGAAAAACCTTTATTTACAACTGGCATAATCGATTAAAGCTGAATAACTCGCTGTCTCTTTCATCAGAGGAAGTTTCCCAAAAACTTTCAAATAATGAGCCTTATGTGATACGTTTCAAATGCCCTAAGGATAAAACCTTAACCTTACAGGATATCATCCGTGGGACTATCGAAATTGACAGCAACACTTTAGACGACAAAGTCATTTTCAAAAGTGACGGTATGCCTACCTATCACCTTGCCAATATTGTAGATGACCATCTTATGGAAATTTCACATGTAATAAGAGGAGAGGAATGGTTGCCTTCCTTGCCATTGCACTATCTGTTATACGATGCCTTCGGATGGACCAAACCTGAATTCGCGCACCTCCCCCTTATTATGAAACCCACTGGGAAAGGTAAACTAAGCAAAAGAGATGGCGAAAAAGGAGGTTTTCCCGTTTTTCCGTTACAATGGAAAGAAAGTCAAGGGTATCGCGATGCGGGGTATTATCCTGAAGCCGTGGTTAACTTTCTCGCTTTGCTTGGATGGAATCCGGGTACTGAAAAAGAGTTTTTTTCTCTGGAAGAGCTAGTTCAAGAATTTAGCCTAGCGCGCGTAAACAAATCCGGAGCACGATTCGACCCCGATAAAACGGTATGGTACAATCGACACTATTTGCAGGAACAACCGAATTCAGCTTTAACGGAACAATTCATGCCGCTTTTAAAACAAAAAGGGATTTCGGCAGAGGCTGATTATGTAGCATCAGTGATTGATCTGGTTAAGGAACGTGCCAATTTCGTGGGTGACCTTTGGGACCTAAGTGCATACTTTTTTGTAACTCCTGATAGTTATCCTGAGAAAGCAGTCAAAAAACAATGGAAAGAGCATACCGCTGAAATCATGAAAACGGTTTCCAACGTGTTAGCATCTGTAACCGACTTCTCTTCAAAAACGGTCGAAACTCAAGTGAAAGATTGGATAGCCGCTGAAGAACTCTCTTTTGGTAAAGTGATGCCACCACTACGTTTGGTTATCGTTGGAGATATGAAAGGCCCGCACCTTTTTGACATCATAGGACAAATTGGTAAAAAAGAGAGCCTATCACGAATACATTTAGCCATTGAACGACTTGGTTAAGTTTGCCCCGCTTTATGCAATTGTAACAAAATCAATCTCCCAACGACCCATAATCACAAAGAGTTTTGTACATTTTGAATAAATCCTAAAAACATAAATTTATGAGCCCTTATACTTGGATAATTGTAGCAATAATTATTGCTTTTCTTTTCTGGTCACTTGTATTCATTGTAAAGCAACAAACCGCCGTAGTCATTGAAACTTTTGGTAGATTCACTAGCGTTAGACATTCAGGTATTCAATTTAAAATACCTTTCATTCAACGCATTGCAGGAAGATTGAGCCTTAAAATTCAACAACTTGATGTAATGATTGAAACCAAAACACTTGATGATGTATTTGTTAAGATTAAGGTTTCCGTACAGTATCTTGTTATCCGAACCAAAGTCTACGATGCGTTTTACAAATTGGAATACCCGCACGATCAAATCACTTCATTTGTTTTTGATGTCGTTCGTGCCGAAGTACCCAAAATGAAATTGGATGATGTTTTCGTTAAAAAAGATGATATCGCCATTGCGGTAAAGCGTGAGCTTCAAGAGTACATGTCCGAATACGGATATGACATCATTAAAACCCTAGTTACCGATATTGACCCTGATGCTCAAGTAAAAGCGGCGATGAATCGTATCAACGCCTCCGAACGTGAAAAAATTGCGGCCCAATTTGAAGGAGATGCTGCTCGTATCCTTATTGTGGAAAAAGCAAAAGCCGAAGCCGAAAGCAAGCGTCTTCAAGGACAGGGTATTGCCGACCAGCGTCGTGAAATTGCCAGAGGTTTGGAAGAGTCAGTTGAGGTACTGAACAAAGTTGGCATCAACTCTCAAGAAGCTTCTGCACTAATTGTGGTAACGCAACACTACGATACTTTGCAAGCCATAGGTGAAGAAACCAATAGCAATTTGATTCTTTTACCAAATTCTCCACAAGCGGGAAGTGATATGCTCAATAACATGGTTGCCTCCTTTACGGCTAGCAATCAAATTGGAGAAGCCATGAAACAACAGAACAAAAAGAAAGACGACGGAACGGATTGATAGAATTTCTGGATAGGTAGAGGCTTTTTGAACAAATTCTTGTTTTAAAAGCCTCTGTCGCGTCTTTTGAATATGGGCAAGGGATTAGGCTAATTCTTTAATAAACCCGCCTTAAAAACACCTTTCTGCAGGCTTATAATATAAGAAATACCTATTGGTTTAATTTTAGTAATAGCTGCCTTCTATAGCAAGGGTTATGAGGTCTGCTCAAGCTTCGCCCAAGTATCTCGAAGCGTAACCGTTCGATTAAACACCAATGCTTCTGGTTTAGAATCCAAATCGACATTGAAATACCCCAACCGCTGAAATTGGTAACGATCACCAATTTGTGCGTCCTTTAAACTAGGCTCTAAAAACCCGGTAACCTTGTTTAAAGAATCCGGATTTACAAACTCCATAAAATCTCGGTCCTTATGTCCATCTGGTGTGGCATCCACAAACAATCTATCATATAGCCGCACCTCTGCCTGAATTGCGTGCTTAATTGAAACCCAATGCAACGTACCTTTCACTTTTCGCAAACTTTCTTCGGTGCCACTACCACTTTTACTTTTGGTATCATACGTACACTGAACTTCCGTTACATTACCCTGTTCATCTTTGGTGCAACTTTCTGCTTTGATAATATAACCGTTCTTCAATCGAACCTCGCCTCCTAGTTTTAGTCTGAAGAACTTTCGGTTCGCTTGTTCCCTGAAGTCTTCTTTTTCAATATAAAGTTCTCGCGAAAACGGAACCTTTCTAAATCCGGCCGCTTCATCTTCGGGGTTGTTCTCTGCATCCAGCCATTCTTCCCCATCCTCCGGATAGTTCGTAATTACCACCTTCAAAGGATTCAATACTGCCATCACCCTAGGTGCGATTTTATTCAGATGGTCCCTCACATGAAAATCCAACAGCGATACGTCCACCACATTTTCTCTTTTGGCAATTCCTATGGTTTCAGCAAAGTTTCGAATCGATTCCGGTGTATATCCTTTTCTACGCATCCCCGAAATCGTAGGCATCCGTGGGTCATCCCAACCCGTTACCACCTTCTCTTCGACCAAACGTAGAAGTTTTCTCTTGCTCACCACTGTATGGCTCAGATTACGACGCGCAAACTCTCGTTGCTTTGGTCGTAGTTTATCTGTAGATACTAATTGGTCCAAAAACCAATTATAGAGCTCGCGATGGGGCAGAAACTCCAATGTACAAAGCGAATGTGAGACTTGTTCAATGTAATCGCTTTCACCATGCGTCCAATCATACATAGGATAAATACACCAATCGGTATTTGTTCTGTGGTGTGGCTTATGCAAAATCCGATACATTACCGGGTCCCGCATCAACATATTTGAAGAACCCATATCAATTTTCGCTCGCAACACATGTTCTCCTTCTTTAAAATCCCCATTCTTCATGCCTTTGAACAAAGCAAGGTTCTCCTGTACACTGCGATTGCGATAGGGGCTTTCCGTACCCGGTTCCGTGGGCGTGCCTTTTTGTTCCGCAATTTCCTCGGACGTTTGGCTATCTACATACGCTTTTCCCTTCTCAATAAGTCTTTCAGCCCAATCGTATAATTGCTGAAAATAATCAGAGGCATATCGTTCTGATTCCCACTTATATCCGAGCCACTCCACATCTCGTTTTATGGCATCAACATACTCCTTTTCCTCTTTCGCTGGGTTGGTATCATCGAACCTCAAATTCACTGGCGCCCCGTAGCGCAAACCCAGTCCAAAATTCAAGCAAATCGAACTCGCGTGGCCAATATGCAAATAGCCATTTGGCTCTGGAGGAAACCTAAAGCGCAATTCATCGCTTGAGTAGCCATTTTTCAGGTCTTCCTCAATGATATGCTCGATAAAATTCAGTGATTTTTCAACGTCTTCCATGTCTCGCCTTTCCTCGGTCAAATGCACAAAACTACTACTCTTTCAAATTTTGATGCATTTAAGTGTATACAAAGAAAGCCATTTCACAACAGTTTTGGTGTTGCGCACAACAATATCTTTCGTTTGGCAGGGAAGAAAGGCATATTTGTTATTAGAATACTACATGAAAATTTGAAGCTGCAAGGCTTCATAGACATCTTAAGGGGCACAAGAACAAGGCAACATTGCCTACAACCTCTTAAATACTAGCACAGATGAAAAAAGTCAGTTCAATCCGTAGTATTCTACTCACCACCTTGGTGCTATGCCTTTTGGTTCATTCCGTTTCGGCACAAGTACTGAACCAACCCGTTGCTGCGGACAACCCAAATCTAGCCGGAAATTCAGCTTGGACCGCAGCATGCGCCTCTGATAGTTTCAACGAGTATTTCGTGAATTTTACATGGAGCCCTCCTTTGGTGGATAGCAGCAATGAGTTTGTTTTGGAGCTTTCCGACGCCGATGGCAACTTCGGTTCGCCGATTGAATTGGCAAGGTTGGCTGACAAAAACACCAATTTCGATTTTGAATTCCAGTTTGCCGTACCCAACACGGTACGAGGGGAAAACTATAGAATGCGTGTAAGAAGTACGAGTCCCGCTAAGACAAGTCCTGCTTCTGACCCTTACCCAATGCACTATGTGGATTATGATTCACCATTGCTCATAAGTCGCGATGGGAATGGCATAATTCCTCCCGGAGGAAACATTCAGCTTTGCGCCGGTGAAAGCTTGGTTTTGGCCACTCACAACATTCCGAACGCAGAAACCTATCAATACAACTGGTATCGAAGCACCTCTTTGTTAAGTGAAAAATCCAACGAACTGACGATTACCACCCCTGGAACGTACTGGGTGGAATTGGATTACGGCGCGGTTTGCTCCGGTTCAGCCAATACCCTTTCAAATACGATTACGATAAGCAATGGTACCAGTTTGGGTATCGCCTTAAACGAACCCTCAACGATTTCGCTCTGTGCGGGAGATAGCCAAAACCTAACTGCCAATGTAAGCGGAATGGGACTGAACTATACTTGGTATAAGGACGGGACTATTATTTCTGGCCCTACGGTCGACGCTGATACCTTCCCTATAGACACCTCTTCTTCAGATTTTGGTGGGGATTATCAGGTAGAAATTTCTGGCGGGAGCGCCTGTACGGAACTTTCCTCCGCCGTAACCATTCAAAATGCTGGTTCTACACAGGTTACCCTAAACAATCCGGAAAATATTGTATTGCTTCCTGGTAATGACGAAACCTTATCTGTTTCCACTAATGCCGTTACTCCGACTTATCAATGGTTTAAGGATAATGTGTTGATTCCCGGGGAAACCGCTTCCTCTTTAACGATTTCCGATATAGGAGATTACAAAGTAACTGTCACAGAAACGGGAGGAAGTTGTGCTGGTACACCTGTCGATTCTCCAATTATCAATGTTGTTTTGCCTGCATCCTTTGAACTGGATATCGCATATGGCGGAAGTTATACTGAATGTCAAAGTAGTTCTGCTACAGTTGCGTTA
Source organism: Bacteroidota bacterium (assembly GCA_039027495.1). Lineage (GTDB taxonomy): Bacteria > Bacteroidota > Bacteroidia > Flavobacteriales > Flavobacteriaceae > Flagellimonas. Next base: position 26,130 of record JBCCKH010000010.1, read on the forward strand.
CAAGCTATATATGCCCTGGACGGTTCTGGAGGCAAAACTGATGTTACGTCAAGCGTAGAAAACAACTTTTCATACCAGTGGGTCTATGACGCCAACAACCTAGGTGGTGCAACCGCTAGTTCTCTAAATCTAAATGACGCCAACGATAATGGCGAGTATCAGCTTATCGGTACTTTGGGTGCCTTCAATGCAACTTCAAATACCTTAACGGTACGTTTGGCCACTACTGATGTGGTCACCTTGTCTTCTACCGAAACGGTATTATGTGAAGGTGGTGCTCCAATTATTTTGACCTCCTCTTTGGATTTGTCAGGAGAAACCTTTGAATGGTTACGTGACGGCAACTCAATAGATACAAGCAGTGGTAGTTTTTCCGTGACCAACCCGGGCACCTACCAACTTCGTTTGAGCAGAAATAACTGTGCTACTGTTTCCAACGAAATAGAAATACAACGATTTGATGATTCCCTCTTGGTTCTTGACCAACCCAACGATTTGATAATCATTGAAGGGGAGACCCAAACCGTAAATGCATCTGGTGCCACTTCTTATGAGTGGTTTGATGCCAACAATGCCTCTCTGGGTACTCAAAGTTCATTCGCCTTTCAACTTGAAGGCCAATATCTTTTAATGGCCAACTTTGGCAATTGTAGTGTTAGCAGGGTAATTACGGTAACCTACAGAGACAACTTCGCCATTCCGAATGTGATTACCGCCAACGGCGATGGTATTAATGACCTATGGGTACTTCCAAACACCTATTCCAGAGACCCTGAGGTCTTCGTGACCATTTTTGACGAAAAAGGAAAAGAGGTGTTTAGCCAAGCGAACTATGAAAACAACTGGCCAGAGTCTTCGACCTCATTTAGCCAGCAAAACATGATTTTTTACTACAGGCTTACTAGAGCTGGACGCAACCTTAAACAAGGTACGATAACCGTTATTCGATAAATAGAATGCACCCCAACAAACCTAAACTAATACTACTACTGTTCATCACACTGCTTTCTTTTGGAGCACGCGCCCAAGAAGAAAATCCGTTTGTCGTGTATGACGTTCCTTCCCAAAACCTGTTGAAGTTCAATAGATTCTTGTTGAACCCAACCTTTTCCACCGTTAGGGAAGACAAGTCATACATCAACTTGTTTCACAGAAACCAATCGGTATCTTTTGATGACAACAACCAAATCTATTTTCTGAGTTATAGTGGTCGTGTTGGTGATAGGAGTGGAGTAGGTTTAAGTTTATTTACCAATCGAGAAGGTTTGTTCAACAACTTCGGGCTTCATGCCAACTACGCGTATGGTATTCGGCTAAGTCCAAAAAGTAATTTCACTTTTGGGGCCAACTTTTCGTATTACCAAAGCGCATTCAACCAAAACAGGGCCAATGCTGTAGATGACGACCCTTTTCTAAATAGCTTGGAAAGCAGCTCGTTAATCACGTTTCAACCCGGTTTCAACATCTCTTTTGGACAATTTGATTTTGGTGGTTTCGCAGAAAACCTTTTTGATTACAACTTAAAAAGCAGCGAATCCGTAACCGAATTTAATGAAAAGACCTACTCTGGCCATTTACAATATACCCATCAGTTTAAAAATGCTTCTGGTCTTTTGGAACAAGGAAGATTAATGCCCTTGGCCCGCGTTCGAAAAGTTGGCGAAGAAGATATTACCCTAGCAGGAAGTTTGGTAATGGACTTGCCCAAACTAGGATGGGTGCAAGCGGGTTACGATGATTTCTATGGCGCTTCCGCTGGATTGGGTTTCAATCTGAACAGAAACCTCTCCATTGGATACACGGTTGAAAAAGGGCTTTCCAACGAGTTCGAAAACTTTGGGGTGAGCCATGAAGTTTCTCTGGCCTATTCGTTTACACCCAACCTTACAGAAGACCGCGTTCTTCTTGAGAAAGACAATGAAGACTTAGTACAAAATGATGAAGATGTTCCCTCAGAAGACCTTGTCATCACGGATAAAGACCTTGAAATAGCACAGCTTAAGGACAAACTTGCCGAAAACGATGCTATTCTAGACGAAATTCTATTCCGTCAAGATTCCATAGAGCAAGGTCGAAAAAGAGATTTGGAACGCCGCTTCGATATGGTAATGAAAATGGTGCGCCGTGAAACGCGCGGAGAGCGTCCCGATCTTGAAAAACGTGCCGAAGCCCTCTTCTTTTCTCGCATGGATAGTACTGACATGCTAGCGCAAAACAACTACAAAAATCCTGTTTCTAACACTGGTTTGACCAACTCTACAGCAACCAAAAAGGTTATTACGTTGGAAGATAAAAACCAAACGCAACAAACCGCTTCAACGCAAACCACCTCAACGTCAGTTGCAAAAGACAACATTATTGCAACAACCCGCACCGTAAAACCAAATACAACCGAAGAGGCTACGGTCGCTGTTCGAGATAACCTTAAGAGAACCAACACAACTGTAGAAGACAACAGAACACGTGCCATTGGTTTCAAAAGCTTTGATTTGCCTGATGTAGAATCTGGTCACTATTTGATTGCCAACGTATACCGCGATGAAGTTAATGCCGACCGTTTTGTAAATGAAATGTACGATTTGGGTATCGATGCCAACTACTTCGTAAACCCAAAGAACAACCTAAAGTATGTTTACCTAAAACACTCAGGCTCGAAAGCCGAGGTGACTGAAAATTTTAGAAGCAATGTAAATGGAAAGTTCTTCGCTCCTATGTGGATGATGACCGTTAAGAATCAGACAGGGCAAATGCCAAGTCAAGAAGAATCTTCAGGTGTTTTGGCACAAAATATAGTCAAAACCTACAGTATTGGCGGACTTGGTTCAGGATTTTACCTCATCGCCAATGTATTCGCCAAAGCCAGCAACGCTTCTCGTTTTTTGAGAGACCTAAAATCAAGAGGTTTGGATGCTGACTTCTTCATAAATCCAGAGAACAACTACCGCTATGTGTACTTGAAAAAACACGAAACCTGGACTAACGCGCTAACCTCATATTACACCAAACTAAACGCCTCGTACGACGAAAAAATGTGGATCATGCGAGTAAAACCAAACTATAATAGTTAAGATGACCCATCGCTTCCTAAAAACCACACTATGCCTTTTGGGCATGGTCTTTTTTGGGCTCAAAAGTAGCGCTCAAGTTGAGGTGCCGTTCACGCCACGGTTGACCGATTCTTATATTAATATTAAGGGAGATTATACCTTTTTGTCAAATGGTATCCTTAATCGTGTTGATTCCAGTAATGGGGCGAACGACCCGTATAATGGCAGTTCCAACAACAATGGTTTTCACCGGGATTATATTGACATAGACTCCGACCCTACCACCTTTAGTTCCAGTAGTTCATCATTAACGCTGCCTTTCTGTTCAAGAATTTACTGGGCAGGTTTATACTGGTCTGCCAACTACCAACAAGAAGTACTAAACAATACGGATATACCCACACTTCCCCAAAATGATACCCAAAGGCTAGACTTTACCGCCATCAAATTCAGGGTGCCAGGGGGTACATATATCGATTTGGTCGCCGACAATAATCCTGACCCTGTTGGGGAAGAAGATGCCATCATACATGACGATGTCACTTTTAAAGATTCGCCCTATACCTGTTTCAAAAACGTAACTAACCAACTTCAAGCTTTGGCCGATCCTTCTGGAGAATATTTTGTAGCCAATATACGGGCCACCCGTGGAAGAAGTGTTGGTGGCGCAGGGGGCTGGACACTGGTTGTCATTTATGAAAACCCTACTCTTACTGGAAAATACATTTCCGTTTTTGACGGTTACGCAGGGGTTCGTGGTAGTTCAAGTGCCGATATTACCGTCTCTGGTTTCAACACCATTCCTGTAGGTCCCGTTCGTGCGCGATTAGGCGCCAGTGTGGTAGAGGGTGACCGTGGTATTACTGGTGACGCTTTTCGCATTCAAACCCCTATGAACCCGGGCTTTACAAGCTTGAGCAATGGGGCCAATCCCGCAAATAATTTCTTCAACTCCAACATTACCATTGATGGAGCCGATGTAACGACAAGAAACATTGCGGCAACCAACACCTTAGGGTATGATTCGGATATTTTTGAAATCAGCAACCCCGCGAACAGCATCATAGCCAATACCGAAACAGATGCAACCCTTCGTTTGTATACCGAAGGTGACGCCTTTGGTGCTTTCCTTGTCACTTTCGGAGTCGAAATCATAGAACCCAATATCGTTCTGGAGAAGAAAGTAGAAGACATTGGCGGAAACGATATTACCGGCCAAGGGGTAACCTTGGGACAATATCTCGATTATATCCTGTCCTTTGTGAATACTGGGAATGATGATGCTACGAGCTATGTGATTCGTGATATCCTCCCGCAAAATGTTACCTTGGATGAAACCAATATTACCCTTCCTCCAGGCGTAACCTATACTTACGACCCCGCGACCACGGAAATCGTATTCAACATTCCGGATAATCTGGTTGAAATAGGCGACCCTATCTCTTCCATCCGGATGCGCGTACGTGTTGCCGAAAACTGTTTTGATTTTGTTGATGCTTGTACGGATATTATTGAAAATCAGGCGTTTTCAACCTATGAAGGGGTTATCAACGACAATCAAATTAGTGATGACCCCAGTGTCTCCGATTTTGATGATTGTGGTTTTACAACACCCGGTGCGACCAACTTTCTTTTGGATGATCTGACCGGTTGTAATTATACTCGAACCGTCCTTTTGTGCGGGGATAATGTGCTTTTGGATGCTGGAGACAACTTCGATGCCTACATCTGGTATCGTGATGAAAACGGAAACAATACCATTGATGCCGGGGATACGGTACTAAACGACGGTGACCCGGATGGAGACCCAAGTACTTTCTTGGTAGATGACATTGGCACTTACATTGTGGACAAGCAGGTAGCCGACCCCTGTAAGGATTTTGCAGAAATCATCATAGTTGAACGCTTTGGGGCTACTCAAAACAACCCCATCACCATGCTCGTAAACGATACGAGCAATACCGTTGATGGCGAGATTGTGGTTTGTCCAAACGACGGTAGCGAGCTGCCTCAAATTTTCCTTTGCGGACTTAACGACACCGAGCCCGTTCAAATCAACATTCCGGATGCCGATAGCATTGAATGGCAATTGTTGGATGAATCAAGCTGTGCTGCCGCGGTAGCCGACTGTGCCAACACAAATAATGCTTGTACTTGGAACACCGTTGAAACTGGAAACAACTTCCTGGCTTCTGATGCAGGCCAATATCGATTGGTCATCAACTATCAGAACGGTTGCTTTAGCCGATTCTATTTCAACATTTTTAAAAATCCATTAGACCCTCAAGTTAATACTCGGGATATTATTTGTGACACGGATGGGAACATCACGGTGACCAACATGCCCTTGGACTACGAATACCGGTTGATAGATCAAGCCACCAACAATGTACTGGTCGCCTACAATCCAAGCCCAAGCTTCACCATTCCAAACAACGGCGCCTATACGGTTGAGATGCGTCAACAAGGGGTGACAGATGGTTGTGTTTTTGTGTTGGACAACATCGGAATTTTGGAAAGGGATTTTCAGGTTGATGTTACGACCAAAGACACCGATTGTAATGGGTTAGGCGAAATTTCCATTTCCGCTCTGAATGTTGAAGCACAATATTACTATGAAGTTTCCCAAGGCGGAACTTCCATAGATACGTTTGGTCCATCAGGAGACAACAATTACACCTTTGAAAACCTCAATGCTGGGGTGTACGATATTCGTTTAACTACGGATGATGGCTGTGATTACACGGAACAAGTAACCATAAATGATGTAACGGATTTAGCGGTTAGCGCGGTTACGACCAAAAACATCGATTGTAATGATGGAACCATTACCGTCACTGGTAGTGGAGGGTTTCCTAATCCTGAATATGCCTATGCCATCTGGAGTTATAATGGGGCAGATTTGTATGTCGATGTAAGTGATATTCCCGCTTCCGAATTCCAGACTACTAATGACTTTACCTTTGTCGCGGGAGAAGAGGGGGATTATGAATTCATCGTAGTAGATGGTAACAATTGTACGGCCATTTCCAACGTGGCTACTATTGTGGTATCTCCTCCGATTACGTATACTTCCAGTCAAGACAACATCTCTTGTTTCGGCGGAAATGATGGCTCAATTGCCTATACCATCACCAACTCTAACGGGTATGCCATCGACTTTACTTTAACGCCTACTGTTGGAACTCCAGTGAACAACACCTCCGGTAGCTTTACCAACCTTGCCGCAGGAGATTACACGGTCACCATTTCCTACACGCTTGGGGCCTCAACTTGCGATATTGTCGAGAACTTTACCCTGACAGAACCCGCGAATGCCCTTTCTGCAAATGCGGTCATGATACAAGATTACACATGCGCCCAACAAGCGATTATAGAAGCACAAAATGTTGCTGGGGGAACAGCTCCTTATGAGTATAGCGTCAATGGAATTGATTTCTTTTCGGGTTTGGGTGCCGAGCGATTCAGCAATCTCACTAATGGTGATTACAACATTACCGTTAGAGACGCCAACAATTGCACCTTCATTACCAATACGGTTACTATAGATAATTTAAATGAGCCTACAGATTTACAATTCGTACAGTCGCAAATAACCTGTCCTACAGAAACGGTTAATGTAGATGTAACCGCAGTAAATGGGGTAGCGCCGTTCACGTTTCAAATCATTTCTGGTCCTGTGGCCTCAGGACCTTATCCAGTTACCGCTTCCAGTATAGCGGGAAATGTGGGCACATTCAATAATTTACCTGCAGGAACTTATGTCTACCGGGTTACAGATAGCAAAGACTGTAGCTACGACGAATCCAATACCATTGACCCCATCCAACCTATTGGTATCACGCCTTCTTTGGAAAGTAATATCACTTGTTTTGGGGCTAATGATGGAAGTATCCGCTTTGATATTTCCTTTCAAGCAGGACAAACCTTTAACTACACCATAACGGGTCCTTCGGGTACCGTAAGAACCGGAAGCACTACCGCTGTTGTAAGCAACGTAGACAATCTTGCTCCAGGAACGTATACCTTATCCTTAACCGAAGTTGGAACGAATTGTTCCTATTCGGAATCCTATACCCTTGTGGGCCCTCCGGCAGCTTTAACGCTAAGTGCTAGTGAGACACAACCGACCTGTACCATACAAGGAAGTGTGATTCTTACTTCAACTGGCGGATGGGGCGGAAATAGTTTTACCCTCACCAACCCAGATGCTACCACATTTGGCACAAATAGTACCGGAAACTTTACTGGCTTGGTACAATCTGGCACCTATACTGCCGCTGTTGAAGATGTCAATGGCTGTGTTGTTACTGCAACCTTTGTCTTGAATGCAGCCGTTGCTCCGGTGCTAAATATTGTCCCCAACAATCCTTGTTATGAGGATGCCGTAGGCCTTACATTGACCGCCAATGTGGTTTCAGGAGGTGATGGCAACTATGAATATCGTATTAATGGCGGTCCCTTTGGAACTTCAAATATTTTCACTGGACTTGTGCCGGGCACATATACCATTGACGTTCAAGATGGAAACAACTGTGTTGATAGTGAAACCATCACGATTAATCCTGAGCTTACGGTTAGTGCTACCGCGCCGAACATAACGGCATGTGGCACGACTACCAATGTGGATATTGTTGCCGCTGGGGGTGATGCAAACTATGTCTACGCCATTGTTGCCGATGGCGTAACCGTTGCTGATGGGGATTTTGGAGCCGCCAATCCGATTACCGTTACTGGAGCCGGAGATTATGACGTATATGTGCGAGACAACAATGGCGCTTCAGGATATTGCCAAGCTGCTTTCGACATTACTATCGTACAAGATGCCCCTTTGTCCTTAAACATATCCGATTCTGGTATTCAGTGTAGCGGCGAAGCCCAAGCTACGATAACCATCGTGGCAAGTGGGGGTGAAGGGCCCTATCAATACAGCATCAACAATGGTACTACCTTCCAAGTGTCCAACGAATTTGTAAACCAGCCCGCAGGAAGCTATAACATTCGGGTTCGTGATGCCAACAATTGTATCGTCAATCAGATATATACCATCAGCGAGCCTCTCACCTTGTCTGCCTCTGCGGCAGTAACGCAACTTGCAGAATGTAACCCCGGTTTGGGCGCAGAAGTTCGTATTACCAACGCCATTGGAGGAACCGCTCCTTATGAGTATAGTTTTGACGGTGGAACCAATTACGGCACAAATCCTATAGGCTTCTTATTGCCTGGCACGCATACAGTATACATTCGCGATGCAAACAACTGTACGTTCGCCATGACGGTCACTATTGACCCTGAACCAACACCTCCAGGAGTAACAGCCAGTATCGATTATGAGTGCGATGGAGAAGGTACCATCACGGTAACACCTGATAGTCCTGCCTACGATTACACCTATGAAATAAACAGTGTGCCCAACACGCCCAACACTTCAAATGTTTTCAATAACGTTGCTGTTGGAACGCACACCATTTCGGTAAACTATACTAGTAATACTGCGCCTGCCCCAAGTATTCTCTTGAGTGAGAACTTCGGTTCCGGACCAAACACTCCAATCAGCGAAATTGACCCTGTTTATTGCTATGAACCGCAAGATGGTAGTGCCAGCTTATGCGGTTTTGGAACAAATACCCGTATTCAAGATGGTGAATATTCCGTTACGCAGGTTATCGCAAATCCTTATGGGTCTTGGAGAAGTCCAAACGACCACACCGGAAATCCTGGTGGACGGTTTTTGGCCATCAATGTGGGTGGGGTCGCCGGAGTTGGCGGGGTTGTGTATCGCAAAGATGATATTGAAGTAATTCCCAACCGGGACATCACTATATCGCTTTGGGCCTATAACATTCTACGTGCGGGTACTTCAGGCGGTGATCCTTCCGTTGAAGTTCAGCTAGTAGATAATCTTGGAACTATTATTGCCAGCACTACTACCGGGAATGTTCCAAAAAACAACGACGCCGACGATTGGCAGAATTACACGGTAACCCTTAATCCAGGGCTTGAAACCAATTTGGATATCGTAATACGAACCAATTCAGCGGTTGTAAATGGAAATGATGTAGCCTTTGATGACATCCAAGCCTTCCAAATCCCTGAAGTATGTGCGGGCACTGTAACCTTGGATGTTGTAGTAGAAGATGGGTTTGCTTTTGATGCCCAAATTACCGCTTCAAGTAATCTTTCTTGTAATGGAGCGGCTGATGGAACGATCACTTTCGAAGTAGAAAACTTTGATACCACCAACGGTTTCGAATACGATGTAAATGGAACTGGAACGTTCACCACGGCTACAACAAGTCCGGTCACCTTAACTGGATTAGCCGCTGGAAGTTATACCATCGAAGTGCGTGATGTGCTAGACAACAGCTGTATCACAACCTTGAACCAAACGCTTACACAACCTGCATTGGTTGAAGCAAGTGCCGTATTGACGGAAACCCTGACTTGTTCCAATGGTGGGGCAACCATTACCGCAAGCGCTACAGGAGGCACACCGGCTTACGAATACCAATTGGAGGACAACGCTGGAGGCGTTATCACAGCCTATCAAAGCAATCCTGTGTTTACTGGTGTTATGGCCGGAGATTACAGGGTGCGTGTCAGAGATGTGAACAACTGTTCTGACCTTACCGATACCGATTTGAACGTGCCTGCCGTAAATCTCATTACCTATACGGCGAATGTGTGTCATACCTCAACCAATGATGGAACCATTCAAATCAATGTAACAGGAGGTAACGGAAACTATCAGTTTAGAATAAATGCTGGGCCATGGTTAACCCCAACGCCAACTAGTGCCGTTGTGTACAATTTCAACAACCTCACAGCCGGCAACTACGATATAGAAATTCGTGATGGATTCGGTTGTACTACGACCGTCCCCACCATCGCAATTTTCCAAGCCCCTGAAGTTGTAGTTGCCGATATCACTACCTGTGCCGCAGGCAGTATTACCGTAAACACTTTTGGAAGCGTTGGAACTCTGGAATATGCCTTCGTGCCCACTGGAAACAGTCCTGCGGGTTCCTATGGGGCTTCTAATACCTTCTCGGTTTCGACCGGAAACGACGGAGACTACGATGTTTACGTAAGAGATACCACCACTTCAGTGACCTATTGCGTATTCATGGAAACCGTTACGGTAAATCCAGCGACGCCACTGACGGTGACCAATACGCCAACAGACCCACAATGTTACAACGGAACAGGCTCCATTGAAGTAGATATTACCTCTGGAATCGCTCCGTACACCATCCAAATTATCGATTTGGATAACGCCGGGGCTTCCAATCAGACCGACACCAATGTTGGGATTGCCACAAGAACCTATTTCAACTTAATGCCCGGTGACTATACCATTAACATTACTGATGCGACAGGCTGTACGGTTACTGAAACACCAATAACCATCAACAATCCTGATGAACTGACAGCCACCATTCAAGGGGTTACCCCAGCAACCTGTACCGGTGTGCTAAGCGATTTTGGTTTTGAGTTTGTCGGATATCCAACCACATTAGGAACGATAGAATTCAGTGCAGACGGCGGGACAACTTGGATTGGGGACAACTCCACTCCTGGAACGACTGACCAACTACTAGGTTTCGCTTCTGGGACTACAGTCAATCCATCTATGCGGACGGTGGACGCTTTTGGAAACACCCTGTGCCAAACGGATTTTCCTCCATTTATCATCCCTTATCCATTGGATGATTTGGATATCACCATTGCTGCGGTTGTAGTCAATTGTAATGAGCTTCAAGTTACCGTACAAGGGTCTCAAGGTACGCCGAACTATCAGTACACCTATACCGACGACCCCGCAAACTTTAACGAGGTCACACCAACAATTCCATGGACTACGCCTGCATTAGGTTTGTCTAATCCGTATTTGTTTACTGGATTGGTTCCTGGTAGAACCTACGTGTTCTACGTGAGAGATGCTGCGGGTTGTGTGCGACAAAGTAATGTCAACGTTAATGACCTTATTACCGTACCACTGGAAATCACTTCCGTGGTAACGCCTTCTTGTTCTGGTGCAAATAATGGAAGTATCGTATATACCGTAACCGATAACGAATTGCCTTTCGGCCCTGAAATCCGATGGGAATTGTACAATATGGTAACGGGAAGTCCTGTCTTGGTAACTTCTAGTGGAGGAAACATTCCTTTTAGTTCTCCGCAAGACATTACCATTACTGGCCTAGGACAGGGCAACTATTTTATTGAAGTGGTTGAGGTAGATGCCGGAGGTGTGGATAGTTGTGTGGGCGCAACAGAGAATCAACTTTTGGAAGAGCTTGATGTACTATCGGGCACACCAGTTGTTTTACAAAATATTAGCTGTGATAGCCCCGGTCTTATCCAAATTCAGAACCCATTAGGGGGTGGGGGTACCTATACTTACACCATTACAGGACCTGCGCCCTTTATCACCATTACAGCAACCTCAGATAATCCGGTGGAAATACCTGCCAATTCTCCAGCAGGTTCCTACAGCGTCAGCATGCAAGACCAATATGGTTGTTCAGCCAATATTGGTTCCGTCAACATGACGCTTACACCAAACCCAACCATCGATGCGGTTGCGGTTGACAATTGTGCTAACCCAGCGACGATTACGATTACGGCTTCTAGTACCGCTGCACAGATTTTCTATTCCATTGATGGAGGAACGACCTATGTCGATAATGGTGGAGTGTTTGATAATGTAGTACCAGGGAATTACAATTTATCCATACGAGATAGCAATGGTTGTATGGCGGCTAGCACGGTTACCGTTCACCCGATATTGGATGTTGATGCAACGCTTATAAAACTATTGGACTGTTCTACTTTAACTCCTGAAGCTCAAATCAGAATAGAAGTACTTAACGGTTCAGGAGATTATGATTATGAAATTTCGGATGGAACCGGAACCGTTGTTTCAAGAACCAATATCCCATCAAATCCTTTTGTGTTTGATACCACTGTAGCCGAAACGTATACCATCACGGTTTACGATAATAATACAACTGGGCCTGAGTGCTCAAGGGTATTTACCATGCCTGTACCACCAGCTGTAGTGCCTTCGTTCAATATTGTTTCTGCAACCAATGCCACCTGCAATGGAGCCAACGACGGAAGCATACAAGTAAGTGCAGTGGATAACGGAATAGGGCCTTACAATTTCAGTATCATTTCTGGCCCTGGAAGCAGCGCCACATTCCCGATTGCTCCTAGTTCATCCAATGGAATAACGGCACAATTTGACGGCCTTCAAGGTTTGGCTGCTGGAATTACATATACCATTCAGGTTACCGCAGCAAATGCATGTACTTCCACGCAAACACAAGTCATTACGCAACCCGATATTATTGACAACATCGACATTGACGTAGTCGAGTTTGGTTGTACGCTGGGGAACAATCCAGATAACGCGACACTGACCGTGGATACCGCAGCAATTACGGGAGGAACAGGTGTTTATACCGTATATGAATTTATCAATGACCAAGGTACCGCTACCCTTGCAGATGATGTTGTAGAGCAGGCGGGAAGCAACAATAGTTACACAGAAACGAATCTGGCAGGAGGAACTTATATCATCAATGTTTACGATTCCAACGGTTGTGTGGGAAGTACAACCGCAACCATCAACGCTTTTGATGAATTACAGTCTGCATCTATTGCGATTGATGCCGTTGCGACCTGTACCACGGGCGAAAACATTACGATTACAGCGAATGGCCTTTTGACCAATTCCACTACCGACCCCGCCAACTATGAGTTCAAATTGCTTCCTGGAGTGAGCTTCCAAGCTTCTGGTAGTTTTACCAACTTAGCTGTAGGCACACATAATTTTGAAGTCCGAAATACCGTAACGGATTGTATTCTAACCATTTCACATACTGTTGCAGACCCTGAGGTATTGCAACTTAATGTAGTTTCCACCAGTAACATTACCTGTTTTGGTGATACAGATGGCGGTGTTTCTTTAGACCTTGTAGATGCTACCAGTACCACGTATACGGGAGCAACATCCTACACGCTTTATTACGATGTAAACAACACCCCAACCAATCTCGGGGATGATACAACCACTACTGGTTCAGATGCCGATGGCGCTTTTACGATTACAGGATTAGCCGCAGGCACCTATTATATAGAGGTCGTGGATGATAATCCTCCTGGCTCTGATTGTATTTATGCGCAATCATTTACCATAGCAGGACCCAATGTTGGTATCTCAGCTGCCACTCAAGTGACGGAGGTAACTTGTTTGGGCAATGATGGTAGTATAGAAATTATCAATGCTGCTGGCGGATGGGGTGGTTATTCTTACTATGTGGGAACGACAGCACCTGCTTCTACTGCATCTTATGTTGCCAATCCATTATTTGAAAACCTCAGCGGAGGTGTAGCGCCAGGTACAACCTATCAAGTTTGGGTGAAAGACCAATTTGATTGTGAATTCCAATTACCTGATGTTGTCCTTGTGGACCCAGACCCCATCACAGCGACGCTTCAAATCAACACTCCGAACTGTACGAACATAGAAGGTGTAATAGAAGTTACCGGTACTTCAGGAGGTCAAAATGCCAACTTTACCTTCCAGCTAAGAAGAAATGGAACCCTTATCGGTTCGCCACAGACTTCACCTGTTTTTAATGGTTTGGGAGCAGGAATCTATGTTGTAGAGATAGCGGACCAATGGTCTTGTGTGCATACGACTAATTCCGTTGAGCTATTCGATGAAATCATTCCTTTAGTTACTGTAGACAAACCGATTGATTGTACCCTAGACCCAGGAGGTCATGTAACCGTGAGTCAAACAGGAGGTTCTGGAAACTTTACCTACGCGGTTACTTTCCCTGACTTATCCACGCCGTTGCCTACAAATGCCACAGGCGTATTCACAGGGTTAACCGACGCAGGCACGTATACTTTCACCATAACCGACAATGCCACAGGACATACTTGTGTAAAAACCATCACCCAAGAATTGGATGACACCGTTGACCCAGTTATCACTAGCGTTGTAGCAGAAGATGTAAACTGTAATGGTGATTCTGATGGAAGATTGACCGTAAATCTGGACATGGCCACTGCTGTACATCCAGTTTACACATACGAGCTATATGACATCTTAAATCTAACGACACCCATAAGAACGGCCCAGACGAGCAATGTCTTCGAAAACCTTCCGCAGGGCGATTATCGCGTTCGTGTGATATCGTCCAGAAACTGTGATGGCTTCTTCGACCAAAGCATTGGCGAGCCAGCGGTGTTGACTGTTTCTGCTGCCGCTACACCTTTTGTGTGTAACGCTTCGAACACCACCAACACTTCAACCCTGACCATTACGGCAGGAGGAGGAACAGCGCCTTACCTGTACAGTATTGACAATGTAACCTTCCAAAGTTCCAACACTTTTGATCTTGTGGATACGGGTGCGGTTCAAAACATAACAACATACGTTACGGACGCCAATGGATGTATGGAAACTGATGCGATTACCCTACAGCCTATCAATGTGTTCACTGCAACGGTAAGTCAAGATGTTGCCATTTCTTGTGCCAATCCAGAAGAAATTACCATTACGGTAACGGATGATGGTAATCCAAATGTGTACACTTTTGAGTTATTGCCCGTCGGAAATCCTTCCGGAGCGCTTACCGGAACACCTTCGAGCACAACCGCTACATTCGACCTTACCGCACCCGGAAGCTACACCTTCCGCGTTACGGATACCAATACGGGTTGTTTTGTGGACACTGCTCCGCACGAAATTGCTCCGTATGATTTGATGACAGTAACAGCTACGCCGACTGCACCAGTGATTTGTTTCGGTGATACCAACGGTGCTTTTGAAATCATCATAAGCGGGTATAGTGGTGCTTACGATTACGAACTGTTCAATGCAGATGGCACTACAACAGGAATCACTGCATCGGGCAGCACTTCTACCAATCCTTTCCCAGTAGGAGGAATTACAGGAGGTAGTTTCTTTGTCCGTGTGGTCCAAACGGCTAACCCGCTTTGCTCACATGATTCCAATGTGTTTACCATAGTTTCACCTGACATGCCGTTGGATGCGACACCTTTGGAAACCGCAAATGTAACCTGTGACAACAACCTTGGTGAAATCGAGGTTTCTCCTACCGGTGGTTATGCACCCTATGACATTGTGGTAACCAACACTACCACCTCCCAGGTATATACCATGAACGATGTGTCTAGTCATGTGTTCTCTGGTCTTTCTGCTGGTAGTTACAGCATTGTCATTACAGATGATAACAACTGCTCCATCACGCGTCCACTCATTTTGGTGCGACCAGATTTCATTACTGCGGATATTTCAGCAACACCAACGCTATTGCAGTGTTTTGGAGATACGAATGCGACCGTAACTGCACAAAACGTATTAAATGGAAGCGGTTCTTATCTATACCAACTCAATATTTATGACCCAACCGGTACAACTATTGTCACGTCTTCCGGCACGCAGACCAATCCAGCGTTTGATAATCTTGGAGCTGGAATATATAGTATTACGGTATCCGATGGTTGGAATTGCGATGTGGAAACGGTTCAGGTTGTCATCACTCAACCCAACGAGGTCATGGCGAACTTGATTCAAGTGACTCCATTAACTTGTACGACAGATGCAACTATAGAACTAAGTGCTACGGGAGGTAATGCGCCTTATGAATTTAGCTTGGATGGTATCAGCTATACTGCGATGAGTGTAGGCACATCCCATACGTTTACGGTTCCTGCGGGCAACTATCAGTATTTTGTTAGAGATGCTTTTAATTGTGCTTCCATGATTTCCAATCAAGTGAGCGTTGACCCCATAATGCCATTAGATGTAATGGTTGACGAAAGCGCCGCAATCATCAACTGTACTGGAGAAGCTTCTGCAACTATTATTGCCGATGCAGTAGGAGGTTTGGGTGGATATCAATATGAATTGTTTACTGATGCTGCCTTGACCAATTTGGTCGCTGGACCGAATACCTCTGGAGAATTCAACATGCTAGTTGCTGGAACTTATTATGTACATGTAACTAGTGGCGATTGCGAGTTTACAACAGGAGTAATCAATATTACGGACCCAGCACCGTTGCAAGTGGACCGCCAAGAATCTTCCAATGTAACTTGTTCTGGGGAAGAAGATGGCTCCATCATTCTTGAGGTATCCGGAGGAACAGGGGAAATCTTCTATGCCATCACGCCGAACCTGAACCAGTTTGATACTGTTGGCACATTTACGGACCTTGCTCCTGGGGTATATGACGTTATCGCCCAAGATAGAAATGGATGTTTCTTAACCTTCCAATTCATTATTGACCAGCCCGCTCCAATTATGGTAGAACCCATCAACGTGATGGATGAGGTTTGCTTCAACAGTGAAGATGGTTCTTTTGAGGTGAACATTACAGGTGGAACAGCTCCCTATTTTACGAGTCTCAATTCCAATGCTGCTGGAGATTTCGTTCAGGACCAAACCCAATTCCAAGACTTAGCGGCAGGCACCTATGTTGTCTTTGTTCAGGATTCACAGGGATGTCAAGCCAATGTATTTGTTGATATTCAACCTGGGGTAAACCTAGCTGCAGAAGTAACACCCGTATATACCTGTACTGGAGTACTACCTGAAAATACTTTAATGGTCACCTTTGAAGATGAAACCGTTTCAGGAAATGTATTATATGCTTTGGATTCGACGGACCCTGCAGATATGCAATTAACCTCGGATTTTGCTAATATTACTCCAGGCGACCATTCACTGACCATTGCACACTCAAATGGCTGCGTGAACACCATCGATTTCACTATTCAAAGTTTTGAGCCTTTGGCTCTTGTCGTTGAAAACACGAACATCAACGAAATTACTGCTACGGCAACGGGTGGATTGGAAGATTATACCTTCTATTTTGGAGATGTAAACAATGGCACTGACAACACCTTCATCATTAATAGAACAGCAACCTATCCGGTAACTGTAATTGATGAGAATGGATGCGAGGTCACTATGGAAATTTTTATGGAATTCATTGATATTGAGATACCTGACTTTTTCACGCCAGACGGAGACAATCTTAATGACACTTGGCTTCCAGATAATTTAGAAGCCTTCCCGAATGTACTAATGGTCATTTTTGATCGTTATGGTAGAGAGCTATATCGTATGGGATATGGCGATGCTGGATGGAACGGAATTTATAATAACAGCGATTTACCAACTGGTGATTATTGGTACGTCATCAAGCTGCAAGGCGAGACGGACGACCGAGAGTTCATCGGGAATTTTACCCTATATCGACAATGATGCTTAACCTACTAAAACATGTTGACAAAAAACCACCTCACAATCCTCTTTTTACTGCTCGCCTTCTTTGGTAGAGGGCAGGAGCTGACCATACCGCAGTTGTCACAATATATTGCGGATAATCCTTTTATCATGTCACCCACCTACGCGGGAATTGGTGATCATATCAAGGTGCGCTTGAATGGACTTACCCAATGGGTCGGTATTGAAGATGCTCCGGACACCCAAACCTTAGCGGCAGATGCCCGTATTGGGAACCGCAGTGGTATCGGAATGCTGTTGTACAATGACAGCAATGGGGAAACCAAACAAAGAGGTTCGCGTGTATCCTTCGCGCACCACTTGACTTTGGACCGTTATGACGATATTTTCTTGTCTTTCGGTATTTCGTACAATTTCAACCAGTTTCGAATTGATGTCGAGAATTTCACGGATTTTAATGGACAGCTTCCTACCGATGATAAATCGACTACGAACCACAACTTCGATATTGGGGTACTATACCGCTATGGCAAATTCTATTTTAGCGCCAATGCTTCAAACCTATTGAACAAGGACTTGACTCAATTCAATCCTGTTTTTGAGCCCAATACGCTAAGAAACTACTATGCCTACACGGGGTACAGCATCATGAAAAACAAAAACAGCAAATTGGAGATTGAGCCTTCTGTATTTTTCCAATGGTTTGAGAGTGATGGCCGTTCCGTTACCGATGTGAACGCCAAATTCAGGTTTCATGACTTTGAGGATTACTACTATGTTGGTTTGACCTATCGTTTTTTGAATGACCAATACGGTGAGCCTTTATACATAGCTCCCATTGCGGGTTTGAAGAAAAGTAACTTCTATTTTGGCTATTCCTACCAGGTCATCACCAATGAAATTCTAGGCTATAGTACTGGAACACACGTATTGACCGTAGGTATGGATTTATTCCAAGGGTTGAGCAACTGTAGGTGTACCTATTAAATTTTTTACTTTTGCGCCCATTAACCATCCTTAATGGAATATGGGCAAAATTAAAGTCAACAACATACGCGTTCACGCCAATCATGGCTGTTTAAAAGAGGAGAGCCTGATTGGTAGTGATTATCGCGTTGATTTGGAGGTGTGGGCCAACCTGAAAGCACCAGCAGCATCCGATAAACTTTCAGAAACCGTCGATTACGTTCATTTGAACAATATTGTAAAGGATGAAATGGCCATTCGTTCCAAATTGCTGGAACATGTCGCCAAACGAATTTTAGACCGGATTCTTCATGAAATAAACCTGGTGGAAAAGGCAGAAATAGCTGTATCCAAAATCAATCCGCCCATAGGGGGTGATGTTGAAAGTGTTACGGTTGTGATGACTTCTGAAAGGCGCTAAAACCCACTAAGAAAAACAAAAAAAATACTACATTTGCACCACTCAAATGGCATCGTGGCCGAGTGGCTAGGCACAGCTCTGCAAAAGCTTGTACAGCGGTTCGAATCCGCTCGATGCCTCAAAGAAAACCCAATATCTTATGGATAATTGGGTTTTTTTATTCGCTTATCCGTTCAATACCATCTTGGATGTTGAATCTATCTTTGGGTAAAAATCCTTTCGTAATCAAGACCACACCGCAAATCATCAATAAAACTCCCAAGCCCTTTTTGATAAGGACAATTCGTTCTTCAGTCAAATATTTCTTTAACTGTTTCGCCAAAACAATCTTAACCAAGTCCGTTGCAAAATAGACTCCAAGTACGGTTCCGAAGAACAGCAGAATCCTATTCTCATCATTATCCAAACTGGGGCCCACAATAACCACCAATCCCAGCCAGAAAGCAAGTACACCTATATTAATGAAATTTAATAGAAAGCCTTTGACCATCAGACCCAAGTACGTTCCTTTTTTGATTTTATACCCTGGTTTTTTCTTGGCTTCTTTTCGAACAAAAAGCACAACACCGTACACCAATAAAATCGTTCCCCCAAAAACAAAGAGACCTGGTTGGTTACTCAGGTTTTCGAGCAATTGATAACTACTGAAATAGGCAATCAATAGAAAAACAATATCTGCGAGAATCACTCCGAGGTCAAAAACCGTTGCAGCACGAAATCCTTTGGTTACACTGGTCTCTAACAGAACGAAGAACACAGGACCTACCACGAAGCTCAGAAAGAAACCTAATGGAATCGCGGTTTGAATATCATCCCACATGCCTACATTCTTTTGATTTTGCCGCCAAAAACCTTTTTTTCATCCATTTTGGCAGGATCACCATACACCAACACTTCACCGCCAGCCTTTACATTTGCTTGAACATAGTCGGTAGCATATATACTGGCCGAACCTCCTGCATTTACGGTAATTGTAGTGAATTCCGTCTTGAAAGATTTTCCAACATACTCCCCTCCTGTGTTGATATTGATGTCTTGGTTTTTGGAAAAACCTTTAGTAGTGATCTCTCCACCGGTAACTGCTTTTATCAATAATTGCTCTACTTGGCAATTAATGACCAATTCCCCACCTTCTTGTGCCTTTAATTCAAGTACAGACTGTACAAAGGCTTTTTCATTATAAATACGAGCATCTTCATTTACATCCAAAACCACTAAATCCTCTGTATGATAGAGATCAATAAACGTTCGGTACCCACTGAAAATCTTATCAATCTCCATTCTGAGTTTTAAGGTTCCATCATTGTTGACAATAGCGACCTTGTTCGTATTCGCTCCTGTAATAACTGCTTTATTCTGATTTGATTTGATAAGATTAATAGAGAGTCCGTCGAATCCTTTGACTTTGTCGAACTTCTTCAAATCCCGGGTTATTTTATCCCCTTGTCCCCAAGAGACCCAAAACAGCAAACCTAAAATGCATGAAGCGATATATTTCATACAGGATACATTTAAATTTTACTCTTCTTTTTTGCCCAACAACGAAAAATCGAGATGTCTTTTCACCAAATCCGTGTGTTTCACCATTACAACCACCTCATCCCCAAGTTGATATACTTTTCCTCTGCGTTCTCCAACCACTGCAAAAAGACGTTCATCGAAGATGTAATAGTCATCCTTTAAATCCCGAATACGCACCATGCCCTCACATTTGTTTTCGATGATTTCAACATAAATTCCCCAGTCTGTCACACCAGAAATCACGCCTAAAAACTCCTTGTCGCTGTGATTCTCCATGAACTTTATTTGCATATACTTTACGGAATCACGCTCTGCACTGGCCGCCAACAATTCCATATTCGAGGAATGTTTGCATTTTGATTCGTATGTGTCTTGTTTCGGTGGCTTTTCTTTATCCAAATAATGTTGCAGCAAACGATGCACCATCACATCAGGATAACGTCGAATGGGGGAAGTAAAGTGTGTATAATAATCAAAGCCCAAACCATAGTGGCCTATATTTTCCGTAGTATAAATGGCCTTGCTCATACTTCTAATAGCCAAGGTATCCACTAAATTTTGCTCTTTTTTCCCATTTACATCTTGCAGCAATTGGTTTAAAGAACTGTTGATGCTTTTCCTATCCCTCAAATTCAAGGAATGTCCAAATCTTGAGATTACCCCGTTTAACGCCATGAGTTTCTCTTCGTCAGGTTCATCGTGAACGCGATACACGAAAGTTTTCTTTTGCTTACCAATATATTCAGCGACTTTGCGATTCGCCAAAAGCATAAACTCTTCAATCAACTTATTGGCATCCTTAGCCTCTTTAAAATAGACCCCTTCTGGTTCGTTGCTTTCGTCCAAATTGAACTTCACTTCAATTTTATCAAAAGAAATCGCACCTGCATCCATACGATTGGTACGCATGATTTTTGCCAATCGGTCCAACGTCAATACCGCGTCTACAACAGGAGCGTTTACAGAATACGCACCGTCTCGAATGGAAACTTCTTTAGGGATATCACCTTTTTCACTTTCAATGATATGCTGTGCTTCACCGTAGGCAAATCGCTCATCGGAATAGGTCACTGTGCGTCCAAACCATTGGTTCTTTAGATTCGCGGATTCATCAATTTCAAAGACGGCAGAAAAGGTATATTTCTCTTCATGAGGTCTTAAAGAACAGGCATTATTGGATAATACTTCTGGAAGCATGGGAACCACTCTATCCACCAAATAAACGGAAGTAGCCCTTTCATAAGCTTCATCATCCAAAACAGTACCCTGTTTTACATAATGCGAAACATCAGCAATATGAATTCCGATTTCATAGTTTCCGTTTTCCAAGGTTTTAAAAGACAAGGCATCATCAAAATCCTTTGCATCCTTTGGATCAATTGTAAAGGTTAGGGTATCCCTCATGTCCCTACGTTGGCGAATTTCTTCAGGTAGGATTCGCGTATCCAATTGATTGGCATATTGTTCTACTTCATACGGAAACGTATAAGGCAAACCATACTCCGCCAGAATCGCGTGAATTTCAGTATTGTGTTCACCAGGTTTACCGAGCACTTCTTTGATTTCCCCATATGGAGAATCCGCATTTTCAGGCCAATCACCCAAGGCCACTAATACTTTATCGCCATCCTTGGCTTCCTTTTGCTTTTCTGCAGGAATGAAAATGTCCGTATACATCTTTGAATCCATAGGACGTACAAAGCCATATGTTTTTTGTTTATCCAGAATACCCACATAGGTATCTTTCTTTCGTTCCAAAACTTTGGCAATCTCTCCTTCTGGTTTTTTCCCATTGCGTCTCGGTTTCATAAAAACCTCTACCGTATCCCCATGAAAGGCCCGATTTAGTTTTCCGGAGGGAACAAAAATATCTTCTTCTTGATTTTCGACGACAACGTACGCATTACCATTTTGCGTAACGTCCAATTTACCTTCAAAATAGGTGTTCAGAGAAGGTATTTTACTATATTTTCCACGTTCCACTTCAACAATCCGTTCTGTTGCTTTCAGTTGACCCAAGCGCTTGATAAGGTCGTTTCTATCTCTAGTATCTGTAATGCCCAGTTTAGCGGCAATTTGCTTATAGTTAAAGCTCTTGGTGGGTTCTTTTTCGAGGATAGTGAAGATGCCTTTGGTAATCTCGTTCTTTCTTTGGCTCCTCGCTCTTTTCTTCTTTTTCGACATTACCCTTTGTTTCGACCAAAATACAAATTAAAATACAGCAATAATTCCCATAATAGGAACAACCAGTAGACCTCATTTTTATTAACACCATATTATCTATTAGTTCTTTCTTCTTTTTTTAAAAATTAAAAATGGTGGTTATGATGGATTGTTGACAATGAGAAAAGAAAAAATGGATTTTACTTGCTTTAAACATGAAAAGTAAATTATTCACATTTTTTACAATGATGAGTTTCTTGGCTGTCAGGAATTTAAATTTACTATCAACGTATTTTAATAAGCTCTATCAACATGTTTTTACTGAAAATTTAAAGTTGATTTAGTGTTAACAAGCCTCGATAATTCATGAATATGCTTTGATTAATTTTTAATTGAATATTATTTAAACATTAAATGGAAATGAGTAATGCTTAGTTTTTAATAGATATCAAAAAAAAGTTTCAGGTATTTCTTTGAAATAAATGAACAATTTGGGTTTTTTATAACATACTGATAATATGGCGAATGGTAAACTTCGTAAGAGATTATCAACAACGTGCCATGAAAAGAATTGTACCTTTGTATGACTATCCTAAACGTTGAGAACCATGAAAATCGCAATAGGAAACGACCACGCTGGAACCGAGTATAAATTGGCTATCGTTGGGTTATTAAAATCGAAAGGTATAGAGGTCGTAAATTATGGAACTGACGGGACGGACAGTGTGGATTATCCAGATTTTGTGCATCCTGTGGCATCAGATGTGGAAAATGATAAGGTTGATTTAGGTATAGTGGTTTGCGGCACAGGGAATGGTGCAAACATGACGACAAATAAACACCAAAAAGTTAGGAGCGCCCTCTGTTGGAATAGAGAAATCGTAAGTCTGGCCAGAGGACACAATGATGCCAATATTTTGAGTTTACCAGCACGTTTTATTGCATTGCCTCAGGCATTGGAGATGGTGGAAACATTTCTCAGTACTCCTTTTGATGGCGGGCGCCATGAACGCCGCATAGAGAAAATTCCTTGTGTATAATCTTTTTACGTAACACAGGTTGCCTAAATCCTTAACAGTTTCGGTTTTATCCTTTGATTTACTTTCCTCAGAGCAATTGTATGAATTGCTTCGTTTGCGCAGTGAGGTATTTGTTGTGGAACAAGAATGTATTTATCAAGATATTGACAACAAGGATCAAAAGGCTATCCATGTTTTAGGGTATGTTAAAAACGAATTAATTGCATACACCCGCGTTTTTGGTCCGGGTGATTACTTTAATGAGGCAAGTATCGGAAGGGTTTTGGTAAAATCTGAACACCGTGTTTTTGGGTATGGAAAACAGATAGTGCAGAAAAGTATGGACTGGTTGATAGAGGCGTATGAACAACCTATTCGTATTTCGGCGCAAACCTATCTTGAGAAATTCTATTCGGATTTGGGTTTCTTTTCAGAGGGCGAAACCTATTTGGAGGACGGTATTCCTCATATCAACATGGTGTACAAATCTGTTATATAAAGCGTTTGGCAATACCCAAACGCTCGAGCATATCCAAATAGAGGACAAGATTTACCGGTCTTTCGGCTTTTCGTTTTCCAGAAAAATAGAGGTAGCCCTCATTGGTCATATTGAGCTGCTTTAGTTCAACTTTTCCAGTGAATTTTTGGTAAGCAAGGGCTTTATCCTTTAGGTATGTTTCTGTAAGTTCCAAATTCGCTAACCATGTTATGAGCTTTTTTCGGTTGACGAACCGGATGAAGCAAGAGATGTAACTACCCTTCATTAAGGTAATATTGGTGATTAAGGCATAAAAATCAGTTTTCTTTTGGAGGTCGAACAACCACCCTTGTCTTATCAAATCGCTTTTGTAATAACAGAGCTCAAAAGCAAAAGTGGGTAGGTCTTTTCCTGGGTAATCCAATTGGGCCTTTTCATCAATTCGATAGAACTTTTTGGAGATTTTGTGTTTAAAAAGTACATCTGTCCCTTGTAATTGTTCCTTTACGTTGGAAATACGTTTGGTGGAATACTTCTTAAGATGAATTTCGTATAGTTGGTCAAGGAGTTTGCATAATTTCTGCTCCTTCGCCAAGTCTTGGGTAAAATTGCTTTTCAACCTTCTCAATGTTTTGATGTAGCACAAAACCAAGGCGTTCCACAATCCCAACAACAAGGGCATTGCCCATTAAAAAGGCCCTTTTGGTATCTGAAATACCATCAAAGAGCGTGTGGTTGTCGGGAAACATATTTAATCGTTCCAATTCGATTGGAGATAAACGCCGTAGGCCCTTTTGGGTTTGTACAACATGTTTGAATCGGGAAGGTGCTTTACCACCTTCACCGGTTATGATGGTACGGGAAGGTTGATTCAAATCATCTGGAAAGCGCATCGCGCCCTCACTGTAATGATAGATAAACCCGTTTTTATGTATTCTTTGTTCTTTTTTTGCGCCTTTTAGATATTTCCATTTACCGATGTCCGATTCGGATAGGAATAATTCACTTTGGTCAGATACATCGTCCAAAATATCCCTAAGGCATGTTTTTGGGCCTTCATATGCTGCTGAAACTTTTGATGTGTACACTTTACCATCAATGCAAACACCAGAATTTAAGAAGGGGGAGCTTTTTCCACCTTTGTTAAAACTATCCGACAGTACAAGAAGGGACTGTTTTAAGTCAAAAGAAGTTGGATGGGTTTTTGAACGCGCTATCGGAAAAGCTTGGGTCATCAAACCTTTATGGTCCAACCAAGAAATCATATCATTTTTAAAAAGCTGCGAGAAAATAGAAGTGGATTTATGGTACGCGAACAGAAAAACCCTTCTTCGGCGCTGCGGCATTCCGTAATCGGCAGCATTTATTACCCGCCATTCTACCGCATAATCCAGGTCGATTAAGCTTTTGAGCATTATGGCAAAATCCCTACCGCGTTGCGCTGCTGGTGATTGCAGTAATCGGTCCACATTTTCTAGTAGCAGAAAACGCGGTTTGATTTGCTTCTCCGATAGGATACGATGAATGGACCACCAAAGTACTCCCTTCTTGCCTTCCAGTCCTTTCGAGCTTTTCAAAGAGGCTGCCACTGAATAGTCCTGACAAGGAAAGCCACCCACCAAAATATCATGATCTGGTATCTCATCTATGGGAACGACTTCGATGTCCCTATTGGAATGGGATTTAGCACCAAAACGAGCTGTATAGATTTGCGAAGCGTGTTGTGTTTTGGTAGAAGGTTCCCATTGGTTGCTCCAAACGACTTTAAAATGTCCAGTTCGTTCCAAACCCAATCGAAACCCGCCTACTCCTGCAAATAATTCACACACCTTTAGTTGGCCCATACCCAAAAGTACAGGATGTTTTCAGTTCTGGTGTGCTAAATTGACAATCACCTTTTCCAAATTGATGGAAAAGCACTAGAAATCTGAAGTTTCAAGGGTTAAGTATTTGACCAAACCATGACCCTGGCTGGTCCAGCTGCCCTTAAAGGCCAAAGGAAGGACAAAATAATCGCCGCGGAAAAAAATATACTCTTCTCCAACCGCATCGGTTATGGTAATTTGACCTGAAAGCAGTTTGATAATCATTTCCCGTTTGTTTTTCTGGATGGTTTTGGTATGTGGTTTTTCAGCAGTGACGGAAATGGTAAGTTCAGCACCTTTTAATAAAACATCCTTCTGAACAGATTTCTTTTGCAAATCCATAAATGTACCGGATAACATGCGGTGGGAAATCAATTCATGAGTGGCATTTTGCCTTACTAAAGAGGTATCTGCCCGTTGGGTCGAGATTACTGAAATTTCATAATGAAAATTGCATCCTGCATTGATGAACCAATCGCCTCGGAATCCTTTCGGTGCAAAAAACAAATCCCTCGAATAGAAAGTTTGTGCTTTTGAAGTATTGGGCAAAACGGTCGCTTCCCCATGCAGGACTTCAATGTATTCATCAAAACCAAAGTTCTCGAATCTGCTTGTACCCGTATCAAGAGAAACGATGTAGGCACTTAGCTCTTCGCCGCGATACAGTGGTTTCCTAAAAAAGTTGCGTTCAGGGGCGTCTTTGAGCTCTATTTTTTCAAGACCAATTCCTGATAGCGCCGCTTTGTCAAATAGGATGGGTTTGGCAACTTCTTGAGCGGTCATCGATAAAAGGAAGAGTATCAGAAAAATAGAAAAACAAGTTTTCATGAGAATGAGTTTTAGTTTCAATCTTACGGCATCAAAGCCTCAGCCCAAAGAAAACAAGGGCGCAAAAAGTTCGGATTTCGAAATTTGAACTAATTTATTCTGCTTGGTCCTTTTGGAAGGAGGGACAAAAGGTTTTGGAGGTATTCTTCTTGAGGCGGGGTATTGGCATCCCCATAAAATCTTTCGTAGGTAAGGGCTCCAATATTGGAGACGATACGACGAACCATTTTCTGGGTGTCCTCAGATTCCCTCTTTCGGGTAAGTTTGTCAAACTCCTTTTCCCACCAGGCGTAATTGGCGTTCGTTGGATTCATCAAGTCTACCTGCCATCGCTTAACGAATCGTGAAATAAGGGCGCCTTCTTGTTTTAGAATAGTATTTTGAAGCTTTGATGCGTTCTTGTATTCCTTGGAATTGGTGATTTTTTCATATTCCTGTTCGAGCCTTTGAACATCAAACACACTGCGGAACAACAAAATAACCCGTTCATACGCTTGGGCTTTCAAAAGGATGTTGTTGTTCAAATCCGAGATTCGAATCTTTTCTTCTTCAAAGAGGGTGTTCAGCATGGCTTTATCAGGAGAATCTTTTTTCTTCTCGAATTGAACAAACAGCCAATCACATGCGCGAATGATGTCATCGCTAGCCGGCCAACCATGTCCTCCTGAAAAGGTTAACAAGGTTTGGTCAAAGTTCATGATGTCCAGATAATTTTGGTTCTCGAACATTTCGCGAAAGTTGAAGTCTTCATCGCCGCACAAACCAACATAATCAAAATCTTGAAAGGAAGGACGATGCCCTGCACCACCAGAGAACCCTGCGCCACAGGCAATGACTCCAGCAAATCGGTCCGTTAAAGTAGCAATAGAAGAGGCTAAGCGAGACCCTCCTGAAAAGCCGGCGAGGTACATTTCATCAGCTTTTATGGAAAAATTAGAGAAAACATGGCTGAACAACCTATTGGCAATTCCGAAGTTCTGCTCGTGTGGACCATTTTTTGAATTCTTGGAACACACTAAAATATGGCCGTATTTTTCGGAAGCTTTGATAAAGGGCCGTATTCCAATTTTGCTTCTGGCAGCCGGGTCAAATATGAAAATAATCGAGCTTGGGTTATTGGGTGTAAAGGATGAAGGCAAATAGAGCGTGAAGGATTCCTCAGCGTTTTGGGCTATTGGAACGGAATCAATAACTACCCCTTTTGGAAAAGACTTTTGAGCAATTCCGAAAGAAACCCAGAGGAAAAGAGCAACGGCAACAATGGGTTTTAGGCCGCCCACGATTTACTGTAAAAGACCGGTGTATTTTGTACTGTCTTTCAATAAGGTAGAAGCAGTTTGAATCGCCTCATCATGGTTGAGGTAATACTGATACAGGCCCTCTCGATAGAAATACCGCTTGATGATTTCGTCTTCAAGACTTTTTCTAATTTCCTTCTCAAAAGAGTCCAAAGCCTTGAACTTTCCTTGATTCACGGTTGAAAGCAACGCTTTATATTGGTTTTCTACATCACTTCCCAACAAATGTTTTTCTGAATTGATAGAGGCTTCTAACAGTTTTTCTGTCTCAGTTTGGAAAGTAAAACCCTGTTGCTTTACATATGACTTAAAACCATCATAATCCTGTGCTGAGAAATTGAAGGAAGAGGGGTTTTCGAAAGTATGGTCGTAGAAATAGTCTGTCGCGAAATCAAAAATAAGGTAATTCGAACGCAAGGCTTTGGTCAAGTCATTGGACTTTAAAGAGGCGATTTCCACATCTGGCATCACCCCGCCACCATCTTCTACGGTTCTCCCATTTCGCGTCGTGAATGTCTTGAACTTCGTATTTCGAATGGCATTTCCTTCTTGGTCACGGTTCCAATAATCCAATGCCTGAATACAACGCCCTGAAGGTGTGTAATATCTGGAAATGGTGACCTTAAGCTGGGTGCCATAGGTAAGCTTTAGAGGGCGTTGCACCAGCCCTTTGCCAAAACTTCTTGCGCCCATGACCACTGCTCGGTCCAAGTCTTGTAAACTCCCGGAAACGATTTCACTAGCCGAGGCACTGTGCCCATCGACCAAAACCACCAAGGGAATTTCCAAATCGACCGGGTTCTTCTTCGTCCGGTATTCTTGATTGAATTTTTTGACCTTGGATTTTGTGGTAACAATCAGTTCGCCTTTGGGCACGAAGAGATTCGTTACGTTAACGGCTTCTGAAAGCAACCCCCCGGGGTTCCCGCGCAAATCCAAAATAAGTTTTTGCATGCCTTGGCCCTTTAGATCTTCAATCGCTGCTTTGGTTTGAGATGACGCCTTTCGATTGAACTTGGAAAGAACCACGTATCCCGTAGTTTCATCCACCATCTCGTAAAACGGAACGGCATCCACCTCAACACCTTCTCGTTTGACCTTCGCAGTTTTGGTTTCTCCCTGACGCACAAATGTGATTTCTACATCAGTTCCATTCGCTCCTTTTAACAATTCTCGGGCATTATCATCAAAATCTGCGATTTTGGTTTCTTCAATTTTGATGATTTCGTCACCAGCTTTCAAGCCTGCTTTGTCAGCGGGATATCCTTT
This sequence comes from Bacteroidota bacterium, assembly GCA_039027495.1. Taxonomy (GTDB): domain Bacteria; phylum Bacteroidota; class Bacteroidia; order Flavobacteriales; family Flavobacteriaceae; genus Flagellimonas. Next base: position 55,304 of record JBCCKH010000010.1, read on the forward strand.
ATAAGGCTCAACCACCACAAGCTTGCTTTTGTACGACCGAACCAAAGCTCCAATCCCTGAATATTCTCCAGCATTGTTGATTTTGAAGGCTTCCACGTCTTGTTCGTTCATGAACCGTGTGTAAGGGTCTAAATCATCCAACATGTTCTTGATGGCTGAATCCATTAATTCTGCAGGATTCGTTTCATCCACATAATTCATGTTGAGTTCCTTGAAAAGGGTAGTGAAAATCTCAATCTGTTTCGCAATTTCGAAAAAGTCACTTTTGAAGCTGCTACCGATTGCAAATAGGGCTACGGCCACTACGGGAATCCAAAAACGTTTTTTAGGCATCATGGGTTTGGTTTTCTTTTTGTTTCACTGCGTAAAGTAGGTCTTGGAAGGCTTTCTGCAGCGTAGCGTAACTTGGGGTTGTGTTTCCAAGATATAAAAATAGAAACGCAAAGTTTCCCTTCATGTTGTTAAAAACAAGTTCTTTGTTGGCCTGGTATGCGGCTCGCATTCGTCTTTTTACCAAGTTGCGTTGTACTGCTTTTTTCAAGCGTCTTTTGGGCGCCGTAAACGCCACTTGTATGCTATCCGCATCTTCGGAATCTTCTTTTTTCAAATAGCGGAGTTGAACAGGATAGGATTTCAAGCTTTGTCCGCTTACAAAAAGCGATTCAAAAACACGAGCATGGGTAAGTCGCTCCTTTTTGGGAAGCTTAGAATACAAGTTGCCTCCATGACCTATCCACGAGGTATCTTTTGAAAGGTCAGAAGAATCAAGGCTCATTGTGCCAATATTTTAATGTCTAACTGCGGTAAAGAACTTCTAGACTAAGGTTTGGGCTGATATACATTGTTGCTGCTATCCACGTCTGCCATAAGCTGCGATGGATCTATCGCAATACCATCAATGTTCTCCAAAGATTCATCGAGAATCAACTCATATTTGGGGTGTGCCCAGCCCCAATCCGGTTTTATTACACGCTCCAAATTTGGGTAAGGATTGGTTTTTTCTCCCCGCATCATTTGTAACGGAATATAATAGGTTTTTTGGGTTCCATCTTTTCCTACCACTAAAAGGTCAATAGGCATGGGCATCAAGCCTTTTCTTTCCAAAACAACTTTGGTCTTACCATCCACCGCTTGTACGGTGTCAATCGCGTAATCAATGGTATTGGTGGTTTGGGTCCAATCCGTCAAATACCAATCCAGCTCAAACCCAGAAACTTTTTCTGCGGTTCTTTTGATGTCATTGGGCGTTGGATGTTTGAACTTAAAGTCGTCAAAAAATCTTCTGATTGTTTTCATAAGGTTTTCTTGACCAATAACATACCCTAACTGCGGCAGAAAAATAGACCCTTTGCTATAAGCAGAAATGCCATAAGCGAAGTTAGAAGCATAACGGTCGGCATGGGTGCCCTGTGGCATTTCCCTACCGGACTCGACCAAGGCAAAATAACTACTGTAAGAACGTCCGAAAGGGTTGTCTTTCTTTTGGTTCATGACTTCATTCATGCACAAACTGCTGATAAATGTGGTAAAGCCTTCATCCATCCATTCGTGTTTGGATTCGTTGGTCGCCAGAACATGCTGAAACCAGCTATGGGCCATTTCGTGAACCATGACCCCGACGAGGCTTGGAAATTTTCTTTCCCCGGTAATCAATGTGCACATGGCATATTCCATTCCACCATCCCCTCCTTGGATAACCGAATATTGCTCATAAGGATATTTTCCAATATTGTTGCTCAAAAACCGCATGGTTTCTTCGGTTTTGGGCTGCAGGTTTTTCCAGTTTTCAAGAATGTCTGGGTTGTTCTTATACAAAAAATGAAGCGTAGGCCCGTCTTCCATTTGAACTACATCGTGTAAGTATTCAGGGTCCGCCGCCCATGTAAAATCATGAACCTGGGGGGCAACAAAATGCCAAGTAAGCGTCTTTCCTTTTCTTTTGATCTTGGTTCCAGGGGCTTCATAACCATACCCCACTTCGTTCGGGTTTTGAAGATACCCGGAGCCTCCAAGAATATAGTCTTTGTCCAAGGTGATTTTCACATCAAAGTCCCCCCAAACCCCATGAAATTCTCTGGCGATATATGGGTTGGGATGCCATCCTTCAAAATCATATTCACACAGCTTGGGATACCATTGGGTCATGGAAAGTGCTACTCCTTCACTACTATTTCTACCAGACCGTCGGATTTGTTCGGGCACTTGCCCCGAAAAGGTCATAGACAGAGTAGTCTTCGCCCCTGGCAATAAAGGTTTTGCCAAATCAACCACCAAAATAGTACCCTCTTCTTGAAAAGAAACATCCTGGCCATCTTGCTTCAATGTATTGGTGTGTAGAAACCCTATTTCTGTTTCGTTTAAGCTCATAATTCGGCTTTTCCCATTCGCAATCATACGATTATCGGGGTCCGCAATGCTCCGCAATCTTGCGTCCATTTGGCTACCAGGTTGAAAAGCATTGAAGTACAAATGGTAATACGCACGGCTTAAGGTATCTGGAGAATTGTTGGTATAGACCAGCTCTTGAACACCTTCATACTGAAAAGTTTCAACATCCATGTCGATGGACATGGTATAGTCCACATGTTGTTGCCAATACGAAGAGGACTGGCCTATTACCGGTGAAGAAAGAAGCGCGAAAAGCGTAAGGAGAACGATGTTTTTCATGTTTATTTTGTGTTGTTGCCCAAAGTTGCTTTACCACGCACAATACTATCTGCAAGAAGCAAGGCATTGTAGGCATTTACCATCTTTCCAGATTTGGATAGCTCACTAAAAGGAGCTGTATTGGCATTGTCCCCACCAACGATAACGGTCGCTTTGGAAGCAAGACCTGATCGCATGATGATTTGTTTTACCTGATACGCTTTCAATTGTGGATAATACGAACGAATCAATGCTGCAACGCCCGAGACAGCAGGAGCCGCCATGGAAGTACCCCCTTGAAACTCATACTCACTGCCGGGCATGGTTGAATAAATCTTGGCACCCGGGGCAAAAACGTCTACGTTGCGCGTTCCATAATTGGAAAAGTTCGCCATTAGTTCTGAACCATAAGCACTGGTCAAGGCGCCAACTGTAATCACATTGTTGGTGAATTCTGATTCAGTGTTTTTATGGTCGTTGGGATAGTTTTCGTTTTCTGGATTGTCCAAATCTGCACCATCGTTACCTGCGGCATGTACAATAAGCACATCTTTACTTGCTGCATACTTTATAGCATCCTGAACCCAACCCGCGTTGGGTGAAAAGGACTTTCCAAAACTACAATTGATGACTTTCGCACCGTTGTCCGCCGCGTAGCGAATCGCATTCGCGATGTCTTTGTCATATTCATCTCCGTTGGGCACTGCACGCAAGCTCATGATTTCCACATTTTTAGCTACACCATTCGCTCCCTTGCCATTGTTTCTTTCGGCCGCGATGATTCCAGCGACATGAGTTCCATGGCTTTCTGTTTTAACGCGATTGCTTGGGTCTCCGTTACCATAGTTTCCGCTGTTTAAATCATAAGGCTTGTCACCAACGATACTTCTACCGTCGAATTCTTTATTCAAGTTGTAATCTACCCTTTCAGTGAAGTACTCTATTCCTTCTGAAAGTTCTTTGATAACCGAAGGAATATCATCTCCATAGGCATACATTTGCTTCAAAATCCCTACGCTTTGCTGCATTTGTTCAGTAGAGGCGTCAATGGTATTCAAATCATCTTTGGTATACGTGTCTTTCCCAAGGGCTTCCTTCACCATGTTGTCAGCACCTTGCACTACTTGAAGAATTTGCTCGTACTGTTGTTTGTTTTGAAGTGCTTTTGGATACTCTTTGTCCAATTTTAATTGCGCTTTGGCTCGTGTTGCTGCGTCTCCCATGTTCAAGCGAAGCAGGCGAACATATTCCAATTGCTCATTGTAAGACTCTCCTAAAAAATTATATCCATGGATGTCATCAATATAGCCATTGCCGTCATCATCTTTATTGTTGTTGGGCACTTCGCCCTTATTGGTCCAAAGTACGTCGTCCAAGTCTTCATGTTCCAAATCAATTCCTGAATCTACTACCGCAACGATAACCTTTTTCCCTTTTTTGTTTTTGATAAGTTCTGCATAAGCGCGGTCAACACTCATTCCAGGGATGGTATCTGAAACCAAATCGAGGTGTCCCCAATTTTCTTTTTCAGTTTGAGACAGTTCCGAAATTTTAAGGGGAATGGCATCAATATTTTCAACCGGGGTAGAAACCAAGGCAGTAGCCCCACAACCCATCAAGAACATTCCAGCGGCTACGGAAGTGAGGTAAATCTTAATTTGCTTAAAAATCATACAAATGAATATTTCTGTTTGAACAGTATTAGGAAGTAAAAATTTCGTCAAATCGGTGTACCGTGTCCAACCGTACTCCCTTTTCGGTTTGTTTTAGGGTACATATTTCGTTGTGAGCATCGTGCTCAAAAAACAAATAATAACCGTTTTCAGCGGCTTCTTCCAAAAAAATTCGTTTTTCGTCCAAAGTTAATAGGGGACGGGTATCATATCCCATGACATAAGGCAATGGAATATGCCCGACAGTAGGGACCAAATCCGCCACAAAAACAACGGTTTTATCTTGATATTTTAAGGTAGGTAGCATTTGTTTTTCAGTGTGTCCGTTTACGAAGCGAATGCCAAAACCCAATGAGCTATCAGAAGCAAAATGGCCATCCGGAACATCCACAAAGCGCAATTGCCCGCTTTCGTCCATCGGCAATAAATTCTCTTTCAAAAAGGATGCCTTTTCTCTATCGTTTGGCTTTGTGGCCCAATCCCAATGCATGGGGTTCGTCCAAAAAGTTGCATTTTTAAAAGCGGGCTCATACCCGGTTCGGTCCTTGTTCCATTGAATGCTTCCGCCACAATGGTCAAAATGCAAATGGGTCATGAACACATCGGTAATATCATCGCGATGGAACCCATGCTTTTGTAAAGAATTGTCCAAAGAGTGGTCACCCCAGAGATAATAGTACCCAAAAAACTTGTCAGACTGTTTGTTGCCCAATCCGGTATCCACTAAAATCAATCGATTCCCTTCTTCAATCAAAAGACATCTTGCGGCCAAATCAATCATATTGTTGGCATCCGCGGGATTTGTACGCGTCCAAATGGATTTTGGAACCACTCCGAACATGGCGCCCCCGTCTAATTTGAAATTGCCGGTCTCTATAGGGTAAAGCCTCATGAATACTAGACAAAGATTTGCAAAATAAGAAAAGCATTACGGATAGGCGTCTAATCCTCAATATTATTGGCCGTTTTTTAACAAAAAAGCGACTACACCAAACTTTCCTTCAAGGAACTTGAAAACGAGCCTGGAGAGAACCGAATACATTGAAAGAAAAGCCCTATTTTAACAAAAAAAACCAGGAATGATAGAGCTAGCGGGAATCATTATTTTGGGAATCATAGCGCAATGGTTTGCTTGGCGCTTGAAATTGCCCGCAATCTTGCCTTTGATTCTTATTGGACTTATGGTAGGCCCGGTTGCCACGCTGTATACTGAAGATGGGGCTAAACTCATTGAACCTATCTGGAATGGAAAGAAAGGGCTTTTTCCTGGGGAGGGGTTGTACAACTTTGTCTCACTGGCCATCAGTATTATTTTATTCGAAGGCGGCCTTACATTGAAAAGAGCTGAAATTTCGAATGTGGGTCCAGTTATCACCAAATTGATTACCCTTGGAACGGTGGTTACCTTTTTTGGCGCTGGGGTAGCGGCGCATTACATTTTTGAATTGTCTTGGCAAATCTCTTTTTTGTTCTCAGGACTTATTATCGTCACGGGCCCCACGGTTATTGCGCCAATTTTGAGAAACATCCCACTGAAAAAGGATGTTTCAACGGTACTGAAATGGGAAGGCATTTTAATTGACCCCATCGGTGCTTTGGTTGCCGTATTGGTTTTCGAGTTTATAAGCGTTGGCGAAGGACAGGCTTTTACCAAAACAGCTCTGGTTGAATTCGGTAAAATCCTTTTATTCGGCACTACCTTTGGGTTTACTTTCGCCCATGCTTTGGCATTTGCCATCAAAAGAGATTTCATTCCGCATTATTTATTGAATGTGGTGAGTCTTTCGGTGGTCTTACTGGTATTTGTGGAGTCGGACCTGTTTGCCCACGAATCAGGCCTCTTGGCCGTGGTGGTTATGGGGATGGTTTTAGGCAACATGAACCTGCCCAATTTGAAAGAGCTACTATATTTTAAGGAATCCCTCAGCGTATTGCTGATTTCAATCCTGTTTATTTTGCTGGCGGCAAACATTAATATTTCGGATGTTGCCTTGATTTACAATTGGAAGTCCCTTGCGCTCTTTGCGGTAATCGTATTTATCATAAGACCTCTTGGGGTGTTTCTCAGTGCCCAAGGGTCGGATTTAAAATGGAATGAACGTTTGTTTATTGGATGGGTAGGACCTAGAGGTATTGTGGCCGCAGGGATTGCCTCCCTCTTTGGATCTAAGCTGCTTGCTAAAGGAGAACCTGGTGCGGAATACATTACACCATTGGTTTTTATGATTGTTTTGGGTACGGTTTTATTGAATGCCACCACCGCACGAATGTTCGCCAAGATAATAGGGGTGTTTTTGACCAAATCAGAAGGTATATTGATTATTGGCGCCTCAAAGGTGTCCAGGTTGATTGGAAATTACCTTAAAAAGAACAACCGCCACGTGGTGCTCATTGACAACAACCAAACCAATGTGGAAAAGGCCAAAAAATCAGGGTTGGAAGCGTTAACAGCCAACATTTATGCAGATGCGCTTACCGACAATATTGAACTGAATGATGTAGGCTACCTCATCAGTTTAACGGGTAATGCGGATATCAACGCGTTTGCCATTAAAAAATTTGAAAAACAATTTGGCGAAAATGGAGCCTTTCGTTTGGCTAGTACCGAGGAAATCAACCATCCAGCCACATTGCCGGAAAAAGGACTGTTCTCTCCATCGTATGACTTCATACGATTGCTAGAAACCGCAGAAAAATATCCTTCCATCAACGAAGTTGATATTAAGGACAAGAAGCACTACGACACTTTGATTGACGAGGCGGAAAACGATTCGGATATCATCCCAATTTTTACCAAATCTCCCGATGGGAAAATCAACATCATGCCTAACGACTACAAAGATTTTACGCCAAAAGCGGAAGGACACAAATTGGTGTATTTGGGTAAAACTATAGCGGATACCTAATCTGAAAGCCTGTTACGTCAAACCAAAAGGAGGTTTGGTAAATCCACGCTGGCTTTTGAGAATGGAAAAGACTTAGTTTGATGAACTAAGAATCAGTCATTCAATTTCAAGACCGCCATAAATGCTTGCTGTGGAATTTCAACATTCCCTACCTGACGCATGCGCTTTTTACCCTTTTTCTGTTTTTCAAGCAGTTTTCGCTTACGGGAAATATCTCCTCCATAACACTTCGCGGTAACATCCTTTCGGAGGGCCTTAATGGTTTCCCTCGAAATAATTTTAGAACCAATGGCCGCTTGAATTGGGATATCAAACTGTTGTCTCGGAATCAGCTCTTTCAACTTTTCGCACATTTTTTTACCAATGGTGTGGGCATTATCAAAGTGAACCAATGCGGATAAGGCGTCAACCGGTTGTGAATTCAAAAGAATGTCTACGCGGACCAATTTTGAGGTTCGCATGCCTATTGGGCTGTAATCGAAGGAAGCATAGCCTTTTGAAACGGTTTTCAATCGGTCGTAAAAATCGAAGACGATTTCAGCCAAGGGCATATCGAAAATGAGTTCTACCCTCTCGGTGGTCAAATAGGTTTGATTTGTGATTTGACCTCTTTTTTCAATACAAAGGGACATGACGTTCCCCACAAAGTCTGATTTCGTAATGATTGTGGCTTTGATGTAGGGCTCTTCCACACGGTCCACGGTAGAAGGGTCCGGTAAATCAGACGGGTTGTTTACAATCAAATGCGTTTCCCTATCCTTGGTCGTAAAAGCATGATAACTTACGTTGGGAACAGTAGTAATTACGGTCATATTGAACTCCCGCTCCAAGCGTTCTTGGATGATTTCCATGTGCAACATGCCCAAAAACCCGCAACGGAAACCAAAACCCAATGCGGCACTGCTTTCGGGCGTAAATACCAAAGAAGCATCATTCAGCTGTAGCTTTTCCATGGAAGAGCGGAGTTCTTCAAAATCTTCGGTATCCACGGGATAGATTCCAGCAAATACCATAGGTTTTACATCTTCAAAACCTTCAATCGCATTTTGGGTTGGATTATTGGCATCTGTTATCGTATCCCCCACCTTTACTTCCCGAGCGTCTTTTATTCCTGTAATCAGATACCCTACATCTCCAGAGGAAATGGTCGTTTTAGGTACCTGCGAGAGTTTTAGTGTGCCAATTTCATCCGCAAAGTAATCCTTTCCAGTGGCTACGAATTTTATCTTTTGTCCCTTTTTGATTTCCCCGTTAATGACTCTAAAATAGGTTTCTACTCCCCGAAAAGGGTTGTAAACCGAATCAAAAACCAAGGCTTGCAACGGTTCCTCAAGGTTTCCTTCTGGAGCAGGAACACGTTCAATAATCGCGGTAAGAATATCTTTTATGCCAATTCCGGTTTTGGCGCTCGCTGGAATCACCTCTTCTGGGTCACAGCCCAGCAAGTCTACAATATCATCGGTAACTTCTTCCGGGTTGGCGCTGGGCAAGTCCACTTTATTTAGTACAGGAATAATCTCCAAGTCATTTTCCAATGCCAAATACAGGTTGGAGATGGTTTGCGCCTGAATGCTTTGCGCCGCGTCGACAACCAACAAAGCTCCTTCACAGGCTGCAATGGAGCGCGAAACTTCATATGAAAAATCAACATGCCCAGGAGTATCAATCAGATTGAGAATGTAGGCTTCTCCTTCATGCTCATATTCCATTTGAATCGCATGGCTTTTTATGGTGATGCCCCGTTCTCGTTCCAAATCCATGTTGTCCAGCAACTGGTCTTGCTTTTCACGGTCCGAGACCGAACCTGTGAAATCCAAAAGTCTATCAGCCAGTGTGCTTTTCCCATGATCAATATGGGCAATGATGCAGAAATTGCGAATCTTTTTCATACCAATACAACGCTGTCTGTTTCATCATTTCGCGTTGACTGCAAATATAGCTGTTTTCAACACCTTTTAAGAACGATGCAACGAATAGAAAAAGGCATTCCGCAGCACTCTAAAATAATTTATTAGATTTGGTACCCTGACCCCAAACTCAAATGAAGCGCGCAATTCTTTTCCTTTTTTTGGCTTTTCTAGCGTTTCAGCCCATATGGTCCCAAAACTTTGAAATTTCAGGGAAAGTAGTGGACCAAGACAATGAACCCATTCCCTTCGCGAACATTGTTTTATTGACAGTATCAGACTCTACATTTGTTAAAGGAACGGCTTCGGATGAAACGGGCATGTTTCGTTTGGATGAGGTTTTGCCTGACTTATATTATTTGCAGGCGAGTTTTATTGAAAACACGAGTGAAGTAGTTGCTCTTGATGTTAAGCAAACGATTTCAATTGGGGCTTTGGTGGTCGTAAATTCCACTAAACTTAGTGAGGTCGTTGTTCGAGGAAAGAAGCCCACGATTAGTAGGTTGCCAGACCGATTGATATTCAATGTGGAGAATACGGTTGTGGCAGAGGGGAGTTCTTGGGACATTTTGAGAAGCACTCCTGGGGTTATTGCGAACGAATCAAGGCTCTTGATTCGAGGAGAGGAAGCGACCGTTTTCATCAATGATAGAAGGGTACAACTCACCGGAAATGAAATTCAAGCCCTTTTGCAGGGTTTTTCGGGGAACAGTGTAAGTTCTGTTGAGGTGATTACCAATCCTTCTGCAGCATTTGACGCAGATACTGGACCAGTGTTGAATATAAAGACCAACAAACCTTTGGTACCCGGATACAAGGGAAGCATCAATGGAAATTTTACCCAAGCGGTGTTTCCGAAATCTACTTTGGGGATGAGCCATTACTTCAAAACCAACAAACTGAATGTCTTCGCGAATTACAGTTTTACCAATCGAAAGGACCTTGTCAAAACAACAAAAGGGATTAATTTTTTTGATGAAGACCTAACAACAAGTTCAGTATGGGACACTGAGTATGAACAAATCAACTCAGCCCTAACCCACAATGCGACGGTAATCGCCGACTATGATATTGACAAAAGGAACACGCTCAATTTTACGGCAAATATGGTTTTGAACCCAGACGAGGACCAAAACACAAAACTCAGCACCAACATATTCAATGGTCAACAAGTTCTGGATTCCACGTTTGCAACGCAAAACCTATCAGATTTAAACCATCGAAATATTGGTTTGGACGCTAGCTACATTCATAGACTAAAAAAAGAGGGTGCTCAACTCAATTTTAATGTGCATTATACCGATTATCAGGGGGAGTTTTTTCAACAGCTGTCATCGGACTATTTCGATGCAACAGGGTTTTTTTTAAGAGACTTTGGATTTAATGCAAGCTCGGACCAAGACATCAATATTTTTACGGCTCAGGTAGACTTTTCCATGCCTTTGGAAAGTGGTTCGGTGGAAGCAGGCCTGAAACGTTCGGAAGTCCAATCGGAAAACCAGCTCGTTTTTGACGACTTTTTTGGAAGCAGCAATACGGTGGATGAATCCCAGTCGGATATATTTGACTATGATGAAGAGGTCTATGCGATTTATGCGAGTTACTTAAAGGACTGGGAAAAATGGTCGGTCAAACTGGGCTTACGAGGGGAGTTAACCCAAGCCACAGGGGTTTCGGCCGCATTGGGTGAAACCACCTCCCAAGATTTCTTTGAACCTTTTCCATCCGTCAACGTTCTGTTTTCTCCTTCAGAAAAAAATAGTTTTGCTTTTGATTACAGCCGAGGGATTCAACGGCCGAAGTATAATGATTTGAATCCATTTCGGTTTTTCTACAACGAGAACGATTTTGAAGAGGGGAATCCTGGATTGTTCCCGAGCTTTTCAAACAATTTCAATATAAATTACACGCTCAACAGCACCTATTTTTTTGATTTCTACTATCGCGATAATGGTGAAAACATCACCTATCTGGTTTTTCAAGATAATAACGCTCGAACCTTAAGGGAACTGAAGCAAAACGTCTTGGGAAGTAAATCCTATGGATTTGACTTTACAGTAAGCAAAAACATCACCCCCAATTGGTTTTTGTATGCTTACACTTCTTTTTTTCATGAAGAGGAGACTTTTCTAGCCACGGAAAGTAACAATGTAGAGTTTACAGCCGAGGTAGATGGATTCTATGGCTATTTGGCAAATTACCTGACCCTTAGTGAGGACGGCTCATTTACTGGAGAAATCACCATGTCATACCTTTCACAATTTTTATTTGGTTCTTATATATCGGATGATCAGTTGAATCTTACCTTAGGGTTGCGCAAGACACTTTTTGACAACCGTATTACACTTTCTCTTGCGGCTGAAGATTTATTGGAACAATATATTCCAAGTTATCGCTCACGGTATTTAAATCAAGATAATTTTTATCGCCGCCGAAGGGAATTACAATTCATCCGTTTCGGGTTTACCTATAACTTCGGCAACTTTCGATTGCAAGACAATCAAAGGGGCATCGACAACACCGAAAGAAACCGTCTAGTCGACGAGTAACCGACTGATAATCTTTGTTTTTTGTAATTTTACGCCCTCGAAAAAAAGATTGTGGCCAAAATTGCTGATATACAACTCCCTGATTTTCCATTGCTTTTGGCACCCATGGAAGACGTGAGCGACCCTCCTTTTCGCGCCTTATGCAAGGAACAGGGCGCAGACGTGGTATATACGGAATTCATCTCCTCCGAAGGATTGATTCGTGATGCCGCCAAGAGTGTCATCAAGTTGGATATTTACGAGAAAGAACGTCCGGTTGGCATACAAATCTTTGGTGCTGAACTAGACTCTATGTTACAAGCGGTTGATATCGTGGAGCGCTCCAATCCTGATATCATAGACATCAATTTTGGTTGCCCCGTTAAAAAGGTGGTGTGCAAAAACGCTGGCGCGGGAATTTTAAGAGATATTCCTTTAATGGTCAAGCTCACAAGTGAAATTGTAAAACGCACCAAGCTGCCCGTAACGGTAAAAACTCGACTGGGATGGGACAGTGAATCCATTAAAATTGTTGAGGTGGCCGAAAGACTTCAGGATGTTGGCATCAAATCAATTGCGATTCATGGTCGAACCCGAGTTCAAATGTACAAGGGCTCTGCGGATTGGAAACCCATTGCCGCAGTAAAAAATAACCCGCGAATGTTTATTCCTGTATTTGGTAACGGTGATGTGGATAGCCCAGAAGCAGCGGTCAAAATGCGGGACGAATATGGTTTGGATGGTGCCATGATAGGCCGTGCGAGTATTGGAAACCCATGGTTTTTTAAAGAAGTCAAACATTTTTTTGAAACAGGCACCCACTTAATGCCACCGACCATGGAAGAGCGAGTTACCGCGGCGCGAAGACATCTTCAAATGGCCATTGATTGGAAAGGTGAAAAGCTTGGCGTTTTTGAAACCCGTAGGCATTATACCAATTATTTCAAGGGAATTCCGCATTTCAAAGAGTATCGCATGAAAATGGTGACCAGCGACGATGCCGCTGACGTTTTCAATGCTTTCGATGAGGTGTTGGAACGTTTCGGAGACCACCAATTCGTTTAGGCGTCCAGTAGTTTCTTTGAGATTCTACTGCTTGCAATTTTTGAAGAAATCAATCCCAACACCACGATTGTACCCATTACAACAAACAGGTTTAAGGCATTAAATTCGACAGGATAAGGCAAGGTTGGGGTTACGGGCACCCAACCAAAAAGAATCTGGCTAAAGACCAAAACCGAGCCCAAAACCACCCCTATCAAACCACCAAAAGAGGTAACAAGAACCCCTTGGATAAAATAGATTTTTCTCAATTCTTGTATTGTGGCGCCAAAACTATGCAAGGTTTTTGAGTTTTGACGTTTATCCAAAATCATCATGATAATGGCACCAACTACATTAAAAAGCGCAATAATCAATACGAGGGTAAAAATTAGATAAGTAGCTAGATTTTCTGTGTTCAACATGCGATATAACGTCCCGTTTTGTTCTTTTCTATCCAGTATCAATACCTCGTTTCCCAAATTTTTTTTGATGTCGGCTTTCGTTTCGGAAATAAGGTCTTGATTTTGTAGTTTAAAATTCAAACCTGAAACTTGTAACGAATCCTTTTGAAGAAATTCTTGTACGATGTTGAGCGGAGCAAAAACATATTTCTTATCCAAATTCTCTTCTACGGCGTATACACCACTAACCACTAGTGAAAGTTGATTAAACGGCTGTTCAGTGCTCAATGCCTGTTGGTTGATGCTCCCTTTTCCTGGCTTGGGCACCAATACCGATAACGGATTGCGATAATTTTCAGGAGGCACTCCTAAAATGTTATAAACACCGATGCCGATTACGGCGTTGTATTCCGTAACACCCCAATTACCAAAATAAAGTGTGCTGTCTACCCCTGTGACCGAACGATAATTACCATCAATGCCTTTGATATAACCGATATGGCTCTTTCCTTTAAAAGTAAAATAGGCCCGCTCCTCAATTTCTTTGGATACCGCTATCAGATTGGGCAGGTCTTCCAACGCATTTTGTTGTTCAGGGCTTACCCTAAAAAACTTTCCGAAAGAAGGAGTCACCTTTAGGTCCGGGTCAAACGCATTGGTAAAAGATAGACTAAATGTCTTTAATCCAGCGAAAGCGGAAAGAACGATAAACAACGCTGCAGAACCAATTACAATTACCAAAAAAGTAACTAGGTTGATAATATTTACAGCATTTTGACTGCTTTTGGAGAATATGTAACGCCGTGCGATGTAATACGGAAACCGCAAAAGCTTAGGATTTCTTTCGTTTTTCCAAAAGGTCCCTATTTTCAATGGGATTGTCTTCGCCTTTTAACGACTGTTCTATTTGGTCAATGTAATCCAAAGAGTCATCCAGATAAAATTGAAGCTCTGGCACTTTGCGCAATTGGTTTTTGGTGCGTTGCGACAATTCATGTCGAATGCTAGGCGCGTTGGATTTTATGCCTTCCAATAGCTCTTGGGCCGATTGGTTGGGAAAAATACTGAGGTATATCTTGGCGATAGAAAGGTCTACCGTCACTTTTACCTGAGTAACCGAAATCAGAGTGCCTTGCAGCCCACCTTCTGTAGCAGCCCTTTGCAGGATGTCGACCACATCTTTTTGGATAATTCCTGCGATTTTACGTTGTCGTTGTGATTCCACACCGCAAAGTAAAACAATATCAAAGGAACCGCATCAAATATCATCTAGTTTGTAACTTTAAGCTGAAAATAGGAAGGTGTTTTATGCATAAGATTGAACATATTGGGATTGCGGTCAAGGATTTGGAAACCTCCAATACCGTATTTGAGCAGTTATTGGGTGTTGCCCCCTACAAACAGGAAGCCGTAGATTCGGAAGGAGTAACCACATCCTTTTTTAAATCTGGCCCAAACAAGGTAGAATTGTTGCAAGCGACTAATCCCGAGAGCCCCATAGCAAAGTTTTTGGAAAAAAAAGGGGAGGGCGTGCATCATATTGCTTTCTCGGTTGACGATATTGTTTCAGAAATAGCACGACTGAAGAAAGAAGGGTTTACGGTATTAAATGAAACCCCAAAAAAAGGAGCGGACAATATGTTGGTGGCCTTTCTACATCCAAAAACCACAAATGGTGTTTTGGTAGAGCTTTGCCAAAAAATACCATAGTCTATGCGCAGTTTATGGCTTGTAAGGGATTAAAATAAGTGCTAATATTGCATCCGCTTTGATATAGGTCCTATAGCTCAGTTGGTTAGAGCACCTGACTCATAATCAGGGGGTCCATGGTTCGAGCCCATGTGGGACCACAAAATCCAGTTTCAACACGAAACTGGATTTTTGATTTCTGGAGTACACGCTATCTCAAATGCTGAAGTCTTTTTAGGGTCAAAAAAAGATGGAATTGCTATCATGCCTTAGAACTCCGGGAAACGGAATACCATATTTTACTTGGGAAACTTGCTAAAGATGTCTTTTAACATCCGTTCCATTAACGACTGGTCTGATATATGTGATTTGTAGTCGTCTGCTTGGCCAACCCACAACAATTCCTTGGTTTTTCTATCATAGATTTTTACGGCTAAACCACCCTCTTTATAAGGCTGGTTGTTTGTAGAACTTTCATTGCCACCCAGATATTTTTTGCCTCCTGAAGCTCCGGTTGAGGCAAAGTTTGGACTCGCCCCGGAACTACCCCCAGAGCTCTTTTCGTACTTGCTCTTGGTACTTTCTTCGCTATTAATCGCCCGTGATGTATTTACCAAAACCAATAAGTCGGGGTTTTCTATATTAACCGAATAGCCTTTTTGCGCCATCTCGTTTTCAAGGGCTGCAACCAATGGTTGATCAATGACGTTAAAGGACTCATCGCTGAATTCATTTATATCGAAACGGGTATTTGGCAAATAGGCGAATGTTTTGAAATCCCCAAGGTTATCTTTTGTGTATTTTTTCGTTTTGATATTCGAGGCGCAACCCAAAAGGAAAATGAGGCCTAAAAAAACGGTAGGTATTAAAGCTTTTTTCATAGTCTTTATTTTAGTTATTAGCATTGTTTTAAAAATCTTCAAATCATATCAACGGTTGGACCTTCTAGTCTTCTACCCAAAAAGGGATATTGGCATGTGCCGTATGACCGTTGCCATCTTTCACATAAATAAATAGCCGATAAGCACCGGACTCCCCAGGTGCATTGAACGCAGTAACGTTCGACAAAGGGCCATAAAATAAACCACTGATTTTCTCTGGTATATATTCTGTGTCTCCACCGGTTTTTGTGGACTGACTTTCTCGGCGAATCTCCCAGTGGTATATCAATTCGTCATCATCTGGGTCTTGCACCTTAACTTCCGCGGAATACGATTCCTTAGCCCTCAATTTGACGTTGTTGTTTGCTTGTTTTCCCGCTAGGGTAAAATCAATCAAACGTGGACTTCTATTTTGCGGCCATTCATGGTTCCAAGCGTAGTGCATCATATCCACGGATTCGGATTCGTTGCCATCGGGCATGAACATCCCGAACCAGGTTGGGGTGCGTTCTTGCTTTTGACCCCACAAAAAGACAAAAGACCCCATAACCTGCTTTGATTGCCCCAAAATGGACTTTTGGTATCGTTCCAAATAGAGGTCTGCTTTCTTGGAGCTATGGTTTTCAAGAGGAGCGCCCCATTCGGTTTTTTCTACCTCCCAATACCCCGTGGCACCCCATTCAGTTATCAATAAAGGGTCGTTGTAGCCCGAATTCTGTATCAGTTCAGGAAGTACATCCATGGCCCCGTATACCTGAACGCTCAGAAAATCGACCTCTGGCGCTTTTCTTTTTATTAAGGCAACCGTTTCTCGATCAATCCCGGCCAGTGGTGTGGTCGTTAAATGATTCGGGTCAATTTCATGAATCATTTTGGCAATGTCATTTACAGCATCCCAAACTTTTGGATTTCGAGATTCCAGGTTCATTTCATTCCCAATACCCCAAACCATCAAAGCAGGATGGTCCTTAAGAGCTACTACTCGCTCTCGTATTCGTTGAAGTTGTGCACTAACGGCTTGCTCATCGTTATAATTAAAGCCGTGGCGCTCCAGGCCTACCCAAATCCCCATCATGACTTTAAGACCAAGTTTCTGGGCTTTATCCAAAATAGCCTCTCCATCTTCTGTACTCCAAGTTCGAAGGGAATTTGCGCCGTGACTTGCCAAGGCATCAATATCTCCATTATCCACGCCAGCCCCTTTAATAAAAAAAGGCTCGTCATTTAAAAAGATTCGGTAACCGTCATCGGTCATTCGAATTTCAGAAATGGCTCTCTGTCCATTCATGTTTTGCATGTTTGTACAACCGTTCAGCAGTAATAAGGTTAAGAGCAACAACCCTTTTAAGCAAACAAAATTGGAGTAGTATGTTTTCATGTTTTGCATTCGTATGAAATTTAAAACCTTGAAATCACGGTGGTTTACCAACCTTCAAGACCTTACTTATAACCTGTAACCTGCAGCTTGCTTTTTCGATGTGTTAAAGGTTATTATCTAATTATTTGACTTACTTGGACAACAGGCTGAATGTTGGTGTAGTTGGGGATGTCCCCCCGTATTTTTTCTGCATTGGGCCCAAAGGCTTCTGCGTAGTCCGAGAGCTTTTCAAAGTAAAAATAGCCAGCGGCAACGTAGGTGGCAGGTTCATCGGGAGTTCTACCAGAGACACCTTTATCGATGGCATAGTCTTTTAATTTTTCTCCGAAAAGTTCCGCTACCATGGGCATGTGTTGTTTAGAATAATACGCCATATCAAAGTGTTTCCCCTCTCCATCGGGATATGATATGGAAATCTTGTACCATCCGGGTAGTGCTTTTTGGGAGACATTGTTCTGGGCCTCTTGTGCCATACTGATTGATGCAAATAGGACAAAAAAGGCCAAAACAATGTTCTTTTTTATTACATCTGTCCGTTTTTGATTGATCATGTTTTTCGAGTTATAAAAAGTTAAACCGTTTGATACTCATTTCGGACATTTCGTTTATGGTTAAATCCCCGTCTTTTTTCATTAAACCCCCATAATTGCTTACCATTAGATTACCTAAATATGTTTAATTGTTCGTTTTTGATTCGAGTATTCCCAAGAGTTGTTCTGTAGTGGCGGATAACGTATGGCTGTTTTGCATATATTCATCAAGCGCTGCAAAAAGCTCAATGGATTGATAGCTTTTGAAAATGTTTCTGGTCAGGAGTGTCATCTCATAGTCCTGTATTCCGATTTGAGCGAATTCTTCTTCACAAACTTGTCCGCATAAATAGAATAGGCTCACATGCCATAAGTGCCTTGGAAACTTCATTTTGTAGCTCCCTGCTTCAAAGGTTTGAAAAATACTATCTCGCCATGCGCTTTCATATCTAAATAAAAGGTGTGACCCTTCATGAAAAATGGTTTCCAAAAAGTCGGGCCCCAAAGAATTTGGGTCAACCGTGGATACAATTACATTGAAAATGGGTCTTGTTGGGGTGTATGCACCAGCATAATTCGCATATACGGTTAAATCTACCCTCACTTTTGCCTTGCTGGGCCAAGGGTTCAAGGATAATCGCTCCATTCGGGAAATAATACGTTTTTCAAGCTTTCGAATATTGGAAATTTGATGCTCAAGGATTTCGGCATTATGCTTTTTATGAATCGGCCAATACGTTTCCCGATACGTTGTTGAAACCGAATTAAGTACATCTACGAATTCCTGTGAAACAGTTGAATCTTTTACGGCCTTTGATCCAACTTGTTTTTGCAACCAATACCTTTCATATCCCAGGCCGCGCAAAAGGCTTTTTTGAATCACATTGCTTTTGTAATAGCCAATTGCACTGTCCAAACTGGAGCGCTGCTGAATGGTCAAGGATGCTTCGACGGGTTTTTCACCAATGACCAACATCCTATTTCCGTCTTGTAGAAGCTTTGATAGTTGACCGCCGCTAGCTTTTTGATATAGAAAATGATGTAGGTTAATCCAATAATTATTGTGGAAAACATAATGGAGTGTTGAATCCAGAACCGAGGGGGCTTGTGGTTGAGCCGGAGTTGGGGAAGACAACAAGGTCAAAAAGAGAAAAATTAGAAAAAACTTCATAAAAAGGCTACATCTCCATGGCTCAAAAAGGGGTGGTGCCTTACGTTGTTATACGGAAACGAACACCACACCAAGCACCATAAAAAAACAGCGTTTCTTTGGCAAAAAAAAGAAAGTAAAGGTCTCAATCTTAGTTTGAGACATATTGACAGGAATTAAAATTCCCTAAAAGATAACGCCGAAACGAGATGAAGAAAATGACCCGCCATTCCCTAAAATCGTTAATGAAGACCTTAATTTGTTGCAACAAGGCACTCTTTATATTTTGCGGGAGTCACCCCTTCCAATTTTTTGAATATCCTATAAAAGGTAGCCTTTGATTTAAAACCGGCAAGTTGCGCCATTCCTTCCACACTGTATGTGTTTTCTTCATCTGCTTTTACCAGATTTTTAAATTCCTCAATTTTCCTTCGGTGAATGTAATCGTTAAATGAAATGGACAACTCTTCATTAAAATACTCGGCCAACTCACGAATACCTACACCTACTTCATCGGAAAGCTGCTTCAAATTGAATTCCGGGTCTTTATACCTTTTTTCAATGTCAATGATTTGTTTGATACCACCCAATATTTGACTTCTTTTATTCTTGAGGGACGTGCTTTTCGTAATGCCCTTTCGCAAGATTAATGACTGCAAAGAATGGGTTTCCGACAACAAATACGTAATAAAAATGATGCTGGTTATAGGGTGAATGTAAACGATTACGGTAAACAAGTCAGGAACTATATTTTCATTTAGATAGGGAAACTTTTCATAGAAATAGAGATAGCTCAAATAGGAAACAGCCATTAATGAATAAAGCAAAATGGCATGTAGATTGGTAATTGCATAAAACCAACGAAACTTTTTAAAAGCCTTTTGTTTTAATGAATCATTGAGTTTGATTTTGAAATACCGGGACCCATGATAGAAGTATATTGCTGTGTAGAGTGCAGCAATAAACAAATGGACCATCAATATTTCCATTCCGTATGCACCAAAAAAAGAGGAGAAATAAATTTTCAACACCAGATAAACACCAGTGTAGAGTATGGGAAAAACAAAATGGACCCAAGCGACACTGGTTCGGTCATTGAGCGACCTAATATAAAGAAACAACAAGGGAGCATGGAAAATGACCAAATGGGCCCCGAACAAAGAAGCGACCATAGGAACTTTCTCCAAATACGGATACAAGGCGCTACTCAAAGAGGAGATACAGATAAAAATCGTATAAACCCCCAAAAGGCGATTTCTCTCCTGCTTGCTGGTAAATAAAAAAAACGCGATAAGAAGGAGTTGGAAGCCAATACAAAGTTGTATGCCCTTGAACACCTCTGGCCAATTCATAACCTACTGATTTAGTCTTTAGGTTAAGATACTAAACTAAAGTGTATTTTTTGTTTTTGACCCATCGAGTCTTTTGCCGCTTTTCAGTATCTTAATGAGCCTTATTTGTTAATATAACTAGTTGATTGTAAAGTGAAAGTTTTTTATCTCATCCTGATTTTGGCCACCATATTATTTCCCATAAAGGCCAATGCTACTCAAGTGCGCGTGCAAAAAAGCGGGGAGGGCTATAAATTAATTGTTGACGGAAAAGATTTCTTGATAAAAGGCATGAACTGGGATTATTTCCCCATTGGAACCAACTATACGTATAGCTTATGGGAGCAACCTGATTCGACCATTAAGGAAGTGCTTAGCTCAGAAATGACAATGCTCAAAAAAATAGGCGTCAATACGCTACGGATTTATGCAGGCATTCCGAAAAAATGGATTGCCTACATCTACGAAAATTATGGCATCTATACCATGTTGAACCACTCGTTTGGCAGGTATGGCCTTACGCTCGGCGACGAATTGATGGAAAATACCGAGTACGATGACCCAAGGGTTGTAGAACTGCTACTGAAAGAAACTTCTCAATTGGCACAAGAGTATAAAGACACCGAAGGTTTGTTATTGTATTTATTGGGTAATGAAAACAACTACAGTCTTTTTTGGAAAGACGATACAACAGCGCCCAAAACCCAAAAAAGAAAAGCACCCTTTTTAGAAAACCGAGGGATGTACAAACTTTTCTTATTGGGCAAAGAGAATAGTAGAAGGCCGACTTACCAAAAAGGAGAGGAGGTTTCGGATTTTGACATTGAGGTCGCCAGAAGAGCCAAAGCCATGTATTCCCTTTTTAATGAGGCCGCAGTTGCTATGAAATCAAAGGATGCAAAACACCCCATCGCCCTTTGTAATGGAGACATTATGTTTCTTGAAACGATACGGGAAACCTGCCCGGATATAGACATTTTTGGAACCAATATGTATAGGGGAATATCATTTGGAGACTCTTTTCAAAGAGTTGCGGAAGAACTCGAAAAGCCCATAATGTTCACTGAATTTGGAGCTGATGCGTATAATGTTATCGAAAAAAGGGAAGACCAAGAGGCGCAAGCATACTATTTGATTCGGAACTGGAAAGAAATTTATGCCAATGCAGCCGGAATAGGAGGCTCCAAAAATGCTATCGGGGGTTTTACCTTTCAATTCAGCGATGGTTGGTGGAAAGTGGATCAATACAATAACCTGGATGTTCACGATACCAGCGCTACTTGGAATAATGGGGGGTACCACAAGGATTATAAAATTGGAGTAAACAACATGAATGAAGAGTGGTTTGGAATTTGTGCCAAAGTTCCAACGAATGCCAATGAAATTCAAAAACTGGTGCCGAGGAAAGCATATTTCGTTCTGGGGGAAATCCATAAATTTTCACCATATGGTACTTCCAGTTCGTTGGCACAGCTGGAAAACCACTTTAAGAACATCACAATCACCAAAGGAGCGAAATAATCTCAAGAACGCCGGAGTTCACTCATAAAGAGGGATAAAAACGCAGCTTTGATATTGCCTAATGAAAATCTACTTTTTCAATTGTATTTTGCTTTCAAAAAGAAAAACGCATCAAAAAATTGGGGGCGATGCCCAAGGATAATTGTTCCAAGCGTTCAATCTCTTGCAAACCCGTATCTGGATTTTCATCCACACGGTAAAAAATGGACAACGGGACCTCTCTAGCGTAAAGGTTTTGAAGGGATATTCCGAAAAGGCCTTTTGCGCTGTTTTTGGAAGATAGTGGAAAGTGGTATTGTGCTGAAGCATCCATTCTGTGGTAATCGGGTAAACGAAGACTGTTGATATCGCCAAACGTTATGTCCCCTGTTGTGTTATTGAATCCTGCAATGGGCGTGAAAGGGGCACCAGTTCTAAAATTCCATCCTAAAGAAAACTTCCAGTTTCCAGAATTATAGGTACTTGATAAGGTTAGATTATGGGTAATATCATTGTTTCCCGGAAATTTGGAATCAGCAAGTTCATTAAACTGATACTCGACCGTGTTATAGGTATAGCCCATCCAGATTCGATAGTCGCCGAGTTGCTTCTTCATCAAAAAATCAAGGCCCAAAATATCGCTCGACCCTCGGGAATAGTCCTCTGAAGCACTGGTGAACCCATTGGTAAAGGAGGTAAGACCATCAATTTTTTTGACATAGGCGTCCAAATCAAAGGTCCATCCGCTGAAGTCAATCAAAACTCCACCGGAAAACTGTTGACTTTCCAATAGCGGAAAATCCTCGTTGTCCGTCAGGGTCCAGATACCACTCTCCAATCGTGATTGGGTATCTTCAAACTCAACCAATTGACTAATGGCCTGATACCTTTTTTCTCCCGTAAACTTCAGCCGGAAAAAATTTGCTAAAGGATACTCTACATTCAGCCGAGGTTCCCAAAACCAATCCTCTAGAATTGAAAAGTTCGAAGCTCGTATGCCAAGACGGATTAGCCCTCGATTTTTTGTGCGAAGGGAGTAGTCTCCATAAAAAGCATTGGAAGTGTTGGAACGCGTGGAAATCTCATTGAAATCCCGGTTGTCTTGCGAAGAATCGATTCCCTCCGGATCATCATCTTCAGGGTCTATGTCTTCCACCCCAGATTGATCGCGGAACAATTGATAAAAAACAGTATTGGTGGACGCTTGATACCCTAGGGTAAACTCATGTGTTTCATTCAAATCATAACCCATTCGTAAATCCAAACCATAATCTTCTACAGTGTTTCTTCGTAGGTTTTCTTCTTGAACTTCTTGCTCTTCCCTGAAAACATTTCGGTAACCCGTTTCATAGTTCGAATAATAGCCTGACAAAGAATGTTTCCAACGCCCGGCTCTGATACCGCTCCACTTAACGCTTATGCCTTGGTTTTCGGTGGTTAAAATATCTTGAGAAATGTTCTCCTCATCCAACAACCGAAAGTTGAGGTCGTTGTTGGTCAGCAGGGCGCTAAGATAAATGCTGTCCTTCTCAGAGGGCTTTACAATAAGCTTTGCATTAGCATCATAAAAGTAGAAGGTTTCGTTTCCTTCAAGCAGTGAAACTTCCTCTTCCTCGACATCCACGATTGGACTGGAACCATTGTCCACAATCACGGTATTTTGGAAAACCTTTTCGGAAATGGCGCTAAAGGTCGGCGTTTCAAACCCGAACACATCCGTATAGGAGCGCCTACCCGAAACGACCAAACCCACTTTTTCATTGAGTCTTGCCTTTACAAACGCATCGGCTTGGGTACCGTTTAGACCTATTCCTATTGCCGTTTTCTCAGGAACTTGATGTTCTCCTTGAATGTCAATAACTCCAGAAATACGATTGCCATATTCCGGACTGGCACCTCCCTTGAAAACAATGGCACCCGAAGTAATGTTCGGATTAAAAATGGAAACCATCCCAAAGAAATGGCCCGCATTGTATATTTTGATATTATCGAATAGAATAAGGTTTTGGTCAGGGGAACCCCCTCGAATTTGAATATCAGAAAGGGTTTCGTTAATGCTGGTAACCCCGGGCACCCATTGAATCGATTGAAAAATATCAGGTTCCACCAAACCAGGAAGGGCATCTTGTTCGCTGGATTTTATGGACAACGACCCATCTTTGTTCTTGTCGATTCCCTTGATGAGATAAGATTTGACCACGACCTCTTTCAAGGATTCAGCTTTTGGGTACAGCAAAATGTTTCTGCAGTTGGTTTTGCCAAAATCTGTAGAAGCCAATAATTGAGTAGCATACCCCACATATTGAAAAAGTACACCTTGCTGAAGGTTTTCGTCTTCAATGGAAAAGTAGCCGTTTTCATCAGTGGTATAGCCATTGGAAGAATGGTTTACCAGGATTGTGGCATATGGCAAAGGGGTTTTGGAAAGGGCATCAAAAAGATAACCGCACACAGAGGTTTTATTGCTTGGCGCACTTATGATTACCTGATTTTCTCCAACACGCTCAAAATTAAGCCCGGTTTGCTCTCGAAGCAGTTCAAGCAGAAGACGGATTTCTGTAGATTTTGCCGATAGGGTAACGGTTTTCTCTGCCACAACTTCATCCGAATACGAAAAAAGCAAACCAGTCTTTTGTTCTAAGTCGAACAAAACATTTTTTAAGGGAGTACTGGTATAAGCAACACTGAGATTATCTTGTGCCCAAATGGTAGTGAAAGAGATGGAACAAAAAAGGAATAGAAATACCCTTATACTAGTTGCTCGCATTAAGAACTACCGTTTTTTGGTCTTTGGAAATTTCATAGGCAAGGCCCATTGGCACAAAAACCGATTTTAAAGCCAGCTGAAGATTATTGTGGACAAAAGTTCCGGAGTAGTGACCTTGAATTAAATTAGGTTCATAGCTGAACGAAACCCCATAATACATTTCCAATTCCTCCATGACTTCGGCAATTTCCGCATTAGAGAAGGTGCTTCTTCCGGATTGCCATAGCGGTCCACGCTCGATATGTTTGAATTCCAATAAAATATTGTCCTTTAATCGAACGGCGTCTCCCGCCTCCAAGTAGGATTGTCTTGATTCTTTAGGATTGTCATAACGAACCCTTCCCTCATAGCAAAACACTTCAAAAGATGCTGTTCTTGCTTTTATATTGAATTGTGTTCCCAAAACGCTAATGGTACCAGACTGAGTTTTAACCGTAAAGCCTTCCCCTTTGGTTACATCGAAGAATGCCTCTCCAATGAGTTCGACCTCTTTATCGTTGTTCCAGAAAAAACGATTACGCTTCAGGGTGGTTTGGGCATTTAAATTCACTATTGTGCCATCTGGAAGTTCAATCTGGCGTTTTTCTCCAATACCAGATTGGTATGAAACCTCATTGAAGAAAAAACCAAGCAGCAGCAGGATTGAGGCTGCGATACCTATAGTATAGTAAACCCTTTTTAAAGGAAGAACCTTGGATGGCTTTTGGTTTTCAATGCCCTGCCAAACTTTAGCTCGCAGCGCCTCCTTTTCAAAATGGGGTTTCGTTAATCCTTGCAACCCTTTTTTCAAACGCATGTACTCTTCATATTCTGGGGATGCCTCAAACGCGATGCGCTCTGCTTCCGTGAGCTCATTGGCAAGCCAACGCGCCATTATTGTATCATCCTTTTCTTCGAACATAGTTTTGTTACATGCGTTTAGGGAACAGGCAAAACCCTATTTACCCTACCCCTCATTAAATATTTTTTATGGTTTTTCGGAGTTTTACCAAGGCCTTGTGCATTCTTTTTTCCACCGCTTTTTGCGAAACCTCCAAAAATTCCGCGATTTCCTTGTACGTCATCTGGTCCATCCGATTCAGCAGAAAAACTTCACGTTGCCCCTCGGGCAGACTTGCAATGGCTGCTTCCAATCGTTCCGAAAACTCTTGTTCTTCCAATTGGAATTCGGGTGTTTCAACATTGCTGGTCTTTTGTGGTTGCTTGGCGAACTTCAAGACCACCTTTTGGTGTTCCACTTGATTGTAAAATGCATTTTTTGCTACGGCGAACAAAAACCCCCTTGCTTTTTCAAAAAGTACCTTTTCACAATGGTTCCAAAGTTTGATAAAGGCCTCTTGCACCAAATCTTCGGCTTGTTGTAAATCCCCACATTGATAATATAGATAGTTGCGAAGCGGTTCGGCATTCAAATCGAATAGCGTATTGAAAACCCCTTTTTCGCAAACGGACTTCTCGTTCTGCTTCATGACAAGAATTTTTTCCAGGGGGGGTAGGGTGAATTCAAAGTATCTTGTTCTACGTTCAAAACTAAAAAATATTTGGTTATGAGCGTCCCAAAGCAATTTAAGTACATCTTGGTCGGATTGAGTGTGTTGGCCTTGGTTTCCATAGTTTATAAAACCAAGATGCTATCCAAGTCACCCGATACGTTCCATGCCGATGAGGCGTATCAGGTGACCTATCAATACTTCTTTAAAACAGATACTACACCTACCGAGGTAAGGGCATTTTTACCCAAGAACAATGCGCGCCAGGCAATTGTCGGACAAAAAAGCGTGATGCCCAAAACGGTCTTGTTTTCAACGCTTGCCGAGGGGCCTAATATTCGTGGAAGGTGGTCAACCGACTCAAAAAACACCTATGAAAGCATTAGTTATTCTTTTTTGTTTCGCGGGAAAGGGCAAATTTTTGGACTCACAGAACAATTTAAGCCTGTTCCACAGGGAATGGAACCCTATCTGGAATCCACTGGAAATATTCAGGCTAACGCTGAGCCTATCACCCAACTGGCAAAGAATTTGACCAAAGGAACCGAATCAGATAAAGCGATATTACAAGGTTTGTTCGAGTACGTACATAACATTCCTTCTGCACCAATTGTAACCTTAACGGATGCTTTGGGCGCTCTAGAACGAGGGCAAGCTTCTTGTAATGGCAAAAGCAGGCTTTTAGTGGCCTTGGCTCGAAACCTTGGATATCCTGCTAGAATAAAAGGGGGCATCATTTTAAAAGAATCCAATAAACGTACTTCACATGCCTGGGCTGAGATCTTTATCAACGGTTTTTGGGTGCCCTTCGACGCGCTGAACGGTCATTTTGCATATTTACCGGCCAATTATATGGAATTGTATGAAGGCGATGCGTTTTTGGTTACCCATACTCCTGGGATTCAATTTGACTATTCCTACGAAATCCGGAAACAGGAATCCATCTCTTGGCTGAATGAGCAGACCAACCACTCCGAAAAGATTATGGCATTCTCACTTTGGCGGTTGGTAAAAGGTAAAATCATTGCAAAAAAGAATCTTTTTCTACTGTTGATGCTTCCGCTGGGAGGACTTATCGTTGCCTTGTTGAGAAATGTCGTGGGTATTCGGACGTTTGGCGTTTTTTTACCAGTATTGATTGCTTTCTCCCTATTGGAAACAGGTTTTGTTACCGGAATTCTCCTCTTTCTGTTTTTGATTTTGTTTGTCGGCTTGATTACCCGCCCCTTTGATAATATGGGACTATTGCATACCCCAAAGCTGGTTATTTCATTGACCTTAATGGTACTTGTGATGGCGCTGGGAAACTATGCTGGAGAATTCATGCAGATTTCATGGTTGACTTCGTTGACCCTATTTCCCACAATTATCTTGACCATATCCGCAGAACGGTTTTCAAAATTGATTCTTGAAGATGGTTTTCAGAAAGCCAAGAGCACGTTGTTTCAAACACTATTGGCCGTAAGTGTTTGTTTTTTGCTCTTTTCCATAAAAGGATTGGATGAAGTACTTATCGTGTTTCCCGAGATTTTGCTCCTGGTGATTTCGGCCTGTATGCTTTTGGGTCGATATGTTGGTCTAAGATGGACAGAGCTGATTCGATTCCAACCCTTGCTCAAACCAAATTTTTCCTAAACATGCTACAAAAATGGTTTCAGATCAAAAACCCCAAGGGGGTGATTGGCCTAAATAGACGCAATATTGAATTCATCTACCCCCATAACCAGAGAAAGGATTACATCTTGGCCGACGATAAAGTCAAGACCAAGATGATTTTGCACGAAAACAAGATTGCCTGCGCGCGCACTTACGCTGTTATTGAGAGAATCAGTGATATCAAATCCCGCTGGGCAGAGCTACAGCATCATTCCGCTTTGGTAATTAAACCGGCAAGGGGTTGCGGTGGCGGCGGCATTAAGATTTTACGGAAAGGGACACATGGAAGGTGGGAGAGCAGTGGAAAAATAGTTTCAGATACTCAGGTGTTTCAACATCTCACCGGCGTTATTTCAGGCTTGTATTCCATGGCATCACAGGATGTCTGCCTTATTGAAGAATGCATTGTGCCCCATCCGTTTTTTGCAGAAATCTATGACGAAGGCGTACCCGATTTTAGGATTATCACCCTTAAGGGAGAACCTTTGATGGCCATGCTTCGAATGCCCACATCAACCTCTGATGGGAAGGCCAATTTGCATCAAAATGGCGTGGGCATAGGCGTAGACATGAAGGAAGGTGTTTTAACCCAGGTTTACGATGGTACATCTTATAAAAATCACCACCCAGACAACACTACCCAAGTGGTAGGCAAAAAAATACCCTATTGGTTCACCATGTTACAGTTGGCCAAAAAGACCGCAAAGGTTTTTCCTCTGGACTATCTGGGAATCGATTTGGTCATCGATAAAGTCAAAGGCCCCCAAATCATGGAAATTAATGTGCGCCCAGGACTTGGAATTCAACTGGTTAACAAATCCGGACTGCTATCCACCCTATTGCAACCACACTAAAAAAGAACTATGAGAAATACCACCTTTATCCTATTACTCTCTATTTCAACATGCTGCTTCGGCCAAGAACGACATCGCTTTGCGTTAGGAACACAAACGGGCTACGAATACAATTATTTTAAAAGCCCCGACCAACTTTTGGTCAATGACACGTTGCTAACCAACAGTGATTTAATTGCAAGCAGCGGCTACTTGGATGCCTTTTTTGATTACAACTACCGTTACAAATGGAAAGAAAACAGGCTTCGCTTTTCCGTATCGCCATTTACGCGCATATTTCAACAAAACCCAGAAGACAGTTATTGGAATTTGGAAGCCAGAGTTCGATACGACCGTAGGTTATCGAAGAAGACAAAATTGTTGGTTGAAGCCCGTTTTGAACGGATGAATCGAGAAGGTTTGGATGGTGCGCAAGATGTCTTGGTCAACCCTTTAGGCTATACCAATTATGGTGCTACAATGGGCTTGGAATCAAAACTGTTCAAAGGGAATAAGATAAGGTTTGAAGGCTTCTACAACTTCAAAGATTTCGATGCATACGGAGTGCGTGACCTTCAGTTTAATGAATTGGGTGTGCGATTGGGTATGCGCCAGGAGTTCCGCCCTGGCAGATACGAGCATTCCTTTGGATTCAACACCTATTATAAAAAACGCCAGTACGAAACTTTCAATGCGGAAGATACTCCTCCGAATGGAAAACGGGATTGGGACTATTTCAAGGCAACAACGTTCTACGAATTGCCCCTGAACAGTGTTTTTGAATTGACTCCGCAGTTGACCTATTATTCGCGTTTTGATCGCATGGAAGGCCAATCCGGGTTTAGTCAGTATGGCCCAGGCTTACGGCTTCGTTTTGATAATGACGACACGAAAATCATTGCGGCTATCAAATATCAAATTCGAGAGTATACAGCCATACAAGCTCCAGGAACCAATGAATCCCTTCGCTATCAATATATGGATTTGTCCTTGCGTTTTGAGCACCAACTCCCTATCAAAGGCCTTATGTTTACCGGGAAAGCATATAGCCGTGTTAGGGAAACAAATACGGTGAGTCTTTCGGCTCGCTCGTTTCGAGGATACGTAAACCAATATACAGGAATAGGGTTGCTTTGGAAGCCTTAATCAGGGTTGAATTATGGACTAGGCTTTTTGTAGGGAAATTTTTGTCCGCTCGTAACCAGATTTACCTGATTCGCAAACAGGGCAGCAATAAGTTTCTGGCAAAGCCTCAAAAGCCGTACCCACAGGGATACCTTGTTCGGGGTCACCCAACGCTTCATCATAAATGGTCAGGCAAGCGCTGCATTGAAATACCGGAATTTCACTGGTTTCTTTGGTGAGGATTTCTTCAGTAATGGGTTTCTCGTGTCCCAATTGTTGAAAGTATTTTTTGCTCAACTCCATTAACAAACCGGGCAGGTCAATTTTATCCACATCTTGCGCATAGGAGATGTAATGGTGCGTATTGGGGTCAAAACCTTGAAAATGAAGCACGTTGTACGTAGGCCTTACGGAAAAGTCTTTGACAATAGAGGGGGGTTGGTTTTTTTCGATGATTACCGATGCAAAATGCGACCGTTTGCCCACATCATTGCTAATGCCGAAGGTGAGGCCATAGGTGCTGATGTCATTCTGGTCGAAACTACGGACCAAGAACTTTTTTAGTTCCAAAGCATCCGCGTCATCTACGGGCAAATGCCAATTCATTTCGAGTTGTGAATGCCGCACATTGATACCCCGCTGCCCAATAAAACGTTCCAATTCTGCACGGGCTTTTTGCTTTATACCCTTTACAATAAAAGACTTCCATGGTGTAACACAGATTTTACCAATGGAATTGTCCAAGCAAAAACCACAAAAATCCTTTAAAAAATTCAAATCATATCGATTGTTCCGCCAATACAATCCAAGCCAATACTGGTCCAACCCCATACGGTTCATCCCCTCATAATACGGAAAGGTGAGATATGGAATTTCCAGGCCTTTATCCATATTCTTGTTGTTGGTATCAACACTTTGATTGAGTAGGGCAAACAAATCTTCCAAGTCTTCGGCGGTTCGATATACCTCCTCGATGGTTCGAGAAACAGAAACAATGTCCCAACTATAAATCAAAACAGGGTAATACCCTAAGATACCAACGTCGGGAAGGTTGAGATATAAATACCAATAATCTTCTTGCTCTGAAGCAATAAAATTCAGATTGCCGTTAAAGAGCGGCACCAAACGTTGTTTGGGGTCCGTGATATTGATTTTCAGTTTGGGTAGGTAATCAAAACGCTCCAGAATATAGAGGTAGGTAGAACCCTTGAGCCAATAGGTCATCTCAAAAATGTCCGCCGAAACATAAGAGCAAACGATATTTTGAAAACCTCTATCACCGATGACATTAGTGTTGTAAACCGATGTGCTTTCCAAGGCATTTTTATGGGATGCTTTTAAGGGAAACAACAAATCTTGGCGGGATCCAAAATAAACTTGATTCAACCCTGCGGATTCAAGCAAGGTGATACTGTCCTTCAGTTCGCCAGGGGAGGTGACCCCTCCCTTGATAAGAATTCTATGTAAATCGTCGTTCATGTCGAAACTTACTTTACAACTACTTTTAGTTCCATATCCAGTAGTGCTTTTACCTCTGGTTTGCAACTACCGCAACCTAGACCAGCGCCGGTTTGCGAACAGAGCTCAGAAAAATTGGTACAGCCTTGTTGTATGGCATCACGAATATTCCCATCACCTACTTGACTGCAAGAGCAAACCAATTTGCCTTTTAAAGGCTCGCCGCTGGGCGCACCGCGTAGCAGTTCATCTCTTTTCTCGGAGAGTTCGATTTCTTCTTCAATCAGTCTTTTGAATTCGGCGAATTCATTTTTGTCTCCCATTAATATGGCCCCCATTAGCGTATCATCTTTTACGATACACTTTTTGTAAAATCGCTTACGAACATCCATCAATATGATTTCTTCGTAGCTATCGTCGTTAATAGGCGGATTGACCATTCCAATACTACACAAATCGAGATTTTCAAACTTCAGAATGTTCATCAGTACGGAACCGCTGTAAAAACTTCCTTTGTCCCCAAGAATGAATTTGGCAGCAACATCTGCTTGCTGTTCTGCGGCAGATGTAATACCGAAAAGTGAATTTTCAAATTCTGCGATTTCACCCAAAGCGAAAATGTCTGGCACACTGGTTTGCAGATAGGGGTTCACCAAAACCCCTCTTCGGGTTTCCAGATTTGCATGTTTGGCCAAGGCGATATTGGGACGCGTTCCAATGGCGTATACAATGGCATTGCAGCTAATGGTTCGACCCGTCTTTAAATTGACCAGAAGAGAATGTTTTCGTTCGGCATCTTCAAAAACCGTGCTGACTTCGTTGTCAAAGTATAGATGAATTTCACGTTCCGAAACATCCTCGGCGAGAAGGCGACTGGCCACGGCATCCAATTGTCGCTCCATGAGTCGGGGGGCTCTTTGGATAATACTGATATTAATATTGATTTTTTTAAGGGATGCGGCCAATTCCAAGCCCAAAAGCCCCCCGCCAACGATAACAACATGCTGCTCATTTGGAGGCAAACCTGTTTCCTTCAAATATTTTTTTAGCCTATCCGCATCGGTTCGCTCTCGCATGGTAAAACGTCCCTGGAAGTCCATTTGCACCTCTGAGGGCACAAAAGCTCGGCTTCCGGTTGCCATCACCAACACATCATAGGAATGTTTCATGCCGTTGGAATCAACTACTAACTTGTCTTTTGCATTGACCTCGGTGATGCCATTATTGGGATAGAGCTGAACATCCAACTTTTCCAGCTCTCCTTGCTTCAGTTTTTGTAACGCTTCCCACGGCAATTCTTCATTTACATATTCAGGAAGGAGTACACGATTGTAAAAAGGATACGGCTCTTTTGAGAATACATGCAATGCATCTGTCCGATTCTTTTCGCGATAGGTCTGAATGAAGCGGTACGCCGCTGCTCCAGCACCAATCACCACAACTTTCTGTTTGGGTTTTTGGTATTTGGAAACGTTTACCGCACAATACTTGAAATCTGGTTCTTTAGAGATAGGATCTACCAAGTCGTTGGTCAAATTGTTGGCCCTGCTAAAGTCGCCATTTAATATTTTTCCCCAATGCATGGGCAAAAACACAACCTTTTCACGGATATCAAAGTTGATTTTTGCCTTGACCCGAACGCTGCCTCGACGGCTTTTTACCACTACGATATCACCCTCTTTTATCCCCAAAACATAGGCATCGACACGGTTCATTTCGAGATACGGTGATGGAATATGGGTGAGAAGCCGTTTTACTTTTCCTGTTTTGGTGCGAGTATGCCATTGATCTCGTACCCTTCCCGTATTTAATATCAAAGGGTAATCGCTATCCGTTTGTTCTGATTGGTTGAGCAGCTTTTTTGGTGCATTGAAATGGGCCTTTCCATTCGCAGTATAATACTGTTGATCTTGAAACAACCTTAAGGTGCCTGTATGGGTTTTGTCAGGAACGGGCCATTGAAAACTACCTTCTGCAATCAAACGTTGATGGGATAGGCCCGAAACATCAATATTAGTGCCTTTGGTCATTAGGGCGTATTCATCATAAACCTCACTTACTGCTTGGAAATCGAATCCATGAAAACCCATTTCTTGACCAAAACGCCAGAGAATCTCAGCATCAGGCAATGCCTCCCCAGGAGCGTCGATAACCTTGGGCAAATAACTGATACGACGTTCCGAGTTAGTCATCGTTCCTTCTTTTTCAAGCCAACCTGCGGCTGGAAGCAAAAGGTCAGCAAATTGGGTGGTTTCTGAGTTGTGTGAAATATCTTGAACGATAACAAAATTGGCCTTTTTCAATGCTGCCTCTACTTTGTGCACGTTTGGCATGCTAACTACGGGATTCGTACAGATAATCCAAATCGCCTTGAGCGTTCCTTTCTCGAGAGCATCGAACATTTCGGTTGCGGTTAGTCCTGGCTCTTGCTTAATAGGTTTTCCACCCCAAAACTCCTGCACTTCTTTGCGGTGTTTCGGGTTGCCCAAATCACGGTGTGCGGCAAGTAAGCTTGCCATTCCACCTACTTCACGGCCTCCCATGGCATTGGGTTGGCCAGTTAGTGAAAAAGGCCCTGAACCCGGTTTGCCGATTTGACCGGTAAGCAATGACAAATTCAGAAGGGACAGATTTTTGTCCACCCCAATTACGCTTTGATTCAGCCCCATGGTCCACATGCTGATAAAGTTTTTCGCATTGGAAATGGTTTTGGCGGCTTTCTTAATGTCTTCTACAGGTATTCCACATTTTTTGGCGGCTTCGCTGAGCGAAAGCTCGAAAGCCATTTGCTTGCAAGCGTCAAAATTGGAGGTATGCCTTTTGATAAAACCATAGTTGATTTTTTTCCGTTCAATCAACCATCGTGCGATGGCGTTGAAAAGGATGACATCTGTTCCCGGCAAAATTTGCAAGTGGATGTCAGCAAGAGCACAGGTTTGGGTCTTCCTGGGGTCAACCACAATGACCTTTACATTCGGATTTTCTTCCTTGTGTTTTTCAAGTCTTCGGAACAAAATGGGGTGGCACCAAGCAGGATTGGCGCCAGCAATGAGAAAACAGTCCGCCAGTTCAATATCCGCGTAGGCAATGGGAACAGCGTCTTCTCCAACGGTTTTTTTGTATCCCACTACAGCGGAACTCATGCACAACCTTGAATTGGTATCGATATTGTTGGTGCCAATAAATCCTTTTGCCAATTTATTAGCCAAATAGTACTCCTCTGTAAGGCACTGCCCAGAAACATAAAAACCAACACTATCTGGACCGTGTTGTTTTATGATGCTCTTGAAAACAGCCGCAGCTCGTTTAAATGCCATATCCCAACTGACGCGTTCCAAGGTATGGTTACGGCTCCATCGCATTTGAGGATATAAAATACGGTCACTGGTGTCTTGGGCTACGTAGTTTAGATTCATCCCTTTGGAGCAAAGCATTCCCTTGTTGACAGGATAGCTCTCATCCCCCTCGACGGAAAGTATACCCTTTGTGTCTTTGGACACAGTAATACCGCAGCCTACGCCACAATAGGAACAAATGGTTTTATGGGACTCTTTACGTTGCATGAGGGTAGCATGAACAGCTGAAATATTGAAAAGGAAAAATAGAAAATTACGTAGATATACGTAGTATCAATTTGGCAAAAGTGATGACCAAATTTGAAGAATCACTAATAATATGGCGGAAATATTGCTGGGTTGGGATTAGGTCAAGCCGGATTCCCTCGCTTTTTTGGAAAGATCTATCAAGTTTTTGACGGCCATCTTCTTCATCAGGTTGAAACGATGGGTCTCGATGGTACGCTTACTGTTTTGGAGTTTTTCCGAAATCTCCTTGTTGGTAAGCCCTTGAAGAATGAGTTCAAGGACCTGTAATTCCTTATTGGTTAGGTCAAAAGGAGTTTCTTTGGCTCTTTTCTGGGAAGTTTTTTCTTCTGGATTGGGATTTAAAAGATTGTTGACCAATACGTTGGAAATGTCCCCACTAAAATACTTTCCGCCTTCTTGAACCGTGTGGATGGCTTTTATGAATTCGTTTTTATCAGTGTCCTTCAGGAGATATCCTGCAGCTCCAGCTTGTACGGATTTTAAGATGTATTCTTCAGAATCATGCATGGAGAGAATAATGCAACGTGTTGTAGAATTTACTGACGTATTCAATCGTTCAACGGTTTCGATACCGCCAAGTTTTGGCATTCGTATGTCTACAATCAATATGTCAGGGGTCTGGGCCTCGACCATTTCAATTGCTTCAAAACCATTGGCTACTTCACCAATAACGTCCAGGTCGGATTCTTCTTCCAATAAAGCACGAATACCATCTCTTACCAAGGAGTGATCATCCGCCAGCACAATACTTATGGTATTCTGAGCTACAGAATTCTGCATGGCACAAAAGTAAATGAATAATTGAAATGTATGGCCCTCATAAAAGCGAAGGGCTGCCTCAAATTATCTTGAAACAACCCTTTCGAAGCAAAGTTTGTATTCGGGAATCTGTTTATTGACCGGTGTTCGCCGTATTTAGAAATTTTGGTTTGATGATCAACATGGCCCAAGCCCAGTTTTGCGTACTGGCGGCATCTTCTTCCGTAACCCCTTTCAATTCGTACATACCATCGGTTGGGAACAGGTGTGAATAGCCAACTTTTAAGGCGTAACCTTTGAATTTTTGCGTGAATACGAGGTCGATTTCGGTTCCCAGGGAGTTTTCACCGCTTGGCAGGTCTTGTTCTCCAGAGAAGTTCAACACTTTTGCGAATAGGCTGGATTTTTCGCCCAATTTGAAATTTGCGCTAGCATGAATATCGAAAAGACCAATGGAATTCACATGGTTGCCTACGTAGAAATAGTCCATAAAACCGTTGAATTTGTGGTTGGTTCCAAAGGTTGGTAAAAAGGCTTCCGTTTCACCATCGGTTGTGGCGTCATCTCCACTGATGAGCTCTGCCCCAATGCCCAAACCAACGGTACTGGAAGCTTTATAAGTAAGCTCAAGCCCTAAAAGATAAGCGCCACTAATGTCAGCGCCTGTAAAGAACTTGCCGCCTTGGATAAAAGCATTGGCTGCGGCCCCAAAACTTCCTTTTTTGTAGTTCAAATGCGTCCCTAAGGTAAACGTGCTGTTCACACCATCGGTTTCACCTTCATCATCAAAATTTTGAAACCCAGTGTTGACCGCAAGAAGACTTCCGGAAAAGTTTTGCCATTGTTGCTTGAGGTAAACATACTGCATGGTTTTGTACTGAAAAGGATTATTGGCAGGGTATCCGGTTCCTTGGTTTTGAAAACCGAACAAGGGCCCTCCGTTTTCATCCAGATCTTGGTTGAAAGCCAAACCTAAATCGAAGATGAATTTTTCGTCTTTGTAACTGAGTTGGGCCAAATCGTGGTTACGACCTTGCTGTGCCCAATCCAAACCACCAAAAAAACGCTGGTCGTCATAGGAAAGCACTTGTCTTCCCAATTTAGTAGACCATTTACCACCCAACTGTAACGAAGCCCAAGCTTCAAAAATGGAAAAACTGTTGTTCGAATCAATTGGGGTAATCTGTGCATTTTCACCCCAAACCATCAAATCCTGGAGGCTTAGGTATACCTTAAAGGACTCGGTAGCGTAGCCAGCATTCAACCGTGCCCGTGTATTGGTGGCAAAGCCAGCGTCGGCAGCATCTGGAATAAGGGTTTGGAATCCGTTTCTATACTCGGTTCGAGGTCTAAATTGCCCATCGAGTGTAAACTGTGCGTAAATGGATTGAACTGATAGGAACACCAGGAATATGATTTTGTAACTGTTTTTCATAATGAGTTAGCTTTAGCGGGTTATGTGTTTTTTAATGTTCTAAAAAGTCAATGAGATGCTTGCGGTACTTGTAGTAGTCTTCGTGTTCCAAAACAGATTTTCTCGTTCTGGGGCGTTTGAATTCAATGGGCAAAACATCTCCAATTTTGGCCCTTGGGCCGCTGGTCATCATCACGACGCGGTCGGCTAAAAAGATGGCCTCATCCACGTCATGCGTAATCATGACCGCAGTAATTTTTTCTTTGTTCCAGATTTCTATAAGAATATCTTGTAGCTCGCCTCTTGTGAGGGAGTCCAACATTCCGAAAGGCTCATCCAATAAGAGCACTTTTGGTTTTATCGCGAAGGCGCGGGCAATGCCTACACGTTGTTGCATGCCCTGGGAAAGTTCATTCGCTTTTTTGTCAAAAGCCCCGTCCAAACCCACTCTGTGCAAATAGTATTTGGCAATATCCTTTCTTTGTGCTTTGCTGGCATGTGGGAACACACGATTTACCCCCAACAACACATTTTGTAAGGCGGTCATCCAAGGCATTAAACTTGGGGCTTGGAAAATTACCCCTCGGTCGGGCCCAGGCCCTTGAATTGGATTTCCCAAAACGGCAATATCTCCTCCAGAAATAGGATTCAATCCAGCTATCATGGAGAGCATGGTCGTTTTTCCACAACCGGAATGGCCAATAATGGTGACGAATTCTTCTTTGAGAATTTGAAGATTCAAATGTTCCAAGACCACGTAATCGCCTTTTGGGGTCGGGTATACTTTTTTTAAATCCTTTAAATCCAACATGATCCTGTCGGAAGGAAAAGAAATTCCATTTACGTGGTTGTCATTTATTGTGATGGTTTCTGTTTCCATGTTTTCAGAGATTTTAGGCTACGAAACTTTTGGGCGCCAAATCAGGCAATTCGTAGATTTTTTGAGATACCGCTTTGCGTTCTTCACCAATGCCCATCAAGTATTCAATGATAGCATTTCGGGTTTTTTTGTAGACGGGATTGTCGTTCAATTCCGTTTTGTCCCTCGGACGTTCAATATCAATTTTGAACTCCGGACCCAAAGTTGCCTTAGGCCCAGGGCGAAGCGGAATGATTCGGTCGGCCATATATATGCCTTCATCCACGTCGTTGGTAATGAGCAAGGCGGTGCGTTTGTCCTTGCTCCATATCTTCAGGATTTCATCTTGAAGATTGCCGCGAGTGAGTGCATCCAAAGCACCCAGAGGTTCATCCATAATGATCATTTCTGGGTTCATGGCGAGCGCTCTAGCTACCGCGACACGTTGTCGCATTCCACCCGAAAGTTCTTTGGGCCTTTTGTTGATGGCAGGGGAAAGATTTACCATTTCAACATATTGGGCCACGCGTTCTTTTACGAAGGCTTTCTTCTCATTGGGGAAAGCCTCTCTAACAGCCATGGCCACATTTTGTCCGACATTTAACCAAGGCAAAAGCGAATAGTTTTGAAAAATCACACCGCGCTCGTGACTGGTATCCACCACGGGTTCACCTTTGAAAAGGACCTCACCGCTAGTGGGTTTCAACAAGCCATTGATGAGGTTGACCAGAGTGGTTTTTCCGCTTCCAGTGAAACCGACGATGGCAACAAATTCTCCTTCTTCAATAGTCAAGTTAATGTCCGTCAAAACCGCTGTGGCGTTCTTCCCTTCGCCATAAGTTTTGTTCACATTTTTAAGTTCCAGATAGGCCATAGGTTCAAGGATTAAGCGGTTGCGTTTTTATTGAAAGAAACCATGTTTTGGATGGTGAGCATAATACGATCCAGCAGAAAACCAATGATTCCGATAATGAACATGGCGACAATGATTTTGGAATTGGAATCGTTGGCGCCGTTTTGGAACTCCTCCCAAACGAAAGAACCTAGTCCGGGACTTTGAGCCAACAGCTCAATAGCAATCAAAACCATCCACGCTACGGAAAGGGTAATACGAAGACCTGTAAAAATCAAAGGAAGCGAAGAAGGTAGTATCACCTTGAACACCTTCTGCAATGGCCCTAGTTTCAAAACCTTCGCTACATTGATATAGTCCTTGTCAACTGAGGAAACCCCCATGGCAGTATTCACTAAAGTGGCCCACATTGCACAGAGACCTACACTTATAAAGGAGATGATAAACGCACTATCGGAATTGGAATCTTTGGTCATGGTTTTTACGATCATGAACACAAGCAGCAACCAAACCACCGGAGAAACAGGTTTAAAGACTTGAATCAACCAATTAAAGGCATTGCGCAAGGTGTCGCTTAAACCGATGATGATACCAATGGGAACCGCTATGAAAAAGGCTAGTATGAATCCTGCAAAAACGGTTTTTAAACTCGTAAAAATTTGGTCAACGAAGGAAGGTCGGCCCGTATACGTAATGGGGTCCTTTCCTTCGGCGACACGCTTTTCGTTCAATGTGGCGGTTTTTTCTTTAAAAGCGAGTTTGTCAGCAGTAATGATTTTGTGGTCCGCAATCAAGGTGTTGAAAGACTCCCAAACCTGTGCGGGAGAAGGAAGTGTGTTAGGCTGACAGCTAATATCGCCTGAGGCAATACAGGCCGCCATGGCATCCGCCGCTGCCTGTCCTTGGTCGGTTAGCGCTTTTTCGATTTTATAGTTTGCCTCAACGTTGTATAGCGCTTTGGCACCCATATGCCAAAGGCCGATGAAGAGTAGAATAGATACCAAAGGGACAAACACCTTTTTGAAAAAGGTCTTAGCATCAAACTTTGGCCATTTGATTTTGAATTTGGACAGCGCTGCCTTAGCAGCACCGGCCAATTTCAATTCTTGTGTTTTGTTAACGGTTACACTTTGCTTCATGATGGTATTTTTTACCGTTTGTTATAGAGAGGAATCGTCTTTGTTTCCGATTTCAAAACTGTTGATGTACCCAATTGGGTCTTTGGCATCGTAGGTAGTGCCATCGATGAAATCTGAAGTAGCGGGCTTGTATCCGTCCGTGACAGGAATGTCTGAGGCAGGAATGTGCCCCTCAGTAACCAAAAGTTTAGCAGCCTTTTTCCAGATATCTGGCCGGTAAATGTCTTTGATGGTTTCTTCGTACCATCCTGCAGGCTTGGCTTCTGGAATTTGTCCCCAACGACGCATTTGGGTCAAAAACCAAATGCCATCAGAGTAGAAAGGATACGTAGCGTTGTATTTGTAGAATACGTTGAAGTCAGGCATAGAACGCTTATCGCCTTTCTCAAATTCGAAGGTACCAGTCATGGAGTTGGCTAAAACCACTTCGTCTGCCCCTACATATTGCGGCATCGAAAGAATTTTCACCGCTTCAGCGCGATTTTCAGGTACATCCAACCACTTTCCAGCTCGAATCAATGCTTTGGTAACGGCAATCGCTGTGTTTGGGTTCTCTTCCACAAATTTTTTGGTCATCACAAAAACCTTTTCAGGATTGTTTTTCCAGATGTCGTAATTGGTGGTAACAGGGACACCTATACCCTTAAAAACGGCCTGTTGGTTCCAAGGTTCACCCACGCAATAGCCGTAAATAGTTCCTGCTTCAAGGGTTGCGGGCATTTGAGGGGGTGGGGTGACAGACAATAACACCTCAGCATCAATTTGTCCTTGAACATTGTCGGCAGTATACATGCCAGGATGAATGCCCGCGGCGGCCAACCAATAGCGTATTTCATAATTGTGGGTAGAAACTGGAAACACCATCCCCATTTTGAATGGCTTCCCGCTGTTTTTGTAATCTGATATTACGGGCTTGAGGGCGTCCGCCTTTATAGGGTGTATTGGCTTGCCGTCATCACCTTTGGGAACATTGGGCTTCATTTTGGACCAAACATCATTTGAAACCGTAATCCCGTTTCCATTGAGGTCCATGGAAAAAGGAGTTACCAGTTCAGCCTGGCGGCCAAAACCTGCGCCAGCAGCAATAGGTTGCCCAGAAAGCATATGAGACCCATCTAGTTGCCCATCAATAACACGATCTAACACGTTTTTCCAATTGGATTGGGCTTCTACAGAAACAAAAAGACCTTCATCTTCAAAGAATCCCTTTTCTTTTGCAATGGCCAGGGGTGCCATATCGGTTAACTTGATGAATCCGAAAGTGAGCTGGGGTTTTTCAATTTCCAAGGTGCTCTCAGGAATGTTGGCTTCAGCAGTCTCTTTAGCTTTTTTATCGGCTTTTCCGCCGCAAGCTAAAACAGCTAGCAGCAATCCCAAACCGAAAACTTTTGTAGTGATTGATTTCATAAGGCGTATGTTTTTAAAATGGTTTACTGAATTCTTGAAACAAACATAGAAGAATATTTACGTATTAATACGTAGTAATGAATAAAATACTACGCTAACTACGTATTTTTGTGAAGATGTAAATTCCACAATTCCAAAATTTGGAAGATGTCAAAAAACGATAGCAGAAATTATTGAATACGAAATGGAGCGGAGTTTCTCAAAATCAGTTTCTACCAATTCAAGACAGGGGTATACCTATTACTGTAAGGGTAAAGAAGTTTTAAAAGGCCGAATGTAAGACGCGTTGTATTTCTTCTTCAAAGAAGGAAGGATGCTCAGAAACCACATTGCCTACGATAATGATGCCCGGCTGGGTAACATCAATAGAAGAAAACATCTCGTTCGTACTATTTAAGGTACCTATATGACAACGTTCATAGGATAGTGTTCCATTTTGAATCAACGCAACGGGAGTCAACCCCCCTCGGAATTGCCTGATTTCGCTGGCAATCTCCGTAAACTTCCGAACACCCATTAATATTACCATCGTAGCTGAAGACTGGGAAGCATGTTTTAAGTCTTCGGAGAAAGAGCCGTCTCTTTTGGTTGCGGTCATAACCCAAAAACTACTGGCTACACCTCTTTTTGTTAATGGGATACCTTGACTGGATGGTACGGCAATTGCGCTGGAAACTCCAGAAACAACCTCCACAGGAATACCAAAGGATTCCACATGGTCAATTTCTTCGGAGGCTCTTCCAAAAACAAAAGGGTCACCCCCTTTCAAGCGAACAACATGGCCGTAATTAAAAGCGTAGTCTACCAATAAGCAATTGATTTCCTCTTGTTTCTGAAAATGTTTTCCACAACGTTTTCCTACGTATATTTTTGGAATATGCGAGGGAATATCGTCCAAGAGCGATTTATCAATCAATGCATCATACAGAATGGCGTCAGCATCTTGCAAAAGCCTCAAACCTTTTACTGTTATAAGGTCTTTGTTACCTGGCCCTGCACCGACTAAACTAACTTTTGGCTTTTTTTGTGATTGCATCATTGCGATAATTCAAAGGGAGGTTTTGCAAAATCTTCAACAAGAATACGTAATTATTTCGATAAAATCATATTAAAAATACGTAATAATACGTAACATTGTCTTGAAGTAACTTTTGATATATCCCTATGAAAACGGTAATGGTCATTGGAAACGGAATGGTTGGTTACAAGTTTTGTGAAAAGTTTGTGGCCCTAGAGGCGAGCAAGGCCTATAAACTCGTGGTTTTTGGAGAGGAACCTAGACCTGCATACGACCGAGTACATTTAAGTGAGTATTTCGAGAACCAAAACGCGAAAGCTTTGGAGATGGCCCCCGTAGAATGGTATATGGAGAATAATATCGAATTGATTGTCGATGAATGTGTGGTGGATATAAACCGCAACTCAAAAACCATAAAGACCGCTAAAGACCGTCAGTTTTCATTTGACTATCTCGTTATGGCAACGGGGTCATCTGCTTTTGTTCCGCCCATTAAAGGAGTTGAAAAAGACGGTGTTTTTGTGTACCGAACAATTGAGGATTTGGAGGGAATGCTGTCCTATGCCGCTAAGTTGAAAGAAGAAAAAACAAACGCCAAAGCTGCGGTTTTGGGAGGAGGACTACTGGGCCTTGAAGCGGGGAAGGCCGTTTTGGACATGGGTCTGGAGCCCCACATTGTGGAGTTCGCTCCAAAACTAATGCCACGACAATTGGATTCCAGGAGTAGTAATGTGCTGCAACTGAAATTGGAGTCCATTGGACTGAACATTCATCTTAGTAAAGCTACCAATCGCATTTTGGGCGACGGGAAAATCGTTGGGATGGAATTTGGAGAAGATGATGTTTTGGATGTGGACATGCTTATTATATCTGCAGGCATTCGACCCAGGGATGAACTAGGCAGAGCTTGCGGCTTGGAAGTTGGCGTAAGAGGAGGTATTGTTGTAGACAACACCATGAAAACCTCGGACGAAAGCATCTATGCCATTGGCGAGATA
This sequence comes from Bacteroidota bacterium, assembly GCA_039027495.1. Lineage (GTDB taxonomy): Bacteria > Bacteroidota > Bacteroidia > Flavobacteriales > Flavobacteriaceae > Flagellimonas. Next base: position 98,249 of record JBCCKH010000010.1, read on the forward strand.
GCCTTGTACAACCAAATGATTTATGGTCTCGTAGCTCCAGGATATGATATGGCGGAAGTGGCGGTACAACAAATCTTGGGTAATACTGAAGTGACCATGGCAGAGGATATCGACATGTCCACCAAATTAAAACTCATCGGGGTAGATGTCGCCAGTTTTGGAGAACCTTTTATGCCTGCTGAAAAAGGACATTCCATAATTTATGAAGACAAGACGAAACATCTTTACAAACGCATTAACATAAGCCATGATGGTACCAAGCTCCTCGGAGGGATTTTGGTGGGCGATGCTGAAGATTACAGCATTTTGCACCAAATGTACCTCAACGCCATGGCTATTCCTGAAGATGCGGCCCAATTGATACTACCTACAACTGAAGGCTCGGGAGCCCTAGGAGATGTTTTGGATTTGCCCGATACTGCTCAAATATGTTCTTGCGAAAGTGTCACCAAAGGACAGATTTGCGACGTAATTGAAAGCAGAGAGGCAACAGATTTAGCGGGGGTAGTAGGGTGTACGAAAGCAGGTACGGGTTGTGGCGGCTGCAAGCCCATGTTAAAGAATCTGACCGAGGCGACCTTGAAATCCTTGGGCATAGAAGTCAAAGACCATATATGCGAGCATTTTGATTACAATCGCCAGGAGCTTTACGATATTATTCAAGTGAAAGGCTATAAAACGTTTGACGAGGTTTTAGACAATCATGGAAAAGGCTGTGGCTGCGAGATTTGCAAACCTGTCGTGGCTTCTTTAATGGCTACCATTCATGCCGATACGGCCAATAAGGAATATGCCATTCAAGATTCCAACGATCGCTTTTTGGCCAATATTCAACGCAATGGCACCTATTCCGTGGTTCCTCGTGTACCCGGCGGCGAAATAACACCAGATAAGTTGATTGCCCTTGGGGAGATTGCCAAAAAATATGATTTGTACACCAAAATCACAGGCGGTGTGCGAATCGATTTATTCGGTGCGACCCTAAAGCAATTGCCCTTGATTTGGAAAGATTTGATTGGTCACGGTTTTGAAAGCGGTCATGCCTACGGGAAATCCTTGCGAACAGTTAAAACCTGTGTGGGTTCAACTTGGTGTCGCTATGGAATGGATGAAAGCGTGAGTTTTGGAATTGAGTTAGAGAATCGTTACCGAGGTATTCGTGCGCCACACAAAATCAAAGGTGGGGTTTCAGGATGCATCCGCGAATGTGCAGAAGCCAGAGGAAAGGATTTTGGTTTGATTGCCGTCGAGGGCGGCTGGAATCTCTATGTTGGCGGAAATGGTGGAGCAAATCCGCGCCATGCTCAGTTGCTTGCCGAACAAATTGACAACGAAACGGTAGTAAAATACATTGATCGTTATTTGATGTTCTACATGCGTACCGCAAAACCCTTGCAACGCACGGCAGCTTGGTTGGAAGGACTTGAGGGTGGATTGGACTATTTGAAAGAAGTTGTTATCTATGATAAAATAGGGATTGCAGAGGATTTGGAAATCGAAATGCAAACGCTGGTAAACCGATATGAGTGTGAGTGGACGCAGGCCGTCAACGACCCCGAAATGATGAAACGCTTCAACCATTTTGTCAATAGTGAAGAAGAGGATGACAACCTGGTTTTTGTTCCCATGCGCGAACAAAAAATGCCTAAACAATGGGTGAAGGTTTTGTGAAAGCAACCCAGATGATTTTATTTGGGATTGTCTTTAGTCAAAGAATAAATTGAAATTATGAACGCGATTATGGACCCACTGATTTCTATGTACAAGACGGTTCAGGAAGAGGATGTAAAAATCTGGTTTAAGGCTGCACCGGTGGATGCTTTTCCAAAAAATGGCGGTGCATGCATTAAATACAAGAGCTTACAAATTGCGGTATTCAATTTTGAAAAATTGAACCAATGGTATGCTTGTCAAAACCTATCTCCGGAAAAACAAGAGATGGTATTAAGCCGAGGAATGATAGGGGACCAAAACGGAATCCCAAAAGTGGCCTGTCCTTTGCACAAGAAAACCTTTTCTCTTACTACGGGTGAAAACTTAAATGGTGACTTGCCACCCATTGCCACCTATCCCGTAAAAATTGAAGACAACTTTGTGTATATTGGCTTTTCCGAATGATTTCTAAAGTTGATACATGGGCGATTCAGAGAAACTGGCCAAAGCCTTTGAGCTTTTTGATGAAGCCAATAGCCATGACCCCAATAGGGAAACTTGGAAGGGGATAGAATACCCCAAAGAAGTGCTCTATGCCTTGCGCATGACTGAAACCCTGAATGATTTTGCGCCCAATGCTTCCGAAGCTTTGAAGCTCACTGCGCGATGCCAACATATTTGTCGTTGGGAAATTCCAAGAAGTAATTACGAAATGAATCGGGTGGGCTACCTCAAATGGCGTCAAGACTTGAAAAAGTTTCATGCTGAAAAAGCTAGGGAGCTTCTGGAAAAAGTGGGGTACCCTGATGAAATCATTGCTCAAGTTGAATTTCTACTGCTCAAAAAACAACTTAAGCGAAGCGAAGAAACCCAAATACTTGAAGATGTGATTTGCCTCGTTTTTTTGAAACATTATTTTGAACCTTTTGCAAAAAAACACGACGACGAAAAAGTGGTTGACATTTTGCAAAAGACTTGGCGCAAAATGTCTGACAAAGGGCATCAGGCTGCTTTGCAATTGTCATTATCTGATTCGGCCCGGGAATTAGTGGTAAAGGCAGTAGCAAATGATTGAAGTGGACAAACAACAAGCCCTCGATACAGCCACCTTTTTGAGGGTCAGAAAGTGGTATCTCCTGGCCATTGCCGCCATTGCTTTGACCGTAATTTTTGCCCAAATCCTTATTCAGCAACATTTGGATTCCCAATTAAATGATTCAAGGGTAATTAACGTAGCAGGAAGGCAGCGGGCTTTTAGTCAAAAATTGGTGAAAGAATCGTTGCTGTTGGAAAGATCAGAGGCAAATGGAATGGATAGGGAAGCAATTATTCAAAATTTGAGGGAAACCCTTCGTGTTTGGAAAACAGCCCATATTGGTTTGCAAAAAGGAAACGACAGTATTGGTCTTCCCGTAGAAAAGAATCCGACTATTTTGGCGCTTTTTTCCGATTTGAATCCTCATCATCAAGTGATGGTAGACGCTGCGGAAAACATTTTAGCTAGTGGTGTGGACAGCCTATCCGTCTCACATGCCGCTGAACTAAAAGTGCTATTGGACAATGAGCGTTTGTTTTTGACCAAAATGGATGCCATAGTAAACGCATATGATGCCCAGAGCAAGGAGAAACTTCAAAAGCTGAAGTTCAAGGAATACCTCCTTTTGGCGTTTTCGCTTCTAATATTGTTCTTGGAAGTGGTCTTCATCTTCCGCCCCCTGTCAATTCAGATTCGGGAGACCATCTCCAAACTGATTCAAAACCAACTAAAATCAGACGCGACAGCTTCAGAAATCAAAAAGCTTTTTAAAGAAAAGGAAAAGTCTTTGCAACAATTGCAAGAACTCAACTTTGTCATTGATAACGCCGCACTTTTTGCGAGCACGCGTAAAGATGGTAGTGTGGTATTCATTAGCAAAAAGTTCCTGGCGCTTTTGGAACAGGAACCTGCCCAAATGAGCCTACCCATATCTGAAATTCTTACGCAAAACCCAGGTCAGCAACAATACCTTCGAGAGATTTTGATGAGCAAACGCAAAAACATTCGCTCGGAAGAAATCAAAATTGAAACGAAAACGGGTAAACGCCTCTGGTTGGACATGTCCATTATTCCGATGCACCAGTCCAGTTTGGAGCAAAGTGTATTGATTTTATGCTCCGATATTACCGAACGCAAGAAAAACCAGTTGAAAATCGAAGAACTGACCAAACAGAATTATGAAGAGCGGATGCAACAAAAGCAGTTGCAAGCCAGCCAAATCGTGGATGGCCAGGAAGAAGAACGAAAACGCATTGCCAAAGACATACATGATGGTATTGGGCAAATGCTAACGGCCCTGAAGTTCAATATTGAATCCATCAACACCACGCAAAAAGAGAAAACCAAAGAAAAGATAGCCTACCTGAAAAAATTGACAGCCGACTTGATAAAAGGTGTGCGCACGGCAACCTTTAATTTGACTCCACCTGAACTGGAAGACCATGGTATTTTTCCAGCCTTGCAAAAAATGACGGTAGAGCTGAATAAACTCACCGGAAAGAATATTTTGTACGAAAACAAAGCCGATGAAAATGTACGTTTTGATTCGTTGGCAGAGACCAACATTTATCGGGTGACCCAAGAAGCGGTCAATAACGCCATCAAGTATGCCGAAGCAAACTACATTTTGGTATCTATAAATTATGCGGAGGGCCTGTTGAGTGTGGTCATTGATGATGATGGTAAAGGATTTGACGCATCGGTACTGGAAAGTATACCCAAAAACAACAGCGAGGGGGGTATGGGAGTATTTTTTATGCGAGAGCGCATCAATTACATCAATGGCCGTTTGTTCATCAACTCCATACCAGGGGAAGGCACAAGGGTTACGATAAACTATAAACCTGAACCCAACTAGTCTACACTAGCTGGCGATAGACCAAGATGTTACCTCGACGAAAGAGCCCAAAGTCCGTGGTTCTCGTAGTTGTGACACACTATTTTTTAAGATACGTTCGATGGACTTTTCGAATCGAGGCTTGTACATGGGCTTCATTAAGAAGTCCTTTACTTGTGTATATTGAAACGCTTCCAGCGCGAACTGTGAGCGTGTGGAATACAGTATTACTTGACAATCATGGGTTAATTTTGATAACACATCAAACCCTCCGAGTTCGGGCATTTCAACATCCAAAATCAAAAGATCTGGTTTGAGACTATTGGCAGCTTCCAACCCAACACGGGCATCGCTATACGTTCCAATAAGATTTAATTCGGGATGGTCACCAACAAACCTTGTGGTCGCAAGGCGTTGTAGCGTGGAGTCATCAATAATGATTGTGGTCAACATGGTCAGTTTAGTTTTACAATCATAAAACAGGTGACCCTACTTATTTCTTGAAGGAATATGACCAAAAGCGTCCTTTTTCGATTAAAAACCAAAAGAGAAGAAACGCCCTACAGCAAATAAAAGTGTTACGATCAAGCCAAAAAAAAGGATTCCATGCACAAAAGACACCGGGTTGTGACATGGAATCCACTAAAATGGTAAGCATCTGAGGTTAAGAGCTTTATTTATTTAGGGATATAGTGGTATTCGCTATAATTTGACCAAAATGAGCTTTCCAAAATTGGGTCCTACGCCAATTTCGGTAAGTTCAATTCGGGTATTCGAAATAAAATTGAGTTTCCAATCTTTGTTGAGCTCATCAAAAGGCTGGTTATCGCCAAAGTTTAAATCCAAAGCCGTGTTTCCTTGTTCTACAGTCCAGAATCCACCAGTGTTGGTTCCATTAGTAGCAACGACCACGCTAGTTCCATCAGCATTGAAACCGATACTGAAATCCGTAAAGCGAGGGGTTTCGTCAGTAGTACCATCGAAATAGGATTCCACACGCCAATTGTCGGAAACCAAAACTGAACCCACATTCAAGGGCAAGTTGCCCGTAGGGTTACCATTATTGCAGAAGTTTCGGAATTGTAGCGTATTGCCATTCAAGAGAAACTTTACGTTCTCCGTACCCGAAAAAGTGAAAATCTCATTCAGGCGCCAGGTATCTGAAAATTCGGGAAGATTTGGAAGAGCAATGATGGTTTGGATTTCATTGCGCTCGCCTTCCGCGGACCATGTACCGAAGTACGTTGTATCGGCATCGGCAACTATCAAGTGTCCGTCTTGTCTAAAATTAAAGGAAAAGCCTTGGTATTGATTCTGAAGACGGTCCCCATCCACAATATATTTTTCTATGCGCAAATCTGAACAATCGGCAAAAGCTTGGTTGAGTTCTTGTTCGGTGCAATCATTACAGTCATCATCATCCAAGTCGTTATCGTCATCTTCATCACAACCGTTGATATTGCTTTCGATAAAGGCTTCCAAATTTTCTTGACTACTCATTTCCATTTGAGTGCCATCGCTCAAAACCACACTAATGGGAAATTGAAGGTTTACGATTTGTTCTTCATTCAATTGGTTGATGAAACTGTTCATCATACCATCATTTTGAATGGACACTGAATCGAATAGCTCGGTAGTGGCATTGAATAAAAACACGGTAATTGGATATACAAAGTCAACACATTCGATATCCTCATCCACCACATTGTCACCCAAACAGCTTTCGGCCTGTTGCGCCAGAGCCTCTGCGGAGGTAACTACGATTTCCTCATATTCTCTACCAATCAAAGTAACTGGATATACAAGTTCAAGGGCGCTCAAACCTGTGTCAGCATCTTCGGCCAGGGTTTCCAGAGCGTCAAAATCAGATTCGTCTTCAATGGTAAGGGTATTGCTTTCAACGATAACATCTACAGGAAGTTTAACGGTAAAGCAGTTGGCTTGGTCCAAAACATTGTCTATGGAGCCGTCGTTCAGGGAAACCCGGTACAGCAAATCCGCTGCGTTGGAATCTGGTGTCAGGGTCTCTTCGGGAGGGGAACTCTCGAATTGAAAATCTTCACTTCGACACGAAACGCCCAAAAGGCACCCAAGGAGCAAAGCAATACATATCGTTAATTTGGAATCCATATCAAGTCTAGACGCGCGAATTAGCATTCATATAATAAACAACTTAACGTAAAAAATTCCCGGTAAATTTTAGGAGAAAGTTTTTTTTCCTTGTATTTTGATTTAAAATCCAGTGGATTGAAGACAGATTTGCACAAAGATATTTGTGAGGGGCGCATTTTTGAAAGCATATATAATAAGTATTCCCAGAGCCTCCACGACTACCTTTATTACAAATATGGTGATAGATTAAACCCTGGAGACAAAGCCCAAGATGCCTTCGCGAAACTCTGGGAAAACTGTAAGAAAGTAACCCCAGAAAAAGCCAAATCCTTTCTTTATACCGTGGCCAACAACTTAATGTTGAATGAGGTCAAACACCAAAAGGTGGTTTTAAAGTACCAAACCGAGTCGCCCGCGGCCACTACCAACGAAAATCCAGAATTTCTTTTAGAGAAAGACCAATACTTTAAAAAGTACCAACAAGTGCTTTCAAAATTGAGCGAAGAACAGCGAACAGCATTCCTGTTGAGCAAGGTAGAAGGAAAAAAACACGAAGAAATTGCAGAAATTTTAGGGGTGACCCGAAAAGTCGTGGAGTACCGTATTTACTCAGCTTTTGACGTATTACGAAAGGAGCTTGATAACTTTAAGATAAAATAATTTCAGTTTTTTTCGGGAATTTCCGGGATGAGATTGTTTTAGTATCAAACCGACATCAAAAATGGATACAAACGTTTTAATACAAAAATGGCTTACAGGCGAACTTTCTGAAGAAGAAAGAAAAGCGTTTGATGCGCTTGAAGAAGCTTCCTTCTACAAGGACATCGTCGAAGATGCCTCGTATTTTAAAGCATCCAACTTTTCTGAAGTCAACGACTTTGCCACATTTAAAGACAAATATATTACTGAGACTGCCTCTGAAACCAAAGTCATTCAAATGCAATGGTTTCAACCAGTACTTCGCATTGCAAGTGTAGTCGTTGTCGCGTTTGGTTTGTATTTCGCTTTCTTGTACAATAGTAATGTACAAGTAGAGACAGCTTTTGCGGAAAAAACAACTTTTCAACTACCAGATGCTTCTCAAGTAACCCTGAATGCCCAATCCGAAGTCAGCTATAGTTCAAATGATTGGGACGACAATAGGGAAATTGAATTGAAGGGAGAGGCATTTTTTGATGTAGCCAAGGGCGCGAAATTTGACGTACTTACCGATGAGGGAACTGTAAGCGTTCTTGGAACCGAGTTCAACGTGAAGCAAAGAGGACCCTTATTCGAAGTTACTTGTTATGAAGGGACAGTGCGTGTAGTCAGCAATGGAATTACCAAGATTTTGAATGCCGGAGATGACTTTCAACGTATCAATGGAGAAATTATCACAGGTAAAAACCGTGCGGCATCACCATCTTGGACAAACAGCATGAGCTACTTCAAGCGCTTGCCTGTAACCGAAGTCTTTGCTGAACTTGAGCGTCAATACAACGTAAAAGTACAGGCTGAAAACATTTCACAAGAGCAGCTTTTCACAGGAGGATTTGGTCATAAGGACTTAGACTCTGCCCTTAAAGCGGTAAGTGAGCCTCTTGGACTTGATTATCAAATACTAAAGGACGATATGGTGCGTTTTAGTAAACGTGAGTAAAAAACTACGGTTACTAGTCTATTGCATAAGTCTATTTTCCTGCTTACACACCCTTACAGCCCAAAATCCGGTACCACAACCCTTAACGGTTGTGCTGGAATCAATTCAAGAGCAGTATGGTGTACAGTTCAACTACGCCTCAGATTTAGTAGAATCCATAAAAGTCGTTCCCCCTGGAAAGACTCTCTCATTAAGTGAAGTTCTCACCTACCTTGACGTTCAAAGTAACCTCGATTATGAGCAATTGTCAGGGACCATTATCTCCATAAAAGAAAAAGACCTATCCCTTTGTGGCTATTTAAAGGATGAAGATACTGGGGAATCGGTTCCATTCGTAACCGTTCAATATGACTCGTTGGGGGTTATCGCGAATAAAGAAGGATACTTTTCCATTGACAGTTTAACCAAAAACAACCAGGTAGTCGTTCGCCATTTGGGCTTCAAACCCTTGGTGAAAAACGTAAAGTTGTTCGATGTTTTTCAATGTGACACCCTTTTTCTTATTCCTTATCAAGAGGAATTGGCCGAGGTAACGGTCTCAGATTTTTTCGTACGAGGTATCGACAAGCTGGAGAATGGGTCTTACCAAATGAACTTCAATAAGTTCAGTTTATTACCTGGTCTTATTGATGATGATGTATTGCAATCGGTACAAGCTTTGCCTGGGATTCAAAGTATTGATGAAACGGTCTCCAACATTAATATTCGGGGAGGCAGCAATGACCAGAACCTTATCCTTTGGGATGACATTAAAATGTATCAATCCGGACATTTTTTCGGCCTCATAAGTATGTTCAATCCCCAAATTACACGTCGGGTACAGCTCATCAAAAATGGAAGTAGTGTTTCTGAAACCGATGGGGTTTCCGGAACCATTTCCATGAAAACAGACGAATATCTGAATTATGACACAAAAGGAAGCGTTGGACTCAATCTCATAGATTTTAATGGCTCGGTGGACACACCTATAGGAAAACGTGCTTCAATTCAATTCGCTACACGCCGTTCGTTGAGTGATTTTGTTGAAACCCCAACATTCACCAATTATTTTGACCGTGCCATTCAGGATACGGAGATAGGAAGAAATTTTGAATCCATCCCCAGTTCGGATTTGGATTTCAATTTTTACGATGTTTCCATGCGTTTGTTGTATGACCCATCGGACAAGGACCGAATTCGGTTGAATTTTATTCATACCTCAAACAATCTTTCCTTTAATGAAGTGGCGGATATTGACGGCGTTCCAGAAGAAAGGGAAAGTGGATTGGATCAGACAACGACTGCTGTTGGAGTATATTATCGCAGGGATTGGACCGAGAATTTCGGCACGGATGTCAACCTCTACAATACCGATTATGGGTTGGATGCTCGAAATGCCAACATTTTGGACAATCAGCAACTCACCCAAGAAAATACGGTTTCAGAAACGAGTCTTAGGCTCAACACGAGGCTTCGTTTTTCGGATAGATTGAAACTCACGAGCGGTTACCAATTAATGGAAACCAAGGTCAGTAATTCGGATAATGTGGACAATCCACTTTTTGTCCGTTTGGATGCGCGGGTATTGCGCACGCATGCTTTGTTTTCAGAGGTTGGGGTTTTATCTCCTGATCAAAAAGCACGGCTTAACCTGGGAATGCGATTCAATTATTTGGATGCCTTTCGCAAATTCCTTTTTGAGCCTAGGATAAGTGTCGATTATACTTTTCTCAAGCATTTCAATGTGGAGTTCCTTGGGGAATTCAAACACCAAAGCACTTCGCAAATCATTAATTTCCAAAACGACTTTCTTGGTTTGGAGAAACGAAGATGGCAACTAGCGGATAATAGGGAAATCCCCGTGATTCGCAGTAGACAAGCCTCTGTTGGATTCAGCTACAATCAAAAAGGATGGTTGGCCAATGCGGTACCGTATTACAAAAGGGTTTTGGGAATAACCACACAAAGCCAAGGTTTTCAAAATCAATATGAGTTTATTCGAACCGCTGGTTCGTATGATGCCTTTGGGATAGACGTTCTGATGCGAAAACAACTAAAGAACAATGCGGTCTGGCTAAATTACAGCTATCTCAATGCCGAATATACCTTTGACCAGCTTGCGGAAACACAATTCCCAAGCAATTTCGACATTACCCATGCAGTAACGGCAGGTGGGAACTATACCTGGAAGAATATCTTGGTCTCAGCAGGGGTAAATTGGAGGACTGGGAGACCTTTGAGCCAGCCTATTGGTGAAAATCCAGTAGTTAATGGAGCGATAAATTATGCCGGTGCCAATCAAGGGAGACTACGGGATTATTTACGGGCAGATATTTCTGGAAGGTATGAATTTGACTGGGGCAAAACCAGAAAGGTACAAGTGGGAATGTCCGTTTGGAATTTACTGAATAGAGATAATACTTTGAACACCTATTATCGGGCGACAGGCCCTAGCGAAGCGACTGCCTTCGTACAATCGGCATTAGGCATAACACCTAACGCCTCTGTACGCGTGCTATTCTAAATTTCCAATCACTTTTTTCTTTAATACACCAACAGTTTTGGGGAACAGGCAGTGGTCAGCGACTGGGAGTAAGTAGGTTAACTTTATGGGGCTATTGCGTGTTGACTTAGATAATGGAAAAGAGAATTACCAATTGCACTACCGTAAACATCAACAACCCTTTTACTTGTCTGTTATAGCTTTCGAACATTTTTTGAATATGTTCGTCTTCTTCAATTCTGATGACTTTAGCTGAGGCTGAATTTTTCATCACATTTTTTTTGCTTAGTTACACCTATAAAACAATTAACCTCCTGGAATTCCTGAAAAAAATTGGACTTTTTTCAAAAAAAATGCGAAGAGCAAAATTCTTTTGTTGGAAAGGCACGGTATTAATTTATCAAAATAACATATAATACACTGAAAATGTGATAGTTAAATCAAAACCATGATGATATTATGGCACTGTAATCTTCAGGAATTTTTTTGCAGAAATGATGTCTTCACGAACATTATAAATGGAATAGCTAGCATTACCCCACAAAAAGGTAGCGATAAACTAAGTTAAATCCGTAAGCGGCGGCAGTTTACAAACGGCCCTTTTTAGGGACACTCAAGTGTTCGTAGTTGTTTTGGGTTGGCTCAAAACGGTGGTCTTGCTCATTATAAAACAAAACTACGGGACCAAAATAGGGACCATTTGAGGTTTCGATTTGAAATGAAAGCACTTCTTTGTCCACTTCGGTGGTTACCGTGTAGATAGCTTTTCCAGATACTACTAGTTGATTTCGGTTACTGGATACCATATAAAGGGTCACCCCAGGGGGTGCACTGATGTAACGGAAATCATCTTGAAGGTCCAAGGTGAGTTTCTGGGTCTGGGCAAAATTCAAAAAAGGGAGTAGGGCAAAAACACGTAGGTAGTTGTTTTTCATAGGTTAAGGTTTGGGATTTGGGATGGGGATTATTGCGGGACATCAAAATCATAACGTTGCAAAATCGTTTTCATTGAAAATTTTCGTTGAACTACGTCAACCCCCTTGCTATGGTTCAAATCGTTTTTAATCAAGCGATTAGGCAAATAGGTTTCATGAAAGCACTGGTTATTTCAAATGCATTTCATCGAAAAAAAGTGACGATTATCGGGAATTGTGCAGTTCATCTTGTTTTATGTACAAATCATCTAGACAAATGAAGACCAGTTCCCCCAAATCCCGGTCCCTCAAAATCGAGGAAGAAAAAACAAAAGTGAAACGAATTTTCGAAAATTTCGAGTTCTTCACCTATTGGCTTATGGCTGCTACAACCACGCTTTATGTTGGATTGCTTATCGTACTGTAAAACCAAACGATACTTTGTGTTTCACGAAATGAGCTTAAGGTAGCGGTGGAACTCAACCTTTACTTTTGGAAATAGGAAGAATAATCCAATCATATTGGGAAACACCAATGCAAGAATCATGGCATCGGAAAATTTAATGACCGCATCCAAAGTAATGGCAGCCCCCATGACGGTAAAACAGAGAAAAATAATCTTATAGGTCAGGCCACTGAGTTTCCCGCGGCCGAATAGGTATTGCCATGATTGTAATCCATAATAAGACCACGATAGAATAGTGGAAAAGGCAAATAGGCAAACTGCCACGACCAACAAATAGGACGCACCCGTGATGGAATTTTCAAAAGCCAATGAAGTAATATTGACACCTCCCAACCGGCTGCCATCACTCATCAGAACTTGGCCATTGATGACGTCTCCATACACAAAAGCGCCTTCTTGATTGAAAAGGACAATTACAATTGCCGTGATGGTACATACCACAACAGTGTCTATGAAAGGCTCCAAAAGCCCAACCAATCCTTCCGAAGCGGGGAATTGTGTTTGAACCGCTGAGTGTGCAATAGCAGCAGACCCGGCTCCTGCTTCGTTGGAAAAAGCTGCTCGTCGAAACCCTTGTATCATCACTCCGATAAACCCACCAACAATAGTTGCCTTTGGCGTAAACGCATCTGTTATGATTTCGGAGAAAACATCTCCTATCAAATGGATTTTGGAGAAAATAATGAACAATGCCGCCCCAACATAAAGAATGGCCATAAAGGGAACGACCTTTTCCGTAACCTTGGCGATTCGCTTGATCCCTCCAATGATGACAATTCCAGAAAGTATTGCAAAAATGACTCCGATTAGGGTTCCAGCGGCGGGACCTGTGATATCGAAGCGTTCGATAATTTGGGCGGCCGCTTGATTGCTTTGAAAGGCGTTCCCTCCCCCAAAGGATGCCCCTACGCAAAGTATGGCGAAAGTTATGGCAAGCACTTTCCCCAATCTGGAAAACCCTACTTCCTTGAGCCCTTTTGATAAGTAGTACATGGGGCCTCCGAAAACGGTTCCGTTGGCATCCACATCTCGGTACGCAACTCCCAAGGTACACTCGACAAACTTGGATGACATTCCCAATATTCCTGCGAGAATCATCCAAAAGGTAGCGCCAGGCCCTCCGATGGAAATGGCCACAGCCACCATGGCGATATTGCCAAGGCCTACGGTTCCAGAAACGGCCGTTGTCAAGGCTTGAAAATGGTTTACCTCGCCAGAACTTATGCCCTCCGCTTCGGCATGACTTTTTTCCACAGCATCAAAATCGCCGCGAACGACCTTGAGTGCCGTACCAAAATGTCGAATGTTCACAAAGCCGAAGTAAATGGTAAACAACAAAGCCCCGGTCAATAAAACGATGAGCACAACAGGGATGCGCTGGCCAAAAAGAGGTACTTCGGACAGAATCAATTGTTCCCAAGCTTCCGCGAAGGGCATGAAGGCATCATTGATGCGTTGGTCCAATCCCTCGGAGGAAGTAACCAGAAAAAATGAAGACAGAAAAAGCTTGATGAATTGGAAAATGAAAGGAATCCACATGACGGATGTTTTTTCCGAAATTTCCATGGCCCTATTGAAAATATGGGAATTTGTCGGAAGGAATATAGAAATGTCAGAAAATATGGAGGTACAAAAACCCTTGAATTTCCTATAGGTTCAAGACGATATTGCTTTTCGGAAGGAGCAGTCTAATTTTTCGCTCGCGGTTTTCCGACATTTCAAAAAGGGCATTTTTAAAAGCATCAAAATGGATTTCTCTGGCCCAATTGTCCTTTCCATAAACGCCATCCAATAAACAACCTATCAATCGTTTGATTTCATTGTAATCGTTGATGTCGTATTTTTTGGAAGATTCAAATCCCTTGGGTTTAATCTCCAACCACCCTTCTTCTGAAGAGAATTTTCGTTCTGCAAAAACACGAAGTAGCTTATGTAAAGCAGGGGTCAACTCAGCCTGTCGCATGTCATTTCCTGGAAAACCCTTCAGCAAGATTATCTTCTTTGTGGATGAATTTTGAGATGATTTTATAAAATGCAATTGCAACTGGCCTGGTCCGGGTATGATGGTTTCGGTCAATTCTTTAACCCAACTCAACGCTAAGGCGAAGAACAACATGATAAGCGCTGTTTTGAAAATAGCAGAAAACAACAGAAGGTTCAAGGTGTCATCAAAAAGCTTGAAAACCTGGGCAATTAAGGTGACCACAACGGTTATTAGCGACAGAACCCCAAGCAAGGGAAGCCTACGCCGGGTAAAAGACTCCCACAAAACAAAACCCAGAAAGACCAGGGTAAGCAAGGCGTAGTACACATCCAGTTCGGTAATCCCTACACTAATTTCTTGGGAAAACATTCTACGCACTGTGGGAATTAAGGCAAAAACAAAAGGCACCCCAATTACATAAGACCAATATTTGGATTTGATAAGCGACGCGAAGGCCTTCGGCAAGTATCGAAACCAAGGCAATGCCAAGAGAATAAACCAGCTATTCAGCAAAGAAAAAATACTGCGAAGCCCTTCTTTTAATGATGGGAAAGATGAAACATTTTCCCAAGGAATAATCTCGACCAATCCCGAAAAAGCCCAACTTAAGATGGACAAAGCCAACCAAACTTGACCAAAATCATTCTGTTTTTTACCGATGTGGTACCAAATGGCTAACAATCCCAAAAACGCGAAAAGACAAACCGAAAATTGCCACCATCCATAAAAAAGGGTGATATCCGTTTGGTTTTGTATGAGGGTTAGATAAAAACTAATGGTGTTGCATTTCGTTGAGGTAAGATACTAATCAAATCCTAGTAAAGATAGAAATGCCATTTTTACCGCAACAAGAACACCAATGCCCCAAAGGCGGTGACCACCAAAATGAACCGTTTGTAGTTCTTCTCATTGATTCGCTTGACAAGGGCCAATCCTGAAAAAAGCCCTAAAACCATTATGGGAAACAACTTCAGGTCAATCCATAAAGTTTCAACTGATATGGTCTTCCAAACCCAAATATGAAAAGGCAATTTGAAAAAGTTGGTAATAAAAAACAACCATGCCGCTGTACCCACAAATTCATTCTTCGGGAGGCGTAGGGCGAAGAAATAAATATTGGTCATGGCACCGGCCAAATTCCCCATCATGGTACAAACTCCAGCAAGAATACCCAACCCGCCCGTGAATGACCAATGCGTGGGAACCCTTTTGTTCTTTTTTTGGTCCCACCAAATCAAAATGCCCAAACTCAAAAGAATTACGGAGACCATTACGGGTTTAAAAACCGATTCTGGCATGTCCTTTCCAAAAACAACCCCTATCAAAATACCAAAAACCATCCACGGAAGGAACTTGAGGATGAAACGCCATTGGGTATATTTTCCATAAAAGATTACGGCAAAAACGTCTCCAACCAATAAAAGGGGCATGATGAGGCCGGTGGAGCTTTTCGCCCCGAATGCTAGCGCCATTAATGTGACATTGAAAATGGAAAGCCCTTTCAAGCCCGCTTTTGAAAGCCCCATAAGAAAGGCGGCAAGCCCCGCAAAAAGAAAGGCAAGCCATTGCTCGGAAGGTTCTACAGAAAGTATTAAAGGAAAGGGCATTTGAAAAAATAGAACAGTCAAAAATACTATCTTTAAGCGCAACCAACTGATAGATATGGACCTCCAAACACTTGACTACGCCATAATTTTTGGTTTTTTCGCCCTGGTACTCGGCATCGGGTTCTATGTTTCTAAAAAATCGGGCAAGAATACCACGGAATATTTTTTATCTGGCCGAAACATGCCCTGGTGGCTTTTGGGGTTCTCCATGGTGGCTACCACATTTTCTACCGATACCCCAAACCTTGTCACTGATTTTGTCCGTACCGACGGGGTCTCTGGCAATTGGGGTTGGTGGGCATTTCTCTTAACAGGATTATTGACGGTCTTTGTCTACGCTAAACTGTGGCGCAAATCAAATGTAGCGACCGACATGGAATTCTATGAATTGAGATACGGCGGGAAACCTGCTGCATTTTTAAGGGGTTTCCGGTCTTTGTATTTGGGCATTATTTTCAATGTCATGGCGATGTCTGCGGTAACCTTGGCCGCTATTAAAATCGGACAGGTCATGTTGGGCATATCTCCACTTACGACTGTTTTGGTGGCTGGGTCAATTACCATGATTTTTAGTGCCATTGGAGGTTTCCGTGGTGTAGTGTATACTGATTTTGTACTCTTTTTTCTGGCGATGGCAGGGGCTATCGGAGGTGCGATTTATTTGGTTAATATTCCTGAGGTTGGGGGATTGTCCGCTATTTTGGAAAATGACTTGGTCAAAAGCAAGATGTCCATACTCCCCGATTTTTCCGACACGGAAGCTTTGGTAACGGTTTTTATCGTCCCCATTGCGGTGCAGTGGTGGAGTTCTTGGTATCCAGGCGGAGAACCTGGAGGCGGTGGCTATATTGCCCAACGGATGTTGGCGGCAAAAAATGAAAACCACGCCGTGGGCGCTACTTTTTTCTTTAACATCTTGCACTATGCACTCCGTCCTTGGCCATGGATATTGGTAGCTTTGGCTTCGTTGGTGGTATTTCCAGATTTGGAAAGTATTCGCCAAGCTTTTCCCAATATTGAAGACAGTAAATTGGGGCATGATTTGGCCTATTCTGCTATGTTGACCAAACTCCCGTCGGGATTGCTTGGCATTGTATTGGCTTCATTGGGCGCCGCATATATGTCAACCATTTCCACCCATCTGAATTGGGGCTCCTCCTACGTAGTCAATGATTTTTATAAGCAACAGATAAATAAAAATGCCTCGGAGAAGGAACTCGTTAATGTGGGGCGAATTACAACTGTGGTGCTTATGGTGCTTAGTGCTCTCTTCGCTTTAGCGCTTACCAATGCCGTACAGCTCTTTGATATTATTATCATGTTTGGTGCTGGCACAGGTCTGATTTTTATTTTGCGTTGGTTTTGGTGGCGCATCAATGCTTGGAGTGAGATTGTTGCCATGTTTTTTTCCGGATTTATTTCCATACTTTTTTGGCAATATGAAGATGCCCTTTTTTTGACGGAAGGCGCTCCCTTTCCCTCTTGGAGCAAATTTTTATTGGTCGTGCTTTTAACTACAACGGTTTGGCTAGTAGTCACCTATGCCACAAAGCCTGAAAAGACAGAGACCTTGAAAAGGTTCTATGAAAAAACACAACCTGGTGGGCCTGGCTGGTCGAAAATCAGAAAAGAAGCGAATATAACGGATAACCAAAAATGGTCGGTACCCGCAGGAATCACGGCAATGCTGATTGGTACAGTACTTGTTTATGGAAGCCTTTTTGCCACTGGAAATTGGATTTATGGCAACTACGAATTGGCAGCCATATTGACCGTTATGGTTTTGGTTTCGGCAATTGCCCTTCAAAAGGTATGGCGAAAAATGAAAGATGTCTTCTGATATAGGAAACCGAATTATTCCCGTGGATATCTTTCTAAAGAAGGGCCATTCCTTTTATTTATTGTTGGCTAACCTTTCCTTTCATGCTCGAAGTTCTAAAAGTCGCGCTACATACTTTCCGATAACATCAAACTCCAAGTTTACCACTGAACCAACTTCATAGTTTTTGAAACAGGTGTTTTCATAAGTGTATGGTATAATGGCAACACTAAATCCATTCTTTTTAGAATCTACCACCGTCAAGCTTACACCATCAACGGTTATGGAACCTTTTTCAATAGTTACCTGACTGAGACCGGGGTCGTATTCAAAGGTAAAAGACCAACTCCCGTCTACTTCTTCAATAGCGATACAATGCGCGGTCAAATCCACATGACCTTGGACGATATGACCATCTAGCCGAGCGCCGAGTTGCATCCCCCTTTCCAAATTCACCCAGTCTCCTTCAGACCAAGTCCCCAGATTGGTTTTATTCAAGGTTTCCTCAATAGCGGTAACGGTATATGAATCCTCATTTTGCTTAACTACCGTTAAGCAAACTCCATTATGGGAAACACTTTGGTCTACTTTGAGTTCCTTGGCCAAGGGTGTCGCAATGGTAACGTGCAGATTGGATTGCTCTTTCTCTAGTTTTTCAACCCTTCCCAAAGTCTCGATGATTCCTGTGAACATGTGTTTTTTAATTGAGTAATTTTACAGGATAAAATTAGCCATTACTGGGCGACTACACCATATGAAAGAAAAGGAAAAAATCAGGTTGGGCATTTCCATTGGCGACCCTAATGGGATTGGGTGTGAAGTAGCGCTAAAAACCTTTGAGGATTCACGAATGCTCGACTTTTGTACCCCGGTCATTTTTGCTTCCAATAAAATGATATCCTCCCAAAAAAACCATTTGGGGATTGATATCCGGTTCAACGGGGTAAAAGAACCTTCTCAGGCGGTTGATGGAAAAGTAAATGTGGTCAACATTTCGAAAAACGACCCAAAACTGGATTTTGGACAGGCTACTTTAGAGGCGGGAGCCTATGCCATTGAATCATTGACCGCTGCCGTCAAGTCACTAAAACAGAGTCATGTAGACCTTCTGGTGACAGCACCCATCAATAAAAACAACGTACAATCTGAAACCTTCACTTTTCCTGGGCATACCGATTACCTGAATCAAGAATTGGAAGGAGATAGTTTGATGTTTATGATAACCGATGGCTTGAAGGTAGGGTTGCTTACGGATCATATCGCAGTAAAAGAGGTCGTGCAAAGCATCACCGCTAAACTGATTCGGGAAAAGGTGGAAACGATTGAAAAATCGTTGAGAATGGATTTTGGTATTCGTAAGCCAAAAATTGCACTCTTGGGCATAAATCCGCATAGCGGGGATAATGGAACGATTGGCGAAGAGGACGACAAAATACTGAAACCAGCAGTGGAAGCGCTTTTTAGTGAAGGGTCCTTGGTGTATGGTCCGTATTCGGCAGATAGTTTTTTCGGCTCCAATAATTTCAAAAGTTTTGATGCCATTCTAGCCGCCTATCACGATCAAGGTTTAATACCTTTTAAAACGCTTTCTTTTGGAAAAGGTGTAAACTATACGGCGGGTTTAAGCAAGGTGCGTACTTCACCAGACCATGGTACCGCCTACGAAATCGCGGGCAAAGGTCTGGCAGACCCAAGTTCGTTCAAAGAGGCGGTTTTTTCGGCCTTGAAGATTTTCAAACAACGAAAAGAATACCGGGAGCTGACCAAGAATCCGCTTCAAAAACAGAGAACCAAAAAATAACGAGTCAATTTTAAGCGAAATACAGTTTACAAATTGCACGTTTTTAAATAAATAGTATCTTTGCACCCGCCTTAAAGGCAAAGCGGTTAAAACCACTAGTGGACCATGAAGTATGAGCTAAAGGAATTCACGATTCCTTTTTCGGGTTTGAAACAAGGAAAACACGAGTATGGTTTTGTCGTGGACAATACGTTCTTTGATGCTTTCGGATACCAAGAGTTCAATAGTGCAACCTTGCAAAATGAGGCACTTTTGAATAAGATGTCCAATATGATGGAGTTGGAATTGCGCACCACAGGAACGGTAAATGTCGATTGTGATGTTACCGGTGAGCCTTTCGACTTACCCATTGCAGGAGATTTAAAATTGGTAATCAAGTTTGGGGAGTTTTATGATGATGAAAATGACGAGATTCTGATTTTGCCCCACGGAGAACATCAACTCAATATTGCGCAATACGTTTACGAAATGTCGGTCTTGGCCGTACCCCAAAAGAAGGTACATCCAGGCGTTTTGGACGGAAGTTTGAAATCGAAAGTATTGGACAAATTGAATGAATTACAACCGAAAGAGGAAAAAACATCCTCAGAAGATAACGATCCCAGATGGGATGATTTGAAAAAATTATTAACGGACAAATAGGAAACAATGGCACATCCTAAAAGAAAAACTTCAAGAACCCGCAGGGATAAAAGAAGAACGCATTATAAAGCAAGCATGCCAACTATTGCCAAAGATGCAACAACAGGTGAAATGCATTTATATCACCGCGCACACTGGCACGAAGGCAAGCTATATTACAGAGGCCAAGTTTTGGTAGACAAAACTGAAGAAGAATCTGCAGCCTAAGTTTAGCGCAAAGCATTTATGGAACTCCCGTTTTAGAACACGGGAGTTTTTTTATGGAGAAAACCCCAGTGTAAAAACAAACCGGTTTTAGCTCAATATTCGAAGAAATTGACTAATTTTCATCACTTTTTGGTCAAATTTCAACGTTTTTGACAAAAAAAGGCACTAGTATGAAAAAAACGAAAGCAGCAATCACCGCTGTGGGAGCATACCTACCCGACTATGTTTTATCCAATGCGATTTTGGAAACCATGGTCGACACCAATGATGAATGGATTACTACGCGAACAGGCATCAAAGAACGTAGAATTCTTAAAGAAGAAAATGCCGGAACGTCATTTATGGCGATAAAAGCGGCAGAAGACCTCCTCCAAAAAAGAGGATTAGATCCCAAAGAAATTGATTTTGTGCTAGTGGCCACGGCCACTCCTGATTTGCCTGTTGCCGCTACGGCGGCTTACGTTGCTTCAGAAATTGGTGCGGTAAACGCTTTTGCTTATGATTTGCAAGCGGCTTGCTCCAGTTTTCTGTATGGGATGTCTACCGCGGCTAGTTATATTGAATCAGGGCGTTATAAAAAGATATTGTTGGTTGGCGCAGATAAGATGTCGTCAATCATCGATTATACCGACCGTGCTACCTGCATCATTTTTGGTGACGGTGCGGGGGCTGCGCTCTTTGAACCCAACGAGGAAGGTTTGGGACTACAGGATGAGCATTTGAGGTCAGATGGTGTTGGACGTCAATTCCTGAAAATAGAAGCTGGAGGGTCAATTTTGCCTCCTAGCGCCGAGACAGTGGCGAACAAGCAGCATTTTGTGCAACAAGATGGAAAATCCGTTTTCAAATTTGCCGTATCGAATATGGCCGACGTTTCCAAGTTGGTAATGGACCGAAACGAGCTTACCCATGATGATGTACAGTGGTTGGTGCCACATCAAGCCAATAAGCGTATCATTGACGCCACGGCAAACCGAATGGGATTGTCAGATGAAAAGGTGATGATGAACATCCACAAGTATGGAAACACTACATCCGCTACGCTACCCTTGCTTTTGAATGATTACGAAAGCAAGCTCAAAAAAGGAGACAACCTTATCTTCGCTGCTTTTGGTGGCGGATTCACTTGGGGTGCCATTTATTTGAAATGGGCCTATAATTCATAAAAGCACAACTAACTAAAACCCTTCAAATGGATATCAAGGAAATTCAAAGTTTAATCAAGTTCGTCGCCAAATCTGGTGCGAGCGAGGTGAAGCTGGAGATGGAAGATGTAAAAATCACTATCCGAACCGGTTCCGGAGTATCAGCTCCTGAAACCACCATCGTACAGCAAATTCCAATGGCAGCAGCGCCAGCAGCTCCTGTAGCGCCAGCTCCTGCGGCCCCGACTCCAGCAGCAACTCCACCTGCCGCAGAAACCCCAGCCCCAGCTGAAGATGATTCAAAATACATTACCATAAAATCGCCCATTATAGGAACATTTTATCGTAAACCCTCTCCTGACAAGCCAGTTTTTGTAGAAGTGGGGAGTACCATCAGTCAAGGCGATGTGCTTTGTGTAATTGAAGCCATGAAGCTTTTCAACGATATCGAATCAGAGGTTTCGGGTAAGATCGTGAAAGTTTTGGTTGAAGACTCTTCTCCAGTGGAATTTGACCAACCACTATTCTTGGTTGACCCTAGTTAGAAATTTCAATATTCAAATCCTGAATCCCAAAACAAAAGCTTGGAATTTGGTGCTTGGAATTTGAATTTTTAAACCTGAAGTTATGTTCAAAAAAATATTGATTGCCAACAGAGGGGAAATCGCACTTCGAATTATCAGAACGTGCAAGGAAATGGGCATTAAAACCGTAGCGGTCTATTCAAAAGCCGATGAGGAAAGCCTTCATGTTCGTTTTGCGGATGAAGCCGTTTGTATTGGCCCCGCTCCCAGTAGCGAATCCTATTTGAAGATTCCAAATATCATCGCGGCGGCGGAAATCACCAATGCTGATGCCATCCACCCAGGCTACGGATTTCTTTCGGAAAACTCCAAGTTCTCCAAGATTTGCGCTGAGCACGAAATCAAATTTATCGGTGCGTCAGGCGAGCAAATTGACAAAATGGGGGATAAGGCTACCGCCAAAGAAACCATGAAAAAGGCAGGAGTGCCTACCATTCCAGGTTCTGAAGGTTTGCTCAAAGATGCCGACCACGCAAAAAAGGAAGCCAAGAAAATGGGCTATCCTGTAATGATAAAAGCTACCGCGGGTGGTGGTGGAAAAGGAATGCGTGCCATTTGGAGTGAAGAAGAGCTGCAGGGTAATTTCGAAAGTGCCGTCCAAGAGGCAACCGCAGCCTTTGGAAACGGGGGAATGTATATGGAAAAACTCATTGAAGAACCCCGTCACATTGAAATTCAAGTGGTAGGAGACCAGTACGGCAAAGCCTGTCACCTTTCGGAAAGAGATTGTTCGGTACAGCGACGTCACCAAAAATTGACTGAAGAGACGCCTTCTCCTTTCATGACTGACAAACTCCGTGAAGAGATGGGTGCCGCAGCGGTCAAAGCTGCGGAGTACATTAAGTATGAAGGTGCAGGAACCGTAGAATTTTTGGTCGATAAGCACCGAAATTTCTACTTTATGGAAATGAATACCCGTATTCAGGTGGAGCACCCAATTACGGAACAAGTCATCGATTACGATTTGATTCGTGAACAAATTTTGGTTGCGGGTGGGGTTCCTATCTCTGGGAAAAACTACGTTCCCAAGCTTTGTTCCATTGAATGTAGAATCAATGCTGAGGATCCTTATAATGATTTTAGACCGTCACCGGGGGTAATCACCACCTTGCACACGCCAGGGGGCCATGGAGTTCGTTTAGATACCCATGTATACAGCGGATATAAAATTCCGCCGAATTACGATTCCATGATTGCAAAGTTGATTACCACCGCACAAACGCGCGAAGAAGCCATTAACAAGATGCGCAGGGCTTTGGATGAGTTTGTGATTGAAGGCATCAAAACCACCATTCCGTTCCACAGACAATTGATGGACCACCCCGATTATTTGGCCGGGAATTATACCACCAAATTCATGGAGGATTTTGAAATCAGTGAAAAATATCAATATTAAAATACACCCCGATTCACATCGGGGTTTTTTGTGCTTTGGCCTTTAGTTATTGGGAACATAAAACATGGTTTTCTGGGGTTGACTTTACCGTAATTGGTAGCGGCCTTGTGGGACTTTCTTGTGCCTTGCGGTTGCGTGAGCGTTATCCCAAAAGTAAAATTCTGGTCTTGGAACGCGGTACCTTGCCCAACGGTGCTAGCACCAAAAACGCGGGGTTTGCTTGTTTTGGAAGTATTTCTGAAGTGTTATCAGATCTACAAACCCATTCGGAAGATGAGGTCATCGAATTGGTGAAACAACGTTATGAGGGAATTCAAAGGCTTAGGAGTCTTTTGGGAGATGATTCTTTGGGATATCTGCAACACATGGGGCATGAGGTTTTTCTTGAGAAGGACCAAGCTTTACGAGAGCGGTGTTTTGAACAGATACCTTATGTAAACCAGCTTTTGGAAGTGGTTTTTCAGAAACCTCCATTTGAGATTACCCCAAATCATTTTGCTTTTAAAAGAGTACATTCCCAATACATCTCACATACCGTAGAAGGGCAGATAGACACTGGCCTGATGATGAAGTCCTTGATTGAGAAATGTTTGAAAGCCGGCATTCAAATCCTGAATGGAATTGAAGCAAAACACTGCGAGGACCAAGGACAATCCGTTACGGTGACCTGCGAACAATTTTCATTTCAAAGCAAAAAAGCATTTATCGCCAACAACGGTTTTGCAAGTACATTGCTACCCGAACTCAAAGTACAACCGGCACGCGCCCAAGTATTGGTTACCGAACCCATACCAGATTTGACCATCCAAGGCACGTTTCATTTGGATGAAGGATATTACTATTTCAGGAATATCGATAATCGAATTCTTCTCGGAGGGGGACGCAACCTTGACTTTAAGGCTGAAGAAACGACCGAGATGGAAACCACCTCCACCATTCAAGAAGCATTGGACCAACTGCTAGCTGATGTGATTCTACCGAAACAGCCCGTTAAAGTGGCACAACGTTGGAGTGGCATTATGGGGGTAGGCACCCAAAAAAAACCTATTGTTCAAGCCCTTTCGCAAAACGTTTTTTGCGGGGTACGCTTAGGCGGAATGGGTGTTGCCTTGGGAAGTCTTGTTGGGAGTACGTTGGGCGAATTGCCATAGTAAATGCAATGTGGTTTTATGGGCCATTTATGGAAGATAGGTGGAACTATTTTCTTTTAGGCAATTCATCAACCCATAGCCTATACCGGTGAATTTAGCGGGGCCTTTTTATCTGAAATTCTCTAACTTCACTTACCTGTGCAGAACGTTTTTAGGTATCCCAAGATATATTTCTTTGAAACGAAAAATAGCTTAACCGTTGGCATGCATTAAAAAAGAACGATGAGAACAAGATTAATATTGATATTAATGGTTTGTGTAAGTTTTAACTTCACTTATGGCCAGAATGAAAGACCAAATAGAGAAGGATTCACTTTGAAACTTCCTGTAGATGGAGAACAGTACTATGAACAAGAGGTGGCGACTGGACCATTCTTTGTAAAAGAAAAAGTTCTTCAAATTTATCCTGGTGAAAGCTTGTTAATTGAAGTAGAAACGGGCAATAAGGAAATAACTTCAATGAAAATTGTAAAAGAAAACTTGAATCCTGAAAAAACGATTGAAGTTGAATTCACACAAAACACGAAGGACAGAAAAAGTGAATCAATGATGTTGAAAGTTGTTAATCCATTCAAGAAAGATTTAGAATATAAAGCAATGATGTTTGTAGTTGGACATGACCAATGGATAAACACGAATGTTCTTCCTGTTAAAGCAAAGTTGACGGGGTTCGAAACTTGGCCCGATGTAATAATAACGCTTGTTCTGACCGAATGGAAATTAAAATAACGAAATGCCAACAAAGGATATAGTGCATAGCCCCTTCGGGATGCTACGACACTATATACAGGCCGATAAGTGCTATCGTTTTTTAAATTTGTTCTTCTCTCTTATCGTAAAACCTAATTAAAGTTCTTAAATCATCCGCCCATCCAACAAATTGATTACCCTTGACGCGTAAGAAGCATTTTTCTCGGAATGAGTCACTTGAATGATAGTAACGCCTTCCGAATTTAGTTGCTTAAAAAGCTCCATGATTTCCTCCCCTTGTTTGGAATTGAGGTTTCCGGTAGGCTCATCCGCCAAAATCAATTTCGGATTGGAAATTAAGGCTCTTGCTACACCAACTAGCTGTTGCTGCCCCCCACTCAGCTGTGGTGGGAACAAGTCTTTTTTCGCGACGATATTAAAACGGTCAAGCATATCCGCCACCTTCGCTTTTCGTTCTGAGCTGCCTATCTTTTTGTAAAGCAGGGGCATTTCGAGGTTTTCCCAAACGGTCAGTTCGTCTAAAAGGTGATACGATTGAAAAACAAATCCAATATATTCCTTATACAGGTTAGAACGGTGTTTCTCTTTCATGGTATGTACCGGTTCTTCCAAGAAATGATACTCCCCTTCATCAAAACTATCCAGCATGCCCAGAACGTAGAGCAAGGTAGATTTTCCGGAGCCCGAAGGCCCCATAATTGAGATAAATTCTCCTTCTTCCACGGTTAGATTGATATCCTTCAACAAAAAGATCCTTTGACCTCCTGAGTTGACCCATTTAAAAATGTTGTTGAGTTGTAGTAGCATAATTGTATTTTTTATTCCGTCCGAAGACTTTTAATAGGATTGTTTTGTGCGGCCCTGAGGGTTTGAAAGCTTACAGTTAACAAGGTGACGAGCACAGCGCCCAAAGCGGCATAACCATAAAGGGACCACGATATTTCGGTTCGATAGTCATAATCTTTGAGCCATTGTTGCATCATATATGAGGCAAGCGGAATCGCCAAAGCACTACCAAACAATACGAGTCCAACAAACTCTTTGGAAAGCATTTGCCACAGCATGGAAACCGATGCTCCTAGTACTTTTCGGATGCCAATTTCCTTCGTGCGTCGTTCCGCAACGAAAGAGGCGAGCCCTAAAAGTCCCAAACAGCTGATAAATATGGCCAAGCCTGCAAAAATGCCTGAAAGCTTCCCAACGCGCGCTTCAAATGCGAACTTTTCGGCGTACTCATCTTCCGCAAAAGAATATTCCAATGGAGTATTGGGATTGAATTGTTTGAAGGCAGCGTCAAGTTCCTGTATGGCTTGAACACTTCCCACATCTGGGTTTAGTTTGATGTTCATCAAATTGGCGCCACCGTAGTTGTCAAAGCGGAACATGGTCTGTTTGTTCGACTCATATAGGGATTGGGTTACCATATCCTCCACCACACCAATAACAGTGAAATTTTCACCCCATGGAGCCTCAATGATTTCTCCGATAGGGTCTTCAAAGCCCATGTACTTCACTGCGGCTTCGTTTAAAATAACGGCAGTCGAATCGGTAGGGAAGGCACGTGAAAAATCCCTTCCTTTAAGGATATTCCAACCAACCGTCTCACCAAAATCATAATCAACCAAACCCCTAAAAATATTATCTCTGAAACCAGGGTCTTTCCCCTTCCATTTGTAATCAAAATCACTATACCATGTATTGGTTATGGGGGCCTCTGACCGTGCAATTTCCATAAATGCGTTGCTTTCAAGCAAGGTGTTGCGAAGTGCCGTATAGTTCTTACGTACCTCACCAGTACTCAAGGGCACGGTAACCAATCCTTGTACTTCATAACCTAAGGAGCGGTTTTTAACATGTTGGATTTGTTGGTAAATCACCAAAGTACCGATAACCAAGGTAACGGAGACCACAAATTGAAGAATGACCAAAGCTTGTCGAAAACGAACATTGCCTCCTGCTGCTGACTTAGGTAATCCTTTCAACACTTTAATGGGTATAAAGCTGGAGAGGTAAAACGCAGGATACAAGCCCGACAACACACCAACCAATCCCACGGAAACGAAAAACATGACCCATAGCATAGGATGTCCCCAAAGAATACCAACATCCTTTTGCGTAATTTCATTAAATAGCGGCAAGGCCAATTGTGCTAGCAGCAAGGCTAAAAAGAAGGATAATAGAACCACCATTAGGGATTCCATAAAAAACTGCCTAATCAACTGAAGTTTGGAAGACCCAATAACCTTTCGAATGCCAACTTCCTCAGCTCTTTTTTGAGAACGAGCGGTACTCAAATTGATGAAGTTAATCGAAGCCAATAGGAGTACGAAAGCGCCGATGAAACCGAAAAGCCAGACATAGGTAATCTGACCACCAATACTCACCCCATTCTCAAAATGTGAATACAATCGCCACTTGGCTAACGGGTGTAAAAACAGTTGTGGGTTCGATTGTGCTTCTTGCTCACCGGCTCTATCGAGTTTCACATCTTTAATTAGCGCTGAGGCTTGTTCCATGGTGACGTTTTTGGCCACCTTCACATAAGCAACCAACCAATTGTTTCGCCAACCACGCATATTAGGTCCTGCGCCATCCGTTAATAAGTTTAAGGAGGCCAAATAACCCAACGCATCACTAAAACTGGAATTGCGGGGCAGGTCTTCATAGACACCACTTACCTTAAGGACATAGTTATTGTTGAGTTTTATACTATTCCCCATAGGATTTTGTTCTCCGAAAAGCGTGTTGGCTAATGTGGCGGACAGGAAAATGGAATTCGGGTCTCCGAAGGTATCCGCAGAACCATGAATCATATTTAAATTCAGGATTTCCGGGGCTCCTTTTTGCATGAAGGAACCATATTCCCCAATGATATTTTCACCATGTTTCAATATGGATGTTCTGGGATATGTAGACATGACCACCTTGTCAAAGTACTCACCGTATTCATCTCGAAGAACATCGCCCAAGGGAAAGTTTTGGCTTTCCCAAGTCTCTACGGTGCCCTCGAAGTTGGTATTTTGCAATACTTGGGCAATTTGTTCGTACTGCGGGTGCTCCTTGTTGAAAGACAACTCATCGTATATCCATAACCCAATCAGCAATGTAATGGCAAAGCCCAAAGCCAATCCCCCAATATTAATCAAGGCATAGCCCTTGTTTTTTCTAAGGTTTCTCCAAGCAATTTTTAAGTGATTTTTTAGCATAACTCTCGTGATATGATTGATTTATTCCGTTCGTAAACTTCTCGTTGGATTTTGTTTAGCAGCACTGATGGTTTTGCCTCCGATAGTAATAAGGGCAACAGACAAAGCAATAAGTCCGGGCAGCAGGAACAGCCAGAGTGATAACTGAATGCGATACGCGTAGTCTTCCAACCAAGCATCTGCAAGCCATTTCGCAAAAGGCACCGCTATCAAGAATCCGATGGCAACTAGTTTCAAAAAGTCTTTGGTCAGCAGATAGGTTATGGAA
This sequence comes from Bacteroidota bacterium, assembly GCA_039027495.1. Classification (GTDB taxonomy): domain Bacteria; phylum Bacteroidota; class Bacteroidia; order Flavobacteriales; family Flavobacteriaceae; genus Flagellimonas. The sequence goes on from JBCCKH010000010.1 coordinate 126,909, forward strand.
GTGACGCTAGCTCCAATGACCCTGCGAATGCCAATTTCCTTGGTCCGTTGCGAAACGACCAACAGGGAGATGGCAAACAGTCCGATACAACTCAACAATATGGCGATGACCGAACCACTGGTAATCATTGTGGTCAAGGCTCTTTCCTTTCTAAAAGTGCGGTCTACATTTTCATTCAAAAAGGACCCTCGGAATTCTGTTCCGGGTTGCAGGCGATTCCATGTTTTTTCAATGAATTCATAAGAATCCGTAAGATTTTGTGGCGCTACTTTTACGTAGGCATAATAAAGGCCCCATGTAGGATTCATTATAAGGGTAATAGGCTCAATGCTCTTGTTTAGTTCTTCGAAGTGATAGTCTTCGACCACACCAATGATTTTGAAGGGGATACTATCCAACATAATGGTGGCTTCCAAGGGCCTTTCTTCATCCAAATCCTTTGCCATGGACTCATTGACGATAAAAGCCAAACTATCAGCAGCTCTTGTGGCATCAAAGCTTCTCCCTTCCAGCAGTTGGATATCTAAGGTTTTCACATAATCAGCATCTACGGTAAGTACATTGGTCTTTACGTTTTTTCCTTTATGGTCGAAACCCATTACGCTTTTGCTGACACTACCATCCTTTCCGTAACCAAGATTATCGTCTGCGCCACTTACGGAAAGAATTCCAGATTGGTTGATGAGTTCGTTACGGAATAGTTCAACGAATTCATAAGAACTTGCGTTTCCGCTCAAGGGTACTGAAATCACAAAATCCTTGTTGAACCCAAGGTCTTTGTTCTTCATATAATTGGTCTGTTGCCATAAAATCAGTGTGCCAGAAATGAACAAGATTGAAATGCAAAATTGCACCACGATCAAGGCATTACGAAGGCGGTTTTTGCCATTGGAATCCCATTTTCCCTTTAACGCTTGGATTGTTCCCATTTTTGACATAATCATTGCGGGATATCCACCGGATAAAAACGTAATAAGCAAAACGCAAAACACAAAACCGAGCAGCATGGGTATGCTGGCAAATTGGTCCAACGAAACTTGGGTTCTGAAAATGGTATTAAACGTATCCAAGCAAATCCTACCCAGGATAATACCTAATAATGCGGATATCAAGAAAATGATAAGGCTTTCGCACCATAATTGCACAAAGAGCTGTTTTTTGGGAGCACCCAAGGTTTTGCGCATCCCAATTTCCTTTAAACGCTGTACGCTTTTGGCAATACTCATATTGGTGAAATTGACGCAAGCGATAATCAAAATCAAAAAGGCAACACCAAAAAGCAAATACACCATATTGTGGTTGGCCGTTATAAGTCCATCCTTGACCGTCATGGACTCCCGGTCTGACATGGGCAACAAACGTAATGACACATAATTGCCTTCGGCATCTGGCGCAGTTCCTTGGGCAATAGTATTTTCTATAGAGGCACTAAGATATTTTTTCATAACCTCAACCGAGTTCTTATGGAAGATGGCAGGAGGCATATTGGGTTCCAATTGCACGAAAATCTCATGGTACTTTTGATTCCATTGTCCTACGCTATTTTCGTATTCAGTATGGTTTTCGAAATTGATGACCAACTCAAAACCCAACGAGCTGTTTTCGGGCAAATCTTCTAGAATGGATGTAATCTCAAATGACTTTTCTTCACCATCGATGAGCAATTGAACCGTTTTGCCCAGTACGTTAGTATCCCCAAAAACATTCTTTGCCGCTTTTTTGGTGATGGCTACGTGTGACTTTTCGGCTAGCGGTTGCGGATTACCTTCCGCAACCGGAAAAGTAAACATGGAAAAGAAACCGGGATCTACCCATGCTCCATCTAAAGGAAAGTTGTTTTCCCCTTGTACCAATAAGGCTGAATCATCCAAATAACGAACCGCGTCATGAACTCCAGGAATTTCGTTTTTCACTACCTGCGCCATCGGTTCTGGGTTCGATAAAGAAACTTCAGGCCCCTTGACGAATTGTTCACTGGAATAGAGTTGATACATATCGTCGACATTTTCATGAAAACCGTCATACGAAAGTTCGAACAAGGCCGCCAAACAAAGCAATACCGCAACACCAAAAGAAACGGATAGCCCTAAGATGTTGAGTACGGAAAAAGTCTTGTTGCGGATAAGATTACGCCAGGCAATGATGAAATAATTCTTGAACATGGATATTGTTTTTTGATTGGTTATTCGTCTTTTAAAACACTTACGGGGTTCATTATGGCTACTTTGAAACTTTGCCATCCTACAGTGAACAGGGCAATGATAATGGCCAACACTCCTGAAAGGCCAAACACCCACCACTGCATTTCAATGCGGTAGGCAAACTCCTGTAACCACTGTTGGGTTAGAAAGTACCCCAAGGGGACAGCCACCACGAAGGCCACCACAATAAGTTTTAGAAAGTCTTTGGAAAGCATATGCAGTACCTGTGCTACGGAAGCGCCAAGTACTTTGCGTATACCGATTTCTTTTAGCCGTTGTTCGGCAGCAAAAGTGGCCAATGCAAATAGGCCCATGCAACCAATTAAAATGGAAAGGAAAGTAAAGATTTGAAGGACAAGCCCCATCTTCCGTTCTTTGACATAAATCTGATTGTAAAGGTCATCCAAAAGGCCATAGGTAAACGGTTCTGCAGGGCTGAATTCGTTCCATAGGTTTTCAGTGGTTTGTAGCAGACCGGCAATATCAGACGTTGCAGTTTTGACAATAAGACCAGGATTCGGCTGGTACACCATGATTAAGGGCTCCACCGCTTTATAAAGGGATTGAAAATGGAAATCCTTTACCACGCCGACGATACGATATTTTTCTACGTCTGCAGAATTACCCGAGGTCATACTAACCAATTTATCTATTGCGTTACCCTCAAATCCTAGAATTTTGGCAGAGGTTTCGTTTATGATGAGCTTATTGCTCTCAGCCTCAAAATCCTCGGAAAAATTGCGTCCTTGAATAATCTCCATTCCCATCGTGGAGAGGTAGTTTTCGTCTATTTGATAGACTGTGGTTCTTCGCAAGGCATCAGAGTTATCTTCAGGATAAATGGAGGTGATATTGTCACTAGTTGGACCCGCAGGCAAGAATCCTGAATTGGAGACATATTTTATCCGGGCATCCTTTAGGAGCTCGTTCTTAAACGCTTTTTCTTTCTCGCCCAATTTCCACGTATCCTTTAGCACCAAAACACGGGCTTTTTGAAAACCGACGTTTTTATTGAGCACAAAATCCATTTGCTGTTTCACCACAAGGGTTGCGATGATCAAGGATATGGCTACGGCAAATTGGAAAACTACCATACCGCTACGCACGTTTTTGGTTTTTCCCGCAGCGCCCAACTTGTTCTTCAAGGCCTGAACTGGTTTGAATGAGGATAGAAAAAAGGCAGGGTAACTTCCAGCCAATACCGCCACCAGCAATACAAATACAAGAAGATATAAGATGTTTTGTGGGCTAACGAGCTGACCAAGCGTCAAAGCCTTATCGGAAATGGTGTTGAAGAAGGGCAGGGCAATCAATACCAATACTAGAGCAAGTAGCGCAGCTAAGCTTACCCCGATAACGGACTCCAATAGAAATTGACGGATCAACTGACCTCTATCGGAACCTAAGGCTTTTTTGACACCCACTTCCTTACTACGCTTGGAAGCCCCCGCGGTGGCCAAGACCACATAGTTGATACAAGCGACCAATAAGATTAAAATCGAGATAATGGAAAAGGCATATACGGTTTTGATGTTGCCACCCTCTGAAAGATTGGTCATCTCAGCAAAATCGGAATGTAAATGAATGTCTTTCAAGGGCTGCAAAAACATACCAAGGGCATTGCCTTTTTCCTGAAATTCGGCGAAAGACATCCCCATAGCCTCAACCATTTGAGGTCCCATGTGGGTGTCCAGTACTGCAGGAAACTTGGATTCCAACCCAACACGATCGTTAGGGTCTCGCAAAACGACATAAGAGTGGTAATGCGATTCCAGCCAGTTGTTGGTTTTGGAATGTTCCCAGCCCAGCATGGAGCCGAACAAATCAAATCGCAAATGCGAATTTTGTGGAATATCTTTGACCACTCCGCTCACCGTGAATTGTTGTTCCCACTCGCTTAGTTCCAAAACCTTTCCGATGGGATTGGCATCGCCAAAAAACTTCTCCGCTTGGGTTTCTGTAATTACAACTTGATTGGGTTGAGTCAGTGCTGTGGCAGGGTTTCCTTTTACAAAATCAAACGAAAAGATTTCAAAAAAGTTAGCGTCAACGTAGGCAAAGCGGTTTTCACGATATCCTTCGTTTTGATAGACCACCAATGGATGTCCCATTTGCCGAAGACGGGTTCCCTCTTCTACTTCCGGAAACTCATCTACAAGGGTCTGCACAACAGGACCTTGGGAAACCGCTTCTTTGATGATTTCACCACCCATTTGCCCTCGTAGGACCACACGTGCAATACGGTCGGATTTATCATGGAAGGCATCGTAGCTGAGTTCATCAAGTACGAACAAACTTATCAAAATCACCGAGGCGATACCCAAGGTAAGCCCCACCACGTTGATGATGAAAAGGGATTTGTTCCTGTTTAGATTTCTCCACGCGATTTTAAGATAGCTTGATGTCATAATTCGTTTTTTTTGATGATTGTTGTGTTTCTTTTATGGGCCTACACTGCTGTTTTTGTTCATGGATATTATTCTGTTCGTAAACTTTTGATGGGATTGGCTCGCGCTGCACGCAACGATTGAAAACTCACGGTAATTAATGTCATGAATACTGCTCCGACCACGGCTAGGAAGAATATCCACCACTTCATGGTAATGCGATAGGGATAATCTTGTAACCAACCATGCATGATGTAAAAACTCAACGGGATGGCGATAAGACAGGATATCATGATGAGCTTGAGGAAATCTTTTGACAGCATATTCCATACGCTGATAACACTGGCGCCCAAAACCTTGCGCACCCCAATTTCTTTGGTGCGTTGTTCTGCAACAAAAGAAGTCAACCCGAAAAGCCCTAAACAACTGATTAAGATGGCCAATGCGGTGAAAATACCGGATAGCTTTCCTACACGCTCTTCTGAAGCAAACTTGTTGCCGTATTCTTCATCCACAAAATCAAATTGAAAGGGAAGTGCAGGGAACTCGCCTTTGAAGACACGTTCTACTATTGCGAGATTTTCACGGACACTTTTCTTTGGATTCAGCCGTAAATTGTAATAGGAACTATCTCCTTCCCTGTCGTAAACGTAAAATGCCTGCCTGGTGGGTTCGTAGGGAGATTGTACTACCATGTCTTGAACTACCCCAATAATGGTCATTGGAGGGTCAGGGTCTTCGTCTTCTTCTCGAATAATTTTGCCAATAGGGTCAGTAAGCCCCATATATTTCGCAGCCGTTTCATTGATGAGGACACCTAAGGAGTCTGATGGAAAATCCCTGGAAAAATCTCTTCCTTCGACGATTTTTAAATTCAAGGAGCGAGCAAAGTCCACGGATACGTAGGTCCAGTCAAAATCTTCTTGGAAACCTTCAGGTTTACCTTCCCAAATGAATCCTGAACGGGAAGACCAAATTTGAGTGGTTGGACTGCTGGAAGAGGACATCTCTACTACGGCTCCTGATTTTATTAACAATTCTCGCATCAAATTGTATTTTCCATCGTAGTCACTACTAAAGACGGGAACTTGAATTAACCCGTTTCGCTCATAGCCAACAGGTCTGTTTTTGGCGTGATTGATTTGCTGCATAACCACCACTGTTCCGATAATAAAAGCAACCGAAACCGTGAACTGAAAAATGACCAATACCTTACGCGGGGTGGAAGCCTTTTTACCTGCACGGAACGTTCCTTTGAGTACTTCCACAGGATTAAAAGAAGAGAGGAAAAGTGCAGGATAACTTCCCGCTATAGTAGCAGTAAAAACAATGAAAGCTAAGAAAGTAAGCCAAAACAAAGGATTGGTCCAAGGAAAAGTTATGGCTTTTCGGGATAGTTCATTGAAGCTGTCCATGCATAAAAGCACGATGAGTATGGCGACGGCCGAAGCAATGCTAACCACAAGGAATGATTCGCCTAAAAATTGATTGACCAATTGTCCGCGTTGCGAACCAATTGCTTTGCGCACGCCAACTTCTTTTGCTCTTTTTTCGGACCGCGCGGTGCTGAGGTTCATAAAGTTGATACAGGCTAAAATCAAAACAAACACCCCGAGCGTTGTGAAGAGCCATACGTACTTGATGCGACCGCCAACTTGTTTGCCTTGTTCAAAATTGGAACGCAGGTACCAATCTTTCATAGGCATGAGGAACAACTGCGGATTGAATTCTGCTACTTCTTCATCTGCGTTTTTCTTTACATTCCGAATAGTCTCTGAAGCCGTCTCCAAAGGCACATTGTCCGCTAATTTCACGAACATCTGGAACGAATTGTTTCCCCAATTGTCCAGAGACTCCCGCAACCAGTCTTGGGTGGCCACATATTTTTTCCAGGGAACGATAAATTGCATGTCGCTAAAGGAATTGTTCTGCGGAACTGTTTCGTATACTGAAGTAACGGTAAGCTTATGTTGGCCATCCAAAGTCAATATTTTTCCGATGGGGTCTGCAATGCCAAAAAGGATTTCGGCCGCTGCTTCTGAAATCATGATGGAATTCAGTTCACGAAGTCCGTTTTCATCACCTTGGGTAATTTCAAGGTCCAATATTTTGGGGCCTTCTTCTTGCATGTAATTTCCCAATATGGAAAATGTATTGTTGTTGTATTCCAAGGTTTGGGAATAGGTCCATGAGGCCATGGTTAAATACTCAAAGTTGTCCATATACGCATCCCGTAAGGCAGGTTCTAGCGGAAGCGGAATAGCAGGGTTAGTAAAGGTATTGCCATTGAAGGTTTGCGATTGAAAAACCTGAGCGATACGGTCGTTCGATTCAAAGTAATCGTTATACGAGAGCTCATCATACACCCATAACCCTATAATTAGCGTAACGGCAATTCCCAAGGTTAACCCGCCAATATTGATGAAGGTATAGGCTTTGTTTTTACTGAGGTTTCGCCATGCGATGATGAAATAATTCTTTAACATGATAGTTCGTTTTTTTGATTATTCTTGGAGCAGGGTGTTTGTTGGGTTGATAAGAGAAGCTTTGATACTATGAAAAGCAATGGTGAACAGGGCAATCGTCAAAGCGATAATGCCCGCCAGTAAAAAGGTCGTTATCTTAAATGGGGTGCGATAGGCAAAATCTTGCAACCAATTCTCCATTACCAATACCCCTAGAGGTATAGCGATGGCAATAGCTATGAGAATAGGTTTGATAAAATCCTTTGAGAGTAGCGAAATAATATTTAGGAGCGAAGCGCCCAAAACCTTTCTGATGCCAATTTCTTTGCCTCTTTGGTCTGTGACAAATGCTGTGAGGCTAAAAAGACCTAAGCAAGAAATAAGAATCGTAAGCGAAGCGAAAAAGTTAAATAGCGCGGCAGCATGTTCAACTTTTTCATGAAGCAAAGCAAAACTATCGTCCATGAATTCATATCGCATCTGAGTCGTTGGTGAGAATTTAGACCATACTTCCTTGAGTGCTGATAAAAACGCTTCGGTTTCCTGAGGTTTGAATTTGACCAAGGCGGTTGCCGAAGGATTTCCCAATATCAAAGAAGAGGGTGAAATTTCATTTTCTAGGGACTCAAAGTGAAAATCCCGATAAACACCGATGATTTGCCAGGTCTTATCCTTATTGGTGATATGTGAACCAATCACCTCATTTAAATGTAGTTGTGCGGCCAAAGTACTGCTTATCAAGATTGCTGTCGAATCGGAAACAAGCGATTCTTGAAAATTTCTTCCGGCTATGATATCTATTCCCAAAGTTGGGACATATTCGTTATCCACTTGCCATATTTGGGAGGTTACCCCTTCTTTATTGTCCTGAAGACCCTTTTCCCAAAAAGAGTCTGAAAACCTTCTGGGACTGCCAACGGGCAGATAATCACTGATGGATACTTGTTCAACTGCATTTAGGGATGACACAGCTTCTTTGAATGTGGAAACGTTGTCTTTTAAAACGTCGGTTCCTTTTACGATCAGCACCTGTTCTTTTTCAAAGCCAAGGTCCTTGCTAAGCATAAAATCCAACTGGTTGGAAACAACTATGGTACATATAATAAGTACAACGGATACTACGAATTGAAAAACAACTAAGGCATTGCGAAAAACCGGATTTCCTCTTTCCGTCAATTGATTTTTAACGGCCAAAGTCAACTTGGAGATGCCAAATGAGGGGTATAAACCCGAAAGTAAACCTAATACCACAATGATGAGCAAAAACAAGCCAATTTCTAGAAGCGAAAAGGATGAAATCGACAAGGTATCAGAAAACAATGGGTTGACGTGGGGCAGTACAAGCCAACAGCAAAACCACCCTAAAATGAAAGACAAAATGCTAAAAACAACCGATTCTATAAGAAATTGGGCAGTGAGAGTTTTTTTGCCAGCCCCCATTACTTTCCGAATACCTACCTCCTTGGTGCGTGCTGAAAAACCCGCGGTGGAAAGATTAATATAGTTGATAAAAGCAATGGCAATAATCAAAATACCTGCAAATCCAAAAAGCAACAAAAGGCTTTTGCTTCCGTGAGCGCCATCGTCCCTGACGTCTTTTGGGCTCAAGTATATTTCATGTACGGGCTGGAGCTCATGTCGTATATTCCTGGCCAATTCAGCGGGGTTTGAGAACTTACGTTCGGTCCAACTCGGCAAAAAATAATTGGTGGTAATTTCAGGTAACTTTTCATGAATGGAAGCTATATCAGCTTTTTCATTAAGTTTTACATATACGTTATAAATATTTGCGCCCCAGTATTGCTGTTCACCTGGCCAAAATTCAATGCCTGCCAAAGAAATCATAAAATCAACATCCAAATGGGAATTGCTTGGAAAATCCTTAAAAACACTTACAATTCGATATGGATTCTCCGTATTGTCGTTAATAAAAAGCTGCTTGTTGATGGGTGATTTAGAACCAAAATATTTCTTGGCAATTCTACTCGAAATGGATACTGTATTGGGCTGGGTCATAGACTTTCTGAACTCACCAGCCAAGAGCGGTACTTCGAGGATATCAAATAAGTCTGCGTCGACATAGGCAAGTTTTTCTTCGTAGAAGTTCTTTTCTTTCCCAGAGGGCCTTACCTGATTGAACCAGCTTATTGGAAGGTACCGTCCAGCCATTTCAATTTCGGGAATATCACTAACCATTGCCTTTGAGAAAGGTGCAGGATAATCCACTCCGTAGAAACCCTCTTTTAAGTACTTTGTAGTAACCCGAAATATTTTATCCTCCTGCTGATAAAAACGATCATAACTGGATTCGTGCTTTAGATACATCATCAGCAACAAGAAAGATGCGATACCAATAGTGAGTCCTCCAATCTTTACTAGGGAAAGGAGTTTTCTTTTCCAAATAAGCCTTAAGGTAAGTGTCACATAATTCTTTAACATGATCGTTCGTTTTTTGTGTTACTCGGTGCGTAAGCTTTTGATGGGATTCGCTTTTGCGGCTTTAATGGCTTGAAAGCTGATGGTAATTAAGGTGATGATGAGTGCACCTACACTTGCGCCGACGAAGGTCAGCCAAGAGAGCTCTATTCGGTAGGTATATTCCTTAAGCCAATCGCTCATGAAAAAGTACGCAATCGGTATAGCAATAACACAGGCAATGATAACCAATCGCACAAAGTCTTTTGAGAGCATTTGCCAAACGTTGGTTATAGAGGCGCCCAACACTTTCCGTACGCCAATTTCTTTTGTGCGTTGTTCGGCGACGAAGGAAGCGAGTCCTAAAAGCCCTAAACAGCTAATCAAGATTGCCAAGATGGTAAAAATGCCGGCTAAATTGGCAATGCGTTCTTCGCCTCTGAATTTAATACCGTACTCTTCATCAACGAATTGATAAACAAAGGGTAGGTTCGGGAAATGTTCTTTGAAGACTTTTTCGATTACCGCAAGATTTTCGCTGGCACTCTTTTCAGGGTTGAGGCGAACATTGAAATAACTGAAGTTTTCAAATTTATCAAACACATACCATCCCTGCTTTACAGGCTCATACGGTGATTGTGCGATAACATCTTGTACCACTCCAATAACGAGTTTGTCCTCTTGCTCATTATCTTCATCAGAGGCACGAATAATGGTTCCGACAGGATTTTTCAGCCCCATATGTTTTACGGCCGTTTCATTAATCAAAATTGCATTCGAGTCACTTGCGAACTCCCTGGAGAAATCACGTCCTTCAAGAATTTTAAGGTTCAATGTACTGGCATACTCAGGTGACACCTCGGTCCAAGCTAAATCTTCTTGTAAGTCTTCTGGTTTTCCTTCCCAAGTGTATCCAGAACGGTTTGACCAAATTTGGGTCGTAGGTGAGCTTGAGGTGGCCATGGAAACCACAGCGCCAGAATTGAGGAATTCTTCTCGCATCAAATCTTGCTTCCCGATAAAATCCGTACTAAAGGTTGGGATTTGGACCAATCCTTCTTTATTGTACCCGACTGGTCTATTTTTGGTGTGGTTGATTTGCTGAAGAACCACTAAAGTCCCAATAATGAAAGCCACCGAGGCTACAAACTGGGTAACGACCAAAATCTGTCTTGGCGTAGCGCCTTTCTTATTACGGGTATAAGTCCCTTTGAGTACTTCTACGGGTTTGAATACGGATAGATACAGTGCAGGATAGCTTCCTGAAAGCAACGCCGTGACGACTATGAGCAAAAGGGATACAACCCAAAAGAGGGGGTTCAACCAAGGAAACGTAATTTCTTTTCGAGCCAATTCATTGAATCCATTTAAGGAGAGCAGAACTATGATAACAGAGATAACAAAAGCCATGAAAACAATCAATAGGGATTCCCCCAAAAATTGACCGATAAGTTGGGTTCTTTTGGAACCTAAGGATTTGCGGACGCCAACCTCTTTCGCTCTTTTCTCGGAACGTGCCGTACTCAAGTTCATAAAGTTGATACAGGCCAATAATAGCACCACGATTCCGATAACACCAAACATGCGGACATAGGTGATTCTTCCCCCTGCCGGTTTTCCCTCTTCAAAACGACCTCTCAAATACCAATCTTCCATGGGAAAAAGGAACATTTGAGGGTTGTACTCCCTGGTATCCTCGTTGTGGTCGTTTTTGACGTTTTTAATACGGTTGGTTACCTCTTCCATAGAGGTGTTTTCCTTTATTTGGACAAACAGTTGAAATGAATTGTTGCCCCATTGATCCTCTGCGTTTTGGACCCATTGGAACAGGGATACATATTTGTCCCAGGAAGCTATGAACTGCGTATCATTGAAGGAATTATTGTAAGGAATGTCTTCATAGACTCCGGTCACCATGGCATCATATTGACTGTTGACCTTAATGGTCTTTCCAACAGGATCTTCATCTCCAAAAAGTGCTTTTGCTGTGGATTCCCCCAGCATAATGGAATTCAATTCACGCACCCCATCCAGTTCCCCAGAGATGATATTTAAATCAAGGATAGCAGGGCCACCGGGTTGCATAAAATTGCCCTCCCGCTGAATTTTGGTGTTATTATATTCCAAGTATTGGGAAGATTGCCATGAACTCATTGCAATGTGCTCGAAATTGTCATTGTACTCGTCGCGGAGCACTATTTCCAAAGGCCGAGGTATAGCAGGACCCGTATCTGTACTTCCATTCCAGGTTTGGTGCTGGAAAATTTGGGCGATTTGGTCTTGATTTTTAAAATAGTTGTTATAGCTAAGCTCATCTTTTACCCAAAGCCCAATAAGTAAGGCTACGGCAAGCCCAATGGCGAGCCCTCCGATATTGATAAAAGTATATGCCTTGTTTTTACGAAGGTTTCTCCAGGCGATAATGAAATAGTTCTTGAGCATGACGGTTTGTTTTTTGGTGTTACTCGGTTCGTAAACTTTCCACCGGATTAGCCAAGGAGGCTTGTACGGTTTGAAAGCTGATGGTGACAAACGCGATGATGATTATGGTTGCAAAAGGGATGATGAACAAAGCCCAGGTCATATGGGTATGAAAAGCGTAACTCGAAAGCCAGTTGTTGACGGTAAACCACGCAATGGGAATAGCGATGATAAAAGCCAAAAACAGCAATAAGGAAAACTCTTTGTAAAGCAGTTTTAAAATTCCCTGAACGGATGCTCCCAATACCTTTCGAACTCCAATTTCCTTTCTTCGTTGTAAAGTGGTAAAGGAAGCAAGACCGAAAAGCCCCAAACAGGCCACGATAATGGCCAAAGAGGCAAAAATCCCAAACACCTTTCCAAAGCGCTGGTCGGCTTCGTATTGCGCATTAAAATGGTCATCCAAAAAGAAGTATTCGAAAGTATTCCCAGGGAAAAATGTTTCCCAATTGCTTTGGGCCAAAGACAAGGCGCTACTCGCGTTTTGCACATCGGTTTTAATGGCATAGTATCCTTCAACTTCTGGAATTAGGCGGAAAATCAAAGGTTCATAAGCTTCTTTCAACGATTCCTGATGAAAATCTTCTGACACCCCAACGACAGTATATTCGTTGCCCCAAAACGTGATACGTTGCCCTACCGCTTCATCTGGATTGGGAAACCCTAAAAGTTTAGCTCCTGAGCGATTGAAAATCACCACATTGGTATCCCCAAAGTCTTCTGAAAAAGGTTGCCCTGCAATGAGTTTTACCTCAAATTGGGAAAGATAATCATAGTCTACACCGATAACCCGATATTGTTGGCTTTCCGCCTCAGTTTGTGAAACCAAACGGATACCTCCCGCGTTCCATCCTACCGGCTGCCCGGGAACAGTGGTTGCTGAAGAAACGGTTTGGATGCCTGGATATTTAAGGAGCTCTTGTTTAAACGAAGCCATTTTGTTGGCATAGGTGGAGTCAGTAACTATAGGTGGACGTACGACCAAGGTTTGCTCAATGGCAAGCCCAAGAGACTGTTCTTTCATAAAATTGATTTGGCGGTACACGGTAAATGTGCCAATCAATAAAAACAAGGATGCCGCAAATTGGAATACCACTAATGATTTGCGAAGGGTAGAACCTTGTTTGGTACCGGTCATTTTTCCTTTTAAGACTTCCACTGGCTTAAAACGTGACAAAACCAAGGCCGGATATGCTCCCGACAAAACAACACCCAACATAAAAAGAACAATCAATCCCAACCAAAAGCTGGTGTTGAAAATGAAGTCATACGCGAGCTGCTGTCCGGTAATGGATTTGAAATACGGTATGGAAAGCGAGGTAATGATAACAGCAAGTACCAATGCCAGGCCATTGAACAGAAAGGATTCCATAAAAAATTGGAAAACCAATTGTTTCCGCAAGGACCCTATGGTTTTGCGAATACCCACTTCCTTGGCACGGCCTAAAGCGCGCGCCGTGGCCAAATTGATGTAGTTCACCCAAGCGATTACAACAATGAACAAAGCAATACCAATTAACAAATAGACTGTTCCGCCCTCTCCCGTAGGTCCTGGCTCATCCATGAAGTTGGAATACAGATGCAAGTCTTTTAAAGGATGCAAATAATATTTGGCATCGGAGTTATAGGTGGCGAGTTCCTCACCGGCTTCCTCTTGCACTATAGGGATAAACTTTGCTTCTACCTCTTTTGGGTCTGCATCTTTGCTTAGTTTGATATAGGTCAAACAACCGTCTGAAAACCACCAATTGTCGGGGTCTGCCGCAGGGTCTTGATTGTTGTTTTCAAGCATTCGCTCACGATAGGTGATGTAAGACAAGAGTAGTTCTGGTTTCAATTGCGTGTTGCCTGGCATATCCTCAAAAACCCCGGTGATACGATAATCCCGACGCTGGTTTAGGTTTAAGGTTTTACCGACAACTTCGGTGGTGCCAAAAACCTTTTTAGCGGTTGACTCCGATATCACAGCGGTCAATGGCTCGGAGAGTACTTTGGTTTTGTCCCCGCTAAGCAAAGGATACGTAAACATGGTGAAAAAGGCTTCGCTGGAGAAGAAGACATTTTCAACTTTCAAAATCTCACTGTCAAGCTCCACCATCACGTCACCAGCTTCAAAAACCTTCACATATTCTTCGATTTCAGGAATTTCTTCTTTGAATTTATTCCCTACGGCAAAGGCTCCGGCGGCCCATTCTGTGGTCAACACACCATTATCGTAGCGATCTTGCTTTACGCGGTACAGTTGTGGGAGGTCTTCATGAAAATCCTCATAACTGAACTCGTAAGTGACGTATTGCAAAATCAAAAGGCAGGCCGCAATTCCCAAAGCCAAGCCTCCAATATTGATGAAGGAGTAGGTTCTGTTTTTTTGAAGATTTCTCCAGGCGATTTTTAAATAGTTCCGTATCATGACTTTGCTGTTTTATTATTCGGTTCTAAGGCTTTTGATGGGGTTGGCTATCGCCGCTTTTACGGTTTGATAGCTGACCGTAACCAGGGTGATTAGGATTACGGAGAGCACGGCAAGTACAAAGACCCACCATGAAATGTCAATGCGGTACGTATAGGTTTCCAACCAGCGGTCCATAACGTACCAAGCTATGGGCGAGGCGATGAGTCCGGCAATAAGAATGAGTTTGAGGAAATCCTTGCTGAAAAGGCTCATGATTTGCGTCACTGAACTTCCCAATACTTTTCGAATTCCAATTTCTTTGATGCGTAGACCCACAAAGAATAGAATCAGACCGTATAATCCTAGGCAGGCAATAAAGATGGCTAAAGCTGAAAATACTTTGGCCAATGTCAAGTATCGCTGTTCTGCCTCATATTCTTCCGCTACGCGTTCGTCCAAGAAGCGATAGTCAAATAGATAGTTTGAAAAGGTTTTGGACCATTCCGCGTCAATTTGGGCAACCACGGTTTTGATATCGCTAGTGTTCAGTTTGATACCAATCTCTCCAAAAGCGTTGGTTTCATTGGCAACTACAATAGGCTCTATTTTGTTTTGGAAGCCATAATGATGGAAATCCTTAACAACCCCAACAATATTGGCTTGAATGCCTCCGGTATTAACGTCCAGTTTTTTGCCCAACAGTTCTTCGGTTGAAGCCAAGCCCAGTTTTTCGGCCAACTTCTCATTAACCACGACTTCCATAACGCTATCTGCCTTAAAGAAGTTTCTTCCGGCGACCAAGGTCAACCCAAAAGTCTCCAAGAAATGCTCATCACCCAATTTGGCTTGAATGCTGAATTCTTCTCTTTCTGGACGATTGTGAAATTTCACACTAGTACCCCAATTGTTTTCCGAACCTCCCGGGCTACTCAAACAACCTGAGGCGGAAACCACTCCATTGATTTGCACCAAACGCTCTTTAAGGGCATCAAGCTGTAAGGGTTCAATGTCGGTAGGAATATCGGTCATTACGATGGCTTCTTTATCGAAGCCCAAATCGGTATTCAAGGCGTAATCAATTTGTCTTGAGATGACAATCGTTGCGATAATCAATATAATGGATAATGTAAACTGGGTAATCACCAGTACTTTTCGAACACCAGAACCACCCGTATCGTTATGATTGAGCTTTCCTTTTAGAGCCAAGACCGGAACAATGCGAGAAAGGAGAATTCCAGGATAACTTCCTGACAAAAAAGCAACTAGCAAGAGAGCTACCCCCAGAAAGAGGATGAACTTGGGTTCCAACAAGCCCGTCGCAGAGAGCTCCAAACCAAATAGGTCATTCAGTGAGGGCAAGAACGTCAAAGCGAAAACAATGCCAAGTGAGATGGCAAAAAGGCTGATGACAAAAGTCTCGGCCAAGAATTGCCAGAATAGGTGTTTTTTAAAGCTCCCCAGAACCTTTCGTATCCCAATTTCCTTGGACCTATAGAAAGACTGTGCAGTTGAAATATTGATGAAGTTGATGCATGCGATGCCAATCAAGAACAAACCAATCAAGGCGAAAATCAATAAAAGAACGGTGCTAATTCCCCCGTATCGCGAATCAAAATGCATTTCAGCCAAAGGCTGCAACTTATAGGTATGACGGCTTTTGGAATTGGGCCGGTGTTTTTTGGGCAGTTCGGTAAGGACACTTTCTATACTAGCGATATCTTGATTGGGTCGTAAACGCGTGTAACAGGTTAAGTTGGAAGTAATACCGCCCCAAAACTGACCTGCCGCAAACTGGAAGAAGTCTTCAAGATTCTGAAAGCTCACAAAGATTTCATTTTCAACAAAAGTGGTTGAAGGGAGGTTTTGCAATACCCCTGTAATCGTAATGCTCTTGTCATTTTCCAAAACAAAGCTTTCACCCACAACATCGAACCGACCGAAAAGCTTTTGGGCCATATTTTCGGTCAGTACGGCAGTATTAGGCTCAGATAGGGCAATGGCATTTGAACCATTGCGTAATGGAAAATTGAAAATCTCAAAAAACTCGTTTTCAACAAACAAAATGTCTTCTTCAAACTTTTCAACGCTTCCATTCGTTTGGGTTACATCCATTACGAGCTCTCCTTGTACTACGGCCTTGGCTACCTTTTCGGAATAATCGTACTCCTCACGGAACACTTGTCCAAAAGCTGGAGGTACTGAGGCATCGTATTCCATATCATCTCTTTGGGTGTCCGTAACAAACCGATAAATACGGTCTGAATCGTTGTGGAATTTGTCAAAAGAAAGATGGTAGTTCAGAAATAGGTAGATGAGCACGCTACTTCCAAATCCCAACGCGAGACCAAGAATATTTATGGTGGCAAAAACCTTCCTCTTCAGAAGGTTTCTCCAGGCGATTCGAATATAACTCTTGAGCATTGTTTTCGTTTTTTGATTGCTTTTGATTGATGAATAAACTCTCTAATATGGTATTAAGCGGTGGTAGCCATGGGTTTGTTCTGGCTTTCTGTCACGATTTGCCCATCAAACAGGTTGATGACCCTGTGTGCGTAGTGGGAATCTCGGTCAGAGTGGGTTACCATTACGATAGTGGTACCTTCTTGGTTGAGTTCGGTCAAAAGGTTCATTACCTCGATTCCGTTTTTGGAATCCAAATTACCGGTTGGCTCATCCGCAAGAATCAGTTTGGGATTGGTAACCACAGCACGGGCTATGGCCACACGTTGTTGCTGTCCACCTGAAAGCTGTTGTGGAAAATGCTTTTCCCTGTGGGCGATTTTCATACGCTCCAATACCTTTTTTACTTTCTCACGACGTTCGGCTTTGTTCATTTTCAAGTAAATGAGCGGAAGCTCTACGTTTTCGAAGACAGTCAACTCGTCAATAAGGTTAAAACTTTGGAAAACGAACCCAAGGTTCCCTTTTCGCAATTGGGTCCGTTGGCTTTCTTTTAGTCCGCTCACCTCATGCCCAGCGAATTGATAGCTTCCTTCGGTGGGGTTGTCGAGCATCCCGATGATGTTCAGCAAGGTGGACTTTCCACATCCAGAAGGACCCATGATGGCCACAAATTCGCCATCGGTAACATTAAGATTGACACCATTCAAGGCCAGGGTTTCCACTTCTTCGGTTCGAAAGCTCTTTTTCAAGTTTTGTATTTGTATCATTTTATGACAGTTATGGTTCGTTTATCAGGATTTAATTATTTCGTTTTGATTTGACTTGCAAGCAATAGGGCAAAGTCGATAGCTGGCCAGACCATCTCATCTTCATCTTCGATATAAGGAATGGTCGAAAGGTCTAGGTGAAATTCGTATGGATTGAAACCTTCAGGCAAATACGTTGAAGTATCAAACCCTAGTGCGAAATCTTCGTCTTCGATATAATTCACAGCACCAACTGGAACCACTTCGGAATAGGCATCGAAGTTTTCGGGTAAATAGGGCTTGGTGTCGAAGCCCAAGGCCAAGGTTTCGTTTTCTTCTACAAAGGGAATGGAACCCAAATCAAAGTACGTTTGGTAAGGGTCAAACCCTTCTGGAAGATAATCTGCGGTATCAAAATCCAACTCCATGGCATCAAACTCAACATATTCAACGGTGTTGAGGTCAAGCACAAAGCTATCTTCGATGGTGGGTTCCGTTACGGCTTTGATGTTCAATGGAATCAGCTCGTTTTCTAAGGTCTGTGCGGTCTCATTCACTGGGTTGTCCATGGTGAATTCTCCTTTTCTTTGGTCGGCTATGGCGGTACTTGCGATGAGTACGGCACCATAAATTACTACTAACTTGTTCATGATTTTTGATTGAATTTTATTTGAGCACGACTCTTTCGGCGGTACCGAAACTATCGTAGTTGCTCGTTATTACTTTTTCTCCGGGTTGAAGGCCATCCAAAACCTCATAGTATCTGGAGTTTTGTTTGCCAATTCTTATATTTCTTTTGATTGCTTCGCCTTCGTCTGGGGACAACACAAATACCCATTGTCCTCCTGTGCTTTGGAAAAACCCTCCTTTGGGTAATAGCAAGGCATCGTTTGAAGCACCCAACTGCAATTTGATGTTATAGCTCTGTCCTGAACGAATGGTCTCTGGTTTGTTTTCGGTAAAGACCAAGTCGATTCTGAAACGTCCGTTACGAACTTCAGGATATACCTTTCTGACACGCAAAGGATACTCATTTCCATTTCGTTCCAAGCTGGCAGAGAGGTCACGCTTTACACGGTCAATGTAGTGCTCGTCAATTTCAGCTTCGATTTTGAAATCAGTAAGCACGTTAACCTGACCAATACGCTGTCCTTGGGTAATGTTTTGTCCAATTTCCGCGTCCAAAAAGCCAAGCTGTCCATCTGCAGGAGCTCTTACGTTTAGGTGGTCCAAACGCTCATACACCATGGAAAGGGTTTTTTTCATCCGTTGCAGGTCGGTATCCAATCCCGCAAGAGAGGTTTTGCTCAACTGCTCGTCTTGTGAGGTTTGTGCCTCTATAATTTCATGTTGTTTTTGGGCCAACTCATAGTTTTCTTTGGAAAGCAGGTAAGCCTCTTTTGAAATCAATTTTTCGGCATATAGCTCTTCATTTTGCTTGTAGTTTCTTTCCAAACGTTGCAAGTCGTAAAAGGCTGTGGCCAAAGACTGTCTTCCGCTCAATAGGCGCGAATCGAAGTTTAGTCGGGTAGACCTCAGGTCATTTTGTTTTAAGGCCAAGTTGCTTTCGCTAGCCAAGATTTGCTCATAAAGCGCCATGTTTTCCAACCTCAAGATGATATCACCTTTTTTCACCATGGTCCCTTCTTCAATAAGTTTTTCAGTGACACGACCCCCTTCATACGCATCCATATAAATGGTGGAGATGGGCGCAACGTTTCCGTTGATGGTGATGAAATCATCGAACTTACCATCAACGACTGCTGCGATGGAAACCCTTCCTTTTTCGGTTCTGAAGGTTGAAGTGGTTCCAGCGAACAATAGCTTCCAACCTGCGAAGAGTACAATCGCGCCGAGTGCGATGTATCCGTAGTGCTTGGGTCTAAGTCCTTTCTTTTTCTCTAATTGAATATCCATGATGGTCTTCTTAGTTGATATTAAAAATGGGCAATCCGTTGTAAAAATCAATCGTGCTCTCGTTTACTTTCAAACGAAGGCGTACTTGTAGATTTTCGTTCTGTGCCGTTCCGTATAAGTTTTTCGCTTGAAAAAGTTCCAATGCATTGATAAGTCCTTTCTCATATCTTTTTTGTGCAATTTGAAATGCCAAACCTTGTGATTCAACTCGCTTGTTGCTCTGCTCGTATTCAGCAACCAAAGCATTGTTGGTTTGCACCAGTTGTTGTACCAGTTGAAGCAAGGCTTGTTCCTGTATGTCCAAATTGTTTTCTGCTTGTAACAGTGCTATTTTTTGTTGCTTCACCCTTGAACGGTTGGACCATCCATTGGTGATGGGGACAATGATTTGTGCTCCAATGAACCGTGAAAAGTTATCATTCAATTGGTCTGAAAAAGGTACTGGTACATTGTTGTCATCCAAAGCGGTTTGTGCATATCTCGATTCCATCCCAGCAATCATTGTCAAGGAAGGATATAGATTTCCACGAGTGGCATTGAGTTGTTTTTTAGCCGCTTTCACTAAGTATTCTTGTGACTTGATTACTGGAATAAATCCTTTTGCAACTGTGTACAAAGAATCAACTCCCACTCCTCCGGAACCTTCTACCTCATTCTGAGCCTCTTCCTCAATTTGAAGTTCAATATCACTTTCTTCAGTAAGGTTCATTTCTTGAAGCAAGGTCAACTTCGAAAGGGTAAGCAAATTGCGGTTTTGGGTGACTAATAGTTTATCGGATAATAAGTTGGATTCGGCTTCGACCAAATCTGCCTCAGCCATGACGCCCAATTCCACTTGGCGCTGAACCATATCGTAGTTGGTCTGTGAAATATCTTGTTGCTCCAACGAGTTGGCTACCAACCCTTCATTGAATTTGATGTCATAAAAAGCAGTCATTACCCTGAAAGCAAGAAGATATTTTTCTTGAAGCACATCTTCTTTGGCCGATTCGTAAATGAATTTGGCTGCTTTGATGGAGTTCAGTTTTTGAAACCCTTGAAAAATATCAAGGTTGGCGTTGACATTATAATAGAAACTGTTGAATTCTTGATTGACTAATAAACCTGTTGTTCTATCCTCGTTCAAACCAGTATTGTAACGGTATTCGGAAAAACCACTAAAATTGGGCAACAAATTACGAACTGACTGACGATAGCTCTCGCGATTAGTATCCTTGGTGTAGTTAAGGTTTTTGACTTGCAAATTGTTTTCAACGGCGTAAGAGACGCATTCATCCAATGTCCAACGCTTCTGGGCTGAAACCGCAAGTGTCGCTGAACAAAGTAAAGCCGTGATGTAAATTCTTAGGTTCATATTGAATTGCTATGCCAAAAGGTTTACTAGATATGTGCCAAAAAATCAAATCATTGAAAATCAGTATTTTAACAAAAAGTAGAGCTTAAGAAAAATTTAGGAGTGTAAATTTTTTATACAAAAAGTGTCCAAAATTTATACAACAGCACTTTTTTTCAAAGGGCGATTTGTAGTTTTAAAAAGCAAAAAAGAAGAAAACCATGACTGATGCACGCATTTTAGTGGTAGATGACAACAAGAGCGTCCTTTCGGCTTTGGAAATATTATTGCAGTTTGAGTACAAGAGTGTACAGACGCTTTTCAATCCGAACCAAATCACTTCTTTCCCCAATTTGGAGGAAATAGACATAGTGTTATTGGACATGAATTTCTCGGCTGGGGTCAACACCGGAAACGAAGGCTTGTTTTGGTTGAATGCAATCAAAAAACGGTCGCCCAATACCTCCGTCATATTAATGACAGCATATGGTGCCGTTGACTTAGCGGTGAACGCCTTAAAACAAGGGGCAACAGATTTTATCCTCAAACCCTGGAACAACGAACGCTTAATGGCTACGGTAAAATCAGCCTTGGAGCTTCGAAAATCCAAGCAGGAAATCCATAAACTTAAAAAAAAGGAAACCCAACTGAAGCAAGTCATCAATGAGGATAAGAACTTCATTATTGGGAATTCCAAAGCTTTGACCACGGTTTTGAACTTAGTGGGCAAGGTTGCCAAAACGGACGTGAATGTTTTGATTACGGGTGAAAATGGAACAGGAAAAGAGCTCATTGCTCGCGAATTGCACCGGCTTTCTCCTAGAAAAGAAGAAGTGTGTATTGGTGTGGATATGGGCTCCATCGCTGAAAATCTATTCGAAAGTGAGCTTTTTGGTCATATAAAAGGCTCCTTCACCGACGCCAAGGAAGATCGTGTAGGAAAGTTTGAAGCAGCCCATCAAGGTTCGCTTTTTTTGGATGAGATGGGCAACCTGTCGTTGCAAACCCAAGCCAAATTGCTTTCCGCCATACAAAACCGTTCCATTGTGCGAGTGGGTTCCAACAAACCCATTGGCGTGGACATTCGGTTGATTTGCGCTACCAATTGCGATTTGGAACAAATGGTGGCCGATGGGCTTTTCCGGGAGGATTTGCTTTACCGCATCAATACCATACATATTAATGTACCCCCACTTCGCGAACGTGATGGTGATATTCTGATATTGGCGGACTTCTTTCTAAATAGGTATGCCCAGAAATATGATAAACCCGGATTGCGCATCAACAATCCTGCGCAAGAAAAACTAATGGCCTACGCTTGGCCAGGTAACGTTCGTGAGCTGCAGCACACTATGGAAAGGGCCGTTATTTTATCAGAAGGCAATGTTTTAAAGCCTTCAGATTTCCCATTTCATGCCAAACCGTCCCAGTCATTGGGTAATGGTCCGGTGACCTTGGATGAGATGGAACAACAAATGATCAATAGGGCGTTGGACCAAAATGATGGGAACTATAGCGCAGCTGCTGAGCAACTGGGCATATCGCGCCAAACCCTTTATAACAAAGTCAAGAAGAGCAAATCCGATGGTTAGTCAAAGTTTTTATACCCAACTTGTTGTTCGGGTGTTTTTTATTGCGCTGAGTGCTTTGGCCGCGGCCTTTTTTTTCATGGATGCAAACTATATTTTGGCCGTGATGTTGTTTTTGGCCTTTGTAGGACAGATATTATACTTACTCTATTTCTTTAATCAAACCAACCGGGCCATTGCATACTTTTTTCATTCGATTCAAAACGAGGATTTCACGCTTCGGTTTCCTATGGATTCCAAATTAAAATCCTTAAGTGAACTCAATCAAAGCCTCAATGTACTCAACGAAATGGTGCAGGAGATGTATTTGAAGAACGAGGCCAAGGAAAAGTACTATCAAGAGATATTGAAGCAAGCCGACATTGGCATCCTCGCAGTGAATCCTAAAGGACACATTTATTTTGCCAACCCTACCATGGAGAAGTTGTTGAGCCATAGTCCGCTTAACCACATCAAACAATTGCAACAGGTTGATGAAGACCTCTATGAACTTTTTAATTCATTGGGTGCCTTTGAGCGCAAGCTTATTGAATTGACCAACGAGCGAGAACAGAAACAACTGGCGCTAAAATCCTCGGCGATTACTTTGAATGGTGAGAATTTGATGCTTGTGGTTGCTCAGGATATAGATAAAGAACTTGATGAAAAAGAGACCGATTCTTGGGTGCGCTTGATACGGGTGCTTACGCATGAGATTATGAATACCATTACCCCGATTACCTCAATATCCGATACCATCATCAAATATTTTAAGGTAAACGAGACCGTCGTAGATGTTGAAGAATTGGAACAAAATCAGGTGAGTAATACCCTTCGTGGGCTTGAGGTCATCAAAGAACAAGGTGGGAACCTGATGGATTTTGTACAATCCTATCGAAGTCTATTGAGTGTTCCCGAGCCGGACCGTGCGTTGATAAAAGGGGGTGAGTTGGTTGAAAAAATAAGTGTGATTATGGCCACACGCCCAGAGACGGAGCATATTGACTTCTCTGTAAAATGTATCCCAAGTGATTTGGAATTGTTTATTGATGAGAAGCAGATTTCACAGGTTTTGGTAAACCTCTGCAAAAATGCAATGCAGTCGGTTGGGCAAAAAGAAAACGGACGCGTCTCTTTGATTGCACGCGAAGAAGATGGTTCGAAATTTATACAAGTTTGGGACAACGGCCCGGGAATTCCTCCAGATTTGATGGAAGAAATTTTTATTCCATTTTTTACCACGAAAACCGAAGGTACAGGAATTGGCCTGAGTCTTTCCAAGCGGGTGATGCAGCTTCATGGGGGCAGTTTAAAAGTACATTCCGTACCCAACGAAGAAACCGTATTTCGATTGGTTTTTAGTTGATTATGGAAGGTTCGACGCTGAAAAAGCAGGTCTTTGACCATTGTTGGGAGACCATCCTCAATCAGGAAAAGAGTCTGTTGAACAGACAACGGCTATTGCAAGAATCCCTAGAATCGGAGCAAAAGAGTAGTGCTGGCGATAAGCATGAGACTGGGAGAGCCATGGTGCAACTGGAACAAGAAAAACTCGGAAAACAGCTTCATGAAATTTCACAGTTAAAACAAGTCCTTGCCCGAATTGATGCTGCACAAACACATCAAACGGTCGCTTTGGGCAGTTTGGTCCGCACTCAAGAAAACACCTTTTTTATTTCCGTATCCACCCAACCTTATCGTAAAGGCGGACAGCAGGTGCTGTGCATGTCCCCAGCGTCCCCTTTGGGCCGCGCCTTGTTGGGTAAAACCACTGGTGAAGTCATTCCGTTTTTGGAAAAGCAACATCAAATTCTGGAGATACACTAAACCTTTACGGGAGTTTAACGATTCTTTTAAATCCTCAAATCGATTCTTTTTTATCTTTAAGAGTTAACCAATAAAAAACGTTATGACTACAAAAGAAGTGGCGGACCAACTGGTCGCCTATTGTCGTGAAGGCAAGTATGATGAAGCGTATGACATGTACGCGGACGACGCCGTAAGTGCCGAAATGCCAGGAATGCCCAATGCGGTGACTCAAGGAAAACAACAAATTATCAAAGAGTACCAAGAGTGGGCCTCATCTATTGAAGAAATGCATGGCGGCAGTGTCGGTGACCCGGTTGTCGCGGGAAATCACTTCATGGTTCCCATGACCATGGATGCCACTTTCAAAGAACAAGGAAGGGTGACCATGGATGAACTTTGCGTATATGAAGTCGCCGATGGGCAGATTAAAAAGGCTACGTTCTTTTACGAAGTCCCAGAAATGGGCTAATCATAAAATACTAGTCAGGTAAAGAAAAAGCCCTCCATTTGGAGGGCTTTGTTGCTCTTATGTCTTGGTATATCCCAATGCCATGAGGTTGAATTCCGAATTGTTTTCGGTGTTGCCACTATCATTTAAAGGTTCATTGGCATACCCTGAACGGTAGGTAGGGCAGCCTCGTTCTTCTCCACCCCATTGCGTCGCTTCAATACTGATTTTGGAGATGTTTTGTTCTCCGGTATCTAATAGAAAACGATAGGATCCCATTGAATCTGGGAGTTTCCCTTCTATGGAGAATTCATCCAGTAAAATTCCAGTTCCAATTTGGGTGCCTGAGGCATCGTATGCTGTCCACTTTCCAGATTCGTCAACTCTATTGGTGCCATCATCCGCGCAGGTTTTCCCTTCTTGCGCTTGCCTTCCTTCTCCAGGGTCCATTTGTCCCACCTGAAGCATCACTTGGGTTACGGGAACCGAAAAGGATACAACAAGTTGCTCGCTGGCTTTGACAACTTCACCCTGATATTCGTAGTAGTAATCAATTTGTTCCCATCGGCCACC
This sequence comes from Bacteroidota bacterium, assembly GCA_039027495.1. Taxonomy (GTDB): domain Bacteria; phylum Bacteroidota; class Bacteroidia; order Flavobacteriales; family Flavobacteriaceae; genus Flagellimonas. Next base: position 152,047 of record JBCCKH010000010.1, read on the forward strand.
AGCGACGCCAAAGCCATCATCTCTAAATCGTTTTTCAAATACAACACGACCCGGGTCACCATTGATTTTTACTGCGGAAAGGGAAACCACATCATCCCATGCCTGTTCACCTTCTCCATCATTCGATAGCATATCAGCCGATGCGGTAAGTAGGACTTCCGTACCGTTTTCGGAATTATTTTCATCAGTATCGTCAGTGTCATCATCATTTTCGTCACTCTCATCCATATCATCCTCGGATGTATCATCATCTTCTTCGGTTGAATCCATCTCATCACCGTTTTCATCCAGAACGATATCCGTAAAATTGTCAGCGTTGTCTTCGCAAGAAAAGTGGGGTAACAGAAAGACACAGGCAAGAAATGCCAAAGCATATTTTTTCATTTCATGAGGTTATGGGGTTCTAAATACCTAACGGCGATGAACTTAGAGGGATTGTGGCTACCCTCCCTTTTTCGATGAAGTGCATTAGGACGTAATTCGATTTCTGAGTTCAATCACGTTTTGGGATACCTCCAAGAAAACGGTGGTCCCTTGCTTTTGGGATGCAACGGTATTGAAAAAAAGCTTGTCACCATTAGGGGCTCTCCCTTCATTTAAATAATGCGAACCTTTAAAGTAGGAGTTCACTACGTCAGTGCGCATTCCAGTTTCTGGTGAAGTGAGATGCCATTCATGGGGATACAATAAAATCTGCTCTGTTCCTTGAAATTGAGGTCGAAGTAATTTAATGGGCACCAGATTGATTTCCCCAAAAAGCCCCCCTGCATATTGGTTGGGAGGATTGGCATATAGCTTCCCGGTATCTTCATGTATGATTACCTGACCCTCCTTTAAAATGAGTGTGTTTTGGGCAAACGAAAGAATATCACTGGCGTCATGACTTGCGGTGACCACTGTGATGTTGTGTTCTTTTAGATAGGCGAACAGTTTTCTGCGAAGTTCACCCCGTTGAAAATTGTCAATATGCCCGAAAGGTTCATCCAACAATAGAATTTCCGGCTCCTCGGCCAACACACTGGCCAAGGCAACCCGCTGCTGTTGCCCGCCACTTAGGTAACGAACCTTGGTATCGATAAAGTCGCGCATATCCACCAACTCCATAAGTTCTTCGATGCGCTCATCGGCTGGAATTGAACTAAACACAGAGAGGTATTTGGCAACATTTTCCCGAACAGAAGTAAAGGGCATCAAGTCGAAACTCTGACTCAAATATTTCATGTAGGATTCGCCGGGAATCAAACGATAGTTGGGCCCTAAAATGGGTTCGCCACGCCAACTGAGGTCCCCTTTTTCGAGGTGCAAAAGACCGTAAATAATCCGCAGAATGGTGCTTTTTCCAGACCCACTCTCGCCCATTAGCGCCAAATGTTCTCCTTCTCGTACGGTAAATGCGATATCACGCAAAATTTCCTTTTGCTGATACGAGAAAGAATCTATGGTAACATTTAGCATGATATTGAAGGGAATCAAAAAAGCAAAAACCGCCCCAATTAGGGGCGGCAATTTACCAAAAGGGATTCAGGATATCAATCCTTGAATGTTTTTAATACCGCTTTATTCGGGAGTTCTTCAAAGCCCATATTGAAAAGGGTGAAACCAAAAATATCGGCATATTGTTCGATGGTTTTGCTCACGGGTGTTCCCGCACCATGCCCGGCATTGGTTTCAATGCGAATCAGGGTTGGGTTGGTTCCGGTTTGTTTTTCTTGAAGTTCAGCGGCAAATTTAAAGCTATGGGCGGGTACCACTCGGTCATCATGGTCTCCTGTGGTGACCAAAGTAGCGGGATAATTCACACCTGCTTCTACGTTATGAACCGGAGAATACCCTTTAAGGTATTGGAACATTTCTTCCGTCTCTTCAGCAGTACCGTAGTCATAGGCCCATCCCGCTCCAGCGGTAAACGTGTGATAGCGAAGCATGTCCAACACACCTACGGCGGGCAAAGCCACTTGCATCAAATCAGGGCGTTGCGTCATGGTTGCACCAACTAGCAGGCCGCCATTGGAACCCCCTCTAATGGCCAGATATTCTTTAGAGGTGTAGTTGTTTTCAATAAGGTATTCCGCAGCTGCGATAAAGTCGTCAAAAACATTTTGTTTTTGTTGTTTGGTTCCGGCGACGTGCCATTTTTTACCATACTCACCACCCCCGCGAAGGTTGGGAACTGCATAGATGCCACCCTGTTCCATCCAAACTGCGTTGCTGATGCTGAATGAAGGGGTCAAGCTAATGTTGAATCCGCCATAACCATAAAGAATGGTTGGGTTTTTCCCATTGAGTTCAACTCCTTTTTTATGAGTAATGATCATTGGGACTTTGGTGCCATCCTTGGACGTGTAGAAGACTTGACTTGACACATAGTCCTCAGGGTTAAAGTCAATTTCAGGAGCCCAGTATTGTTCGTATTTCCCGTTTTCTACGTTGAATTTGTAGGAAGAACCGGGTGTATTGTAGTTGGTAAAGTAGAAGTAAAACTCTTTTTCGTCATTCTTTCCACCAAAACCGCTTGCACTGCCTACACCTGGAAGTTCCACATCACGGATAAGCTTTCCGTCATAGTCGTATTGTTTTACTTGAGAGATTGCATCTACCATGTATTCTGCAAAGACATAACCTCCTCCAGTTCCTGAAGTCAAAACGTGTTCAGTTTCGGGGATGACGTCCGCCCAATTTTCTGGTTTGGGGTCAGAAGCGTCAACACTCACTATTTTTTTATTCGGGGCTTCACGATTCGTGACCAAAAACTGCTTTGAGCCTACATTATCGATAACATAGGTGTCTGAATCTGTATCATCTAAAATGGTTAGCAACGGATTATCCGCTTTAGATAAATCTTTTATAAACAGCTTATTACCAGAAGTTGAGACGCTGGCCGTAATGTAAAGATACTGCTCATCTTCAGAGGTGTATCCGCCAACATACCGATGCTTTTCAGCATCCGTAGCACCAAAAATGACCTCATCTTCAGATTGGGAAGTGCCCAATTTGTGATAGTACAATTTGTGTTGGTCGGTCTTGGCCGAAAGCTCACTTCCGTCGGGTTTGTCATAACTGGAATAGTAGAAACCGTCGTTACCTTTCCAAGAAAGTCCACTGAATTTGATATCGACCAAGGTATCTTCAACTACCTCCATGGTTTTGGTGTCGATAACAATACCTTTTCGCCAATCGCTACCGCCTTCTGATATCAAATAGGCCGCCTTGGAACCATCTTTGGTGAAACTCAAACCCATTAGGGAAGTCGTTCCATCCTCAGAAAAGGTGTTGGGGTCCAAAAAGACTTCAGCTTCTTCGCCCTCTTTTTGACGGTACACGACATATTGGTCCTGAAGTCCATCATTTTTATAATAATAGGTGTATTCGCCTTCTTTGAAAGGGGAACCCAACTTTTCATAGTTCCAGAGTTTTTCCAATCGGTTTTTGAGTGCTTCGCGGAAAGGAATTTGCTCTAAATAACCAAAGGTCACTTCGTTTTGGGATTTCACCCAAGCTTCGGTTTCGGTGCTTCGGTCATCTTCCAACCAACGGTAAGGGTCTTTTACATCTGTTCCGAAATAGGTGTCGACCGTGTCAACTTTTTTAGTGGTGGGATAGTTCACGGCAATAGGCTCTTTTTTTGTTTTTTCAGCGCAGGCTGAAACAATAAGTACTAGGGAAAGCAGGTAGATTCTGTTCATTTTTAAGTGGATTAATCCTTAAAAATATCACAAATCTTAGCCTTCCTAGAATCCTAAGGCAAATCTTAACGATTTTTAAGAAATGTCCTCGGTGTACTGACCTACAAGCTGTTTTTCTACCAAATATTCGGCAATCTGAACGGCATTGGTCGCTGCTCCTTTACGAAGATTGTCGGATACAATCCACATGTTTAGCGTATTCGGTTGCGTCAAATCCCTGCGGATACGCCCTACGAACACCTCATCCTTATCATGCGCATGGATAGGCATGGGATAGGTATTGGTCTCCGGATTGTCTTGTACGACCACTCCAGGCATTTCACTCAATAATTGGCGCACTTCGTTCAAATCAAAGTCATTATGGAACTCCACATTCACAGATTCGGAATGCCCTCCAGCAGTGGGAATCCGTACTGCCGTAGCAGACACCGAGAAAGTTCGGTCATCCAATATTTTTTGAGGCTCGCGAGCAAGTTTCATTTCCTCTTTGGTATATCCTTCTTCTACAAAAACATCGCAATGGGGCAGCGCATTTCGGTTGATGGGATATGGATAGGCCATTTCACCCTTTACACCGTTAGTTTCATTTTCAAGCTGTTGTACGGCTTTGACTCCGGTACCTGAAACCGATTGATAAGTAGAAACGATAACCCGCTTCATGGTATATTTTTGGTGTAGGGGATGCAGGGCCATCACCATTTGGATGGTAGAACAATTCGGATTGGCAATAATCTTATCGCTTTCTTCAAGCACATTCGCATTGATTTCAGGGACCACCAATTTTTTATCAGGGTCCATACGCCAAGCGGAAGAATTATCAATAACCGTTGTGCCCACTTCAGCAAATTTGGGTGCCCATGTGGTTGACGTACCTCCACCTGCAGAAAAGATGGCGATGTCGGGTTGCAAGGCAATGGCTTCTTCCATGCCTATGATGGTATGGGTTTCGCCTTTGAAAACCAATTCTTTTCCGACGGAACGTTCCGAAGCGACAAGATATAACTCAGAAATAGGGAAGTTGCGTTCTTCCAAAACTTTCAACATGATTTCGCCCACCATTCCGGTGGCGCCTACAACCGCTACTTTCATTTGCATTTCATTTTGAAGCACAAATGTAGTGCAGCCTACGTTCTTGGCAAGATGTTTTGCAGGAAAATATGAAAAACCAACAAAAAGTTATATTTAAAACAATCAATTGGTTAGAGGATGATTACTCGGCATAAAAAAACCGCCCATAAACAGGGCGGTTCAAGGAACTTGACCTTGCAAATTACTTTTTCAATAAATCCCGGATTTCGGCCAACAAATCTTCTTGACTTGGTCCTGCTGGTGCGGGTGGTGCCTCGGGCTTTTTCATTTTGTTCACGCCTTTTACGATGAGGAACATCACAAAAGCCACGATAATAAAGTCGATGACGTTGGTAATGAAGTCGCCATATAGCACGGCCACTTCACCTACTTTTTCTCCGGCGTCGTTCATGGTACCCTCTTTTACGATATACTTTAAATCTTTGAAATCTGCATCGAACAATAGCCCGATGAGTGGTGAAACAATTCCACCGGTGAACGAGGATACTACTTTGTTAAACGCAGCACCCATTACGAAACCTACGGCAATATCCACTAGGTTTCCTTTCATTGCGAAGTCCTTAAACTCCTTTAAAAATGCCATTTTTATAGTTTTTTACTTGGTTAACAACCTCAAAGTACTGAAAAAAAGAATTTTTCGGATGGAAAGTTCAAAAAACTAGGGAACCACTACTCGTGTTACCCGATTGGAAATTGCCGTAAGCAGTTCGTATGAAATGGTATCTCCGGTTGCCGCAAAAGCATCCGCAGAAGCATTTGGACCATAGAAGGTTACGGGGTCACCCTCTTTACAATCGATTCCGGTGATGTCTACCATAATCATGTCCATACACACATTGCCAATGATAGGCGCTTTTTGCGCATGAATGTAAACATAACCCTTGCCTTGCCCATATTGTCGGCTGATGCCATCCGCATGACCCAGCGGTAAGGTAGCTGTAGTTTTGGGTTGTTGGCTGATGAAGGCTCGGTTATACCCCACGCTCTCCCCGGCAGAAACATGATGGATTTGTGAAATGACTGTTTGCAATCGCGCTACGGGAATGAGTGCCTTGTCTTCTTCGAGGGTATTTCCATAGCCATAGAGACCTATGCCGCTACGCACCATATCAAATTGGGCGTCAGGAAAGTTGATGATTCCTGAGGTATTCAGCATATGGCGGCCAGGAAGTTTCCCAAGCGTTTCTTTACAGCGGCCACTTATTCGTAAAAAAGTATCAATCTGATTTTGGCTAAAGTCTCGTTCGTTTTCATCTTCTGAAGCGGCCAGATGGGAAAGGATGTAACCGACTTTTATCTCAGGATTTGATTGAACGGTGTTCAAAACCCAATCCAGTTCCGCTTCGCTAAACCCAAGTCGATTTAAACCCGTGTTGAATTTGAGTTGCACGGGATACGATTTCATTTTCAACTCTTTCAGGGCATCCACAAAACCTTCCAATATTCGTTGGGAATACAAACTGGGCTCCAATTGGTGGGCAATCAAACTTTTAAAGTGAACGGGTTGGGGGTGTAAAACCAGAATGGGAAGGGTGATGCCTGCTTCCCGAAGCGCAACGCCTTCTTTGGTATAGGCCACGGCTAGATAATCCGCGCCAAGTGTTTCCAATTTTTGTGCAATGGCTACCATATCACTCCCGTAGCCTCCTGCTTTCACTACCGCCATAAACTTGGTTCCTGAAGCAATTTTTGACTTCAAGTATTGGAAATTATGCGAAAGGGCAGAAAGGTTGATTTCGAGGGTCGTCTCACCAAACTTAGCCATTGGCTGACTTTTTTTTAGGGGTTATTTCCTCAGCATCCACATCCATCTTACTTATTTTCTCACGCAACATGGCCTTGAAAAAGGCTGCTCGACTCAAGGGTTCGTATTCCCCCGTTTCGCCCAAAAGGACCAATTTGTCATTATCCGCTTTGCGGAAACTGTAGTTGGCCAAGTTTCCTGTACGGGTGCACACGGCGTGTACCTTGGTCACATATTCGGCGGTAGCCATCAAGGCTGGCATGGGGCCGAAGGGGTTGCCTTTAAAATCCATATCCAATCCGGCAACCACTACGCGAATGCCCTTATTGGCCAAATCGTTGCACACGGTGACAATTTCGTCATCGAAAAACTGGGCTTCATCAATCCCAACCACATCACAGTCGTCGGCAAGCAATCGAATATTAGCTGCAGCGGGGACGGGCGTAGAACGAATTTCGTTTGCATCGTGGGAAACAACCATGTCTTCGTGATAGCGGGTATCCACGATAGGCTTGAAGATTTCCACTTTTTGTCGGGCAAATTGCGCACGCTTCAAACGGCGTATCAACTCCTCCGTTTTGCCCGAAAACATGGAGCCACAGATGACCTCAATCCAACCAAATTGTTCGTCAGGGTTTACCGTGTTTTCAAGAAACATACTGTATGTTTAAGCGATAAATGGGTTTGTGCAGAGGCAAAACACAAAACTACTAATAAATATTTGCTGGGAGGCGGAATCAAAATTTAACCTTTTCTTCTATGGGGGATTCTCAAAATGATTTTACTTTTATAGCTAAAGATATGGTGTAATGGTAAGGAAATTAAGGGAGGAACTCATAAAACTATCCACAGAAATCATCACGGCGCGTGAAGATCAAGATTTGGTTTTGTTGTACGACCGAGCCAAGGAAGTATATGAAAAGCTGGCCGTATTGAAATTCATCGATGAGAAGTTGAGCGATGTTGAGGTGGATGTTTCCAAAAACGTCATTGCTTCACGTTTTGAGAAAATGGCCAATGCCGTTTTGAGCGGAAATATTTCCGTGCCGGAGAACAATCCGCATGAAGAAGATATCATCACTCCAGGGATGGACACCATCAAGGATATGGTTTCGGAAATGCCCACGGAAGCAGCCGTGGAACAAATTTTCACTGAATTTGTCCCCAAGACCGAGGTGATGAAAAATGAAAAGGAATGGGTAACCCCACAGGAATCCGACATTGAAAAGGCAGCGTCAAAATCCATTAACGATTCCTTTGTGAAGCCTTATCAAGTGGGCTTGAACGATAAGCTTGCGTTTGTGAAGCATTTGTTCAACGACGACAACAAGGAGTACGAAAAAGTGATGACCCAACTGCAAACCATTGACTCTGAAGAACGTTCCAAAGCGTTTATCATCAACTTGGTCAAGCCCGAGTACAACAATTGGGAAGGCAAAGAAGATTACGAAGAACGTTTTATGGCCTTGATCGCGAGACGCTTCGCATAAACGCTTATCTCATCTAGTTTACATTTCATAATTTTAGGAATTGACGTTCCTAACCTAACCCTTTATGAAAGCAATCAAGATTCTGTATTGGCTGTCAACAGCGCTGTTGACTGCTATCATGTGTTTTTCAGTGTACAATTATTTTTTTAACAACGAAATGATTCGCGGTTTCTTCGAAGCTATGGGTTATCCTACCTATTTAATTTATCCCATGGCCATTGCCAAACTTTTAGGTCTTGTAGCGGTTTGGGGAAACTTTTCAAAATGGATGAAGGAATGGGCCTATGCGGGTTTCTTTTTTAATTCCATTCTGGCGTTTTTTGCCCATTATATGATTCAAGACGGTCAACATATGGGCGCTGTTTTGGCCTTTGTTTTTGTATTGACTTCCTATTTTACCGGAAAACAGGTCAGACCTTAAAGTGTTTTTATGAGCAAACTTTTTTTGGTGCCCACCCCCATCGGCAATCTGGAGGATATGACCTTCAGAGCGGTTACGGTTCTTCGCGAAGTGGATTTGATTTTGGCGGAAGACACCCGAACCAGTGGCAAGTTGCTCAAGCATTTTGAAATTGATACCCCTTTAAAAAGCCATCACATGCACAACGAGCACAAGATGGTGGAACGGCTCATTGCAGATTTGAATTCTGGAACCCAAATGGCCCTTATTTCCGATGCGGGTACCCCAGCCATATCCGACCCTGGCTTTTTGCTGACCCGTGCGTGTATTGAAAATGGAATTCCCGTAGAATGTTTGCCCGGTGCCACGGCTTTTGTGCCTGCTTTGGTCAATAGTGGTCTCCCTTCAGAACGGTTTGTGTTTGAAGGCTTTTTGCCTGTAAAGAAAGGCAGGCAAACCCGACTGACCCAATTGAAAGCCGAAACCAGAACCATGATTTTTTATGAATCCCCGCACAAACTATTGAAGACCCTGGGCCAATTTGTAGAATACTTTGGCGAAGACCGACAAGGTTCCGTATCGCGTGAAATTACCAAACTCTACGAAGAAACCGTTCGCGGAACACTGGCGGAGCTTTTGGTTTATTTTGAAAAACATCCTCCCAAAGGGGAATTCGTGGTAGTGGTTTCCGGAAAACGATGACATGAGCGGGTTACTATCCCAAATCAAAAAATGCGACCACTGCGCCGAACATTTGCCTTTAGGGCCCTACCCCATCGTGTCGTTCACGCCAAAGTCCAAGATTGTATTGTTGAGCCAAGCACCCGGGCGAAAAGCGCACCAGCACCAAAAAGCTTGGGATGACCCTAGCGGAAAGCTTTTGAAACACTGGCTGCAGGTGGATGATGACACTTTTTACGACCCGGATAATTTTGCTATTCTTCCGATGGGATTCTGCTATCCAGGCAAAGGAAAAACAGGGGATTTGCCCCCCAGAAAAGAATGTGCTCCCAAATGGCACAATCGTATTTGGAAACAGCTCAAAGGTGTGGAATTGGTGTTTTTGATTGGCAGTTATGCCCAAAAGGAATACCTAAAGGAAGGTTATGACACCCTAACCGAAAACGTGCGGCAGTATCATGAATTTTTACCGCGCTTTTTCCCTTTGCCGCACCCCTCACCGGTAAATCGTTTTTGGCGCATGAAGAACCCTTGGTTTGAAGATGAGGTACAACCCTTCATTGCCCAAAAAGTAAATGAAATTTTAGGTCACTTCGAGTGAAATCCTCGGTAGCTGAGCGTCTATCTTCCGAAGTCTTGTACGAAGGACAGGGAGTCGAAGCAGAAGAGTTTTTTATCTAGAATTGTTTTACTAAGCTAAGCCCCACGACGAAAAGCGCACCCCACATCGGTAAATCGTTTTTGGCGCATGAAAAACCCTTGGTTTGAAAAGAGGTCATTCTAGAATTTCAAAAACAAATACGGAAACAACTCAGAAGATACTTGTGATTATAATGGGTTTATCCATCAATTCAAAACATAAATCCATCAATTGAACATATAACAAGTACAATGAATATTCAATTTTTGTTTTCAACATGGCTTTTGTAGATATGACCCAAGCCATTTGAGGCATTAAAAACCAAGCGTATTATGTCAACCGTTAAATTAAAATAGTGAATATGGAAAAACAAAAGAATATAATAATTGGCTTTGCTCTTTTGATGTTTACGATGACTACTTCATGCAAAGATACATCTGCATTATCGTCTAATTCTGAGAAAAAACAAGGGTGGACCCAAAAAGAGCGAACGAATTTTCTTGAGGGTTGTTTTTCAAGTGCAAAAACAAGTTTTGAAAAAGGTGGGCAAACCCCTGATAAAGAACTAATCACAAAAATTTGTATCTGCGCAGGAAAAGAATTAGAAGCGAAATATGGAAGTTTTGAAGAGATGTCTAAGGTCAATTCTGAAGAAATGAGAAATATTATGGTGAATGCTACAAAAAAGTGTGCATCAGAATAACAATATGAAACCATGTAAAATAAACCAGAAGTCAATAGTCACTTTCTTGTTTTTGGTAAGTTATGTACTCAATGTTCAGGCTCAGTCAAGAGCTAGATCAGCAGGGGTTTTTGCAGGTCAAATTCTCTTTTATATTCTCTTGTTAATAGGGATAGTTTTTGTTATTGTGATGATTTTTCGCAGAAACAAATAGATGTTTAATATTCTAAATACAAGGGAGTTACTCCGAGTAACAAACCCTGAACCTGAGTCCCACCACTTTCTTCGAACGAAATCACTTTCAGTTTTCTGCGCTGAGCGTCCATCTTCCGAAGTCTTGTACGAAGGACAGGGAGTCGAAGCAGGAGGATTTTGTATCGAGAATCGTTTTGTTGTCACTTCGAGCGCCCTCCTTCCGAAGTCTCGTACGGAGGATAGGCAGTCGAGAAGTGTTGTTTGACTAAAACTTCTCCGTTTTCGATACCTGCCTCGACGGCAAGGCGGGAGATTTTCTTGGATTTCGACTGCGCTCAATCTGACGAAAGTTTGCTCAACCTTGCTTCGTCACTTCGAGTGAAATCCTATGGGATTTTGTATCGAGAAGTGCTTTGCTGTAACTTACAAAAGTGGGCTCTGAGCGTCCATCTTCCGAAGTCTAGTACGGAGGATAGGCAGTCTCTAGAAGTGTCTTGTTGTCAGATTGAGCGCAGTCGAAATCGACATTCAGCCTCAATACAACGTACTCGAACGCAACCGACTAAACGTCTCCGGTTTCATGTTGAGGTACGAAGCCAAATATTTTTGCGGAATCACCTTAAGCTCATCGGGGCAGCGTTGCATAAAAGCGATATACCGTTGTTCCGCAGAAAGCGTCAAGATTTCCACTTCGCGATATAAGCGCCCCACCAATACATCCCGAAAAAAATGATGCCCCCATTGATGGAATTCCGGGTGTTTTTCAAAAAGCATTTGATAATCGGAATACCGAATGCCCATTAAAACGGAAGGTTTTAAGGCTTCCAGAAACGTGGACGAAGGCGTTTGCGCCATAAACGAATCAAACACCCCCGAAGGACTGTTGGAATACGAAAACCCCAACACCACTTTTTCACCCTTTTCGTTCAACACATAAATGGCCTGCACGCCGCTTAACACCAAATAGAAATAACGTTCAATAGACCCCGCCTCGGTGATAAAATCGTATTGATTGAAGGTTTTGGTCTCCCAAAGCGAACGAAACCACGCTTCATCCAAAGCAGTAAAATCCACTTGCGGAAAAAAGGCTTTGAAGCGTTGAAAGGTGGCATCATCCATGAAAAAGGCTTTCTTCAAAAATAACAATAGGGTTCGAAAAAAAATGTTGCTTTAAGCACCAAGCACCAAGCACCAAGCACCAAGCACCAAGCACCAAGCACCAAGCACCAAATTCCAAATAGCAAAGGTTGGGGCACTGAGCGGAGTCGAAGTGCAGTCAAGAAGTCCTCAAAAAACGAATTATTCATTGGGTATCGACTGTCTAACCTTCTAGATACAAAACTCTTGTTGCTTCGACTACGCTCAGCAACCGAGTGGGTCGCTCGACCTGACTGCCTGTCCTTATTCCTTTAACGTCTCTTCAATAAGCTGCCAAAGCACCTTGACCTGATACAGCGCATTTTTTTCGGTGTCATGTAAGGGTTCGTTGGAATCGTAAATGACCACATCGTGCATCCATTTTAGGGCCTCGACCCGGTCGGGGCCATCAAGGGCATCTAAATACTGCAACAATTCGCGTTGGGCAGGGCTTAGGGTTTGTGTGTTTTGAGGGGTGTCCTCCGTAGCCAAACGCGCATTACAATGCGGGCATGACCGACCTTTTGAGTGTAGCATAACAAAAGAATTAATGGTTAAAAATGAGGACAGGTCACCTTGCTACACTCATCAAAGCGGTGCCTTGAAGGGTCTAGGGACTTTCACCTTATGCCTGTCCAAACTTATAAAAACTTGAGGTTGGGAGAGACACCGGAAAAACGATAAGTGTAGCGGGGTAAATATACAGTTTAAAATGGAATGGGGGATTTTAAGGGGAAATGGGGTAACTTCAATTTATAGAAGCTAGGTTTCACACAAAAGAGCATATCTTAATCTTTACAATGAATTTTAAAAAAGACAAATGAATAAAGTATTTGAAGGAACAGTTCTAGGACTGTTTGGGCAATTAGGAAATGATTTGAGTATGATTAAGGCAATGAATTACATTCAGCTAAGGCATTTTGCCTCGAAGAATAATATGAACCTAGAACTTTTACTAAAAGAGGTAGAACAGATGCATGCTAAATATGCTTTTGCACTAACCAAATCTTTAGAAGAAATTATTGAGAAAGCACAGAATCCTGATAACTCCGATTTTGATATCTCTGATTTATAGTGTGAATGGGATTTTTTGACTGGATTAATCTTACGGACGAATTTGCTTTCAACGGTTCTATTGAAAAACTCAATGAAAAAATTCGATTAAAGAATGAAAAACCGTTCAGGGTTGAATGGATAGAATACAATAAATTCAAATTTTTGGCCAACAGTTCTTACGGCATCTTTATGAACATTGGAGGACCGATTACAGAGGGAATTAGCGGTATCGCATCAATAGAGGAAACAGACAATGATAAAGTCAAGGTATACCTAAAATCCAAAGTGCGATTTGAATTATATCTCGTCACTATAATCTTAGGACTAATTCTTAGCGTGGGAATTGTAAAAAACGATAACTCAAGTCCGTGGGTTTTATTACTTCTACCTTTTATATTTTTCTGGTTTTGGTTTGTGTATAGAATTCAAGAGAAAGCTCTATTTGGGAATTTGAAGAAGATTTTGGAAGAAAAGTAAAACAGACCACAACACGATTCTTAATTAGGTGCAATTGAAAACCTCATCAATCTTCTCCAATGTTTAACCTTGAGCTTTAGATTGAAAAAGAGTATTTTAAGTGTTAAACCAAGAATCTATGATTAAACTTTCACTTAAAAATCATTTGGCGCTCGTATTGATGAGTTTTGTGACATGGGGCTTCTTTGTACTCATAGGGCTTCCGGAATATTACCAAAGTTGGAGTTATGACGCCCAAGTAATTGGTGTTATCGCAGTAACGGTTTTATATGTGCCCCTAGGGAATTATCTGCTCAAAAAAATGTTTCCAACTAAAAAGCACTTTAAAAATTCCCTATGGTTGGCGTTTTATTTGACCGTTCCTTTGTTTACCTACGATGTCATATTTATTGGAATAATAGGTGGTGAAGGGTTAAAATTTATTCCAAAATATTGGGTGTTGACTTTCTTCTATTTTTCATTTTGGGTACAGTTTCCTTTAATCGGCTTGCTTATGGAACAAAACGTATCCGAAAGTAATACGTAAAGACCTTCCGCAACCATACATAAAAAGAAGGCTTAGTGATGTCTAAAATCCCATGAAAAAGCAAATTCCCTATGGAATACGTACCGAAAGGGTATTGATTCGCTGTTACCACCCCAGTGATGCTCCCATACTTTTGGAAGCCATCACGCTCAGCTTGGATGCGTTAAAAAAGTGGATGCCCTGGGCGCAAGCCGAGCCATCCAGCTTGGCATCCAAAAAAGAGCTTTTGGAAAAGTTTGAACGGGAGTTTCAGGAAAACATCGATTACACTTTTGGAATATTCAATAAACAAGAAGATGTCTTAATTGGTTCCACAGGATTGCATACCCGAATAGGTGCAGACGCTCGCGAAATTGGGTATTGGATTAACTCAGAATATGCCGGCAAAGGCTATGCTACAGAGAGCACCCAAGCCTTGATAAAAGTAGGCTTTGAACATCACGCCGTAAACACCATTGAAATCCATTGCGACCCCGAGAATGTGGCCAGTCTAAAAATCCCAAAAAAACTGGGTTTTGAATTGGCCGAGGTACTCCAAAACAACACCACAAGCCTTGAAGGTGAACCCCGCGATACCATGATTTGGCGAATGAGCTTGGAGCATTACCAAAAAATACAGCATACCTTCCCTGACATTGAGGTGTTTTACAAGTAGAGCGTCGGAAGTCGTTGAGGTTTGCTAGCTCAACATTGCCACAAACTCTCCCAACCAAAAAAATAAACCCACATTTTTGTTATGGCCCCATCCCTTTTCGCGTTATTGAAATAGGATGAACAAAGAAGAGTTTAGACACGAGGTTTTTTCGTTATCGGAGCAATTGTATCCCATGGTGGCTCGGCTGCTGGGCAAACGTGCGAATGTTGAAGATGCCCTTCAAGAAATCATGCTGAAACTCTGGGTAAAGCGCGATACAATTGAGCAGCACCCCAACCCCAAAGCCTTGGTGTTTTTAATTGCACGCAATTACTGTTTTGATGTACTGCGAAAAAAGAGACCAGAACTATCTGATTCCACTGCGCACCTCACCCTTTTAAAATCTGAAAACGGACAAGAACCTTTGGAGTGGGAAGAACTCAACACCATCATCCGAAAAATACTGGAAAAGGTGCCCGAGCAGCAACGCGAAGTTTTAATTATGCGCGATTTGGACGGGTACGAATTCGATGAAATTGCTGAAGCTACAAAGTTAAATGTGCCGCACGTACGGGTATTGCTGTCGCGAGCCCGAAAACAGGTAACCGCAGCACTGGAAAAAATATACAGCTATGAAAGAAAGTAAATTGAAAAAGTTGCTTGAGAGGTATAAAGCAGGAGAGACCACTTTGGAGGAAGAACGTTTGTTGTTTGAGGAGACCGAAGACTCAGAGCCTTCATGGGTGGCCTGGTCCACCTTCGTTAAAAACAATAAAATAGAACCTCCAAAAGATTTGAATGATAGGTTGTGGGAATCGTTCGAGCCAAAAACCCATAGTAGGCGAAAGAAGGTTATAGCTATGCTATCGGCTGCAGCAACGGTACTGGTTTTGGTTGCTTTGGCCATGGGCAATTTGGGCCAAAAGGAACTCAGCTATTCCGAAAAGGAAGCTTTGCTGAATGAAGCTTTGGAGCTGTTTCCCGAAACGACCGAAGAAGTGACCGAACGCGAAGTGATTTACGAAAATGAAATGATAACGGTGTATACCGCCTCAGAATAAACCCTTAAAAAAAGAGAAATGAAAAAAATATCATTCACTTTATGTGTTACGCTACTGGCGATTTCACTACTGCAAGGACAAGAAAGCAAGGAAAAGGAAGCGCAAGACGCGAAACCCGAAAAGCTCCATGTTGCCCTAAAAGAGGGTGCCAATCCAGATATTTATGTGGATGGAAAGAAGTTCGATTTTCCCATGGGATTGATTGATAAAGACAAAATCGAATCCATAAATGTGTTAAAAGGGGATAAGGCCTTACAGGAGTACAATGCAAAAAATGGCGTAGTGCTCATTACCACAAAAAAGAATTTGGATGGGTATAAGGTCAAGATAAAAAGTAAAGGCAATAAAGAAAAAGCGCCTCTGATTATTGTAAATGGAGAAAAGTCTGACCGAAAAGCCCTTAAAAAATTAGCTCCCGATGATATTGAAAGCATTGAAGTGGTGAAAGATGAGCAAGCCATGAAAAAATACAAAGCGCCCAACGGGGTGGTCATCGTAAAGACGAAAAAAGGAAAGAAAGACTAGAAGTACTTTTCCACGAGTACCTCAAACTGAAGAACACTTCGTTTGCGCCCGCTTCAAAACCTGTTGCCCGACGGTATTTTATAAATAACTTTACCCGAACGGAACATGTCTTAAAGTTGGCCTTCATTTTATGAGAAACGATTTACCGAAGAATCTAAAAATATCGGCCCTCTTTGGAATCTTATTTTACCTCGCTTTGTTTTTGGGAAGAAATTCCGAATTGCTGAAGGCATACCCTGTTTTAAACCTTGTTGGAATTTTTGCGCTGGCCACTTTTGTGTATGCCCTAGTGTTTGGGGTACTCAAAAATCCTTTGAACTTGGCGGTGGGAGCCGCTGGAGTTAAAATCGCTCGATTTGTGGTGGCCCTGCTTTTACCCTTAGGGGTTTTTATCTATCAAAGGTTTTATTACGAACCCCAAGAATCCTACAAATCCCTATTGGAGAAAGAAAACATTGCCATAGTACCCAACGCTACAAAATGTGGCAAAAACAGGTATGGCACATTTACGGATGGCATTGACACCGTAATTCGATTCAAAGAAAAAGGGGTTGATTTTGAACATACCACGTCTTTTGGGAAAGCGGAAAAACTAAAAATAACCTGGGCCGACAGTTGTCTCTACTATGCGATAAACGACAATGGAGTGGTACTTAAAATAATTCAATTGGGGAATTTTGATGCCGACGGCACTTTTGACCACTATGTAAAACCGGGAATACCGCATAGGATTAGCGATGAAAAAGTAACCCGATTTAGAAGGATAGATTGATGCCGCATGAGGTATGTGTAATTGTGATTGGAAATCACGAACTTCACTTCACACCGCAAAAACCATCACAATGACCAAATCCATAGTCTTATTGCTCCTTACAACCTTGATGCTTTCCTGTAACACGGCGCCAAAAAAAGCGTCGGAAACCACTTCTTCGGCTCCCCCTAATGTCATCCTTATTTTCACGGACGACCAAGGCTATAACGATGTGGGGTGTTATGGGTCTCCAGATATCGAAACGCCAAATTTGGATGCCATGGCCCAAGAAGGGGTGAGGCTTACTAATTTTTATGCGACCCAACCCATTTGTTCCGCCTCGAGAGCTGCCATCCTAACCGGGTGTTATCCGAATCGAATTGGAATTCATTTGGCCTTTGGTCCTGGAAATACCAATGGATTGCATTTGGAAGAACTCACCATGGCCGAAATGTTGAAGAACCAAGGCTACGCGACCGCCATTTTTGGAAAGTGGCACTTGGGCGACCATCCTGATTTTATGCCCAACAAACAGGGGTTTGATGAATTCTATGGAATTCCGTATTCCAACGACATGTGGCCCTATCACCCCGAGCAAGGCACCGTTTTCGATTTTCCGCCATTGCCCTTGTTCGAAAATGAAAAAATCATCGACACCTTGGTTGACCAATCGATGCTGACCACCCAATTGACCGAAAGAAGTGTGTCGTTTATTGAAAAGAACAAAGCAAACCCTTTCTTTTTATATGTGGCGCATCCACAACCTCACGTACCGTTGTTCGTCTCCGATAAATTCAAGGGAAAATCCAAAAGAGGACTCTACGGCGATGTCATTATGGAAATTGACTGGAGCGTGGGCCAGATTTTGGAAACCATCAAAACACTTGGCATAGATGACAATACGTTGGTCATCTTCACCTCGGACAACGGTCCTTGGCTTTCGTATGGGGAACATGCCGGTTCGGCCCATCCGCTACGCGAAGGCAAGCAAACCGCTTGGGAAGGCGGACAACGGGAACCTTGCATCATACGGTACCCAAACAAAATTCCTGCGAACCAGGTCGTCAACACCCCCTTGATGTCCATAGATATTTTGCCCACCATTGCGCATTTGACCCAATCGCGCTTGCCGGAAAAAGAGATAGATGGCAAGAATATTACAGAAGTCTTGACGCAAAAGACCGAAGATAGCCCACATGAGGCCTATTACTTCTATTATAACATCAACGAACTGCATGGGGTTCGATACAAAAACTGGAAGTTGTACTACCCCAGGGAATACAAGTCTTTGAATGGACGCGAAGGGGGAAAGGGAGGGTTTCCGGCAGTATATGACTTTAATGAGGTAAAGGATATTCAACTCTTTGACCTTTCAAAAGATATCGGCGAGAGTAATAATGTAGCCCAGCTATACCCTGAAATCGTGCAGACCATTGACAGCCTCGCCAACCTTAAAAGAAGAGAGCTTGGGGATAGTATGAGGGACTTGGAAGGCCAAGAAAATAGACCTGCTGGGGTCAGAAAGTAATATCTGGCAACTTTTGTGCCTGCAATGAACACAGTTTTGCCAAAGACCTTAATGTATTTCTTAACTACCGAACCTAATAGTATCATTTTATGTAATTTTCAATAACCTTCGCAAAGATGAATCGCAAAACCTCCTTCATCCTAATTTCATTTCTACTGTGCGTACTGCTAAGCTGTGGCGAAAAAGCGAACAACGAAGTGTACAATCCGGCCCAATTGGTTGAGGACGTGAAAAGCCAAGTAGACGCCTTTCAAAAGGCGGATACAACTTTGAATTCAGATGGCGTTCTGAATTTGCTTTGGCCCGAGTTCACTATGCTTGCAGATGGAAATCATGTTACTTATGAAATGGTACAACAGAGTTCTGGCGACTTCATGTCATCCTTGGAGAGTTTTAATACAAAATGGGATAGCTTGCGAATCATCCCACTCGGGAATGACCATGCCATTTCATCATTCATATTCACGGATTCCATCGTTGCAAAAGATGGAACCCTTACAAAGTCTCGAGGCCCAAATACCTTTGTCTGGCAAAAACGAAATGGAAAATGGAAAGTGATTTATGGAGATGCAGACCACTATTCAATTGAGTAAACAAAAAATCGCGATTCGGCACCTGTGAAAACCAACCTTATGAATGAAACTTCTGAAACTGAAGAATCCCAAGCCATGGAAAACCACCAAACGCTCGAACGGATTGACAAAACGTATATCTGGAATGAAATCAGTAGCGTATTAAACTTCGATAAGGGCCTATTTTATACCATTCGCGAGTTGTTTGTAAGACCAGGCCAAACCGTTCGTGAGTTTTTGCTACATGACCGAAAGAGACTAGTCAAGCCCATCATTTTTGTGATTTTTAGCTCCTTGTTGTTTGTGATAAGTGAGCAAATCTTCGGATTTGAAACCGGTTCCTCACCAGATAAGGTCAAAAGTGAAGGCATAAGAACGGTTTTCGAATGGGTTGGACAGAATTTTGGCGTTTTTAATATTGTTTTGGCTTTCTTCATCGGATTTTGGGCTAGGTTGTTCTTTTTGAAATCCAAATTCAACCTCTACGAAATATTCATTTTAATGTTTTTTACCATTGGCGTGGGGAATTTGATTTTTACGCTTTTCGGCATTTTGGAAACTGCTACGGGTCTCGACGTAAACGGTGTGGCCTATTTGTCAGCGATAGCGTATTCAACATGGGCCATCGGAAACTTTTTTCAGAAAAATAAAGTACTGAGTTATTTTTTGGGCTTGTTGGCCTATCTCTTTGGTAGTATCACAGGGTCGGTATTGCTTCTTGGGATAGGAATTGTAATGGACCTGTTTAATAAAGGCAGTTGAGTCAAGATTCGTGTTCTAAAACGTCCCTCAGAATTATGAAAAAATTACTGTTAATAGTAACAATTGGATTCCTGACCATCTCTTGTGGGGTTAAAAAGTCAAAAACAACCCAATATGAATTTGAGAATGGATGGTATTTTGTTACGGCATCAAAAAAAGGCACAAAACCTATAAAAGATAGGTTCGGAGCAGAAGTGGTTTATGTTGAAGCCGTACCCATTGTAAAGTCTTCCGAACACTCCAAAATTGGAATTACCAAACAAAATTGGGGTGGAAAGGAGCATACTATAATTGAGCTGATTTATGAAGGTGAAGCAAAGTTAAAATGGGCCGATGCTACGGAGAGAATGTCAAAAACAGAAGAGATGGCCGTGTTTATTTATAACGACGAATTCATTTCAATGCTTTCATCCTTTCTCCGAAAGGAAAATGGGTATTCCAGTATTTCCCATGAGAATTTTAATGAGGAAATGTTAGCGCCCATCGTCGCCGAATTAAAGGTCCAAAAAAAATGAGGATGGCCATTTTTAGCCAAAGTCGGATTACGTCTCTCATAAACCAATAGGAAAATTCCCGAACTTCATCCGTTTAGACAAAATAATAACCTTGTTAACCTAACGATGGAGGAGAAATACACCGTAGGGGATTTGATTTATGATGCGAATATTTATGACGGAATGAATTCTGGCGTAAATGATTTGGATTTCTATAAACGATGGATGCCAAAAGACAAAGAAGCGCGTGTGCTTGAGCTGTGCTGTGGTTCTGGCCGATTGACCATTCCCCTTGCCAAAGAAGCGACTGACATTATGGGTGTGGATTATACCGCTTCCATGCTGGAAAAGGCGCGTAAAAAGGCTTCTGCCGAAGGGTTGGAAATCAAGTTTGTCGAGGCGGATATTCGAAACCTGGATTTGGATGAAAAGTTTGACTTGATTTTTATTCCCTTTAATTCCATTCATCACCTTTATAAAAATGAAGACCTTTTTCAAGCCTTTGACAAAGTCCAATCCCATTTGAAGCAGGACGGCACCTTTATTTTTGATTGCTTTAATCCCAATATCCAATTTATGGTGGAGGGCCAAAAAGGCTTGAAGCTAGTATCACAGTTTACCACTGAAGATGGTAGGGAGATTTCGGTTCAGGAAAGCATGGCATATGAAAACCAAACCCAAATCAACCGGATTGAGTGGCACTTCTTCATCAATGGGCATTTTGATTCCATCCAAAATCTGGATATGCGCATGTTCTATCCCCAAGAATTGAATGCGTACGTAAAAGCCTGCGGGTTTATCATTCTCGAGAAATTTGGGAGTTTTGAAGAAGAGGCTTTCCAAGACCAATCCGACAAACAGATTTTTGTTTGTAAATAGGGAATCTTCACGTTAACCCTCTTTCTTTCTTTGGACCAAGTGCATACAGATATAGCAGTATGTCAATATTTCGGCTACGGTTGTCAATCTCTCTACGATGTGGTTCTGAAAGATGCGAACTTTCTTTTCAATTGTTGTTTTCAAGCAACATGAAACCATCCCATCATGAGAAAACACTTCTTTTTGCTCACTGCATTGCTATGGGTCGGTATATCCTCAATTCAGGCCCAAAAAAATGAGGTAGACCTATACGAAAGGATGCTTGCCAAAACAATACATTCCAACATCTTAAGTGAGAACAAGATTGGAATTGATACGGTAAGACAGGTTCATGTTTATCTTCCGCCTTCCTATCATCTGAGTGAACACAGCTTTCCAGTGGTCTATTATCTGCATAACTTTTTTAATACTCCAGAAACCATATTACATCACCATAAGGTCCCGGGTATTATTGAGAAAAGCGTTCAAAGTAAGTTATCCGGCGAATTTATATTCGTGGTAGCGGATTTCACCTCCCCAACGACTGGGAGTCTTTATGAAAATTCTACCACCAGCGGCTTGTGGCTGGATTTTATTACGAAAGAATTGATTCCTTTTGTAGACCATGAATTGAGAACGATTCCCAAAAGCGATAGCCGTGCGGTAGTAGGCGATTTTATGGGTGGGAGAGGTGCTTTGAAACTGGCCATGTCGTATCCAGAATGGGTCAGTATTGTGTATGCTTTGCATCCGGTAGCTACAGGGTCGGGCTACTTGCCCAGGAATTCTTTGGATGTGGATTGGGAAAAAATTCACCAAGCAACCTCCTATGATGAAATTCGGGGAACGGGTAGAACCCAAATTTTTGCCAGCATTTGCCAAGCCTTTTTGCCCAACCCAAATCGTCCGCCGCTTTATGCTGATTTTCATTTTGAAGGAGGTCCAGATGGAACTTTGGAGTTTAAAGCCGAACAGGCCCGGAAAGAAATGAAAGCTTTTCATTTGGATGAAACCCTTGATGAAAATTTGGGCAACCTAAAGAAACTAAAGGCGATTGCATTTGATTGGGGTCGCTTTGACGTAACACAGGCACACGTGATTTCAAATCGAAGGTTCAGCAAAAAGTTGATGGACTTGGGCATTGACCATATGGGTGAGGAATTTGTAGGCAACCCTTGGAACAAGTATTGGGGCGAGGAGGGACGGTTTGTAACAAGAGTGCTTCCGTTCTTAAGTAAGAATTTGAAATTCGAATAAGGGCACTCAATAATTTCTAGTGTACCGCTTGTTTGTAGTTTGGGGCAAAATAAAAATTCCCGAACTTCACGTAACAATCAATTTTACGAATAACAACGGAACTTTTCAGAAGGGGTCTCAATTGGCAATGAACTTTGAAATAGACATAAGACATAATATTCTACATCAATTTTCCGAACAGCTGAATGTCAAAGTCACCGATGATACGCTGGTTTTACCTTCTACTCTTGGTATTGGACAAATGGAGTGGTATCGCTTTCCAAACACAATAGAGTTTTACCATTTAAAGTGTAGGATTTCTGAGCATGTTGATATGAAGTCAACTAATCCTAAGAATAGCGAATGGTTGCTGTTCAACATCAATCTCTCCAAATCTGCTATCAAAAAAACCGTTAATAATCAAGAAATCAACTTTCAGAAATTTTTGCCTTCAGGCTTATTGTTTTATACACCAGACACGCATGTATTCAGTTCAAGTCCTAAAAATTCAGATTTTGAAATCGTACTGATACGGGTACACAGAGACTTCTTTACACAATACGAAAGTGAGACCATTTTCAAACTGCGAAACTCTGAAAATGCCCTGCTCTACGAAGATTTGGGCTATAGGATGGAAACCAGCTTGAAGGGCATTATGGAATCCAAAAGCAACAAGATAAGGGCAAATGCCTTTTTGATGCAGTT
Source organism: Bacteroidota bacterium (assembly GCA_039027495.1). Classification (GTDB taxonomy): domain Bacteria; phylum Bacteroidota; class Bacteroidia; order Flavobacteriales; family Flavobacteriaceae; genus Flagellimonas. The sequence continues at coordinate 174,973 of JBCCKH010000010.1, forward strand.
TTTGGCCGATGTAATCGAAAAGCTAAAGGATAGGGAATTCCCTTCAACGTATGAACACCTACACCCGATGGATATAAAAGGGCTGTTTCTGGCTTCGGCGCATTTAAGAAACCCTGTGGCCCAAACCATTCCTTCCATTAAAGCTTTAGCGGAGATTGCCGGTATGGGAACAACAAAGTTCAAAACAACCTTTAAGCAGGTTTTTGGAAAAGCACCCATTCAGTACCATCAAAAAATCAAGTTCGACTATGCCAAAGACGAGTTGCAGCGCAAGGGGAAATCGGTAAGTGAATTGAGCTACGAACTTGGCTATTCGCACCCTTCAAAATTTACAAGTGCCTTTAAGAAGATTTTTGGCACGGTTCCCTCCACATTCAGTCAATAACGTCTGATAGGGACAATCGAACGACTTTTTAAGCTAACTGCTCGACACTTTATCCCGATAGTTTTGGGATATGAAAATATTTGTAACAGGCGGCTCTGGGTTTGTGGGGCAAAGCATTATTCCAATACTGATTGACCATGGGTTTCAGATTTTCGCTTTGGCCAGAAGTACGGCGGCAGCAGAAACCGTAAATTCCTTGGGCGCTACTCCCGTAATGGATGATCTTACATCCTTATCAAAAAACACGATAGAGGCATTAAAGGAGTGTGATTGTGTGCTGCATTCAGCCGCACATATGGACTTGACATACGACAAGGCGCTATTTTACAAAATCAATGTGAAGGCCACCAAAGATTTGCTTAGCAAATCGAAAGAAAATGGTATTAAAAAGTTTATCTACATCAGTGCGGCACCCGTAGTGCCAGGATCTCCCATCGTAAACCTAACTGAAAAAGATGCGGGCAAACAATTTCCGAAGGCATTGTACCCGAAAACAAAAGCCATCGCGGAAAAGGCGGTTTTAAAAGCCAATAGCAAGTCCTTCAAGACGATTTCGCTTCGCCCCCCGGCGATATGGGGACCCAACAACCATCATTACGATGATTTACTCGAAAATGTGAAAAATGGTAAATGGAGATGGATTGGTGGAGGTCATCAAATATTATCCACCATTCACGTAAAGAATTTGGCAAGTGCCGTTCTTGCCGCCCTGTCATCTGATGAGGGTGGTCAAGCCTACTTTGTGACCGATGGTGACAGAAGATCTGTGAAAGAAACGTTCTCGGCAATCTTGCAGGCTGAAGGTCTTGACCCTGGGGAAAAAGAACTTCCAAGGGGTGTAGCACTATTTTTTGCACATGTGTTTGGTGGGATATGGAAGATTTTAGGACTTAAATCAAGACCTCCCGTGATGCCTTTGATGATTCGTTTAATGGGAACTGAGTTTTCGGTATCAGACCAAAAAGCCCGAAACGAATTAGGATATAAAAATGTAATTGATTTTCAGCAAGGCATTCAAGAATTAAAGTCAAAGCAAACGATATGAAACTACTAGTAACAACCTTATTTCTAGGGATGCTATCAAATTTGTCTTTTTCACAAGCAGCGGCGGATAAGATCATCGGGCAATATTGGACGGAGACCAAGGAAGGGAAAATAGAAGTTTTCAAAAAGGGCAACGCATATTTCGGCAAAATCATTTGGCGAAAAGATGCACGTTTGGATACTGAAAATCCGGATGAAGGCCAACAAAACAGAAGCGTTGTGGGAATTGTTTTCATGAAGGATTTTATATTCAAAAATGACAAATGGGTGGGCGGAGAAGTGTATTCTATTGAAAATGGGGGGACCTACTCTGGAAAAATGTGGTTGGAAAACAATGGAAATATCCTAAAAATGAGAGGGTATTTGGGCATTTCGTTGCTTGGAAAAACAGCAACCTTATCACGTGTGGAAGACTAATCGTACCTTACCATTTACAGATAACAAAGGAGTTTTGGTTTTCAACCAATTTTTTGCTGTATTGCTGAACCAAATGAGAAAAGCAGAGTTGTAAAAACGGACTATTTTTTAAAACAAGCCCTTTGTGCTGAGTTGGACAAAATCACAACAAGTGAGAGAAATCGACAAAATTGCATTTATCGAAACCAGAAACGGACAAGTTTTAAGTACCAAGTCTAAAGGAAAAACGAAATACTACATCCCCGGAGGAAAAAGAGAACTGGGAGAATCTGATGCACAAACTTTAACAAGGGAAATTGCAGAGGAATTAAATGTGAAGATTGACATCGACACGATTGAATACGTTGGAACCTTCAAAGCCCAATCGGATGGTGCAAAGGACGGAGTTCTGGTTAAAATGACCTGCTACAAGGCCAAGTATAAAGGGAACATGAAACCAACCTCTGAAATTGAGGAAATCCGATGGCTCAACTATAAAGATTTGGATATCATATCAGCGGTCGATAAAAAGATATTTAAATTTCTAAAGGAGCGGGGAGAACTGGAATAGCGATAAGTGTTATTGACAATGCATTCAAAGTGGTCTACCCAGTGTTGATGGATTTCAATTCCAATGGTATGTAAATTCAAAAACACCCCTGACATACCCTTAACACAACCGACAGCTACCTTTGCCTTAAACTTGAAACCATGGGCAATCTAGTCCTAAAAACCGACCCCAGAGTGAATGCAATATTTGAAAATTATCCAGACACCGTTCGCGATAAGATGCAATACTTGAGGGAATTGGTTCTTGAAACCGCAGAAGAGATGCCAGAGGTATCTGTTTTGGAAGAGACTTTGAAATGGGGCGAACCCAGTTTCGTCACCAAAAATGGAAGTACGCTCCGAATGGATTATAAGGAAAAGACCCCGGACCAGTATGCCATGTATTTTCAATGCACGAGTAGATTAGTGGATACCTTTCGCTTGGTTTTTGGAGACATCTTTACTTATGAAGGAAAGAGAGCTATCATTTTTCCATTGAACCGAAAAGTCCCTGGGGAGGAATTAAAGGAATGTATCAAAGCCTGTTTGCGGTATCATAAGGTCAAAGATCAAATGACATTGGGGATTTGACCATCACATGAGAAGTTAGAAAGTACACTCCGAAGACATTATTTTGGGCTTGCCGTGGCTAAAATTCCCTCAATCTGTACATAGTGCCGTTCCATATGGCACAATAAAAATTCAAAAGCTTCAGGAAGGTAAAAAGTCACGATGGGACCAATGGCAGATGAAAATGACTGGGTTTTGACTGCCTTGGTGCGAGCCAAAAGAATAGAGGTCTTTAGATGTTCATGTAGTTCAAAGAAACGTTCGAAAATGATTTTAATGTCCTCATCGGTAAGTGCTTTGACGTCCAACAGTGGCTCAAAACGTTTTAGGGTTTTCATTTTCCAAGGGCGTTTGCCATTTTTGGGGCGTTGCCCTTCAATAACGAACTTTTGCCATGCCCTAGTTTTAAATGGCTGAGGTTCTTTTTTGATTTCAGGAGAGTTGGTAATGGCCGCGTCGATTTTGTCTACATACAGTGTGTAAGCCTTGTTCAAATGTTCTACAACTTCAATAAGCCCCCATGACTTTGGGCTTGGTTGGGCCGTAAGGATTCCCTTATCCATGGATTGCCAGGACTTCATTTGATGAAGCATACCATTCAACCTTTGGATTTGATGTTCAGGAGTAAGAAATAAGCTTGCCATAACTGTTCGTTTTTTGATTGAAACAAAGTTCAGGCAACGTTGCGGGCTAAAAGTTGATGTAAATCAAGAAATAGTTCCTTCAAACATCAAACATCAAACATCGGGCATCTGATATTAGTATTGACTGCCATTATGTTTACCCTCTTCCCAACCGTGTTTGCCCAAATATTGGTTGGCACTTTCCACAGCCCCCGTTTCAATATTGGTCCCCATGGAGTCATTCCAACGGTTGAGGTACCCGAAAAGCGAAATGACGCCCAACATTTCCACAATTTCGCCTTCATCCCAATGCGCATACAACCGTGCTTTGATGTCAGCATCAACTGCGTTGGGCACTTGAGAGGCCGCTAGTGAAAAATCCAAGGCCGCACGTTCCGCATCTGAAAACGACGAATGGGTTCGGTACTCCCAGATGTTATCCAATTGCTCCTGTTCTGCGCCGTAACGTTCTGCAGCGCGAATGGCATGCGCTTGGCAATAGCGACAACCCGTTGCATTGCTGCTTACCCAGGCAATCATGCGTTTTAAAGCAGAGGTAACCCTACCTTCATTGGCCATAACCGCTTTGTTCAAGTTGATGAACGCCTTTGAAATGGCAGGCCGATGCTGCATGGTCAAAATGGAATTCGGACAAAAACCCAGCGTCTCATTAAAGAATTTTGCCAGTTCACGGGTCTCTTCATCATGACTGGGGTCTAAGGGTGCAACTAAGGCCATAGGTGTATTTTTTAGTCGTATTTTTACGTGTTGCAATAAACAAAAATTTGATTTTATGACCAATCACATCACTACCAAATGGGTGGGCGGAATGGCTTTCGAGAGCAACAATCCGTCCGGGTTGGATTTGCGCATTGACGCGGGTCCGGAGGACGGCGGAGAAGGAAATGGTCTACGACCTAAAGCGCTGATGCTATCCGGTTTGGCAGGCTGCTCCGGGTTGGATGTGGCCTCTTTGATTAAGAAGATGAAATTGGAAGTCAACGATTTCCATATAGAAACCATTGCGAACTTGACCGATGAACATCCTAAATATTATGATGCCGTACGAATCGAGTATCACTTTCATGGCCCAAACCTTAATGAAGGCAAATTGCAAAGGGCCGTTGACTTAAGTGTGGAAAAATACTGCGGTGTTATGGAAATGTTCCGCCGCTTCGCAAAGTTGGACATTCAAACCTTTTTTCATACTTCCTAAACACAAGTTCAAACCGTAAAGTTCAAGCTCAGGAAATTTATTATATTCCATAACTCAACCTCGAATCAAATCAGCAACTATGAGTGGAAAAAAATTTGATTTGGAGGATATTCTATCGCTATTTAAGGGTATTCTTTTAGAAAGTCACTTCGAGTGATTCTGACAGGGTCAGAATTGTATCGAGAAGTACGAATTAGCTATGGCAAAGAATGCTTACGTTTACATACTCAGATGTTCAGATGGAAGCTTTTACACTGGAGTAACTTCAAATCTTATGAAACGGATTAAGGACCATAATGAGGGAAGATATCCAGATAGCTACACTTTTTCAAGAAGACCAGTAGAACTGGTGTATTATGCCAAGTTCACGGATTTTAGAATAGCTATTGAAAGGGAAAAGCAAATCAAAAAATGGTCAAAGACAAAAAAGCAAGCATTAATTGATGGTGAATATGCAAAACTCCCTAATCTTAGCAAAAAGACATTTTAATACGTCATTCTCGATACATTTTGAAGTTGCTATGACAAGCACGGCAACTCAAAACACTCGAATTGACGTTTGCCCAAATTAATAGTATACCCATGCGATGGACCCTAAAGCCAAAACCCCTACCCGAAGACATTCAACACCTTTCAAAAGACTTGAAGGTTGACCCCCTGATTGCACAACTCTTGCTCCAACGTGGTGTAACCAACTATGACCAAGCGAAAGGTTTTTTTAGACCGAGATGGGAAGACCTGCACAACCCTTTATTGATGAAGGATATGGATAAGGCCGTATTCAGAATTCAGAAGGCACTTGATGCTAACGAAAACATCTTGGTATACGGCGATTATGATGTGGATGGTACCACCTCAGTGGCCTTGCTATCTTCTTATTTATCACGTTCCAGTAGCCAAGTGGCCATCTATATTCCAGACCGATACAGAGAGGGCTATGGGGTCTCCATGCAGGGAATTGATTTTGCCGCGGATAATGATTTCACTTTGATTATTGCATTGGATTGTGGCATTAAGGCCATGGAACAAGTGGCGTACGCCAAAACCAAAGGCATTGACTTTATCATTTGCGACCATCACCGGCCTGGCCCCGCTTTACCAGAAGCGATTGCGGTTTTGGACCCAAAACGCGAAGATTGTGAATACCCTTTCAAAGAACTTTGCGGTTGTGGTGTAGGATTTAAATTGATTCAAGCCCTACATCAGGAAAGTCATCAAGATACAGAGCAACTTTACCCTTTTTTGGATTTGGTAGCAACGGCCATCGGAGCGGACATTGTGCCGATTACCGGCGAGAATCGGGTGTTGTCATATCTGGGCCTTCAAGTCATTAACACGCACCCACGACCAGGGTTTCAGGCCATTTTGGAAAACGTAAAAAAGAAACAATTCACGGTAACCGATTTAGTCTTTATTCTAGCCCCACGCATCAATGCCGCCGGGCGCATGAAACATGGGGAACATGCCGTGGAATTGTTGTTGGAAGAGGATGTTTCCAAAGCAGGGGAAACCGCAGCGCAAATCGAGCAATTCAACAGTGACCGTAGGAATTTGGACAGCCAAATCACGGAGGAGGCCTTGTTGCAAATCCAGGAACATCAAGAAGAAGATAAAGTCACCACCGTGGTGTATGACCCCAATTGGCACAAAGGCGTTATCGGAATTGTGGCCTCGCGATTAACCGAAACCCACTATCGCCCTACTTTGGTTTTTACCAAAAGCGGAGATAAACTCGCTGCTTCGGCGCGCTCGGTCAAGGGTTTTGATGTGTACCATGCCTTAGAGGCTTGCGCTGAACATATCGAACAGTTTGGAGGACATAAATATGCTGCTGGGCTCACCTTGGAAGCCGATAATTATGATGCCTTCAAACAAAAATTTGAAAGCGTGGTATCTGACTCCATTGACCCCAGTTTGTTGCAACGAGAACAGCAAATCGATATGGAAATTGATTTCTCACGGATTACACCCAAACTCCTTCGTATTTTAAAACAGTTCGCACCTTTTGGACCTGGCAACATGACCCCTGTTTTTATGGCAAGAGGACTTCAGGATACTGGATATGGGAAATGTGTTGGCGAAGGGGACAAACACTTAAAACTTGCTATTGCCCAAAATGGAAAAGTCATCTCTGCCATTGGTTTTGGTTTGGGAAAAATGCTGGATACCGTGAAATCAGGTCGTACTTTTGATGCAGTATTTTCCTTGGAGGAAAATGAATGGAACGGAACCACTAGCATTCAACTGAAACTGAGAGACATTCGATAGCCCACATGGACCCCTACGCAGCCATACGATATAAAGAGTTCAACATCTTTTTGGTAGTCCGTTTTGCCATGGTTTTTGCCTGGTCCATGCAATTTATTGTTATAGAATGGCAGGTGTACTCCATGACCAAAGACCCCTTGTCCCTTGGAATTATTGGATTAATCGAAGTGATTCCCGCCGTAGGAATGGCTTTATTCGCAGGTCATTTTGTCGACCAGACCGAAAAACGGAACCTTTTGGTCAAGTGTATTATGGCTTTTTCGGTGGTGAGTTTGGGTCTCTTTTTGATTAGTGACCCAGATTTGACAAAATCTCTCGAAACGTCTACCATTCTTTATGCGGTGTATGCGATGGTATTTTTGGGCGGTGTGGTTCGCGCATTTATCGGGCCTACCGTGTTTTCGTTAATAGCGCTTTTGGTACCCAAGCGGATATACCCCAACGCCGCAACCTGGAGTAGCTCTACTTGGCAAGTTGCCGGGGTTTTGGGACCAACCTTGGCTGGTTTTTCCATCGGATGGATTGGGGTGCATTGGTCCATGTGCATCGTTTTTGGATTCTCTTTGTTGGCATTAGTTTTTCTACTTCAAATTCCCAAAAAGCCCATACTGAATCCAAAATTGGGTGAGCCGGTATTGCAAAGCTTGAAAGATGGACTGCGTTTCGTTTTTAAAACCAAGGCGGTTTTCGGGGCGTTGACGTTGGATATGATTGCCGTTTTGTTTGGGGGCGCCGTTGCGCTTTTGCCTATTTACGCACAGGATATATTGAAGGTAGGCTCAGAAGGCTTTGGTATTTTGCGGGCCGCTCCTGCGGTTGGTGCAGCCATCACCATGCTTGGGTCAACTCGATTCCAGTTGCACAAAAATGCGGGACGCAAATTGTTGCTTGCTGTTTTTGCCTTTGGCATTTGCATCATCGTTTTCGGTATATCCAAATTGTTTTGGCTTTCTGTAGGAGCTTTGTTCCTCAGCGGGGCCGTTGATGGGGTGTCCATGATTATTCGACAAACCATTTTACAATTGAAAACCCCAGACAACATGCGTGGACGAGTGGCTTCGGTGAATTCCATTTTTGTGGGTTCCTCAAACGAGCTAGGGGCTTTTGAAAGTGGGTTGGCGGCAAAATTATTGGGAACAGTTCCCGCAGTGGTTTTTGGTGGTTGCATGACCTTGTTGACTGTGGGATTGACAGGATGGATATCGCCCAGCTTCCGAAAGTTGGATTTGTCCAAAGACGTAGCCGAATCTGAGGCAACCTCAGGATGATGTGGCTTCAAATTTTTCCAAGCGAAGGGAATTACCATCAAAAATGGCATAGGTAAAATAAGTAATCCAGTCTCCTAAATTGGTATATCGGGATTTTTCATTGAGTTGAATTTCCAAAGGTAGGTGACGGTGTCCAAAGATGAAATGGTCGTAATGGGTCGTTTCCAATTTTCGCTTCGCATACAAAACCAGCCATTCTTTGTCTTCACCCAAGAATTTGGCATCATCTTCTCCAGAAATGATTTTGTTGTTGATGGAAAGATGCTGGGCCAAACGAACCCCTAAATCGGGATGCAACCATCTAAAAAGCCATTGGGCCAATGGATTCGTGAATACTTTTTTCATGCGTTTAAAACCCTTGTCATCCGGCCCAAGGCCATCCCCATGTCCAATAAAAAAAGAGGTGCCATTGATATCGAATTGTTGCGACTGATGGAAGACGGGAATGTTTAGCTCTTCTTCGAAATAGCCATTCATCCAAAGGTCGTGGTTGCCTACGAAATAATAAATTGGAATTCCGGCATCCGTAAGTTCGGCAAGCTTCCCCAAGGTTCGGGAGAATCCTTTGGGGATTACGGTTTTGTACTCCATCCAGAAATCGAACAAATCTCCAAGCAGAAAAATGACTCCGGCATCTTCCTTAATGGTATCCAACCAGGAGACAAAGACTTTTTCCCGAGGCAGACTATCCCTTAAAGTGGGGGCTCCAAGATGGTTGTCGCTTGCAAAGTATACCTTTTTGCCTGCTTCGAGCTTCAATTCCTTCATGGTCTAAATATAGGGATTGACGAATTTACGCACGGTTCGTATTAAAAGTAAATATACCAAAGGTAGCTGCCGCCCAGTACTATCAACGGAGCAGCAATCATACTCAAAATGACACTCCAACGATACAGGCCCCAAAAAGAAATGGTCTTGACATTGGTTTTATCCTTGTTATCGTATACCACTTTTACTTTTTCACCCACTTTGTAAGGCGCGGGAGAGGATTTGATGGAGCTTTCAAAAGAGTGGACCTGCTGTTGTGTGTCCTTGAATTCGAAAACAGGCGCATAGGTAGTGCCATCATCACTTCGGTAGGGAACCAGTTGGGTGACCGTAGCCTTGGTGCGGATACCTTTGTCCAGTAGAAGTTCCGTTTTTTGATATTGTTGATAAGCGAGATAGGCTAAAAAAGCACCACCAGAGAAAAAAATGAAATAAAGAACTACCCACATCGTCGATTTGTTTTGAAGCATGGAATTATCGTTTGAACTTCCTTCGATTTCGAACTCTTGTGATAATGTAAACCGCAATGACCAGCAAGGCTACCAGAGGAAATACCAAGTCACTATTGAGCCAATTCAAGATATCCATATCGCCTTATTTTTTGAATTTTTCCAAAGCTGCTTTGGTTTCTGAAGAAAGTGCCAAACGTCCGGAAGCGGCTGCTCTTTCCGTTAAAAGTTCGTCCCAATGTGATGTGCCTTCCCAAAGGACACGCTTCATTTCCATAAGTGCTTTAGAGTTGTAAGAAGCCAATTTTTCCACATGAATTTCCAAGGACTTGTCCATTTCAGAAATGTTCTCGTACACTTTTGAAAAAAGGCCTTTTTCTTTGGCCCAATAGGCGTTTTTCCATTCGGATGGACTTAGCGATAATTCAGCTAAGGCGGCCTTTCCCATTTTCCGTTCTACGGCTGGGGCAATTACCAAAGGCGCGATGCCAATGGTTATTTCTGACAGTTTTATGGAAGCCGCTTCGGTCGCATGCACATAATCACAGGCAGCAGCCAATCCTACCCCGCCTCCAACAGTTTTGCCCTGCACTCTTCCAATAATGGGCTGTTTACAGTTCCGCATGGCGTTGATAACATTGGCAAACCCACTGAAAAAAGCCTTTCCTTCTTCCAAATCGGAAATGGCGACCAATTCATCAAAAGAGGCTCCTGCACAGAAAGCACGTTCTCCTTCGGACTTCAGCAGAATGACTGAGACACTTTCATTGTGGGATAAGGCATTCAGTTCATCTGTCAATCGTTGCAATAAGGTGGATACAAAAGAATTACTGGCAGGATGCCCAAATTCAACAGTAGCAATCTTATTTTGAATTGAGGTATATAGACTTCCTTGGATTCTATCCGTGGGCATGTGATACTGTTTTGCCCAAAATTAAGGGTTTTGCGCGAGGGGCCTGAATTTTTGTCTAAAGCGAACTACTAGCGCCAATCCTCGAATAAGCATCCAAACGATAAACGCAATCCAGATGGCATGGAAGCCCCAACCCATATATTTTCCGAAATATAGGGTAGGGATAAAGCCTAAAAAAGTAGCCGCCAACAACACGTTTCGGAGGTATTTCATCTCTCCCAAACCTTTGAACAACCCATCCAACACAAATGCGAGGGTGTTCATGGGCAACCCAAGAATCACTAAGAAGAACACCCCGTAAAAAGTGCTCAAAACCATTTCTTCATTCGAAAAGAGACGACCCAATGGGTAGTAAAAAATGAATCCGAAGAGCATCAACACCAGACTGACCACCAGTCCATATCGAACGATTTTTTTGGCCAGTTTCCAGAGGTTGGGATAATCTTTGGCTCCCAATAATTTTCCACCTAAACTATTTCCTGCAGCACCATACCCGTCAATAAAAAATGCCGCAAAAAGCCAAAGATTGATGGCAATGGTATGCGCCCCGATGAATTTATCTCCAAGGGAAGTGGCCTCCCGAACCGCAATGATCAAGGCTGCATTTAAGGCTAGGGCCCGTACAAAGAGATTGAGGCTCATGGTAATCAGCCGGGTGAGTTCTTTGTTCAGGGGAAAGACCAGACGTAAGCGGATATTGGTTTTTTTGGCGAGAAGGAAGCCTACCAAAATGGCCATTACTGCCTGCGAAATTAGACTGGCCCATGCGGCACCTCTGAGGTACATCGGTTCAATAAGCCCGTCAATCCCATATACCAAAACAAAATCAAGCCCAATGTTCAATACAGCTCCAATGAGCGCAATAATCATGGGGTAGTAGGTGTTTTGTAATCCTCGAAAGATGCCAAAAACAGCAAATGTGAACAAGGTGAGGGGAAAACCCCATACCCGAATGGAATAATACGAAACACATAACTCCAACACTTTGCCCTTGGCTTCAAAAAGTGAAAAAATCCAAGGCATGATGAATATGGTGGAAAGCAGCAACACCAAACTCAAAAGGATGTTGAAAAAAATGGCTTGGGCAGGTAAATTTTCTACCTCTTTTAACTTGTTGGCACCCAAATATTGCGAAATAATGGCTGAAATAGAGCTACGGGTTTGTCCTAACACCCAAATCAGCATGGATAAAAAAGACCCCACGATTCCCGCTGCGGCTAGGGACTCGAGTCCATCCACCGGGATATTCCCAACAATTGCAGTATCTGTGATAGATAACAACGGCTCGGCAATTCCTGAAATGGTAGCAGGAATAGCGAGGCGGTTGATGTTTTTGAGATTGACTGCGGTGAGGGTTTCACTCATAACACCAGTTCATAACAATGGAAAGGATGCTCGCTTTGTTTTGGAAAAAAGATATCTCCCAACTTTTGGTATCCCCGTTGTTCGTAAAAAAGTTGGTTTCTTTTGTTTTGGGAAAACGTATCCAATCGTACCGAAGCGAATCCTTGGTTTTTGGATTGCGTTTCGGCAAAACCCATCATTTCTTGGGCCAGCCCCTTTCCTTGAAAATCTGGATGGACACAAACGCGATGGATGTAGACGTTTTTTCCGTTGGGTGTCAACCACGAAATGGGAATGTATTCATCGTCCATATGGGTAGAGATGACAATTGCCCCAGCAACGCTTCCTTCCTTTTCGTTCACATAAAGCTCGTTTCGGTTCAAATCTTTTAGAAAGGCTTCTCGGGTCGGATAGTGTTCATTCCATTGATAGATGCCCAGCGATATCATTTTCCGAGCACATGCCCTGGTAATCTCCATGATATCATCAATTTCGGATATCTTTGCGCGTCGCAGCATAAAAAGGTTTCATTTAAATTGTAAATTTAAGCTATAATCACAACCAATACCGTTATGAACAACATTCTAGTACCCATAGGGGCTTCGCCTTACGCAAAGGATACATTGCAGTATGCTTTGGATTTCGCTTCACATTTTGGCGCAAAGGTTTTCGTAATGGATGTGATAACCGTTGCAGCAACCACGGGGAATCTGATGAATCTCGAAGGCAAGGTTGTCGAGAGTAGCAAAGAACGCATCAAGGAGTTGGTCAATACGGTTGAAACAAACCATGTAGAGGTCAAAATCGCTACTTACAAGGGAGATATCATAGATGGTCTTCAAGATATTGACAAGGAGTTGGGTATTGATTTGATTATTATCGCGCCGCGTAGTAATGAAATCGATGAAGAGTTGTATTTGGGGAATACTTCAGGTCGTATTGTGAAACAAACCAACATACCCACGTTGATCGTGCCCAAAGAAACGGCCTTTACCCCGCCAAAACAAATACTAACCGCTTTTGGTTCAGGAATCCTGAAAAGGTCAAGGGTACTGAAACCCTTGGTTTCAATTCGAGATAAATTTAGAGCAGAGGTGAGCTTACTTTTGGTAAAACGGCCGGGATATTCGGAAGATGACCTCCAGATTAATACGGCTTTAATGGATTTAAGTACCAGAGTCACTATTTCTGAAAATGTAACCACATACTTGGGGGTTTTGGAACATTATCAAAGTCAAAATCCAGACTTGCTTTGTGTATTTAGAAAGAAGCGAGGTTTCTTTAAGAAATTATGGGAAAAAAACACCGTTCCTAAATCTGAGTTTTTTGTTCCTATTCCCGTGTTGATACTTAGCTTCAAAAAAGACTAGCCCGTATTCACATTTTGAAACTTAGGCAAAAAGTATTTCCTTTGCCTTCTCTTTTCGGGGGATTAGCTCAGTTGGCTAGAGCGCTTGCCTGGCAGGCAAGAGGTCACCGGTTCGACTCCGGTATTCTCCACTCAGTAAACACAGGCCTTCACAAATGTGAGGGCTTTTTTTGTTTTACAAAATGCACAGTTTGTGCACACTTTTGAAATATTCTTTGAAATCAAGTAAAATTTAACATAAATAGAGTCAAAATCTATCAAGTTACTGTGTTTTTAATCCAATTTTCAAGTGTTACCCACACTAACTTTTTAAAAAATCAAACCACCTTAAACTTGAGCACACCTAAGTTCCAAAAACCGGGCGTGGCTGTTGCATAAGTAGTCTTTGAACAAGAATTAGACTCAAGAGGGTAGTGGTAATTAGGCCTTTATGGGAATCGGTCTTGATTGGATTGACCAGTGAAAAACGGTCAATAGGCCTCGTAGTGCATCCATAATGGCCCCTAAAATGCCAATCGAGGGTCCTTTTCCCCCTTTCTTCAGGTACTTTTTCAGGTTGAAGGCTATCGCGGCCATGAGCATGACCTTGTGGGCACCGGCCTTACCCAGTACGCCTATTTTCCTCAGGCCATAGAACTGGGTCAGACTGCCGAACACCGGTTCCACCGTACTTTGCCTGAGTCTTTTCATTTGTCTGCCCCTTTCGCTGTGCTGTCGGGCGTAGGCCCTGAGGTATGGTTCGTCATAGATCGTTCTGGTGATACTTTTGCATCTCTTTTTTGGCGCACATTGGGGTTTCATGGGGCAGGCCTTGCAGTCCCTTGGTGCCGCCCAGTAGTTTTTCAGCACGGTGCCGTACTTGTTGGTACTGAACCCCTTGAAGGGAAGTGGCCTGTCCATCGGGCAACGGTACTCGTCCCTTTCCCTGTCGTAGGGGAAACCTTCTATCTTTGGTTTGTATTTCCCGAAGACGGGTATCCATCCGGTGACCTTCCTCTTTTCAAGAAAGTCGTAGTTGGAGCCGTTGGAATACCCTGTGTCCGCCAAGAGGTCCGTCATTATGAGTTCGTTCCGCCCTAAACGGTTCTGGACCTTTGCACCGATATCTTTCAGGTACTGGCTGTCCCTGCCATCGGCAAAGTCCGCCTGGATGTGAGAGATGACCCCTTCTGCCGTATCGACCGCCATGCTGCAACAGTAGTTGAGCTTTCTGGCCTTGCCAGGTTTTACCGATATGCGGGCATCCGGGTCATGGGGGTTGTAGTGCGTCTTGTTGCTGAGCAGGCGTGCCTTTTTGTGGGATGCGCCCATTAGTTTCACTGAACCCTTCTGCAGGTTTCTGTGGTGTTTCTCCACACGCTTCAGCTCATGTTCGGGAGCGGAGATATGTGCTGGGGAAACGGTCTTCTTTTGTTTTTGCTTGGTTGCCCTGTTCACTTCCGATACTTTCTTCAAGTGGCTGCCCACGGAGTCTTCGGGCATCTTCGGCACCACGCTTTCCATGGATGCGTTCGCCTTTATAGGGGCCGAATCCACAGCTTGGGTATGACCGGACACCATCCCGCTGTCCACGCACAGCGCAAATACTTTGTTGAACAGTTTCTCGAAAAGGGATTCCGGGTAAAGCTGCCTGGTCCTGCTTATCGTCGAGTGCCATGGCAGCTCCTCGTCCAGGTCATAGCCCAGGAAATAGAGCACGTCCATCCGCATGCCGCAGTGCTCGGTCAATTTCCTATCGGAGGTGATGTTCTCAAGGTATCCGGTGAGCAATAGCTTGAAGAAGACCACTGGGTCTATCGAGGGGTTGCCGGTACTTCCATATAGTTCCTTTGTATCCTCATAAAGAAAATTCAGGTCGAGCGTCTCGCGCAGCCTCCTGTAAAGGTTGTCCTTGGGAACACGGTCCGATAGCCTGAAGCTGAGGAAAAGTTTTTCGGTGTAGTTCTTTCTGCCTTGCATACCATAAGTTACCGATTTCCCGACGCTTATGAAAGCGAAAATTGATGAATGTCAGAGTTGTGCAACGGCCACGTTC